>NZ_CP082333.1:150000-1551250 GCF_019890935.1 Exiguobacterium acetylicum
CGTAGGGACGTAGGTCACGATTTCACACTGCCAAGAAAAGCCTCTAGTGAGGGGGAAGGCGCCAGTACCGTAAACCGACACAGGTAGGCGAGATGAGAATTCTAAGACGCGCGGGATAACTCTCGTTAAGGAACTCGGCAAAATGGTCCCGTAACTTCGGGAGAAGGGACGCTCTACATGAGTAGAGCCGCAGTGAATAGGCCCAAACGACTGTTTAGCAAAAACACAGGTCTCTGCTAAATCGCAAGATGACGTATAGGGGCTGACGCCTGCCCGGTGCTGGAAGGTTAAGGGGATGGGTTAGCGCAAGCGAAGCTTTGAACCGAAGCCCCAGTAAACGGCGGCCGTAACTATAACGGTCCTAAGGTAGCGAAATTCCTTGTCGGGTAAGTTCCGACCCGCACGAAAGGCGTAACGATTTGGGCACTGTCTCAACGAGAGACCCGGTGAAATCATAGTACCTGTGAAGATGCAGGTTACCCGCGACAGGACGGAAAGACCCCATGGAGCTTTACTACAGCCTGATATTGAGGCTTTGTGCATGATGTACAGGATAGGCGGGAGACGTCGAGCCCGGAGCGCCAGCTTCGGAGGAGTCACCCTTGGGATACCGCCCTTCATGCATAGAGTCTCTAACTCGCAGCCGTGATCCGGCTGGAGGACCGTGTCAGGCGGGTAGTTTGACTGGGGCGGTCGCCTCCTAAACAGTAACGGAGGCGCCCAAAGGTTCCCTCAGAATGGTTGGAAATCATTCGTAGAGCGCAAAGGCAGAAGGGAGCTTGACTGCGAGACCTACAAGTCGAGCAGGGACGAAAGTCGGGCTTAGTGATCCGGTGGTTCCGCATGGAAGGGCCATCGCTCAACGGATAAAAGCTACCCTGGGGATAACAGGCTGATCTCCCCCAAGAGTCCACATCGACGGGGAGGTTTGGCACCTCGATGTCGGCTCATCGCATCCTGGGGCTGGAGTAGGTCCCAAGGGTTGGGCTGTTCGCCCATTAAAGCGGTACGCGAGCTGGGTTCAGAACGTCGTGAGACAGTTCGGTCCCTATCCGTCGTGGGCGCAGGAAATTTGAGGAGAGCTGTCCTTAGTACGAGAGGACCGGGATGGACGCACCGCTGGTGTACCAGTTGTTCCGCCAGGAGCATCGCTGGGTAGCTACGTGCGGACGGGATAAATGCTGAAAGCATCTAAGCATGAAGCCCCCTCCAAGATGAGATTTCCCTTTGAGTAATCAAGAAAGACCCCTCAGAGACGATGAGGTAGATAGGTCACGGGTGGAAGCATGGTGACATGTGGAGCTGAGTGATACTAATCGGTCGAGGCCTTGTTCTAGCAGATGCTTGTTGATGACTTCAGTTTTGAGGGCGCGAGCCCGATCGTCTGGTGACGATAGCCAAGTGGTCACACCCGTTCCCATGCCGAACACGGAAGTTAAGCACTTGAACGCCGAAAGTAGTTGGGGGCTTCCCCCTGTGAGGATAGGACGTTGCCAGGCATTTAATTTATTCCGCAATAGCTCAGTGGTAGAGCAACCGGCTGTTAACCGGTAGGTCGTAGGTTCAAATCCTACTTGCGGAGCCAATGGCCCGTTGGTCAAGCGGTTAAGACACCGCCCTTTCACGGCGGTAACACGGGTTCGAATCCCGTACGGGTCACCATTATACTTTTTGTGCCGGTGTAGCTCAGCTGGTAGAGCAACTGACTTGTAATCAGTAGGTCGCGGGTTCGACTCCTGTTGCCGGCACTGTTTTTCTCAATTGTATAATTTTCCTAGACAAACTGGGGGGGTAGCGAAGTGGCTAAACGCGGCGGACTGTAAATCCGCTCCCTCGGGTTCGGCGGTTCGAATCCGCCCCCCCCCACCATGTCGAGCCATTAGCTCAGTTGGTAGAGCATCTGACTTTTAATCAGAGGGTCGCAGGTTCGAATCCTGCATGGCTCATTTCTTGCGGAAGTAGTTCAGTGGTAGAATACGACCTTGCCAAGGTCGGGGTCGCGGGTTCGAATCCCGTCTTCCGCTTTTTCTTTCGGGGCCTTAGCTCAGCTGGGAGAGCGCCTGCCTTGCACGCAGGAGGTCAGCGGTTCGATCCCGCTAGGCTCCACCAATTTTATTTAAAGATCTTAAGCGAGTTTCGTTCGTCTTAAGTTTTTTTTATATGAAATGCCAAGCATAACCAGAGTACGTACGCAAGAACACCGTGATTCCCTTCACGGTGTTTTTTTGTATATTCATGCGTTTTTTTGTTGAGTTGAACCACTTGTTTGTTACCGCTTACAATACATGTAGAAGTGACTATGACATAGGGGGAATATCGTATGAACATCGCGTATATCAGCGTACCGTACCGTTATGGACAAGGAAAGCCAGGCACTGAACATGGACCTGCAGCTGTCGAAAAAGCGGGTCTACTCGCGACACTCGAAGCACGGGGACAAGAAGCAGTACGCTACGGGGAAGCGGCTGTCTTATCCGAGGATGCAGTCCGGGAAGAAGATCCGAAGCTGAAACGTCTTGAAGGCGTCGTCCATACGACGAATGACTTGCATCTGATCGTACGTGACGCGTTATCGGAACAACGTTTTCCGTTATTAGTCGGTGGTGATCACAGCATGGCGATCGGAACGATTGCAGGGTTACGTCAGACTGTACCACGTCTTGGCGTCATCTGGTTCGATGCACACGGTGATTTGAATACACCGGAAACATCACCGTCTGGCAACATCCACGGTATGCCGCTCGCTGTAGCCCTTGGGGAAGGACATCAGCGTTTAACGGAAGTCGGAGGAACAGATGTCAAGCTGCAACCGGAACATCTCGTCTTCATCGGATTACGTGACGTTGATCCAGGCGAACAAGAGCTGATTGATCGTCTTGGTATTCGTGTCTATGATATGGAAGCGATCCGAACTCGGGGAATGGACGCGATCATGGAAGAAGCGATTGCCTATTTGAAGGAAACGACGGATGCGTTCTATCTTAGCTTCGATATGGATGGTCTCGATCCATCGCTCGTCGTCGGTACAGGAACACGTGTCGCCGATGGCATTTTCTTAGACGATGCGAAGACGGTGCTCAAGCATTGCGCAACGGCAGAAGACTTCATTGCAGCTGAATTCGTTGAAGTGAATCCGTTACTTGAAGAAGGAAACGGAACAGCAGAACTTGCGAATGAACTGATCGGAGATCTACTTTTGGCAATGGAAACACATCGCTTAGTAAAATAATGGATAGAACTTGAACTCTTTTCATCGGGGTTCAAGTTTTTTTTGTTACAATTTAAAAGGAGATGAAACATTTATCGGTCGACTTCGTATAAGAGATTGACCGCATAGAGCGGGGGGTATTCAAAGTGGAAGAAACGACACTACGCTTAATTGAGCGAGTGAAACAGGGAGACCGTGATGCATTCGCGGCACTTGTTGATCTATATAAGGAAGGTGCCTTTCTTGTGGCTTTCCGTGTCTTGCGCGATCGAATGGAAGCGGAGGATGCGACACAAGAAGCCTTCATCCGTGTATTTACGAAGATTGATTCGTATAATGCACAATGGAAGTTCCGGACTTGGTTGTACCGAATCGTCACGAACGTATCGATTGACCGATTACGGAAAAAGAAACCTGATTATTCTCTTGATGCTGAGATGTCAGGTACTGAAGGACTGACATTGTATTCACAACTCGAGAGCAAGGACACCTTGCCGGAGGACCAAGTGGTCGATAACGAGCAACGAAACGAAGTCGGGGACGCGATTGCAGCTTTACCAGAAAAATACCGTGTCCCACTCGTCCTGAAATATGTAGAGGATCTTTCGCTAAAGGAAATCAGTGAAATGATCGAATTACCTGTCGCTACTGTCAAAACTAGAATTCATCGTGGACGAGAAGCGCTGAAGAAGCATTTTGCCAAACGATGAGAAGGAGGAACTCACCATGTCACGAGAGCATGTACATGAACGGATCCAGGATTATTTAGATCAAAACCAACCACCTGAGGAATTCGAGCGATTAGAAGCAGAGTTACGAGAAGTAGACGCGATGGACGAGTTCGAAGAGTATCGGCTCCTTGATGCTCGACTGCGTCAACTTCCAGCGCCTAAATTATCGGCAGATTTTACATCCCGCGTGCTGGCACAATTGCCCGACCAGGTGGATACGCCAAGCGCTGCTTTGCTACACCAACCGCAACCGTCCCGTTTTGGAGGGAAGATGAAGCAGTACCCATTGCTCGCGGCAGCGGCTGTTTTCTTACTCTTGTCGGTCGGTAGCCTAGGTGGTTATATGGCACAAGAAGAACATGACTTATCCTATACGAATGCACCAGGCATCGTCGCTCAAAATGGCGAGGTCGTCGTCCCGAAAGGCGTCACGGTCGATCAAGATCTATATGTCGAAGGCGGGAACGTCCGCATCGAAGGGAAAGTCAATGGTGACGTCATGACCGTTGACGGGAAAGCGTACACAGCGAGTGCCGGTAGCGTGACCGGAGAAATCAAGGAAATCGATCAATTATTCGAACGCGTATGGTACGGAATCAAGCGTCTATTTCAATAATCAGCTGGGACGAGTCGAACTCGTCCCTTTGTGCTATAATGGAAACTGTTTAAATCAGATGAGTTAGGGGGCACGGTTGGTGAATTACTTCAGCTGGCAACCACTTCAATTTCAATTGTTGAAACTGGGAGAAAACGTACATTGGTACGATTATATTAATGATGTGATTGATATCGCGGTCGTGACGTTCGTCATTTACCGGCTCATGATCATCGTCAAAGGAACAAAAGCGGTCCAGCTCATTAAAGGGATCTCGGTCATTTTGATCAGTTGGTTCCTGAGTGGCTTTTTTGGACTCAAAACACTGCAATTCTTATTGAATCAAATCATCACCTACGGATTACTAGGGATCATCATTATCTTCCAACCCGAACTTCGGCGCGGACTGGAACACTTAGGACGAACGAGTAAATTCTTTTCACGTAGTGCCATCAGTGATGAAGATGAACAAGTTCGAATCGTCGATGCACTCGTATCGTCTGCTCAGTACATGTCAAAACGTCGTATTGGGGCACTCGTGACGATTGAACGGGAGACCGGACTGAGTGAATACGTGGAGACGGGTATTCCGCTCGGTTCACAAATCACGAGTCAGTTGCTGATCAACTTGTTCATTCCGAATACACCCTTACATGATGGTGCCGTCATCGTCCAGCAAGGCAAGTTAGCAGCAGCCGCTTGTTACTTACCGCTGTCTGAGAGTGCACATATCTCAAAAGAGCTTGGAACACGTCACCGTGCTGCCATCGGTGTCAGTGAGGTGACGGATAGCGTCACGCTCGTCGTCTCGGAAGAAACGGGTGGTGTCTCACTCGCCATCAATGGACGTCTGTACCGGGAACTCGACGAAGAATCCTTACGAACGAAGTTACTTGAGACGATCGTCAAAGCCGAACCGACGAATACTTCCTTCTTGAACTGGATGGGGGCGAAAAAATAATGTTCGAAAAGTGGTTCAATGAACGCTGGTTTTTACGCATCGTTGCCGTCGCCTTAGCCGTCATGTTGTATTTGATGGTCGCAGGTTCGAATACGACGGGAAAAAGTGATGCCGCTAGTCTATTACCGATCGCAGGACAAGGTTCGACGAAATTTGACGTGCCGGTCACGGTCCAGTATGATGAATCGCAGTGGGTCGCCTATAATATTCCAGATAGTATGGAAGTGACCGTCAAAGGGCCGTCGAGTAGCTTGACGATGCTCCGGCTCGTTCAGGATTTTGGATTATCGATTGATTTGAAGGGACTCGACCCTGGCTATCATCGTGTCCGTGTCACAGCAACCGGCTTCGGAAAAGATGTCGAGGTGACACCGAAACAGGAGACGATTGAAGTTTTCCTCGATAAGAAGATTACAAAGGAAGTACCGGTACAAGTCGCCTTACTCAATAAAAACAAAATCGCTGAAGGATATGTCGCTGGAGAAGCGCAACCGAACCAACAAACTGTTGAAGTCACGGGAGGCGCAGAGAAGTTACAGGCGATTTCAGCAATCCAAGTACCGATCGATGTGACCGGTCGGGCAGAAACGTTCAAAGAGACGTTCAATGCTAAAGCGACTGACACGAACGGGAATACGATCAGTGCATCTTATCAACCGGAACAATTAGAAATCACAGTACCGATCTATAAGGAAAGTAAGACGGTACCGATTAATGTGAAGACAAAAGACAACGTCAAAAAAGGGTATACTGTCGTCAAGATCGTTCCCGTCACGACGGAAGCTCGTCTATATGGAACAAAAGAAGAATTAGAGCGCATCGGTTCTGTTGATACGGAAGCGGTCTCGCTCAAAGGATTGACGAAGACGACCGAAAAAACCGTCAAACTCGTCGAACCGGAAAACGCGACAGCGATGGATCCGACACAGGTCACCGTCAATATCGTCGTCGAAAAAGAAAATGCCAATTCGACGACAGAAACCGTCGAGGATCGAGCGGAGAAAACAATTCCGGGTGTGACGGTCACGTTGAATGGATTTGATGAATCAAAGTATACGATTGATTACAATCAAACGATTGATGTCGTCGTCCGCGGGAAAGAATCTGATTTAGCATCGATTGATGCGACGGATATCAAAGCGGTCATCGACGTGACAGGATTAAAAGAAGGAACGCATGGATTGCCGATCTCGTATCAGACATCAAAAGCCTTTGATGTCCTGCGTCCGGATAATATGGATGTCACATTAAAAGCAATTCCCCGGACATCGATTCCGACCAATTAAAACAAATTAGTGAAATGAGGAAATAACACATGGGTAAGTATTTTGGAACTGACGGCGTACGCGGCGTCGCAAACGTAGAATTGACACCGGAACTTGCGTATCGCCTCGGTCGAACAGGTGGTTACGTGTTGACGAAACACGAAAGCACACGACCAAAAGTCTTGATTGGACGCGATACACGTGTATCTGGTCAAATGCTTGAGAATGCACTCATCGCGGGTCTGTTATCAATTGGTGCAGAAGTCATGCGTCTTGGTGTCATCTCGACACCAGGTGTTGCATACCTGACAAAAACGATGGATGCGACAGCCGGAGTCATGATCTCTGCATCGCACAATCCAGTGGAAGATAACGGGATCAAGTTCTTCGGTTCAGACGGCTTTAAGCTCGATGACGCAACAGAACTTGAGATCGAAGCATTGCTCGATGAAGCAGAAGATACATTGCCACGCCCAGCCGGAAAAGAACTCGGCTTCGTTCATGATTACTATGAAGGGGCTCAGAAATATCTTCACATGCTTCGTCAGACATCGGATGAAGATTTCTCAGGCATCCATGTCGCGATCGACGGTGCACACGGGGCGACGTCAAGCCTCGCACCACGTCTATTCGGTGACTTGGAAGCGGAAGTATCAACGATCGGTACAACTCCGAACGGACTCAACATCAATGATGGTGTCGGTTCGACACACCCTGAACATCTTGCTGCCTTCGTTAAGGAAAAAGGCGCAGACGTTGGTTTATCGTTTGATGGAGACGGCGACCGCTTGATTGCAGTCGATGAGAACGGTGATATCGTCGATGGCGATAAAATCATGTTCATCTGCGGGAAATACTTGAACGAACTCGGTCGTCTAAAAGACAACACGATCGTTGCGACGGTCATGAGTAACCTCGGTTTCCATAAAACCGTCGAAGAAAACGGGATGACGGCGCTTCAGACAGCGGTCGGTGACCGTTATGTCGTCGAAGAGATGCGTAAGAACGACTACACACTCGGTGGCGAACAGTCGGGTCATATCATCTTCATGGACTACTCAACGACAGGAGACGGCATGTTGTCAGGCGTCCAGTTGTTGCAAATCATGAAAGCGACAGGGAAGAAGTTATCGGAACTTGCAGCTGAGATGCCGATCTTCCCACAACGTCTCGTAAACATCCGTGTTTCAGACAAAAATGGCGCAATGAGCGGTCCTGCCGTGCAAGCAATCATTGCCGAAGTCGAAGCGGAGATGGCGGGGAACGGACGGATCCTCGTTCGTGCGTCAGGAACAGAACCACTCGTTCGTGTCATGGCAGAAGCTCCGACACAAGAAGCATGTGATGCATACGTCGAGCGGATCGCGAACGTCGTTCGTGAGAACTACGCGTTACAAGAAAACTAAGCAGCCCGAAGCAGAGCGATTGCTCTGCTTCTTTTTTTACAATTATTTTAGAAAAACAGATTGAGTTTTTTACAAAATATAGGGATTATACGTATTGATTAGAAAAATATCGGGAATAGTTACAAATACGTTACCTTTCTTGCTTTTTCAGATTAAAGTTCGTATGATGGTGAAGTCGGACAGAAACGGGGTCAGACGGAAACAAGAAGCGCCAGGGCTTTCTTCGTAGGATGAAAGCTGACGAGGTGGAGGTTTATCGAATTATTCGGCGGATGCCTCCCGGTACCAGATCCATACCGTAAATCGTTCTGAAATCGTCCAAGTGATTGGACGGACAAACAGACCGATCGGGATCCTCTCAACAAGAGCCGTTTCCTCTTTAGGGAAATACTTGTAAATGGAGAGATGTAACATGTGCGGAATCGTAGGTATGATCGGACAAGTTAACACGAAGGAAATTTTATTAAAAGGTCTCGAGAAGCTCGAGTACCGCGGCTATGACTCGGCAGGTCTTGCGTTCGTCAACGACGGCGTCCAAGTCCACAAAGAAGTAGGCCGGATTGCTGCGCTACGCGAAGTCGTTCCTGCTGATGCAGACGGCACAGTCGGAATCGGACACACACGCTGGGCAACACACGGTGTCCCAAGCGTACCAAACGCTCACCCACACCAAAGTGCGTCAGCACGTTTCACACTCGTGCACAACGGCGTCATCGAGAACGATGAGCAGCTAAAAGCAGAATTGAATGTCGATCTTCTCAGCGACACGGATACAGAAGTCATCGTTCAGATGATCGAAAAGAACTTCAACGAGACAGGTGACGTCGCGGAAGCATTCCGTCAAACACTCCGCGTCTTGCACGGTTCGTATGCCCTCGCATTGATCGATGCTGAAAATCCAGACGTCTTATACGTCGCAAAAAACAAATCACCACTTCTCGTTGGTCTCGGTGACGGTACGTTCAACGTCGTCGCATCAGACGCAATGGCAATGTTACAAGTAACGGATCAATTCATCGAGTTGCATGATGGCGAGATGATCATCTTGACGCGTGATAGCGTCACGATCCAAGATCTCGATGGGAACGTCCAAGAGCGTGAAGCGTACACGGCTGAAATCGATGCATCAGACATCGAAAAAGGAACGTACGCGCACTACATGCTCAAAGAGATGGATGAGCAACCAGCGGTCATTCGTAACATCGTTCAAAAATATCAAAACGAAGCAGGCGACATCACACTCGACCAATCGGTCCGTGATCTCGTACTCGGTCGTGACCGTGTCTATATCATCGGTTGCGGAACAAGCTACCATGCTGGTTTGATCGGGAAACAGTTGATCGAACAAATCGCAGGCATCCCGACAGAAGTGCACATCTCTTCTGAGTTCGGATACAACATGCCATTATTGACAGAGAAACCGCTCTTCCTCTTCCTTTCACAATCAGGTGAAACAGCGGATAGCCGTGCTGTTCTCGTCGAAGCGAAGAAACTTGGTCACCCGGCACTGACGATCACGAACGTTCCAGGATCAACATTGTCACGTGAAGCAAACGCAACATTGTTGCTCCACGCGGGTCCAGAAATCGCCGTTGCTTCAACAAAAGCGTATACAGCTCAAATCGCTGTCCTTGCTGTCCTTGCGTTTGACCTTGCTCAAGCAAAAGGAGTTGCCGTCAACTTCGATCTCATGAAGGAACTCGGTAAAATCTCAAGTGCGATGGAATCGGTCATGTCTCAAAAGGATCGTTTCCAAGAAATCGCGACAGAATACTTGTCTGAGTCACGTAACGCGTTCTTCATCGGTCGTGGACAAGATGCATACGTCGGGATGGAAGGTGCATTGAAACTCAAAGAGATCTCGTATATCCAAGCAGAAGGATACGCGGGTGGAGAGCTCAAGCACGGTCCAATCGCCTTGATCGAAGACAACACACCGGTCATCGCGCTCGTGACACAACCACATGTTCACCTCAACAACCGTGGGAACGTCAAGGAAGTCGTCGCACGTGGGGCGAACGCGTGTGTCATCGCAGCAGAAGGTCTTGAATTGCCGACGGATGCATTCGTCATCCCAGCAGTCGAGCCACTCTTGTCACCGCTCTTGTCTGTCTTACCACTTCAATTGATCTCATACTACGCGGCACTCGGTCGCGACTGTGACGTCGATAAGCCACGTAACTTGGCGAAGTCGGTAACGGTTGAATAAGGAAACAAATCGACTCCAAATGACAGGCGTGTAAGCGTCTGTCATTTGGAGTTTTTATATTAGGAGGAGAACGAGATGAACCGCTGGATCACCGCATTTCCTAAGAGATATGAACAGGACGTTCGGGTCGTTAAAGCATGTCTACCGTTTGGATGGACGCGTTTATCACCAGGGGCGATCGAAGTAAATGTAGAGCAGGAACACATACAGCTTCCGATTCGCGTATATGTGCCAGAAGTTGCGCCCGAGCGGATCAAGCAACTAACGCCGACTCAGCAGACGATTTTATACTGCCTTTATACCCGTCACCATGATGGTCATGTTCGTGAGCATTATCTTCAGCAGTTACTTAAAAACCATTCACACGACGGATGGGTTCTCGCCTATCTCATCGAACTTGCTAGTGAGTACGTCCGTGAAATCGTCGACATCATCGTACCCGCAATCGAGCAATGGGATCCGGAAGTGAAGCGGCGGTTCGTTGAGGATGATCCGGCATACATGAAGCGAATCGAAGACCGGATGATCAGTTACTGGAATGCTTATTATCGGTCAAGTGGCGAACGACGATCCGAAGCGGACTACCCAGGCTTTCGGATTATAGAATCGTTACGGGAGGATGCTTCGGTAGAGGAAGTGTGAAAAGATGAAAAGGAGGGGCGCACTTGATTACGAAATCAAAGGATCTGTACTTAGAAGGACCCGGACCTGCTGTTTTGTTGTTACATAGTTTTACTGGAAGTGCGAATGAGATGCGGGGACTCGCTCGTTTTTTACATGCAGCCGGCTATACCTGTTACGCGCCCAATTACGCCGGGCACGGGGAATCGCCGGAGCGCTTGTTTGCGACGACGATCGAAGACGTCTGGCAATCCGCGCAAGCCGGACTCGCGTTTTTACAAGATCGAGGACACAACGACATCTTTTTGGTCGGACAATCACTCGGTGGAGTAATGGCACTTCGACTAGCAGAACAGTCAGGATGCGCAGGACTCGTCTTACTCTCAACGCCGATTCTTGAGCGGACGATTGCGGGACTCGAGCACCGCGTCCGTCGGTATACAGAACGGTATTTTCAGTTTGACGATCGTTCACCGGAGTGGATCGTAGACTTTGTCGACCGTCATTTTCCACGACCGGAGAAAGACTTACGGGCACTGCAACAGTTCATTCTCGACACAGGAGTCGTCTTGCCGAAGATCACGCAACCCATCGCCTTGTTCCTTGGTGCCTTAGATGATGCCGTCTATCATGCGAGTCTCAATCGAATCGAAACGACAGTGCCGAGCCGAGATCAGAAGAAGGTCCTTCTTCCAAACAGTAAACATTTATTGACGCTCGATCGGGATAAACAACGTTTGTTCGAAGAAATCCTCGTCTTCTTGAAGACGCATCCGGTAGATTCCTTGAAACCATCAGCTGCTGTGCAGTAGGCTAGATAGGTAAGCTAGACGTGAAAGGGGAAGGGATCATGCGAATTTTAGTAGTAGGAGCAAGCGGAACGATTGGACAGGCAGTCGTCGAACGGCTGAGTGAGCGGCATGACATCATTCGTGCCGGACGAAGCGGAGCGGATGTACAAGTCGATATTACGTCAGAAGCAAGTATCCGGGCGATGTATGAAACAGTCGGTTCTGTTGATGCCGTCATCAGTGCGACAGGTGGCGCTCATTTTGGTCCATTGACGGACTTAACACCGGAGCTTAATCAAATCGGGATCGACAGTAAACTAAAAGGTCAGGTCAATCTCGTCTTGCTTGGTTTAGAGTCAGTACGAGACGGGGGAAGCTTTACGCTGACGACCGGCATCATGATGGACGATCCGATTCGCCAAGGCGCATCTGCTGCGCTTGCGAACGGTGGAGTCAAAGCGTTCGTTCATGCAGCAGCGATCGAGATGCCACGAGGTATTCGGATCAACAGTGTCAGCCCGAACGTACTGATCGAGTCGCTTGAAAAGTACGGACCTTTCTTCCGTGGTTTTGAAGCCGTTCCGGCGTCACGTGTCGCGACGGCGTTTGAGAAAAGTGTCGAAGGGGCACAGACTGGGCAAAATTACGAAGTCTATTAACTAAAAAAGCAGATAGCGAAAATCGCTATCTGCTTTTTTAGAATCCGGATATGACATAACGTTCGATTCCGAATAGTAATAGAGTGATCCCGAGACAAATGAGTAAGTTGCGTACGAACCAACTACCTGTCATCGTCCGGTTCATGATCAGTTTCTCCAGTGTCAGATTGACGAGAAGCACACATAAGAAGATGACGCCAAACCAAATCATCCAGACACATCCTTTCCTTCTTCTTAACGAATCCAACAACTAAAAAGTTTCACGTCCGTCAAGAGCAGGAAATCATTCAGAAGAACGGGAAGGAAACAAGTAGTCGATTTTACAAGGAGGAACATGACGATGAAACAAGCAGTCCTAGTGATTGATTTTCAACAGGAACTCGTCGACGGAAACACGGAAGAACGTCCGGTATACTTAAAAGAGCAAGTCGCGCATGTCATCGAAGCGGTCGTACTTGAAGCAGACGAACGAAACGTTCCGGTCGTTTTCATTCGGGATCTGGACGTCGCTGGCGGAACAGGACCTGGGTTTGCAGTTCATGACTCGATTCCCGTTCCAGCTTCCAGTGTCACGTTCGATAAAGCGGCGACGAATTCGTTTCATGGCACCCCCTTGCTTGATTATCTACGCCAAGCATCGATTGAACATCTGATCGTCTTAGGCTGTAAGACGGAACACTGCATCGATACTGCGGTGCGCAGTGCGACGGTGCATGGCTTTGATGTCACACTCGTCGCCGACGGGCATACGACGAACGGGTCCGAGGTCCTGACGCCGGAGCAAATGATCGCCCACCACAATCAAGTCTTGCACGGCCATTATAACGTCGAACATTTTGCGATCGTTCGTCCGTCGACGGAAGATGTCTTCACCCCAACCCACAATGACTACCGGACATGAAGAGGAGAATAAGATGATTGAATTACGAAAAATAACAGCGTCCGATTACGATCGCTACGCGACGCTCGTCCAAGATGAACGTGTCATGCGTTACATCACGGAACAGGCATTAACAGATACGGAAACGAAACAACGCTTTGAGCGAATCCTTGAACAACAGCAGCACGACCGACTCGGATCATATCTGATTTATACCGAAGAGACATGGATTGGAATCGGGCACATGACCCGGAGTCAAACGCAACCGTTTGAAGCAGAGCTCGGTTACATGCTGCTACCCGATCAGTGGGGACGCGGATACGGCACAGCGATTGCAGAGCGTCTCTTACAGTTAGCGACAGAAGAAGAGCTGCAGGTCGTCACGGCGACGATTGATCCAGCACATGAAGCGTCGCGCCGTATTTTGATCGGATTAGGTTTTGAATCGACCTATGTTGGACCGATTGACGGTCTACCAGGTGAAACGCTACAGAAAATAGTGGGAACGATGGAATGACGCGAGACGAATGGATTGAACATTTTCAACTCGACGTCGCAGCATGCGCGACTGTCGACGAATCGTATAGTTCTGAAGTCGATCGTCTCGTCCTAACGGATGGTCAGGTCGTTTTCTTAAAGCGCCCGTATACGGCTGAAAAGTGGTACCGGGAACGTGGCTGGATTCATGCACTAGAAGAATTTGTACCCGTGCCGCACATCTTAGCTGAAGCAACTCCCGGGCAGACGACAGGGGCGTTCGTACTTGCTGCCTTAGCGGGACAGGCACCGATTACGATGACTAAAAAATTGGCGTACGAAATTGGTCGAACGCTCGCAATGCTGCATACGTGTACAGGAGAAGCTTACGGCGAGTATACGGAAGATGGATTTTATGCCTATCCGGTTCAGGACTGGCGACGCTTCCGGAATGAAAAACTCGATGGATTCATGCCGTTCATCACGACCGAACTTGATCCGTTTTTTTTAGAGAACATCCAAACAGAGTTAGTCAGACGAGAACAGTCGTTACCGGAGCCTTCACGTCCCGTTGCCACACATTGTGACTTCCGCCTAGCAAATTTACTGACGGTAGGTGATCAAGTCACAGGGGTGATCGATTTCGAGACGACCCGCTACGGGGCCGTCGAGATGGACTTCACGAAGATCGTCCGTAATCTCAATACGTTCGGCTCCATTTACGTCACGGCATTTCAAGAAGGATACGCGACGTTACACCCAGACGTGCCGATTGAGACGTATCTAGCATACTATCGTTTGTGGGAAGCACTCACGGCCGTTGGCTGGTGCATCAAACGTGGACTAGAAGAGCACCGGACGTTCTTTGAGGAGAACATCATGCTCATCGAGCAGGAATTACAAACGACGAGCATATCGGACGGATATTGATTCACCCATGTCTTGGAAGAAACCTCTATACTTAGGGAAATGAGGAATATGAGGGGGAAGCGAGATGACAGGGAAACGAATCGGAATCATCGGTGGTGGACTCGCCGGAATCTTTGCGGCACGCCAATTGCAGGCAGCAGGACATGCTGTTGAAATCATCGAAAAAAGCCAGAGCGTCGGGGGGCGAATGGCAACTCGTCGGATTGATGAAGGAACAGCGGATCATGGTGCCGTCTTCTTCACGGTTCGGACGGAAGAGTTAGGACGCGAAGTCGATGAATGGCTTGAGAAGGGATGGGTTCGTAAGTGGTTCGGAACGGATTTTCCACGCTATGTCGCAACGAACGGTATGAATCAACTCGTACAAGCGATTGGTCGAGGGATTCCCGTCCAGTTGAATGAACAGGTCACGCATATTACGGCAACGGAAGACGAACTCGTCACACAAGCGACGGATCATCAAGGTACGTATGATGCGTTACTCGTGACGGCGCCTGTGCCGCAAGCATATGAACTGTTGCAGTCTTCTGATCTGGCGCTCGGAGATGACGATCATGAGCAGTTACGCCAAGTGACGTTCGAGCCGACATTCGTGGGTCTGTTTGAAATCAAAGAGCGATTGACGATCGGGGAAGTCGGTCTACAAGACGAACAACTCGTCGATGGGATGTTAAAACTCGTCAATAATGCCGAGAAGCAGATTTCGAAGACGACACTCTTGAGTGTCTATATGACAGCTCGCTTCAGTGAAGACTGGTACGAGCGTCCGGAAGAAGAGACACTCGCTGAAGTCGAGCGGCTGTTACAACAGCAACTCGGACCGGTGACGATTGTTTCGCGTCAGCTCAAACGTTGGCGTTACGCTCAGGCACGTGCGGTTTACCGGACACCGCATTTGAAACTAGCGGCACATCCGCTTTGGCTTGCCGGGGATGCGTTCCTTGAAGCCGATGATGCGTCAGGGCGGACGCGCGTCGAGAGTGCTGTCATCTCCGGATTACGCGTCGCAGAGGCGATTGATACCCACTTACGTCAGACGGTGACAGCGACGGAATGAACGACAACATGCACTTCTTTTCTGAATCGAGAAGAAGCGCATGTTTTTTTGTTACTCACGATCATTCCCCCTGGAAGTGTTGCTCACTCCAAGCTGCCATTTGGTCAAGAATCGGTAAAAAACTATGTCCGGCATCCGTCAGGGAATATTCAACGCGAGGAGGAACTTCGCCAAAGACGTGTCGTTGAATCAAACCATCCGCCTCGAGTTCGCGAAGCTGACGCGTTAATGTTCCTTTAGAGATGCCTGTTAATTGTTGCAGTTCATGAAAACGATGCGTTCCGTGCGTCAGGTGCCACAGCAAGATGATCTTCCATTTGCCAGCGACCATCTGTTGAACCCGAGTGACTGGACAAGCCGTCCGTTGATTGGTCGTTGAATCGAATACAGCCACGTTCATCCTCTCCCATTGGTTCGTTTTGAGGGACCTAGTTTCAGATAAGTGCCTACTTTTTTTAGTGTATCACCTGGCGTATCATGAAGAACAACATCAAACTTCAAAGGAGTGGTTTCATCATGAAATGGTTAATTACAGGAGCAACCGGAAAATTAGGTGCGCGCATCGTGCAACATCTCAGTGAACAAGTCGGCAACGAACATGTAGCGGTTAGTGTCCGTGACGTTGAAAAAGCAGCGTCGCTTGCAGCGCAAGGAATCGACGTCCGGCATGGTAATTTCGATCAGCCGGAAACACTCGGACTCGCGTTTCAAGGTATCGATCGTCTGCTGATCATTTCGACGGACGGTGAAGAAGCAACACGGATCCGGCAACATCAAGCCGCCGTCACGGCAGCACAAGCGGCAGGCGTCAAGCTGATCGGCTATACGAGCATCGCTAATGCGGCACATAGCACGAACGGACTTGCGCGAACACATCGGGTCACAGAAGAAGCGATTCAAGCGACAGGTATCCCGTATGTCTTTTTCCGCAACAACTGGTATCTCGAAAATGAACTCGGAACGATGGATGCCGTCGCACAAGGCGCAGATTGGTTAACGGCAGCAGGCGAAGGAAAAGTCGGATGGGCGTTACAAGAGGAGTATGCGCTAGCGATTGCGACGGGGCTGACGCTTGAGCATCCAAAAGCGATCTATGAACTCTCTGGACCGTTGCATACACAAGCAGAACTTGCGAATGCAGTTGGAACAGTGCTTAACCGATCGGTCGCTGTAGATGAAGTAGATGGCGCGACCTATGGTGAGCGGATGCAAGCAGCTGGCTTACCTGACTTCTTGATTCCAATGTTGACGAGTATCCAGGCAGATATCGCGGCCGGAACTCTGGCAGTAGAAAGTACTGATTTTGAAGAATTACTCGGTCGTCCTGTGACGACGCTAGAAGAGGGAGTCCATCTCCTTTTGAAAAGATAAGTTCATCTGAACGTTTTCAGGATGAACGAGTAGGGTAAACCCCCTTTAGAAGCAATTAAAGGAGGAGCCCTACCATGAAACTGTCATCCTATCGTGTTAAGGAAGGCGAGCAAGTCTCGTTTTCGAATTACCCGACATCAGAAAAACATGAGATTTCGGAAGCGGAATTGCGAGAAAAGCGGATTCCGAAAAGTGTCGAGACGTTACAAGAGTTACACTGGCGTTTGCATGCCGAAGAGAAGAACGGCGTCCTCGTCATCCTGCAAGCGATTGATGCAGCAGGGAAGGATGAGGCAATCAGCTACATCTTTTCTAACTTGAACGCACAAGGACTCCGAACGATTTCCGTCAAAAAACCGTCGGATACGGAGCAAAAACACGACTATCTATGGCGAATCCACGAAGGACTACCGGAAAAAGGGGAAGTCGGCATCTTGAACCGTTCCTATTATGAGGAAGTCATTGCGCCACGAATCCATGATTTGCTCGAGGAAGAGGAAAAGCCGAATGATGGGGATGTGTGGCAGATGCGCTATCGTCAAATCAATGACTTTGAACGCTATCTCGTCGAGAACGGTTTCCGGGTCGTCAAGTTTTTGTTCCATGTCTCAAAAGAGGAGCAACGGCAACGATTGTTGACTCGTCTGAAGGATCCAAAGAAAAACTTCGAATTCTCGTTCAGTGATATTGAAGAACGCAAGCACTGGGACGAATACCATGAGATTTTTGCTGAGCTTGTCTCGGCGACGTCGACATCGTATGCACCGTGGTACATCTTACCGGCAGATGACGAATGGTATTCCCGCTATATCGTCACCGAAGTCATGAATGACGTCCTGAAGGAAATTGATCCGCAATATCCAAAGTTATCGGAAGAGGATCAGGAACAACTAGATGAAGCGATTAAACGATTGGAAAACGAATGAACAAAAATGCCACCGATGAATGTCATCGGTGGCATTTTTGAGTTAGAGTCCAGGTAAGATCCCTGTGAATAGACTTAAGAGGAAGACCGTAGCGAGCGCTGTTAAACCAGCGATAAAGCCACCTCCGGTCCAAGCAAGGAGTGTTTGAGGAATCGTCAATTTACCAAACCGGTTGACGACCCAAAAACCTGAATCGTTGGGTAAGGAAAGTCCAATCCCACCAGCACAAATCGCTAGGCCAAGAAGAATCGGAGACACACCTAATTCTCCGACCATCGGACCGAGAATACTCGATGTCGTAACGAGGGCGACCGTCGCTGATCCAAGTGACGCCCGGAGGATTTGCGAAAAGATGAATGCCAGCAAAAGAACCGGGATACTCCAGTTTTGCATCGTCGTAATGAGGTGATCCCCGATGCCACTATTATTGATGACGGCACCAAAGGCACCACCGGCTCCAGTAATCAAGATGATGATTCCGGCTGAACTGATCGCTTCCGAGTATAAGCGTGCGTTCGGGATTGCGATGTATGGGCGTAATAAGATGACAGCAGCAAAGACACTAATCAATAAGGCAACGTTTTTCTCACCGATGAAGCCAAAGAACGTTGCAATCGAAGTTCCGGGAAATAGCAGTTGAGAGACCGTATTCAATAAGATCAAGACGATGGGTAAAGCTAACATGAAGAAGCTAAGCCCTGTGCCGATTTCTTTCTTCGGTAAATCCGCTGGGTCGATTGAGAGTTCTTCGATGTCGCCAGAATGCTTAATTCGTTTTCCGATGAACATACCGTACAGGTAACCACCAACGAGAGTAGCTGGAATGGCGACGATGATCCCATACAGAATGAAGAAGCCGAGCTCTGATCCTGTATTTTCTGCGACGACGAGTGGTCCAGGTGTCGGGGCGATCATGTTATGCGAGACGATTAGACCGACCCCGAGTGCCGTAACGAAACTGACGACGGAGATACCTGTTTTAGAAGAGAGCGAACGAATCAATCCACTTAAGATGACGAAAGCTGCATCAAAAAAGACAGGAATGGAAACCGCTGTTCCAGTCAGGGCGAGTCCGGCAGAGGATTTTTTAGGTCCGAACACATTCAAGACAGCTTGGGCAATCTTTTCGACAGCACCCGATGCACCAAGAAATTGACCAAAGATGACACCAAGACCAATCAGGATACCGACACCCGCAAGTGTGTTCCCGAAACCAGTCGTGACGACGGATGCGACTTCTTTGACAGGCATCCCGATGGCTAAAGCCGTCAAGATGGAGATCGCTACAAGTGCCAGAAACGGTTCGATTTTAAGCTTTAGGATGGAAAAGAACAGTAGAGCTAGAGACAGAATAAAAATGACGACCAATAAATTACCCGTAACCATCAAGATCTCTCCTTCATATCATGAATTCCACTGAGGTGATGACTCACACCTTGTATCCGCTTACAAAATTATCAAGCGTGAAGTAGTTCTGCGACTTCTTTTAGCGTCGTCTTCGAACCGACATTCCCTGGGAAGATGACGTATGTCAGTCCGGGGAACTTACTTTCGGCTCCTGTTTTCCAAACCGGGATACCGGGTTTGACTTGACCGGCAACAGTTGCTCGTTTGACTTTTAGACCAGTCGTTCCGATATCACTTGACGTGATTCCGCCTTTAGCGATGATGTAGCTTGGACGTACATCCAGACGGGTAACGATGCTCGTCACAGCATCAGAAATTTTAACGGATAGCTTTAATTCATTCTCTTGTTGATTCTCTCCTAGGTCGAGACGTTCTCGTCTCGTATAGACGGCAACTGTCTGTCCAGATGCAATCAATTGTTCCGTCGTCGTGATGATTCGATTGATTTCTTGTTCGAATTGATCAGGAGACAGGACAAGATGGACATCAAACTCAATGAAATGAATGAAGTCACACGTTTTTAATTCGGCTAGTTGCTCTGTCGTTTTTTGGACATGTGATCCAATCATGATTAAACCGCCAGGCGTCGTATCGGACACGAGTTCTTCTTTTGTCAGGAGGGGACGCTGATCGATTCCACCGATGACTTTCGTAAAAGCTGCGGCCGTCCGGAATAAAAATCGTTTTCCTGCATTCATTGCGCGAATCAAAGCAATCGTCGCGACTTTGACATCAAGATAATCTGTCGCATTGATGATGATTTTATTGAAATCTTGAGCGTTCATCAGTTGTGCCACGAGTGCGTCAAGACGTACCTGCCGTAAATCATCCAGTGATAAGGAGATGACGTTGTCAGCTGGGAAAGCCCCATCCGATTTTTCTTCTGCCCATTCCCCAAGGTGCGAAGCGGAATAACCGAATGTCCGGTCCTTTGCGAACTCTGTTTGCCCTGCTGGTACGAGTGTGTCGTCTTCAAGCACATAATGGACATCGTTGATCGTAAGACGACCACCTTCTTGGAAGAATGGCATCAGGATTTCACCATCGAAGTGACCACTGGATTGTTGTTCGAGGGTGTGGCGTAAGACGTCCGTTTCGAGCGGATAATGTCCACGAAGTGTCGAATCACCACGACTGATTAAAATAAACGGCTGATCTCGTTGATCGGAAACGGCTTGGACGGTAGCCGCGATGTCTTCATGGACTTGTCGTGTTTCTTCACGCGTAAATCCACGAGAATTCGTCAAAATAAAAAACATTGACTGGTCTTCGCTAAATCCAGCCTCGATACTTTCGCTCGTCCAGTCAGTATAGACAGACACGCCATGGACAGTCTGCACACCTGTTGGATCATCGTCGAGGACGATGATTTTATGAGGAAACTGATGTAAGGCTTCAACTAACAATTCATCGACTACTGTTGCATTCGGTAGGGATGGTAATTGGTTGAGTGTCGTTTTACTTGGTAATGTCGGGAATGTCGAAATCATCCTTTACACCTTCCTTACTTCAACATGTGCTAATTTTTCGTAGTACTGAATGATGCCGCCGTGATCATCCGCAGCTTTTCCATCAATTTTCAACGCATGGAAAATCTCAACGAGTTGGCTAGAGAGGGGTAAAGGAACACCGATCTCATGCGCGGTTTCCATGACGTTCGTCATATCTTTTAAGTTGATATCGATGCGTCCCCCGGCAACGAAGTTTCGCTCTAGAATCAACGGTACTTTCGCATCGAGTACAGCACTTCCAGCAAGTCCCCCGCGAATGGCTTGATACATCTTCTCCACATCGATGCCTGCCTTCGCAGCGAGCGTCAATGCCTCGGACATGGCAGCGATATTTAAATTGACGATGATTTGATTGGCAAGTTTAGCCGTGACACCGCTCCCGTTTTTGCCGACGAGCGTGATGCTTGCACCGATGACTTCTAGGAGTGGTCGGACGGTTTCAAAGACGTCGTCTTTCCCACCGACCATGATGGAAAGCGTCCCGTCGATTGCTTTCGGTTCTCCACCACTGACGGGTGCGTCGAGCATCTCGACTCCGCGTAGTGTTGCTTGTTGTGCAATCTCGACCGAGGCGACAGGGGAAATCGAACTCATATCAATCAAGATCGTTCCAGCTGTAGCCGTTTGTAAGAGACCGTTTTCTCCAAGGACGACTTGCTCGACGTGATGCGAAGCCGGTAGCATCGTGATGATGACATCACACGTCGTTCCCATATCAGCAGGTGTTCCGAATGCCGCACCCGCTTGAACGAGTGTCTCGACACTTTCCGTATTTAAATCATTCACCGTGACGTCATAACCGGCTTTTAGTATATTCAAGGCCATCGGTTTTCCCATGATGCCTAAACCAATAAATCCAACGCGTATGTTCATCTAATCAAACTCCTTTTCATAAAAAGATAGCGCTTTCATAAAGTCTTTAACCGAATTGTACACACTAAGTTCATTTTTGTATACAATTTATTTAAAAATGTATACAAAAATATGTCTCTTTCCAATTCCCAATATTAAACTTATACTTTGAACTAGAAGAAATTCGAATGTAGGAGACGATGTCTGTGGGGAAGAAAACGACACAATTAGCATATGTTCAGGCATATGAATACATCCGGGATCGCATCTTAAACGGAGAACTGGAACGTGGAACGAAGTTAGTCGAAGAGCGTCTAGCTGAGGAAATGGGAATTAGCCGTACTCCCGTCAGAGATTCGATTCGAAAACTGGAGCAAGAAGGATTGATTAAGCAAAAACGTGTCGTCAATCCGAGCGACATGGATCTGCGACACATCTTTCAAGTCCGGATGTTGCTTGAGGGCTTCGCAGCCAGTCATTGTGCGACATATATGCGAGAAGCCGATTTAGAAAAGTTGAAGCAGTGTGTCGAGATCGGTAGAACGGGCGAACTCGAAGAAGTGATGGCGGCGAACAAGGAATTCCACGATGTGATCGTCGGGGCAACGAACAACCCGGTGATGATTGATATCATTGATCGGATGCAATCCATCATCTATCTATTCCGTAAGACTGTTGTCCACCATAAACGACCACTCTTGATTGAAGAACATGATGAGATCTATCAAGCGATTTTGAATCATCAACCGGAAGAAGCGGAGCGATTGATGAAAGCGCATCTTCAACTGGATTTAGAATTTTGTTTGAACTGGATGAAAGGATGAACGAGGTTGATATCGTTCATCCTTTTTTACATCTTGACGCGTTCTCAGGACAAATGTCCTGTTCAAATCAGATGGACTCTCGTTAAATGAAAGTATTATGGAACAAGAGAGGAGTATGCACATGCGTGGTGTCTTATTTGCGATTGCTGGTGGCTTTTTCTTAACGCTTCAAAGTGTTGCTAATGCCCGAATCAGTCAAACGATCGGGACGTGGCAAGCGGCGACGATCACCCAGATGACCGGGTTCATCGTTGCGATCCTCTTAGCGATCGTCTTACGGGATCGCAGTTTTTCAGCGATGCGACGTGTCAAACCGCTCTATCTGGCAGGGGGAGCCTTTGCGGCGATTATATTATTCAGCAACATGACAGCGGTCCACCGGATGGGCGTGACTTTGACGATTTCGCTCTTTTTATTGGCGCAATTAGCGCTGGCACTCTGGATTGACGGAAGAGGCTGGTTCGGCGTCATGAAACGTCGACTGCGGGGTCCGCAGATCATCGGCATCGTGATGATGGTCGCAGGCATCTTCATCTTAAAGAGTTAAGGAGGAGAAGAAGTGACGGACATTGTGAGCTATTTGGAGCGGTATCAGTTAACGCATGTCTTTGACGCATCGCTACGCAAGGCGATGCACATTCAGACGTTCGCACCGGGTGAGGCTTTATGCCGACAAGGTGATGTTGCGCATGAACTCTACCTGCTCGTCGAAGGGAAATTGAAGATCACGCATATGTCGGCAACGGGGAAACGTCTCGTGTTGTCCTTTAAACATCCGTTTGATCTCGTCGGTGATATTGAGTTCGTCCGAAAGATTGATTTGATGAACACGGTCGAGGCAGTGACACCAGTGACCGTCTTACGCATTGCCTATCCGGATTTGGAAGAAGCACGTGTCCATCATCCTGCCTTTCTATTATTTTTACTCGAGACGATTACGAAAAAGTTTGAATTAAAATCGCATACGCTCAGCTTCAATCTGTTGTACCCGGTTGAAGTTCGGCTCGCCAGTTATTTGTTGTCGATGACACCTAATACGGATGCTTTTGCGAGTAAGGAACTCGTCGATGCGGCAGATTTGATCGGGACGAGCTATCGTCATGTTAATCGTGTCTTACGCCAGTTCGTCGACGATGGGTTGATCCGCCGGACGCAGCATACGATTGAGATCATTGATCGAGACGGATTGATGGAGCGAGTCGGAGAAAGCATTTACGAATGAAGGAGGTGCGACATGGTTACGGGAATCATCCTTGCCCTTTGTGGGGGCATGCTCGTCTGTATTCAAAATACGTTTAACGCAAAAGTCAAAGAACACGTTGGTGCTTGGGCGACGACGACGCTAGTCCTTGGACTCGGGTTCCTCGCTTCACTGACGATTGGTTTAATCGTCGAAGGATCACAACTGTTTGCCCTAAAAGAGGCGCAAACCTGGTTTTGGTTCAGCGGAATCATTGGTGTCGGTGTCGTCCTCTGTGTGACGCAAGGCGTTCAACAACTCGGACCGAGTCGTGCGATTTCGATCGTCATGGTATCACAAATCCTGTTTGCCTTACTGTGGGATACGCTCGGTTGGTTCGGTTTACAGACCGTTCCGTTTACGTGGACGAAAGCACTCGGCGTGCTACTGATTGGTGGCGGAGTTCTTTTATTTCAACTGGGCGGGAAAACAACGACTGTACAACACGTACGAAAAGGAGCTTGAATATGTTTTACACGACGGTATTATTCGATATTGACCATACATTACTCGATTTTGAAGCGACGGAACGGATTGCCTTTCGCCGCCTGCTCGAGCAACAAGAGTTGCAGTGGACGCCGGAGCGAGAAACGCGCTATAAAACACTCAATCAAGCGCTTTGGAAAGCACTTGAACGAGGCGAGGTGACACGCGAGGAAGTCATTCACTCACGGTTCGTGACGTTCTTCGCGGAAGAAGGACGGACGGTCGACGGACGAGAAGTTGACGAAACGTATCGTGGCTATCTCGCACAAGGAACAGAATTGATTCCGGGTGCGACGGCGCTGCTTGAGCAGCTAGCCGGAAACGTCACGATGTACGTCGTCACGAACGGTATTTCGAAGACGCAACGCGCACGGCTCGATGGCGCTGGATTAACGGATTTCTTTGAATGGATTTTCGTTTCAGAAGAGACAGGTTTTCAAAAACCGATGGCAGGATTTTTCAATCATGTGTTTGCGCGGATTCCACAATTCGACCCAGCGCGAACAATCATCGTCGGGGATTCCTTGTCAGCTGATATCGCAGGTGGAAATCAAGCTGGTATCGCAACATGTTGGTTTAATCCAGAAGGAAAATCAGCGGCGGATATCAAGCCGACGTTTACGATTACGTCGTTAGCCGAACTACCTACTTTGCTTGAAAACGCAGCAGTCCTTCAATAATGAATCAAACCAACCGATAGGAGAGAGAAGGAAAGGAGGCGATCACTGTGCAACGATGTGATCAACAGACGCTGGAGGCAACTCCCGTCTAACTAAAAGGGGAAATGAACATGATTCAACTTGTACCGGTAACAGCAGAGAACTGGGAAGCGTGTTGTGAGCTTACACTGACAGCAGAACAGCAAGATTTCATGGAAGCGAACGTCTACTCGATCGCGCAAGCGAAGTTCGAACCGAGCCTTGTCCTTCGGGCGATCATTGCAGGTGAAGCCGTCGTTGGTTTTGTGATGTATAACACGGAGCTAGAAGAACTCAACGGCTACTGGATTTACCGCATCATGATCGATCAGACGCAACAAGGGAACGGAATCGGACGATTGGCGATGCAAGCCGTAATTGACGAGATGCGCGTGTTACCTGCAGCGAAACGAATCGTCGTCGGCTATCGACCGGATAATCAGGCGGCACACCGTCTGTATGCGAGTCTCGGCTTCATCGACCACGGGGATCGATTCGGTCGGGAAATGGCGGTGCGATTAGATATTTGAAGGATGGAAGGACTCTTGAAACGCAAGAGTCCTTTTCTTTTGGATATTTTTTGAAACTTTTCTCGGCTCATCATGCTCTAATTAGTAAAGGGAGGGAACACGATGGACTTACGAAACGAGCACACGACACTCGTCCGCCGTGCAATGAAGCACGATGAAGCGGCATTTGAGCAATTGGTGCTCCTACATAGCGAACAACTCTACCGAACAGCGTATCTATATGTGAAGAACGAACACGATGCCTTAGACGTCGTACAAGAGACAGTTTATAAAGCGTTCATCTCGATCGAACAAGTGAAGGAACCAAAACATTTCGTGACATGGATCACGAAAATCCTGATCCGCAATTGTTATCGCGTGCTTGAGAAACAACAACCAACCGATGACATCTTACTTCATGTTCCGGTGCAGGAAGATCAATCGCGAGACGAACATCTTGATCTCGTGCACGCTTTATCGCATCTGCGAAAAGAATACCGGGATGTCTTAATTCTTTTCTATTTTCATGATATTCCGATGAAAGAGATTGCAAGCTTCATCGGCATTACCCTCAATACGGTCAAGACATACTTAAAGCGAGGACGCGAAGAATTGAAGATACAGTTAGGAGGAATGGATTATGGAGCAGCACGATCTACGAAATGACTATGAAAAAATCCCTGTTCCGACGGACGCCTTACAAGACCGAATTCGTCAAGGGATTACGCAAGGCGTAGCGGAAAGAAAACAACGACGTCCTCGTCGGAAACAGTACGTCGCCATTGCGGGTCTTGCCGCCTCACTATTCGTGACGACGTTCATCGTTCCACCGTTTGCTTCCGCGATGTCGCATGTTCCATTGATTGGTGGATTGTATCGTCCCTTTACAGAACAGGGCACAGTCGGTACGGAAATCGAGAAGAAACAACTTGCAACAGCAATTGATCAGACGGTAACCGATCAAGGCATTACGATCAAGGTCGTCGACGCCTACTATGATGGTACGACGATCGGGATGAACCTGACGGCAACTGGTGTACCAGACGTCAACGAAACGAAACGAGCGGCGTTTTATGAAGTGTTCAAAGGGGATAAACGATTCGAAGGTACTGAAAATCAAGAACTGGCATATTTCAAACAGGACGGTAAGGCATGGAAAGCACGAATCGAATATGATGTCGGATTACAGAAATTAAGTGATGCCATGCAGGTACCACTCGTGATTTCGGAAATGTTTGGTCTAGACGGGAACTGGCAATTCGAGGTTCCGGTCAAACGATTGCAAGCGATTGAACAGACGTTTAATACGACGGTAAAAAATCCTGATTATGCGGTCGATGTCACGTTGAAACAGATGACAAAAGGACAGGCAAGTACGACGTTTGATTATACGGCGGTTTATCCGAAGTCGGATCAATATTGGCTAGAACTGGCTCTGTTTGATGATAAAGGGAAGGAAATCATCAAAAACTGGTCAGTTGGAACATCGTTAGTAAGTAGTTCGGTCAGCGGGTCGCAACGAACGGATGTCTCGCGGATTCGATTCGGAAATTATGTCATTCCATCCGGTTCCTATACGTTGCATCCTTCTTTACGTCTTTCACCGAAGACACATTGGCTGTCATTAAAGAATACGACTTTCCCTTATACGCAACAAGATGCGCATCATCCATTGAAGATGACGATTCAACAGGTAGAGACGTCCGGTTCTCATGTACAGGTCGATTTCTTGACGAACTCGGATCAAAAAAATTCAGATATCAAGTTGGATGTTAAAAACAGCATGTTCCTGATTCAAGGAAACGAACCACCGGATGGTCGTGAAATCAAACCGACTGTTGAAGTCATCGATGCGAAACAAAAGTTGCTTCGGGCGACGTTCACGTTATCAGCGTCACAAATCGATGCAATCGATGACTTCTATCTACAAACGGGCTATTCCAACACCGTGACGAATACACCAATCGACTTGAAACCGATTCCGTTCACCGTCGATTAAACAGGAGACTCCTGACATGCTGTCGAACTAGAATCAGCATGTGAGCAACAAAGGAGTCTGATGAGATGGAAGTACGTCAAATGACAGTGGACGATTATCCAGAAGTCGTTCGGATCTACGAACAAGGAATAAAGACGGAGAATGCGACGTTTCGTACGGAAGCATTACCGTACGAAGAATGGACGAAGCATCACCACGCACACAGCCGCCTCGTTGCGATGGAAGACGAGCAACTGCTCGGCTGGGTCGCGTTAAGTCCATTCTCTTCGATTCCGGCATACGCCGGTGTCGCTGAAATCAGCCTCTATATCGCGGAAGAAGCACGCGGTAAAGGTGTCGGCACACGCTTGATGGAAGACGTCATTCAAGCAAGTGAAGCAGCCGGAATCTGGACGTTGCAATCGCAAATTTTTCCGGAAAATCAAGCGAGTCTACGCCTTCATGAACGATTTAATTTTCGGGAAGTCGGTCGCCGGGAGCGAATTGGTCGGATCGGAGGCAGATGGCGCGATACGGTATTGCTCGAGCGACGTAGCACATATCTCTAAAATTCGGCAAGTGGACACAATGTTCCCTTGCCTTCTTTGTGTTGAAAGCAAGGGATAACGGGAAAAGACAGACAGCAGAAAAAGGGGGAGGGATCACGATGGATGATTTTTTTGGTGAAGGACTGGAGACCAATCAACAAAAACGGAAACGCAAACTGGAGGAAATCTTTGATCAATCGTTTGAATCGGAGCGACGGGATTTCAATCAATCGCTGGAGCAGGACGTGACGGTTGCCCTGATCGGAGATGTCAATGCGGGAAAATCTTCGACCTTGAACGCGATTCTTGGTCGTGAAGTCGCAACGGTCGGGGCGCGCCCGGGTGAAACGGTCCGGATTGATCAAGTAAGGCAGCATCCGGAAGATAAAGTCATCTTCGTCGATACACCAGGATTGAATGATGCCAATACACAGAACTCGGAAGCGACGTGGACGTACTATCAAAGTGCCGATGTCATCCTTTACTTTTTAAATGCGGCAGGTACCGTCTTATCTGAGACGGAGACGAAAAACTTCCGTAAGATCTATCAACATAACCAAAATGTCTTGATCGTCGTTACGAAGATGGATGCGACGGATGATGTCGACACGATCGTTCAGCATATTGAAGAAAAACTACCAGGACCCAAAATCATTCCCGTATCAGCACGAGAAGGAACGAACATTGATCGGCTCCGTCGGGAGGTCCTCGATATCTTAAAAAAGTTCGACAAGGATAATGTGTTCGTTCGTCAGATGGATCCGACCGTTCGTGGCAAGATCGCCAACAACTGGATTGTGGGTGCCGGAACAGCCGCAGGTGCGATTGGTGCCGTTCCATTCCCGGGAGCTGATATCATTCCATTGACTTCAATTCAAATCGGCTTGATGCTCAAGTTATCGAATCTGTACGAACGACAGTTATCCAAGGAGAGTGCGAAGGAGTTGCTTGTCGTGACGATCGTCGGAAACTCCGGAAAAACCGCCTTTCGGCAAATGGCGAAGCTCGTTCCGGGGTATGGTGCCGTCATTGCCGCGGGCGTTGCTTCGACCGCCACCCTTGCACTCGGATATGGAACAAAATATGTCTATGAGAATAAGCTTGAGCTGACACCGGAACAACTGATGGGGTTCGTGAAACGATTCCGGAAGAAGGCAGAAGAGTCGTCAGAAGAGACAAACGAGTAATCTCCCTGTTATTCTATACAGCAATAAAGGGGGAGAACACATGACACGATTACTCGAAGAAATCAAACAGTATCAATCGGAATTCCGACAAAAGGCACCTGCTGAGAAACAAAGGTTGATGGCGGAAGCGACAGCTGAGCTGGCTGCTTCTGGTATCGCTAAAGGTCTAGGTATCGGTGATACGATTCCACACTTTACGTTACCCGATGTATCTGGCAAGTCTGTGGCGATCGAGACATTACTCGAGCAAGGTCCTGTCATCTTAACATTCTACCGGGGTGGCTGGTGTCCATACTGCAATCTCGAGCTTCGCGCGTATGAACGGGAAATCGACCGAATTCGTGCTCAGGGAGCGACCGTCGTTGCAATCAGTCCAGAGACACCTGATTTTGCTGAACAGACAGCAAACAAGAATGCGTTAAGTTTCCCTGTCTTAAGTGACGTTGATTTACATGTATCCCGTCAATTTGATCTCGTGTTTGACCTGCCAGATTATTTGATTGAGATTTACAAAACATCGGGACTCGATGTAGCGAAGCACAATGGAAATGAGGATTGGCAGTTACCGAAACCGGCGACGTTCATCATTGATACGGATGGTGTGATTCGTTTCGCAGAAGTATCATCGGATTATACGAAACGCGTGGATCCGCAGACGATCATCGAGTACCTCGAACAATAAAAGAGCTAGCAAACTATGCGAAAACCAACTCCTAGTGATGCACTAAGAGTTGGTTTTTTTATGATTCAACCTGTTTTATTTGGATAATATAGACATAAAAATGGGTATAAAGAGGTAACCAAACGTATAGATGGAGGTGAAGCGTCGCTCCTAGTCTATCGGGAGTCCGCGTCGATATGTATGCCATTCAACCGATTTTCAAAGAACGAATTTGGGGCGGTCGACGTTTAGAGGCGTTGTTTCAGTTTGAGTTACCAGAAGGACAAATTGGAGAATGTTGGACAGCATCTGCTCACGCGAGTGGGCGGACGTACTTCTTAGATGGACCTGATCAGGGGAAGACGCTAGATGAATTATGGCAAACGAAACGGACAGAATTATTCGGTGATTATCTGCTGGATGCCTTTCCGCTTCATGTAAAATTTCTGGACTCGTCCGCTTACTTATCCGTTCAAGTCCATCCGAACGATGAGGAGGCACGACGGCTAGAAGGAGAACCATACGGCAAGAATGAGTGCTGGTATATCTTAGAGGCTGCACCAGAGGCAGAAATCATTCTTGGTCACAATCTACAATCACGAGATGCCTTGTTTCGGTGCGCTCAAGAAAAGGACTGGGAGACGTCACTTCGGCATCAAAAAGTTAAACCTGGCGAATTCTATTACATTCCGAGTGGTACGATCCACGCTCTAGGACCAGGCATCGTTCTTCTTGAGATTCAACAGATGAGCGATCGAACGTATCGACTATATGATTACGACAGATTAGGAGATGACGGGAAACCGAGAGAATTGCACGTTGAGAAGGCAATCGCTGTCACGACGATTCCAGATGAGCCGTGGACGAACCAACCAGAGACGATCATCAAGGAAGGGGGCATCATGACGAAGTTGCTTCAAGTACCCTCCTTTACAGTGATCCGTCATGAAGTAACCGGTCGATATACACTACAGGATCATCCAGTCTTTCGTTTATTGACTGTCATCGAAGGTAAAGGAGAAGCGCGGCAAGGGAATCGCGTGATTCCCTTACAGAAAGGAAAACAATTCTTTGTACCGCGTCGAGCGGGAGATTACGAAATAGCGGGATCCGTCACATTCGTGACGAGTGAAGTGTTTTTAGATTAGAGCAGACGAAAGGGCACCGATAGGAGGTGCCCTTTCTAACATCATGGTTTGGAACGAATCGAGGTCGGAAGTGGATAGTTATCTTGCTCCGTCCAATCAATGGAATATTTAATTTCAATCATGATCAGATCCTCTAGTGTGGTCAACGTATGCGGAATACCTTGTGGGATATGCACGACAGAAGTTGGTCCGAGTTGCTGTGACTGACCATCGATCAGTGCCTCAGCGCGACCTTGTAAGATGCTCCATGTCGAATCGGTATGCGCATGATAATGATGACTGATTTGCTGATGTGCCTTGATATGCAGCCGTCGGGTCACGGCATAACGCCCGTCCTCTAGTTGCTGTTGATGTAAAATCGTCGCATAGCCCCAGCGTTTCCATTCAAATTGTGGTGGCAAAGTATCATCCGTCAAATATTCTTTTAAAGCAGGTGTCTCATCTTTGGACGCAACGAGGACACCATCTGGACTCACCGACACGATTAAGTTATCGAGTCCGATGCCAAGGACCGGAACCTGTAATTCATTGACGATATGTGTATTTTTCGAGTGGAGCATCCGGGCGTTTCCGTGAAGCGGATGCGGCATCTCTTCCGTTAATGTATTCCATGTTCCGAGATCTTTCCAGTAGCCTTCATACCGATGAACGAATAAGGAATCGGTCTTTTCAACGACCGCATAATCAAATGATGTTTTTTCTAGTGCCTCGTAGTTCGAACGGAGCGCCTCGAATGTCGTCGGCACATCTTGTTCTTCTAGACACTGCATTAAGAAGTCAAGGCGACAGGCAAAGACACCACAGTTCCATAGTGCACCTTGTTCGATTAAGTCACTCGCGACTTCAACAGTCGGCTTCTCTTGGAAGCGATCGACGATGGACATGTTTTCGGAAGTCTGCGGAATGATATAGCCATATTTTGATGTCGGATGCAACGGTTCGACCCCCATTAAATGAAGCGCATCCGGATGTTCTTGGACGGCTTGGTCCAATTGCTCGAAGCGTTCAAAGAACGATAGTTCAACGTAAGGATCGACCGGCATGATAATGATCGTCTCTTCTAAATCGATCCGTTCTGCGAGATAACTTGTCGCAAGCATGATGGCAGGGAACGTATCGCGACGTGAGGGTTCTTGAATAATGGAAGTACGGAAGCCTAGCTGATTTTCAATCGCATCGACTTGTGAACTCGTCGTCGTAATGACGGTCCGGTCGTCCAGACCGACTTCCTGAAGTTGTTGGAAGACCCGCTCCATCATCGATTGTTTATTACCATCGCGATCTTCTAGAATCTTTAAGAACTGTTTCGAGTTTAAATCGTTCGAGAGCGGCCAAAGCCGTTTTCCGGATCCACCTGATAGTAAAAGAATATACATTGACGACCATCCTTTCTTTTTAAAACGGAGGCGATAGCATATGGCACTTTATCTATTAGTTGACTCACATGAACCGACACGACGGATTTTACGCCGTAAACTACTGGCAGCGGGACAAGACGTACAGGAAGCACGATCAGGAGAAGAGGCTTTGGAACAACTCAGCAATTCCGACGTTGATGTCTTGCTGACGGAACTTCGACTTCCAGAAATGGATGGCGTCGAGCTGTTACGTGCTGCTAAACAACGAGCACCGTTAACGAAACAAATCGTCTTGACGGACTATATGCAAGTCCATACGTTGCTGGCGGCTGTGAACGCAGGAAACGTCAGTCGGATGATGACGAAACCATTGAAGATTGACGATCGGGTTCTGGGAATCATGACCCGCATCGGAGATGAGGTCGTGGAAACGAAACAACGTAAACGGAATCTGGGACAACATTTTACCGATGTGTTAATCAATTCAAATCGTCCGTATTGTCTCTTTTACGAAGATGGATCAATCATCAGTCAACGTGCCCTGACGATTGATCATCATGAACAGATTCCAGAAGACCAAAACGGTATTCACCGCTTCGAATTCCCGACACAGTTCGGAACGTACATCCTCTATCAATCGCTGACCGGCAGTCTTACGAAACCCGTTTGAAGAAGAGGGACTCTACACCAATGAAGCTAAGACGCAAGTACATGTAGATGACGCCAACGGTCAACAGCGGATGACGGCTATATTTTCTTAAGTTAGCCTGATGATAGAGAACAGGACGGAAGAAATACCAACGTCGCAAGGCTTTCATGAAGCCGCCCTGTTCCGCGTCGAGCGTCGCAGGCATGACATCAAAGTAATAGCGTTTTTTTCGAAGCAGGTCATTTAATTCGACCTGCTTTTCGTTGTGGTGTACGTAGGTGAACGTCGCACGGCGAATGATCCCGCCTTGTTCCAAATAACGGATCGTCGGCTGCGTCTCTTCGAAACTGATTTGCGTCGGATCAATCTCGCCAGAAGCGACGTACGCCTCGAGTCGCCAGAAGCGCGCGGCTTCCATCGTATGCGTGTCGAGTTGATCCGTCGGAACGTTGAACAGGTTACGCTCAAAGACCTTCACTTGACTGAAGTAATTATCATAATCACTGTACGCGCGTTCGGGAATGACGAGTGCTCCGACCTCTACATGTGCCTCAAGATATAAGAGGCAGCTTTTTAATAACTGATCTTCAAGTACCATATCGGAATCAATGATATAGAGGTATTCGACATCGTGTTGCTTTAAGCGATCAATGGCAGTCTTGCGAGCGATACCTCGTTCACCGTGAGGTAGCGCAAGCACTTCGAATCGCGTATCATTTGCGGTCAATCGACGCATCGTCGCGACAGTCGAATCGGTCGAACCATCATCCGCGATGACACAAAGGAAAGAAGCCTGTTGTGTCTGAAGTGAGCGGATCGTTTCCGTGATGATTGCTTCATTTTCGTATGTGGACATAGCGATTCCAATCATGAAAAATCCTCCTTCAGTGCGACAGGTATTAATTCGCGTTGCAACCAGTTACGAAACGCTTGACCTGTATGATCCCAGTGCAAGGTCTGAGCGAAACGATGACCGGCTGCTTGAATCATTTCGTATTCTTCGGGATCACGTAAGCAGGCACGCATCTCGGCAGCAAGGGCGCCCGGGGTCTGACTTTTTGCCATGTAACCAGTCATACCATACTGGACGGCGTCACGCAGTCCAGGGGCGTCATAGACGATCGTTGGTGTACCGACAGCCGCCGCTTCACTGACCGTCAGACCCCAACCTTCTCGTTTAGAAGGAAACAGGAGCGCCGTCGCGCGACTCATCCGTTCGAGCTTTTCTTCCTCACTGACGAATCCAAAATAGGTGATGGCGTCACGCATCTCTTCCGGGACGATTGGATGAAGGTGCTCGGTGATATACGCCTCGTCTTTTTTTCCGATAACCCAGAAACGAGCGTCAGGATACTCCCGTTTAACGATGACGAAAGCTTGGAGTGCATCATTGATTCCTTTATAGGCCGACATCCGTCCAGCGTATAAAAAAGTCGGATGTGCTTCTTTTGGCTTCCAGTCTTCTTCGTTCCATGGGGTAAAGGAGAGACCTTCCGGTAGAATCGTCACGTCGTCCTTGGAGAAGCCGACAGCAAGTAGATCGTCTGCCGTGGACTGACTGACCGTCAACGCGCGACCGGTCCGGTACAGCTGCAGACGCGGTGTCTCCGTCCATTCGCCGACGTATGAAAACGGAGGACGAACATTGATTTGCCAGATTTCACGTGTCAGTTGATGAATGAAGAGGGCACGTTTCGCTAATGGAACATACAAGGGTGTGAAAAAGTGATGTGTGTTCATCTGATCGACGACTAAATCAATCGTCGCAGCATGCGACTGATAATAAGAAAAGGCGAGCGGAACGACGGAAAGCGCAGTACCTCTCCGGATATAAGTGATTCCATCCAAATACTCGACATCGTGTCCGCCTTCGAATGCGGGAGAAAAATGAGTGATTTCATACTCATCACTGACACGTCGGAGCATCTCGTGGGTGAACACTTCTGCGCCACCTGCTTTCGGGTGTTTGATATCGCGCCAAGATAAAAAAAGTAGATGGGGTTTCATGTTATGCCTCCTTCACAGGATAGGGGTGTCGAGGTAAGGTGAAACGTAAGATCAGGGCGCCAAGTAAAAAGACACCTGCTTGTGCAAGCAACCAAATCTCGACGGTCGAGTGAAATGTCGTCAAGACAAGGACGAACAGAACCAGAATCAGCCAATAGCCTTTCAAGTACCCAGTTCGATGTAGGGAAAACTGAACAAGTGCTTCGTATTGAATCAACGTGATACCCACATAAACGAAAACCATATATTTGATGTAATGAGTTGCCATGTCGTAGCCGCTCCCAAATAGAAGCGGAATCAGATAAGGGACGATCGTCCAATACACCAAAACAGCAAGAGCCATTCCACCTAATAAGATGCGGTAAAAGCGACGCTCCCAAAGAAGAAAGGCTTCGTCCTGACTTTTTTGGCTTAAGCGCGGTAGCAGTAATTGAGCGAGTGATAACGCGACGAACAACAGGAGTTGACCGAATCGTAAGGCAACCGAATAATCTCCTGCGAACTGCGGAAAATAACGGGTGACGAGGAGACTGTCGAGTGTAAAGAACAGCGTCATGACGATCTGTGTATGGATCATATGGACGAGTCCGTTCGCTTGGATCCGCCCGCTACTAACCGGGAACGTGACTTGTATCAGACTTAATAGGTAGGACGCAATCATGCCGGCCAAGATGAATAACAATGCATAGCTGACGTTCGTTTGTTGAATCAAAAGCCATGTAGCTAGGACTTTGACGACGGATTCGATGTAATACGAGAGATTCAGGGCATAGAAGCGTTCAGTCGCTTGTAAGACACCACGACGAAAAGACAGAAGGATATGAAACACGATGATGAAATAAACAATTAGTAGGTTTATTTTGGTAAACGGCAGGAAATAAGGTAATGCATAAAGTAAAATAAGTAAGAAGAACCCTGTAACCACCAGTATAAGGAAACGGAGTTTTTGGTAATTATTTGTCTTCTGTTGACTGTAGTCACGTGTCACGGTCCATTGTAAGGCGCCGCCGATGATGAGTAGAAGACCTAAGAAAGCTAGATAAGCATTCAGTAATCCGTAGACAGCACTAGAAAGCTCACGAGCTAACAGTAAATGATAGGCATAGTTCACGAGATTCAACGCTACATCGAGAATCGGAAAAATCAACAGGACGGCATGTCGCTGAATGAAACTTGTCATGGAGCCACCTCCCATCAGTCAGAGCTGTTTTACGGAAAGGATGAAACTTATGAGTCAAGGACATATTGCTGTTTTCACCGATCACTCACGGCATATTCCATACGAATCTTTGATTTCTTATTATCCGGTTTTGTTTTACACACAACCTGGCAGATGTCCTGCCTCGTTCGAACAAATCGCCAGCACTGAAATTCAAGAAGCGGAAGAACACGAGATTCTGTTGTATGTCGTCGACTATAAGACACGTGAAGAGGAACTTGCGATCGCCAATCAGATTCGAGCTGTACGTCCACGTTCCAAAATCCTGTTGATTAAAGAAGCGATTCGTTTAAAAGGAGATTTTCCGTATCACACGGTTCAAGGAGACGGGGTGCTTCGCTTGTTTTCTTATCGCCCAGCCTATCCGAATGAATTGTTTGCTGAAATCCAGCATATCATCCATCCTGAATATCCCATTTTAAAGGATACTATAGCCTTTATATTGCCAATATTTAACGAAGAGAAACGTTTTAATTATGTAAAAGATTTTTTAGAGTCGCTTGCGACCTTCATCAGCGAAGATTATATCCACGCTTCGATCAATTTCTTTGATGATGCTTCATCGGATCGATCGAAAGCGCTCTTACAGGAGTACCGATCGATCGTCATGGAAGCGACCGATACGTTGTTCACGGTCGGATATCTCGAAGTACATCAGGTCGAACAAAATACACGGAAGGCCGGTTTGTTCATCGAGGGAATGAAAAACGTCTCGAGTGATTATTATGTCTTCGTCGATGCGGATAACTCGTTTCGAATCGAAGACATCGCACGGCTATTGACGATTGCCCAGGAAGGATATTATGACATCGTCGTCGGGACGAAGGATTTGACGATCGAAGACCGTGGAGCCGTCCGGCGTTTCATGAGCTTTGGAAAACGAAATCTGACACGGTTCTTCTTACCAAAAGGGGTGACTGATTCGCAGACCGGTCTGAAGATCATCAACCGACGGGTCGTCCATCGTCTGTTGCCTTATCTACACGTCGAGAGTGGTCTCGCAATCGATTTAGAGCTGATGTATGCAGCGAAAAAAGAACGCTTACGGGTCTACCAACAACCCGTGACCTGCATCGAGCGCGAAGGATCGCACGTCAATCTCGTCAAGGATTCCGTCGCGTTCTTGAAGACGATGGTCAGCCTGTATCAGCGCCACCGGAAAGATGAAGTACCGGTCAAATGAAAAGGACAATGGGGATCCGTGGGATCTCCATTGTCCTTTTTCGATACACTATTTCTGTTTTCGTTTTAGACGAGGAAGACGTTGCTTGAACACGGACGATAGACGTTGTCGGATAGCTAGACCCCGAGTGCTTGTCATGAAATAAATCAACAAGATACTAAGTGGGAGCGCTAAAACGAGAATGGTCAGTCCGGTATAATAAATCGGGCGCAATACGACAGTCACATGTGCCGCCTTTTCGTTCGAACGATACAACTGACTGACGCCGTTTAATGCCGTGTCACCACGCATCGTTTCCTGATCTGTCTGGAGCTTAAATAACGGTGTCGGAGAATCATTGACCGTAAAGCGACCGAGTGGCGCATCACTGTTTATATCTCGTCCCATCTGTGAGGCAGCGACGTCAAGCGCACGGGCAGGTTCTGTTGCGAACAGCGTACCGCTTTGCTCGGAGAGAACGAGTTGATCGACTAGAATCAGTTGATCGTACGGTAGCACTTCTAAATTCTTCAGACGCAATTGCCCAGCCTTTTTCTCATTTCCGCGCGTCCAGATATGCAGTTGCATCCTGACAGTCTTCTTCGGTGGAATGACGATTTGTTCATAATGGTTCCACTGCTTCTTTTTCTTTTCTTCGACTTCATTGATGAAATCCGTACCGATGACACGATCATCTTTATCCAGGTAATACACTTTGAGGTGTCGTTGACGGACGTTCTTGCTGACTGCGTCGAACTGGATCAAATATTCGTGATACGGTTTCACTTTCATTTTTTGCGAGGCATAAATATACCAGTCACAGGAGCAGGTCGGCTCATAATCAATCGTATAGCCATCTTCGGTCTCACTCGCGTCGAACATATCGTCCGTGATCGAGACGCACGTCGCACAATTTGCTGCTGCTTCCGGAGCGGCGAGGGCTTTATCGGTGACGATCTCGTTCGGGTCGAACTTGTGTAGATCCTTCCACTCGACGAGCGACGGCACCTTGCTTGCATAGGACAGCTCTAGCTGATAGCGTCCCTTCTTGAGTGGGATATCGGACAACTTGACCTCGTATAACGTTTGGTAGACATCACTCAACTCTGTCATCCGGTACGGAAACGCTAAGTGTAGCGGATCGTACGTCACCGTCTGATTCCCGATCTGCTGTTGATGTTTGTGACCATTTAGAATATCAGCACGAGACAAAGCGCGTTCGAAGACGACCTGCTTTCCGTCTCGGATTTTGACAGTGATTCGACCATCGTTGCCTGGCGGTGGAGTCAACATCAATTGGAGCTGATAATCGGTCGCTTCGCGAATATCGATCGAACGCTGTAAACGTCCACGTTGCGCAGCGACTCCTTTCCCAAAGCTCAGTCCAGGATAGTTTCGTTCCGACTGCAAGTGACCGGTGTAATCGAATCCGGTCTCTGCCTCGAGTACCATCAAGGTCTTCGTGAAGGCGAGTGTATCATCGACGCGTTTTCGTAAAGCAGTCAGCTTTTCTTCCGGAATCAGAACGATATTTTGGATGGCATTGAAGCCTTCCGTGTTCGTCACACTGAGCGTCGCAGGACCGCTCGGCGTCGTGAACGAACCGAGCGGAACCCAAGCGAGTTTAGCACCGGATCGTTGTCGAGTTGGAATCGTGACGCCTCGTTTGTTGAAGGTCAAATCGAGTTGACCACCTTTTTGGTTCAGCAGCACGCGGGCAAAACCAGCGTAACGACCGGCTGGCAGGTCTTTCGTCATCGTAAACGTGTTCGGAATCATATAATCCTCATAGCTGAATATTTTAATATCGTGGACCCACCAGTACGTTTTCCGCTCAGGACGCTGGAAGCTGAGTAGATCAATCCGCATCGTTTTTGCGTTTCGCGGTGTGACATATTCACCTTGCAAGTGAATCGCATCGACATCACCGGAATCACGCGGAGCGACGACATACGTTTGATTCAGCTCGCGATCCTTCTCATCAAAAAACCGGACCTTGACGTGGAGCCGGTCGACCCCACGACCGCTCGCTGTAATATCGAAGCGGTAGGCGTTATTCGATCGTGCCGGTAGCTTACCGGATTTCGCGACTTGCCAGATGTATTTCGGATCACCTTCCGCAACTTCCGCATGAAGGACAGGCAGATTATTATCTTTTGACATCGGATTCGGAGACAAGTCGACGATGTCTGGGTTATCGGCTTTGAAGAACGTCTCATCCTCAAGCATCGAATTAAAGGAGGCGACCTGCTTCGCCTTTAATCCATCTAATTTGTAGACCGGCGCGTCAATTCGGGCGGAAGCAAACGAGAGACCGATCCCGTCTCCAAAATCGAGGTCAAACGACGGATTCGTCATCCCTTGCGTCCGTAAATACCAGCGCCAATCATTGTTGGCGAGAAACGTCTTACCCCAGTTCAGGAAGGCATTGGCTGAATCAATCGCATCGAACGGTTTCCAGTAGTATTCGTCCGGCACTTGGCTGAGAACAAGGTCGTTTTCCTCGATCATCTCGACGATATCACCCTTCTTCATCCAGGAGAGGCTATCCTGATGTGCCTGTGTCGCATACAAAATCGATTGACGACCAAGATTGTAGCCAGCCAGTGTCGGATAACTGATTGACCGTTCGAGTCCATAAGGGGTCAACATCAACTGTGGAACGGTCCGGGTATCGAGCGGTGCAATCAAGTCGAATAAGGTGAACAAGCCGACTTGTTTCGTCTTCACGAGATCCCGTTGTTCCTGCAGAACCTTTAGATTGAAGTCTTGTCGGTCCTTCATCCCCGTGTATTCATCACGGTAGGCGAATTGCTTCAATCCGAATGCTTTTGCGATCTGTCCGGCTTGTTCCGAGCGACCGGTGTCGAGTAGATATTGCATGAACGTCATCATGTAACCAATCGTCGGTGATGCTCCTTCATGGTGAAAGACGGTATCGTGTGCCGACGTATAGACTTGTACGTCACCCGTAGCCTTGATTTCGCCACCTTTTCGTGGATTTTGATTCCAGCGTGGAGTCGCGATGCCGGTACTTGGTTGCGTCATCTCGTCCGCAATCGGGAATTGCAACCACTTCCCATCGACTTCTTCTTGGATAGCCGTGTATTCCTTAGGCATCTTGACCGGGTGATAAAAACCTTCCATATAGACAGTCCGGTAAGGGAGAAAAAAACAGGCGATGACGATTAGTGTTCCGACGATTGAGACGACCCGGTACAACTTCAGTGGAATCGTCCGAGATGCACGGGTGAAGACAGCATTTAATCCAACGGCGAGCAACAAACTGTAACTGACCATTAAGAGACCAACTAGCTTATTCGGATCGCGGAACATCGCACCAATCAACGGTGTCTTCGTCACGAACAGAACAAATGCATCGGCAACTTGTTCATGGGTACCGGTCGCAAAGACGATCAGCGGAATCGCAAGCAGACTAAAGAACAGATGGATCGGTTGCCGATACGCGACGACGGCTCCTAGCAAGATGAGTAAAAGCGTGATCGCACCACCAATCCAAAACGTCAGCGGTAACGTCGTCAAATCAAACATCGGCCACCAGTAGCTCGTTAAGAATAAAACGTTCGCCCAGCTCGAGTGTCGGCTGAACAACATCAATGTATCAGAGACATTGATATTATGTTGTGAAGCTTGTGAGCCAGTCAGAATCGAGCCGACGTACATCAAGAACCAATATCCATTGAATAGTAGAAATACGAGACCAAATGCACAGGTCGCTCGGACGTAAAACCACAGTAACGACGACCAAATCCGTTCTTTGCGACGCGTCCAACTTGTCTTTAGGAAAATGAGTCCGACCATGATTCCCATATAAATCAGCGAGAAAAAGAAATAATGGATCCCCGCCGCCATGAAGGCGAAGACGATCGATAGTCCGGTGATATCAATCCATGTCCGTCGCCTCAACCGATCAGATAAACGAAAACCAGGATCGAGCTGTTCCCGAAACTTCGGGTCGAAGATATTGAAGAACAACATCAAAGCGTAAGGAAAGACGGAATAGCCACATAGTAAATAGATATGTTGAATTCGCGTAATCACCCACGGGTTTAAGGCATAAAACAACGCAGCAATCGCGAAGGCAATCAGTGAGAGATAAGAAAAGTGCTTCGAGACATAAACGGAATGGAGCCGTTTCGTAAAAGCGAACATCGATAAAGCAGAGATCGTTAACAGTCCGATGATGAATGACTTGATCAAGACAGGACCGGATGAGCCAAACAATAGACTGAGTACATAAAACGGTAGAATGTAGAGCAATCGTGCGACATTCAGAAGCGTCGTCGTACTCCAACGGTTGTTCCAGGCACCGTAGATTTCTTCTAAATAGCGATGGGAGGACAGTCCGAAAGACATGTCGCTGAACGTCACCATACCAGAACGAAACAATGGGAAGCTATAAGCTAAGATGAATAAAAACATACCAGATAGGACAAGGATGTCCTTACGATACGTATACATGAAGTTCTTGAGGTGTTGACGGAACGAGTGCATCGGACAACTCCTTTCTGCGAAAATCCGTGCTGAACTTCTTCTCTACAGGAGGGCGATATTCCTAGAAATGGATGTACTTATTTTAGCAATAAATATGAGAAGGAACGTCCACCCTAAGACGGAGCGTTACGGACGATTCCTTTTGGGTAAAGACCTACAACGAAACGAGTAGGAGGAAAGCGCATGAAATGGAAGGGAAGAGAACGGAGTTCAAACGTTGAGGATCGACGGGGAATGGGCGGGAAAGGAATCGCCGGCATCGGTGGTGGTGTCGGAATCATCCTGCTGATCGTCATCACCTTGATGGGCGGTAATCCAGCTGAATTACTCGGAGACTTAACCGGTGGGGATCAGCAAAATACGACGTATGAAGAAACAGCACAGGAAAAAGAAGCAGCGGACTTCGTCTCCGTCGTCTTAGCGGATACGGAACGGGTCTGGACGAAGGAATTTAAAGAAGATGGCAAAACATATAAAGAACCAAAGCTCGTCTTATATACGGATCAAGTCAGTTCGGCTTGCGGACAAGCAGGGAAGTCCGTTGGTCCCTTTTATTGTCCCGGTGATCAGAAATTATACATTGATTTAAGCTTTTATGATGAACTGCAGACGAAGTACGGAGCACCGGGCGATTTTGCGATGGCATATGTCATTGCGCACGAAGTCGGACACCATGTCCAGACGTTACTTGGAAAGTCGGACGAGATCATGCCACTTCGAGAGCAAATGAGTGAGGAGAAGTTCAACAAGTACCTCGTTCGATTCGAGCTACAGGCCGATTATTATGCCGGCGTCTGGGCGCATCATGCGCAAGGCGAAAACTTGCTCGAAGAAGGCGATCTTGAAGAAGCGTTGACGGCAGCGAATGCTGTCGGGGATGATACGTTACAAGAGAAGGGACAAGGATATGTCGTACCGGAAAGTTTCACCCACGGCACATCGGCACAGCGGGAGCGTTGGTTCAAAAAAGGTTTTGATAACGGCACGATCGAAGGCGGAGACACATTCAAAGCGAAGAATCTATAGGATAGAAAACGACATTCCTTTTGAAACATCTTCCAATCGTTTCCGTAAAGAAGAGGGAAGGATTCAAAGGGGAGTGTCGAAGTTGAAGCACATCAGTCTATTTTTATTGCTCTATACGGCTGTCGTTATAATGACGTACATCGTGTCACGATTTGCGCCGGACTTGTTGATCTACATGGTCTATTTCGCCATTGCGTCATTACTTGTCATCACAGGCTATTTGTTGAAACGACTCATACTAAAGCGCTAAATACCAAAAAACCTGTGTTCTGCTTGCGCGGAACACAGGTTTTTGTTGTTTAAAAGCCATCTTATGAACGGAACATCTTCGGATCATCTGGAACGTTCTCCAGGTAAGCGATTCGTCCGTTTTCATCGAGACGTGCGATATCTTTTCCGTCTTGCGTGAAGACACTACCGTCTGCCCGTTTTCCGCAAACTGCCCAGCGTGTTTCGTACGTTCCGGGTGTTGTTTCTTCCCAGCCTGCGTACATGTGCTTAATATCCTGATTCGCCGTGAACACATGACGGACGAATTGTTTCCAGGCGTCGATGCCGTGTTGTGGTTGTCCGTTCAGGACGAACGTGATGTCTGTCGTGAATAAGGAAACGAGATCCTCAAAAGCTTGTTCATCTGTGCGAGACGCGTCGAATAAGTCAAAATAACGATTCAATACCATAGTAAAAACCTCTTTCTGTTCATTAAAGTGTCATCATCCGGTCTGTGATTAACGCATGCAATCGTTCTAAATGTTCCGGTGGACAGGAGGCGTCGATTGCTTGACGGATCGAGCCAATCGATTCGCGCTTCAACGTCGATTGCCACGCCTCTTCCGCCTCTGTCATTAGATTCGAGAGTAGACCGATTTCCTGTTCCTGAATTCCCATCAAATCCTCAAAGACACCGCTTGACGCATACAACGTCTGCTTGCCCTCGATCGCTTGATAAACGTCAAAGATTTGAATTTCGTCTGCCGGACGCCGTAAGCGAAAGCCGCCTTTGACACCCGGGACGGAATACAACAGATCCGCCTGGACGAGTTTTCGTAAGAGCTTTTGAAAATAAGTCGGCGAGGCACCGAGTTGCTGGCTGATGAATTCACCGGGCAACACAGCGCGATCCGGAAGGAAGGTCAAGAGCAACATCGCGTAGACGGATTGTTCGACCCCGGTTTTCATTTGCATGAGAAGTCCCCCTTTCATTAAATGTGGATAATGTATATCCATAATAGTTTTATTTGAAAGAATTGTCGAGTCATATGCTCTCACAAAACCGTCACACCTTTTCGACAGCATCTGCATGGCATCCCCGTTCCGGATTCGGTATACTAAATGTACGATATGTGAAAATATTCACTAAAAGTCGTTCACACTTTGTGAAAGGACGTTTGTATATGAATCCATTAAAAGGAATCGTCCAGATTCCACGCAGTATTCTCATTCAATTCATTATTGCAGCTTTCCTAATGGGGGTTGCGGTCGTCGGTCAATCGTACGGTATCGTGTTGACGGTCGATCGGATTTTCTTGAAAGAACAACCGTTTGAAGCCGTCATTCCGTTACTACTTGTCGTCCTCGGGATGCTGTTGCTCCGGGTCGCCGTGACGTATTGGAACGGTCGTCTCGGTACGACGTTATCGGCACACATGAAGCAGGCGCTTCGGGAAGCACTCGTCGCGAAATACACAGGTCGTTCGGTCGAGATGATGCTACAAGGGCAAGCGGGACAGAAGGTCAGTGTCTTGCTCGACGCTGTAGACGAGATGGACAGCTACTACAGTCAATACTTGCCGAAAGTCGTCCAGACGACGATCGTTCCCTTGATGGTCCTGATCGCGGCATTCAGCTATGACTGGATCACCGGTCTCGTCATGATGATCACGGCACCGTTCATTCCGTTGTTTTATATCATCATCGGCATCATGACGCAAAAGCGGGCCGATGCTCAACTCGAGAAGATGACGGCATTCTCGGGAACGTTCCTTGATACGTTGCAGGGACTGACGACCTTGAAGTTATTTGGTCGCGCGAAACGACAACGTGACGTCATCGAAAAAAGCAGTCTTGATTTCCGAGATGCGACGTTAACGGTCTTGAAGCTCGCCTTCTTGTCGTCGCTGATGCTTGAGTTCATCTCGATGCTCAGCATGGGAATGATTGCACTTGAAGTCAGTCTGCGCTTGATTTTGTTCCAAAGCATTACCTTCATCCCGGCGTTCTTGATGCTCGTGTTGGCACCAGAATACTATCTTTCCTTAAAAGAGATGGGAGCTGCCTTCCATACGGGACGAGGTAGTGTCGCGGCAGCGAAACAGATCGCAGCCGAACTAACAGCAGACGATCGTCCTGTTGCCTTTGGGCAATCAGAACTTTCGATGAACCGTCCACCACGAATCGTCTTGGATGAAGTTGATTTTACGTATCAAGAAGGACGCTTTGCCTTACAAGACGTGACACTTGCGATTGAACCGTATCAAAAGGTGGCGTTGATCGGTCGCAGTGGTGCCGGTAAGTCGACTGTCTTACAGTTGATTGCCGGACTCGCGGATCCAAAAGAAGGACGGATTCTGCTCGACGGAATCGAGCGCAGTCAGGTGAAGGAAGCGAGCTGGTTCCGTCAGTTGAGCTACATCTCGCAGCATCCGTATCTGTATGCCGGAACGCTGGCAGAAAACATCGCGATTGGTGAACTTCGTCAAGCGAAGCCGGAAGAGATTTTTGAGGCGGCGCAGGCGGCAGGACTCGAGGAGTTGATTGCGACGTTACCTCAAGGGATTGATACAGTGATTGGAGAAGGTGGACGTGGTCTATCGGGTGGTGAGAAACAGCGCGTTGCGTTGGCACGCGCATTCTTGAAACGACCGAACGTCATCGTCTTTGATGAACCGACGACCGGACTCGACGTTAAAACAGAGCGACTGCTCCAACAAGCGATTGAACAGCTTGGACAAACAGCGACAGTCATTACTGTCGCACACCGTCTGCATACAATCGAGCGCTCAGATCAAATCGTCGTCCTCGACGGCGGACGAATCGTCGATCGTGGTACGCACGATGAACTACTTGGACGTGATTCGGAGTATGCCCGGATGCGTAGCGTCCAAAGAGGGGAGGAAACACGATGAAGGAACTACTAGGAGTCTTTCGGTTGATGGTGCATCAAAAACGCGATATCGCCTGGTCGATCTTCTTCGGTGTCCTCGCTGGAGTGACGGCGGTCGGGTTATTCGCAGCAAGTGGTTATCTGATTTCAAAGGCAGCTTTATTGCCACCGATTCAGACGCTTGCCGTCTTGATTGCGCTACAAAAAATCTCGAGTCTGACGCGCGCCGTCAGTCGATATGCAGAACGTTATTATTCGCACCGGGCGACGTTTACGATCCTCAGTGATATCCGGACGTCGTTCTACCGTCGACTCGAGCCGCTCGCGCCAGGAATTTTCGGCAAATACCGGAGTGGGGATTTACTTGCCCGGATCGTCGGGGACGTCGAAAGTCTACAAAATACGTTCTTACGTGTTCTCTATCCACCGATCGTCTTGTTGCTTGTATTCTTCTGTACGATCTTTTTCGTCAGTTTCTTCTCGTGGACGATTGCCGGGATTCTACTACTTGGTTTGATTCTGACCGGCTTCTTGATTCCGGGTTGGTTCGCGTATCGTGAACAACGTTTCGCACGTTCGGTCCGTGTCCGCCGTGGTGATCTGTCGACAGAAGTGACAGAGTTGTTCCAAGGCTATCGGGATTTAAAGATTTACCAGCAACTTGATCAAAAAGAACAGGACTTGAATGCTGTCGCGAAACGGTATGTCGAGGAAGAAAAACGGAATGGGTTACATGCTGTCTCGAACTTGGCCTTGAATACGATGGTGACGCTGATCATCTCTTGGCTCGTTCTTGGTGTCGGTGCCTATCTCGTCGCGAGTGGACAACTCGAAGGGGTCTTCCTCGCTTTACTCGTCATGACATCGTTGACCGTTTTCGAGAATGCGGCACCGATGGCGATTTTACCGGGCTTCTTCGAAGATAGCCGGCATGCTGCGAAACGACTTGATGAAGTCGTGACCGAGCAAGAAGAGCCAGTCTATGACACGTTTGTTCTCGATCAGGCACCATCCTTTGAAACGAACGCGTTGACGTTCACTTTCCCTGATGCACCGCGTCCGGTCTTACGTGACGTCACCGTCTCGATTCCTGCCGGCAAGAAGACGGCGATCGTCGGGGCGAGTGGTTCCGGGAAATCCACGTTACTTCAATTGATGTTACGGATGTATCCAGCGGACGGATTAACAATTGCAGGTCAAGAGAGTCAGACGGTTGATCCGGAAGGACTGTGGCAACACGCAAATGTCGTGCTGCAACAGAATCATTACTTTTATGGAACGCTTCGCGATAATCTATTGCTTGCGAACGAAGCAGCAACGGACGAGGCGATGCGTCAAGCACTCGATGATGTTGGGTTAACGACGTTCGAATTAAACGATCGTGTATTCGAAAAAGGCGAGAACTTGTCTGGAGGAGAAAAACAACGCTTAGCGATTGCTCGTGTCCTTTTGCGGGAAGCGTCGCTTTACTTGCTTGACGAACCGACGTCTTCCGTCGATGCTTTGACGGAACAGATGATTCTCGATCGGTTGTTCGCACGGGCAGAGGACGCGACACTTGTTCTCGTCAGCCACCGGTTAGCGGGTCTTGAAGCGATGGATCAAATCATCGTCATGGATCAAGGTCACGTCATCGAAGTCGGAACATATACCGAATTGATGGCGCGACAAGGAGCGTTCTATGAATTAAAACAAGTCGAACAGTCTGTGTTTGCTCCGATTGGCTAATAAGTAGTAAAAGATAGAGGTTAATCAACAACTATTTGACGAACAGAAGGTCGTTTTCCGAATGAAAAATCGGAAAGCGACCTTTTTTGTTAAATGGGAGAAGAAGCAGATTCATCCTCGACTCCTACAGGAAAAGAAAGCAACAAAGTAGCTTTCGTCAGGGATAGATAAGCCTGTGGAAAGCGAGGATGATATAAGAAGATGGTTTCTTACATCACACTACTTCTTCATGAAATAAGAAAGAGTCAAAAAGACATGACAGTCTACCTCTGAAATGGTAAAGTCTAGAAAAAACGCGGAGGGATTTCATGCGCATTACACAATCATCTATCGTCGTCGATCAGACGAACGTTTCATATGATCATTTTCAAATGAGATCCAAACAGGTCTGCTTCTTGATTTCGGGAGCATCGTACCTATACGATCATCCTTACTTTTACTACAGTCGAATGGCATTACTAGCACGAGGCATCGATGTCATCTGTATTCACTATGTGACAGAAGAGCTCTTTTCGATGACAGACGCAGAATCGAATATGTGCATGACGCGCCGGGTCGACGCCGTCGTCTCAGAAGTGCTTGCGACGAATTCGTATGAAAACGTTCAGTTCATTGCGAAGTCGTTAGGAACGATTCCGTTAGCGGCATTGCTTGCTAAGCCGAATCTACAGACAGCACGCTTCGTCTTCTTAACACCCGTTCTTGAAACCGAAGTGGTCGAACAAATCGCCAATTCGTCACAAACTGGACTCCTTGTCATCGGAACAGCCGATAAGTTTTATGATGAAGCGGCACTTGAAACGTGTCGCACCTCACAACTGACGATTGATGTCATCGAAGGAGCGAATCATTCCCTAGATCAAGGATTCGAGGTCGATCCATCGCTTGCGATCCTCGGACACGTCGTTCGTCAAATCGAAGCCAATTTGTTCGAACCACTACCTAAGTAACAAAAAATCCGTCCAGCAGAGCGCCTGCTGGACGGATTTTTTAGTATGGACGAAGTAAGGCACGGACGGGACTACCGTCGCCATCGACGAGCGGGAGTGGGACGGCGTTGAGGTGGTAATCACCAGGCGTGATCGCATCGAGAACGAGTCCTTCAAGGATATGGACTCCATGCTGCGCCAGTACGTGATGGGCTGCCATTTCCTTGCTATCGATCGCATCGACGCTTGGTAAGTCGAGACCAATCAGCGAAATCCCGAGTTCTCCGAGACGCTCAGCAAGACTTGGCGTCAAGACGGGAATCGTTTCTGGGAAAGTTGATTTGTCCATCCAACCATCCGTTTTGATGATCAAGCGCTGGACATCATTTAGCTCAAAGCCGTCTAAATCAGCGGCTGTGATTTCTGTACGACCTGGTAAGTAAATGACGCGCGCATGTCCGATGTAGAGATCCGGATCAAGATCGATGATTTTTTGTCCGGCATCGTCAAAATGAAACGGCGCGTCGACATGAGTGCCAGTATGCAGACTCATCGTTACCTTTCCGACGTTGACGGAACCGGTGTCTGCCTTATTCCATGTCAATGTCGCTTCAAACGGTGTATCTCCCGGCCACGTCGTGACGTGGCGATCAAGTGGTTGTGAAACATCAATCCATCGTGTCATCGCTTCATCCTCCTCATAATGTCGTGCGGACTGACCACAGTTCCGGGAAGAATCGGTGGTCGAGCACACGTCGTAGATAACTGACGCCAGAAGAACCGCCCGTTCCTGGCTTTTGTCCGATGATCCGTTCGACGGTACTCATATGGTTAAAGCGCCACATCTGCTGTTGGCTCCCGATATCAAGTAGTTTTTCACCGAGCTCATACAGATCCCAGTATTGTTCGACATCCCGATAGACGCTTGCCCAAGCCGCCTCGACACTTGCATTCGGCGTCCAGTCTTGCGTGACATCACGCTCAAGGACGGATTGGTCGATCGGTAGCCCATGGCGCGCCATCGCCCGGATCGTTTCGTCGTAGATGCTTGGTGTCTTCAAGTCTTCGAGCATCATCGGATAGAGTGTTTCGTCATGCGCATACACTTTTAGCATCTGCTCATTCTTAAAACCGAGCGCGAATTCGATTTGACGGTTTTGATACGATTGGAAACCGGACGAGTGCCCAAGCGCATCACGGAATTCCAGATATTCGGCAGGGGTCAAGGTCGACAAGACATTCCACGACTGAATCAACTGGTGCTGAATCTTTGAGATACGTGCGAGCATCTTAAACGATGATTCGAGATCATCGTTTGCGACCGCTTGCGTCGCTGCTCGCATCTCATGCAGGATCAGCTTCATCCAGAGTTCGCTCGTTTGATGAATGATGATGAACAGCATCTCGTCATGATGCCCCGATAAGCGATGTTGACTCGTAAGCAATGGATCTAGTTGCAAATAATCCCCGTAGGACATATCTTTTTTAAAATCCGTTTGAATCGATGCTTCAATAGACGTAGGATCTGTCTTTGTCATTCCCATTCATCCCCTTTATCATATTAATTCAGTTTTCGTTTTTCAGCGGTCTGTGGTTGTTCCGGATGCGCCCGTTTCCAGAAGAAATAGGCGATCGATAAGAACACTAACCACGGTACACCAAACTTCAAGACGATTTGGAAATCCGTGAACCATGTCGTTAGGACGAGTGCGAATAACAACAATGCACCGAGGGCAGTCAGATACGGATAGCCCATCATCCGAACCGGTAACGTCCGTCCACCTTCACGTTCCCAGGCTTTACGGAAGTACAGATGGGAGATGAAAATCATGAACCATGTGAAAATCGCCCCGAACATCGAAATCCCCATCATGAATGGATAAGAGACGCTCGATTGACTGCTGATGATCGCTGCGAGAAAAATGCCGAGTGTCGATAAGGCGAGTGCGAAGAGCGGTACACCTTTTCGATTCAAGCGTCCAAATACTTTTGGCGCATACGTTGCCTTCGATAACGAATACATCATCCGTGTCGAAGCATAGAGCTGACTGTTCATCGCAGACAATGCTGCCGTCAGGATGATGAAGTTCATGATGCCGCCTGCATATGGAATCGATAGCATCTCCATTACTTTAACGAACGGACTTTGATCGACACCGCCCGCTTGTTGCCAAGGGACAATCATCAACATCAAAGCAATCGTGACGACATAAAACGTCGAGAGACGGAAGACCGTCGCTTTTAATGCTTTCGGTACGGCGACGTCCGGGTCCTTCGCTTCACCGGCAGTGACAGCAATCAATTCCGTGCCGAGGAAGCTGAACAGAGAGATGAAGATCGCGATCCAGAGACCTGAGAAGCCGAACGGCATGAAACCACCGTCGTTCGTGAAGTTTTGTGGACCAATCTCAGGACTTGGACTACCAATGACCAAGTAGGCACCGAGCAGGATGAATAGCAAGATGGCACTGATTTTAATGACTGAGAACCAGTATTCGAAGGTCGCGAACGTATTGACTGTCGTGGCATTGATGTAAATCAACGCGGCAGCGAATACGAGAATCCAGACGACCCCGGGAACATCGGGGAACCAGTATTTCATATAGATGGCGATCGCACTGACTTCGACGCCGATCGCAAGAACATTTGCGATCCAGTATGAATAGCGGACGAGAAAACCCGCATATGGACTAATGTATCGTTCGGCAATCGTACCGAACGAGCCAGATGTCGGATGGGCAACCGTCATTTCAGCGAGACAGCCCATTAAAAGTAGGACGATGAAGGCACCGACTGCGTAACTGATCAGAACACTCGGTCCGGCAAGTCCGATCGCAAGCCCACTTCCGAGGAAAAGACCGGTTCCGATCGCACAGCCCATCGCAATCATCGTGAGTTGGCGTGTCTTGAGTTCACGCCGTAGTTCAGTAGGTTGTTCCATGGTGTACTCCTTAAGCAACGACTTCGCGTTCATTCGCGAAACGTTCGTATTCTTTATCTTTCATGATTCGTTTGAGTGTCGCGACGACGTCATAGACATCGGTAAACGTATTGTAGAGCGCGACGGGTGCTAGACGGACGATGTTTGGCGCCCGGAAATCAGGGATAATCCGATTTTCCTTGAGTGCTTTACAAATCCGTGCTGCTTCCGGATGCTCGAGGCTGAGATGCGCCCCGCGGCGTTTATCGTCGATCGGATTTCCGATGACGAAACCGTACGGTGTGAGTTCCTGCTCGACGAGTTCCATCATGTACTGCGTCAACGCGAGTGATTTTGTCCGAACGGCTTCGATACCGACTTCGTCAAACATCTCTAATGCACCGATTTGTGGAGCAAGACTTAAGACGTGTGGTGTCCCGATCTGGAAGGCACCGGCATGCGCCGCCGGTGTCATCGTATGATCCATATCGAACTGCTTATCCTTGCGCGAACCAAACCAGCCCGTCAGACCAGGCAACGTTCCGAAATGACGTTCGTGAACGAATAATCCACCAACCGTTCCAGGACCACCGTTCAAGTGTTTGTAATTACACCAGTAGGCAAAGTCGACGCCCCAGTCATGGAACGCGTGGGGAACGGCTCCGACGGAATGACAACCATCAAAACCAATCAGGATGCCACGGTCGTGTGCCGCCTTCGTCAAACGCTCCATGTCGAGAATTTGTCCGCTTCGGTAAAGCACGGCCGGTAAGACGATCAACGCAATATCGTCTGTCATCGCATCAATGATATCGTCTTCTTCTAAAAAGCGACCGTCCCGACTCGGAACTTGGACGAGGTGTGTCTCCGGATCCAGTCCACGTAAGCGAAGTTGACTTTGGAGGGCATAGATGTCTGACGGGAACGTCAGCGCGTCCGCTAAAATCTTGTCTCGTCTCTCTGTTGGTTGGAAGAATGTCGCGACGAGTTGATGGAGATTGACGGTCGTCGAACCAGTGACCATGACTTCTTCTGCTTGTGCGCCGATGAGCGGAGCGTTGAGAGCAGCGAGACGTTCCGATAATTCGAACCAAGGATGACGTCCTTTCATCCAGCCATCGATCCCGAGTTCTTTCCAGTCTGATAGCGACTCGAGCAACGTCTTCTCGGCACGCTTCGACAATAAGCCGAGCGAGTTTCCGTCCATATAGATACTACCCGGTTGCAGATAAAACTCATCACGATAGGCGGCGAGTGCATCTTGCTCGTCCCGAGCAGCAGCGTCGCTCCGTTTTGCTTGCAGTGTCATACGTCATCCTCCTCAAATGAATGCTCAATCAATTTTGACAAAAGCGTAGCAAACAAATTGACATTGTGTCAATATTATCGAATAGAGAAAACAAAAGGAGTGAAGGACATGTCATCTTCTCAACCAGAAAAAATCGATAAACGTCATCTGCGCACGGTGCGGACACGCGAAAAACTGTTGAGTGCGGCACGTGACGTCTTCTTAGAACAAGGGTTTCAAACGGCAACGATTTCACAAGTAATCAAACAAGCTGGCGTCGGCTACGGAACAGCCTATGTCCATTTCGAAGGGAAAGATGAGCTGCTCGTCGTCCTGATGGAAGATGTCATGAGCCGCTTCCACGCGATCGCGGAACGAACATTCGAACCGACGACGCCGCTAGAGGCAAAGGAACGCATCGTGACGCAAGCGACGGATTTCTTACGTCTCGCGGAAGAAGAACGAGCGATACTACGGATTGTCGAACAAGCAATCGGCGTGTCTTACATCGTCCGTGCGAAATGGAAAGCGATTCGGGAACGGTTCATTGATCGGATCAGTCAGGATATCCAGTATGCGCAGGAGACAGGACTTGCGCGGCAGGATGTCGACTCGAAACTCGTCGCCCGTGGTTGGTTCTTTGCGAATGAGATGTATTTATTCGAAGTCGTCCGCGAAGAGGCGACAGCGACGATCGAAGAGATTGCGCACGTCTTAGCGACGATTTATACGCAAGGACTCTACCGGATCGAGGATTGATGAACGGACGGGAAGGGAACGTTTCGAAGTAGAAGGGAGCGTGACCGGGATGGCGTTTGATTACGACCTCGATTTCAAGACGACGGATTTTCGTAAGGAGCCGGAAAAGTACCGGGTTGGACGCGGGGAGCAAGGGGTCTTACTCGTCGAACCTTACAAAAGTGAGATTTTGCCGCATTGGCGTTTCAAGACGCCGGACATTGCGAAGGAATCGTCTGAGAAAATTTATGAGATGTATTTAGCTTATAAAGAAGACGGGGACTTCGTCGGCATGGATATGGCACGGAAGTTCATTCAGATGGGACATACGCGCGCACGACGTTACGCGAACTATAAGGGTGGGCGTAAATATAAAGATAAAGAGACCAAAGAACTGCACACGCGCGAGATCGACGAAGAAAAAGCAAAATCTGCGGCCATCTTCCAAGAAAAATGGGATTTGATCCGGGCAGATGAAGAATATCTTGAACTTAAACGTGCGCATCAAAAGCAGTACGGATAAATCATTTCAAAATAAAGGGAATCAATTCAAATCATGCGATACTGAAAAGAAAACGGGAGGTATCGGTATGAACCGTTGGTGGGTTCCACTGTATCCGATTGGTCTGTTTTTACTGGTCGATCACTTTTTCTATAATATTTCAGTGACATGGCTTATCGTGCTCGGTGTCGTGAGCATCCTGTTGAGTGTCCGTCCGAAGCGACCATCCTTTTCTTCGTATCGTCCGTTAATGATTGGAACACTTTTAATCGGCTGCGGTCTGATGCCGTGGTTGACGCTAGATTTTACAGGAATCGTCTTCGTTTTCTTGTTAACAGAAATCGTCGCGAAACTGCTTGTGTCAAGAACAGAGGAACAATCCGTATGACGGACGAATATCGTTAAACGAAATAGCCTCGACTGCTCTGTCCGATGGGATGGAGCAATCGAGGCTATTTTTGATTCGTTTAAGAACTTTGTTCGACCTTGGCAATCAATTGTGCTTGACGTTTTTGCCAGATGAATGATCCGATGAACGTCACGACGAGGAAAATCAGACCGAGTGCAAACGGATAGAGAATGTTGACGTCATACAGGACACCCGCAAGCGTTGGTCCGAGCACGTTCCCGATGCTCATGTAGGCGTTGTTCATTCCCATAGCAAAGCCTTGCTCATTACCAGCGAGTTTTGAAATCATCGTATTCAAGACGGGACGTAAAATTGATGTCGCAAGGAAGATGACGAGAGTGATCGCAAAGAATCCACCGTAACTTGATGTCAATAATGACAACAGGAAGCCAAGCGCTGCGATGAACAGGAATAGGTTCAAGACCTTTCCTTCTCCGAGACTACGAGATAACTTATCGACGATGAAGATTTGAGCAATGACACTGATGATCCCGGTCGACGTCACCATGATCGCGATGTCTTTCGGTGAAGCACCGAATTGGTCATCGACGAAGAGACCAAGGACTGATTCGTATGCCATGAGACCAAAGCTCATGACGAGTGTAATGACGAGTGGGACGAAGTACGGTTTCTTAAACGACGTCCCGAGTTTTCGAAGCATCGACCCTTCGTCTGGTGCCATCGCCGTAGCATCGTGCTGTTCGCTTTCTTGAAGCAATAAGACGCTGAATAGGACAGCGAGACCCGAGACGATTGCTGAGACGAGTAACGGCAATTTTAAGTCATACTCGGCAAGGAAACCACCGATTCCAGGACCGATGACGATTCCGAGTGACATCGCAGCTGAGACGTAACTGTTTCCTTTTGCGCGTTGATCCATCGTTGTGATGTCCGCGACGTAAGCAAAAATCGCTGGAATCAGAAGTGCAGCACCGGCACCGCCGATTGCGCGCGAGATGTAGAGGACCGTGACGGAATTGGAGAAATAGAAGACAAACATCGAGAGCGTCAAGCCGATCAATCCATAGATGATCATCTTGCGACGACCGTATTGGTCCGCCCATTTTCCGGCAATCGGTGACATGACGAGTTGTGCCCCGGCAAAGATGGCGATCATTAACCCAGCCGCCGTCCCACCTTGTCCAATCGAAGCTAAGTAAGCGGGTAGAATCGGAATGATGATCCCGAAGCTCCCGACCGCAATAAACATATTGATCATGAGGACCGTTAATTTTTTTCGTTGATCCGCGTGCAAGGGGACCCCTTCTTTCGACCCGCTTTCTGTAAGCGGTTATTTGTTTCACCTTCATTATCTTAGATTCAAGCTAAAGCGCCTGTCAACGCAGACGAGTCGAGGATTCGAAAAAGGGGCTGACTCAAAAAAAGAATGACGCGTCTTTTCACGCCCTTTCCTCAGGCGAGACACAAGCCAGCTTTCCTGCTTCATTTGAGCAGGAAAGCTGATCTTGTTTGTCTCTGACAGCGCATAAATGCGCTTTTCCTGTAGGGGTGGCGTGTGACGCGTCATTTTTTTGTCATGAGATAAGGTAGCAGATCATCATTCTGCCACCCTTATCTTTGTAGAGACTGACTTTTGAGTCAGCACCGGTTCAGACTTATTGTTCTTTTTTTAATAACCATTTGATGTTCGGTGACAGCAACGGTCGGAAGATTGTCACGACGGGGCGACTCGACAGCAACCAGACGAATCCGGTAGCGAGCAAGAAGGACAGTCCGATTAGTAACAGTGGCGACTCCGTAATGGCTGGTGGAACCGAATCACGGAACAAACGGACGATGAACGAGTGAATCAAGTAGATCGCAAGCGTCTGGATGCCGATCTGATCGAATCGATCTCCAAATGACCGGTGCGGCACGAGCAACAAGACCGAGAAGATCATAATCGTACTGACGGCATAGAGGAACAATTGAATCGCTGCTCCCTTCAGAAGCGAGACTTCAAATTCCCCGTAGGTGTCGCGGTAGAAGAGCCAGACCGTATCAAATCCGTTTTTCGTCCAGACAATCATGAAGACGACAATCAAGAGCGAGACGATTAGTCCGGTCAGTCGACCGATCGGTGCCGTCATCTGCTTTCGCCAGCCGGCGTCAGTCAGCCAACCGCGCTCTTTGACGAGGTAACCCATCAAAAAGAACGGATAAAAACTGACGACTTTTTGTAACGACAGGAAGTTCGTGATTGAATCTGGGTTGGCATTGATCAATAAGGCAAATAAGACACTCACGATCAGCGGGAAACGCATCACCTGGAATGCCGGTGTGACGGTTTGCCAAATGATGATCCCAAGAAGATACCAAAGCGTCCAATTCGGAACGAGCGGATGGAGTAGCCCATCGAGCATCTCACGTAAGGAATCATCCTGCGTATAGGACAAATAGATTTCGTGAATCGATTGCCAGATGAAATATAGGGCAACGAAGGCGAGGATGCGTTGAGGTCGAACTTGTTTGAAAAAGTAGCCGCTCATGAAGATGAAGGCGGGCATGTGCAACAAGTAAATGACGTTATACGCCATCCTCACACTATCGTTTCCCGGTAAATCACGGAACGTCTCGATCAAATGACCGAAGACGACCATGAAGATGAGTAAGACCTTATAGTTCCCAAGCCAATGATCGTACGCTGGTGTGGTCACTGGTTTGATGGAGCGATTCATTTTTTCTCACCCAGAAGGATTTGATCAACGAACCGGGCGCTCGATTTCCCGTCTTGATGTTCAAAGAAATACTCTGCGAATGCTTTGACGTTATGCATTTCGAAGTCTTTGTTTTTAATCCGTTCAATCAATTCGTCCGATGTCTTGACGATTGGACCCGGAACGAATTCTTCGAAGTCGTAATAGAAATCACGTTTTGAGATGTAGTCCTCAAGGTCATACGCGAAGAACAACATCGGTCGATTCAATAGGGAGAACTCGAAACACGTTGATGAGTAATCCGTAATCAAGATGTCTGAGACGAACAGCAACTCATTGATTTCACGATGATCCGTCAAATCGAGGAAGAAGTCAGCGTAGACTTCCGGAATCTCCATCCGGCGGCGGATGAATGGATGCAGTTTAAGGACGAAGACGTACTCCTCATGAAGTGCTTCGTACAGCGCATCGAGATCAAGTTGATCAAAATCATAATAGGCACTCTTCGCACCATTTCCTCGGAACGTCGGTGCGAACATGATGACTTTCTTTTGTTTGAAGATGGGATATTCCTCATAGATACGTGCTTTTGCTTCCTCGATGAACGGTTGATCGAAGAACATATCCGTCCGTGGAATACCGGTCGCGATGACTTGATCTTCCCGTAACCCGAAGCCTTCAGCATAATGACGGGCGACATTATGGGAGCTGACGATCGCTTTCGTATAGTTTCGATGACTGAGCGAGTTCGCGCTTGGACCACCTGGTTTTCCGAGGCGGCTGTACCCGAATGTCTTGAAGGCGCCGACGGCATGCCAGACTTGAACCAAATCACTGCCTTTACGAATGTTCAACGGATAGATCATCGGATAGAAGTCATCGACCAGAATCGTTTTTGCTGTCGCTAAATGGTATGGCAAGGCAAATTTGTCACGCCAATCACGACGAGACTGAAGATTTGGTTTGAAGAAGGTCTTCACATCGAGATCGAGATCACGACGCTTGACTTCATCCAAGATATAAGCAAAGTTCCCACTGATATCACTCCGTGAATCCGAAGCGAGGATGACTTTGTTCTCTTGGATTGGTTGCGTCCATTTCGTGACGTTATAAATCGCCTTGAAGGTGAAACGACGAAACTTGAACGCGCGCTTTTTCATATTCTTTTTCCACTTCTTATAGCGATCGATGACTTGGATTAGACGTTTCGATTCGCCTTTCTTCAGGGAATGGAAACCTAAAGAGTTGCTGTATTCCGAATACTGCACGACAAGTTCATATTCGAGTAAGATCAAGGCGTTACTGTGTTTTGTATCGACGCGGTAAGCGACCGGGATTAACGAACGCGTATCACCAAAAGGCGCTTCATGTAAGATCGTTTTTCCTTGGACGATGGCGAAGAACGCATCAAAATAGCCCATCGGCAGTGGACGACCGGTCGGCGTGATATGATTCAGGTTCAATTCGCCCGTAAAGGCTTCTTCCGTCCAGTCACCTTCGAACGGAAAGCGGCAAATGAACGTCCGTTTGTTTCGTTTATTACGAAAGACGATGGCACGTTCAAGCGGTATTAATGCTTCAGTAGGTTCAGACTGAATATACTCATCGTCATGTTCCTCAAGTTCAGGTTGCTGTTGCGATGTAGGATTTTCAAATAACGTTTGTTCGGCACGCAATAAATCAGCCAATCCACTTAAACGTGCTTCGAAACGAAACGTCGTTCCAGCTAATTCCAAGTAGGTGACCTCAGCATGTAAAGTAGGGGTCAGTGTCTCTTCGATCAAAACCATCTCTCCTCGCTCAAATAATTACAATGCATTTACACAATCATGATAGATTTTTAAATTTTACGTGAACATAGTATAGTGAAACTAGAAATCACCACTCATTATATCGTGAGACATTAAAATTAATAGGGATTTCTTTATTTTTTTGTGTTTTTGTAAAATAACACTTCAACACAGACTGCATCATTACACATACCCTGAACGCTAGGGAAAGAAAACCGAAATTCGATTATTTCATAAGGGAGGGAAGCAGGTCGTCTCGTTTGAAAGAGCCAACGAGACACTGCGTCAGAAGATGATTTATGCAGCCATTTTAGCTGGAGGAAAAGGAACACGGATGGGGAATGTCGATCGACCGAAACAATTCTTATCGATCGGAGAACGTCCAATCATCGTCCATACAGTAGAGAAATTCCTATTACATGAGGATTTTGACCGCATCATCATCGTCACACCGACTGCTTGGATTAACTATACGCGCGATATTTTGGAGAAATACATTGGAAAAGATGAACGCCTCGTCATTACACCGGGTGGACAGGATCGTAATGAATCGATCATGGCAGCGGTGAACTGGATCGAAGAGAAAAACGGTCTGTCTGAGGAAGATATCATCGTCACACACGACGCCGTCCGTCCGTTCTTAACGCATCGCATCATTAAAGAAAACATTGAAGCAGCGCAAGAGTTCGGTTCATGCGACACGGTCATTTCAGCAATCGATACGATCGTCGCGTCAACGAACGGTAAAACGATCACGGATATTCCGGTTCGTGATCAAATGTATCAAGGGCAGACACCACAAAGTTTCCAGATCACGAAGTTGAAATCGCATTATGAGTCGCTTTCAACGGAAGAACGAGCGATTTTGACGGATGCGTGTAAGATCCTTCTTCTGAAAGGGGAAGATGTCGCGCTCGTCACAGGGGAACTGTTCAACATTAAAGTGACGACACCATACGACCTACGGATTGCAAATGCTATCTTGAAGGAGCGGATTCATCAATGATTAACCAAGTCTATCAACTCGTCGCCCCGCGTCAAATCGAAGTGACGTATGATGAACGGTCATTGAATACCGATCGTGTTGTCGTGCGTCCAACGTATTTATCGATTTGTCACGCGGATCAACGCTACTTCACGGGTAGCCGTAGTGCGGAAGTATTGGCGAAAAAATTACCGATGGCCATGATTCATGAAGGCATCGGAAAAGTCGTACATGATCCGAGTGGAACATTCAAGAAGGGAACACTCGTCGCGATGGTTCCGAATACACCGACGGAAGAAGATGACATCATCGGTGAAAACTATTTGCGAACGAGTCGTTTCCGTTCGAGTGGATACGATGGCTATATGCAAGACTATGTGTTCTTAAAAGCAGATCGTCTTGTCGAAGTACCGGCTGATCTTGACCCTGAAGTCGCGGCATTCACTGAACTCGTTAGTGTATCGGTCCATGCCTTGACTCGTTTCGAAAAGATTGCCCATCCGCGTCGGGAGACGTTCGGAGTGTGGGGGGACGGGAACCTTGGCTTCATCACAGCACTCTTGCTACGTAAGTTGTATCCGGAAGCGAAATTACTCGTCTTTGGCAAAACGCAGTCGAAGCTTGACTATTTCTCGTTTGCAGACGAGACGTACCACATCGACCAGATTCCAGCCGATGTCTCCTTCAACCACGGTTTCGAATGTGTTGGGGGAATTGGCAGCCAATATGCGATCAATCAGATGATCGACTATATCATTCCGGAAGGCACGATGGCGTTACTTGGCGTATCAGAAGATGCCGTCGCGATCAACACGCGGATGATTCTTGAAAAAGGACTTCGTGTCTACGGTTCAAGTCGGAGTACACCGGCTGATTTCGCACGGACGATGGAATTGTATCAAGCACATCCTGATATTCCAGCTTATTTATCGAACCTGGTTTCAGGCGTATTCCAAATCCGACAAATCGAAGATATTCATAAAGCGTTTGAAAACGATTTGACGAACCGGTTCGGAAAGACGGTCATGGAATGGTGCATGTAACGATGTGCGCTGAAAAAGAGGAGAATCGTCTATGAAACAAAAAATTCGGTTATTGCAACGACGGACGGTCCACTATCTGCTTGCTATGACGTACTGGTTGACGAAACGGCTACCGATTCAACCGAAAAAAGTCGTCTTTGCGACGTATCGTTCCGATCGTCTTGTCGATAACTTTCGTGCCGTCTACGATGAACTCGAACGACGCGACTTAGGGTATGAATACGTTTTTTTGTTAAAGCGATTCCCTCAATCGTTGGCGGGGCAAATCCAATACGTCTTTCATATGATGCGGGCGACGTACGAATTAGCGACTGCTCGTTACTTCATCATTGATGACTATTATTACCCTGTATATGTGTCGTCCTTACGGAAAGGAACAGAAGTCATTCAGCTATGGCATGCTTGTGGAGCCTTTAAAAAGTTCGGCTATAGTGTGCTTGATAAATCCTATTCGCCGGATGATGATTATTTGAAGATGGTCCAGATTCACCGGAACTATAGCAAGGTCTATGTTTCCGGTGAAGCATGTATCGCACCATATGCGGATGCTTTCGGAATGGAGCAGAAACGGATCTATCCCTTAGGGGTTCCACGGACGGATCAGCTACTGAACACAGCACGCCAAGCCCGTGTTCGAGAAAAGTTGTATGACCGATATCCAGAATGGCGCAAGAAACGAATCATCTTACTCGCACCGACGTTCCGAGGAAATGGACAGACAACGGCACATTACGATCAAGAGCTCGATTTTGAGAAGTTCCGTCGTGAGCTTGGACCGGATACAGTCCTCTTGCTTCGCATGCACCCGTTTGTTCTTAATCCACCAGTCGTACCGGACGCGTATGCGGATCAAATCATTAATATGACAGACTATCCGGACATCAATGATTTGATGCAGATTGCGGATATTCTGATTACGGATTATTCGTCTGTCATCTTCGAGTTTGCCTTGTTGCAGAAGCCGATGATTTTTCTCGTCAACGATTTGCAGTCATATAAAGCAGAACGCGATTTCTACTTTCCATACGAAACCTTCGTGCCGGGACCAATCGTGTCGACGTTTGAAGACGTCATTGCTTGGATTAAACGTGGACAATTCGATACACAGAAAATCGAGACATTCGCGAATCAGTTCTTTACGTATCAGGATGGAGAAGCGACCAAACGAATCGTCGACCATATGTTATATGACACGATTCCAGAGGCGCCTGTCTATACGAAAACACCAGTGTGAATACAGAAAAACGTTCCGATTGCGTCTCCATTTGGGGAGAGAGACGTCATCGGAACGTTTTTATTTTTGAATTGGGGCTTGATTGGCGCGAGCAGGGGTAGCTCGCAGAATGCGCACCTCTTAAAAGTGCGTCAACTTGTCCTTTGCGGACGTTCTCGGTTTGACAGGTGGAACGATGGCAGGCCAGCCGATTTGAATGACGCCGAGAACGCGTTCGTTTTCAGAAGCGTCAACGAGTGAGGCATACTCTGGTGTGAACCAGTGTTTCCCGCTCTTCCAGCAACACCCAAGACCTCGTTCTGTTGCTACCAACTGCAGGTTTTGAATCATCGCAGCTGTTGCAAGTGTATCCTCGAGCTGTTGATCCGGTGTCCCTTGTACCTGACAAAGTACCGTTAAATAAACCGGAACTTCCCGTAATTTTTGTTCAGCCTGTTGACGTTGTTCAGACGTTTTCGTCTCGAATTGACCACGCGCTGTCAGCAATTCCATCAAGGCATCGACATACCGTGTTTGTCCGTCTTCGATTGCGAGAACAAAGCGCCAAGGCTCTCTTAATTTATGATTCGGGGCATAAATCGCCGTGTCGAGTAATGCTTCTACCAATTCGACCGGAACGGGTTGTTCCGTATAGGACCGGATCGACCGGCGTGTTTCGATCACTTGTTGGGCATGCATCCGTTTCATCTCCTCACTGAGTACTTTTTCACTATAAATGATAACGATTATCATTGTCAACGTTATTTGTCAGAAAACAAAAAAAGACGATTCCCGATAGGAAATCATCTTTCGTTGTATTCGGGTTAAGAGGCTTTTCGTTCCTCGTCTTGATCTTGAGCAACAGTCGTTAGTTTCTTTTTCATAAGACGAATCCGGTATAGGGCAAATAGATAATGGGCGAAATAGATCGTAAAACCAAGGAAAATCGTTAATGCTACATGAATTTGAACGCCGGGAACAGCATGAAGCTGAATGAAGAGCAAGACAGACATTGCCATCGTATAAAGCACCATTTCCACCGATTGTGGCATGACGCGTTGACGTTTTAAGAAAAAGGAACGCATGAGTGGCAGGACGACGAGACTGACGAGACGATCAACCAGTCCGATGACGAGCACGCTGATCACCATCGCTAAACCATTTTCAAAAGCGATTAACCGTGGGAAGACAAGATAGGTGACGAGTAATAGTGGTCCAACTAATAAAAAGATTGAAATCGAGGCACGTGCGAATACGAAGAGCCCGTTGACACTTGTTAAAAAGGCACGAACGATCTTTTGTGACCAAGGGGACGGTCGACCAACTTGCCAAGCAAAACAACAAGCAAAGATGAACGCATAAAATTGCAGAAAGGCAACCATAAAGCATCTCCTTTAGATATGAAACTCATTGTCCCTAGTGTATCGATTTTAGGGCTGAAGTGCAAAGAAGAACTTTTCGTAAAGTATAAGAAAAGAGGCTGACTCAAAAAAGAATGACGCGTCTTTTCACGCCCTTTCCTCAGGCGAGACACAAGCCAGTTTTCCTGCTTTATTCAAGCAGGAAAGCGGGTCTTGTTTGTCTCTGACAGCGCAAAGATGCGCTTTTTCCTGTAGGAGTTGCGTGAAACGCGTCATTCTTTTTGTTATGAGGTAAGGGTGGCAGATCATCATTCTGCCACCCTTATCTTTGTGGAAACTGACTTTTGAGTCAGCTCCTTTCGTCAATCAATCCAGATTCGGTTCTTTTTTTCCGTGCAAGAAGAAGGACAGAATCAGTGCAAGCGCAGATAAGACGGTAGCAATCCAGAACGCATCGGTGATTCCTTGGATCGTCGCTTGTTTCGTCAGCATCGTAAACCAACTCGTTGAAGCGGCTTGTGAGCTACCCAACTGTTGTCCAAGATCGTTTAAATGTTGCGAAAGCGTCGGGTCGAGCGTCGTAAACTGATTCGCGTCGTCTGCCAAGTGAGCCGTCGTTTGACGGGTCATGACGGTGACGAGAATTGCCGTTCCGATGGAGCCGGCGACTTGACGAAGTGTGTTTTGGGTCGCGTTTCCGTGTGGGATCATCTTCATCGGTAAAGCGTTCATACCGGCAGTCATGATTGGCATCATGATGAATGCCATACCGAATGACCGAAGCATGTAGATGCCCATGATGGAATAATACGACGTATCCATGTTTAATTGCGTCAATTCCCATGTCCCGTACGTCATCAACGTCAAACCGAAGATAGCGAGCGGTCGAATACCGAAGCGGTCAAATAAACGACCGGCAATCGGTCCGGTGATTCCCATGATCAGTGATCCGGGCAAAAGGAGAAGACCTGAATCGACCGGTGAAAAACCGCGAATGCTTTGAAGGTAAATCGGTAAAAGCAACATCCCGCCGAACAAGGCCATCGTGACGATGACATTGATGAAGAGGGTGAACGAAAATTCCGGAACCTTTAACACACGAATATTCAACATTGGATCTTCCATCGACAGCTCACGCATTGCAAAAGCAGCAATTCCAATTAAGCCGATGACGATCGTGCTGATGACGATCGGGCTATCCCAGCCGTCATTCCCGGCTTCACTGAATCCGTAAAGGAGACTCCCGAATCCGATCGTACTAAATAAGACGCCCAGTGCGTCGAAAGAAGGTTTCGAGAGTGGCTGCGTCAGGCGGAACCAGGCTGTACCGAGTAACAATGTCACTAATCCAAAGAACGACATCGCATAAAACATGACGTGCCAGTCATAGTTTTGGATGACATATCCCGTGATCGTAGGTCCGACAGCAGGAGCCAGAATCATCGCGATTCCGAGCATTCCCATGGCAGCACCGCGCTTATGCGGTGGGAACAATGTCATGAAGACGTTTGATCCGAGTGGCATCAAGATACCAGCCCCCGCTGCCTGAACGACACGACCGATCATCATGACCGGGAAGTTCATTGCCATCGAACAGATGACCGATCCGAAGAAAAACAGTGTCATCGAAGCGAGAAACAGCTGGCGGAACGTATAGCTTCGCATCAAAAAGGCACTAATCGGAATCAAAATCCCGTTGACGAGCATGAAGCCCGTCGTCAACCACTGGGCAGTGGACGTCGACACGTTAAAGTCATTGATCAGAACCGGTAACGCGACATTGATCAACGTTTGGTTCAAAATAGCAATGAACATACCGATGAGTAAGACCGTCAGTACTTTCGGAATACTGACGTTTTCAGTCGATACCTGCTTAGAAGGTGCTGCGACTGGTGGTGTCACGGTCATCGTCGGTTCCGCCTCGAGGGATTCCTCAAGAGTCGGTCCGTCCGTCGCCAGCGCCGTGTCGGATGAGCGACTTCGACGGGCGATCCAGTTGACGCCGATAATGATCAGAATCGTGAACGCACTGTATCCGAACAAGAAGGTAGTAGACATGAACGTCCCTCCTTAATCCTTATGAATGCGGACGGTCACATTCATACCAGGTCGAATGTCGAGTGATTTTTCTTGCGAGAGTGAGACTTTAACAGGAATGACTTGTGCGACTTTCGTGTAGTTCGCATTTCCGTTTGAAGAAGGCATCATTGAGAACGTGGAAGCCGTCGTCATACCGATTTGCTCGACTTCACCAGAAAGTGTCGTGTCCGGGTAGCTGTCGACGTAAACATCCACTGTTTGTCCGACTTTGATTTCATCGATTTCTGTTTCTTCGATGTTCGCTGTGACCCAAAGGTCGTTTAAGTCAAAACCATATGCAAGAGGTGTACCTGCTGCGACGAAGCCGTTCTTTGTCGCCATCGACTGAACGATCGTTGCTTTTGAGGGCATTGAAACCGAGAGATCCGTCGGTTTTTGTCCGGCTTGTGCCGTCATGACGTGTCCGACTGTTGCGCCACTGGCAAGTGATTCGCCTGTTTTCGCAGACCAGTCTGTTAATTTACCAGCGCTTGGGCTCGCAACCGTTATCATCTTACCGTCGATTTTCGCATTGTCTGTTTTGACATAGCTCGTTGCTTGATCGTAATAGTAGTATCCGACAACACCACCACCGATTAAAACGATGAGTGTCACGATATTGATGATCAATAATTTTTTCATACTCATAGGTGTGTTAGCATCCTTTCTTGTGTACAATCGATTCAAAAAAAGTACTCCTCTGGGGGGAGGAGTAATTAATATAGTTAATTATATGGAACGTTAGCTAACAAACAACCGACAATTTCCGACAAAATGTTGGAAAAATAGATGATAACGGATTCATTAATGAAAAGATGGTGAAAAAGGAGTGAAATATGGATGAATGAGAGCCGTGATCCCCGACCAAAACGGTCACGTGACCGTATTACGATGGAATTATTTCGTTTACTGAAGACGCACAGCTTCTCGAGCATTACTGTCAAAATGTTGACGGATGGAGCAGGTGTGAATCGTTCGACCTTCTACGCACACTATACGGATAAGTATGATTTGCTCGACCAAGTCGTTGAGGAGCAAATGAAAGCACTTGAACAAGCGATTCGGATCACGGGTACAGGAATTGTCTTTCCGACAGTCGAGCAGGTGAGTCGCTATTTTGCTCGTTTGTTCATTCATATCGAAGAAAATGAACTATTCTATCAGACGATGCTCGTTCAAGGACCGATCAAAACGTTCATCTCTCGTTTTCTCGATACATTGAAAGAGAATTATCGAATTGTGTTTCGACCGCAAATCACAGAAGAAGCTACGTTCGTCGATCGGGACTTATTATTGAACTATGTTATTGGTGGACAGTTAGGATTGTTGATTTCTTGGTTACGAAACGGTCGACCGTATTCATCAGAATACATGGCAGAACAATTAAGTCGGATGATTGTTTTCGGAACGGTTGAAAGCATCGGTTTTCCTAAAGAGACGGAATGAAGACGTAAAAAAGACACTCCCCTACGGAAGTGTCCCATTAGTTTAAGCTTGTCGGAATGCAAGTTCTTTCGTATAAATCGTACTCCGGTTCCGTCCGCTTTCTTTTGAGTAATACAACGCTTTATCTGCCTGTTGTAATGCTTCAAGTGACGTGTGCGAACCACTAGAATGTGAAATCCCAAGTGAGATCGTGATTTGCAGATCAGGTACATCTGCTGTCGGGAACAGGTTACGTGCGACCGTCAACCGAGCTAGTTCTGCTATTTTTTGCGCTTCTTTCGCCGAAGTACTTGGTAAGATGATTAAAAATTCTTCACCACCGTACCGTCCGACGAGGTCGTCTGGACGCGTCAAGGAAGCGAGAGTCATGCCGAGTTGGCGTAACACATCATCGCCCGCATCATGACCATATGTATCATTGACATGCTTGAAGAAATCGATATCGATGAGCACAAGTGAATAGCCTTGATCGGTCGAACCGACAAGCGATAGCGAGTCATCCAGACGACGGCGATTGGCGAGCCCTGTCAAAGCATCCGTCATGGCGAGTTTCTGCTGATACTGGATGTTTTCGAAGTGACGGCGTAATTCCGTCAGTAATCGAAAGGCAACAAAGCCAGCTAATAAATTAAAGAAGACGTACGCAATCGAGATTTTAAAGAATGTCGACCAGCTGTGCGTCAAGATGTAGATGGCGGGTAACGAATAGAGAATACCGACCAACACCATAAGTTGAAAATGACGCATCGAGACATGGACGAATCGACGAATGATCCCAATCGTCGTGATGAATAAGACGATGATCAGCGTAGATAAATAAAATCCTTCCATTTGATCAACTGGTGTTAAAAAGTAACGTGTCCCGATGATCATTGCTCCTGCAACGATGGCGCTTGGGAAACCACCGAACAGCATGGCGATCGCGACGGGAACGATACGTAAATCAACACGGGCGACATCGATTTGGATCCCATTGAACATTAATAAGACCGCAATCAGACCAGAGACTGCTCCGAGTATAAGTCGAATGCTCCATTTGGAGTTCAATGAAATACGCGGTTGATTCCGAAACGGTAAGAACAAGAGAGTAATCGTTGTGAACAGTAGACAAAAGTTAATGATGAATTGATTCATGATGGACAACAAATCCTCCCAACTCCCCCAGCTAACAGATTTCCATATATATACTTCTAGTATACTCAAGTAGATAACGGTTAGACAGAGGGAAATCTTTAGACCAAAATAGAAAAAACGGTAGAAAATCTACCGTTTTTAAGAAGATGAAGTAAGGGTATCCTCATCCATCGTCTGTAAAATTTTATCAAAGACATGAACCATCGTTTCGAGCTCTTCTTCGGTCAATGTACCGAAGCGGTCTTGTAAATAGTTTTTCCGGACGATTTCGAGATCCCGAAATGCACGTTCCCCGTCCTCCGTCAAAGCGAGTACGATTGAACGACGATCTTCCGTCGAACGTGTCCGTGTGACATATCCTTGTTTATACAGCTTATCCGTCAAAGCAGTGACTTGACTCGTCGCGAGCTCAAATTGTTCCGCAAGAAGCGTCGGGCGCTGAGGACCATTTTCAGAAAGGCTTCGTAAGATGAAAAATTCACTCCGAGTCGCCGTTCCTTCAAATAGCCGGTTAAGTTCACGTCGCAGGGTACGAAGAATGACACGCATTTGTTCTTCGAGTCGATAAGTTAGCAAATCACGTTCCTGTGGCATGCAAGCAGCATCCTTTCTCTCAGTGGACTTCTACCATTTAGTGTACTAAACATATCGGATTTTTACCATCGACTACCCGATATTCGAAAAAGGCAATTGACAATTTCGTGGCGTTTTGTGTAATATGGCGTAGTAATAACTAACTTAATTCAGTTCTCACTCAACCAGTGGGATGGAGGTTGCAATTCTTAAGAGTACGGTTACGGATGTCGTCAAGCGACAGATGAGGTGATCTGAAAGGAAGAATTGCCGAAATCAATCATCGCTTTGAAGATGATCGATTGGGATTAGATCAAATAGGTCTAATACTGTCACAAGTCGGGTATCACCTACTTGTGGAGAGCTATCTTTCACGACGGTAGAATGAGGCGCATCCATTTTATTATGTTGCGTTCTCATCTTCCATCTGGAAGATGAGGGCGCTTTTTGTTTTTTTCATTCAAAAAGTGTCCTCTCAAAAAAATCTAAACAGAGAGAAGCGAACGAAATGAACAATCTAGATGTGAAACAAACAACAGATTCGACAGCAGAAGGATTAAAACGTGGATTACAAGCCCGTCATATGTCGATGATCGCCATCGGTGGGGCAATCGGAACAGGACTTTTCATTGCGTCCGGTGCTTCCGTCGCAGCAGCAGGACCAGGTGGGGCGCTCCTATCGTATGCAATCGTTGGTCTGATGGTCTACTTCCTCATGACAAGTCTTGGTGAAATGGCAGCGTACATGCCGGTCGCCGGATCCTTCTCGACATATGGAACGAAATTCGTCGATCCATCATTCGGTTTTGCACTCGGTTGGAACTACTGGTACAACTGGGCAGTCACGATCGCAGTTGAGCTCGTCGCAGCACAAATCGTCATGACGTACTGGTTCCCGGACGTTCCTGGATTTTACTTCAGTGCCTTATTCCTCTTACTCATGATCGGTTTGAACTACTTCTCCGTTAAAGGATTTGGGGAAGCGGAGTATTGGTTTGCCATGATTAAAGTCGTCACCGTCATCGTCTTCTTAGTCGTCGGTGTTGCGATGATTTTCGGTGTCTTTACATCGGAGCCACCGGTTGGCTTTAAAAACTTTGCTCTTGGCGATGCGCCGTTCGTCGGTGGCATTCCTGCCGTCATCGGTATCATTCTCGTTGCCGGATTCAGTTTCCAAGGTACAGAACTGGTCGGGATTGCCGCGGGTGAATCGGAAGATCCGAAAAAGAATGTTCCAAAAGCAGTCAAACAAGTCTTCTGGCGTATCTTGCTTTTCTACGTCTTCGCGATTTTCGTCATCGGAATGCTCATTCCATATACGAGCCCGAACTTGGTTTCCAATGACATTACGGACGTCGCGGTTAGTCCGTTTACGCTCGTCTTTGAAAAAGCGGGTCTTGCCTTCTCAGCAGCACTCATGAACGCCGTCATCTTGACATCTGTTCTATCTGCCGGAAACTCAGGTATGTATGCTTCGACTCGGATGCTTTATACACTTGCTCGCCAAGGGGATGCACCGAAGTTGTTCGCGAAAGTATCGAAAAACGGTGTACCGCGTAACGCTTTGCTCGCAACAGGAGCAGTCGGTGCGCTCTGTTTCTTGACGTCGATGTTTGGTGGACAAGTCTACTTGTGGTTACTCAATGCTTCCGGTATGACAGGCTTCATCGCATGGCTCGGGATTGCGATCAGTCACTATCGTTTCCGTAAAGGATTCCTTGCACAAGGTCACTCGTTGAAAGACTTACCATATGTTGCACCAGCGTTCCCATTCGGTCCGCTGTTCGCCTTCGGTCTTTGTTTCCTCGTCATCGTCGGTCAAAACTATGCCGCATTCCTCGCGGATCAAATTGATTGGGTTGGAATTGCCGCAACGTATATCGGTATTCCGTTGTTCCTTGCTTTCTGGTTAGGACATAAATTCAAAAACCGGACGTCAATCGTTCGTTATGACGAGATGGACTTCCCAGAACATCCACGTCAATCATAATGTGTGAACCACCTTCTATAAATGAAGGTGGTTTTTTATTCCTTTAAATGAAAACGTTTTCTAAAATATAGTTTTGAAAAAGTATAAAAAAGGAATCAATGAATAAGTATTCAAAAATAGAAATATGAATAAAGAATAGGGGGGAAGGCGAATGACTACATCTGAATTATTTTTCACATTAGGTTCTGCAGCGTTTTTCATGTTGCTCGTTGCCTACATATCCTACCGATTGACGCGTGGGAAAACACAAGGCGTCGATGAATACTTCTTAGCGGGGCGAGGGCTAAATGGCGTTTTCATTGCCGGATCATTACTACTGACGAATTTGTCGGCGGAACAGTTGATTGGACTAAACGGACAATCTTTCATGGGAAACATGTCGAGTATGGCGTGGGAAGTCACGGCAGGATTTGCTGCGATCATCATGGCCATCTATCTGCTCCCGAAATTTCTTGGACTCGGTATCTCGACGTTACCGGAATACTTAAGTCACCGGTATGACGAGACGGTTCGTCGGATGACAGTCTTACTCTTTTTGCTCGGATATATGTGCGTCACGATTCCTTCGATGCTTTATTCAGGTGGGATTGCTGTCTTGCAACTGTTCGATGTTCCGGAGCTATTTGGTCTCAGTTATACGCAGTCCCTTTGGTTAGTCGTTTGGGTCGTCGGGATCATCGGAGCGATTTATGCGATTTTTGGAGGGCTCCGTGCGGTGGCTGTCTCGGATACCTTGAACGGAATCGGGCTTGTCTTCGTCGGATTCCTAGTTCCAGTGCTTGGCTTTATTGCACTGGGTGACGGGAATTTACTTCAAGGGATGAAGACGATTGCGACTGTGCAACCAGAGAAGCTGAACGCAATCGGAAGCTCAACCGATGCCGTTCCGTTCTTCTCGATTTTCACGGGTATCCTATTTGCGAACTTATTTTATTGGTCACTCAATCAATATGTCATTCAACGTGTGCTCGGGGCAAAAGATTTGAAGGAAGGACAGAAGGGCGTCCTCATGACAGGATTTTTGAAGTTATTAGTTCCAATCTTCATGCTGATTCCTGGGATCATTGCCTATCACTTGTATGGGAACACACTAACAAGCGGTGATTTATCATATCCTCGACTCATTACGGAGTTACTGCCGGTCTCGCTGATGGGATTTTTCTTAGCTGTCTTACTCGGAGCCGTCTTCAGTTCGTTTAACTCGTTGCTCAATAGTATTGCGACACTTTTCGTCCTCGATATCTATCAGCCGGTGTTTGCGAAAGAGGCGAGTGATGAACATTTGATTCGTGTCAGTAAATGGTTCGGAACGATCGTTGCCTTGATTTCTTTCGTCATCGCACCATTCTTGATGTACGCGCCGGACGGCTTATGGAGTTTGATCCGGCAATTCACAGGGTTTTTCAATATTCCGATTCTCGTCATCGTATTAATGGGGATTTTCATGAAACGAATTCCGGCAATTGCGGCGAAAATCGTCATCGTCTTTCACGTGTTCGCGTATTACTTATTCGTCTTCGGTTTCAAACAACTGTTTGGCTGGGATCATGGCATTAGCTATATTCATGGGTACGGTATTCTACTCGTGATTGAAGTGCTGTTCATGGTATTCATGGGATATCGTTACCCGGCCGTCCAGTCAAGAAAGGTCAATCGACGACAGTCTGTCGAGCTCACTCCATGGAAGTTCGCGATTCCGGTCTCGATCCTATTATGCACATCCATCATTTGGACGTACGTTCTGTTTTCAAAAATCGGACTGGCTTCTACAGCAGGAATCGTATCGATGTGGTTCTGGCCGATTACGTTAGGACTTGCCATCGCAACGATCGTATTATGGCGTGTGTCGCTAAACGCTTGGGAAGCGAAGTACCGGACCTATCTCGAAGAAGAGTACCGTCAAGCCGAATAATCCTCTCGCAGAAGACATGACATATCGGGTAAGATGAAAGAAAAACAGGAGGCGATCTTCGTGAATTACTGGTACCACTTCAAGCGTGCCTTCTTACCGATCGCATTATTGCTTGTGACGCTTGCCTTGTACCAAATGATTTATCGTTTGAATAACATCTGGTATTCGCTCGGAGGACTTCTTCTTGTCTTTGCGGCGATTTACTTCGTCATGCGTCGTCTAAAAGCGAACCCAGAGGATTGAATGAGCAGGAAAGTCGAGTCCATTCTCTGAACGCGGTAAAATAGACACATACAGAGGAGGGGAAGATAGATGGCAAAAGCAATATTTGCAGGTGGTTGTTTCTGGTGCATGGTCAAGCCATTCCATAAATATGATGGGGTAGAGCAGGTCATTTCAGGATATACCGGTGGTCATACAGAGAACCCGACTTATAAAGAGGTCTGTTCGGAAACGACAGGTCACTTGGAGGCGGTTGAAGTCACGTACGATCCGTCCGTCATTACGTACGAAGAATTACTCGATATCTTCTGGCGTCAAATCGACCCGACAGATGGCGGAGGTCAATTCAATGACCGTGGTGAATCGTACCAACCGGCTATCTTTTATGTCGATGAAGCACAGCGTGAAGCAGCTGAGCGTTCGAAAGCAGCGCTTGACGCATCAGGACGCTTCTCGCGTCCAGTCGCGGTAGAGATTCGTCCAGAAAAGCCATTTTGGCCAGCTGAAGAATATCACCAAGATTATTATAAAAAGAATCCGTTCCGTTATCAGATGTATAGTGTCGGCTCAGGTCGCGCGAAATTCATCAAGGAAGCGTGGAAGGATCACGGTAAGGAAAAAGAACTGAAAGAGCGTCTGACACCAATTCAGTATAAAGTCACACAAGAGAACGGGACAGAACCCGCTTTCCGTAACGAATATTGGGATGAAGAACGTCCAGGTCTGTATGTCGACATCGTCGATGGCACACCACTCTTCACATCAAAAGATAAGTTCCAGTCGAACTGTGGTTGGCCGAGCTTCGCTAAACCGATCTCAGAAGACAAGATGGAAGTCGAACTCGATACGAGTCACGGGATGACGCGGACGGAAGTGCGTTCTGCGAATGCGGATAGTCACCTCGGTCATATCTTCGATGATGGTCCGACAGAACTTGGTGGTCTTCGCTATTGTATCAACTCAGCAGCATTACGATTTATTCCGCTTGAAGAGCTTGATTCGGCAGGATATGGGGAATATAAAAAACATTTCGAGTAACACGTAAGGAGCAGTCAAACGATTTCGTTTTGACTGCTCTTTTTTCAAATGGAAGGGAGAGAATCGAATGTTTCGACCCGTGTATGAAGAGATTCGACAAATGACGATTGCGAAGGTACTTGATTTCTACGATCACGAAATCCGTCAGCTCGATGAGCAAGCACGTCAGGAAAAGTACGACAAGATGAGCTTGAGTCCGTTTCGCTTTTTCCGTGGGAGTTCGCATCTGTTTTATTATGATGTGACGCGAATCCCCCTTGGTTTTGATACGCCTCGCGATAAACCGACGTGGATTCAGGGAGATCTTCATTTTGAGAATTTCGGTGTCCATGGTAATGCGAAGGGAGAGATCATCTACGATGTCAACGACTTTGATGAAGGGTACTTAGGATCTTATTTATATGATTTGATTCGCATGGCGGTCTCCGTCCGGTTGTTCGCTGAAGAGGCAGGATACGACCCGACTCCTGCGATTCGAAATTATGTCCTTGAATACTTACACGATTTAAAAAAGTACGCTCTCGGAAAAGATCCGAGTGATGTTTGTTTTACGCGAGAAAATACAAAAGGACCAATCAAGAAGTTGATCAAAAAAGCAGAAAAGAAACGTGAGGAATTAATGGGAGAGCGGACGGAATTGGTGGATGGCGTGAGACGTTTTTGTACATTACCAGATATGGCAGCGGTAGATGATTCGACACGAATGGCGATTGAATCTGCTTGGTCCTCCTACATCGAGACGATTGACGCCGAGGATCGCCGTGAAGAATCGTTCTATACGATTAAGGATATTGTCAGGAAGCTAGACAGCGGAACAGCATCGATTGGTCTTGAGCGCTATTACATTCTGATTGAGGGCGAAGGTGGAGAAGAAGATTTGATTCTTGAGATGAAACAGGCGCAAACGTCCGTTCCTTCGTTATTCCTGCCTGTCTATCGACTGGAAGCAGAAGCCGTCCATCAAGGGCGACGGGTCATCACGTCTCAAAAAGCGATGCAGGCACATGAAGATCCATATCTTGGTTATTTGACGATTGGTCAAAAGGAATATTATGTACGTGAGCGTTCACCGTATAAGAAAAAGTTAAAAGCAAAGCATATCAAAAGTCAGGATGACCTCGAAAATGTCTTATGCATTCAAGGTCAAATTACCGCCAAAGTGCATGCACGGGCAGATCAAGATGCTGGGATTAAAGAAAAAATATTAACCCATCATGCGGATGTTGAAATCATTCGAGCCATCGGTGTTTCTGATACCGCTTTTTTGGAGCAAATCGAACGCTGGTCGGAAGCTTACGTCATGCGAACAAAGCTGGATTACCAAGTGTTTTTGGAATGGACGAAGACGCGAAAAACGACTGGAAACTCAAACTGAAAAAGGAATATTTTATCGGTATGTAACATCTGTTACATACCGATGTTTTTGAGAATTTTTTTATTCTTTAACAGATGAAAGCGTCACTCAAAAAACAAATAGGTATAATGACCTATATCAATTTATCAGAAAACTTCGTAAATTTTTGATTAAGTTCTTACGAACGACTCGCTTCGTACAGACAAATCACAACGAATATAGGGGGAAGTACATCATGAGTTTGACGCGGAAAAAAGATGTTTCCGCTATGATTGCTGCAAGTAAACGAAACAGTGGACTTGCTCGAAATCTTGGCGCGATGGATTTAACGTTTTTAGGAATTGGCGCCATCATCGGAACCGGAATCTTCGTTTTGACGGGAACAGGAGCATTGACTGCAGGACCAGGACTTATCGTATCATTCATTCTATCTGCCATCGCCTGTGGTCTAGCTGCTCTTGCTTACGCTGAATTCGCATCAACGATTCCGGTCAGTGGATCCGTCTATACGTACACGTACGCAACGATGGGAGAGATCTTCGCTTGGATCATCGGTTGGAACTTGATCCTCGAATATGGACTCGCCTCCAGTGCCGTTGCAGCCGGTTGGTCTGGATACTTCCAGTCCTTACTCGCAGGATTTAATATCCATGTGCCAACAGCTTTATCAGCAGCTCCTGGAGCAGTCGAAGGAGCCAAGACATACTTCAACCTTCCAGCCTTCCTGATCCTCTTTGCCATTACGGCATTGTTGTCGATGGGAATCAAGGAAACGAAACGTGTCAACAACATCATGGTTGTCATTAAATTAGCAGTCGTCGTATTGTTCATCGTCGTCGGTGTCGGCTACGTTGAACCATCAAACTGGACACCGTTCACACCGTTTGGTTGGGGAGGCGTCTTCTCGGGTGCCGCAATCGTCTTCTTCGCGTACATCGGTTTTGATGCTGTTACATCAGCAGCAGAGGAAGTTCGTGATCCGCAAAAGAACTTACCACGTGGTATCATCGGTTCGCTCGCTGTCTGTACAGTCCTTTACGTCATCGTCGCAGCCATCATGACGGGTATCGTACCGTACCAACAATTCGCTGGTATCGATCACCCGGTCTCGCTTGCGATTCAAATGGCAGGTCAAAACTGGGTTGCTGGATTCATCGATCTCGGTGCGATTCTCGGGATCACAACGGTTATTCTCGTCATGACATACGGAATGGTACGTCTTGCATTCGCCATCTCGCGTGACGGAATGTTCCCGAAAGTGTTCTCTGAAGTGCATCCGAAGTACCAAACACCATTCAAGGCGACTTGGATGATCGGACTGGGTAGCTCACTCGTTGCTGGATTTGTTCCGCTCGATGTCATCGCAAACCTCGTCAACATGGGTACACTCGCAGCCTTCGTCTTGATCTCTGTCGCTGTCTTGATTCTTCGTAAGACACAGCCCGATCTCCCACGTGCGTTCAAATGTCCCGGTATGCCGTATGTGCCAATCGCAGCAATCGCTGCATGTCTTTTCTTGATGTTCAACTTGAAGCTCGAGACATGGATTGCTTTTGGAATCTGGCTTGCTATTGGTTTAGTCCTTTACTTTACGTTTGCACGTAAGAGTTCGAATTTACACCCAGGCAACATGCCGGCAGCGGAACTCGCTGCTTCGAAAGAAGAACAGTAACACACAAGAAGACCCGGTCGCCTGAAGGCGATCGGGTCTTCTGATGTTATGAAAGTGGAACAGGTCCTTTGACGCGGACCGCATCAAATTCACGACGAATGCTTTCATTGGCTCTCGCTTCATCTTCTGCCGACCAGCCGAGTTCGCTACGCATCAAGGCGAGAACACCATCTGCGTACTGTTCAGCGTGAGGGAAATCAAAGAAGACGGCCGAGGCACGACGGTTCAAGAAGTCGCCAGGTTGCATGACGAGCTCAGCTTCTAATCCATATAGAAGAGCACCGAACCAGTGTAACGGTAATTGATAACGAGCTGCCTCGTCGCCACGTGTCCGAATCAACTCGTAGACACGTTCGACGTTCGTACCGTAACGTTGGATGAGCCATGTCGCCTCATTCGGTGACAATCCGAGTGCTTCTCCTTTTGGTTGTTGCTCCTTCAAGTAGCGGGCAAATCCTTTACTTCCTTGTGGATGACCACCACCAAGCAAGATATCGTGCGTACGGGAAGCGAGGTAAATTCGATTTTCTTCTGTCTTGAATTGGTCTGCGACCATATCAATGATTCGTTCTGCCATCTTCCGGTACCCGGTCAACTTCCCACCAGCGATTGACATCAGCCCGGATTTCGAGACGAAGATCTCATCTTTTCGGGACAGTTCACTTGGGTCCTTTCCATCTTCATGAATGAGTGGACGTAGCCCGGACCATGTCGATTCGACGTGTTCAGGTCGTAACTCGACGTTGAACATTTGATTTGTCGCCTCTAGAATATAGTCCTGATCCTCGACGGTGACACCCGGCTCAAGAATATCTCCTTTATAGTTCGTGTCAGTCGTTCCGACATAGGTTTTCCCTTCGCGTGGAATCGCAAAGATCATCCGACCATCTGGAACGTCGAAATAAACAGCCTGTTGGAGTGGGAAATGCGCTTGATCGATGACGAGATGAATCCCTTTCGTCAGGTGGAGCGATTTCCCAGCTTTCGAACCATCTTTTTCACGTAGTTCGTCGACCCACGGACCGGTTGCATTGATGATTTTCTTCGCCCGAATCGTATACGTTTTGTCACTTAAGACGTCACGGACTTCGACACCGACAACTTTTCCATTGTGGTAGACAAGCGATTCAGCCTTCGTATAGTTGACGGCACGTCCACCGTAACCAACGGCTGCCTTTAAGACTTCGACTGTCAATCGGGCATCATCCGTTTTATATTCGACATAACGACCACCACCGACTAAGTGTTCCGAACGTAATAGTGGCTCGTAACGTAATGTTTCTTCTTTACTGAGCATCGTCCGGCGTTCCTTGCGTTTGACGCCTGCGAGCTGGTCATAGACGCGTAAGCCGATCGATGTCGAGAAGCTGCCGAACGTTCCGCCTTCGACGAGTGGAAGCATCATCCACTCTGGCGTCGTCACGTGTGGGGCGTTCTCATACACGATGGCACGTTCTTTTCCGACTTCGGCAACAAGTTTGATTTCGAACTGCTTCAGATAACGCAATCCACCATGGACGAGTTTCGTCGATCGGCTCGATGTCCCTTCGGCGAAGTCCTGCATCTCAATCAATCCTGTCCGCATGCCTCGACTTTGTGCGTCAAGCAAAATACCGGCTCCCGTGATACCGCCCCCGATGACGAGCACGTCTAAAAGTTCTTGTCCCATCTCTTCTAACCAAGCTGTCCGTTCCGTACTTGAAAACATCTTGTCTTCCCCCTGTTCGTCTGAATGGATAGTTAGTCTACTTCTATCCATGTACCCGATTTTGCACTTTTTTGAGCACGATCAATGATTTTCATGACGAGTTCAGCCTGTTTCGGAGAGACAGGTGGGATTGTCCGTTTACGAATGGCTGGGGCGAGGTCTGTATAATAGTCCCCAAATTGACCGGAGACAAAAGGAAAGTTTTCAAGGGGACCGTTTGCTTCAGCCAATTGATACGTCGCGCGTTTCGTATCGACTTCATCGACGAAATAGCTAGCCTTTGTTCCGTGTACCATAAGCGAAGGACCGACAGCCGGAACGATGGAGCCGATGTGCAAAATAGCGCGTCGTGTGCCGAAGGCTAAAATCAGATGTGTGTAGTCATCGACAATTCCACCTTGTCGTTGAATCGTTTGATCACAAAAGACGCGATCTGGTACTGCATTGAAGGCGACGAGTGCTTGATCGATCAAGTGTGATCCAAGATCGTACAAGAGACCAGCACCGGGTACGTCCTGTTCGCGCCAACGATCCTCAACGTCTGGACGATAGCGATCATAATGCGCTTCGAACGTTTGGAGGGTGCCGAGACGTCCGGATTCGAGTAAGGTCATCAGCGTTCGAAAGTCCTTCGTATACCGACGATTATGATAAACTGTCAGTAACCGATCGTGTACACGTGCTAGTTCTGTCAACGTTTCGGCTTCTTCGAGCGTGACAGTGAACGGTTTCTCGACGAGTACATCACAGCCCGATAGCAAAGCGAGGCGCGCAAGGGGATAATGTAGTTCATTTGCTGTCGCGATGACGACTAAATCGATCTGTTCTTTAGCGAGCAGGGCTTCAAGTGTCGAATAAACAGGTAGCGTCGCGTCATAAGAAGCGACGGCTTCCGGACGACTCGACTGAACAGCGACTAACTGATAATCAGGTGCGTGTAAATAAGGAGCATGTAAATGTTCACCGGCAATACCAAAACCAACTAAAGCGGTACGAATCATGGAAAACACATCCTTTTCAAGTTCATACCCTCAATCTACCATAAGGAGGAATACAAGATGATTACGGAACAACACATCATCGAAAAGATGCGTCAAGCGATGCAACGCATTGAGCAAACGACAGGAGCCGCGCAGAAAGAGCAGATTGCAGCAATGAAGGCGTACTGTGAACTATTACTTGAATCTGAGGCAACATCAAGTTCAACGATATCGCTACCTACGTCAACACCTCAGGCAACACCAACAGTCGATCCGATGTTAGCGCGTTTCATGGGTGTTTCGCAGGAGAAAGAAGAAAAAGGCACTTCATTGCTCGATTTTTGAATGAAATGACGCGATTCAGGGAATAACCATCACAGTTGAAACGAGAAGGGGAGATACGTCATGAAAACAGTAATCGTCATCGGAGCAGGACCAGGAAACGGATATGAAATCAGTAAACGATTCGGACAAGAAGGTTTTCAAGTCGTTTGTGCGGCGCGGACGCAAGAAACACTCGCAGCCGTCATCACGGAACTAAAAGAAGCGGGCGTGGAAGCGGTCGGAGTGGAATGTGATGCTTCACGAAAAGCTGATATCGCATCCCTCATCGAATGGACAGAGGAGCAATACGGACAAGTCGATGTCTTAGTCTACAATGCTTCGATTTTACATCAAGCGTCTGTCCTTGAAGTCTCGGCAGAACAGATTACGAAAGAGTTCGAAATCGATGTTCTCGGTGCACTGCATGCCGCACAACTCGTTGCGCCGTCGATGCAAGAACGGAAAGACGGCGCCATCCTGATTACTGGAGGCGGCGCTGCGATGCAAGCAATCAAATCGTTACCAGGGCTTTCAATCGGGAAGGCAGGCGTTCGCCAAGTGACGCATATGTTACACGATACGTTGAAGGAAGACGGTGTCTACGTCGGAACCGTCACGATTGCCGGGGAAGTGAAGCGTGGAACGGCACTTGATCCGAAAAATGTAGCGGAAGCGTTCTATCAACTTTATACGAACCGAAATGAAGTCGAAACGGTTCTTTCAGCAGACTAATGAATAAACAAGATAGCGTATGCGGGTTCGGGCTTTGACCGAATCCGTATTTTCATGGAAAGGAGCGAAACAGAAGTGAGACGATACGCCATGATGAGTCTACTTTTTCTATTCGTTCTCATCGGTTGTGCACCAGAGGAGACAGACTTGCTTGGCATCAAGCAACCGGATGACGAGAAGGTTACAAAGGCGACGGTCGAGCGCGTCATTGATGGAGATACGTTAAAAGTAAAGTTGGCGGATGGGAAAACGGAGGACGTTCGTTTACTGCTCGTTGATACACCGGAAACCGTCAAACCGAATACACCGATTCAACCATATGGAACGGAAGCTTCAGCATTTACGAAAGAGACCTTACCGAGCGGGACAGCGATTCGGTTGGAGCGTGATCATTCCCGTACTGATCGATACGGAAGATTACTCGCATACGTCTGGTACGGCGACAAGATGTTGAATCAGGAGTTACTTCGAAAAGGACTCGCGCGTGTAGCGTTCGTCTATGAGCCGGACACACGTTATGTCGATATGTTCGAACAGATTGAACAGGAAGCCAAGCAGGCGAAGAAAAAGATTTGGGAGCACGATGGCTACGTCACGAATCGTGGCTTCGACGCTCAAGCGATTACAGAAACGAAATCCTGCGACATCAAAGGCAACATCAATCGGTCGGGTAAAAAAATCTACCATGTACCGGGAGGTCAGTCCTACGATGAAGTGAAGCCAGAGCAACGGTTCTGTACGGAAAAAGAAGCAGAAGAAGCCGGATTCGTTCGCGCTGCACGCTGATAAGCGCACACAAAAAGCCATCGATTTCGATGGCTTTTTGTTTATTCTACAGGTGGTGAGGGAGATTGATACTGCTGTACTTTATCATCTTCATCAAAGGAGATCGTGACATCGGTGACCCCTTTAAGAATTCGAATTTGTAGCTCCAGTCGATCCTTGATGTCGTCCGCTTGGGCAATCGTTAAGTTAGGATCCACTTCAATCTCTGTCTCGACATGGAAGTGATCGCCTTCTTTGATGACTTCAAGCTTTTCAATATCACGAACCGCTTCATCACGTAATAGGATTTCACCGATTTTAGCAGTCAATACTTCATCAATCTCACCGAGTGCACCGGCAGCATTTTGAATAAAGACATTATAAACGACGTAGAACATCATCAGACCAATCAAAATCGATGCAATGCCCTCTGCTTGATAAAACGATGTGTAATGCGAAATCAGAACGGCGATGATCGCGATGATACCACCGAGAGTCGCAACAAGGTCTTCCATGAAGACAAGGCGTGTCGCTGGTTTTGCCTGCCCAAGATGGGTGAAGCTTTGTCCGACAAGCGTCAATCCTCGGGATTTAAGCCCGGTTTCATGAGCAATCTCGATCATTGCTTTATAAAAGACGCCGACTTCGAGGACGACACCAATTCCAAGTGCCGTCAAAATGATCCAAAGCCCAGTCGTCTCTTCGCCAGGACCGTGTGTGATATGCAAGATGCCTTCACGAATCGTCTCATACGCAAGGAGGGCGACGACGATGATTGCAGCAAGTAACACGAGGTTAACAAGCCGACCGAATCCGTTCGGGAATCGTTTCGTTGGTGCTTTTTTACTGAGAGCAGAACCGATATAGACGAAAAACTGATTCGCCGCGTCACCGATCGTATGCATCATTTCAGCGAACATTGCAACGTTCCCGGTCAAGATATAAGCGACGAACTTGATGATAGCAATGATCGTGTTGACGACAGCAGCAGCAAGTGCTGACTTATTACCGCGACGGATCAATGAGAAAAAAGTGGCCATGAGCGGTTCTCTCCTTGTCTATTCAAAATAGGTTAACCGCGTCCTGCTTGGAACGATGGATAAAGTGTCATCCCGCCGTCCGCAAAGAGTGTGATACCAGTGACATAACTCGCTTCGTCCGACGCAAGCCATGCGGCAACGGCTGAAATCTCCTCGGGTTTTCCGATATTGCCCATTGGAATCATGCTCTCGACTTCTTTTCGTTGTTCTGGATCTTCGAATTTTTCAGCGTTAATTGGTGTATTGATCGCACCAGGTCCAATCGCATTGACCCGAATTCCTTTTGGTGCATATTCCATCGCAAGCGTTTGTGTCATCAATTTGACGCCACCTTTACTCGCGGCGTAGTGAACAAACGTCGGCCATGGAATGATTTCATGCACGCTCGACATATTGATGATACTGCCTTTGACATCATGTTTGACGAAGTACTTCAGAGCTTCTCGCGCCCCGAGGAAAGCCCCTGTTAAGTTGACGTCGATGACTTTTTGCCAATCTTCGAGTGACATCTCATGGGATGCTGACGGCATTTCGATTCCCGCATTATTGACGAAAACGTCCAATTGACCAAAATGATCAACAGTCTCCTTGACGAGGTTGATCATATCGTCTTCCTTCGAAACATCCCCTTGGATTGTAATGGCTTCGCCGCCCTGTTCTTGAATCGATTCAGCGATTTTTTTCGCTTCTTCCGGATGACTGCGATAGTTGATGACGACACGCATACCTTCTTCTGCATAACGACGAACGATGGCTTCACCGATTCCCATTGATCCACCTGTTACGATGGCTACTTTTCCCTTTAAACTTTCATACATGATGCTTCACTCCTTCATTATTGTTTCGTAAATCCGATCATGATTCCGCCGGCAACGACTAAAATACAACCGATGATGACGAAGGTCATTTCTTTCTTTGTCTTCGTCTCTTTTAGTAAGAGGACACCGCCAATCGTTGAGATGACGACCCCAGTTTGAGATAAGGAGAAGCTCGTTGCGACTCCGACTTTTGCTGTGGCAAACAGTAAAGCGACGTTCCCGACAGCCCACATGAGTCCACCGATAGTATTGCCCGCTGTTTTCTTTGTAAAGAGATCTCCTTCTCGTAAAGAAAGCAGAATCGCACTCACGACCATCCCGACAGCTTGTGGTAAGACTGCTTCCCATCCGTTGATATCGAACCAACGGGCAATGACGACGTAGCCGACATACCCGACAGTCGAGATGAGGAGGAGCGTCAGTCCTTTTCCGATATTCTCATCTTGTTTACTCTTATCTTCCTTGTAAGACGTGAAAGCTGCTCCGGCAATGATCAATACAAGGGCACCGATTCCGAGAATCAACGCAGTTGTCGTTGACCACTCTCCAAAAGCGAGAACACCGAACAACGATGTTCCGACGAGTTGCATCCCTGTTGAGATTGGCATCGTCTTTGAGACACCCATTTGACGGAATGCGGCAAATTGATTTTTTTGACCGAGCGCCCAGAAGGCACCAGAAAAGAATCCGGCGACCCAAGCAGTCGTCGACATCTCTGGGCTGACAAAAAAGAAGGTGACGATCGCGAAAAGCAATGCACCCAGAGTCGTACCGATAATTTGTTGCGCCGTTGAACCTCCGATTTTCGAGACGACGAGCGGCAACGATCCCCACATTAATGCAGGAACGATGGCAATTAAAATATCAATCAAGTGTTTCACCTCTCCTTACTGTTATCTCTCTACTTGAAGCTGTACCCCGCGAGACGCGAGGAAAAACCTCGAAGCGCGAAGAGGAATTATTCTGAAATAAAAAAACGTCCACCGAAGTGGACGCATATTGTCGTTCTATTTAACGAAACGGTTCATCAGCGATCCGGACGATTTGTCGTCCGATCCGTCGACCATTCCATAATGCGATGACGGCGATCGTCAAGGAAATGCCCATGACGTCGTACTGCGTAAAATAATAGCCGAGATAACTAAAAGGCAGACTGATGATCCCGACGAGTGAACTCGTCCACTGCCGGATTTTGAGTGACTCGATATTCGCGACACGAGAGAACTTTTGTTGCTCCATGATCCGCCAACGTGTCGGTTCGCTGAGAGCGTCGTTGACAAGACGCGGGAAGGCGAGCAATCGCGCACCGTAAGAGCCGGCAATCTGGAGGTAACGATTTTGGTTTTTTCCTTCATCATCGAGCCAACGCCGAACCATTGGTTTGGCTAACTCGAGTAGGTTGATTTGCGGTGAAAGAATCTGAAGAATCCCAAGAATCGTCGAGGCAGCACGACCGAAGAAAGCAAACTCGGCAGGGAGCTGGATCGGTTCGTTTCGGACGAGCAATTCGATATCGGATAAGACCTTCTCAATCAGTTTCGTATCGACGTTTTCCATATCACTCTCGAGATAGAACGTGACCGCTTTTTCAATTGCTTGTCGGATGTTTTGCTTATTCGCATTCGGCAACAGGAATCGTAAATCTTCGAGACCATCGACGATTGCATCATAATCTAATGTGACGAAGGATTGGAGGATTCGTTGAATCGCTCGCATGTCATCAGGCGTTGTCGCTCCAATCATCCCAAAATCAAGCAAGACGATTTTGCCGTCAGACTGGACGAGGACGTTGCCCGGGTGTGGGTCGGCGTGAAATTTCCCGCCGAACAGTAATTGCTCACCAGCGTTCAAGAAGAGATTACGCGCTAGTTCGTCACGATCAATCTGATGTTCCGCTAAATAATCGAGATCGGTGATACGTGTCCCGTCAATCCATTCCATGACGAGCACACGATTCGTACAATGTTCTTCATAATAACTCGGAATATAGATGACAGGATTCGTCTCATACATTTTTTTAAAGTAGAAACCGTTTTTTAATTCAGTTCGGTAATTCAATTCATCACCGATGACGAAGACCATTTGGCGATACAGACTTTGTAAATCAGTCGATTTGTTTAATGAAGTCCGGCGTAACATGGCAATGACGATGCGCATGGCACGGAAATCGGTTTTGATGATTTGTTCGATGTTCGGTCGCTGAACTTTGATCGCAACTTTTTTACCATTTGATTTTAAGGTTCCGCTGTACACCTCACCAATCGAGGCAGAAGCGACAGGACGGGAACTGATATCCGAGATGATCTCTTCGATCGGCATCCCCCAATCCTCTTCGATGATCTTTCGTGACTCACCGAGTTTGCTAGAAGGAACTTTATCGACGAGTTCGGTCAGTTCCATCAAGACGGATGGAGGAAATAGATCGGCTCGAATCGATAAGAACTGACCGAGCTTGATCAGCAACCCTTCTAACCGTAATGCTTTTTTCTTATAGTCACGCGCAATCCGGATCATGATGCGCTCAAACTCTTCGTTGTTCGTACCTGGCCGGTTTTTCCGGGTGAATCGATAGATCGTAAAGATGTAACGTGCGAACATCGTCACGATGACGACGATGCGATAAAGCGCCCAACGTTTCATACGGTCACCTAGCTTCCTGTACAGTTTGTTTCAGTATAGGTTACTTTACCTAAAAACGTCACTCGCAAACGGTCGAAACGGTGACAGAAAATTAATGCTTTACGGAAACTAAAAAGAGAGTATAGTAAGTATTGGAATTTCTTTGTAGAAAGGTGAAATGTGCGCATGTCCTGGGACTTATTGAATATCATCGGCACGGTCGCTTTTGCGATGAGTGGTGCGATTGTTGCGATGGAAGAAAAATATGATTTATTCGGTGTCTGGTTACTTGCTTTGATCACAGCATTCGGCGGTGGTGCCATTCGTAATTTACTGATTGGTGTACCGGTATCCGCTCTCTGGTCGCAAGGTGGTCTCTTTTTAGTCGCGATTCTCGTTGCGTTGTTGATCTTCATGTTGCCCCAGTTGTTCTTGCCGCACTGGACACGTTGGGGCGTCCTCGCGGATGCGCTCGGATTGTCTGCGTTTGCGATTCAAGGTGCTTTGATGGCGACAGCAAAAGGACTGCCATTGTCAGCAACGATTTCGGCTGCTGTACTGACTGGTGTTGGTGGTGGAGTGATTCGCGATTTACTCGCTGGTCGGAAACCACTCGTCTTGCATAAAGAGATCTATGCGATGTGGGCCGTCATGGCAGCACTTGTGATTGATCGTTTCCAATTGACGAATCCTCTACATTTGTTCACATTGCTCGGACTCATCACTGTTTTACGTATGCTATCGTATTATTATGAATGGAATTTACCAGCACGACGGTTAGGGGGAGAATAAGCATGAAAGTTTTCATTATGATTGGCGCGATCTCGATGATGTTATCGGTCGCACTCGGTGCATTCGGTGCACACGCCTTAAAAGATATGTTGACGGAACGGATGCTCGCGAACTGGCAGACAGGCGTACTTTACCAGATGGTACACTCGCTCGGTATCCTAGCACTCGGGGGACTCTTATTAAAAGCATCGATCCCGCAATGGTCATTGGCTGCATGGCTGATGCTTGCCGGAATCGTCTTCTTCTCCGGTAGTCTGTACGTCATGGCATTGACGAACGTAACAAAACTGGGAGCTATCACACCGATTGGTGGCGTCTTATTCATCGCTGCATGGATCTTTGTCGCGATTGGTGCCTACAAAGGCTTATGAGGATTGACCGTTTTTCTTCCGTCATGAAGAAGAACGGTCTTTTTTTTATACGAAAAACGCCTACTCGCGATGGAGTAGGCGTAGGTATCAAAACGAATTCATCGTTTTGTCGTTTGAGTTTTGTTTAGCTTCGATAATGCTTGCTCATAGCGATCCAGTACGCGATCTGCAACCGGTTTCAGCTCTTTTGAAAGCACAGCGAATTGCAATTCACGCGACCGTGTCGATCGGTTCATAGCATTCCCCATGGTAATTCCTCCTTACGTCATTCAACTTACTGTTTTATAGCCGCAAGGAGTATATTCCCATGAGATATTTCAATCAAACGTCATTCAACACATTAAAGTGCAAAATGAGTATTTAATTGTTCACTTTCGAGACGGTTCCCGATGAAGAACTCACCAAACTCACCGTACTTCGCGCTGACTTCGTCAAAACGCATTTCATAGACGATTTTCTTGAACTGGAGAATGTCGTCTGAGAAGAGCGTAACGCCCCATTCCCAATCGTCAAATCCAGTTGATCCACCGATGATTTGCTGAATTTTCCCAGCATAACTTCGACCGATCATACCGTGACGATACATGAGCTCTTTTCGTTTCTCCATTGAGAGCGTGTACCAGTTGTCGCCATCGCGACGTGACTTGCTCATCGGATAGAAGCAGATGTGCTTCGCTTGCGGCAAGATTGGATAGAGACGATCACGCACGTAAGGGTTCTCGTATGGGTTTCCTTCGCCTGAACCACGGTACGTACCGAGTTCGACGACAGAGACGTAAGAATACGTCGGGATCAAGTAATCATAGAGATCAAGTTTCTGCATTTTGACTTCGACGTCTTGAATTTGTTCCATCGTTGGACGAAGAACCATCAAGACGAGATCGGCTTTTTGACCGATGATCGTGTAAAGTGCGTGGCTTCCGTCTTTTGCCGCTTCGACACCAGAAAGCTCTGAGAGGAAAGCTTGGAATTCTTCAATCATGCGCGCACGGTCTGTCGCGTCGACTTGTTTCAAGCGTGACCAATCGATCCGGCGGAAATCATGTAATGTATACCAGCCGTCGAGTGTTTCAGCGGCTTGTTGCGTAGCAGTCGGTTCAGATGTTTGGTGTTGCATGGGATGACCTCCTGAGTCTGAAATAAATTGTCTTTTTCCATATCCTATCTTATCACATTCTACTGAAACGCTTCGCCCGAAAAGGTCTTTGTCCATGAGATCGTAACACATGAAAAAAGCAGAGAGTGGGTAAAAGGGGAAGTGGAGATTACTTTGCTTGGAAATAGTCTCTGTACCATTCTTAAAAATGACTGTAATAGTCAGTGAATATGGCTTCAGTGCTTTTGTTAGATAACTTTTTTGCAAATTGTTTTAACAACGATTGAGAACTGTGTATAATAAACGATGGAAAAGAAAATCGATCAAATCGACGACGTCGTGTTTACCTAAAAAGGAGAGAAACTCATGCAATTATTCGATATGTTAGAACAAAAGATTAAAGCGCACCAACCAAAAATCGTCTTCCCAGAAGGAATCGACGCGCGTGTTCTTGGCGCAGCTGTCCGTTTGAAGAAAGACGGTCTCGTCACACCGGTCGTCATCGGACCACGTGTACAAATCGAAGAAACAGCAGCAGCGAACGGAATCGATGTCACGGGACTTGATACGATCGATCCTGCTTCTTACGCTGGAATCGATGAGCTTGTCGCATCGTTCGTTGAGCGTCGTAAAGGGAAAGCAACAGAAGAGCAAGCACGTGCTGTCATCTTAAAAGACGTGAACACGTTCGGTACGATGCTCGTTCATACAGGGCAAGCAGAAGGTCTTGTATCGGGTGCGATGCACGCAACAGGCGATACAGTTCGTCCAGCACTTCAAATCATCAAAATGCAAGAAGGCTATAAAAAAACATCAGGCGTCTTCATTATGGTACGTGACGATGAGCAATACGTCTTCGCGGACTGCGCAATCAACATCGCACCAGATGCAAACGATCTAGCAGAGAATGCGATCGCATCTGCGAAAACAGCAAAAACATTCGGGATCGACCCGAAAGTAGCATTGCTCAGCTTCTCGACAAAAGGTTCAGCAAAATCACCAGAGACAGAGCGCGTCGTTGAAGCAACTCGCATTGCTAAAGAACGTGCACCAGAGCTTGCAATCGATGGCGAACTCCAATTCGATGCAGCATTCGTTCCAAGCGTCGCGAAATCAAAAGCACCAGAATCAGATGTCGCAGGTCAAGCGAACGTCTTCATCTTCCCAAGTCTTGAAGCTGGAAACATTGGCTACAAAATCGCACAACGTCTTGGTGGATTCGAAGCAATCGGTCCGATCCTTCAAGGGTTGAACAAACCGGTCAACGATCTTTCACGCGGTTGTAACGAAGAGGATGTTTACAAACTCGCGATCATCACGGCAGCACAAGCGGTCGAAGAACGCCAAGCCTAAGCACGGTGTGAAAAAGTCTTTACTTTTTCGCTAAACCCCGTACAATGGTACACATCACGAAAATCACGAAACGTAAACGTATAGCAACGCTCGTATAATAGTGGGAATTGGCCCACGAGTCTCTACCGGATCGCCGTAACGGTCCGACTACGGGTGGTGAGTTACTGCTCTCTTTTTTGGCGTACAGTGGCTGCCCCCGGGTAGCGGCTGTACGTTTTTTCGTTTTTAAAGAGGAGAATGCATGTATGAAACGTCTACACGACATGATTAATCAAGAGGGAATCGTCTTATCGGATCAAGTATTGAAAGTGGATGCCTTTTTAAACCACCAGGTCGACCCGACCTTGATGTGGGAAATCGCCTATGAGTTCATGGATCGCTTCCAAGATGCCGGTATCACGCGGATTTTGACGATCGAAGCAGGTGGTATTGCCCCGGCAATGATGACGGCGCTCCGTTTAGGGGTACCAATGGTCTATGCTCGTAAGACGAAATCCGTCACCTTGAATGAAGGAACGATTTCAGCTGAAGTCTTCTCGTTTACGAAACAACAGACGAGTACGATTACGGTTGCAGAAAAATATCTGCAACCGGGTGAACGTGTCTTGATCATCGACGATTTCCTCGCGAACGGGGAAGCGGCATTTGGTCTTGCTCGTCTTGTTGAGCAGGCAGGTGCGGAAGTTGCCGGCTTTGGAATCGTCATTGAAAAGTCGTTCCAACCGGGACGTCAAAAGTTAATCGAAGCCGGGTTCCGCGTCGAGTCACTCGCTCGTGTGGAGTCGTTGAAGGACGGAAAAGCGACGTTCGTTGACTCGGTGACCGTATGAGACTATCGAACTTCAAAGCAGCTAGTCTTGGACTTCAGCATGTGCTCGCGATGTACACAGGAGCAGCTGTCGTTCCGCTGATCGTCGGGAGTGCGATCGGATTGTCGGGAGAAGAACTCGCTTATTTAGTGGCGATTGATCTCTTCATGTGTGGCGTAGCGACCTTACTACAAGTGCTCGTCACGAAATATACAGGCGTTGGTCTTCCAGTCGTCCTCGGTTGTACCTTCACCGCAGTCGGTCCGATGATCGCGATTGGTAGTCTTCAAGGAATTACGGCGATTTATGGTGCGTTGATTGCGAGTGGTTTGATCATTCTCGTCATCTCAGGATGGTTTAGTAAGATTGCTGTCTTGTTCCCGCCAGTCGTCCTCGGTTCTGTCGTGACGATCATCGGCATTTCCTTGATTCCGGCTGCAATCAATGACATCGGAGGCGGACAGGGCGTAAAGGACTTTGGTGACGCACGTTATCTCGGACTCGCCGGACTGACGATCGTCTTAATTTTAATCTTGAATCGTTACGGAACGGTCTTCTCAAAAGCAGCAGCCGTCTTGATTGCTGTAATGATCAGTACACTCGTTGCGTTCGGCATGGGGATGATCGACTTCAGCCCGGTGGCGGAAGCATCATGGTTCCAAATGGTGACGCCGTTCTACTTCGGTGTTCCGACATTCAATGCGACGGCGATCTTGACGATGACGCTCGTGGGTCTCGTCTCGATGGTTGAATCGACAGGTGTGTTCTTGACACTCGGTGAGATCACAGATCGTCGCTTGACGGATAAGGATCTAGCACGTGGCTACCGGGCAGAAGGTGTCGCGACGATCGTTGGTGGTATCTTCAACAGTTTCCCGTATACGACCTATAGCCAAAACGTCGGTCTCGTTCAGTTGACTGGCGTGAAGACACGTAAAGTCATTTTATTTGCGGGTGGATTTTTAATCTTGCTCGGCTTCTTACCAAAAGTGGCGACATTCACGACGTTGATTCCAAAACCTGTCCTAGGTGGGGCAATGTTGATCATGTTCGGAACGGTCGCAGCGAGCGGGATTCGTATTCTGTCGCGGGTCGATTTTTCGAAGAACGAACACGTCATCACGGTGGCACTCGCGCTCGGAATTGGTTTAGGAATCAGTACGAATCCGGAGATCGTAGCCGGTCTCCCATCACAAATCCGTGTCTTGACGGACAGCCCGATCGTCGCGGGATCGCTAACAGCATTATTGCTAAATGGAATCTTCCGATTGACGAGTAAGTCGGAGTCAGTAGACGCGCCACTTGCTAAAGTTGATTAACAATTGTAACTTTCCGAAAGGAGCCGTCCTGTATACTACTTAGTAGCAGGAGGTTCCTTTTTTTATACTGCTAACGTAATCAGAATATTCCGAGTATGTGGATTTGGTAAGAAATATCATATGAAAACGTTTACAAAATCGACACATCTTCTTTATACTGACAACGTAGCGGTACGGGGAACTGCTAAGAAACAAACAGAGACGGGAAGGACGTCGTAAAAATGAAACAACAGACAGAGTTGAATCGGGGACTGGAAGAACGTCACATTACACTGATGTCGCTGGGGGCGGCAATCGGTGTCGGACTCTTCCTAGGGTCAGCAAAAGCGATCCAATTAGCAGGACCAGGGATCTTACTTGGTTATCTGATTGGTGGTGTCATCATTTTCATTATCATGCGAGCACTTGGGGAGCTTGCAGTGCGGGAGCCGGTGGCTGGTAGTTTTGCGGAGTATGCCCGGAAGTATGTCAGTCCATTAGCTGGCTTTTTAACAGGTTGGAATTATTGGTTACTCTGGATTTTTACGTGTATGGCGGAAATCACAGCAGTCGGTATTTACATGAAAGTATGGTTCCCGGATTCTCAGGGGTGGGTATGGGCACTAGCAGCACTTGTCTTGATGACAAGCATCAACTTCATTGCTGTTAAATTTTATGGTGAATTCGAATTTTGGTTTGCGTTGATTAAAATCGTCGCGATCGTCGCCATGATCATCTTAGGAACTTTGACGATCGTCATTGGTCTTGGAAACGGCGGTACACCGGTTGGGATTTCGAATCTGTGGTCACATGGTGGATTCTTACCGAACGGATTCAGTGGAGTACTCCTTGCCATGCAGATGGTCATGTTTGCCTTCTTAGGAATTGAAGTGATTGGGGTCACAGCAGGGGAAGCGAAGAACCCGAAGAAAACGATTCGAAAGGCCGTCAATAACGTTTTCCTTCGAATTTTAGTATTCTATATCGGGGCGCTCTTCGTCATTTTATCGATTTATCCGTGGGATCAAGTTGGTGCGAACAATAGTAGTCCGTTCGTATTATTATTTGATTCACTTGGTATTCCGGCAGCAGCCGGCATCATTAACTTCGTTGTTTTAACGGCAGCACTCTCGTCATGTAATTCGGGTATCTTCTCGACAGCCCGGATGATGATGAACTTATCCGAAAACAGTGAAGCGCCACGTCGTTTCTCGAAAATCTCGAAAAACGGTGTTCCGGCACTGGCGACGATTCTTTCAGGTGTCGCCTTACTCGTCGGTGTCGCTTTGAACTACTTCTTACCGGAAGACGTCTTTGCGATCGTTACGAGTATCGCGACGTTCGGAGCTGTTTGGACGTGGGCGATGATTCTGATCGCACAAATGCGGGCACGGAAGGTACACGGTTCAGCAGAATTCGCTGTTCCGTTCTTCCCGGTCGCGAACTATATTGCCCTTGCGGCACTTGCTGGTGTCATCGTCTTGATGGCATTTGACGCAAGTACACGCATCGCTTTGGTCGTTGGACCACTGTGGTACGCAATTCTGATTGCTGTCTATTATGCACGGGGAATGCATAAGGAGACACGTCAGTCGACGCGTCAGGCATCAGGAGAATAATGAAATGAGCGGATCCGGAAACGGATCCGCTTTTTCAACACTTCGCACCAAACGGTTTCGTTTTGTTTTGATTATAGATTTGCTACACTTACGGCAGAACCATACAGGAGGTCATACGAAATGAAAACGATTCATGTAGACGAGTTACAAGAGCGATTAGAAGCAGGCGAGGCGTTACACGTCGTCGACGTTCGGGAGCAGGATGAATACGATGCAGGACATATTCCGAACGTCCGCTTCCTTCCGATGTCTGAGATCGGCGAACGCTATACGGAGCTGCAAGAAGGCGAAACCTACTACTTGATCTGTAAAGCGGGCGCACGGAGTGAAAACGTCGGTCGTTTCCTCGAGCAGTACGGATATGATGTCGTCAACGTTGAAGGCGGTATGATGAACTGGAAAGGCGATCAAGAAGCATAAGGATAAGCGTTACCAAGGAAGACGACTCTATGCGGGTCGTCTTTTTTTCATGTGAATCAATGAACGATTATTATTTTTTACTATGAATATTCTTCGCTATTCTTCCGATAAAGAAGGTAGAATAGCGAGTCCTTGCACTCGGGAATGGAGTGACACATGGAACAAAAGATCAAACGCACGATGAGCATCAAACAAAAATTAATTCTGACATCGATTCTATTATTAGTAATCCCAGCGCTTGTGATCGGATTCGTCGCCTACAATCAGGCGAAACAATCCATGACGGAGCAAATTCTACAATCGGCACATGGTGGAGTCGATCGAATGAATGATGAGATCCAGAATATCATTGATCCGATGCGACGCGATGTCGCCTTTTTTGCGGACCGGATTGACGGAACGCTTTATCAAAAAGGAAAACAAAATGCAGCGTTAAAAGAAAAAATGACGGAATATCTCGATATGCATCCGCAGGCAGCGAACATCTATTTCGCAACGACGGAAGGGGATATGAACATTTTCCCGGAACAAGTCATGCCCGAGGATTATGATCCACGCGAACGTTCATGGTATCAGTCAGCGGAAGCAGCAGGTGGAAAAGTCGTCATCACCGATCCATACGTCGATGCGGCCTCAAACAAGATGATGGTCACGCTCTCGCAGACGACAGGCAACGGAAGAGGTGTCGTCGCGATTGATGTCGATGTCGACCGCATCGCGGAAATCGCGAAAAAGATTAAAATTGGTAAGGAAGGTTACGTGACGATTCTCGATTCGAATAAGAAGTTCGTCACGCACCCAACGTTAAAACCAGGTGAAAAAGCGACAGGGAACTGGGTTGCCCCACTCTATGCGGATCCAGCTGGACAATTTTCGTATGAATTCGAAAATGAAGGCAAACAGATGGACTTCATGACGAATGATTTGACGAAGTGGAAGGTTGCCGGAACCCTGTACGATCACGAAATCACCGATGCGACATCAAGCATTCTTTGGACGACACTTGCTGTCATTGGCGGAATGTTACTCGTCGCAGCCGTCTTCATTTACTTCATCCTTCGCTCGATTCTTCGCCCACTCGGTCATTTGACACGTGGGGCAGAACGGATTCAATCCGGTGATTTGACGGAACCGGTCATCGTTGAATCAAACGATGAGGTCGGACAGGTCGCACAAAGCTTTAATGTCATGGTCGATTCACTCCGCTCGATCATCATCAATCTCGACCAGTCGATCACACAAGTAGCCGGTTCGTCGCAGGAATTAATGGCGAACTCTGCCCAGACGACGTCCGCATCGGAACAGATTGCGGGATCGATTCAACAGGTCGCAGCGGGGGCCGATCAATCGAAGCGTCAACTCGATGCGAACGCAGTCTCGCTCCAGTCGATTACAGCCGGCATCATGCGGATCGCTGAGAGCTCAACGGACGTCTCAGAGCTATCACGTTCAACGGCAACAGAAGCTGAGAACGGAACGGTTGCTGTCCTGCAGAACGTTAAGCAGATGAAAGAAATCGATGCCTCCGTTCAAAATTTCGGTGGTGTCATCAGTTCACTCGCGCATCGTTCGAATGAGATCGGAAAAATCGTCGATGTCATCAACGGTATTGCCGAACAAACGAACTTATTGGCATTGAACGCGGCGATCGAAGCAGCACGCGCAGGCGAAAACGGAAAAGGCTTTGCCGTCGTCGCAAGCGAAGTAAGGAAACTAGCAGAGCAGTCACAGGACTCAACGAAGCAGATTGCACAGCTGATTCAAAACATTAAACAGGAGACGGATCAATCGGTCACGATGATGAAGGAAGTCTCGGGACAGACGAAAGCTGGCTTGTCGACGACGGAAGCATCAGCAGAACGATTCCAGAAGATTCTCGAACGGACACAAGAGATGACACCACGAATCGAAGACGTGACGGCAACTGTTGAGGAAATCGCAGCGAACGTTCAAGAGGTATCAGCATCGGCGACGGAAATCGCCCATATCGCGCAAGAGAATTCGTCGGCGTCGAAACAAGTCGCAGCGACGACAGAAGAGCAGTTGAGTGCGATGGAAGAGATTTCGCAATCTGCGAAAGCATTATCCGATATGGCAGAAGAGCTACAGGTACTCGTTGCCCGTTTCCGTGTTTAAGTCATCGATTATAAAAAGCAAGGAAGCTAGTCTTCCTTGCTTTTTTTCGTCTATCACCATTCTGTGACAAACTGAACAAATACCTTGGAATCCTTGTGAATCCGGGCTTGAGACGGGGTTAAAACGGGAAAATAATAAATGTCTAACACTTCGAAGGAGGTGGGTACGGTGAAGCAGTTACGCAAGATGAGAGAGTGGAGTGAAGCGGGGCTTTTGGACGAAGCAACCGTCAAACGAATCATCGATTATGAGAACAATCGTAAGGAAAAGCAACGTCTCCCGCTCTTGTTGATTGTTGGAGGGACCTTCGTCGTCTTGGCTGTATTCAGCTTTTTAGCTGCCAACTGGCAAGCGATGCCGATCGGCTGGAAAATCGGACTTGTCGTAGCACTCATGTGGATGTGTTACATCATGGCGGATCTTTCGGAACGTCGTCGTATTTTTCATCCGGTCGTCTTTCGAATCGGTGGAATCCTAGCGTTTGGCGCCTCGATTCTCGTAGTTGTTCAAAGTTTTCACTTGCCGATGGAAGGATCACTGCTCAGTTGGTGTATGTTTGTCGCCGCATTAGTGCATTATATGCTTTGGCGTCATGAAGCATACGGTGTCGTCGCCTTCCTTTCCGGATGGACGATCTTTACGAGTCTTGGTGGTTTTGGTCAAGAACAGGCGAGTTATCTCGACTGGACGTCGTTCGGTCTGATGGTCGTGTTGTCGTTCAGTTGGTTTTACTTCAGTCAACGTCTGCCATCGCTTTTGTTTAGCTGGCTATTTCTCTTCTTCAGTGGTCTCTCCTTGTTTCTCCTCGTATCGTATGACGGATTCCTGTGGCCGGTCTGGACGCTATTTTTACTCGTTCCAGTTCTCTGGCTTGTTCGTGAGGAGTCCAATCGTCGGATCGTCGAAATGGTCTATCTGGTCGTCGCTGCCATCAGTTCGATCGTCTATCTGTCTATACGTGCGGAATCAAATGCCGCATTACCATCCATGACAGAAGCGATTCTGCTAGCTATCGTATCCATCGGGTTGGGAATTTTCCTCTATCAAAAACGTCGCTCCTTATTGTTTATCGTTCCGCTTGGATTCGTTGGAGTCCTGTGGCTTGATGAACAGGCCATTCTACTCGCCATCCTCGTTGAACTATCCGCGCTACTGTATCTGTTGTATCAAGAACGTCGTCATGCGATCATCTGGCCAGCCTTCCTATATTTCATTCTCGTTCAACTCGCGATATACGTCATCTATGCGTGGGATCGTTTGAACATGTCTTTGTTTTTCCTCATCGGTGCGCTCCTCATCTTCCTATTGTCCGGTGTCTTATGGTGGTTACGCCGTAGAGGAGGTGTGACGTCATGAAGCACTATTTAATGCCTGTATTGCAGACGTGCGCCGTTGGTCTGTTGATCGTCAGCTTTTTTGCGACCTCCTGGTTCGGAACATCGTACCGTTTTCGGGCAGAGCCGTTTGATCCGTTTGATCCCGTTTACGGTGAATACGTGATGCTTCAGTATCCGGATTTAAAACCAGGTCCGACGATTCAAAATGGGCGTGTTTATGTCAGCTTCGAGACAGATGCTTCCGGTTATGCTCAAATCGACCGGATTTCGAATGAACGATTCTTCGGAAGTGTTGCTGGCGACTATTACGATCAATACGTGTCGATTCCACAGTTGACGCAGTATTATGTCGAACAGGGAAGCGGAAAACAATACGAGAAAGCTAAAGCACTAGAAGTCCATGCGGATGTGTCACCATGGGGAACGATCCGGACGACGAATTTAAAAATTTCTGAGTAAAAAACCTTGCGTCAGGGATGAAACGGTTGTACTATTAATTTAAATTTTCAGACAACTAAATCTGCATGCGTAGATGGGAAGAGTAAAGTGATCAGAAATCGATAGAGAGTCTCTGTTGCTGGAAATGAGACGATTTCGTCATTTGAAGATGGTCCCGGAGCAGTCGGAAGAACGTGAACCGTGTTCATCAGTAGAACCGACCGGTAGGACGGATACCGTTAGCATTCCATGGAGTCTCGTACTCCTAGAGGTGGCTGAACGTGAGTTGAGCCATGAACGAAGGTGGTACCACGTGATCAGACATCACGTCCTGAGAGATGAGGGCGTGGTGTCTTTTTTGTGGGGACGTTCGCGCAGGAGGAGGATGACGAGATGGCAGAAGCATTGGTATTGCAATCAGACTTTGGCGTGAGTGATGGGGCAGTGAGTGCAATGTACGGGGTAGCGCATAGCATCAATCCAGAGATTCGGATTTTTGATTTGACGCACGACATTCCACCGTTTCACATTTGGGAAGCGTCCTATCGGTTACTGCAGACAGTGCCGTACTGGACGGAGCAAACGGTGTTCGTTTCTGTCGTTGATCCAGGTGTCGGGTCAAGTCGAAAGAGTGTCGTCGCGCGGACGCATGCGAATCAATACATCATCACACCGGATAACGGAACGTTGACGCACCTGTGGCAAGGCGGATACATTGCTGAAGTGAGACAACTCGATGATCAACGGCATCGCTTACCGCGGATGGGGGAATCGTATACGTTCCACGGACGGGATATCTTTGCTTTCACGGGTGCTCGATTATCAAGCCATGTCATCACCTTCGAGGAAGTAGGACCCGTTTTACCTGTTGCGGACATCGTCTTGCTCGACCGGACAGTTGCCTCGTCGTCGAACAGCGGTGTTACCGGTATCGTCGAGATTCTCGATGTTCGCTTCGGAAATGTCTGGACGAATATTCCGGTCGCTCTCGTCCGTCAGGCGGGTCTCGACATCGGTAGCCAGGTCAAGGTAACGATTTCGTACCGGGAACGGATCGTCTATGAACAGACACTGCTCTTTGGTCATTCGTTCGCCGACGTGCCAGTCGGTTCAGGCGTCGTTTACATCAATTCGCTGGATCAGATTGCTCTTGCCTTGAATCAAGGTTCGTTTGCGCATGCATTTGAAGTTGGAATCGGAAATGACTGGAGTGTTACCGTACAACACATCAAAGGAGGAGATCGAACATGAAAGGATTTACGACAAAACAGATCGTCGCAACCGGGATCGGAGCAGCTGTATTCATCATTTTAAGTCGATTCGCTGCGATTCCGACAGGCGTACCGAACACGTCAATCGAGACAGCCTATGCATTTCTCGCATTCATGGCAGTTTTGTTCGGACCGGTCACAGCCGGTTTGATTGGTTTAATCGGTCATGGATTAAAAGATGCGATTTTATATGGTTCCCCATGGTGGAGTTGGGTCATCGTCTCCGGCTTCGTCGGGTTTGGCATCGGACTGATCGCTAACCGGATTCGCTTAGAAGAAGGCGGATTGACGACACGTAAAATCGTCTTATTCAATGCGACACAAGCCATCGTGCAAGCGATCGGTTGGATCATCATTGCACCGGTACTCGATATCTTAATTTACACGGAGCCGGCGAATAAAGTCTTCGTCCAAGGGGCTGTCGCTGCGACATCAAATATCTTGACAGTCGGTGTCATTGGAACATTGTTACTCGTCACGTATGCCAAAACAAGAAGTAAAGCAGGCAGCTTGAAACGCGAAGTTTGACCGAATGAGCTATGATCCTGTGCGAAGAGTCGACAGGATCATAGCTCATTTGGCTTGGGGGGAGAAAGACATGACAAACGTGATTGAATTTCAGGATTTTTCATTTACATATCGGAGTCAGTCGGAACCGACACTCCGGCAGATTCAGTTAACGATTCAAGCAGGAGAACGCATCTTAATCGTTGGACCGTCGGGTTCAGGAAAAAGTACGCTCGCCCAGTGCATCAATGGGTTGATTCCGTTCTCGTACCCGGGAACGTGGGAAGGACAGGTCCTGATCAAAGGACAAGATGCCCGGGAGTTATCGTTATTTGATCGTTCGTTGCATATTGGCACGGTGTTACAGGATCCAGATGCGCAGTTCGTTGGTTTATCGGTTGGCGAAGACATCGCCTTTGCGCTCGAGAACAAACAGACTAGGCGACCAGAAATGCAGGAGATCGTCGAACGCGTCGCACGGATGACGGATGTCGAGACGCTCTTGCACGCACGATTGAATGATCTATCAGGCGGACAACGACAGCGGGCGGCATTAGCCGGAGTCCTCGTCGAAGATGCGGATATCTTACTGTTTGATGAACCGCTCGCGAATCTCGATCCGGTAGCGGGACAAGAAGCGATGGCGCTTATGGATCGACTGCAACGTGATACGAACCGCACACTGATCGTCGTCGAACATCGAATCGAGGATGTACTCGTCATTCCGTTTGACCGCATCATCGTCATGGTCGATGGGGAAATCGTTGCCGATGACCATCCGGATGTCATCTTAAGCAATGGCGTGCTTCAACAAGCGATCTTGCGTGAACCCCTCTATGTCAGTGCCGCACGCTGGGCTGGTATGACTGTTGAACCTGTGGACCAGCCGAGCCGCATCGATCCCTTTTTAAAACAGTTCAATCAGACGGACGTGTTAGAGCGTTTAGAGGAAACGCCTCAAAAAGAGACTGCAACCGCTACTGCGTTGCTCGAACTTGAACAGTTGGCGTTTCATTATCGTCAAGGAACACCGGTGCTTGAGAATGTGACGGCGACTTTTCAAAAAGGAACACTGACGACGATCGTCGGTCAGAATGGTGCCGGGAAATCCACCCTTGCGAAAGTGTTGAGTGGTTATCAACGGACGACAGGTGGTCAGATCCTACTTGACGGAACTGATATCACGAACCAATCAATCACAGAGCGAGCAGGAACGATCGGATTCGTCCTGCAAAACCCAAATCATATGATTTCAAAACACCTTGTGCAAGAAGAAATCCGCTACGGGATGCAGGCGCTCGGATTAAGTGAAGCGGAAGAAAACGAGCGTCTCGAGCAGACATTACGTCGTTGTGGATTATATCCGTTTCGTAATTGGCCGATTCAAGCACTGAGTTTTGGTCAGAAGAAACGAGTGACGATTGCTTCGATTCTCGTTCGACGACCGGATATCTTGATTCTCGATGAACCAACAGCCGGTCAAGATTACCGGCATTATTCGGATATGATGGACTTTTTAGAAGGATTGAAGCAGGACGGGATGACGTTACTCATCATCACGCACGACATGCACCTCGTCTTAGAATACAGCGACCAAGTCTGCCTCGTGCAAGCTGGGCGTATCCGTTATGCTGGGACATCATTTGGACTGCTGAATCAAGAACAATTACTGCATCACGCCCATTTAAAACAAACATCACTCTTTACGATAGCTCAATATCTCGATATAGACCCGGAACGATTCGTCGAGTCCGTGATTACGGCGGAGCGAAAGGAGCGGGAACAATGGCTGTAGAAATGCTTGGTTATATTGAAAAAACGTCACCGATTCATCGCTTGACGGGAACGACGAAACTAATCGGATTCTTGTTATTTACGACAGCGACGATGTTCACCTATGATACACGCATTTTACTTGTGATGGGGTTAGTCAGTATCGTGTTATTCCGCTTGTCGCGTATCCAGTTTCGGGAAGTTCGGTTCGTCTTGATCTTTACAGCAATTTTTGTCCTAATCAATGCGCTCGCTGTTTATCTGTTCGAACCAGAGCAGGGTGTAGCGATCTACGGATCACGTCACATCTTACTTGAAGGAATCGGAAGATTTACGGTGACCGCAGAACAATTATTTTATCTGTTCAATTTAATCTTAAAATACAGTGTGATCGTTCCGATTGCCGTGTTGTTTCTCGTGACGACCCATCCGACGGAGTTCGCTTCTTCGTTGAATCGGATTGGTGTTCCGTATAAGATTGCCTTTGCGGTCTCCTTAGCGCTCCGTTATATTCCGGACGTTCAATCTGATTTCCGGACGATCGCGAATGCTCAGGAAGCACGGGGGATTGCCGTCTCACACGGTTCCCTTTGGCAACGGGCACGTAATAGCATTCAGATTTTACTTCCGTTGCTATTTACGAGTCTCGAGCGGATTGAGACGGTCAGTAACGCGATGGATCTCCGTGGATTCGGTGCCGGACGAAAGCGGACGTGGTACAATCAACAGACGATGACACGAATCGATTATGTCGCGATCAGCTGTGTGCTACTTTTGACGGTTTTGTCATTCGTCGTCACTTTCTACGATGGCAACCGCTTTTATAATCCATTTTAATGATTGGTAGATAATAAATAGGGAACTGAAAGATAAGATAAAAGAGGGAAGCTTTCCGGATGAAATACCGGAAGAGCTTCCCTTTTATTTGTTGGAATGGTACAAGCATGTTTACATCAAATAGATCCAGTTACGCAGATCGTTTTTGATTTTCCCAACGTGGTGAATTCAACAGTTCAATCCATTTCTTAACGGCTGAGATCGTAATGACGATCGCGAGCAGTCCCATCGTTACCGACAAGACCGTATTCAAGATGCTGAAACCTGGAGAATCTGGATTCGCATAGACATTTGCGACCATCCAGATATCCGCGAACGTTACCGTGATCAGGAGATAGACGAGTGGGATGAACGTCGTCAATGCATAGACTTTTTTGTCAGCGATTTTCAAGATGATCGTCGTTCCGATGATTAAGCCAATCGATGCCATCAGCTGATTGGATACCCCGAATAATGCCCAAATCGAACCGATGTCACCCGAGAACAGGAGATAGCCCCAGAAGAACGTGCCGAGTGCTGAAGCGAAGATGGCACCTGGAATCCAGTCGACGCGTTTGAGTGGTTTGTAAAACTCCCCGAAGAAATCTTGAATCAAGTAACGGGCGACGCGTGTTCCGGCATCGATTGCTGTCAGGATGAAGACCGCTTCGAACAAAATAACGAATTGGAAGAAGAAACCGGCAATCTCTTTGAACCATGGGATGGCACGGAAGATGAACGTCATACCGACAGCGAGTGAGACGGCACCACCTGTTCGACCTGCCAGATCGAGACCGATTTCACGGGATAGATCATCGAGATAGACTGTGCTCATACCGAGCGTCGCGAATACTTCTGGAGTTGAGTTGATGGCGAAGTAGTCACCGACTTCAAGCGATGTCGCAGCGATCAATGCCATGACGGCAACGAGACATTCGACAAGCATGGCACCGAAGGCAACGGGTTTAATATCGCTCCACCGATTGATCATCTTCGGTGTCGTACCAGAACCGACGAAAGCGTGGAAACCAGAGATTGCACCACAGGCAATCGTGATCGAGATGAATGGCCAGACTGGACCAGCGATGATTGGACCACCACCATCAACGAACTTCGTGAACGCCGGGAATCGAATGTCCGGGTTGATGATGAAGACACCAACGATCAAGGCAAGGAAGACACCGATTTTCATGAAACTCGATAAATAGTCGCGAGGTGCGAGTAAGAGCCACACTGGCAGTGCAGCAGCGAAGAATGCATAAATCGGTAAAGCAATCGCGAGTTGACGTGACGACAGATCGAACCAGTCACCGATGAATGTTTCCGTTAACTGAGGACCAAAACCAATCGCAGCTAGAATAAGTAGAAAACCAACTGTTGAAGCAAGTGCTAGGTTACCACCTTTACGTAAGTAAATCCCAACGAACATCGCGATCGGAATCGTCGAGAAGACAGCGAATGTACCCCATGGGTTATGTTCCAGGGCATGCAAGACGACCATCGATAGACCAGCCATCGTGATCGTGATGATGAAGAGCATCGCAAGACCGGCACAAAAACCAGCGACGGGACCTAATTCTTTTTTAGCGACTTCAGACAGCGATTGACCGTCTTGGCGCATCGAAGCAAAAAGGACGACCATATCATGGACCGCTCCACCGATGACGGCACCGATCAAGAGCCACAGTAAGCCGGGGAGATATCCGAACTGCGCAGCAAGAACAGGTCCGACGAGTGGACCGGCAGCAGCAATTGCTGCGAAGTGGTGTCCGAACGAGACCCATTTGTTCGTTGGGACGTAATCTTTTCCGTCCGCTAATTTATGAGCAGGCGTTTCGCGATCATCTTTGATTTTTAAGACTTTCGCGGCCATGAACGTACCGTAAAGACGATACGCGATTAATAAGATACAGATGACAGCAATAACGATTGGAGTAGCGCTCATCTAAAATTCCTCCTCTTGAATGAACTATGATGGATTTAGTATACAAGTTATGGAAGCGCTTTCTTTGATTTTTAGATGAGGTGTCGGTTTCGTTCGATGAAAGGTTGAAAATGGACCTTGAATCACAAAAAAGAAGCGCTTAAATACCGAGCGCTTCTTTCAGTAGTTTGACATACGTCCGACTGACTGGCACATCAATCTGATGAATTTTTAAATTATAGGCTCCGTTGAACCAAGGTTCGATGGCATCGATTGCTGATAAGTTGACGAGGTATGAGCGGTGAACTCGTAAAAAGCGATGATCTTGAAGCTTTCGTTCAAGTTCGAGTAAGGTCTCGTTCGATGGATACGCCTCATGTTCTGTGACGATCTTTGTTTTCCCGTTCTCAGCGACGATATAATTGATATCTTGAGGAGACAATAATTTCAGTTGTTCGCCCGTCTCGACGGCTAAACGTTCAAGTCGAGGTGCTTTTTTCGGAAGCGGTCGTGCAACTTTTTCAATCGCACGGACAATCCGAGCCGGATCATACGGTTTCAAGATGTAGTCATAGGCATTGAGCTCAAACGCTTCAAGCGCATGAGCATCATACGCCGTCACAAACAAAAGAGCCGGAGGACGTGGCATCGACTTTAAGCGTTTAGCGACTTCAAGACCACTTCCGTCTGTCAGCTCGATATCGAGAAAGACTAAGTCGGGTTGAAGGGAGCGAACGAGTCGTTCGGCTTCCTCGACACTACCGGTTTCCCCGACGACTTCAAGACCGGCTGCGGTCACGTGATAACGGAGCTCATCACGTGCGAGCGGTTCATCTTCAATCAACAAGGTGCGCATGCTGAATCTCCTTTCTGACTTCAATCGGGAGACGAATCGCGATCGTCGTGCCGTTTTGACCGTCACTCGTGATCGTAAACTGTCCCTTTTCACCATATAAACTTCGAATCCGTTCTGCCGTATTAAATAATGCGGTACCGGTGCCTGAGGACGGAACGACTTCTCGACCGAGACGGGCAAGGCGCGAGGCATCAATGCCGCGTCCGTTGTCGACGACTTCGAGACACAGCTGGTCTGCCTCACACCATGCCGTCACCCCGACATATCCTGTCTGTTCAGAAGAAAACGCATGAAGGAACGCATTTTCGATCAACGGCTGTAAGATGAACGGTGGAACGAGTAAAGCCGTCGTCTCGTCTGCTAAATCGATATCGAGAAACGGACGATTCGGAAAACGAGCGGCTTCAAGCGATGTGTATGCTTCGATGTGCTCGAGTTCCTTTTGGAGCGGAATTTTCGTCGATCGTGCGCCTTGGAGGTTACTGCGGAAGAACGTCGACAATTCGAGCAACAACGTGCGTGCCTGTTCGACATCCGTCCGGCACAGCGCATAAATCGTATTGATCGCATTAAACAGGAAGTGGGGATGAATTTGTGCTTCGAGTGCCCGAATCTCGGCATCTTTCAGTAAACCGGCTTGCCGCTCTGCGTTACCGAGTGCAAGTTGTGTCGAGAACAATTTCGCTAACCCTTCAATGAGTTCGACTTCGACGGCGTCGAGCAATTCGGCATGAGGATAATAGACTTTCAACGTCCCGATCGTCGTTTCCCCGACGATGAGCGGAGCGATGATGCCGGCTTGAAGGGGACAATCGGTTACGGGACAGCCGATATCGAGTCGTTCCGTCACAAGACGAACTTGTCCGTCCTGCAAGACATGCTCAGTCGGTTTCGTCGTCCAGTGACTCCCAGCTTGATGGTGGTCGCTCCCGATACCGATATGGGCCAGGATGACGGAACGATCCGTCAGTGAGACGGCTTCGGCTCGCGTTTGCTGCAACAGAATTTCCGCGACAGCTTCTGCCGTATGGATATGTAGACCACGCGTCAGATGCGGCAGCGTCAAATCGGCGATATGCAACGACCGTTCGGCTTCTCGTGCCCGAACCGTTTCCTCTTCTCGCGCAGCGAGGCGGATGATCGATAAGAACAACCAGACACCGAGGACGTTGATCAGTGTCATCGGTAAGAAGATGAACTGGACGAGTTCGACTGCCGCATCAAAGGGACGGGAAAACAGTAAAATCAGTGACATTTCAAACAGCATTAAAAAAGCAGTCAGACACACGGGCAATAACGCTTGGCTACTGAGGCGGTCGCGCCAATAGGAGCGTAAGAGACCGCTGACACCACCGGCAATGACAGTCGAAAGCGCGCAAGCGAACGCTGTGAATCCGCCGAGGGAATACCGGTGAACCCCGACGATGAGTCCGGTCATCAAGCCACCGAGCGGACCAGCGAGCAATCCGCTGATGACGACGATCATCGTTCGTGTATTCGCAATCGCTGATGTTCCGTCGACCTCTTCGAGCCAAGCATGAGGCAAGAAGTCTGCTAAGTCGACTTTGACCCCTGTATAGTTACTTAAAATGCCATACGTCGCAAAAAACAGGACGAGGACACGAAATTGCCAGCCCGCTTCCGGTTGACGCAGCAGCCGTCGTGTCGGTCCCCACTGGGCGAGGATGAACGCTAAGATGATCATGATACCAAGTCGTTCGAGTAAAAAAGGAATCAGTTCCAACATGTGCATTCCTCCATTCGAGTTAAGTGTAAACGCTCGCAAAACGGAGAGCAATGCCGGTATACAAAAAAAGCCGTACTCGCTCGGATTAAGAGGGAGTACGGCAGACTTACTTATTGTGCGTCTTTATCGAACGTGATCCGTGCGATCGCGTCGTGTTGGTGAATCGTTTCTTCGTTACGACATTCGACGTAGAACGAAGCGATTGGATCCATTTCGTACAAATCAGCAGCAATCAAGCGAACCATATCTTCTACGAAACGTGGATTTTCGTATGCCATCTCTGTCACGCGCTTTTCATCCGGACGTTTGAGTACTGGGTGAAGTGGCGCTGAGGCATTGGATTCCGCAGCATCAAGCAATGATTGTTTCCAGTCAAAGTCTTCTGCTTCATCACGTAACGATGCTTCCATCGTGACGTAACCACGTTGGTTGTGAGCACTGTATTCGCTGATTTCTTTTGAACATGGGCAAAGTGTCGTGACGTTGATCGTCAAGCCGACAGACAACGTCGCTTCGTCCGTTTCCGTGTTGACGCTGACTGTTTGCCATACTTCAGCATTCATCAAGCCACTAAGACCTGTTGCAGGTGCTTTACGTGTGAAGAACCATGGGTAACGGATCGTCAATTGACCTTCCGTTTGTTCCATGCGGTCTGCTAAATCACGCGCAAATTGAATGAGTGACTCGTTCGTGACCGTCCAACCTTCGTTGTGGTATTGATCAAGTTGTTCTGTTAAACGGCTCATATTGATCCCTTTACGGTCTTGTACGAGTGATGTCGACAGTTCAAACGTCGCGACTGTCGCTTGTGTCTTGTCTCCGTCTTGGATGACGACAGGATGTTTAACGTTTGAGATTCCGACAGCATCTAGTGCGAACAGGAAGTTCTTCGGTGTATTTTGCAAGTCGACCATCTTATCTTTTTCAGTCGGTTTTGTTCCTTTGATCGGTGGTACCGAACCGAACAGCTTATGGCGCTCTTCTTTCGTTGGTAACGTAATCGGGTAGGTAGACATATTCATTGGCCCCTTTGTCCTTTTGTAGTGTTTCAATAGTAATAACATGACAGGAATGCTAGAGACGAGCAAGTCTGATGATTCCGCAAATGTGTTTCATCTTTTCATCGCTAGAAGTATTGTCTTGAATTTTATCACGAACGTTCGATAAACGAAACTCGCACGACTCAAAATCGACACATTCTACATCTGTAGGAATAACTTACTTGCAATCGGGTATACTATCCTATAGTATATGTTCAGGTGAACGTGTAATCATTGTTTTTTCGTCATGGTCAATAATTGAAGTTTTTTTATTTTACAGGCAGTAAGAGAAAGGGATGACAGAGATGGATTGGCAGTTACTATTACAGTATGCCTGGGTCGTACTCGTCTTGATCGCGCTTGAAGGATTACTTTCAGCGGATAATGCACTCGTACTCGCGGTCATGGTCAAGCACTTACCAGGAGAACAACAAAAGAAAGCACTTTTTTATGGACTAGCTGGAGCGTTCGTCTTACGATTCGCGGCATTGTTCGCGATTTCGTTCCTCGTCGATATTTGGCAAATCCAAGCACTCGGAGCAGCGTACTTGCTCATCATGGGACTACGGCATATTTATAAGACCGTTAAAGCCAGAAAGCTCGGTGAGAACCATGGGGCTGAAAATGAGCTAGATGAAGAACCGAAGTCGGAAGAGCCAGTTTCAAAAGGTGAATTCTGGCGGACAGTCGCGAAGATCGAATTCGCGGACTTAGCGTTTGCTGTCGATTCGATTCTTGCAGCAGTAGCACTTGCCGTTGCCCTTCCAAACTGGGGATCAGGTGAAATCGGTGGTTTGAACACAGGTCACTTCATCGTCATCTTAACAGGTGGTTTGATGGGTGTCGTCTTGATGCGGTTCGCCGCACGTGTCTTTGTTAAATTACTCGCAGATCGCCCAGGTCTTGAGACAGCAGCCTTTGCAATCGTCGCTTGGGTCGGTGTGAAGCTAGCTGTTCTGGCGCTTGAACACCCGAAATACCACGCATCAATCGAAGGAACAATCTTTGAAGCCTTAAAACTTCCTGAAGGGTTTGCCCATAGTACACCGTGGCAGGCATTCTTCTGGACAGTCATGGTCGGTCTTGCTCTTTGGGGTTGGTTCTCTTCACCAAAAACAAAATCAAATCCAGATGCTGAAAAAAAAGTCGATCAAAACTTATAAGAAATGGAACGATCCGTCGATGACGGATCGTTTTTTGTGTAACGCATGAAAGAAGGATACGCACGTTACAACTGTTTAAACAGCGGGAATAAGAGACACAGTGAAGTCAAAAAGGAGAGCAGGTCTCTTTTTCTTTCCTCATGTCCGGCATATAATGAATAGACTGAACAATAAAGGGGATTCGTTAGTATGGATATTGGATTAATTACACAGTATGCGACCGTCGGGCTCGTACTGATCATTTTGCAAGGATTACTATCCGCCGACAATGCGATGGTCATGGCGGTCCTCGTCCGACCGTTACCAGACGATCAACGTAAAAAGGCGCTTTTCTATGGCCTCGTCGGAGCACTCGTCTTACGTTTCGTCGCAATCTTCTTTGCTTCGTATTTAGCGACGATTTGGGAACTTCAAGCACTCGGGGCGATCTACCTCTTTTATGTGGCGTTCAAAGGAATCGTCGAGGCTCGATCGAATAAACATCAAGTACCGGATGCAATTGCCTCACAAAAAGCCTCACCGAATTTTTGGTGGACGGTCGTCAAAGTCGAGTTCTCTGACTTGGCGTTCGCTGTCGACTCGACACTTGCCGCTGTCGCCATGGCAACGACATTACCGATGATTGGTGGAACGATCGGTGGTCTGAACACAGGACAATTCTGGGTCGTCTTCTTCAGTGGGATCATTGGTCTCGTCATCATGCGTTACTTCGCGAGCTGGTTCGTCGTCTTGCTCCAAAAGCGACCAGGTATCGAAGAAGCTGCCTTTTGGCTCGTCGCATGGGTTGGTGTAAAACTGGTCGTCATGACACTCGCGCATCCGTCGATCGACGTCTTGCCGCATGAGTTTCCAGAGAGTACACTATGGCAAACGATCTTCTGGGTCGTACTTGCCCTAATTTTAATCATTGGTTGGTTCCGTAGCGGAAGTAGTTCAACCAAATCAGCAAAATAATACAATGGCGGGCAGGGTACTCTCTGTCCGTCTTTCGTTAGGAGAGATTTCATGCAAAACGGTAATTTCATTCGGATGCTGACGCGGATGCAAAACGTTCCACGGTGGGATGAATACGCACCACGTTTTCCGGATAACGCAGCCAGTCACAGTTTTCGTGTTGCCTTATTCAGTTTGATGGCAAGCTATTTAGAAGAAGCAGACGGGCAACCACCAGTCGACCGCCAGACATTGCTCGGAAAAGCTCTATTCCATGACATGAACGAAGTCATCACCGGACCCATTAAACACCGGACGAAAAAAGAGCCAACGTTACATGCACACATTCAGGCAATGGAACAACAAGCAAGTGAACAGCTCGTTGCCTTACTCTCGAAGTCGCTTCAACCAGCGTTCACGACATACCTCGTACATGCAGAGGATGAATCACCGGAAGGGCGAATCGTCGAAGCCATCGATACGTTCGATGCGATGTTGTATGCACGAAGGGAAGCACGGATGACGGAGTCCGTCTTTTTCGAACAAAAAGCAGCGGAATTACAGGCTGTTCTGGAACGACATCCACTCGTTTCGATTCGTCGCTTGACACAGTCGGTCATGGAAGAGGATGAGATGTCTCATTTCATTGAAAATGTCTTGATGATGGATACGATTCGGCGCTGGAAAGGACGTTTCAATACGATTGATGATAACGACGCGACACATGCGTTTCGAGCAGCCTCACTTGGTATCTTCAATGGTCTGATTGAATCGGAAAAGTACGGCGTCACGATCGACATCGAAGAAGTCGTCTCACGTCTCTTGTGTCATGATCTCGTTGAAGGAACGACAGGAGATGTTCTTGGACCTGTCAAACATGCAACACCGGTCACAGCAGCAGCCTTCGAAGCTTACGAACGGGCAGAAGGAGAGACGTTGATCAATAATTTACCAAAAGAAATCCGAGCACCATTCCGTCGGTTCGTCGTGGAAGCAAAAGACGAGACATACGAAGGACAGATGGTTGATGTGATCGATAAACTCGATGCATTGATTAAAATGAACATGGAACGGAAGTTGAACGGGGTCGAGTATGAGACCGGTTACCGCGCACAACTCAAAAAGGTTCAGATGACATATGAAAATCCATCGGTCGTCTTTTTCCTCGCTTATGTCTTGCATGATTTGGATTACGTGACGTCATGACGAAAGAAACCATGACCCCACGCCGCTTAACGTTGATCTTGATCCTCGGTTCACTTGCTGCACTTGGACCACTCTCGATCGACATGTATCTACCTGCTTTTCCAGATATGTCACGCTCGTTTGATGCGAGTGCATCACTAATCCAATTGAGTTTGACGGCTTGTATGCTCGGAATGGCACTCGGACAATTGATCGTTGGTCCGCTCAGTGACGTTCGCGGTCGTAAACGACCGCTGATGGTTGCATTACTTGCCTATCTGCTCGCTTCTCTCGCCTGTGCGATGGCACCGACGATTGAAGTGTTGATCGCGCTTCGATTCATCCAAGGAGCAGCTGGAGCGTCAGGAATCGTCATTTCCCGGGCAATCGTTCGTGACTTATTTGATGGACCCGAATTGACGCGGTTTTTTGCTGCCTTGTCACTCGTCAACGGAACAGCACCGATTCTCGCACCCGTCATCGGAGGACAGTTGCTTCGGTTCGGTGACTGGCATTTCGTCTTCTACTTGCTAGCGATTTTAAGCACGATGATGTTACTTGCTGTTGCACTCCGTTTACCGGAAACACTTCCGCTTGATAGACGTGTTGAGGGAAACCTGACGACGACGTTGAAGACGTTCGGACGTTTGTTGACGGATCGCGTCTTCATTGGCTATGCGTTCGCGCAAGCATTCGTCATGGGCGCGATGTTCGCCTATATCTCGGGTTCACCGTTCGTCTTACAAAATATTTACGGCGCTTCGCCGCAACAGTTCAGTTTTTTGTTCGGTTTAAACGGAATCGGAATCATCTTAGCAGCACAAATCGCCGGTCGCCTTGCGGGTCGTGTCGATTCAGAGCGGCTGATGCGAATCAGTTTGACGATCGTTGCGAGTGCGAGCATCTTATTGTTCCTCGCCTTGACGTTAACGGATCAGCTGATCTTCGTTATGATTCCACTATTCTTCGTCGTTTCAAGCGTCGGTTTGATCTCGACGCTCGGTTTTACCTTAGCGATGCAAAATTACGGAGCAACGGCAGGCAGTGCCTCGGCTCTTTTAGGTCTCTTGCCGATGCTCGTCGGTTCGCTCGTGTCACCACTCGTCGGGGTCATGGGAGAACAATCGGCTGTTCCGATGGGACTGATCATCATGACCTTAGATTGCCTGGCGCTCATTCTCTATTATGGTCTGATTGTTCGTCGACCGAATCGTTCATAAACGCTAATTATTCAAAAACGTTTGTCCTCTGTAGGGGATGAACGTTTTTTTCTTTTAATGAAAGGAAAAGAATTGGAATTCATTTTGAAACATTTTCTAAAAAATAAGCGTAGAAGAGAAAGAAAGCCAGTACTTCAGAAAGGAGTGGAGCGATGAAACAGGAGTTGCAGCGTGAACGAGAGCCGTCGATTGAGGCAAGATTAGCACGTCATTTTGCCGCACAGAAAAAATACTTACGCCGTCAAGAAGAGGCCATCGATCAACGAGACAAAGAATTGGCTCGTTTATTGTTTGAGGAAAACCGGGCTGCTTATCAAAGGGCTTACCACGAACTGTATGGCTCACATCCTTACATCGAGGTGAACGAAGATGGACGTTAGTACACTTTATTTATATGCGTTAGCGGCCGCTGCTTGTGGTGTGTTTGTGTCCATCCTATTCTCAGACGCCATTCCAGGCGTCGATCAAATCTTTCATCCCACGTTGATCTTATCTTTTGTCATCATCACGTCAGCGATCGGATTCGGACTCGAACAGCTCAGTCCACTTCGTTCGATGTTGATTTTAATCATCAGCAGTGTGATTACGTTATTAGTGACGACGCTGATGCACATCTTTTTATTCGTTCCGATGGCACAAGCTGAACAGTCGCTTGGATTTTCGGAACAGATGCTAGAAGGTCGCAGCGCAACCGTCATCGTGCCGATTCCGACTGAAGGATATGGTGAAATCTTACTTGATGACGTCTCAGGGCGCGTATCAAAGTCAGCCGTCCTGTTTGAAGGACCTGCCTTACCACAAGGCACGAAGGTGCTCGTCATTGAGATCAAACAAGGCGTCGCGTCTGTCGTGACGTACCCCCAACAATGGAAAAAGGAGATGTTTACATGAATCCAGTGTTAATCGTATCGATCGTCGCGGTCGCGTTGATCGTTGCATTGATCGTCTTATTCATCACGAAGTACCGAACGGTCGGTCCGGAAGAAGCGTTGATCGTATCCGGTAGTTATCTCGGAGGACGCAACGTCAATACGGATGAGTCCGGTAACCGGGTAAAAATTATTCGAGGTGGCGGAACATTCGTGTTACCTGTCTTCCAACAGGCGACACCACTGAGTTTGTTATCGAGTAAACTCGAAGTCACGACACCTGAAGTCTATACGGAGCAAGGTGTACCGGTCATGGCAGACGGTACAGCGATCATCAAGATCGGTAGCTCGATTTCTGAGATTGCGACGGCAGCGGAGCAGTTCCTCGGAAAATCAAAGGAGGAGCGGGAAGGCGAAGCACGTGAAGTCCTTGAAGGACACTTGCGTTCGATTCTCGGGTCGATGACCGTCGAAGAAATTTATAAGAACCGTGATAAGTTCTCACAAGAAGTCCAGCGGGTCGCGTCTCAAGACCTGGCGAAAATGGGACTCGTCATCGTTTCGTTTACGATCAAAGACGTCCGTGACAAGAACGGATACTTAGAATCCCTCGGTAAACCGCGGATTGCACAGGTTCGCCGTGATGCGGACATCGCAACGGCAGACGCGGAAAAAGAGACACGCATCAAGCGGGCGGAAGCTTCAAAAGATGCGAAAAAAGCAGAACTTGAACGTGCGACCGAGATCGCTGAAGCGGAAAAAGAAAATCAGTTGAAGATGGCAGACTACCGCCGCGAACAAGATATCGCGAAGGCGAAAGCCGACCAAGCGTATGATCTTGAGAATGCACGCGCGCAACAAGAAGTTACGGAGCAACAGATGCAAATCAAAATCATCGAGCGTCAAAAACAAATCGAGCTCGAAGAACGCGAAATCCTCCGTCGTGAGAAACAATACGACGCGGAAGTCAAAAAACGCGCTGATGCTGATCGTTACTCGATTGAGCAAGCTGCCCAAGCGGACCGTGCGAAGCAATATGCGGAAGCGGACGCAACGAAATATCGGATCGAGGCATCGGCAAAAGCAGATGCAGAACGAATTCGTCTGGATGGTCTTGCGAAAGCGGATGCTGAGCGGGCACAGGGGGAAACAGAAGCGGAGATCATTCGTCTGAAGGGTCTTGCGGAAGCAGAAGCGAAAGAAAAAATCGCGCAAGCGTTCGAGCAATTCGGACAAGCGGCGATTCTCGATATGGTCATTCGGATGATGCCAGAGTACGCGAAAGAGATCGCTGCACCACTCGGTAACATCGATAAAATCACAGTCGTTGATACAGGTAGTGGTGAAGGGGGCGGTGCAAACCGTGTCACCGGTTATGCGACGAATTTGATGGCGTCACTGCAAGAAACATTAAAGGCGTCGTCCGGATTAGATGTCAAAGAGTTGATCGAGAATTTCTCCGGTAAAGGAACAGCAAAGCCGTTGACGGTCAACTTAAATTCCCATGATGCGGTGGCAGCATCGAAAACAGAAGACTGATGGCAATCCGTGTCTTATTGATTGTGTTCGCACTCCTACTTTTTCATGTCACTTGGCCACTTCCATGGTATGCACTAGCGGTACTAGGCGGCGTCATTGGTATCATCAAAGGGTACACATCGGATGACGGAATCGCGAATATATTCAATATAAAGAAGGTATCTTACTCACTTTACGATCGACAAACACGTCTGGAAGCCGTTCTCGCTTTGATGTGTAGTCTGTTGACGGTCGACTTCCCGTATTGGTTCGTCGGAGTGACGACAGGAATCACGTGGCGTGATATCGGATATGCCGGTTTCGAAGTAGTATCGACACTTCTGTTCGCTTATGTTTTATTCCGTTTCTTATGTCTGAATCTATTCCGACCATTCTTGGAGTCTGAAAGAAGGGAGCAAAGAAATGGATAGTTTATTTTTACTGCAAGAACGTTGGATGCTGTTGCTTCCGTTCCTCGTCGTCCTCTTGATCAACGTCGGGTTATTAACTGCCCTTCTGAAGAAGCGACGTGATTTACCGAAGCTGTTAGTTTTCGGAATGGGTGGGATGGCGATCGTGTTCCTCGTCTCTTCGCTTGGATTAAGCATGGCATTGCTGTTCTTCGGATACAATTCATAAAAAAACGGGGCAGGCTCTAAACAGAGTCTGTCCCATTTTGTCGTACTATAAGATAAAAATGAGTGCCGTTAACGTGGAAGGTCATACCCAATGACGACGAGTCCCGGTCCGGTATGTGAACCGATCGCTGCGCCGGCGATCGTCAAGATGACTTCGCTTGGTGAAAACTGTGCTTCAATCAATTGTTTTAACTGTTCTGCCCGTTCGATTGAATCCCCGTGACCAATCATGATCCGGTGTCCGTCAATCGCAGGACGTGCTTCTTCCATCCACTCGACGATTCGGTTCATGACTTTTTTCTGACCACGGATCTTCTCTTTTGGGATCAACTTCCCGTCTTCGACTGTCAATAGTGGCAAGATCGATAAGAGACCACCAATGAAGGCGCTAGCTCGCGAAACACGTCCACCGCGCATCAAATATTCAAGTGATTCGACTGTAAACAGATGACGAATCGTATTTACCTTGGCTTCAGCATAAGCCACTGTTTCTTCGAACGAATGTGTCTTCGCATATTCAGCGACATCGAGAACGAATAGTCCTTGTCCTGTCGAAGCGGTTTTCGTATCGAGTACTAGGTAAGGAACGTTCGGATATTTTTCGGCGAGTTCCTCCGTAAGCATCTTCGCTGTTTGATATGTTCCCGATAATTCGCTTGAGAAGGCGAGATAGAGGAAGGGATCTCCTTGTTCGAAGTGACGCGTGAACACCTCGACCATCCGGCTGACTTCGACCTGGAATGTCTTCGGTGCTGCACCGTCACGCATCTTATCATACAGTTGTTTCGGAGATATCGATTCTCCGTCGAAGAACGTGTCTTCGTCGATCAATACGCCAAATGGCATGACCGTAAAATCATAAGCATCTAACATGTCTTTTGGTGCATCAGCACCACTATCTGTGATCAATCGGATCATCACGTTCTCTCCTTTCTTAACCTAGGGCTTTTTCGTTTCGATCAAGCATCCGACTCAGGTTGACGCCGAAACGCTCATTCTCGAGCTCCGTCAACGTTGCGGGCGTCAAATCAGCGCCGAGCGCAAGTAACGCTTCATATGCACGACGTAAGCACTCCTCGACTGTCAAGGAAGTACCAAGCAGTTCCTCGAGTGACGCCATCGTTTCCGGCACGACGGTCGGGTAGACGAATTTCGTCGTCTCACCTTGAAGCGCTGCTGCGTAAAAGTCACGGACTAAAGCGGCGCGTTGACTTCCACTTCCGTTGACACAAAGATAGATTTGAACGGCAACTCCGCCACGAACACGACGCTGGGAGATACCAGCGAATTTTTTACCGGCAATCGATAAGTCATAAGAACCGGGACAATACGATCCGACGACTTCACCAGCGACGATTGCGTCCGTTTCTTGTGCGAACATACGACGGACAAGCGCCAGCATCGCTTCGTAACCACTGTCGATATCGATGCCGCCGCGTTCCGGTAGGACGAGTGAAATATTTAAAACACCGGCGTCGAGGACGACGGCAAGACCACCTGAATTACGGACGACCGGTGAGAAACCATGTTCCTGCAGGACAGCTACACCGTCAGCAAGATGAGGAAGACGGGCATCCTGGATGCCGAGGACGACGGTTTCGTGGTGAATCCAAGAGCGGAGTGCGGCTCCTTCTGTTGCAACGGAAGCACATAATGTGTCGTCCATCGCAAACGATTGTGTCGCATGGAAAGCAGTTCCGAGTGACGTTTGATCAAAAATACGATAATGTTCTTGTTTTAAGAGTTCGATTCCCATAGGCTCGTTCCTTTATTGTAGATTTGCGACATCATTATAGCACAGGGTGTGTAAAGTTTCTGTGCGAAGCGCCGCGGGAGACAGGAATCCTTGGAAACAAAACCGAACAACAACGACATAGACACGATTTAAAGGAGAGAAACATATGTATCAATCATTAGGACAATTAAAGGAAACGAAGGTCTTCAAAGATCCGGTTCATCGCTATATCTATGTCAGTGATCAGTTGATTTGGCAACTGATTGGTACACGTGAATTTCAGCGACTACGCCGGATCAAGCAACTGGGAACATCCTTTTTGACGTTTCATGGAGCAGAACACACACGGTTCCATCATTCGCTCGGTGTCTATGAAATCACGCGTCAACTGATCGATGTCTTCAACGGTCGCGCCGATTGGGATGATCAGTACCGGGAATTGACGCTGGCTGCGGCACTTTTACACGATGTCGGACACGGTCCGTTTTCGCACGCATTCGAGAACGTCTTCGGTGTTAACCACGAGACGTGGACAGAGCGGATCATTCTCGGGGATACGGAAATCAAGAAAGTCCTCGACCAAGTCGGAGACGGATTTGCGGAAGAAGTAGCGTCGATCATCAACAAGACGCATCCGAATCAACTGCTCGTCACGATGATCAGCTCACAACTCGACGTCGATCGGATGGATTACTTATTACGCGATGCGCACTTTGCCGGTGTCAGCTACGGAAAATTCGATCTCGAGCGGATGCTTCGGGTATTGCGTCCTGCCCATAATCAGATGGTCGTCAAACAATCCGGAATGCATTCGATCGAAGACTACATCATGCGAAGATATCAGATGTATTGGCAAGTCTATCTGCATCCGGTAACACGGTCGAGTGATTACCTATTAAAGGCTATTCTTGAGCGGGCGCAGGAATTGTATCTGTCAGGTTATCCATTTACCATCGCACCGATCCATTTGATGCCGCTATTTGATCAGAAGATGGAGTTGCGTGATTTCCTTGGGCTCGATGAGACGATCGTCTACTTCTATTTTCAGCAGTGGGCGAACGAGCAGGATCCAATCCTTGCTGATCTCTCGAGGCGATTCGTTGACCGAAAGTTGTTCAAGTATGTCGATTATCCGGCTGAAAAACGTGAACTCGTCCACGATAAGTTGTGTGAGTTGTTCGAAGCAATCGGCTTGAATCCGACGTACTATCTGCTTGAAGATAAACTCAGTCGTCTTCCTTATGATTTATATGGAGATAACGGTGAAATCAGTAAGCAACCGATCATGTTGCAGATGAAGGATGGGCAAATGAAAGAGATTTCGCAAGTTTCACCACTCGTTCAAGCCATCGCGACGTCACGCCAGACGGATGAAAAGCTGTTCTTCCCGCAAGAAATTTTGCACGACTTGCGCGAACATGCGAATGAGAAGATGCAGATCGACCAGTTATTGATTGGTAGCGTGACATCATGATATCGTCCGCTGTCCTTACGAAAATCTTGCAACAGCTTGGACAGGAGGGAGGAGAGGTCGAAGTCCTAAAAGGCGCGACATCCTCCCTTGTTTTTCGGGTCGGTGAGGGAATTCTTCGCGTCCATACGAATCAAGACTGGCTACAGGAGGAGCCGGATCTTGTCTTGCACGAGGTGTTTGCGTTACAAGTAGCAGGTGACTTAGCACCAGATGTACTGGACTATCAAACAGGTGTTAAGGACGAAGTACCACCATGGTTATATATGACCCGCTCACCAGGAGAGATCTGGCTTGATCAGGTAGACGAGCAGTATGTCGAACGACTGGCGCAGATGCTTGCGGCGATCCATGCGCTACCGGTACCAGAATCTCGGTATGTCTATCAGCCGTATGCGACGGAGCGTCACGTTCCGACGTGGACGCAGCATCCGGAGAGATGGCGTCAGCTACTGGCGGTCGAACCGGACGAAAGTCAAACGATTCGATTCATTCATCGGGATTTTCATCCGGTCAATGTGTTATACGAAATGAACGGAACGTGTCATACGATTGATTGGGTGAATGCGTGTGTAGGACCCATTGAAGTCGACCTTGCGCATTGTCGTTTGAATCTTGCCTTGCTCGAATCCGTTGAGATAGCGGATCATTTTTTAAAAAGTTACCTTAAACAGACGAAACGTTCCTACGATCACGCATGGGATATCCGGGCTGTTTTTGATTTTGGACCTGAAACGATTGACGTCTATCCGGGGTGGAAAGCATATGGAAGGCAAAACCTTAGTCAGGACAATGTTCGGGAACGCTTGGAAAAGTTTGTCTTGAAAGTCTATGAAAATAACGAAAGCGGTTACTAAATGAACTTTTCCTCTTGTAGTTCTTCGAAATATTGATTATTCTATTACTTGGAAAGAGATTAAACGTCAGACATCGTACGAATGTACAACTGATAAACAACTAATAGATAGAGGGGTACTTCATGAAATATCTTATCGCACTACTCGGACTGGCTATCGTTTTCGGCTTGGCACTCCTTGTCAGCAGTAACCGTAAAGGCATCAAATTGAAACCGCTTGCGGTCATGCTAGTTCTTCAGCTCGTACTTGGGTTTATTTTACTCAATACATCGTTCGGATATATCGTCATTCGTGGCGTCGCGAAAGTCTTTGAAAAACTGCTTAGTTATGCGGCAATCGGAATTGATTTCGTCTTCGGTGGTTTAGCGAACGAAGGCGCACAACCATTCTTCATCAATGTCTTGTTACCGATCGTCTTCATCTCTGCTTTGATCGGGATTCTACAATTCACGAAGATTTTACCACTCTTAATGCGCGGTATCGGTTTCGTCCTATCAAAAGTCAACGGTATGGGACGTCTTGAGTCTTACAACGCGGTTGCTTCAGCTGCGATAGGACAATCAGAAGTATTCATCACAGTTAAAAAACAAATCGGTCAATTACCAGCAAACCGCCTCTACACATTGTGTGCGTCAGCGATGTCGACGGTTTCGATGTCAATCGTCGGTGCATACATGACGATGGTCGAACCGAAATATGTCGTTACAGCAATCGTCTTGAACTTGTTCGGTGGTTTCATGATCGTCTCGATCATCAACCCGTACACGGTTGACCCGGAAGAAGATATTCTTGAAATCGTCGAAGAAAAACAAACGTTCTTCGAAATGCTCGGCGAGTACATCATGGATGGATTCAAAGTCGCAATCATCGTTGGTGCGATGTTGATTGGTTACAATGCCTTGATCGGAATGGTCAACGATATCTTCTTGATGGTTCTAAACATCTCGTTCCAAGAAATCCTCGGATACATCTTTGCACCGTTCGCTTTCATCATGGGTATTCCATGGGCAGAAGCTGTCAGTGCCGGTAGTGTCATGGCAACGAAATTGATCACGAACGAATTCGTTGCGATGTTGAGCCTTCCTGAGTACTCAAAAGAATTCTCGGAACGCACACTCGGAATCGTGTCTGTCTTCTTGATCTCGTTTGCGAACTTCTCGTCGATCGGAATCATCGCTGGTGCGGTTAAAGGATTGAACGACCGTCAAGGAAGCGTTGCGGCTAGTTTTGGTCTGAAGTTACTCTACGGCGCAACACTCGTCAGTGTCTTGACGGCAATCGTCGTCAGCGTCTTACTGTAATCGTTACACATATGAAAGAGCAATGGATCAGCAGATCCATTGCTCTTTTTGTTTTTCATTCAGTTGATCCATGCGAAGCAATCCCGACACGGACGCGATGATGGGTTCCGTCACGATAAACTTCAAAGGCGAACTGGGCGACGTTTTCCCGGGGAATCGGGCCTGTCGGTGCAGTGAAACGTGTCGTCTCGATTAACAGGTCATCAGCAGCAAGTGCGTTGTCTTCCGTCAGTTGTGTTGGACAGATGACGGTGAAGTCGACGTCTGCATCCTTTAGGGTCAGATAAGCTTTCAAGTGATCCTCGGCTGCAATCGTCGAGCGTCGACGGGACTCACTCGATTGGAAACGATACTTCCCTGGTTCTTCTGATGCATCGAGAATGCCTGCTGTACCAATGAAGACGATCCGTTCGATGCCTACTTCCTTCATCTTCGTGACGAGATGTGGAATCGCTGTCGAGAGGACCTGCTGTTGATCGGTACCGAGACAACTGAAGACAGCGGTGCTTCCTGCAAGTGCTTGTTCGAGATCCTCTGGATTTGTCGCATCTCCTGTCAGGACGTGAAGTCGGTCATGGACGGGTAAGTCCGGTGACATGGAACGTACGAGTGCACGAACGTCGTAGCCGTCTTCTAATAACCGATCAATCAAAGGTCGACCCGTTCGACCGGTCGCACCAAGTACAGTAACAGTAGTCATAAGTTTTCCTCCTTAGAGATCAAGTAGATGGGAAAAAGAGACGTGCGGTAACGACCGGACGTCTCTTGTTGTTTATTTATCCGCGAACATGACGCCAGCTTGACCGTAATCTGTTTTTTCCATCTCTTCGATGAAGACCGTGATGTTTTCTTTAGGAGCATTCGTCGTTTCCGACACTGCTTCCGTGACTTTTTCAATCAAGGCACGTTTTTGTTCGACTGTACGACCCGATAACATTTTAACCGTAACATATGGCATGACTTCATTTCCCCCTCTAACATGATGACGATACGCCATCAGTATAGCGCATTCGATAGGGGATTCGTCAATTCGAACATCGTTTTCGAAAAAGAAGGGTATAAGGTAGGAGCTATTCTTGTCGGAAGCGAAGGTAGTCATACACATACGGCAGAAAAGGAGAGACATATGGACGCAATCATACGGAAGAAGATTCATACGTTACTGATTTTTGATCGGGCGTTACCGGAAGATACGAATTATCCGTTGGCTGGTGCAAAAGGACTCGAAGTCGCAGATATCGTCTTTGAACAGAACATTCCATTCGGTCGACTCGTTACGGATAAAGAACTCGCTCAACTGCTGAACCAAAAAGAAGCAAAGCGATACGGGATGTTGACGTTGCTTGAAGACGATGTACGTTTCAAACCGTTGTTTCAAAATCGAAAACCGACGGCTGACATGGAAGAAGAGGTCGAGGCGAAGGTACGAGAACTCGCGCATCAGTTACGTGCGATTCGGTCGCGGTGTTCTTCACTGGAACGTCTCTTTTTGTTCGGTCGTGCGGCGCAAACTCTGTTTGACCGCGCTTTGGTTCATCTTGAAGAGGTCAATCCCCCGGCACATGAGGAAATTGCGTCCATGACGTGTTATCGTCTCCCAACGATTCGCCGAGCGACAGAGGAACAATTACAGCTTCTCCGTTACGAGTGACGGGTTGCAGACACCTCGGAATACGGTATGATAGAAGCAACAGGATTAAAAGGGGACAAAACACGATGGAAAAAAAGATTAACTTCAATATCATTTCAGATAACTCTACAGATGGTCACGGAGGATTTGGTGTCGGAACACTCAGTTTAAATAGTATGTCACCCGTCATCATTTCTCCGGAAGACGGTGAAGCTTACATCGATATGGGCGCGATGCACGCGAAAGCAGCCATCGAGAAACGCGTCAAGTTCACGACGGACAAAGCAGATACGCCAAACGGTAAACTGTACTGGATCGTCTGGGTGACGGTCGGTCGTAAGCCGGAAGGATTCTATTACGGTGGTGTGGCTGCGTGCGATTTGCTAGTCGATGCGGAAGCGCGTCGCGGATTCAAGATTCTTGCTGATCACGTCAATAAGATGGATAAATCCCTTAAAGGACGGATCGTCGTTGATCATATGGATGAGCGTTCAAAGGAATTGTTGCGTGATTTCTTACAGACACATAAACCGGAGATGTGGGAAAACGCTGACGCTGCTTTACATGAAGCGTTGGTCTAAACAAAGAACGTGTGCCGTGGCACACGTTCTTTTTTCATGGTCGTTTTAGCGTCAGGACGACGAGCTCTGGATGGTTGAACAGACGAAACGGAAACAGACTGTTCCCGAGACCACGACTGACGATCAGTTCGGTCCGCTGTTCCTGATAGCGACCTGCCGTTACATTCGGAAAGAATCCTTGACCGGGCGCATACAGACCTTCCGTAAACGGCAGGCGAATCTGCCCACCGTGCGCATGACCGGACAAGACGAGATCAATGGAACGCTCCGCATACAAGGATTTATATTCCGGACGATGGGCAAGCAAAAGTTGAAATGCATCAGGTGACACGTCTTGCAGTGCTTGATCGAGACTTTGACGAATCCCATCCGGTTCCGATAGCCCTTCGCGCCATCGTGTCGTCGTCGGGTCATCGATACCGAGTAACGAAATCGATTGACCTTGGTATTCGATGACGCGCGATTCATTCCGGAGAACGGTGACACCTAGTTGTTCAAGCTTTGGCAAAATCGTTAGATTGCGTCGAACCTCATGATTCCCAGTGACGAAGTAGACCGGGTATCGATCAACGAGCGCTTTCATGAGTATAAGAGCAGTTTCTTCACCGTTTCGTCTTGAGTCAATCAAATCGCCAGTCATCACAACGAGATCCGGCTTTTCGCGATCAATCTTTTTCAGTAGTCGTTTTTGTTCATTCCCGAACGCCTTGCCATGTAAATCTGCGATCTGAACGACACGATAACCATCAAATGCTTCCGGTAAGCGACTTGACGTCATCGTCATCTGTGAGACATCTATGACGTTATTTTCACGATATAAAAACCAGCTTCCTAAGGCGAGGACGCTGAGGGATACTAACCAGCGTGTAAGTTTTCGCATGAGCCACCTCACTTCTTTCTACTTCGTATAATTCAGGATAACAAAAAAGACCTCCTTCCGTATGCGACGGAAGGAGGAATTCAAAACGATTTAGGCATCTTGTTTTAAGTCTGTGACTTCTTTTTGCGCATCGGGTTCTTCCGATAAATCTTTGAATAGGGCGATGACCATCATGCCGACGACGAAGATGAACGGGAAGGCAGCTAGAACAGCTGCTGCCTGTAGGGCACTCAATCCTCCGGCATACAGTAAGACGGCGGCGATTGAAGACTGGATGATACCCCAAGCAAGCTTGATGCGTAAGCTTGGCATCAGACTACCACCAGACGATAGCATACCGAGAACATATGTCGCGGAGTCAGCCGACGTAATGAAGAACGTCGTAATCAAGAAGACAGCGACGATGCTAAGGAATGTGCCTAGGCCACCGAATGTCTCAAACAGAGCGAACATACCGGTTTCGACTCCTTTATCGTTAACCGTCGAGATCAAATCAACGTTTTGGAACAGTTCGTTCCAGATCGCTGAGCCACCGAAGACAGAGAACCAAAGGAGACCAAAGATCGTTGGGACGAGCATAATCCCGATGACGAACTCACGAATCGTCCGTCCTTTCGAGACACGGGCGATGAACGTTCCGACGAATGGTGACCAGGAAATCCACCATGCCCAGTAGAAGATCGTCCAATCGTTGATCCAGCCGCGTTCGTCTGGATTAAAGGCAGATGCCCGGAAACTCATGACCGGTAAGTTTTGCAAATAAGCACCTGTTGTTTGCACGAAGAGGTCCATGATGAAACTGAACGGTCCGAGGAACAGGACACCGATCATCAACAGAACGGCAAGGACGATATTGGCGTTACTGAGACGAACGATTCCTTTATCGAGTCCGGATGCCGCACTCATCATGTAAAGGACAGACACAACGACAATGATAATCATTTGTGTCAGGAAGGAGTTGGGAATACTACTCGTTAGGAAGTTCAGTCCACCTGAGATTTGTTGTGCACCAAGACCGAGTGACGTCGCGACACCGAATGCCGTTGCGACGATGGCGAGTACTTCGACGGTACCTTTACCGGCAGAAGCATACCGAGGCTTCATCAATGAAGCGACCGTGTCACCAATCGTAGCTGGACGTCCTTTTCGGAATGTAGAGTAAGCGATCGCAAGCGCGACGATCGCGTATAATGCCCAAGGATGTAATCCCCAGTGGAAGAATGAATAGCGCATCGCGAGGCGTGCTGCTTCCGTTGGATCATCTGTTGCGACTGGCGGTGTATGGAAGTGCGTCAATGGCTCTGAGACACCCCAGAAGACAAGACCGATTCCCATACCAGCACTGAAGAGCATCGCAAACCAAGAAATGAGACCATATTCAGGACGGTCCGAATCCTTACCAAGTCGGATGGAACCGAAGCGGGAAAAGATTAAAAAGATAGCAATGATTAAAAAAGCACTCATGCCGAGAAGATAAAGCCAGCCAAATCCGTTAGAGACAAAGGATTGTGCTTTAGCTGTGACATTTCCGAGACTAGCTGCACCGATTAGGGATTCCGGTAAGATTCCCCATATGGTAAAGAGCACACAGAAAATGACGGATACCATAAAGACTTTTGTGATCTTACTTTTTCGATTATTTTCCATCGTGTTCAACACCTTCTTTCGAATTTTACATAGTTGTTCTGTATCAAATGATGGCAACGACATTATCATTACCCCGTCGATCCGATAACAAAACCTAATCACGCAGGGTATTACCGTAACAAACATTTGTGCGGAAAAGCAAATCGATCGGGAAATGAGAACAAAAAGATCAATGTTTTTCATGGAAAGGTAAGCAAAAAAGATTGCAATCAAGCGTTTTTAAAATAATGTGGAAATAAAGAAAAAGAAAACGTTAATACTATTATTTCCCGTTTCGTCTTAAAACTAACGTAAAGCTTGATGTGAGCAAATCAGAGGCGGTCGGAAATCAGATTTGATATAACAAAAGCAGTCATCATTTTGAAGGAGGAATTTCCCATGGAAAAACAACAACAAAAACAAGCGATTCTTGAAGCGTTTCAATTCCGTCACGCCACAAAGGCATTTAATGGTCAAATGATCCCAGAAGACGATTTTCGGTTCATTTTAGAAACGGCGCGTCTGTCACCGAGCTCGTTCGGATATGAGCCATGGAATATGCTCGTCATTCAAAATCCAGAAATCCGAGACGCATTAAAACAAATCTCTTGGGGCGCACAAGGACAATTGCCGACAGCGAGTCACTTCGTCTTATTCCTCGCCCGGACAGGACAGCAAATGCAGGCAGATGGTCCACATGTCACGCAGATGATGGATTTCCTTGGTCTATCTGAAGAAGCAAAAGCCGGACGGACGAAGCGTTACGGTCTGTTTTTAGAGGAGGACTTTGCGATTGGTGATAACCCGAAAGCGATGGAAGACTGGGCAGCAAAACAAGCCTATATTGCACTTGGAAACATGATGTCGACGGCAGCACAAATCGGAATCGATTCATGCCCAATCGAAGGATTCGACCAGCAAGCCGTCGAGCAATTACTCGTTGATCGTGGACTGCTCGATCGTTCTGTTTTCACGGTGCCGGTCATGGTCGCATTCGGTTACCGGGCAGACGAACCAAAACGTGAGAAGCAGCGCCGTCCGCTTGATGAAATCGTGACGTTCGTCGAGTAAAGACGGAAGACAAAAATTTTCGAATTATATAGAAGTTTCTTTCGAAATTCGGTATACTCGCATTTGTATGATTAAGAAGCGCCGTAAACGCCACTCGCATACGAACAACTTTTGTCTTGATGAAAGAAAGGGGTTCTATCGCAAATGGAACAAAAATTAAAGTTATGGTTCACGGAACACCAAACGGAAGATTACGGTATCACATTCCGTGTCAACCACGTTTATGAGAGCGAACAAACGGAGTTTCAACGCCTAGAGATGGTTGAAACGGACGAGTTCGGTACGATGTTGTTACTTGACGGAATGGTCATGACGACAGATAAGGACGAGTTCGTTTACCACGAGATGGTCGCGCACGTCCCATTGTTCACACACCCGAATCCTAAATCGGTTCTGGTCGTTGGTGGAGGAGATGGCGGAGTCATCCGTGAAGTCTTGAAACACCCGTCCGTCGAAAAAGCTGTTTTGGTTGAAATCGACGGAAAAGTCATCGAGTATTCGAAAAAATACCTCCCGAACATTGCAGGTGGATTGGACGATGCACGCGTCGAAGTCATCGTTGGGGATGGATTCATGCATATCGCAGAAGCAGAAAACGAGTATGATGTCATCATGGTCGACTCGACAGAACCAGTTGGTCCAGCGGTCAACTTGTTCACGAAAGGCTTCTACTCTGGTATTTCAAAAGCATTAAAAGAAGACGGCATTTTCGTCGCACAATCGGATAATCCATGGTTCACACCAGACTTGATCCGTGATGTTCAACGCGACGTCAAAGAAATCTTCCCGATCACGAAGCTCTACATCGCAAACGTTCCGACATACCCAAGTGGTCTTTGGACGTTCACGATCGGATCAAAGAAACACGATCCGCTTGCGGTCGCACCAGAGCGTTTCCACGAGATCGACACGAAGTATTACACGCCTGAGCTTCACACGGCAGCCTTCGCGCTTCCGAAGTTCGTTAAAGATTTGACGAACGGCTGAGTTCAGTCACTATAGACACACATGAACAGAGCGGTTTCGATCTTCGAAATCGCTCTGTTGTCAGGTAAAGAGGCGTTTGCATCAGCAAACGGCAAATGAACAGGGGGAAATGGATCATGCGTTTTGATGAAGCATATTCAGGAAAAGTCTTTATCGCGAGTCAACCGACTCACGAAGATGCAAAAGGAATTTTATACGGCATGCCGATGGACTGGACGGTTAGTTTTCGTCCGGGTTCGCGATTCGGTCCGGCACGTATCCGTGAAGTCTCACTTGGTCTAGAAGAATATAGCCCATACTTAGATGGTGACATCGCCGACGCGAAGTTGTTTGACGCGGGAGATATCCCGTTACCATTCGGGAATGCACAAAAATCACTTGATATGATTGAAGAATACGTCGATTCGTTACTGACAGCAGGCAAGTTCCCGCTCGGTATGGGTGGCGAACATTTAGTCACATGGCCCGTCGTCAAAGCGTTCGATAAACACTATGATGATTTCGTCGTGCTTCACTTTGATGCACATACGGACTTACGTGACGAGTATGAAGGAGAGCCATTGTCGCACTCGACACCACTTAAGAAAATCGCAAACTTGATCGGACCAGAGAATTGCTATTCATTCGGAATTCGTTCAGGGATGAAAGAAGAGTTCGAATGGGCGAAGACGTCAGGCTACAACCTCTTCAAATACGAGATCGTCGAGCCGCTTCGTCAAGTTCTTCCGACACTTGCCGGTAAAAAGGTCTATGTCACGATCGACATCGATGTGCTAGATCCATCAGCAGCACCAGGAACAGGAACACAAGAAATCGGTGGAGTGACGACGAAGGAACTGCTCGAAGTCGTTCACATGATCGCACGAGCAGACGTCGACGTCATCGGCGCGGATTTGGTAGAAGTATGCCCAGCGTATGATCAATCCGACATGACAGCGATCGCGGCAGCAAAAGTATTACGCGAAATGATGATTGGGTTCATTAAATAAATAGACAAAAGAGACCAGACGTGATGTCGGTCTCTTTTATTTTGCTCAGAGGAAGAACTGAATGACCCCGAACGCACCGAATCCGCTGATCAGAATAGCGGATGTCCATTGGATGATGCGTAGAACGGGTGTCGCAAGCTGATGCTTGAGCAGGTGTGTGATGTTCGCTAAGATGATCCACCAAGCGGCAGAACCAAGAAAAATACCGATCAGAAATAAAAACGCATCCTGTCCGTTCGTCATCGTCAACTCAAAGCGTGCAAACAACGCCAGGAATAGCGTGATTGTCATCGGGTTCAAGAACGTCAGGAGTAAGACGGACAGATAGGCACTTAACCGTGATGAGGCTGTATCGGAAATCGAGGCGTTCGAAGAAGCTTTAAACATCGACCAGCCGATGTAACACAAAAACAGACTGCCGATCAGTTGCATCCAGGATGCTTGGGTGAGTAAAGATTGGACAAGTGAAAAACCAGATAATGCAAGCAATCCATAAGTGAAGTCTGCCGTTGCGGCTCCGAGTCCGGAAACGATGCCGGAAATTCGTCCATGTCGAAGAGTCCGTTGCATGCATAAAAGGCCGATTGGACCGACGGGGGCCGCTAACGCAAATCCGATTCCAAAACCAGTCGTAAACATCAGTCGACCTCGGGTAACGGAAAATGAAGCGATTCCTTTTCCGTGCGCATGATGATCGTCGTTTTTGTCCGCAGGATACCTGGTAGCCCTTTAATCTGGTAGGTGATGATTTCATCAAGCTGTTCCGTGTCCCGACAGCGTATTTTGAGTAAATAGTCATCGTCCCCAGCGACGTGATGGCATTCCAGTACATGTTCAAGTTCTTGAACTCGTTTTAGAAATGGTGCTCGATGTTCTGGTCGCTCGAGTGAAACAGCGACGAATGCAGCAAGGCGATAGTCAAAGGAGGAAGGGTCTAGCACCGTCGTCAACTGACGGATGATACCTTGCTCTTGTAAGCGAGCGACGCGCTCTGCAACAGCCGGTGCCGATAAGCCGATGTGTTGTGCAAGTGTTGACCATTTCATCCGGGCATCCTTTTTCAAAAAATTAATAATTTTTAAATCATAGGAATCCATAGGTTATAACCTTCTTTTCTAATGTTATTTAAATTATTTTATTTCGAAAAGAAAGAAAAAGTCAATGTGTTTGTAAAACAAGTTCATAGCACACTGAAATCTTTACACATTTACGGCAGTGTCTTAAGTTTAAGATGTCACCACGAAGGAAATGTTCTGAAATGTAAGAACATTGGTTTGAGAGCGATGTACATTTGACAATCAGAAAGGTGGAAAAAAGATGAAGAAACTCTTATCGTTTGTGACCGCTACGTTACTGTTTGCACTATTCGTGCTACCAGTAGGCGCAGCAGATGACGCAATGGTTCGTGTCATTCATGCTTCACCAGATGCTCCGGCAGTCGATATCGCGGTCGATGGCAAAAAAGCGGTATCAGGAGCAAAATTCAAAGATGTCACAGATTATCTCACACTACCAGCTGGCGAACATAAAGTAGAAGTATTCGCTGCAGGAACTACGAAAGATCCTGTGCTCTCTCAAACACTCAACGTAGAAGCTGGTAAATTCTATTCGGTCGCAGCAATCGGCAAACTAGCTGATATCAAACTCGCGGTCATGGAAGACAACGGTAAAGGCGAAGATGGAAAATCAATGGTTCGTGTCGCACACTTTGCACCAGATGCACCAGCTGTTGATGTCGCACCAAAAGGTGGAGATCCACTCTTCAGTAACCTTGAATTCTCGAAAGTCTCTGACTACGGTACACTCGATGCAGGTACGTATGACCTCGAAGTCCGTCCTGCAGGCGCAACGGATGTCGTCAAAGCACTGGATGGCGTCAAACTCGACAGTGGCAAAAACTATACAGCACTCGCAATCGGCTTACTTGAAGGCGAACCAGCATTTGAAGTCCTCTTGATCCCAGACGGTGGTGAAATGGCATCAATGCCAGAAACAGGACTTGGTGGTTCATCTGATACGGCTTCTGCTACACCATGGGCAGTCGCAGCAGCAGCAGCTGCCTTGTTAGTAGGAACAGCGTATGTCGTCCGTCGTAAACAAAACGCTTAAGAGTAGTCTTCTTCTCCTACTCGTATTAGCCGGATGTCAATCGGGATCACCTCCAGATGCTACAAAGCCGGAAAAACCAAAACAAACCGAAACAACGACGTCTTCTTCGTCCACTCCATCTGAAAAGGTGGATGAAGAGGCGTTCATACCAACGCGTATTACAATTCCGACGCTCGATGTGAAAGCGAACATCGAAGTCGTCGGGAAAGATAAACAAGGCCGGATGGATGTTCCGAAACAGACCGATCAGGTTGCTTGGTATAAGTACGGAGCAAAAGCCGGACAAACCGGAAATGTCGTACTAGCCGGACACTTGGATGATCAAGAAGGTCCCGCTGTGTTTTATGATTTAGCCAAGATGAAAAAAGGGCAACGAATTGAAGTGACGGGAAAAGCAGGACAACAGGTATCGTACGTGGTGACGAACGTCATGTCCTATCCTGTCGATGAAGCACCTGTCGGATCAATCTTCGGTGCGACCGTCATGAATAAACTGACGCTCATTTCATGTATAGGTACGTTTTCAGAATCAAAAGGATACGATCAGCGTCTTGTCGTCACAGCAGAACAAGACGAGTAAAGTAAAATAGGCAATTCTTATTTCGGTTAAAACCGAGAATAAGAATTGCCTATTTTTTAATGTGTTTCGGAAGCAGCGACAAGATCCGTCGTCAATGTCGTCAACCCTTGTGTCGTCTTACTGAGTCCTTGGATCGTCTCGACGATTTGCCCGAGGTTTTCCTTGTTACGTCCAAATAAGGTGAGGGAGTTCTCCATCTCACTCTTAACGGTTTGAATTCCTTGTTTAACTTGTTGCAATTCTTGCTGAGATGCGGTGTTGGCGCGTGTGATGTCTTCCATCTGCGAAACGAGTTGTGTGATATTACCATTGTTCTTTTGAATCAGACCGTTGATGCTACTACTCAACGATTTTGCGTTTTCAGCGAGGTTCCGGACTTCAGTCGCGACGACAGCAAAACCTTTACCGTGTTCACCGGCACGTGCTGCTTCAATCGAAGCATTCAACGCGAGTAAGTTCGTCTGATTGGCGATCGCTTCGATGCTTTGCGTCATCTGGACGATGTCATCCGATGTCGTCTTCAATTCATGGATGCTTTCAAGCGAAGTACCGACTTGTTGTGTTGATTGAGCGAATTGTTGCTCCATCTGTTGCATCTGTCGTTCGTTGGCAATTGTCATTTGGACGAGTTGCTGACTCGTCTGCTCTGTCTGAGCTGTTTCTGCTAATACTTGTGAGGCGCGACGACTCGTCTCAATGATGGCATGATCCGTGTGCTCAACCGAGCTTGCGACTTCTTGACTGACACGGACGACGTCTGTCAAAAGTTGACGACGCGACTCGTTCGCTGCTGTCACTTCATGAAGACGAGAATCGACGTACTGGCTCGTCACGATTTGAGCATCTAAGTTCATCGCATGTGTCAAGGCGAGTACGGCTGTCGTCAGTTGCGCTGGGTCATGCTGATAATGTTCAACGATTTTTGGAATCAACAACGTCTGAAACGCAGCATACGAAGCGATGAACCAAGTGACGGGAACAAAGTTATGTTTATGCGTCTGTCCCATTCGCGTCCGCATCGCGAGGAATGACTCATCCATATTTCCTGTCAGTAGACTCGTGAAGTAGTCGGCGAAGACTTTCTTCAGTCGTTCGCGTGTCGATGATTGTTTCGCAATCGTTGCCATCTCTGGATTTAATAGAAGGTGATCGAGAACTTGCTCAAGGACTTCATCTAAAATCCCTTGAACGACAGGTGCCATCGATTTAAGTGTCTGTAGCTGTTCTTCTGTATATCCCATGTATACGAGACGGGATGTGAGATCAGGATCTGCCGTCTTTGTGATGAGACGGGAATCAGGAAAGCCGATGGTAGCTTGATAAGCCGAAGTAGTCTTACTTTTAAAAGGGTTACGCACGTAGTTGCCTCCAGTACTCAAGATGTGAATAAAATGATGTCTGTCTTTTATCGGTTCATCTTGACGAAGTGATACTGATTTTTGAAAAAAAGACGAGAATATTGAAAAACATTGACCGGAAACAAAAAAACTCATGGCAAGTGCCATGAGGAGAATGGAAAAAGAACAGGATTAGACTGGTTGGTCTTCCTGAAATGCTTTTTTGGCGTCCACGATCGAGCGCATTCGTTGAACGCAAGCTTGAACGAATTGAATGTCAATGGAGGTGAAACGGGTGACAGGTCCACGAGCTGACTCGGCACTGAATGTGAAGGTTCCGAGATTCCAAAGTTCGATTTTAAATCGTTTTCCTTTGTTGTCGTCGAAGTGTTCTACGAATTCGATTTTCGGTACCATACGAACCCCTCCTTATTCCGTACATTCCCGCTTTTCAAAAAATAAAAAAGCCAAACTGCGTGTTAGAAGCAGTTTGGCTTAAAAAAATTATGCAGTCGGCACATCATAGCCGATCTCTTCAATCGCATCGACGAGACGTTCACGAGGAACATCCTCGTGCTGGACTGTAACCTGGTTTTGTTCAAGTGAGACAGTTGCCTGTTGTACACCTTCGACTTCAGATAGAGCGGATTCGACACTCGCTTTACAGTGATTGCATGTCATACCGATAACAGATAATGTTGTTTCTTTCATGATGATGTTCCTCCTTTAGATAGTGGGGTACGTTTTAATCGTAACGCATTCGTCACGACAGAGACAGAGCTGAATGCCATGGCGGCACCCGCAAGCCATGGGGCAAGCAGTCCGAAAAAAGCAACCGGGATACCGATCGTATTGTAGCCAAGTGCGAAGACAAGATTTTGACGAATGTTTTTCATCGTCTGCTCACTCAGCTCGATTGCAAGTAAGACTTGTTTCAAGTCGTGTCCAAGTAACGTCACGTCTGCTGCTTCAAGGGCAACGTCCGTTCCGCTACCGAGCGCGATGCCGACATCGGCCGTTACAAGAGCAGGGGCATCATTGATACCGTCTCCGACCATCGCGACACGTTTCGTTTGTTGAAGTGACTGAATGACATCTGCCTTTTCAATCGGCAAAACGTCAGCAAAGACGAAAGCTGGATCCAGTCCCAGTTCTGTTGCTAAATGATCGGCGACTTCACGACGATCACCGGTCAAGAGATACACTTCCTTAGTCTCTCGCAACTGCTGGATCGTTTCTTTCGCTGAATCTTTTAGCGCGTCACGGATGGCGTATCCGGCCGCAACTTCTCCATCGACAGCGACGTATACGAGTGTCGCTCCAGGTGATGTCCAATCAGGAAGAATGATGTTTCGTTCCTGTATCATTCGCGCCGATCCGACGATGAGATCATGTCCCATGATTTGTCCTGTGATCCCACGTCCTGATTCGACGTGGAACCGTTCGATATCAAAGACGACATCCCGTTCTGCTGTGATGGCGCGAGCAAGAGGGTGTTCCGATTGCCGTTCAAGCGCAGCAGCGAAATCGAGCGCTGTCTCCGTACCGAACGTTTCGACGACGACGGGGCGACCGACTGTCAGTGTTCCAGTCTTATCAAAGACGACAGCATCGACATGTTGAAGATTCTCGAGTTGAGCGCCCCCTTTAAAGAGAATCCCTCGTTCAGCCCCTTTTCCGGTTCCGACCATGATCGAAGTCGGTGTCGCAAGTCCGAGTGCACATGGACAAGCGATGACGAGCACCGCGATGGCAGGACGAATCGCTTCCGCAAAGGATCCGCTGATCATCCACCAAGCGGCTAACGTCAGAAGCGCAATGGCAACGACGATCGGCACGAACACACCAGAAATTCGATCGGCTTGTCGTTGAATCGGTGCCTTTTCAGTCTGTGCTTGTTCGACGACGCGAATGATTTGTGCGAGAACCGTCGATTGTCCGATTTTTGTCGCTTCGACTTGTAAAGATCCGTTCGTATTCAGCGTACCGCCAATGACGGATGCCCCAACCGTTTTATGAACAGGCGCAGATTCACCGGTCAACATCGATTCATCGAGATACGCGTCGCCTGCACGAATGATACCATCTGTCGGAATTTTGTTTCCAGGTTTTACGAGTAAGATCATCCCGGTTTGAATTGCCTCAATCGAAACGACTCGTTCCTTCCCGTCCTCTAAGACGACGGCTTCTTTTGCTTGTAGGGAGAGCAGGCTTTTAATCGCTCCCGTCGTCTGTTGTTTCGCACGGTCTTCGAGGACTTTCCCGAGCAAGACGAGTGTAATCAAAATCGCGCTCGTCTCAAAGTAGAGATGCGGCATATCAGAGACGAGCAACATTTCAGCAACGGAATAAAAGTAAGCTGCCGATGTTCCGAGTGCAACGAGGACATCCATGTTGGCACTCCCGCTCCGTAAACTTTTATAAGCCCCACTATAGAAGGGCGCTCCGATGATGAATTGCACCGGTGTCGCTAAAGCAAACTGTAGCCACGGATTCATCAAGAATGGAAGGTGGAACGGACTGTTCGGAATATGCGTCAGCATGCTCGCGAGCAACGGTAACGATAGAAGGGCCGCGATCATAAAGCGATACAGCATCCGGCGATTCGATTTTGTTGCGTGTGGTGCTTGTTTGACCGTTGCCCCGTAGCCGATTTTTCGGATTTTTTCGATGATTGCTTGATCGTCATAGGCATCGGAAATCGAGACACGAGCGGTTTCAAGCGGCAAGTTGACCGTTGCTTCGACTCCGTCCATCCGGTTGAGGACTTTTTCAATCCGGGCGGAGCAGGCGGCACACGTCATGCCTTCAATATCGAACTCAATCGTTTTTGACATCAGAAAACCCTCCTTACTTTTTCAATCGAGCGATGACCGCCATCAACTCATCGACGTAAGCGTCCGTGCTGTCTTGACGGGTGGCGACTTCATGCATGCACATCTTGACGTGGCGCTCGATGATTTGTAGTTCGACTTGTCGTAATGCTGCTTGAATCGATGCCGTTTGCGTTAAGATGTCGATACAATACCGATCTTCAGATACCATATTGGCAATGCCACGGACTTGCCCTTCGATGCGCTTTAGCCGTTTCATCAACGCATCTTGTTCTTCGTTCGTTCGTGGAACGACGGGGTGATCGTGTGTCATAGTCGTACCTCCTTTAGTGATCTTGTTGTTATATTTACTGTAACATATAGGTATGGGGGGTACCAGTATATAGCTTGAGCGATAAAAAAAGCAGTCGCGAGAGACGACTGCTTTTGTACTTATTGATTGGAAACTTGCGGTTTGACGATCGTTTCGTTCAATGAGCGTTGATCGCTGATGATGTCTTCAGCTTGTGTCGCCCGTTTAATGAAGAAGGCAAGAACGAATGCTAGACCAGCAATGAACGTCGAGATGAAGAACGCATAGTTGATTCCGTCAAGCGTCGCTTGCATCGTAATCTGCTGTTTTAAAGCAGCAGCTGCTTCAGCTGTCGGTTGACTTGTCATGTTCTTCGCTGCTTCAGCCGCGAGTTCTGTTCCACGTGTCTTCGCATGCGTCGACATGATCGTTACGAGCAACGCTGTTCCGATCGCACCGGATACTTGTTGCAACGTATTGTTCATCGCTGTGCCATGTGGATAGTAGCGTGTTGGTAACTGGTTCAAACCGTTCGTCGAGACCGGCATCATGACCATCGACATCCCGAACATCCGCAATGAATACAGAACGATTAGATGCGTATACGTCGTATCCATCTCGAGCTGACTGAAGTAGTAACTGGTAACGACTGTGATGAACAAACCAGTCAACGCAAGAGGACGTCCACCGATTTTATCAAACAGTTTCCCGTTGATTGGTGACATGACGGCCATCAAGATCGCCCCTGGTAATAGCATGAGACCCGCATCAAGTGGTGAGATCCCGCGAATCGTCTGGACATAAATCGGAAGCAATAACATCCCAGAGAACATCGCCATCGTGACGACCATCGAGATGGCAGAAGACAAGGCGAACATCGGGTAACGATAAATCTTGAAGTTGAGCATCGGACGTTCCATATGGAGCTGACGGTAAATGAATGTCACGAGTGCGATGACTCCGACGATCAACGCGCCGTAGACGTGGAAGCTGCCCCAACCTTTAGAGCCAGCTGAGCTGAATCCATACAGTAAGCCACCGAAACCAAGTGACGAAAGTGCCACGGAAGCGAGATCAATCCGAGTGGCAGACCGTTCCTTGACGTCACGAAGTAAGAAGAAACCAGCAACGAGAACAATCAAGGCGATTGGTGTGATGAAGTGGAACAACATCCGCCAATCATAGTGCTCGATGATCCAACCAGACAACGTCGGTCCGATCGCTGGAGCCCCCATCATGATTAATCCGAAGAAGCCCATCGCAGTCCCACGTTTTTCAATCGGGAAACTGACGAGCATGACGTTCATCAGTAACGGCATCATGATTGCAGAACCAGATGCTTGAATCATTCGTCCTGCGAGTAGCACAGGGAAGACTTCTGCGAAGCCGGCAAGAATCGTTCCGGCCGAGAAGAGCGTCATCGCGAGTAAGAAGAGGCGGCGAACCGAATATTTTTGAATCAAGAACGCAGATGTCGGAATCAAGACACCGTTGACGAGCATGAAACCAGTCGACAGCCATTGAGCAGTTGATGGTTCGATCGCTAGGTCCTTCATGATCGAAGGAAGGGCGATGTTGAGCAATGTATTATTTAAGAAAGCAATGAACGCCCCGATCATCAAAACGGCGAGAATGCCGTAAGGAGCTCGAGCTGTATGAGTTGCACTTTGTTGCATGAATATCCTCCTAACTAAACTAACGGTACATATTTCTATACGGTCGTTCTATCTGTAGTTTATCTTAATCTGATTTAGTTCGAATTACAAATAATAATAGCTAAGAAAGATAATTTTATTTTTTATGTAAGATTGAAAGCGTTTTTCTAGTGAAGTAAATAAAAAAGCGCAATCCTTCTCGTTAAAGAAAAATTGCGCTTTGTCTTCAGTTTGAAACAGCCGGAGGTCTAGCATTATTGGATGTTTGTTTCGAGTGCGTCTTTCGTGATGTCGTAATGAGAGGCTGTCCAGACCGATTTACCGTCTTGAATGAATAAGACTTGTGGTGACTCGTGTCGAACGCTGTAATGTTCGGCGATGTGATTCGATAACGTCCGGGCTTCTTGGACGAAAAGATACGCCGTTGGAATAGACGTTTCATCCGCGAACTTCGTATACTCCGAGAAGCCTGCGGCACTGATCGGGCATGTCGTGCTGTGTTTGCAAATCACGAACGCGGTGTGTTCGGACGCAAATTGATCAAAATCAGAAATAGATTGCAGCTTACGTGGTTGTGTCATGTATATCACCCTCCATACGTCCGGAGACGTTCACTTAACTTTAGATTTTCCCGGTAATCGACCGGACAGTCAATCAAAACGGGTCCATCACTTGCAAATGCTTGGTCAAGACAATGTGCGAGGGAGCCGTGTTCACCGACACGGAGACCGAGTGCGCCGAAGGCATGAGCCAGTTGAACGAGGTCTGGATTGTCAAACGTGATGTAGGACGACCGCCCATACGCTTGTTGCTGTTTCCATTCAATCAGTCCATAGGTTCCGTCACGCCAAATCAATACGACGAGCGGAAGCTTCAGACGAACAGCGGTCTCGAGATCTTGACCATTCATCAAAAAGGCACCATCTCCAGCGGCACAGACGATTCGCCGGTCCGGATATAACAGCTTGGCTGCAAGTGCACTCGATAAACCGTAGCCCATCGAAGCAAATCCGTTGGAAATGAATAACTGATCCGGACGTGTCGTTTGATAATGGCGTGCGAGCCAGACTTTGTGTGCGCCGACGTCCGAGAAGACCATGCCATCCTCGCCGACGGTTCGTTCGAGTTCACGGACGATACTTTGAGGATGTAAAGGCAAGGCAAGCGAGTACGTTTCTTGAATCTCGTCGCGTAATTTATCGCGATCTTGTTGCCAGTCGTTCCACGCACGCTCGGGCAGTAAAGGAGTCAATACAGTCAGCATATCGACGAGTGGTCCGACTAGATTCGCGACGACCGGATAATAGGCATCGATTTCGTGAGGATTCGTATCCAAATGGACGATTGGTGTCTTTTTCGGATTCCATTTTTGCGGAGGTAACTCCGTAATATCGTAGCCGACCGTGATGATGAGGTCACTCGCATCGAGAATCCGCTGGTTGTAATCGACGTCTGGTAAACCGATCGTGTGTGCAGCAAGCGGATGGTGCGAAGAAATCGCTCCTTTTCCCATCATCGTCTCGACGACGGGAGCTTGGAGCTTTTCGACGAATGCTCGAAACGCATCGAGTGCTTGTTGCCGATGAATGCCAAATCCAGCAATGATGACTGGACGTTTTGCGCGCTCAATCAGACGTAAGGCATCGGGATCATCAATCGTCAAGGAATGGAGATGCGTTGGTGTACTGTCTTGCTGTAAGGGTGTCGCTGCTTGATCACGTTCTTGTTTTGCAATGTCTTCTGGAAAAGAAATATGGGTCGCCCCTGGTTTTTCGCTTTGTGCCGTCGCGAAGGCACGTCGAACGATTTCCGGAATGACCTCCGCCGACAGAACGGACGTACTAGACTTCGTGACCGGACGATAGAGGTCTACGAGATTAAACATTTGATGCGATGCTTTATGTTGCCGTGCTGTCGCGCCTTGACCTGTGATCGCAACGACAGGGGAGTGATCCATCGTTGCACTTGCAATACCGGTCATCATGTTGGTCGCACCAGGACCAAGCGTCGATAGGCAGACACCCGGTCGCCCACTCAGGCGACCGAACATCGCTGCCATGAACGCAGCGTTCGTTTCGTGACGCGTTGTGATGAACGTGATCGACGAACGACTGAGTGATTCGAGCAATGTGATATTTTCCTCACCGGGAACACCGAAGATATGCGTGACGCCCTCTGCCTCTAAACATTGGACGAACCAATCCGCGGCGTTCACGCTAGTCCACCGATGGAAATGTACTTTGTCTCGAGATACGCTTCGAGTCCTTCACTGCCACCTTCGCGCCCAAGACCGGATTGTTTCATTCCACCAAATGGTGCTTGCGCAGCGGAAGGCACACCATCATTCCAGCCGACGATTCCGTAATCAAGCCCTTCGATTGCACGAATCGCACGCGCGTAATCCTTCGTAAAGACGTACGAAGCGAGACCGAACGGTGTCTGGTTGGCGTAACGAATCGCTTCCTCATCAGAACTGACACGCTGGACGGGAGCAACAGGTCCGAACGTCTCCTCGTTCATGATCAACATGCCAGGTTTTACGTCCGCGAGAACGGTTGCTTCATAGTAATAGACATCATTGTCTTCATCCGTCGTTCCTGTTCCGCCCGTGACGACTCGCGCACCAGCGGATGTCGCATCATCAACATGTTTTTTGACTTTATCGTAACCTGCTTTATTGATCATCGGTCCAATCTTCGTCTCAGCATCCAAACCATTTCCGGTCTTCAGCTTCGCTGTCTCTTGCCCGAGTTTTTCAACGAACGCGTCATAGATCGAGTCGGATACGTAAATCCGGTTTCCGCAGACACACGTTTGTCCGCCATTACGGAATTTCGATTTAATCGTCTCAGCGACGGCTAAATCAAGGTCACAGTCATCAAAAACGAGAATTGGGGCATGTCCTCCGAGTTCGAGCGACATCGCCTTGATCGTCTCTGCTCCTTGCGCCATCAGCGTCCGTCCGACTTCGGTTGAACCAGTGAAGGTGATCTTATCGACATGTGGATGTGTTGCGAGTGATTCACCGAGTGCTTTCCCGCTCCCTGTAACGGCATTGACGACGCCTTCCGGAATCCCGACCTCCTGACAGAGTTCAAGAAGACGAAGCGCGGTAAGCGGAGTCGCTGTTGGCGGTTTGATGACGAACGTACATCCGGCGACGAGTGCCGGAGCAAGCTTTCGGGTAATCATGGCTGCCGGGAAATTCCACGGTGTGATCGCAGCAACGACACCAACCGGCTGTTTGATGACTTGAAGTCGTTTAGAAGCATCATGCGTTGGAATGACACGTCCATAAGCGCGTTTTCCTTCCTCTGCAAACCATTTGACGAAGTTTGCGGCATACTGCACTTCACCTTCTGATTCAGCGAGCGGTTTCCCCATTTCAAGCGTCATCAGGCGAGCCAGTTCATCTTTTTTCTCAATCATCTTCGCATATAACTTCTCGAGAAGTTCGGCACGTTCGTAGACTGTCCGTTTCGACCAATCGGGAAATGCCTTCCGTGCTGCTTCTACTGCGTCGTTGACGTCTGATTTTGTTCCGTTTGGTACACTACCGACGACTTCCCCAGTTGCTGGATTCGTAACATCCGTCCGTTCTCGTCCGTGATCTAGCCATTGTCCACCAATAAAGAATTGTCCCTTCATCCTGAAAATCCCCCTTTTTTACATGCATTGGTAAGGGTATACCCGAACGAAGAAAAAAAGATTCACTTTCGGAAGGAAAGGTTATGCAAAAGGGTAGAAATCGACCGATAAACAGTGTAGGATAATTCAGTAAATGTAATGTAAAACGACCTGAAATATTCAGTGTGAACGAAGAGTGACAACCGTTGATGTGAAATGGTGGAATCACCCCCGAAACATTGACTTTAAAAGTGGATTTGATAAGATGAAGGTAGAGGAGTTGCGCAATCGGTTGCGCTGTGTATAGAAGTTCAATAACTAATGAAAATAACACCCCAAAGACTGACCTACGAGAGGATTCACGACACATGACACAAATGATACCGCGCCCTGAAACGGCCCAACAAACAATTACACGAGCTTGGTGGAAAGAAGCAGTTGCTTACCAAATCTATCCACGCAGCTTTTACGATGCAAACAACGATGGAATCGGCGATATTCCGGGTATCATCGCAAAACTGGATTATTTGAAGGATCTTGGCGTCGACGTTCTTTGGATTTGCCCGATGTTCAAGTCACCGAACGACGATAACGGATATGACATCAGTGATTATGAAGACATCATGGATGAGTTCGGTACGATGGCGGACTTCGATCTCTTAATGGAAGAAGCGCATAAGCGTGACATCAAGGTCTTGCTTGATCTCGTCGTCAACCACACATCGGATGAACACCCGTGGTTCCTTGAATCACGTTCATCAAAAGACAATGAGAAACGCGATTGGTACATCTGGAAAGATGCCGTCAATGGTGGAGAACCAAACAACTGGGAAAGTATTTTCGGTGGATCAGCATGGGAATATGATGAAAAGACAGAGCAGTACTTCCTGCACGTCTTCTCTCGTCGTCAACCAGACTTGAACTGGCAAAACCGTGACATGCGTCAAGCGGTCTATACGATGATCAACTGGTGGCTCGATAAAGGCATCGATGGTTTCCGAATCGATGCAATTAGTCATATCAACAAGGATCAATCATTCGCCGATCTCCCGAACCCGCTCGGTATGCCGTATGTTCCTTCATTCGACATGCATATGAACGTCGAAGGTATCCATGCGTATCTCGAAGAGTTGAAGGATGAGACGTTCTCGAAATACGACATCATGACAGTCGGAGAAGCAAACGGCGTCACACCGGAAGAAGCAGATTTATGGGTCGGAGAAGAGAATGGCAAGATGAACATGGTCTTCCAGTTCGAGCACATGGATCTTTGGCGTGCCGACGCGGAAAAAGGCGTCGACGTCGTCAAACTGAAGCAAGTGCTGACGAAATGGCAAAAAGGACTTGAAGCAACAGGTTGGAATGCCTTGTACCTCGAAAACCACGATAAGGTTCGTTCGGTCTCTCTTTGGGGCGACGAGGAACAGTACTGGAAAGAGAGCGCGAAGTCGCTTGCGATGATGTATTTCTTCATGCAAGGCACACCGTTCATCTATCAAGGACAAGAGATTGGGATGACGAACGTTCAATTCCCGGACATCTCGGATTATGATGATGTCGCGACAAAAAATATGTATGAGATGCAACTTGCTTCCGGAAAAACACATGAGGAAATCATGGAAGTCATCTGGAACTCGTCCCGTGATAACTCACGTACACCAATGCAGTGGACGAACGAGCAAAACGGTGGCTTCTCGAATCAATCTCCATGGTTTGGTGTCAACCCAAACTACGCGGATATCAACGTCGCGTCGCAAGAACAAGATGAAGATTCGATCTTAAACTTTTACAAACGAATGATCCAAATCCGTAAGATGGAAGAGACGTTGATTTACGGTGCGTACGATCTCATCTTACCGGAAGATACGAAAGTCTACGCGTATACACGGACGCTTGGGGACGAACAGTTCTTGATCGTTACGAACTTAAAAGGTGAAACCGCAGAAATTGATACGGACATCATCTTGCACTCGGATAATATGTTGCTCGGCAACTATCCGACGATGCACCATGAAGGAACAGAACTGGAACTTCGTCCATTCGAAGCTCGTCTGTACCGTGTGCGCTAATAGGTTTTGAACGGATTCGATGTACATCGAATCCGTTTGAGACTGAAGATAAGTGCAATTGTTCTCTAACGAGAAGGATTGCGCTTTTTTTGTTCGTCTCGCATCGTTTTCCTGGGACAAGCATCGCGCCGCTTCGCTTCGCTGCAGGGTCGCTCTTGCTTGTTTTTCCCTAGGAAGCGATGTCGAGTGAACAAAACGCTTTTCTGATTCTCCTTCCGGGTACAAAGAAGAATGACACGTTACACGCCACTCCTACAGGAAAAAGCGCAATTTTGCGCTGTCAGAGACAAACAAGACCCGTTTTCCTGCTCGAATGGAGCGGGAAAACTGGCTTGTGTCTCGCCTGAGGAAAGGGCGTGAAAAGGTGCGTCATTTTTTGAGTCAGTCCATTTGTCTACAATCTGGAACGGATTCGATGTACATCGGATCCGTTTTTTTGTTGCATGTAAGCAGAAGGTGCATCAGACGAAAAAATCGTGTACGCTAAACGATGAGGTGATAGAAGTGAAACCAGTAAAGTACCCGGTGTCATTACGACAGGTGACGACGATCGAAGATGGTCCGATGCGTGAATCGGTCGAACTTGAGGCGGACGGCACGTTGTTCGAAACAAAAGACGGTTTTGCCGTGAAGTTCGTTCAGCCGGATGAACAACCGATCGATACGACGATCAAATGGTCAAAAGATCAGATTGCTTTGAATCGCAAAGGTCCTGTTGCGATGCATCATGTCTTCATTTTAGGAGAGACGACTAAAAGCCAGTATGGCAGTCAATTCGGTCAGATGTTGATGGAAACGGACACGGAGACGATTGAGATGAAACGGCAGCAGATGCAGTTTCGCTATACATTAAAGATGAATGGACAAGCAGTCGGTACGTATACGATTGATTTAACTTGGGAACGGAGTGAGACGAATGGCATTTGAACAAACAGTACGTCAAATGGAGCAGATGTTGGAAGAGGAATGGTTTGAATGGCTTGAGAACGATGAGCCGCGCTATAACGAATGGCGCGATCAACTCGAAGGACTCGCAGAACAGGTCATCACGGAATACAATCCGAAGGTCGACCCGGAGTCGATCGATACGTTACTTTTAATCAATGAAGAATTACCGGTCTTATACGGCGAAGATACCGTCATGCTGTATACAGCACTCTTGAAAGCACGTCAGGAAGACGATCAAGTATACGAGCGTTACTTGACGATTCTTGGTGCGTTCGCGGACGAACAGCATCCAGCAATCCGTGAAGTCGAAAAATTAGTCGCGAAAAAGGACTATAAAAATGCCTTCGCACGTGCAGTTCGTCTGCCACAGTCGCTCGGTTTAGAATAAACAATCAGTGGACCATCTTGTTTTAGGCAAGGTGGTCTTTTTAGGAGGAAGCGTCATGTATCCACTCTATCGAATCATCGTCGCGATCATCCGCAAGGGCGATCAACTGCTCATCGTCAATAATCAATCGGGTCAGGAGAAACGCTGGAGCTTACCCGGTGGACAGATTGAATCTGGAGAGACACTCGAGCAAGCATTGCGTCGCGAGGTGGAAGAAGAAACCGGCTTGACGGTCACATCGTCGTCGTTTGCTTTCTTAACGGAGAACTTCATGCCGGCTTATCAAGCGCACAGCCTCGTGACGTATTTTGACTGCGAAGTGAGTGGTGTACTTGATCCAAATGATCCCGATGAAGAAATCATTGAGACGAAGTGGATCGATCAAACGGAGTTAGCGGAGTACATCACAAGTGAAGACGTCCGTCTTCCATTATCGGCATATTTAGAAGAACAGCACAAAGGTTATTACATGTTTGAAGAGATGAAGTGGTAACTCGGCTGTCATCGTTTCTTTACATTCCTTAAAGCCGTCTCCATCGTTCATTTACATTCGCTCGGTATGATGAAACCATCATCGTGAACAGGGAGGAAACACAAATGAACAAGAAATGGATGGCGACAAGTATTCTCGGTACAGTTCTTATGACGGGAGTTGCAGGTTATACATATGAATCGGCTCAGCCGGTCGAGGCAAAACAAAACACGAAACAAGCAAAGGTTAAAAATGTCATCTTCATGATTCCGGACGGTTATTCAGCTGCCTATGCAACGAACTATCGCTGGTATCAAGGAGGCGAGGAGACTGAACTCGACGGTCACTTAAAAGGAATGATGCGGACGTATTCGGCAAACACGAAAGTGACCGATTCAGCAGCTGCCGGAACGGCGATGGCAACAGGAACAAAAACGAACAACGGAACAATCGGTATGGATCCAAGTGGAAAAGAAGTAGCGTCTATTCTTGATCGGGCGGATCAAGCAGGCAAAGCAACAGGACTTGTCTCGACATCAGCCATCACCCATGCGACACCAGCTGTTTTTGCATCGCATGTTGCAACGCGCGCGAACGAAGCGGATATCGCGAAGCAATACATGGATGAAATGAAAGTCGACGTCTTACTTGGTGGCGGTCAGAAGTTCTTTTTTGATCAAAAGAATGGTGGCGTTCAAGAAGCTGGTAATCTAGTGAAGAAAGCAGAACGAGCAGGATACCAGTACGCGGATTCACTTGAAAGTCTGAATGAGACGGACGGTCGTAAAGTTCTTGGATTGTTCGCAGAAGAAGGAATGGCACCAGAACTGGACCGGGAAAACACGAATCAACCGAGTCTTGCGACGATGACATCGAAAGCTCTGCAAACATTGAAGAAAGATCGCGATGGCTTCTTCTTGATGGTAGAAGGAAGTCAGATCGACTGGGCGGGTCACGCGCATGATGCTGCTTGGGCGATGAAGGATGCAGAAGCGTTCCACCAGGCAGTCGAAAAAGTGCTTCGTTTTGCAGCAAAAGATAAACACACATTAGTCGTCGTCGCCGGTGACCATGATACAGGTGGTATGTCCGTCGGTGGATACGATGAGTACGTAGCGAAACCGGAGGTCTTGAAAAACGTCAAGGCGACAGGGGATGAGATGGTTCGTCAGTTCAACGACGACTTATCGAACATCGCATCTGTCGTTAAACGAGAAACGACGTTTGATTTGACGGCTGAAGAAATTCAGACGTTGCAAAAAGTGGATGCGAAGAAACGCGTCATGACATTGAATGAGATGATCAGTAAACGAGCGTATGTCGGCTGGACGACTGCCGTGCATACTGGTGTTGACGTTCCGCTCTACGCGTACGGTCCACAAAGCGAACAGTTCAGTGGATTGCATGAAAATACGGACATCCCTGGTCTGATGGCCAATGCAATGAAATTAAAAAAATGACGTATTGGACGTGATTAAATCAAGCGGTGGATCATCCATCGCTTGATTTTTTTTTGAGTACGTATCTACTTGTGTGACGCAGTAAAAACTAAATGAAAAAAATGAATGAATAGCCATTCATTATATGCTATACTCATTTCAACACAACTGCTTTAGGGGGAAAGGGGTTTGTTCGAACATGAATACGTTTTTACTCATTAACTGGATTGCCTTCCTACTCGTCATCGGTTATGCGGGCTATCTGTTCACGTCACTCGTCAAAAGTCGTTATGCCGCCATTAAACGGGGGAAAAAGGCGGAATGGACACTGACGAACAAAGAACGAATAGACGCAGTTTTAGTCAACGTCTTCGGTCAAAAGAAATTACTAAAGGATAAGAAAAGTGGCGCCATCCACGTCATGATGTTCTATGGCTTCTTACTCGTTCAATTCGGAGCGATTGATTTTATCTGGAAAGGACTCGCCGTCGGTCAGCGTTTCCCGCACGTCCCACTCGGTCCGCTCTATCCGATTTTTACATTCTTCCAAGAAATCGTCATGCTCGTCATCTTGATTGCCGTCGTTTGGGGATTTTATCGCCGGTACGTCGAGAAACTCGTTCGTTTGAAACGAAACTTCATGGCAGGTCTTGCGTTGATCTTCATTGGTGGTTTGATGGTCGCCGTCCTGTTCGGGAACGGATTCTTCCTTGTTTATGAGAATCATTCGACGCTTGGTGAACCGGTGGCTTCAAGCATCGCGTTCTTATTCAGTTGGGTGCCGGAGTCAATTGCGTTTGGATTATTCGTTTTCTTCTGGTGGGCACACTTACTGTTCTTACTTAGCTTCATGGTTTACATCCCGCAAGGTAAACATGCGCACTTGATTGCCGGTACAGCAAACGTCTGGCTCGGTCGAACGTCGAAAGTCGGGCGTTTGGCACCAATCGATCTATCGGTCATGGAAGAGGCAGAAGACGACGAAGCGGAATTCAGCTTCGGGGTCAACCGAATCGAAGATTTCAACCAGAAACAGCTCGTTGATCTATATGCCTGCGTCGAGTGTGGACGCTGTACGAACATGTGCCCGGCGAGCGGAACGGGGAAGATGCTGTCGCCGATGGATTTGATCGTTAAATTACGGGACCATCTCAACATGAAAACGGCAGCAATCACTCAACGTTCGCCATGGGCACCTGCCTTTGCGTTCGAAGGGTCGCAAGGTAATCAAATCGCTTCACTGGCTGCAGCCGGACAGATGGATATCGTTCCGGATTCATTGATTGGGAACGTCATTACGGAAGAAGAAATCTGGGCGTGTACGACTTGTCGGAACTGTGAAGATCAGTGTCCGGTCATGAACGAACATGTCGATAAGATCATCGACCTCCGTCGTCATCTCGTCATGATGGAAGGCAAGATGGATCCGGAGATGCAACGGACGATGGCAAACATCGAACGTCAAGGTAATCCGTGGGGAATGAACCGGAAAGAACGCGAAAACTGGCGGAAAAACCGGGATGAACTCGTCGTTCCGACAGCTAAGGAGAAGAAAAAAGCGGGCGAAGACTTCGAGTACCTGTTCTGGGTTGGTGCGATGGGATCGTACGATAACCGAAGTCAAAAAATCGCGATGGCGTTTGCACGGATTCTAAATGAGGCAGACATCTCGTTTGCGATTCTCGGAAACGATGAGAAGAACTCAGGCGATACACCGCGCCGGATCGGGAACGAAGTCTTGTTCCAGGAACTCGCGGAAGCAAACATTAAATCGTTTGAGAAATATGGCGTCAAAAAGATCGTCACGATTGATCCGCATGCCTACAATACATTTAAAAACGAGTATCCCGACTTCGGACTGAGTCCGGACGTTGAAGTCTACCACCATACGGAATTGCTCGCTCGTCTGATTGACGAGAAACGGATCACACCGCTCCATGAAGTCAAGGAGCGTGTCGTCTATCACGATTCGTGTTACCTTGGTCGTTACAATGATATTTACGACGCACCACGTTATATTCTCGAGAAGATTCCAGGAATCACGCTCGTCGAGACGGAACGCAACCGGGAAAAAGGGATGTGTTGCGGTGCTGGCGGCGGGATGATGTGGCAAGAAGAAAAAGTCGGTGCACGGGTCAACGTCGCACGGACGGAACAATTGTTGACGGTCCAACCGTCTGTCATTGGATCAGCATGTCCGTACTGTCTGACGATGCTCAGTGACGGTACGAAAGCGAAGGAAGTCGACGAGGCGGTTGCTACGTACGATGTGGTTGAATTACTGGAACGGTCGATTGTCGGTGTACCCGTCGAAGAACCTGTCGTAACCGTATAAAAAAGTAGGATGGAACGATTATTCTCGTGCGAACGGGAGTAGTCGTTTTTTTTCTCTAAAAAAGCGCGACGTTTTACTGTATGGTTTTGACATGATAAGATAAAAGAACTAGCTAAAGAAAGGAGGTGAGAATCTTTTGGGAAGGCGTTACTTCGAATCGGTCAGGTCGCGGAGACCACCGGCTTATCAAAACGAACGATCGATTACTACACATCACTCGGTCTATTAACACCAGAGCGCACCGCGTCTGGCTACCGTCTGTATGACGAATCGGTCATTCATCAAATCGAAAAGATTGAATATTTGAAGTCTCAACGGCTTTCCCTGCAAGAGATTCTTGCTTCTTTTACGGAACGGGAACAAAAAACAGGGGAGACGATTTATCAGGAAGTGAAACAACTTCAAGCGACGGTTGAAGGACTCGAGCAGCGTTTGTTAGATTCGACGGACGTCGAAAAACAAGCGATTCGCTTAGAACTGTCCCGGCGTCTGACATTGATTGCTTCCTTGATTGCACAGCTTTAATACAAAACAATGGAGGTGACCCCTGTTTAGGGGATTTTGGATACTATATTATTCATCAATTTATTTTTAGTGGTCTTGTTGATTGCGTTGACGGCGTTTTTCGTCGGATCGGAATTTGCTGTCGTTAAAGTTCGGATGTCGCGTTTGGATCAAATGATTCAAGAAGGGAACAAAAGTGCCGTCCTTGCGAAAAAAATCGCGGGCGATCTCGACTACTACTTGTCTGCCTGTCAGCTTGGTATCACGGTCACGGCACTTGGTCTTGGGGCACTTGGTGAACCAACCGTTGAAAAGATCTTACATCCTGTCTTCGACGACTTCGGGATCTCTGCTGCTGTTTCGACACTCTTGTCGTTTGGTATCGCATTCGTATCCGTCACGTTCTTACACGTCGTCATCGGTGAACTCGCTCCGAAGACGCTTGCGATTCAGTATGCAGAACGCATGACATTGTTGTTTGCCCGTCCACTTTATGTGTTCGGTAAAATCATGTACCCATTCATTTGGTTACTCAACGGTTCAGCGCGCTTATTCCTCGGTCTGTTCGGTGTCAAACCAGCAGGGCACGAACAAGCCCACTCGGAAGATGAATTGAAAATCATCATGGCGCAAAGTTTCCAAAGTGGTGAAATCAACCAAACGGAACTTGCCCTCATGCAAAACGTCTTTGCGTTTGATGAGCACATCGTCAAAGACTTGATGGTGCCGCGGATGCGGATGGAGACGATCTCGGAACGTTTGACGAAGGATGAACTGATGGAAATCTTCATGGATAATCCGTACACGCGTTATCCGGTCACAGAAGAAAATGATAAGGACCGAATTCTCGGATACGTCAACGTCAAGGAAGTCTTGACGGATTATGCGAACGGCAATGAGCATCCGGTGACACACTATATCAAGGATTTACCGGTTGTTTCGGAAGTGACGTCGCTTCAAGAGACACTTCGCAAGATGAAACGGACCCGCACTCATCTCGTTCTCGTCGTCGATGAATACGGCGGAACAGCAGGTCTCGTCTCGATGGAAGACTTACTCGAAGAAATCGTTGGTGAAATCCGTGATGAATTCGATGCAGATGAAGTCGAAGAAATCGAACAGGTCAAATCGGACGAGTTCCTACTCGACGGTACAGTCTTGCTCTCTGACTTGGAAGAGCGTTTCAATATTCGTTTTACGAATGTCGAAGATGTCGATACGATCGGTGGCTGGATTCAGATGCACAACATCGATCTTCAGCCAGGTGAACATATCGACACACCGGACTTCTCCGTCGAAGTGATGGAGATGGAAAACTATCAAATCAACCGCGTCAAGATTTGGTTGCATCCAGCTGAACAAGCAGAAGCATAAGATGGTCGGTTCCTCATGGAGGAACCGGCTTTTTTTTCATCGCATCAGTCAAAAAATCAAGAATGGACGGATTGTGCGAACTTTCAGCCGTCATGATAGGAGAATGCAGAGAGGAGCGGGAATGTAATCTAATACGACTTTATTGTTGATTCGCGTCCTATGAAACGAGGAGGTATTCCGTGCTCGAGCAGATTCCATTCTTACTGAGTCGTTTAGGTATGTTAGCACTGTTAGCCTTTTTATTGTCCCAGTGGCGCATTTCCCGATACATATTCAAGATGGACCGCGGAATGAATCTTCCACTGCTCTTTGCATTCGTGTCATCCGGTATTTTGATGAACTACGCAGGAATTGAACTTTCGCAAGATACGACGATTGATCCGTTACTCGGATTAGCTGTCGAGAAGGATGCCCTGTTGCTCGATACCCGACTCGCTGTCATCGTGACGAGCGGATTGATTGGGGGACCAGTGATCGGCGGCATCACGGGATGTTTGGTTGGTCTACACCGCTACGTACTCGGCTCGTTAGGAGCAGAAGCCGGTTGGATCATCGCCATGCTCGCTGGACTTGCGAGCGGCTGGTATCGAAAACGCTGGCGTTTGCATGATGGTTATGCGCTCGTTCCACCAATCGGTATCGTATTGACGGCATTATTGTTCGAAAGTGGGATTACATTATTACTTGCACCTGATACAGCAGAAGCACTTGATTTGATGAGTCGTGCTGCTTTTCCGTTACTATTTGCAAACATGTGTGGGGTCGTGCTGTTCATCATGATCTTACGAACACAACTTCGACTCGAAGGCGATCTTTTCGTCCGCCAGACCGAGCGTTCCGATCGTCTACTGCAAGCGTTACAACCCTTACGAAAGCAGGGATTGACTTCGGAAGTCGCGCGGCAGATCGGAGCGACATTATTGAAGGAAACGAAGATGCAACGGATCGTCGTGCTCGGGGCGACAGAGGTCGTCATCGATATGACGGACCAGCAACCAGCAGTCTGCGGCGAGCAACCAAGACGTGAGGAACAACGATGGATCGAAGCAGAAGAACCCGTCCGACAGGAAGACGAGCAGACGGGACAAATTCTCAGTTTTCATCCGATGCGCATTAACGGTCAAAAGGCAGGTGTCATCTGTTACTTTTCGAAAGACTTATTTGACGACACCGTCGAGCGGATGACGGAACAACTCGTCCGTTTATTAGCACGAGAGCTGCATATGCATCGAGAAGATCAGTTGCTCCGGTTAAGCGTAAGAAAGATGAAACCGATGTTACATGTCAGCTATCTGAAAGGCATCATCGAAGAAATCCAGCGGACAGCTGATCCAGGAACTCCTGTGAAACATCAACTGAATGCGCTACTTCAACTGTTGACGGCAGCGACGCGGCATGATGAACATCCACTCCGCGAGGAACTGGCGACCCTGAAGGCCTATTTATCACTAGAAGGAACACGACGTCGCCCGAATCAACTGACCTCCGCTGATATCACGGTCGATCTTGATATCGAGACCGCTGTTGAAGAATACTTCGTCTTTCCATTCCTTGTGACGCAGCTCGTCGATAATGCACTGCGTCATGGGTTCGTAAAGGCAGGACGACATCACCGGATTGATGTCCGTGCTTTCAAGGCGACGACAGACTGGGTCATTGAAGTCACAGATAACGGACAGGGGATGCCGCTTGCTGTGATGCAACAACTGGATCAACAGGAAGCGGGGGATTCGAACCTGTTCCTGATTCGACGCGCATTAGACGTGACATACGGTCCGACTGCAACATTACACGTCCACTCGATCATCCATCAAGGGACTCGGATCGAAGTGCGATTACCACTTCCGTCTCTGTAACAACAATGGTCTTTTGCCATTGTTGTTTTTTTGTCTCGTTCCGAGGGTAAATACGAAAACAGGAAAATGTATCGTACAGGAGGAAGCAGATGATGATTACGACAACAGAAGTGGGACAACTAGGTGATCAGTCCTTGTTACGATTCACGTTACAGAATGTGCATGGGCATAGTATCGATATCTTGAACCGAGGCGCAAAAATTCTTGCCATCCGGGTTCCGGATCAACATGGAATGATCGAAAATGTCGTACTCGCGTTTGACGACCTATCAGAATACCAAGATGATCCGCATCACTTAGGCGCCACGATTGGACGCGTCGGAGGACGAATCGCGAATGGCGCGTTCGCACTCGAAGGGATGACGTACGTCCTTGAGCAAAATGAGGGCGAGCATCATCTTCATGGAGGAAGCGAAAATTGGGCGAACCGAATGTTCACGCACGAAATCAACGACGACAAACTTGTTCTACGTTTAGATAGTCCGAGTGGGGAGAACGGCTATCCGGGGCACTTGTCGTTCACGCTGACCTTCGAATGGACGGACGAGAACGTCCTGCATATTCATTATGAAGCGGAGACGACAGCTTCGACACCATTCAGTCCGACGAATCATACGTACTTTAATTTGACGGGTGAGGCGAAGACGACGATTGAACAGCATCTGTTACGAATGGATGCACCTTTTTATGTTCCGTTGACGAAAGATGCGGTACCGACCGGTGACATTCTCCCGGTGACAGACACCGTCTTTGATTTTCTCGATGCCCGTCCCCTACATGAAGTGACACATGCATCAGATGAACAACTCCGCCAAGCGGGTAGTGGGGTCGATCATCCTTTCCTGCTTAGAGAGAATGGAGAAATCGTTCTCGACGAACCAATCAGCGGGCGACGATTGCGCGTCGTGACGGATCAACCGGGAGTCGTCGTCTATACCGCTAATCATTTGTCGGGCGAGTTTACGATTTGCGGAAGACGAGCAACCCCATACCTCGGAATCTGTTTTGAGACACAAGGATTACCGGATGCGATCAACCAACCGAATTTTCCTTCCGTCGTCTTGCATGCCGATGAGCACTATCATAAGCGTACTTCGTTTCATTTTCAGATGATGTCATGACGTTTCTTGCGATTTCCACTTCTGTATATGGTAGGATAAAGCGAGAAGAATCTAACGGAGGCTAAGGAAAATGACTAAAATAGCATGGGTGACCGATAGTATGGCCTATTTCACGAAGGAAGAGGCAGATGCGATCGGCGTCAATGTCGTACCGATTCAAATCTTACTCGGTGATACGGCGTATCAAGAGAATGCGATCACGGTCGAGCGACTGTTCCGTGCGCTAGATGCGGACAAAAAGCTGATTGCCAAAACATCACAACCAATCTTTGGGGAGTTCGTTGGAACGTACGAACGTCTGAAAGAAGAAGGTTATGACTGTGCGATTGCAGTGCACTGTACGAATGGACTCTCAAGTACCGTCCAAAGTTCAGCATCAGCAGCGGAAGCAGCCAGCTTCCCGGTTCATATCATCGACTCGCATACAGCGTTTGAGAACCAACAAGAGTTCATTCGTTACGGGATGGAGCTTGCGGCACAGGGGAAATCCGTCGAGGAAATCGTCGTTGCCTTACAAGCGTTGACGAAAAAGACCCATTTCTATATGATCGTCGGTAATATGGAGACGATGCGCCGGGGTGGACGTGTTTCATCTGGTGACTTGTTCCTTGCGAACCTACTCAGCATCAAACCGATCATCACGACGGATGAAGCAGGGAAAATCGTACCATTCAAAAAAGCGCGTTCTTTAAAGAAAGCTTACATTGAAATGGTTAAACAAATCGACGAATCGATGCGTCAGCACACGTTCTACAAGAACCGGATTTATGTCGCGACGACGATGGCGCCGGAAATGGCAGCGGAACTGCGGCAACAAGTCGCAGCGAAGTTTCCGGATTTGACGATTCTCGAAGGCACGTTCGGACCAGCAATCGGAACGCATGCCGGAGCAGAGACGGTCGGTCTATTCTGGATGAATGATTAAATTAAAACGGATACGACAAGAGGCGACGGATTTTTCCGTCGCCTCTTGTTTCGTTCAAGCTGTAAGTGTGATTCCAAGGAAAGCTGCAAGAATTCCGAAACCATAACTCGAGATGAGATAGAGGGTAAGCACTTTACGATTTCCGTCCTGAAATAGCTGCAATGTCTCGATTTTGAACGTCGAGAACGTTGTAAACGATCCAAGGAAACCGGTACCTAAGAGTAACGTCCATGTCGTATCGAGATGCGCACCGATAACGAGTCCAAGCAAAAATGAACCGAGTACGTTAATCAGGAACGTCGCTAGTGGAAATTCGCGTTTCCAAACCGTCTTCATCCATTGACTGACAGCAAACCGACTGATGGCGCCGCAAAAAGCACCGATGGCAAGAGCAAGTAGCGTCATTCACTCACGTCCTTTCGTCACGTGACGCAGTCGTCGTGTTCCGAGCGTGTAACCAAGATAAGATAGGAACAAACCGCCGAATAGGCTGACGAGTACGTAGAGGAACGCGTCCGCTAAATGATGTTCGTTGAGTAAGGTCACGGTCTCGACGCTGAATGTCGAAAACGTCGTAAAGGAGCCAATGAAACCCGTGCCGATGGCTGTGATCGCATATTGGTGTAAGAGTTTCGTTCGAAATAAAAAGTGTGTCGCGTAGCCGAGAAGAAAACTCCCAATCAAGTTGATGACAAGCGTTGGCCACGGAAACGGACCAGTCGTCAAGTCGCTAATCAGCAGTCCGAGCCCATACCGTGCCGAGGCGCCCAGTATCCCCGCGAAACCTACGAGTACATACAGCATATGAATCCTCTTTTCTGAAAAAGTCTACGTTAACCGTACTCCCGCTTTCAAGAAAGCGTCAAGAAAAAAAGTCACTCGAGGGACTTAACGAATGAAATCTTTCTGCCGATGAACAACTGTATGACTTTAATAAGGTGAAGGAGTTTGAACAAGATGGTATCTGCCCTCGAGCAACAAAGTACAAAGATTTTGTCCCGCCTGATTGCAACGTTAATTACGATCGCGCATCCATTGATTTTCTTATTTGCGCAAATGAATTACGTCCCAATCAGTGTGTTTTATCAGTTTTTAGTCGGTGGTTTGATCTTGACGGTCGCGTTGCTTGTGGGCAACCGCCTACTTGGACATCGTCCGAGCGGGAAGTACGTTCAAGTGACGTTAACGTATTTCGTCCTCGCTCTCGTTTTGATGACCTTGCCGTCGCCGAGCATTTGGACGATCGCCTATCTCTACTTGACGATTTCAATCGTCTATTTGATTCCGCGTTTGGTCATTCTCGCCGGAATCCTTGGATTAGTTGAAATGGCTGTATTCACAATGCTGGGAACGATTGTCTTTACGAATGCATTCGATTTGATCGTCGCCTATGTCATCTATTTGATGATTTTCTCAGCGGCTGTTTTTGTCGCCGTCTTTGGACGAAACGTCATGTTAGCCGTCCGCCAAGAACAAGAACGGTCGGAAGCCTACGCGGCAACGTCGCAAATTGCCCTCGAGCAGACGGCAGCAACCGCAACGGAAGTAACGACGTTCACGGAAGAGATGAGTGAAACGGTCGACGCGGCGAAGGATTCCTTCAGTCAGGTTGATTTGGCGATGCAACAGCTAGCAGATGATGCAGCGGGAAGCGTCCAAGCGATTCGTGAAATTCGTCAATTGAATGATCAGCAAGTCAACCGGATGGAGGATGTGACCGTTTCGGTCGATCACGCACTCGAGCGCAGTTCGTCCTCGCGAACGACAGCCGAAAAGAGCAGACAGACGATTGGTCTTGCCGGACAATCCCTGCAACAATTAACGACGAGCATGGATGATTCGGTCACGTCGTTCGGACAACTTGCTGGACGGTTCCAGGAAATCGTCGCCATCACGTCGAGCATCAATGCGATTGCGGCGCAAACGAACTTGCTCAGTCTTAACGCATCGATCGAAGCAGCTCGTGCGGGTGAGTTCGGAAAAGGTTTTACGGTCGTTGCGCAAGAAATTCGTAATCTATCAGCACAGACGGCAGAAGCGTCGAAGGAAATCAATGCGATCATCGAACGGGTTGATCAGGACGTCACGCAAACCGGCAACTCGATTCATGCCAGTACGACATTGTTACGTGAGCAGGAAGAGCGGATGGCAGAGAGTCAGTTAGCGCTCCAGACGATCGAGATGGATGCGACGGAAGTCGTCGGTTCGATCCAATCGGCGCAGACTCAGTTCGCGACGATGACGAGCAGTCTTGCCGCCATCACGACAGCAACCGGTCAACTTGATACGTTCATGAATGCGTTGCTCACACAAAGTGAGTCGTTATCCGGTTTGACGCGTCATCAAGTCGGTCAGGTCATGGAACTGCAACAGGCGATTCATGCCTTGAACGAGACGGCATCCACCCTTCAGCAAACGAATCGTTAACGAAACAGCTCCTCATCGATCGATGGGGAGCTGTTGTGTATCTTCAGACTGTTTGTCGGTAGGACGGACGGGGAAGAAGATAGGGAATGAATATTGAAGGAGGAGTCAACGGATGAAGGCAGCTTACATTGAACAGTATGGTGGATCGGAACAATTTAAGGTCGGGGAACTGGAAAAGCCAGTCATTGGACCGGATGATGTTTTAATCGAAGTCTATGCCGCGAGTGTAAACCCGGTCGATTGGAAGCTACGCGAAGGATACTTGCGTCAAATGTTGAGCTACGAAATGCCGCTCGTCATCGGTTGGGACGTTGCCGGTGTGATTCAGGAAGTCGGAGAAAACGTCTCCGATCTTCAAGTCGGGGACGCTGTCTTTAGCCGTCCGGAAATCGCTCGCCAAGGAACATATGCGGAGTATGTTGCGGTCGATGCGCATTTAGTTGTGAAAAAACCAGAATCGCTCAGTTTCGCAGAAGCAGCGTCTCTGCCACTCGTCTCGCATACAGCGTGGCAAGTCATGTTCGAAGTGATGGATGCGAAGCCGGGTGACCGGATCTTCATTGGTGCCGGATCAGGGGGCGTCGGAACGGTTGCGATTCAACTCGCAAAAGCGAACGGTTTGTACGTCATCACGTCAACAAGTACGAAAAACGTTGACTGGGTAAAAGCACTTGGAGCCGACGAAGTCATCGACTACAAACAGGAAAATCCGGCGGATCGTGTTCGCGACGTCGATTTTGTATTCGATACAATGGGCGGCGACAAGCAAGGGGAACTGTATCAGATGCTGAAGCCGAACGGCATGCTCGTTTCGATTTCTACACCTCCCGATGAAGAGCAAGCGAAGCAACATAATGCACGAACTGCGTATGTCTTCATGCAACCGACCGGTGAGCGTTTGCAGCATATCGCTAAAGCGGTCGAACGTGGCGAGCTACAACCTGTCGTCGACCGGATTTTTGATCTGGATCAAATCAAGGAAGCACATGATTATGGCGAAGAAGGGCACGCAAAAGGCAAAATCGTCATCCGGGTCAAAGGAGAATAAGGAGAGGAGGGCGCTGAAATCAGCGTTCTCTTTTATTTTTTGTCAATCTTTTTATCGAACCATAAACAAAAAATAACCTGGTTAAAAAAGTGTAAAGGATAAGGGATTGCTTCTTCCTATACTAAGGCTATCAGACGTGAGTCAGCCACATTAAAAGGAGGAAGTAACATGAAAAAAGGATTGAAGTGGGCAGGAATCATCGTGATCGGCGCAGTCATTTTAGGAAACCTAGGAGATGACGAAGAGCAAGCAGCACCGGAGAAAAAAGTAGCAGTCGAACAAGAAGCAGTCAAATCAGAAGCAAAACCAGTAAAAGCAAAAGCAGCCGCGAAGCCGGTCAAGAAAACATACGGGGTGAATGATCAGGTAAAGGTCGGGAAACTGACGTACGTCGTCAACGACGTCAAGATGGTCGATACGTTGTCGAACGTTCTCGGCGAAAAGAAAACATCAGGACAATTCTTAGTCATCGGTTTGACGATTCTAAACGGAGATAAGGAAGAGCGATTCGTCGACAGCAACATGTTTAAAGTCAATGTCGGCGATACGGAATACTCAGCCGATACGGAGCTCGATCTCTATGCGAATGAAGACGGAATGGGCTTCTTCTTAGAGACGATCAACCCGAATATCGAGAAAACTGGCAACATCGTCTTCGAATTACCGAAACAGGTGAAAAATCCGAAGCTTGAAGTCTCGTCTGGCTTTGGCTGGGCAGGTGGACAATCAAAAGAGATTCAATTGACACGGTAATGAATGACCATAGAAGAGACTCAATAAAAGAATGACGCGTCTTGTCACGTCCTTTCCTCAGGCGAGACACAAGCCGGTTTCCCTGCTTCATTCAAGCAGGAAAGCGGGTCTTGTTTGTCTCTGACAGCGCATAAATGCGCTTTTCCTGTAGGAGTGGCGTGAAACGCGTCATTCTTTTGGTTACGAGATAAGGGTGGCAAATCATCATTCTGCCACCCTTATCTTTGTGGAAACTGACTTTTGAGTCATCCCCTTCTTGTTACCGTCTTGATTGTTGGATCGAGAGTTCAGGCGTTAATCGATCGAGTAAAGCGAGCGTCTCTGGATGTCCGGCAAGCGTCTGGTCGAGTGCGTGCCGTTCAGTCTCTAGACACGCTAGATAACGTTGAGCCGCTTCAGCATGCGTTGCGGGTGTCAGGACGTCGTAGATTGCTTCAAGAGCAAGGCGTGGATGGTCTGGTAATGTCGTCGGAATCGTCTTTAATCCGAGTTGTGCTCGTTCAGGAGCATGATGATGGAGCAAGACTTTCGCGAACTTGATCAAGGCGCTTCGGAGCATCTCGACTGCCCATAAGTCATTTCCGCGAGCTGCTGCTTTTTTATATTGGAACAAGAACCAGACGGCATCGATCGCTTCATCGGTCGCTTCTTGAGTAGAAAGTGTTAAGTCACATGTATCGGTAAAGTCCGTCAACTGTTCTTGTGGATCATATAAGACACGCAATTGATCCTTATGGTTCAGCGAATCAAGCGTCACCGTGAATAAATCAATATGTAGCAGATCATCATAGACGACGATCATTTGAGGGGCGATGATATCGATCTCATCTTTCCAGATGATTGAACGATAAGCAGAAAGGTGGGACAAACGACGCGATAAGAATTTTGTTTGACGTTCTTCCGAGACGAGACAGTACAGATCGATGTCTGAATGGACATCTTCTTCTCCCCGTCCAAAAGATCCCTTCAAGAAGATAGCTTCGACTGCAGGATCTTGTTTGAGTCGAGCAACCAGTTGCTCGATCGCATGAAGTTGATGCATGAGGACTCATTCCTTTCCAAAAACAGAAGTCTATTACGTCAGTATACGTGATAATAGACAGGTTTTTCCATAAAAAATGAGAAATCACATCGAAATGGATTCCTCATTGGGAAGCGGAAGCAAGTTTTTCTTTCTGTTCAAGATGGAGGACATGCTGTTCCCCCCATGCATTGATGGCGTCAAGAACCGGGATAAGCGTCCGACCATAATCCGTCAGCGAGTACTCGACGCGGGGTGGAACTTCCTGATAAATCTCGCGATGAACGATATCGTTCAGTTCGAGTTCGCGTAGTTGAGCCGTCAGCATCTTTTGCGTAATGTTCGGCAATTGTCGTTTCAGTTCACTGAAGCGGAGCGTTCCGTGTGTGATCAAGACGAGTAAAATCGACGGCTTCCATTTTCCGGTCAAGATTTCGAGCGCTGTCTCGACCCGACAGCTTGGTGTCTCTTCCATCGGTCTTCCTCCTTCATGGTATCGTTTAGGATACTATACCACTTATTCGTGCCTACTTCCGCTTCGATCGCTTCCGCGTAATAATAGGGATACGAGCTATTTCATTGAAGGAGGAAACACCATGTCCATTCATCCACAAATCACACTCGGTCCTGTTCGCTTGCGAATCACGGACCTCGATCGTTCGATTTTATTTTATACAACGTCACTTGGATTACGCGTGCTGACGCAAACGGATCAGCTAACGGTACTTGGTGCACAAGATACACCACTCGTTGAACTTGAAGTCCATCCGAATGCCCGCCGTTTTCCACCGAACTCGGTCGCCGGGTTATACCATTTTGCGATTTTGCTACCGAGCCGAAAAGAACTTGGTTTCGTCATCCGGAATTTGATCGAACAAGGAATCGAGATTGGTCAAGGTGACCATCTCGTCAGTGAAGCCTTTTATCTGTCGGATCCAGACGGGAACGGGATCGAGATTTATGCCGATCGTCCACGTGAGACATGGACGTATGAAGCGAATGGCGACGTTAAGATGACGACGGATCCCGTCGATTGGCAAAGCATGCTCGTCGAAGCGGGAGAAGAAGATTGGTATGGAATGCCGAGCGAGACGGTCATGGGACATGTCCATTTCCACGTCAAGACACTCGAAGCAGCGCGGTCATTTTATGTCGAGACGCTCGGTTTTGACGTTGCCGCTGACGCTTCACGGATGCGTGCGTTGTTCGTTGCTGCCGGTGGTTACCACCATCACATCGGTCTGAACGTCTGGTCTGGAGTCAACGCACCGACGAATCCGGAAGATGCGGTTGGACTTGTTTACTGGACGCTGCGTTATCCGGATCAAACGACGCTTCAAGCAGCAATCGAGACGTTAAAGTCTTCTGCTTATACCGTTACCGATGATGCAGGCGATGTTTATGTCACCGATGATGCTGGAATTACCGCTCGATTAACAACGTAACCGAAAAAATCCCCTTGCAGTGAAAACACTGTAAGGGGATTTTTGGTTTACCGTGACGACGACGTCGTATTGCCGTCATACCGGCTAATCAGTTCATACGGTCTGACTTTATATAAGGCATGCGGGAAGTAATGGGGATCCATCGCATCAAGCGTCCGCAACTGGAAGTGTTCCCGTTTGATATACTCACTCAGCGAGTCACGTGTCAGCGGGAAGAAGCCGACGTCCGTCGTCTCGCCTTCTTGTGTTGCGAGTTCACCACCGACCGCTTTCCCACGGAAGCAGACGCAGAGGACATGACTTGAGACATTTTGATAGATACCGGTGATGCCATCAATCGTGACATCGACACCAGTTTCTTCTTTGACTTCCCGTTTGATGGCGTCAAGAATCGACTCGTGATTTTCGACTTGTCCACCCGGCATCTCATACGTATCACCCCGGTGTAGGTTGCGGACGAGGAGGACTTCACCGGCATCGTTCGTGATATACGCGGTCACGCTGACGATCGCGCGAGGGGGAGCATACGTACCAGTCGACGTCATGAAATCTTCATAGGATTTGATATAGAGGTTTTTGCCGAGGCGCGCGCGCTTCTTCATCGCTTCGCGACGTAAGGCACTGTTGCGGACATCACGATCGACTTGTTCGAAGTGTTCGCGGTCACGGTATTCCCAAATAGCGATGACTTCATCTTCTGCCTCCGTCACCCAGCGCCCAACAAGACGGGCACCATGACTGACTTGAAGCGGGTACAAATAGGTATGGAAAAACTCAGTGAATTCTTCTAGGCGTTCGGGACGAATCGTATAGGTCTTCCGGCGATGTAGCATGGAAATTCCTCCTATCAGATGAGCGTTCAGATGTACGTTGTACCCCTTCTCGAACGGATGGAGGAAACCCTTTTTCTCGATGTGGGAAAAGGATGTTTTATTAAACGATTGCGTATACATGTCATCCGGTCTAAGTGACTTTAAATCATCGATGATGATCTCTTTTGATCAGAAAAGTATAACTAAAGAAGAACTTAAGAAATGGATAGGGCTCAACTTCAGAAAAATCGGGGATACTGAATATAGAGAGAAACAGAAAGTAGGGATACGTGATGGATATCATGGCACTCGTCCGCCTGGCTGGCGGAATCATGTTCACCCCATTGTCGGACGATGTCTTGATGATGAGTTTTGCAGCACTTCGATTACGAGAGGGGATGTACCCGGTCGTCATCTGGCTGACCGCTTGGCCGGTCTTCTTCATCGCCTTTACGTGGTTTTATCTACTTGCTCGGTTCTTCCGTGAGATTCCGCTCGTCAAACGCTGGATGAAATCACGTTTCTTGGAACGAGCAGAAACGATCATTGAACGACGGGGATTATGGGCAATCGGACTATCGTTCTTCTTACCCGGCGTCAGACACCCGATTCATTATGTCGCCGGACTCCTCGGTTATCCGTTACCGCGCTATTTAGTAATGACATTCTTAGCAGCAGGCGTGTATACAGGACTCTGGACTTTTTTGATCGTCCGGATCGGAGAAGCCGTGACGTGGTCGGAGCTATGGAACTGGCTCCAGGTGAATCCAGGGATCGTCGGCTCTGTCGTGATCATTGTGATCGGTATTGCCGTCATCGGTATCGTGCATCATCGCCGTCAAAAGGATGCGGTAGAAGAGAGTTCTTCGATTTAAACGATAGGTACTACGTGAGCGAATCCATTGCTGGATTCGCTTTTTTGATGAAGTTTGGTTTTATGAACAAGAATAGTTTTTTGAAATAAGAAGTAATCTATAAGAAAAGTGAAATCATTGTCAAAAAAAGACGTTTTTCACTTCTTAAAAGCTACCTGATTTACACACTGTATTGGCAATTTATCGTCACAAGCAAGTGGCTGAAATTGGATTGTAAACGCTTATACTAAGAGGTGTTCACAGAGTGGACATATTTATTGCCAGAGGAGGATACATATGAATCTCATGCAGACGGAAGAGACGGTCAAAAAAGCACCGACTTCTTCTGCTTACCGGACGATTTGGCGGTGGCACTTTTATGCTGGTATCATTTTTGCGCCGTTCCTAGTCATGCTTGCTGTGACAGGATCCATTTATCTTTTTAAGCCACAAATCGAAAACGTCCTGTATCAATCGTATTATGAAGTTACACCACAAGCAGATCGTATCACTGCGACGGAACAGATTGATCGCGTCAAAGCGAAATATCCCGATGCACTTGTCACGTCGTACCGACCGGGTGAATCCGACGATCGATCCAGTGAAGTGAAGGTCTCATCATCAGACATGTCGGCGACGGTCTTCGTCAATCCGTATTCCGGTAAGATCATCGGAACGTTATCAGACGATGACCGGATCATGAATAAAATCGAAGAGATTCACGGAGAACTGATGGCAGGAACGACCGGCGACCGGATCGTTGAACTCGTTGCCTGTTGGGCAATCGTCTTGATCGTGACGGGACTGTTCCTATGGTTTCCGCGTAAGCAAAAGGGACTGTCAGGCGTCTTGTTCCCGCGTCTTCGTCAAGGCAAGAAATTATTCCGTCGTGATCTCCACGCTGTTCCAGCATTCTGGATCACAGCAGGGATGCTGTTCCTCATCTTAACCGGTCTTCCGTGGTCTGGTTTCTGGGGAGCGAACTTCCAGTCAATCGTCACGAACCAAGGGCTGGGCTATCCACCGTCGATCTGGGGTGGCGATGCACCGACGTCAACACTTCAAACGAAGGATATCGCAGAAGTCCCGTGGGCTGCCGAAACACTTGATGTGCCGCAATCAAAAGTCGAAGGTGCTGTTCCGGCTTCAATCGATGATATCGTTGCGATCGGTAAACAACAAGGGATGGATCCAAGCTTTAAAATCAGCATCCCGAGTGATCCGAGTGGAGTCTATACACTGTCTGCGTATCCAGCGAAAGCACAGGATGAAGCAACGATTCATCTCGATCAATATTCCGGTGCCGTGCTCGCCGACTACCGTTATGACAACTATGGTGTCGTCGGGAAAATCGTTGCGACCGGAATCACGCTCCACAAAGGAACGGAATTCGGCTGGTTCAACCAATTGATCAGTCTCTTGATTTGTCTTGGAATCATTCTCGTGGCCATCAGTGGTTTCTATCTCTGGCTGAAGCGGAAACCAAGTAAGGGAATGGGGGCGCCAAAAGGTCCGAAAGCATTCATGTTAAAAGGATTCCTTGCGGTACTCGTCGTACTTGGGATCGTCTTCCCACTTGTTGGACTCTCGTTGCTCGTCGTCTGGTTACTCGATTTCCTCGTCATTCGTCGTATTCCGAGTGTAAGGAGGTTCTTCAATGCGTAAATCGATGCAAACACTCGTGCTCGTCGGACTGCTCGTCACGACGACGAGCCTTGCCGGCTGTGCGGTCGATTCCGATGCGGCAGAACAGTATGCCGTAGCTAAGCCGCTATCGATCAAAATGAATGTCCCAAAAGACGTACAACCGGACGCAAAGAAAAAGCAGACGTTTGAAGCAACGGTCTGGCGTGAAGCCAAACCGGTTCAAAAAGTCGATTATGTCCACTTTGAAATCTGGAAAGCGGACGGAACAGTGCGCTATAGTATGGAACCGGCAGAGGAGACGAAGCCAGGTGTCTATACGATTGCGAAGGCGCTACCGAAATCCGGCTTGTATTATGTCAAAGCACATGCGAGCAGCAACGGAGATATGATCATGCCAACGCAACAGTTCATCGTCGGTAAGTTATCGAAAGAAGATTTGAAGATTTTACAAGGTGGAGCAAAACCAGCTGGTGGAAGTAGCGGTCACCATCATTGAAGAAAAAGGAAATAAAAAATGAGAGGGCGGAATCGTATTCCGTCCTCTCATTTTTCGTATAGACGATTAATCGTCATCACCATGATCTCCGTGATCATCCCCGTCATCGTCTCCATGATCGTCTGAATCATCATCTTGATCATCATCTTCTGAATCATCCGAAGAATCATCGTCATCTGAGTGCTCATCTTCTGATTCGAGTTCCTGTCCATTATAGAACTTGATCTGGACGTGTAACGTTTTGATATTTGGCAATTGAAGTGCCTGTTCAACTAACGTTACTAATTCCTCTTCCGTCATCGATGGCGTGACGAGAAGGCGGTCTTTTAACGTCGCGACATCAGTAATACCGATTTCGTCTTTAAAGCGCAGTTCTTTCCGTTGATGTTCATTGCTGTAACGCCACTCGAATTTTTTCTTATTCGTATCCGTCACTTTGATTATGATCCGTTTGAGTTCTTGATTATTTTGAACGCCGTTTTGATCCGTATCTTCCTGATCATCTCGTGTTCCATCCTGATCGCTGTCGGCTTTGGTTGGATCAGAACCGAGTTCAAATTCGTCTTCATTCAGAAGCGTATCTTGATCGCGGTCCTCTTCGTTATCTTTGATGCCATCGCGATCTGAATCATTTTTCAGTGGCTGCGTACCGACGATGAACTCTTCTCGTGTCGTCAATCGATCCTGATCTTGGTCTTCTTTATCATCAGAAATACCATCTTGATCAGAATCCTTCTTCAATGGATTGAGACGTATACTGTATTCTTGCGTGTTTGTTAGTGAATCGCGATCCGCATCCTCTTGCCCATCTTTGATTCGATCCTGATCAGAATCCGATTTTGTAGGGTTGAGGCGAAGTTGATACTCTTGCGCATTTGTCAAACCATCGCGATCGTGATCTTTTGTTGCGACTTGTTTTCCATATCCCAAATGATATTGTTTTTGCCAATCGTCCGGAATACCATTTTTGTCTTGATCGACTTGCACTACAGGTTTCTTTTTCGATTTACTTTTTGCTTCGACTGGTCCAACTGCTTGTGAGACGACGAGAGAAGCCAGTACTGCGCCAATAAAGATCCGTTTCATAAGTCCACTCCTGTTCTATAAAAGATAAAAGATGCGGTTATAAGAAGATTCTAATGAAAGAATTAGAAGATAAGTCGTCTGTTTCGTAAAACGAGTAAATAAAAACTAAAAAATAATTAAAGTAATGAACGGAAGTATTTCGACCAAAAAAATATTTTAAATAAAAAATGTAAAAAGATAAAACCATTCGTGAACTTCTTACGTTATCTATGTGAAGTCCAAAAAATCAAAGGGGTGTTCATAAGATGAAGATGAAAAAGTCGTATCTCGCTGTTCCGCTTAGTGCCGCATTGTTGATTCCAGCAGCAGGTGTCAGTGCCCATGGTCATGAAGACCATAGTAAGATGTCTCACAGTTCAGGAAAAGTCTCCCTCGATGTCTCATCTCCAGCATCGGATTTACGAGCGACACTCGATCAAATTCTATCTGAACACGCGTATCTCGCAGTCGTTGCGATGCAAAAAGGAATTGATGGTAAAGAAGATTTTGAGCAGGCAGCCGGTGCCTTGAATCAAAACACGGATGATTTAGCGGCAGCTGTTGGTTCCGTCTACGGGGAAGAAGCAGGCGCTGCCTTCAAAGAAATCTGGGCGAGCCATATCGGTTACTTCGTCGATTACGTCAAAGCAACTGGTGCCAAGGACGAAGACGCGAAACAAAAAGCATTGAAAGAGCTTGATGAGTATCGTGTCGAACAGGCTGCGTTCCTCGATAAAGCAACGGAAGGACGTCTGAAGGCAGCGGATCTCGAAGCCGGACTTAAAGTCCATATCACGCAACTGTTAACATCGTTTGATAGCTACGTTGCTGGTGATTATGATGCTGCCTACAGTAATCTACGTAAAGCCATCGAGCATATGTATATGGTGGGAGAAGGGTTATCTGGTGCGATCGTCGATCAGTACCCAGATAAATTCAAAAATACGAAAGTTGATACACCAGCAGCTGATCTTCGTGCCGGACTGAACCGAAACTTCTCTGAACACGCGGCGCTTGCAGTGCTCGCGATGCAAAAAGGGATTGACGGAGCAAAAGACTTTGACGCTGCGGCCGGTGCCTTGAATCAAAATACGGATGACCTGACAGCTTCGATTGGCTCTGTTTATGGTAGTGAAGCAGCGCAACAATTCAAGAAGATTTGGTCGAGCCACATCGGCTACTTCGTTGACTATGTCAAAGCAACAGGTGCGAAAGATGATCAAGCACGCGACATGGCTGTGAAGGAACTTGATGAGTACCGTGTCGAACAGGCAGCATTCCTCGATGCAGCAACAGAAGGACGCTTAAAAGCGAAAGATTTGGAAGAAGGGTTGAAGGTTCACATTGACCAACTCTTGCTTGCCTTCAATAGCTACAATGAAAAAGATTACGACAAAGCGTACCCAGCGATTCGCGAAGCGTACGCGCATATGTACGGTGTAGGGGAAGGGACTGCGACAGCAATCGTCGATCAGTTCCCAGATAAATTCAAAGGCGCGCCTGGAATGCCGAACACTGGTCTCGGTGGTATGCAAGAAAAAGCATCGACGACAGGTATCGTCTGGTCACTGCTTGGTATCGCAGCAGCATCGATCCTTGGATTCTTCGCACTCCGTCGTCGCCCGCAACAATAAAGGACGACCCGCTGGTGACAGCGGGTTTTCTTGTACACATCAAGCAGAAAGGAGGTAAACGACATGCGCATCATCCGATTTGCCCTTCTATTCCTCATTTGTCTGTTGCCCATATCGGTCGAAGCACACACGAGTTTAAAAAGCTCGAATCCGGCAGAGGGATCGGCATTATCTGAACCCGTCGATCGGATCCGCTTGACGTTTAGTGAGGCTGTTGAAAAAACAAGCACCTTACGTGTAGTAGACGCGAATGGCGTCGAACAGTCTCTCGCAAAACCGCTCATCATCGGAAATGAACTGAGTGCTGTCGTCTCAGAGCCTTTAACGGAAGGAAAATACACGATCAAGTGGGCATCGATTTCAGATGATGGTCATCCCGTTAAAGGAACGATTCGTTTTACGGTACTAGGTGAGGCAAAAGCTGAAACAAGCACCGTAGAAAAGGCTGAGCCGATGGAAACAAAAGCAGCAGTCGTTCCTGAAGCGGAGCCAGTTTCAAAAGGACTCGTTCCGACACTGCTCCCATGGATCGTCGGGGGACTGTTAATCAGTATCGTCATCCTTCTCTTGTTACGTCGTCGCACGACATGAGTGCGTTTCTAGGAGAACTACTCGTCTATATGGGTGGAGCGCTTTGGATGGGCTATTTGGTATTATGCTTCATCCCAAGGAAACGGAAACCGCCATTAATGGACGGTACGTCGTGGGCGGTAGCGGGACTCGGGATGCTCGTTCTTGGAACGAGCATCCCAGTCTTTGGTGCCGTTCGTTTTCTGCTTTCGACGCAAACGATGACAGAGGCTCTTCGAACGGGTTTACTGGAGTTGCATATCGGTCGGATGTTTCTTGTCGTTTACTTCTCTGCTTTACTCCTATTGATTGTACTCGCGTGGCAAAAGCGACGGTCCATCCTGCTCGCACTCTTGACGATCCCGTTATGGATTGGCATCGCAGGAACGAGTCACGCGGCGGCCAAATACGGTGCGCTCGGGTGGACACTTCAATTTAGTCACTTCTTATGTGTGACAGCTTGGATCGGTGTCGTGTTTTGGGTAGCCATCGGTGCCCGCTCGACCGCTCATTGGTCTGCCTTTTTAAGTTGGTTCAGTCCGTTTGCCCGGATTGCCTTTACGGGTGTCATCCTGTCGGGTCTGTTACTGATGCAACTGGCGATTCCGCTTGAACGTTATCCGAATCTCTGGGGTGTGCCATACGGTCAAGCGTTGTTACTGAAGCATCTCTTGCTGTTGCCGCTTTTATTCTATGCTTTCTGTAATGGCACGCTCGTAAGGCGTCGGTTGCGTTTTGACTCAACGTACGATCCGCGTCCACTACTCCGGATGGAAAGTATCATTTTAATATTGCTGTTCATGGCGAGCGCTTCACTCAGTCGTCTAGAACAACCGACGCTAGGGCAACTACCGTTCAGTGGTCCAGCAGGGGACGGGTGGGTCTTGATGATGGGCATTGCGAGCTTACCACTGCTCTTACTCGGATATCGTCGCCATGCAGTGGGTGTCTTGTTAAGCTTATTCAGCGTCAGTCTGATTTATCTTGGATTGCTAGCGACAGGGTGAACATGAAAAGGTAGCGGAGGAAATCTCCGCTACCTTGTTTGACGTGGTTTTATTTTGTTGAAACAGCGCAATTCGTTGCCTTCGCAAGAATCTTCGAATAGGCACGTGCGCCCTTGATATTCAAATGGACACCATCCTCTTCGAAGTAAGATGGATGTTTGACGGCAACGGCATGCCAGTCGATCAGTTCGACTCGCTTCCGTTTCGATGCCTCGCGTAACATCTGATTGACTTCTGCTTCCCACGGACGCGGGACGCGTGCAGTGACCAGATAGACGTGATCGGCATTTGCGAATTGATCGAGTAAACTGTTCAACTGATCCTTCCGAAAGCTACCGTTCGTTCCGAGGTGTAGAATGACTTGCCGTCCGTGCTGATTGTACGCGGCATACTGCTCACTCAGCGGAATCGCTTCCCGGAGCTGACGACCGAGTTTCGCATCAATTGTCAGTTGTTTGAGCGTACTGCCGAGATAATCTTCGACACCGAGCAAGACCGAGTCGCCGATCGCAAGCGTCGGGCGACAGATTTTTCGCTGATCGGATGTTGCTTTCGGTGTCGTCGGTTTGAGGACCGGCTTCGGTTTTTCTTTTGGTGCCGCTATCTTCTCGAAAGCAGGTTCTGGCTTTGGCGTATCGGAGACAGCAAGAATCGATAAGTTACCGATGAAGCTGACGATGAGAATCGTCAACACGGCAACACTCGTCCACTGCATCGTTGAAAACTGACGTAACTGTCGCGGATGTAACGATAGACGTTTTAAGTAACCGGACAGTCCATGCTGACGGATCGGACGTTCGATGAAGCGATACGATCCTTCGGTCAAGGCAACAAGCACGACGACGATCAGCACGGTCCGGAACAACGAGAACGTACCGATTTGCTCGACCGGCGTCATCAGTGTGATGACGGGAAAATGCCACAGATACAGACCGTACGATCGTTTACCAATCGCAACAAGTGCTGGATGCGCAAACCAGCGACTCCAGATCGACGCCGGGTGAGCAATTGTAGCAATCAATAGCGCAGCAAGGACGGCGACAAGGAAAAAGCCACCCCGGTATAAGAAACTGCCGAACTCACTTGTGACGATCATTAATATAAGCAAGAGTGGCAAAGTAACGGCACCTGTTTGATTCAGTAACCGGACACCGCGTGTCGGAATATCGAGCTTAAAGCGAGTCGGCTGCCATGCGAACGCGAGCAGACTCCCAATCAATAGGGCGAATAACCGAGTATCCGTGCCATAGTAGACGCGACTTGGATCTTCACCGGGTGTGAACTGAATCGCCATCGCGAGCACGGATGCACCGACCGCAACCCCCATCAATTGCAGGAACAGTCGGCGATTTTTCATTCCGAACCAAAGTAAGATCGGGAATAGCAGGTAGAACTGCTCCTCGATTGCGAGCGACCAAAGGTTTTGGATCGGTGACGGTTTACCGAACGACTCGAAATACGAGACGTCATGGAAGATATACCACCAGTTCGTCCCGTAAATGAGCGCAAAGGCACTATCTTGGCGAACCGTATGCAACAGTTCGCGTTCAAAGACGGTTACGTACCCGAGAACGAGTAACAGCATGACGAATAGGGCTGGGAATAGGCGACGGAAGCGATGAATCCAAAACCGTTTCAAATCGAGGCGTCCGGTCATTTGCCACTCGCGTAACAAGAGACCGGTAATCAGATAACCGGATAGGACGAAAAAGAGATCAACACCGAGGAAACCACCGGAGAAGAATGAAACAGATAGATGGTAGAGAATGACAGACAAAACGGCAAAGGCACGTAAGCCATCAAGCCCTGGCATATATGTAATCGAACGAGACGAGGATTTCATAAGACACGAACAACTCCTTTAAAACGACAACTAATTTCTAACAGTCTTTAGTGTATCGAATTCCAATTTCAAAGAAGTGTCTAAGAAGTAACAACCTAACCAAAAAAGCACCCGATGCGTACATCGGATGCAGGCTTACGAAACATGTGGAAAACGACAGGTCACGATGAAGCGGTTGTCTTGTGAAGTCAACGCGACGTTCCCTGCATGACGTGCCATGATTTGCTGAACAATCGACAGACCGATGCCAGAACCACCAGACGAGCGGGAAGCATCGGACGTCCCGAACGGTGTTAGCCATTCGTTTAGTTCCTCTAGCGTATAAGTCGATTCAATCGCATTCGAACAGATCAGCTGGACGCCTTCTGTTTCTTCTTTGATCGTAATTCGAAGATCCCCGGTCCCGTGAAGTGTTGCATTGCGAATCAAATTCTCAAGCAAGCGCCGTAAGAGCATCGGATCGGCGAAGAGAATCGCGTGTGCAGGACCATTGACAGTAGAAGAAGTGCCAGGAAACAGCTCTAGGACTTGTTCCGTTAAAGTCACGAGGTCGAGTGAGATCCGTTCGACTGGATAATCGGTGTTCGATAATTTAGCGAGCGTGAACAGTTCATCGATCCGGGCAGCGAGCGTTTCCGACTGGCGGGTGACGATCGCTAGAAGTTCCGCGCGTTCTGTCGCAGATAACGTCTCATGTTTTTCCGTCAGCCACTGGATGAAACCTTGGATTGAGGTCAAGGGCGTCCGTAAGTCATGCGAAAGACTAGTGATCAAGCGCAACTGTTCTACGAACCGCTCCTGATCACGCATCCGTAAAGTTCGGAGTTCCTGTTCGATTCGTTCGATCGATTGGGCGAACAGTTTAAACTCCTTCGGTCCTCTGACCGGTGGGAGTGATTCAGTTGGTGGCGGTTCGACCGTCAACCGTTCGAGCCGTCGCTCGAGTTCCCGGAATAATCCGGCAATCCAACGCGTCAAGAGTAGTAAAAAGAGAATGAACAAGACGACTTGTAAAATGAAGAAGGCATTCGGATTACCGACTTGATATTCATTTAATGTTGGTTTTTCTCTTTTTACTGTCAGGAAAAAACCAGACTCATCGTTCGGTAGGGAAATGGCTTCGATATGATGCAATGTCCGTATCTTTCCTTCGTTAGAGGGCTCACGTTCCGATGGCGTTTGGGCGGCGAGCAACCGACTGGGCGTCAAATCTTCCGGATATTTGTCGGACGCAGCGATACGACGCCCATCCGCTCCATAGACTGCCCATTCGTAAGGACCGTTCGGTGTTTGCCCTTGTTGATAGCGAGTGATGTCCTGTTTGACGTCCTGAATCGTTTGCGCTTCCGTCGTATAGTAATAACGAGGAATCGTCGTTGTGCCAATCGGTAATTGGCTAGACAACAACCAAGATAACGCTGTACTGAGGAGCGCGGCAAGTAAGAGTAAGACGAGCATCCAGACCGTCAGTTTGATCCGTCTCATGGCTCAACCTTATAACCAACGCCCCAGACCGTCTGGAGGTGGCGCGGTTCTTTTGGGACGTCCTCAATCTTATCGCGGAGTTTATGGATCAGGACCATGACAGCGTTCGACGCGGAACCAAGCGCTTCCTCCTGCCAAACCCGCTCATAGAGGTCGTCAGCCGAGAAGACACGGCGCGGATGATTCAAGAATAGCGCTAAACAATCAAATTCACGGCGTGTCAGAGCGAGCGGTACATCATACTTAAAGATGACGCGTTCGTCTTCTTTGAGCGTGAATGGTCCGACCTGGACTGCTGAAGCGGTAGTCGGGACATGATACTGGCTGACACGCCGCAGCAGTGCCTTGACGCGGGCGACGACTTCAAGCGGATTGAACGGTTTACCGATGTAATCGTCCGCCCCGAAGGTCAAACCTTGAATTTTATCCATGTCTTCGCGTTTCGCTGTCAGCATCAGGACGGGTAACGTGTGACCGGCAGCACGTGCTGCTTGAACGGTCGAGAAGCCATCGCGAACGGGCATCATCACGTCGAGCAACATCGCATCGACTGGACGCGTTGCAAGAGTCGCTAACGCTTCCTCGCCGTTTTCGGCTTCAATGATCTCGTACCCTTCATTGGTTAAATAGAGTCGAAGCAATTGACGGATGTCGGCTTCATCATCAACGATCAAGAGCGTGGGCATGTGTAGATTCCTCCTGTTGCACCCCCTCGAAAACGTAAGCCGGGGGAAGATTGTAGAGCGTGTGCGAATAACTGTGTTCTTGAAAATAGTCCCGGAACATCTTGAACTGAAACCGGGTGTATTGAAAGGCGATGAAGTGACCGCCTGATCGTAGTAACGTTTGAAATTGTGCCAATAAATCATGCCGTAACGCTGCCGGGAACGACGCAAACGGGAGACCACTGACGATGACGTCGATCTGTCCGCTCCATGAATCGGATAATCCTTGAACGTCACCAATCAAGAGAGTGACATTCGTTTCCTGAGCCAGTAATTGTTCGAGTGCCGGGCGGAACGTTTCGCTCCGTTCACAAATCAAGAGATGTGTTTCCGATGAACGAGCGGCCAGTAAAGCTTTGGTGATCGCTCCGTCACCCGCTCCGACTTCAAGAATCTGGCGTGGACGATCGGCGACGGCGCGTCGTGCCATCATCTCAGCCAGGCGTGGACTGCTCGGTGCGACGGCTCCAACACGGAGTGGTGCGTGAAGTGCTTCTTTTAAGAAATCAAACATGAAAACCCTACTTTCCGTTGAGTATATCATGTAGTATGCACGTCGTCCCTTTCGAAAACAGGACGATGTTTCTTAAGTGAATCTTAAACATATCAATGCCTGATTTTCGGCGACATGATGACCGGACAAGCCGGTATACTAAGGACAAAGGAGGGGAAGGCGATGGAACATCACACGTATTATGAAGCGCTCGTTCGCCGGGACGCGACATACGAAGGGACGTTTTTCGTCGGCGTCAAGACGACCGGCATCTTTTGCCGTCCGACGTGTCCGGCACGAAAACCGAAAGCGGAGAACTGTGAGTTTTTTGAGACGGCGCAAGAGGCATTACTTGCCTCGTATCGACCGTGCCGTCGTTGTCATCCGCTTGCTTATCCCGGAGATCATGGTACGATTCAACGCTTGATCGAAGCGGTCGAGGCAGAACCAGACAAACGATTCAAGGAAGCCGATTTCCGAGCACTTGGTCTCGATGAATCAACGGCACGCCGTCAGTTCAAGAAGCGTTTCGGGATGACGTTCGTCGCGTATGCTCGGGCACGACGGATGGGGCTTGCGATGAAGGAGATCCGGACCGGTAAGCCAATTATCGAAGGACAGTTAGCTGGAGGTTATGAATCGAGTAGTGGTTTTCGTGAGGCGTCAGCACGGATTCTCGGACAAGCACCATCGCGCTTTGACGGGCAGGTCTTACGCGCGAAATGGCTCGATACACCACTCGGTTCGATGCTGGCGATTGCCGACGATCAACTCTTACATCTGCTCGAGTTCGTCGACCGACGCGGACTGGAACGGGAAATCGAACAATTGCGTAAGAAAGCGCGTGCTGTCATCGTCCCCGGGGAGTCACCGGTCTTTGGACAGATTGAAGCGGAGCTCCGTCGTTACTTCAAAGGAGAGCCGGTATCGTTTCAGACGCCACTGATGCGGTACGGGACACCATTTCAACGCCGTGTATGGGAAGAACTCGAGCGGATTCCGAGTGGGGAGACGATCTCGTACCAAGAGCTGGCGATCCGGATCGGTCAACCGACTGCTGTTCGTGCCGTCGCACGAGCGAATGGAGCGAACCAACTGGCAATCGTCATCCCGTGCCATCGGGTCATTCGGACGAATGGAGATTTAGGTGGATACGCGGGTGGACTCGCACGCAAGGAAACATTGCTCAAACTGGAGCGCACACAGAGAGGACTGGATGAAGGATGAGTTTGATTAAAGATGTATTTTCATCGAGTTGGCTCGATCGCTTAGGAGCAGCGGTCGACGTACCGGATTTTCGAAGACGAGTCGAACGGGAAGACTGGGAAGAACTCGCGTTTAAACAACGCGTCCGTCGTGTGGCGGAGACACTAGAGACGATTTTGCCACCGTTTCCGGATGCGGCGGGGGAGCTAGAGCGACTCGCACCGCAGTTTACTGGGTTACCGGGAATTGTTTTTCCAGAGTATGTCGAACGGACGGCAGACCTTGCTGACTGGACGCTTGCGATAGAGACACTTGCCAAGTTGACGCCACATTCGACGTCAGAGTTCGCCGTTCGTCGCTTTTTACTTGCTGATCAGGAACGTTTCCTCGAGCAGGCACTTAAATGGACAAGATCAGACGATGAACACGTCCGTCGTTTAGCGTCCGAAGGGACACGACCGCGTTTACCGTGGGGACAAGCGATCCCACGTCTGATTGCTGACCCGCGTCCAGCATTACCGATTCTTGACGCCTTACTACAGGATTCGTCACTCTACGTCCGAAAAAGTGTCGCCAATCATTTGAATGATATTTCAAAGACACATCCGGAATACTTGATCGAGCGAATCGAACGCCACTTAGGAACAGATCCGAACACGGACTGGATTTTGCGCCACGCCTCCCGGACGTTACTGAAGCGTGGAAACCCAGACGTGTTGCAGTTGTTCGGACACGTTACGCAAGGTGAGGTCGAGGTGACGGACTTAGTCGTCTCACCGGTGACGATTGGTCAAGAGTTACAATTTTCGTTTCAAGTGCACAGTTCCGTTGAACAACGTCTGCGTCTTGAATACGCGATCGATTACGTCAAACAACGCAGAACGAGTCGGAAGGTGTTTCAACTGCGGGAGCGGGAAGTCAAAGGTGTCTTACAAGTCGAACGACGCCAATCGTTTCGGAACATGACGACGCGTGTCCATTATCCCGGGACACATACATTGACGATTTTGATCAACGGAGAGGCTTACGTGACAGCAACGTTCGAGGTCGAGGAGGAGAGCTGAATGCAAGGGAGACATCCGGATTTTACGACGTCACGGTTGTTTGTCGAAGCAACGGATGAAGAATCGGGTTGTAAGTGGACGCTACATGCGTTACGTGAGAGAACGATCGTCGGAACGATTACCTTCACATGGAATGGATCGATCGGAAACTTACGTTACACGACGACGGATGAGAACGATCAGCGCGGGTACATCAGGGAAGCACTGACATCGATTCTATCGTATCTCGCGCGGACGTTATTACTGACGCGTGTCTACGGCGAGGCAGGCAGTGAGACGGTCTGGCGTCGGAACGGATTTCAGTTGCAAGCGAATCGATATGCACGCGAACTCCATCACTAAAGCCCCGCCTACTTGAGCAGGACGGGGCTTTAGTGATTAGACCGTTGTTTTGGACCATTTGAAATGATCGCAAATCGCTTCAGCGCTTTCACGTGCACTTAACTGTTCCGTATCAAGGAAGAGATAGTTGACGTCTGGTAGTTCGCCTGGTAGCGAGCGTGTCCGGTATCCGTCCGCCGTCTCGCGTAAGTCCTGTTCAGAAGCAGCGAGATCGCGCTTCGTTACTTTATGCGTCAATCGGTTTTCGGTCGTGTTCCGGTGCAGACGGGTTGCGACCGGCGCATCGAGTTCAACGATATAGACGTCAGCACCCGCTTGTTCGAATAATTCGACTGTCTCTTCAATGAACTCGAGACCGCCGCCTTCGACGCCGAATAGACAGAGGAATGTAAACAGGACACCTTCGAGCGAGCTGTTCGCCATTTCCTTGAACATCTCGCGCCGGATCGTATCCTTTAAGCGGTGATGTGCGGGTTCAGAGAAATCAAAATAAGGTAATAACAGGTCGATCGTCTGGTGGTTATGGAAGACTTTCATCTCCGTCAATCGTTCGATTTCTTGACCAATCGTCATCTTTCCGACCGCTTGGGGACCAAGTAACAAGACAAATTTCATGGACGAACCTCATTTCCTTTTTCTGCTAAGAATAGCACATTCCGACGAGTGACATCACTAGAACGTTTGTTCGTAATTTGATATAATTCAGATATGAAGTCCCGTCGTGTCCTTGTCTGAAGGAGGACAATCATGCAAGAACAATGGAAAGCCGTCATCGGCTATGTAGGTATATATGAAGTCTCGTCGCTAGGTCGCGTAAGGTCGCTCGACCGGACGATCGTGACATGTCGCGGTGTCCGGCAACGCCGAAAAGGTGTCTTGCTCCGTCCACGGCTCAATCGGGAAGGATATCGGAAAGTCACGCTCTATCAACGTGGTCGAGGAGAACGGGTGCAAGTCGGAATGCTTGTTGCACAAGCTTTTCTGACGACAGACGTCACGGAAGCACAACTCGTCCGACGCAACGGTAAACGATCTGACGATCAGTTGTCGAATTTAGACGTCCTGCCTTCAATCGATCAGCAATATAACGAACTACTTGGTGAGTTTGATCTCTTGTTAAATCAACATGTGACGCTATCACCGTTTCAGATTCGAACGATTCGTGTGCAGTACGAAAAAGGGAAAACGATTCGTCAATTGGCAGAGCAGTATCAGGTGACGGAGAACCGGATTCGCAACATTATCGATAAGAAGGAAGCGAAATTTATTAGCTAACTAAAAGGACCGGATATCAAATGAGATATCCGGTCCTTTTAGTTAGATTTTTGATTTGCGATATCCAGCACTTACAGCTGCACCTTCTGTACAAAAAACTTGTTCAGGGTCCGTTTTACTATAAAACCTTTGATTAGGAAGGTGATATATTTTCTCACCTGAACTAGAGATATTACCCCGAATATTTAAGCAAGTCTTAGCTTTAGTGTCAGCTTCTGCCTTAGCTTTAGCGTCAGCTTCTGCCTTAGCTTTAGCGTCAGCTTCTGCTTTAGCTTTAGCGTCAGCTTCTGCTTTAGCTTTAGCATCAGCTTCTGCTTTAGCTTTAGCATCAGCTTCTGCTTTAGTTTTAGCGTCAGCTTCTGCTTTAGCTTTAGCGTCAGCTTCTGCTTTAGCTTTAGCATCAGCTTCTGCTTTAGTTTTAGCGTCAGCTTCTTCCTTAACTTTAGCATCATTTTTTTCTTCAGTGTTATTTTTATGATCATCAGAGTCCAAGTCTTTAGTAGATTGATGACTCTTTGTATTATTGTCTTTATCGTCAGAGTCATCTTCTCCAAAAATAGCGCCACAAGCGCCTAAGAAAATTAAAATAATAAAGATGAGACAACCACAGCCACAACAGCCGCCTTTTTTCTTTTTCTTTTCTTCCATTGATTCATTAACCCCTTAAATATAAAATTACCTACCAAAAAACATTTTATTTCATATTAAATGATAAGTAAATATTGTAATTTAAAGATTAATACTAGGAAAAATGTAAAAAATTAATTTTTTATAGTTTGTTGCAAAGAACTAATCCGCGACTCGAGTACAGCACTATGTGTCTTCAGTTCCGTCTGCTGGTTGACGTGGTGTTGCATCTGTTCTCCGAGCACCTGGCTGTAAGACGAGAGTTCTGACATCAACTGCTGAACCGACTGTAGATGTTCCTGCATGTTCGACTGAACATCTGCGACGATCTGACGTTGGTGTTCCACGGTACCCAGTGTCGTCTCAATCGTCGTCGCTTCGGTCAGCATTTGTTGCAAATGCTCCGTTGCCGTCTCGAGTTGTTGCGACGTCGAAAGAAAACGTTCCGTCATTTGCGAGAGTGCTTGTTCGACTTGATCGAGCCCCGCCGTCCATGTCTGATTGACCTGCCGAATATGGTCCGTACTCGTCCTAATATCGATCGCGAGTTTTTCGACCTCCTTAGCGACGACCGTGAAGCCACGACCGGCTTCTCCGGCACGGGTTGCCTCAATCAGCGCGTTCAGTGACAAGCGGCGTGTCTCTTCAGCAACGCGCTGGATATGCGAAATTGAGTTCTCCATTTGCTGCTGTAGATGTGAGGTCTGTTTCAAAATCTGCTCTGTCGTCGTGGATTGTTCCTTCAGTAACTGGCTTTCCTCTTGTAAGGTCTCAAGTGTCGTGTGATTCGTCTGGACGGTCTGTTGAAAACGGGTTACGGCATGTTGACTGTTCAGAAGTGTCGTTTGCATCTCGCTCAACGCATCGTGTCCTTGGGCCGTCAAACGTGTCGAGGCGACGATCGTCTGATCCATCTGTGTCGATTGCGCAAGTAAGGAACCGGCGACTTCATCGACGGCATGGACTGATTGATCCATTGCGGATAAGCGCGAAGAGAAGTGGGGCTGGACGGATTCAAGTTCCTGACTGGCTTGTTGCATCTCCGTCGTTAAGTCATTAATCTGTTGCATCAACTGATTGTATTGAAACGTCAGCTGTTGTAACTCGAAGGTCGTCGTCTTGAGCGTTAACGGACGATACGATCGCTTCGCATGCGCTTCTTCAATCTGTAAGGCGAGTTTCGATAACGGTGCCAGTTGTCGTTGAATTCGCCAGCGGATCAAGAGGCTGATACTGACAAGCGTGACTACGCTAACCCAAACGAGTGTCCAAGCTAAATCTCGAGCAGGGGCGATTAATTTATCGCGATCGGTCGTCAGTAAGATGACGTCATCGAGTTCCGGAATCGTCATCGCGACAAGAAATTGGTCTTGATTCGAAAAAGCATATGTACGTGCATTCTTTAAGTGCTGCAGTAGTTGTTTTCGTTTGGTTGATTCGAGTGTCAACGGTCGGAACGCCTCACTCGTGTTTAGGCTTTGAAAACGGATCGTATAGTCGTCACGTGATAAGTCGGTTCGCTGTTGCTGTTGCAATCGTTTGATGGCACGCGAGCGGTCTGTCGCGTCCTCCGGATACGCGAGAAATGTTGCCCGGACGTTCGCGTCGAACATCGTTAACTCACGCATTAGTCGCTCCTCAGTCGCTGCGACGGATTGTTGATACGATGCGTAAACGCTTAGACCACTGATCATGATCAATCCGATAGCGACGATCGGAATCAACCATCCATTTAGTTGCTGTGCTAATAATCGTTTTTTCGTAAGCATAAAAAAACATCTCCTCCCGTGTACCTATCGGAAGGAGAAGAAACAACATGTATGAAGGTGTTGTACGGCTTGTGTAAAGGTCTTGTGAATCTAATTCACGTAAATCGGAAGGACAGTTGCAAGATGGGTCATAAGTGCTTGTGTCTCTTCTTTTGGTTCGGATGTGACGTAAATGATCAACGCAGCAGCAACGATGACGAAGATAGCGATGACAAGAATGATGAAGAATGGCATCTTACTTTTTCGTTTTTCGGCTTGACGGTCCATGAAAGATTCCCCCTTAATGATGTAGACGATAGACATATTTGTTTGATTCCCTCTCCTCTTGTTTGAAAACCTTGGAAAAAGAGGGGAATGTGTAATCTGACGGGAATAGAGTAACTATCTGAAATGCAATGAGGAGGATGTCGTCGTGCTTACGTTGCTTAATTCATTGTTGTTGAACTTCTCACTGTTGATTGCGACATTGCTGTTTGCGTTTCTACCGCTACGACGGATCGAGAGAATTTCGCCCAACTCCTCCTTACAAGTCCGACTCGTGATCGGTTGTATCGCCGGTGTGATTGGTGCGCTGTTGATCTTTAACAGTATCTCCTATGACGTTGCAAAGATTGATTTGCGTCTCGTTGCGCTCGTCACGGCATATTTTTATGGAGGATTAGTGAGCGGTAGCATCACGATGTTGTTCATCATCGGTGCCCGATTTGCGGTGACACCAGCTGGCGAATATCAAGGATTGATTCTGACGACCTTGATCTGTGTCGCGTTACTTGTGACAGCGACGATTTATCGCCGGTTTGCTGCTCAGCGAATGAAAGATTATCTCGTATTGCTTGGAACTGGTATCGCATACAGCTTACCGGCACTCTATTTATTGACGCATACGTTCGAACGATTTTTAGAAATTGCGTTCGTTTATATCATCGTCATCATGATTGGTGGCTACGTCACCTATCGTTTCTTACAGGAACTAAGGAAGCACTTTTTGTTCGTACATACGCAACAGGAACTGGCTTTAACGGATGGACTGACGCAACTCGGAAACCGCCGGAAACTCGATGAGACGTTAGCCGAGTACGCTCAGAACGGAACGGTCTTTTCCGTCTTGATTCTTGATCTCGATCATTTTAAATCGATCAACGATACATACGGACATGAAGGGGGCGACGTCGTTTTACGGCAACTCAGTCATCTCTTGCAATCGTATTGTCCAGAACAGGGCGTCGTCGGTCGGTACGGTGGTGAAGAGTTTGTCTTACTGTTGCCGGACATACCACTCCGACAAGCGGAACGACTGGGGGAGCGGATTCGTTCTGCCTGCGCCGATCAACACTTCGTTTATAAGGAGCATCCCGTCTTTCATGTCACGTTATCGCTAGGGGCTGCTTCATCCGATCAAGCGTCGACTGTATTTGAGACCGTCCAGAAAGCGGACTTAGCATTGTATGAAGCCAAACAAACCGGTCGGAATCGTGTTGTCTGTTATCGAGATCCTTTACTGTAAATAAAAATTGCCCCGCTCGACCAACTGGTCAGGCGGGGCAGTTGTGTTTAGCGATGCAGTAACGAAAATACATCATATCGCTCAAAATCAGCCAAAATATTCGGTGCAATCAACTGACGGATCGTTTCTTCGTCCGCCCAGAGATAGGAGTCGTGTTCTGCTGATAACTGAACGTCCGTTTGATGCGTCGAACAGACGTACATCAACAAAATGATTTGCCGATCGGGATGCGTCAGGAAGCTCGAGGCATAGAGCAGACGCTCCGGGGTAACCGTCAACTGTGTCTCTTCTTTTATCTCGCGAACAAGACTGTCGACTGGTAATTCACCGAAGTCGATCTTGCCACCCGGGCATTCCCACGTGCCGCCACCGAAGTCAGCAGCAGCCCGGCGGACGATCAGGAGACGTTGCTCGTGAATGATGATGCCTTTGACGGCAGGAACGATTGCTGTCATACGACGGGACTCCGCGACAATACGACAGGATTGGTTCCTTCTGTTTCGACGAGGTACTGATCGCGTAGATAGATCCCACTCTCGTCAGCGAGTCCGAAGGCACGGTCTGTGCCTTCTTCCGTAAAAGATTGCGTGAGATGAGCAGCTTCGCCCCACGTCTCATAATGGACACAGATGACCGTGTCTTTCAGTAAGGCAAGACCAGGCAAGCGAAGACGTCGATTGTCGCGTTGGTCGATCTCCGGAATGATACACCGTTCGGGCGAAACGAGGGCACCGGCTGAAAAGCCGACGACCGGCACACCATCTGCGAAACGCGACTGAATGATGTCACCAATCGGTGTGTCGACCAAGCATTGCTGATACAATTCGGTCTCGCCACCGGAGATGATGATGCCTTGACACTGCTTCAGTTGCGCGAGTTGTCCGTCTGTTGGTGCGTCAGACAGTGGCAGATGGACGAAAGACGAGATGCCATCTTCCTCTAAAGGCTTCGTATAGATCGAGGCGTAGCTCGTCCAGACCTTACCGGGCCGCGGAACGTATAGAATCGCAACCGGTCCACCGTTCGTTAATGCGGCAAATCGTGTTCGTAAGTGCGGTGTAAAAGGAGGACCGCCTCCAAAGAGGAATAAGTGAGTCGGCATGAGGCATGTCTCCTTTCAAGTTTAATCCAGTGTATAGCGGTTAATTGTCTCGTGCAATTCACGTGAGAGTGTATAAATCTCTTCCGTTAGCGTATGCACGACATCCATTCGTTCGCTGAAGGCAAGCGATTGATCGGATGCGTGTTGGTTGTCTTGCGCGCTGGCGATGATTCCGGCGCGTAATTGTTCGGCTTGCGCGACGAGGTGCGAAGCGGTCGATAAGACATCCCGGTTCGTTTCCGAAAGGGCCGACATATCAACGGTGACCCCTTTGGACTGGGTGACGATTGAATCAAATGACTGCGTCGCTTCCGTGACACGAACGACACCGTCCTGAACGGCAACGGTTCCGCGTGCCATCGCGTCTTCGAGTTGTTTTGTCTCGCGTTGGATCGAATCGATCGTCTCCTGGACACGTCCCATCGATTGTTTTGATTGATTGGCAAGGTTCTGAATCTCGCGTGCAACGACGACGAATCCTTTGCCTTGTTCCCCGGCACGGGCCGCTTCGATCGAAGCATTCAACGAGAGAAGGTTCGTTTCGTTAGCAATCGATTCGATGATGCTGATGATTTCTAAGATATTTTGAGAAGCGGTTTGAACGCGGCGTGATTTATCGGCGGCTTCGTCAATCGCGTTTTGAATCGATTGCATCTGTTCCGTGACCGCATGTAAATCCGAACGTCCGGTCGTCGCGAGACTTTCCGAACGGCTGGCGCTATCGACGACGAGAGCCGATGTCTGCGCGGTCTGCTCGATTGTTGCCGTCAAGGATTGTAAGGACGCTGTATGCCCGTCGAACGCACCGGACTGTTGCTGGGCGGTCGCGGCGATGCCAGTCATCGCATGTGCCATCTCTTTCGTTCCGTGTCCGGTCTCTTCGGCTTCAACGACGAGTTCTGCGAGAGAGTCATCAATCGTCCGTGACATCGTATCGACCCGTTTCACGAGATCAATCAAAGATAGGCGCATCGTCTCAAATAAACGGGAGAGCTGTCCAATCTCATCACGTGACGTCGCAACGACGGGCTGTGATAAATCGTATTCGGCAATCGCACCCGCACTGTGCAGTAACGCGCGAATCGGTCGGACGAGTGTGCGTGTGAAGAGAATTGCAGCGAGTGCAACGAGAGCAATTAACGCCACTAACGCAATCAATAGCTTTTGGACGAAATCAGACAAGGCAGCAAAGACTTCTTCCGTATGGACTTCTGTGATCAATCCCCAGTTAAGACCAGCGATTTTAAGGGGTGTGAAGGATGTCACGACTTCATGACCATCTGTGTCCGTTGTTTCTGTCGTTTTCGTCTGACCAGCAATGACTTGTTTGACCGGCGTCGATTGAATGCGTTTTTCGCCGACTTCGGTCTGTTTCGTTGCCCGGAAATCAGACCGTAGACGTTGATCGGCACCAACGAGATACGATTCACCGGTCTTACCGAGACCAGCCGTTGTTTTCATGATTTTATTAATTTTATTTCCGTCGAGCTGGAGCGCAAGCACCCCGCGCTTTTGCTTCGTCTTTGGGTCAACATAAGGGATCGCAAAGAAGGCAGCGGGAGCTTGTGATGGTTCGTAATACGCATAATCGGCGATGACGCCTTTTTGTTGTGTTAAGGCGTTTTGATAGGCTTTTCCGAGCCCAGACGATTTGAGATCACCCGTGACGACATTCTGACCGAGGTCCGGTTCCTTGAATGCGGTGTAGACGACATTTCCGTCTGAATCAATGAAGAAAACGTCATAGAAGCCGAACTGTTCGATGTACTGATTGAAATACGTATCGAATTTCTTCGCTTCTTGTTGGTAGGCGTCATTCGCCAGTCCACCGTCCGCAAACTGTTTCGTTAAAGGAGCGAATGCCTGCTGGACTTGTTCATTTTCAGCTAACGCTTCGAGATTCAAGAACTTCTCATCGATATGTTGCGTGACCGTTGCTTTTTTAGCATCACGAATCGCCTCAAGCTTTGAATAGGCCTCGTCTGTCAACGCACCTTTTGTTTCGACATACAAGAACGAGCCAATTAAGACGATCGGTACAATTGCAAGACCGAGAAAAGCGAGTAACATTTTCGGATACAGACCCCACTTCATCCGCACACACTCCGTTCTTATTGGATTTCTTTTAGTGTACGAAAGGAAATACGGTGAAAGTACTACATTACCATATATTTTAAATGACTTTATTTTCCTTAGATGCTTTAGAATTCGAGTCAATGAGCCGATAGAAACGTTGCTGTTTGAACCACTGGGTATGTTGCTTTACTTCTTGATAGAGGACGAATAGAACGAAAGCGAAAACGAGACCGCGTCCGATCCATGGTAAGACGAGAAGACCGTAGTTCATCGCAGCAAACAGCTGGAGTAAGAAACGACGTTTACTCGGATCCCGCAGATACGTGATCAGCGGGAGGTGCTGGTGCGTCTGCTTGAATAATCGCAGATGAAGGAACGGGCGCTTTCGGTGAGACGGCTTTGGTAAGGCACCGTTCAATTCAAGGACGGTCGCCGATAAACTCGACTGTCGTTTCGTTGACAACAGGATATCCTCCGTTAATCCGTCCTCACGCCGTGACCAGTGCCGGACATGAAGGAATCCGAACAGCAATACACACAGTGCGACGACGAAGAGAGCAGGATGCGGTTGAAGCCAAAGCAGGAGCAACAGAGTGATGCGTCCGGTTGCCAGGGCGAGATGACCGCTCCATTTCCGCAAGAACCGTTGCCCAGATAACCGGTATGTCCAAAAGCTAAAGAACGGTTGGAGCAAAGAGAGCGCAAGACTAATCAGCAGTACGGTGATACTAGACTGGTCAAACCGGATGCGATGTAACGGAAAACAGAGTAGATGTAATCCGGCAGTCAATAGAAAAATCCGCACGAAGTGATACCGAACGGAATACCACTTCATTCGAACGATCGCTCCAGGAACCGGTTTGAAGAAGAGGCGATCTGCTGGTTCGAACCAGGCGTAAAAGGCGGGCAGGAATCCATACAGAATCCATCCGAGTAAAATCCAAGCGACCGGAACCGTTTGAACCCAGTCCGCTTGACCGTTTAAGATTTGAACCGTCTCATAGATGATGAACAGACCGACTGGAATGACGAGATACAGCAAAATCGTCCAATCGAAAATTTCTCGAAAGAAGCGACGCTGTTCCGCATGCCGTCGACGGATCCGTTGCTTCAAAAAGGTTTCAATCATGCTCGAGCACCATCGCTTCCATGATGTCGAATAAGCGGGCACCGGGCTGACCAGAGGCTGCACCGATTTGAGCGAGTGTTCCTTGATGTTTGATGCGCCCTTGATCAATCCAGACAAAGTCGTCACACAGACGTTCTGCGGAATCAAGGACATGGGTGACGAGCAGAATCGCAACGCCACGCGTTCGTTCTGCTTCGAGTAAATGCAACAACCGAATCGTCGCGACCGCGTCGAGACCAACGAACGGTTCATCGATGATCAGGCAGTCTGCGCGTTGCATCAAGGCACAGACGAGCATCACCTTCTGTTTCATTCCTTTAGAGAAAGAAGATACATAGTCACTCGTGACGGCATGCAGTTCGAACGTCTTTAAGAGTCGTTCGGTATAGGCATGATCTGTCTCGTGGAGCGAGGCGACCAGCTCAAGATGCTCGGCGAGCGTCAAATATTCGTAATAGGTTGGCTGCTCCGGAATATAGGCAAGTGAGACCGGTAAATCGATCTCTCCTTCGACCCAAGGTAGCGTACCGAACATCGCTTGAATCGTCGTACTTTTTCCTGCACCGTTCGTCCCGATCAAACCGGTGATGGATCCAGGGTGTAAGGAAAACGTGATCTCTTGTAAGACGGGCTGACCGACGTCATAACCGGCTTGTTGAATGGATACATGCATGTGAAACATCTCCTTTCACTACATCTACTGATAGAAGAAGAAAAATGTTTCACAGCAACAGAAATCAGCAGAACCATAGTAAAAAATGTAACAGGTTAAAAATAACAAATGGACTATAATGGAAATATCAATTTTAGAGGATGATCACGATGCAAACAGTCGAGCGAATTTATTTTCGGGAGTCCGACATGGGAAGAGGACAGACGTTTTGGTGGGATCGTACAAGTCGAACGCTTCGTGCGGAAGATGAGGAAAGACGATTATCCGGATGGTGGTTTCAAGAACTAAATTTACCAGAGGAATTGAATCCGTTACTGATAGAACTGACAGAAGAGGACATCTACTTAATCGACATGTGGTCGGATCGGTTCGATGCAGAAGTTTGGCGAAACTATCCGCATCCTGAAGGCGTTATGATTTGTGACGGCACGGATTGGGAAATTCATGTGACGACAGAAAATGGTACAGAGAAACTTTCAGGATCAAATATCTATCCACCTGGATGGTGGATGATTCGGGAACTCTTATACGGTTACTACGATGCCGGGAGTAACCGAAAAGACGAAGAAGGGGAGGATGAACAATGAAAAGAGCACTATTGTATCTGATTCCGTTTGCGTGGCTAGGACCTTACCTCGATTGGAAAACGGGTTCGATATTAGGGTATGTCTTATTTTTGTTTGGACTTGGTGTACTATCGTATTCACTTGCACGGAGTGGAAAACCGAAATACATCGTCATCGGCAACATGGTTTCGTTTGCGATTTCGTACGGGATCGCACTCAGTGTAGGGGAAGAATACGGCGAAGGATACTTCAAGCCATTGACAGCCAGTCAACTGGTTCTTGGAATGAGTGTCTTGAATCTGGTCGTGCAAATACCGATTGTGATGAATGCGATTCAAAACAAAGTGATGAAAAGGAGTTAGAAGGACATGACGGATGAGAGCCAGCAGTTACTTGATGTAATTTAGCGAATCCTAGAATTACAATCGCCACTCGACTTAATAGATAGTTATTAACGAGTGATTCGTAAGCAAAGTCTATATATAGTTTGTTTTATGACGAAAATAAGAATTATAAAATAACTAATTTTGAAAGATTTAAAAAACAATAGTATGCAATTTATATCTCAAAATAATATAATGAAATTAATATAAATTAAGTTAACTTGTTTGCATAAAGGAGTCATATATGGAAAAAAATATAATGATTTTATTGAGTTGCTTTCTTCAAAGTATCTAGAAGATATTTTTAAAGTTAATTCAATAAAACTACCTGGCTTTAGAATCAACGGTCCAAATAATCCTGTAAAAATAAAAAAAATGAAAAATATATTATTAGAAGATATTCAATTGAAAAGCAAGTTACTTAAAACGATTGAGTATTATAAAAAAAATTACAATAAAGATTATACGTGGTCTTTAGTTACAACAATTCCTGATGATTTAATTGATCAACTGATTCAAAAATATAGTGTTGAGGAAGTTATGTTGGGACTGATTAATGGTGATCATGAAGAAAAATTGTACGAGGTATCATATAGATTTAATGAAAAAAATGTTAAATGATCCTAATTTGTTAGTGGACAATAAAGAAGTAAATGAGAAAGATAATGATATTATGAATTTGCGAGATATTGTTAAAAAGTTAGAAAAAGAAGTTCATAAATATAAAGTTAAATATACTGAAGAAAAATCAAAAAATAATGAGATATTAAAAGCTCATAATCAATTAATAGAAAAAAATAAAAAAGATAATCAAATTATAGTAAATGAAAAAACGAAAATTATTGAAATTAAAGAATTATATGAAAAAAAGATAAATAAAATTATTGAAGATAAACAAATAGAAATAGATAAAATACTTAGTGAATATAATAAAGTAAAAAATAACCTGGAATCAAAAAAAATGAAGAAATACTAGTTGTTGGAAACGAAGTTTATGAAAAATATTTTGATAGTAACTTTAAAAGAAATAATTATATATACGTAGAGAATCTTTTAACTGTTAAAGATTTAAAACAGTATAAAAGAATAATTATTTTAGAATTTACGTATAACAAAAACGAAAATGAAAAAAATCAAAATGCTATTTTACATTTCGATAATGTAATTACAATAAAGTCTACTGAAGAACTAATTAATATGACAAAAAGGATGATATGAATGAGTAGTGTGTCGGATGCTAAATTTATAGGTGAATTAAGAAAAGGAAGTAGTATTACTCTAGTCAATAATGATCAAGCTTTAAAATACGATATAAAAATTGTTTCAAATCCTTCAGAGAACTTACCTAAAGATGCTACAAATTATTTAAATGGTTTTTCAACAGATTTAAGAAATTTAGGATTCATAGATGATGTAAATGAAACTAATGAAAATAGAATAAAAAATTTAGAAAAATTCTTAGAAATTCATTACTTAATATTTAAAATTAAATATAAAACAGCTGATGAGAATAATAGAAAATTTTATAATGCAATTGACATAGAAGTTGTAAGAAGGGAAAGTGATAAGGATTTTATATTTTATCCAATCCCTATAATAAACCGTGATAAATATGAAGTTAAAAATGAACTGGAAAAGTTATTTAATAATGAATATATCAATGAAACTTTTGATATATCTAAAAGTGAAGATGATTACCCATCATTTATAATAATTAATGAAAGTAATAATAATAAAAATGAAATAAATCAAAATGATGAATTAACTATTTTTGGACCGATAAATAAATTAATTTCTTCAAAAGAATATGGAATTAAATTTGTTACAGAAAACGAATATAGTCATTTTTATAAAATAAACCTTAAAGATTTAGGAGAATCGTATCTCACTAAAAATTTGATTTTTGTTTCTCAAGAAGTTGACGATAAAATGATTGAACTATTGAAAAAAGGAGAAAAAATATTACCAGAAAAAAATAAAATAAAAGTCGAAGAAAGTGCAGAATTAGAATTTATTGAAATTTTTAAGACAGTAGCATTAGAGAAAAAGCTTTCTTACAGAGATCAGGATTTATTAAACTTTCATACTTCGATGAAAACTCAAGGATTGGTTATTCTATCGGGATTAAGTGGAACAGGTAAATCTAAAATTGTTCATTGTTATCACGAAGCATTAAATAGGTTTTCAGATAGAATTGAAAATAAAAATATAATAAATCACTCTAATGAATTGTATCCTAAGGAAAGAGCAAAGTTATTGTTTGTTCCAGTACGTCCATTTTGGCAAGATGATTCGGATTTATTAGGATATATGGATAATAATAACGGAATCTATAGACCTGGTGAGTCAGAATTAATAGAGTTTATTCTTGAAGCTAAAGATAATAAAGATGAGTGTTATATAGTTTGTCTTGATGAAATGAATTTAGCAAAAGTTGAACATTATTTTTCTCAGTTTTTATCTATTCTTGAAAAAGAGCATTCTGAAAATCGTACTTTAAATATCTATAATTCTAAAATAGAAAATAGAGTGTATAATTCTAAGGATTATCCACCAACTATTTTACTTAGAGATAATTTATTTTTTGTTGGAACAGTTAATATAGATGAATCGACTTTTCAATTTTCAGATAAAGTTCTTGATAGATCAAATGTAATAACCATGGAAGTTTCAAACTTTAATCAAATAAGAAATAGTATTTTAAAATTTAATAATGATAATCATATTAAGAGTGAAGAGAAAAGTAGTATGGGAATTAAAGAACCACTAAAAACTTTTAGTAAGCTTAAAAGCATGATGAGGAATGAAAAAGTAAATGTTTTGACAGATGATGAAGTAAATTTAATATGGAATATACACAACTTACTTCATAACGCCAACAAACAATTAGGAGTAGGTTATAGAGTATTGTCACAAATTGAGAAGTATATTGCCAATTTACCTGTTTCTGAAATTTACGATAGAGAAATGGCATTTGATTATCAAATAGTTCAACGAGTTCTAACAAAAGTCAGAGGTTCAAAATCACAATTAGAAGAGTTACTAGGTAGTAGTAACGATGGTAAGTACCTACCAGGTTCCCTTTATAAGTTATTAGAAGAATCTAATATTTCTAATTTTGACGAATCGAAAAACACTATTATTCAATTATCTAAGGAGATTGAAGAATATGGACATACCATTTGATTTAAAATTTATAGAAACTAAAAATGGTAAAAAATATTTTAATAATATAGTTGATTTCACTGATTCTTTAGAATCTCTTATGAATAATAAGGAAAACTACATCAATGAAGTAAGTGAGCTAATTGATTTAGAAATTTACTTTAATTCTGAGAATAAATATCTCAAATTTAAAATTGAATTTTTAGATATATTGCCGGAAAATGAATTTAAAAGTGATGAAGATTACTTTTTTACTCCTGACGATAATAATAGAACAATATATATGAATGATTCGAGAAATGGTCACAATTACACTTCGTTAATACCAGGAGATTATATTATTGAAGTAAGTGAAAATGATAATAAGTTCATGACATTTTTAAAAGTGAACCCTAAAAATGTTGATTTTAATCAGTTAAATAGTATGAAAGAGGAGATTGAGACAGTTATTAAGGGTTTATCTAAGGAAATTTCTTTAAAGCGAAATGCTGTAGTTAAAGAATCTGAGTTAGATATTCTTGGGAAAATTGCATTTTTCTCCTCAGTATCACAAGAAATAATTTTTTATTTGATGAAAATCAAAAAAGATCCGAAATTTCAAATTGAGAAAAACTATTTTGTTACTATAGATAAAGGGAAAAACAATGATTTATATACACAAAAAATGAATCAATATATTGGTAAACCCTCAAAAAAGGTTAGTTTTAGAAGAGAAATTTCTTTTGATAATAATTTAAATCAAGGAATTCTATACATAGCTGACTATTTTAGTAAGGAGATCCAGTATCTAATAAAATATCTTCAAGAAAAATTAAGATTATTAAAAACCGAATATGAAATTCAAAAAAGATATAAAAATAATAATTTTGATATTAATTCAGAAATTAATAAATTTGAAATAATGAAAGAAAAACTGAACAAAGTATTAAAAACATTAAATCTGTTTATTAGTTCTGACCAACTTCAAAATCTAAAAAAGAGCGGGAAAAATCTTCAGTTATTAAGTAGATATTCAAACTATAGAATTTTGAGTAAGTTTTATTTTCTTTATACTAATAATGATTTTTATGATAAATTGAACGGGTTTTCTAGATATCATTATATATACAAAGAAAGCTCTAAATTGTATGAAATATGGGGATTTATTAAGATTTTAATGTTAATTAAAAATAGTAAATATGAATTTCAAGAAGTTAAAGGTTGGATTTTCGATGGAGATGGAGATAAAGATTTTCCGATTTTAAAACAAGGAGAAACTATAGTATTTACAAGTAAAAACAGTTTAAAACTTATATTGAAATACGATGCATTTATACCTCGTGGTGTAAATAAAATTAGTGATGATACTGAACCTCTATTTACTATAAGAGAAAACAATAGACCAGATTTTAGAATCGATATTTATAAAGAGGAATTGTTCAAAGGTAGTATTATTGGAGACTTTAAGTATAGACCACTAAATAATATAGGAAATTTAAATACGTATTTAAATAACCATGTGTACAATAGTGGCTTTAAAGTTTACAAGCAACTTTTAAATTATAGTAGTGCTCAATCATATTTTTTGAATAGTAAAGTTAAGAAAAGAACACCCAAATCAGCTGTTGAACGAGTATTTTGCTTCTATCCTGTAGTTCAAAATAAAACACAATTTAAAATAGATGAAAATACTTGTATAATCAGATATTCGTTAAGTCCCGACGAACAAAATTTAAATGAATTGGAACAAATTCAACAAGAAATTTATAAAATAATCGACGATCTAGAATAAATATCTAATATGACAATAAGTCCTCATTTTATTATTTAATGAGGACTTATTGTCATATTGAGTTGTTAAAATAGTCCTAAGATCTCGACTTCAACTAATGCACCTTTTGGCAGTTCCTTCACAGCGATACAAGACCGAGCTGGGAAGTGATTGTGCGGTGCGAAGTAATCGGAGTAGATCGTATTAAAAGAAGCGAAGTGTTCCATACTCGTTAAATAGCATGTCGTCTTGACGACGCGGTCAGGTGTCAGTCCTGCCTCTTTCAGGATGGCATCGACATTTCGCATGACTTGTTCCGTCTGCTCCGTGATTCCGCCTGGTACGAGTTCACCTGTTGCCGGATCGATCGGGATTTGACCGGAAGCATAGAGTGTACCGTTCGCGATGAAGCCTTGCGAGTAAGGACCGATCGCAGCAGGGGCGTTCGTTGTGTCGATCTGTTTGAATGTAGACATGAAAAGAACCTCCTCTTATAAAAATACATATGTACGATACCGAGTGATTCGACTCGGATATCCCTCAACCCTTCTAAGGAGTGAATTGAAATGCCACTTTATCATAAATTAGTTCGAGACGCGATTCCAAATATCATCGACCAAAACGGAAAAAAAGCAACGTTCCGAACGCTGAATGAACATGAATTCCTAGTGGAAGCGAAAAAGAAATTACATGAAGAACTGGCTGAATATGAGGAAGCGACGACGGACGAAGACGCTGTCGAGGAGTTAGCCGACTTACTGGAGCTGATCCAAGCGTTAGCGAAGACACATGGCGTGACAGTCGATGAACTGGAAGCCGTCCGGGCGAAGAAACAGCAACAACGCGGCGGCTTCGAAGAACGCCTCTACCTGATCGAGGTCGAGAATTGATCCCGGAAGCGAAGCTGACGACGCATCATTTATATGACTCACTCGTCGAGGCCATTGATCAGGCAGAGGAAGTCTATATCGTCGCAGCGTTTGCTCAGAAATCAGGCGTCGCCTTGCTCGTCCCAGCGTTTCGTCGTGCCTTGCAACGAGGAGCCGAGATTCGGCTGTTGATTGGCGACTATCTACACATCACCGATCCAGAAGCACTGGCGCAGTTGCTTGCGCTTGATGGGTTGTCAGTTCGCTTTTACCGGTCAGGCGGACGTTCCTTCCATCCGAAAGCGTATCTGTTTCGAAACGCAGAGACTGGTTTATCAATCGTCGGTTCGTCGAACATCTCGAACAGTGCGCTTCGGTCCGGTATTGAATGGAACGTTCATTTACCACAAGCCGTCGCACCACAAATCCTTGATGATGCAATCGATGCCTTCATGGATCTTTACCTCAGTGAATCGGCAGAAGAACTGAATCCGATTGTCTTAGATGCTTACCGTCAAGAGTACGCGGCACGTCAATATGTCGCGGAACCAGAAGTCGAGTATGACGAAGGAACCGTCGTCGTTGCACCAGAAATCCTACCACACCGGGTGCAGGAAGAAGCGCTCCAAGCATTACGGGAAACGATGGAAGAAGGGCGGACACGTGCGTTGGCGGTGCTCGCGACTGGATTAGGGAAGACTTACCTCAGTGCGTTCTTTGCGGGAGATTTTACACGAGTTCTGTTTCTGGCACATCAAAAAGAACTATTACTGCAAGCAGAGCGTTCGTTTCAAAAAGTCAATCCGGCGTGGAAGACCGGCTTTTATATCGGCAGTGACCGGACCGTCACGGAGACGACGGAGATCGTCTTCGCTTCCGTCCAGACGTTGGCGCAAAAGCGTCACTTGGACCGTTTTGCAACGGATCAGTTTGATCTCATCATCGTCGACGAGTTCCATCACGCGGCAGCAACGAGTTACAAAAAAATTATCGATTATTTCACGCCCCGTTTTTTGCTTGGTCTGACGGCGACACCAGACAGGATGGACGGTGCGGATGTCTATGCGATCTGTCACCATAATGTTGCGTTCCAGATGCACTTCACGGCAGCGATTGCTGAAGGCTTTTTGACGCCGTTTCATTATTACGGTATTCATGACACGATCGACTATTCCCAGATTCGACGAATCGGTAGGACCTATGATGCGTCGCAGCTCGAGCATCGACAACTTGATCGAGACGTCGCAGATAATATCTATCATTCGTGGGAGAAGCATCGGCAAACGAAGACGATCGGCTTTTGTTCGTCAATCAAGCAGGCGGAGTATCTGGCGCAAGTATTCCGGGAAAAAGGAACGACGACATTTGCACTGACTGGGCAGACGACCAATCGCACAAAGTACATGCAAGCATTTGAGCAAGGAGAAATCGACGTCCTCTTTACCGTCGATTTGTTCAACGAAGGTGTCGATATTCCGAAAGTGGATACACTCCTGTTCTGTCGTCCAACCGAGTCGGTCGCCATCTATACGCAACAAATCGGACGTGGCTTACGTTTAGCGCAAGATAAATCGCACTGTGTCATCATTGATTTGATCGGGAACTATCGTAACGTTGAGACGAAACTGAAACTGCTCGGGACGATGAAAGAATCGTTCAAGCGAGGCGAAATAGAACCGATTACGCCACCGCCCGGCTGTGTGATTGAGTTCGATACGCGAGCACTGGAATTGATTCATCGACTACGACAACCAAGCCAGCGGAAGTTACGACTGATTGAACAATATGAGCAAATCAAATATGAACTCGGTCGTCGACCATCGTATGCTGAGATCGGGGAATATGCGGCAATTCCGCAAGGCTATAAACAAGAATGGGGCTCTTACGTTGGGTTCTTGAAAGAGCGTCAGGAGTTATCAGGCGAGGAGATTGAGGCGTACGATTCTAATCGAGAATTGATCGAACAGGTCGAAAAGACAATTATGAATCGAAGTTATAAGATGGTTGTTCTGTTAGCGATGCTTGAGCGGGGAGAAGAGCGTTGGATGGAGCCGATTACGGCCGAAGAAGTAGCACCATTCTTTTATGAGTATCTGCATGCGGAGAAGTATCGGGAATTGAAAGATGCACAAACGGCAGAGTTAAAAGGAGCATTTAATAAACATAAAATAGAGCGCTTATTAATAAAACAGCCAATGTCTAAAATTGGACCACCATTTGTCTATAAAAATTATCATTTATCAGTTTTAGTTTCATTAAAATTCCCAAATGAAATTTACAAAATAATACAGGGGATAATTAATTATAGATTAACAAATTACTTTTTTAATTGAAAGATAATAAGATAAAATTCAATTATTAAAGTTCTATAAAATTTTTAATCGTTATGATAAATAAAACGTAATTGAGGAGAAAAAAATGAACATAAACCCTGAATCAAAGCCCATTTCTGAAATATTTTCTATTGAAGGAAGAACAATATATAAAATTCCGATATACCAACGCAATTATTCATGGAATGACAGTAATATCGAATCACTTTACAATGATGTAATCAACGAAGAATCTGGATACTATCTAGGGAATTTACTTGTAACTCCTTCTCAAAATAAAAATGAATTTGATGTTGTAGATGGTCAACAGAGGCTTACAACAATTGCTCTGTTTTTATTAGCGATCTATGAAGAACTAAATAATATTGATGACAAGAACTCTTCAAAAGTACAAAGAGAATCTATTTATTCTTTAAAAACAGATATTAAACGAAAACTAATAGGTTATGAAAATAAACCAAAATTAAAATTACTTGAGCCGGATGCCGGAATTTTTATGAATTATCTTCGAGTGTTTGAAGATAAAGATAAGGGTAAATTCGGAAATAGAACCTTTGGAAAACGTTACAAATTTATTCAAAGTCTTATAAGTATTGGTAGTATAAATGATTTGGATGAAATAGAAAATTTCTACAAAAAGTTAAATAATATAGAACTATTAAGAATCACAGTCAATGATTTAACCGATGCTTACTCAGTTTTCATTTCTTTAAATGCTAAAGGACTTCCTTTGACACTAGTTGATTTATTAAAGTCATATTATCTAAGTGAAGCAGTCGAAGATATTGGAGATAGTAACGCTTTAGAAGAGTGGAATAAGCTAATTCATATTTTTTCTAATGAGAATGGAGAAACAAATATTCCTTCAATAACACAATTTTTCCAAAATAATTATGATACTTTTGAGAGTGATTCTACGTCTTCAATAACTAAACAAGCTTCCCTTAGAAAGTATGAGAAATTATTCAAAGAAAAGAAGTATAAATATATGCAGACATTATTAATTAACGCAAAAATTTTCTCTAATATTATTCCTAAAATAAAAAGTAGCGATGAATTATTTTTTAATGAGAATCTCCAAATTAAAATCAAACAATTATCTAAACTTGAAACATCTCCAATATACCCTTTAATGCTATTTTTATTAAAAAAGCTAACTGAGAATAAAATTTCTGAGAATACATTAACTTCTATTTTTGATTATTTAGTGAGTTACTATGTTCGTAGAAATATTGTGCTAAAACCTAAATCTTCAAACATTCGTGCAAAAGCAATACAGACTGTTCGCCAACTTGAGAAAATCGAAGATAACTTAGATAATATTGCTTTACTCACAATAAAAAATATTCTAAATCCTATAAAAGTAAGTGACGAAGAATTTTTAGTGAGATTAGATGAATCTGTATATGATACTTCACCACAAACAGTTCGATTCATCTTAATAGAAATTGAAAGAAAATATGGAAACTTATTTAATAAACAATATAAGGATACATTAGATGATTATGAGAATGGGAAACCTATTTGGACGCTAGAACACATCTTACCGCAAAATATTAATCTTAAGAAATCATGGAAGCAAATGATTGCTCCGGATAATATAGAAAACGCTGAAAATCTTCAAAAAGAAAATATGCATAGAATAGGAAACATTACTCTTACTGGTTATAACTCTGAATTGAGTGATAATGATTTTATAGAAAAGCGTGACTATAGGCCAAAAGGATCTCAAGAGTATACAGGATTACGTACCAAACTATTTATAAATAAATCTATCATTACTGATGAATTAACAGGAAATTTAAAAACATCTTGGACCATACAGGATATTGATATTCGTACAAAAAAATTAGCGGATTTAGTGTTAAAAGTTTTTTCTATTGATTAATTCAATTGAATATTTAAGCACAATGAAAAAATATAGCTAGGATAATAACGAGCTTTTAGTGCTATATTTTTTCATTGTTAGTTTTTATATGATCTTTAAAGAAAGTATTATAAGTGTAATGAATTTATAGAATTTTACTCCATTTTATCGATCTTATACTTTATTTTATTTTTATTGATTTTTTCTAAGATAATATCTTCAATGTTTAAATTTAACTCGCTACATAATGTCAGCGCGTAAATCAATACATCAGCAATCTCTTCTTTAATATTTTCTTCATTTTCTTCCCAAGCTTCTTCACTTGTCTTCCACTGAAAAGCCTCCAATAACTCAGACGCTTCGATAGATAAAGAAATTGCTAAGTCTTTAGCGTTATGGTATCGCCTCCAATTCCTTTCATCCCGAAAGTCATCGACTTTTTTTATTAAAGATTCAATTTCATTCATGAGTCATTCTCCTTTAGCTGTAATAGACATTTTCGCAATTGCAGATTTGTAGCATAAAGATAAAGTCCTTTTACGCCTCGCTTCATCAAAACATTTAATGAGTTTAAAATGATGTCTTCTTTTGCCTGTTCATTTTCTGATTTACTTAAGTCCTGACGCGAAATAAAGGCGCCTTTATCCTTATAGTGCGTAGAATCAATGACTAGCTTCTGAGTCTCTTCGTCATATTGAATGGAAGGACCAAGCACAACACCTACGTAATTTAAATCAAATCCTTGAATTGTATAGATTGATCCAATTTCATTTATCGTTTCGGGTTGTTCTGCCCACGTTATATTTGAATAACTACGATTCCAGGGAAGGTTGATGCCATCCTCGTCTACGTAATAGTCAGCACCATCTTTTTTATGAAGATAATCAAAGGTTGATACCATTCTTGAAAGTCCATATTTTTGATCTTTTTGAAAAATTGCTTGTTTGAATGCTTCGGGATCTTCGAAGATTTGAAAGTCATAGTTAGAGTCTGATGGTAGTGGTAGAATCTCTCGTTCTACAAAACGATTGATCCAATGTAATGTTTTTTGACTAGCTTGCATTCGAAATTGCTTGGATAATCGTAACGTTTTCGTTGCAAAGGGACCTACGATTTCCTCAAGAGTAGTACGTCCCCAGTGGCTCTTGATTTTTAATACTTGTTTAGGATCAAAAATTAGAATAGTGACTTTACTACGTGTAATGATTTCGTTCAGCTGATTTTTTTGATGAAAGTTGTTATACGTATCTTCTTTTGTTAAGAGTAGGTGTGCTTCATCAATTAGTACAATGTCTACCATTGTGTTTTGATTACTCAATGTATTTATGAATGGTGTAGGTTTTTGAAATTGTTTTTTCTTCAGGTTCGGTAAGCTTCCCGCAATCGATTTATACGTTTTTAGCATTTCACTATGATTAACAAGTAAGTAATTGTCTGTTTGATAAAGAGCGGAACTTGTATCTTTCGACAGGTCCTGGATTGTATTGAATAAAGAACTAAGCAAAACACTTTTGCCTGTCCCGGCATCTCCTTCAACAATAAATACATGATGTCCTGATTGTGTAATATTTATTTTGCAGTATTCTAGTATTTCTTGTTTTACTTCGAGTTGTTGCTCAGACAATTCACGATATGGAGAAAGTTTATAAACATCTTTATTGCGTAGGTGTTCAAGTGTTCCTTTAGCAATGCTTTCTTCACGCAATCGTTGCCAAATGTTTTCGAAGACCGTCTCATTAAAAAAGGACTTTTGATAATAATTATGAGTATAGCGAGAGGCTGTTTGACTGACGTTCTGCAACTTATAATGGCCGTCAGCAATCAGAAAGTTGATCAAATTAGACTCTATGTTATAAGTGGCTGATTGGTTAAACTGCTCGTGTCCAATTAAAATTGTTTGATCAAGTTGTTTACGTCGAGAATCTTTTAAATGGGATTTTAATCTTTGGTTTTTTTGAACCGTTTGCCCTACATATGCTTGTTCTTTAGTTGAATTGTACAATAGGTAAACGATTGGATAATCGTCTATAAAATGCGAACGTGTACTGATTACGTCACTATAAGTAAATTTAAGTTTTTCGAAATAAAGATTTTTCACTGTATGAAATCCTCTCAAGGTAATGATAAATGATTTGAATCACATGTAATATAATGTAATTTACATAATTGAATAATACTATAAATTGTAATCTATATAGCATTTGAATTTTAAACATGCTATTTATTCAGGAGGAAAAGGACTAATGACAAAATTATTTATAGTCGAAGGACTTCCAGGTTCAGGCAAAACAACAACAGCTGAAGCATTAACTCGTTTACTACAAGAGAAAAAAATAAACACGTGTCTTCATATAGAAGGAGATCTCAACCATCCTGCAGATTATGAGAGTGTCGCTTACTTAACGATGAATGAATGGATAGACTTTCAAAGTAAATACGCTTCACTCGATGTCTTACGATTTGCTGAGTTGTTCAATGACTACGTGCTAATATCGTATCGTCAGTGGCAGTCAAAACAGGATGTTCCTGAAGCAGTACTTGCGTTTCTGCAAGCAAGAGATATCTATGAACTACCATTTGAGTTACATCAGTCATTGATCTTTAAAAAGTGGGAAGAATTCGTCTCTCAAGCGTTAACGATGGATACAACATATGTTTTTGAGTGCTGTTTCTTACAAAATCCATTGACGATGGGGCTCATCAAATACGATCTACCGGAAGCGACGTTGCGAGCGTATATTGAACGCATAGCGACGATTATCGCACCGTTACAACCCGTTCTCGTTTATGTTGATCAAACGGATGTAGAAAATAGCTTTCGTAAAGCATTAAACGAGCGTCCGACAGAATGGGCGGATGGATTTGTATCCTATTACACTGAGCAAGCATATGGTGTGAATCATTCGTTATCAGGAGTGGAAGGGACGATTATGATTTTACAGGTACGGCAAGCACTGGAGCATCAGTTGTTCGAATTACTTCCATTAAGAGTAGAGGTATTCGGAAATAAAGATTTTTCAGTAGAAGCAAGACAAGCTTGGTTAAAGCAGTTGATTCAGTCAACTGTAAGTTCGACTTCTTTAAGCGAGAGCTAACTAAAAGGCGATTCCAAGTCACGGAATCGCCTTTTATCATTATGACAAGTTCTCGATTTTTTCGAGTAAATCATCCTCGTATTTTTGATCAGACATCACCTCGACGAGCTGATAAAAAGATAAAGCTGCTTGTTTAAAAGCTTGAATGAAGTCTGATGTATTATAGACTGCTTCTTCTTGATCAATAGTTAATGATAATCGATTGTTATTTACTTTTTTCAAACACACTTCAATAGGTGTGTTCGGGAAATAGAAGGTAGCAGATCCATCCTCTAGACAGTTTTTCAAAGCGTCTGCATAGTACTGCCACAGTGGTGCAAGTTCATCTGAGTGATCGGCTCCTTGTATGATTTCATTCTGGGCAAAAGAAATTGTACCGTCTAAATTTAAAAAGCCATCCTCTAACCAATCCTCTTTTTGCTGAATGTACACTTGAATGCGATCTTGTTCTGTGATGTTCACGTGTTTCTGTTCATTTTCTAAAAAGATAAAGGTTTGGATATCCATAAAGTACGCTCCTTAATTCATTAGAAGTATCCTCTTCATTTTAATCCATAAAAAATTTATTGTAGAAATTTGAATGGATAGAGAGAGTGGGGCGGTATGTTACTCATGGAAAAGACGACTTTTGTAATAAAAGTCGCCTGAAAATATTAAGTGGTAGGCACTTCACTCACTACATGATTGACTTGCCACTGGACACCAAATGCATCTTCGACGATTCCGTAGGCTTCACTCCAGAATGTCTTTTGGATCGGCATGATGACGGTGCCGTCTTTTGCGAGTTGATCAAATGTCTTCTGTAACAGATCCACGTCAGATAAGTGGAGTGCCAAGGTAACATTCTGACCAATCGTGACCGGATCATGTGGCATTGCGTCTGAGAACATTAAGCGGGTACCATGAACGATCAGTTCAGCATGTAGAACAAGTGACTGCATCTCTTCTGGATAGGGCTGACCGTCAGGACCGGGACCGGGTCCGAACTCCATGATCTCCGGTAGTTCTTGACCGAAAACGTGTGCATAGAACGTCAGTGCCTCACGCGTGTTGCCGTTAAAGACAAGATACGGATTAATGGGCATGGGAAAGCTCCTCTCTTTAAAAAGGCGAAGTAAGTTTCTTTAAGTATACCAAACATTTGTTCGCGTTAAAAGAAAAATCGAACTCTTTCTGCATTGAATTCGGTATAAATGATAACGTTTTCATTTTTTCTGATATTTATAAAAAAATAGGTTGCAACTTCCAAAGAGAGTTCGTATACTAAATTTATCGAAAGCGCTTTCGGTGAAATGGAGTGAGTAGCATGGGAACAATTTATGATTTAGCGAAGATGACCGGTTTTTCGATTACAACGGTCTCAAAAGCCTTAAATAATTATTCGGATGTCAGTGAAAAGACGAAAGCAAAAATCGTCCAAGCAGCAGCCGAGATGGGATACTTACCGAACGCGCACGCCCAGTCGCTCTCGACGAAACGTTCGTGGACGATCGGTGTCATGTTCTCGGAAGCACATGGCGTCGGAATGATGCATCCGTTCTTCAACGCGATCATTGAGAGTTTCCGAAAAGCAACAGAACAACAAGGGTATGACCTCATCTTCGCATCGCGGAACTTACGCAATCGTGATATGAGCTACCTCGAGCATTTCCGACACCGGGCAGTCGACGGCATTGTCGTCATCTGCTCCGATCAGATGGACCAGCACGTCCAGGAGTTGATTCAAAGCACGATTCCAATCGTCGTCGTCGACATGGACAGTGCCGATTGTAGTGTCGTCTACTCGGATAACATCACCGGTGGCACACTCGCCGTCAATCATTTGCACGAACTTGGTCATCGGTTGATTGCCCACATTGCAGGGGATACGTCGACAGATGCCGGAAGAGCGCGGATTGAAGGCTATCAGCAAGCGATGGAAAAACTTGATTTGCCGATTCCGGGCGGTTATCTCGTCAACGGCGGATTCTTTTCCGGGGAAGAAGGAAAGCGGGCAATGAACGAGTTGCTGGCATTACCTGAACGACCGACAGCAGTCTTTGTTGCTGGGGATGAAATGGCAATCGGTGCGATTGAGGCGATTCATGAAGCCGGGTTACGGATTCCGGAAGACATCTCAGTCGTTGGGTACGATGATATCTACATGTCGCAGTACATCACACCGAAGCTGACGACGGTCCGACAAGATACGGAAACGATCGGTCAGCATGCAGCATCAGTCTTGATTGAACAGATCGTCAACAAAAAACGGGTCACGACACGCGATGTCATTCCGGTCAATTTGATGGTTCGTCAATCGACAGGTCCAGTACCTGAATAACACAATCGTTGTTTCGGAATCGCTCTCGCTCGTTGTCAGTGAGGAAAAGCGAGAGCGATTTCGAAATCATTTTTTATCACTTTTTCCGAAAGGGCTTTCGGGAATTTTCTTTAAAGCCTTTTCGAAAGCGCTTTCGATATTTTTGGATAACAAATTGAAACCGCTTACCTATAAGCGGAATACTTAACAAAAGGATGAGATGAGATGAAGAAGCAATTAGTTAGCGTGTTAACAGTCGGTGCGTTAACAGCAAGTGTCCTTGCTGGATGTTCAGGTAGCAGCGAAGAAAAGACGAGCGGCGGGAAAGACGTCTTAAAAATCTGGTCGTTCACAGATGAGTTAAAAGAGCCCATCAAAAAGTTCGAAGAGAAAAACGGTGTCAAAGTCGAATTGACGATCGTGCCGATCGCCGATTACCCGACGAAATTGAAACCAGCCCTTGAGAGTGGCGTTGGAGCACCAGACATCTTCACAGGTGAGATCGCGTTCCTCAAACAGTGGGTTGATGCCGGATACTGGGCGAACCTCTCTGAAAAACCGTTTAACGCAGACGAAGTCAAAGATGACTATATCCCGTACGTCTATGACATGGGGAAAGATAAGGACGGCAACGTGCGTGCGCTGTCATGGCAAACGACACCAGGTGGCGTCTACTACAAACGCAGCATCGCGAAAAAAGTCCTCGGCACAGATGATCCAAAAGAAATCGGCGGCATGATGGACTCGATGGACGGCGTCTTCGAAGTCGCTGAAAAAATGAAGAGCAAAGGCTACAAGATGTTCCCGGATGAAGGATCAATCCGTTGGTTCGCACAAGGAAACGACCCACAACCTTGGGTCAACGATAAGCAAGAGCTCGTCTTGACGCAAGACAAGAAAGATTACATGGATTACGCAAAAGAGCTTCGGACGAAACAATACACAGCACTTGCACCAGAATGGTCACCATCATGGTTCGCAGGCATGGATAAACCGGTCAAAGTCAAAGAAAACGGTAAAGAGACTGAAACAGAAGTCTTCTCTTACGTCCTCCCGACATGGGGTCTTCACAGTGTCCTCAAAGAAAACGCGAAAAAATCAGCGGGTGACTGGGCGGTCACAAGCGGACCGAGCCCATACTTCTGGGGCGGTACATGGTTAGGTGTCTACAAAGATTCGAAGAAACAAAAGCTTGCGTATGATTTCGTCAAGATGATGACGCAAGACGAAGCGTTCTTAACAGATTGGGCAAAAGAAACAGGTGACGTATTAGCGTACAAACCAGTTACTGAAAAAATCAAGACAGACTTCAAAGATGAGTTCCTCGGCGGACAGAACAACTATGAGTTCTTCCTTGATCAAGCAGATAAGATCACACCAGGGATTGTCACGAAGTATGACCAACAGCTCGATACATTGTACGGTGCATCGGTCATGGAATACGTCCAAGGTAAAAAATCAAAAGACGAAGCACTTGCTGAGTTCTACAAAAAAGTCAAAAACGCGTATCCGGACGTAAAAGTACCGGAATAAGGAGAGTAGGTGGGGCGATCCTCGCCTCACCTCTTCTTGTTTAAGAAAGGGGTTTGACCTGTGAAAAAACTTGATCGCCATGGGTATCTGTTCATCGCACCGTTCTGGATTGTCTTCTTGATCTTCAGCATCTATCCGGTTGCCTTGACTTTCTATTACAGCTTTACGAACTACACGGGCGCTGAAGGCGAACAACTCGTCGGACTCGCGAACTATACGCGGTTACTCGGGGATACGTACTTCATCGAAGCGTTCTTTAACACTCTGAAGATTTGGGGGCTGAACTTCATCCTTCAGATCGGCGGCGCTTTACTACTCGCCTTATTGTTCTCGGATCTCCAGTTGAAACTAAAAGGACTTGCCTTCTTCCGGGCGACGTTCTACTTACCGAACTTGATCACGATCAGCTCGGTCGCCTTATTGTTCGGTATCTTGCTCGACTGGCAGCATGGTTCACTGAACATGATGTTGATGAAAATCGGAATCATCTCGGAGCCGATCAACTGGTTGACGCAACCGGTGACGGCACAAATTTCCGTCTCGCTCATCCTGACATGGATGTGGCTCGGGCACTCGTTCATCGTTGTCATGGCAGGCGTATCTGGGATCTCGAAGGATTACTTCGAAGCAGCCTTGATTGACGGAGCGACACGTTGGCAAATCTTCTCACGCATCACGTTGCCACTCTTAAAACCGATTTTGCTCTACATCATGATCACGTCCTTGATCGGTGGTCTGCAATTGTTCGACCTGCCGATGTTGATCACGGATGGTGTCGGTGCGCCAGACGGTGCCTTGAACACGATGGTGCTCTATCTCTATAACCAAGCTTTCAAATACAACAACTATGGCTACGCCGCTGCTGTCGCATACGGACTGTTTGCCATCACGCTCGTCTTTTCAATCATCGTCTTCAAAGGGATGTTCCGAAAAGAACGTTCGCCGAAAGGAGCCTGACCGATGGAACGAAATGCAGAAGCACGTCGGATCGTGCCACAAACGGAGGAACAACCGGAGCGTTCCGAACGCCCGCTCAAGTTGACGCCACCACCGAAACAAAAGAAAGCCTGGTTCGGCAAAAGTGTCATCTATATTGGTCTCGTCGTCTTAACGATCGCTTGTATCATCCCGTTTTTGATGATGATCATCAACGCGACGCGCTCGAACGAAGAAGTCTTGTCCGGGTTCTCGTTGATTCCGGGGAACTCGCTTGCTGAGAACTACGCCGCACTCAGTTCGTACGTCAACATCTGGTCCGGTTTCAAGAACAGCTTGATCATTGCCGTCCTCGTCACCGTCTTATCGGGGTATTTCTCGGCGTTGACAGCATTCGGATTCGCCTTCTATCAGTTCAAAGGGAAGAACGCGATGTTCGTCTTCATGCTCATCATGATGATGGTTCCGGGTCAACTCGGTTTGATCGGGTTCTACGAACTGAGTAAGAACCTTAATTTACTTGATAGCTACATCCCATTGATTGTTCCGGCGATCGCGAGTCCGTTCACGGTCTTCTTCGTCCGACAATATGTCCAGACCGTCCTGCATCCGAGTTTGATCGAGGCAGCACGGATGGACGGAGCGAGTGAGTTCCGGATCTTCCATACGATCGCTTTACCGATGATGATGCCGGCGATCGCAACGATGTCAATCTTTACGTTCATCGGTTCATGGAACAACTACATCATGCCGCTCGTCTTACTCTTCTCTCCAGAGAAGTATACGCTCCCGGTCTTGATGGGCTTCTTAAAAGGATCACAAGTCGCAGAGAACTTAGGCTCGCTCTATCTCGGGATCGCGATTTCCGTCGTGCCGATCATGATCGCCTTCTTGTTCCTCTCGAAATATATCGTCAGCAGTATCTCGGCAGGTGCCGTTAAAGAATAAGTAGCTTAAAGGAGATTACACATATGAAATTTGCACCGAACTTCGTATTCGGAACGGCAACATCGTCGTATCAAATCGAAGGAGCCCACAACGAAGGCGGACGTACGCCTTCGATCTGGGATGCCTTCTGTGATGAGGACGGAAAAGTCTTCAAAAAACATAACGGTGATATCGCATGTGACCATTACCACCGTTATGAAGAGGACATTCAGCACATCAAACGTCTTGGCGTCGACACGTACCGCTTCTCGATTGCCTGGCCACGGATCTTCCCGCAAAAAGGGGTCTACAATCCGGAAGGCATGGCGTTCTACAAGAAACTCGCGACACGTCTGCGGGCAGAAGGTATCAAGCCAGCCGTGACGCTGTATCACTGGGACTTACCACTTTGGGCACATGAAGAAGGCGGCTGGGTCAATCGAGCATCGGTCGACTGGTTCCTCGACTTCGCCCGCGCGTGTTTTGCGGAACTCGACGGGATCGTCGATTCATGGATCACACATAATGAACCGTGGTGTGCCGGGTTCCTCAGCTACCATCTCGGGCAACATGCACCGGGGCATACGGATATGAACGAAGCCGTTCGTGCCGTGCACCACCTGTTGTTATCACACGGAAAAGCAGTCGAGCTGTTGAAGGGTGAGTTCAAATCGGTCACACCGATCGGTATCACGTTGAACTTGGCACCGAAGTATGCGAAGACGGATTCCGTCAACGATCAGCTGGCTATGAACAATGCAGACGGATATGCGAATCGGTGGTTCCTCGATCCAGTCTTCAAAGGTCAGTATCCGGTTGACATGATGAACTTGTTCTCAAAATACGTCCATTCCTACGCGTTCATCGAAGAAGGCGACATGGAGACGATTTCCGTCCCGTGTGATTTCTTCGGGATCAACTTCTACAGCCGAAACCTCGTCGAGTTCAGTGCTGCGAACGATTTCCTGCAGAAGGATGCGTACTCGGATTATGACAAGACAGGCATGGGCTGGGATATCGCCCCGAGCGAATTCAAGGACTTGATTCGTCGTTTGCGTGCCGAGTATACGGATTTACCGATCTACATCACGGAAAACGGTGCCGCATTCGACGATGAATTGGTCGATGGTCGCGTCGCTGACCAGAACCGGATTGATTACGTCGCACAACACCTGCAAGCCGTGTCTGATTTAAACGAAGAAGGGATGAACATCCAAGGCTATTATCTTTGGTCACTGCTCGACAACTTCGAGTGGAGCTTCGGCTATGATAAGCGCTTCGGAATTCTCTACGTCGATTTCGAAACACAGGAACGGATTTGGAAAGACAGCGCCCACTGGTATGCGGGCGTCATCGAGCAACATAAGGCAACGATTCCGCAAGAAGCGTAACAAAGGAGGCAAGGTCGAACATTCGTCCTTGCCTCTTTTTGACTAAGAGGAGGAAACAGACATGAAGACATGGGTAGCACTAGCGGTCGGGACCGGTTTATTGCTGAGCGGTCAAGCGGTCGACGCGAAGGCAGACAAAAAAGAGACGAAGTGGAAGCTCGTCTGGTCGGATGAGTTTCAGGCAAAACAACTCGACCGGACGAAATGGACCTATGATACGGGGAACTGGATCAAGGATGCGAACGGACAACCGGTCTCACCGGGTTGGGGCAACAATGAAAAACAATACTATACGACGAAGCAGGACAACTCGTTTATTCGCAACGGGAAACTCGTCATCAAGGCGAAGCAGGAAAAGACGACGGATGATCTCGGTACATACGATTACACGTCAGCGAAGCTGAAGACGAAAGGGTTGTTCAGTAAGACGTACGGTCGTTATGAGATCAAAGCGAAGCTGCCGACCGGAAAAGGGCTTTGGCCTGCGTTCTGGATGTTATCGGAGCAAGATAAATACGGGGCGTGGGCAGCGTCCGGTGAGATTGACGTGATGGAAGCTTGGGGCAGTCAGCCGGACAAGGTTGCCGGAACGATTCACTACGGAGAAAACTGGCCGAACAATAAATATACGGGGAAAGACTATCACTTCCCAGACGGACAGCGGATCGACCAATGGCATACGTACGCGGTCGAATGGGAGCCGGGCGAACTCCGCTGGTACGTTGACGGCAACCTCTATCAAACACAAAATGATTGGTACAGTAAAGGCTTGAACGCAGCAACGAACTATAGTTATCCGGCACCGTTCGACCAAAACTTCTATCTCGTCATGAATCTCGCGGTCGGCGGTTGGTTCGATGGAGATGTCGATGCGACGACGAAGTTCCCAGCCGAGATGGAAGTCGACTACGTCCGGGTCTACGATTTAAAAAATCGAGCGTACCGCGAACCGGTCGAACCGACCTACGAAAATGTGACATTACCGGACGGAGCCAAACAACCGATCGACGGCAACCTCGTCTACGACACAGCGTTTGAAAAACCGGTCACGATGATCACTGGGAATCAGTCGTTTGATCCGCTGTACTGGAACTACGTCACGCTCCCAGACTTCGGTGGCATAGGAAGCCTTGCGATCATTGAAAAAGAAGGGCAACGGATGGCAGACGTCACGATTGATCAGCCTGGTTCACAGACGTATTCTCACCAACTGATTCAAAACGTATCCCTTGCGCAAGGTGGACGTTACCAAGTCAGCTTTGACGCGAGCAGCACAGCAGACCGGAAGATGATGGTCAAAGTCGGCGGTGGGGTAGAGCGTGGCTACACGAAATATTCAAATGAACAGTCGATTGCTCTGACACCAAGCGTCAAACGGCATACGTTCACGTTTGATATGGCGGCAGAGACGGATCTCGCAGCGCGTCTTGAGTTCAACCTCGGACTTGAAAAAGCGGGTGTTCAGATCGGGAACGTCCGTGTCGAACAGATTCCGCGCGGCGTCATCGATGAAGATGCAACGAAACCGGCACTACCAGACGGGAATCTCGTCTATAACGGGACGTTCGATCAAGGGGCGATGGATCGTTTGACGTATTGGCACTTCAACGGTAGCAAGCGAACGACAGGGTCTGTTGATCCCGAGTCACGTGATTTCCGTTATGAAGGACATGGTCAAAAAACGACGGCACGTTTAACGCAAAAGGGACTTCAACTGGAAGCTGGGCATGCGTATCAGATTCGATTCACAGCAGGTGCGAAAAAAGCGAAATCACTTCAGGTGAAAATCACGGGAGCACAAGAGCAATTGAAACAGACGACTGTACCGTTGACGAAACAAGCAACGACTGTCGACATTCCGTTCACAGCTACACAAACGGCAGACGACAATCAGCTTGTGTTTGACTTCAGTGGACAAGCCGGAAAAATCTCGCTCGATGATGTGGAATTGATCGATGTGACACCAGTGCCGGTCGATCCGTCACCACTGAAGAACGGTTCGTTCACAAACGGATTGACGTCGTGGTCGTCATACGTCCACTATGATGCGCAAGCCGCTATCGAAGCTGTCAATGAAACAGCACGCATCCAAATCGGAGCGGAAGGACAAGAACCGTGGAGTGTCTTGCTCGAGCAAGGAAACTTGTCGCTCGCGAAAGGCAAAACATATGAGTTGAGCTTCACAGCATCGTCGACTGTACCGCGTCCGATCGAAGTAACAATCGAAAATGCTTCGTACACACGTTACTTCAGTCAAGTCGAACCGATCACGACAACACCGAAAACGTACAGCTATACCTTTACGATGGAACAAGCCGATACAGGGGCGTTGAAGTTCTTGATGGGACACGCGGAAGGTTCGCCGTTCGCCGCCCATGATGTGACGATTGATGATGTGAATCTTAAAGTGAAGGAATGACCGAAACAAGAATTTGACTCAAAAAAGAATGACTCATCGTTGCACGCCCTTTCCTCAGGCGAGACACAAGCCAGTTTTCCTGCTTCATCCAAGCAGGAAAGCGGGTCTTGTTTGTCTCTGACAGCGCAAAAATGCGCTTCTTCCTGTAGGAGTGGCGTGCAACGCGTCATTCTTTTTTACGAGATAAGGGTGGCAGATCATCATTCTGCCACCCTTATCTTTTGTATAGACTGACTGATGAGTTAGCCCTTGTTGTAGTGTCATCAGCTTAAACAAAAAAGCCGAACTATTTTTCGTGATGAAAAAGGAATAAAACCCATCATATGGAATATACAACGTAGAAGTGACATCTATTCGTTTTCAGAGGAGGAAACGTCATGCGTCAGAGGTACATACCGTATCGACTCATCTTCATCGTAGGTTTACTTGGCATGATCGGCATCAATGGATGGTCTGCCTTACTTCATCCGGACGGCGCGATTAACGGCTGGCAAAGCATCGCTTCCGTCGTTTGGCTCGTTAGTCTAGTCGGATCGCTATTTTATATGAAGGATGACAAAGCGCTTCGCCTCGTGATCTGGTATATCCGGATTGGTTTCGCTGCAGCATTATTCATTTATGGTGTTTCGTTACTCGAAAGCGCATTTTCTGAAACGATTTGGTTTGATGCATTGGCGAGTGTTCAGTTCGTGTTCTACTTTCTCTTCGTTGTCCCATTGTTTGGATTAAATGCCTGGACGGATGTCTTGTTTGGTGAGTTTTCATTATACATGAGTGTCTTGTACGGTATTGCGCTGATCACGCTCCACGTAAAGGTTTGGAATGATACATCACGGCATTTGCATTATTAAGTAGAAAAGGTGAATGGTATGTTAAGTCCCGTAAATGAGCGCGAAGAACGGACGGGGAAACGTGAACGCCGAAAACAACGGAAAATCGATGTGGGATGCGTCACGATCGTCGGCATTCCATTACTTTTCATCGTTCCGTTTCTGTTGATCATCCTTATCTTAATGAAGTCTGTTCCATGAAAAGGTGACCTGGTGTCACCTTTTTTTGTTGTGTCGTCAACTTTTTTCTCGACTCGCCCGTCTTAATGATGTATACACAGAACGATATCGAAAAAAGAAGCCGCGGCCTATGACCTCTCGTCAAATGAGAAAACGGGAAAAAGCATTCGTCCGTTTTTTAAAGCAATACAAACCGAATCTCTACTGGTTAGCCTACAGTTATATGAAAAATGAACAGGATAGTCTGGATGTCATACAGGACAGCATCCAAAAAGCGTTACAGTCGCTCGATCGACTCGAGGATGAGGAACGGATGAAAGCCTGGTTCTATCAAATTTTGACACGAACAGCGATTGATGCAATCCGGAAACGACAGCATAGTATCAGTTACGACACGGATCGACTGATCGAACTCGTCGCGACAAAAGAAGATACATATCCGGATTCCGATTTACGACAGGCGCTCGAGGAGCTACCGGTCATGTACCGGGAAGTCGTCATCTTACACTATTTCGAGGACTTGATCTTAAAAGACGTTGCGACGATTTTAGAGCTGAATTTAAGTACGACCAAGTCCCGGCTGTATAAAGGGTTGACCTTACTGAAAATGAAATTGAATGGAGATGATTTAGATGTCGAACAAACTTGATGATCTGAAACAGGCATACCAACAACCACCGGTTCCAAAAGAACTCGATGAAATGATTGCCCGAGTCGAGCACCGGACGCGTCCTTCGCGGACGAAGCGATCCGTATTGATTACAGCCGCCGCCATCACGTTATTCGTTGGCGGATTAAATAGCAGTACATCATTTGCGGACGCGATGGCGAAGGTGCCGGTCTTTGGTCAACTGACCGAGATCGTGACGATCGACTGGAAAGAGACGAAGACACAACAGTCGGCTGATATCAAAGCCCCTCAAGTGACGTTACCGGACAAAGCACTCGAGCAACAATTGAACGAAAAGTATATCGCGGAAGGACAAGCACTCTACGAAAAGTTCAAACAGGAGACGAACGGACAGGGAGGGGCATTTGCCGTCGATAGCCGCTACGACGTCAAGACGGATACGGACGACTTGTTGTCAATCGGTCGAACCGTCACCGAAACACGGGCAAGTGCATCAGAAAGCGTCCAGTACGATACGATCGATAAGAAGCAACAACTTGTCCTGACGTTACCATCCTTGTTCAAGGATGACGGATATATCACGACAATCAGTGATTACCTAAAAGAAGAAATGCGTCGCCAAATGAAAGCAGACGAAGGAAAGGTCTACTTCGTCGAAGGAACACCGGATGTACCAGAGGACGAACAGTTCAAGCACATTTCAGCGAAGCAAAACTTCTATATTACGGCAGATCACAAATTAGTTCTGTCGTTTGATGAGTACAGCATCGCTCCAGGATATATGGGCATCGTCGAATTCAAGATCCCGACGTCGATCTTAAAAGATGACCTCGTCAGCTCGTCCTATATTCGTTGATTGTCAGATTTTAAAAATCATTGATGTAAAAATGAAAAAAGAAAACAATTTTTTAAAATGACCTCTTATAATCAAAAGACAAATTGTCGTTTTTTGAAAAAAGGAGGAAGCCTTATGAAAAAATGGAGTCGGCTTGTACTAGCGGGTGTCGTCAGTCTCGCCTTGATCCATGTTCCAGCAGCCAGTGAAGCGGCGACGAAAGCAAAAGCCTTTAAGAACTGTACGGAAATGCAGAAGACGTACAAAGGCGGCGTCGCGAAAAAAGCGGGTCTAAAAAATCGGACCGGGTATGACAAGAACGGAAAACCGATCTACAAAGCAACAAAGTACAAGGCGTACGTGAGCCTTGCGACGTATAACTTAAACACGAAGAGCGACCGGGATAAAGACGGCATCGCGTGTGAACGTTAAATGAGTAAGAGTAGTCTTTCTCGAGCGAGAGAAAGACTACTTTTTTGTAGATGTTGGTTGTTCCTTTCAATTATGTAATCCTTAGAAATCATTATGTATGGTAGTGTTGTAGCGACAAAAGACGACAAATACGTATTGAGTAGGAGGACTACGATGCGAAAACGAGATTATCTAATTTTCTTCATTTTATTTTTTATTCTGAACCTTATTAATTTCTTAGGAACACTAGGCATGCAGGATATTTTAGCGATTGTAGTCGTCGCTATGATTGAAGCAGCGATAGCTGGAACGATTACGAATCTGTTCACCCGTATCTTTTTTAAGAAAAGTTGAGACGGATTGAAGTAGTATCCTAAATCAGATCGATACATAAAAAAATAACCTGACGCCGCAGCGTCAGGTTATTTTTGCTTAGTTGAAGTTTTGCTTTAAGAATGCTGTAACTTCTTCTGGTGTTTTGGCATTTGCACTGTGCAAGTGCGCTAATTTTTCATTGTTTTTGAAGACGAGCAAGCTTGGGATCCCCATGACATCGTGGTTCGATGCGATTTCAGGGAACTCATCCTTGTCGATCGTGTGGATTGGTAAGTGTTCGAATTGTGACTCGACGTCCGGCATGAAGTAATCCATTCGTTTGCAGTCCGGGCACCAGTCTGCTTCGAACTTGATGATGACCGGTGCATCACTTGAAATCAATTCCTTGAATGTTTCTTCACTCTTAATGAATTCTGCCATTGTGAGAACTCCTCCTCTTGGTGTTGTACCTTTAGTCTACCGATTCCCTTCAGAACTTGCACGAATTATGTTCGTCAAAGAGTCTGACAAGTCAAAAAAGTTGGTTGCTCTTTAAGGTAATGTTGCTGATTTTCTTCAAAAACGCCACATGGCTCTATTGAACCTGTTTTGTCGTAGGGAAACATTATTGCGCTTTTGTTAATTACCTAGTTCGAAACAAAATGATTTCTCTAGACCCACTCGATTTCCGACTGGTACGATGAGGTTTGCTAATCGCAGAGAAAGTGGGGGCGACGAGAATGGAACAACAAAAATACGATAATCTAAAACGCGGCGAACGCGGTGCAATGATCAGTATCGCAGCCTATATCTTGTTATCATCTTTAAAATTAATCATTGGGTATACAGCAGATTCTGCCGCACTCCGGGCCGACGGTTTGAACAACGCGACCGACATCATCGCGTCGATCGCTGTCTTGATCGGCTTACGGATTTCACAACGTCCGGCAGATGACGATCACAAGTACGGACACTGGAAAAGTGAGACGATTGCCTCGCTCGTAGCTTCCTTCATCATGATGGCAGTCGGTCTTCAAGTCTTGATCGATACAATCTCGACATTGTTCGAAGGCAAACAGGAGTCACCTGATATCCTCGCGGCATACGTCGGAATCGGTTCAGCCCTCGTGATGTACTTCGTCTACCGCTACAATAAGAAGTTATCCGAGGAGATTGAAAGCAAAGCCGTCATGGCAGCGGCGAAAGATAATCTATCCGATGCGTGGGTCAGTGTCGGAACGACGATCGGGATCGTCGGATCACAGTTCGGCATGCCATGGCTCGATGTCGTGACCGCGATCATCGTCGGCTTCTTGATCTGTAAGACGGCATGGGACATCTTTACGGAAGCCTCACACGAACTGACGGATGGCTTCGATGAGAAGAAGCTGAAGATGTATGAAGATGTCATTTTCGATCTCGAAGGTGTCAAAGGGATCAAGTCAATTAAAGGACGCAACTATGGAAACAATGAAGTCGTCGATGTCGTCATCCTCGTCAACTCCACCTTGAATATCCATCAGGCGCACGATATTGCGACACGTGTTGAAGATACACTGACGGAAGAATATGGTGTCTATGATATCCATGTACACGTCGAACCGGAATGAATCGAAAAAACGTCTTTTCTAATGTAAGCGTAGAAAAGACGTTTTTTTATGGTTCTAATACGATCGTCAGAGCCAGTGCCCCGTACTGTTGCTCGGCTTCCGGTGAATAGATCGAGTAAGTCGACGTCACGAGTTCGTCGAGCGACCAACCGACACAGTCGATAGCTTCGTTTGGGATCTGTTCATAAAGCGCTCGGAAATCAGGAAAGACTTGTCGTTTTGTTACACGAACAAGTAGTGTCTCGCTCGTTTCCGTATGCGTGAACCGAATCTGATCACCGACTTGTACCTGTTGTCGTTTTGGATCATTTAGTCGGATCTCGACGGTCTTTCGTCCTTGTTCGATCGAACGAAACGGTTCTTCGAATAAGCCCATTTTATGTCTCATCTATGCTCACTCCTTGTCTTTCTTGAGCATAACAAAACTATGTGATTTTTCACATTGCCTTTTCGTTGACAATCAAAAATAATCGGCGTAATTTAATTCATATAAGTAATTGTTCTTTTTGGAACGATTTGAAATGGAACAAGGAGGCGACACAAGATGGATCAAACGGAAACGACCCGTTCGACTGCGATGATGCAGTCGTTTTGGAACGTGCAACGACACCTCGTCCGAGCAGCGCATCAGACGGCGCAGGAAAACGGACTCAGTTTACCGCAATTTCATAGTCTGATGACGATTGCACCGCGTGGACCGATCTCGCAAAAAGAGCTCGCTGCACATACGCACTTACCGAAAAGTACGCTCAGTCAGTCGATTGAAGGACTCGTCCAATCGGGCTGGGTCATTCGCGAGACAAACCCTGACAATCGACGGGAAGTCGTTTTGATGCTCAGTGATCAAGGGCAGCAATTCGTCACCGACATCAAGGAACAAGAGAAGGGGATGCAACGTCAACTGGAGCAAGTGCTTGCAACGATTGACCCGGACGCATTCGAACAAATGCTTGAAACACATGCAGTGATTGCTGAGGGAATCGGTCAGATTTTACGTCCAGATCTGAAAGGAGGATGTTCGGATGATTAAGTTACTCAAACGGTTGACGGTCTATAAATGGGCGGTCCTTGCTGTGCTCGTATTGGTTTTCGCGCAGTCGATGTCCGATTTGTATTTACCGACACTGATGGCGGACATCATCGATAAAGGCGTCGTTACCGGGGATACCGCGTATATCTGGAAAATTGGTGCCGTCATGCTCGGGATAACCGGTGTCGGGGCGTTAGCTGCCGTTGCCGCCAGTTATTATTCATCGAAGGCGTCGATGGGACTCGGACGGGATATCCGTCGCCAAGTCTTCAACCATGTTGAACGGTTCTCCCTGCAAGAGTTCGACCAAGTCGGAACGGCGTCATTGATTACACGGACGACGAACGACATCACGCAAGTCCAACAAGTCGTCATCATGATGTTACGGATGGTCGTCAGTGCACCAATCATGTTCATCGGTGGATTGATCATGGCCGTCTCAAAAGATGCCAAGCTCTCACTCGTCATCGTCGCGGCGATGCCGGTCCTTGTGATTTCAATCCTGTTGATTCTGTGGAAAGGGGTTCCGTTGTTTGGGAAGGTTCAAAAACGACTCGACCGTCTGAACCTCGTCCTGCGGGAGAACTTGACGGGAATCCGTGTCATCCGTGCTTTTAACCGGGAACGTGATGAGCAGGTCCGGTTAACGAAAGCAAACGCGGATTTAACAGAAGTCTCGATTAAGGTCAATAAAATCATGGCGTTCTTGATGCCGTTCATGATGCTCGTCATGAACTTAACCGTTGTCGGTGTCATCTGGTTCGGGGGCATTCGGATCGATAATGGTGGTATGCAGATCGGGGATTTGATGGCGTTCATCCAGTACGTCATGCAAATCATGTTCGCGCTCGTCATGGCGTCGGTCATGTTCGTCATGATTCCGCGGGCAGCCGTCTCGGCGAAACGGATCAATGAAGTTCTCGAGATGACACCAACGATGACAGATGAGGGGACACAAACCGCTGACCGTGAAAAAGGAACGCTCGTCTTTGATCGTGTCACGTTCCGTTACCCAGGTGCTGAGACACCCGTCTTATCCGACATCAGCTTTGCGGCACGACCAGGTGAAGTGACAGCTGTAATCGGGGGAACGGGTTCCGGTAAATCAACGCTCGTCAATTTGATTCCTCGTTTTTATGACGTGACGGAAGGGAGCATCCGGGTCAACGGTGTTGATAGCCAGGATGTACCGCAAGAGGAACTGCGGTCGAAAATCGGCTTCGTTCCTCAAAAGGCGCTACTGTTCACGGGTACGATCGCTGAAAACATTCGTTTCGGGAAAGAGGACGCGACAGACGAAGAAGTCGCGCATGCGGCGCAAATCGCACAAGCGACCGATTTCATCGAACGGATGCCGGACGGTTACGAAGCACGGATCGAACAAGGTGGATCGAACGTCTCTGGTGGGCAAAAACAACGGTTGTCGATTGCGCGAGCACTCGTTCGTCGACCAGATTTATATGTCTTTGATGACAGTTTTTCAGCGCTCGACTTTAAAACTGATGCGGCACTTCGGAAAGCCTTACGGGAAGAAACACGCGAGGCAACCGTCTTGATCGTCGCTCAGCGTGTCAGCACCGTCATCGATGCCGATCAAATCATCGTCCTGGATGAAGGGAAAGTCGCTGGAATCGGAACGCATGATGAATTGTTTGCTGACAATGCCGTCTATCAAGAAATCGTTAAGTCACAACTATCAGAGGAGGAAATCGCATGAGTGAGAAAAAACGACCTGCCGGCGGTCCTCCGCCTGGTGGTCCCGGTGGCGGAAATATGATGATGCTCGGAGAAAAACCAAAGGATTTCAAAGCAACGTTCCGTCGTCTGCTTCGGTATCTGCGTCCGCGTCGAACGGCACTCGTTGGTGTATTCCTCGCAGCCATCCTCAGTACGGTCTTCATGATTGCCGGTCCGAAAATCATGGGGACGGCAATCACGGAATTATTTGAAGGGGCATATGCGAAGTTCCAAGGTGTGCCGGGAGCGGCGATCGATTTTACGAAAATCGGACAGATCCTGCTCTGGCTCGCTGGACTGTATATCATCAGTAGTCTGTTCAATTACTTGCAACAGTATTTAATGTCAGGTATCGCTCAAAAAACAGTCTACGATTTACGCGAAGACGTCAATCATAAACTCGAACGCCTGCCGTTGAAGTACTACGATGGCCGTCCGAACGGGGAGACACTCAGCCGCGTGACGAACGATATCGATACGATCGGCAGTACGTTACAACAAAGTGTGACATCGTTCATCACCTCAATCGTGACGATCGTCGGGATTCTGATCATGATGTTGACGATCAGTCCGCTGTTAACGCTGATTTCGCTTGTCTCGTTGCCGGTTTCGATCTTTGCGATCCGACCGATTTTGAAACGTTCTCAAAAGTATTTTGCTGACCAACAACGGACACTTGGCCAATTGAACGGTCACGTTGAAGAGATGTATACCGGACATTCGGTCGTCAAGGCGTTCGGGCATGAACGTAAAGCAGTTGAACAGTTCGATGCCGTCAACGAAGAGTTGTATGAAGCAGGACGTAAAGCACAGTTCATCTCCGGGATCATCATGCCGATGATGATGTTCATCGGAAATATCAGTTACGTCCTGATCAGTATCGTCGGCGGGATTCTCGTCACGCAACGGGCAATCTCGATCGGGGATATCCAAGCGTTCATCACCTATACACGCCAGTTCACGCAACCGATCACACAAACAGCGAACATCGCGAACATTGTTCAATCAACGGTCGCAGCAGCGGAACGTGTCTTTGAATTACTAGATGAGGAAGAAGAAATCAAGGAAGTGACGACACATCGTCTCACGCAAGCTGAAGGAGCGGTCGCGTTCGAACACGTTGATTTTGGTTACGGAAAGGATCTCTTGATCGAGGACATGAACATCGATGTCGCACCGGGACAAACGGTCGCGATCGTTGGACCGACGGGTGCCGGTAAGACGACGATGATCAATCTATTGATGCGCTTTTATGAGTTGAACGGAGGGACGATCCGGATTGACGGTATCGATACCCGCGAGATGTCACGCGAAGACTTACGGACGACGTTCGGGATGGTCTTACAAGATACGTGGCTCTTCAATGGTACGATCCGAGATAATCTTGCTTATGGTAAAAGTGGGGCGACCGAGGAGGAAATCATCGCGGCAGCCAAAACGGCGCACGCTGATCACTTCATCCGGACGTTGCCGGACGGGTATGATACGGTCTTGAACGAGGAAGCCTCAAACATCTCGCAAGGTCAAAAACAGTTGTTGACGATTGCTCGGGCCGTTCTTGCTGATCCTCCGATCATGATTCTCGATGAAGCGACCTCTAGTGTGGATACACGGACAGAGGTCTTCATCCAGCAAGCAATGCGTCGCTTGATGGAGGGACGGACAAGCTTCGTCATTGCCCATCGTCTCTCGACGATCAAGGATGCCGATTTGATTCTCGTCATGAATCAAGGAAGTGTCATCGAACAGGGCACACATGAAGAATTACTCGAGGCAGATGGTTTTTATGCGGATCTGTACAACAGTCAATTCTCTGAAAAAGAAGTCGTTTGAGTCAGGACAGTGTCGTCATTTTGACGATGCTGTTTTTTTGTGTGCATTTTTCTTGAACTTATATACGGTAGGGGGTATATTGAATTCAACAACTTTACAGCCGCGAGGCATCTACTAGGAGGAATCTTGATGAAACAGATGACGACAACACAATTACAGCAGACGTTAACCGAAAGTACGATCCAATTGATTGATGTTCGTGAAATCGATGAATATGAAAGCGGACATATCGCTGAAGCCAAAAACGTTCCATTGTCCGAGTTGACAGAGCGAACGGATGAACTCGACGCGTCACGTCCGGTCCATATCATCTGTCTATCTGGTGGTCGCAGCATGAATGCGGCGATGTACTTGGAGCAAGCAGGATTCGATGTGACGAATATCAGCGGCGGCATGATGAGCTACGAAGGAACCATCGTTTAATACACTAGAGGGGGTATACACAATGTTATTACGATATTTCTATGATGAAAAATTAGCTCAGGCATCATACATGGTCGGGTGTCAAATGACAGGAGAAGCGATCGTCATCGATCCTGCACGGAACATTACACCGTATCTAGAGGTGGCTAAAAAAGAAGGTCTCCGGATTACTGCTACAGCAGAAACGCACATTCATGCAGACTTCGTCTCGGGCACACAAGAGTTTGCAAAACGATACGACACGACGGCTTACCTGTCAGATGAAGGAGACGAAAACTGGAAATATCAATTTGTCTCGGATATTCACCATGAACTTGTCAAAGATGGTGACCGGTTTAAAGTCGGGAATGTGACGCTAGAAGTCATGCATACACCAGGGCATACGCCAGAACATATCTCCTTCTTATTATTCGACCGAAATCAACAAGTACCGATGGGCATCTTTACAGGCGATTTCGTCTTTGTTGGTGATATCGGTCGTCCCGATCTACTCGAAGAAGCAGCTGGTATCAAAGGAACGACAGCCGTTGGAGCGAAGCAGATGTTTGCTTCGTTAAAGCGTTTCAAGGAGCTACCTGATTTTGTCCAAGTTTGGCCGGGGCATGGTGCCGGCAGCGCTTGTGGGAAAGCGCTCGGAGCTGTTCCGACATCGACGGTCGGCTATGAAAAAGCGACGAACTGGGCGTTGCAGATGGAAGACGAAGATGCATTCATTCGGGAACTAACGACGGATCAACCAGAACCACCGAACTATTTCGCGATGATGAAACGCGTCAATAAAGAAGGAATTGCTTTGACGACGGAGAATCCTGAACTCGTGACGAGCGAGGATCCGACAGCGTGGACGTCTTCGATACAGATCGTTGATACGCGAGATGGTCAGTCGTTCCGGAATGGACATCTTCCAGGTACGATCAATATTCCGTACGATGGCAAATTCGTTACTTGGGCTGGTTGGTTACTCGATTTTGACCATGACATCGCGATTCTGTCGACGCCGGAACAGCGTGAAGATATTCAACGGGATCTTCAATCGATTGGACTCGATCGGGTCACTTACTGGGCAGATCATCAAGCAGTACCAGCATCGATGCTAACGGAACGTTATGAGGACTGGACGGCAGAAGAAGCGCTAGCAGCTGCAGAGCGACAAGAAGTCTACGTCCTCGACGTCCGGAACAAAACAGAGTGGGACAGCCAACATTATGATCAAGCACGACGGATTCTTTTAGGAAAGCTAGTGGCTCGTCAGGAGGAATTACCGACCGATCGTCCGCTTGCCGTGCACTGTGCATCCGGTGTTCGTTCTCGAATGGCGGTCAGTGTACTACAGTTACTCGGATTTAAGGATGTCGTTAACATTGAAGGTGGATATGCAGCGATGCGCACGATTTTGAATCAACAAACATCATAAGACGACGGACTGGATGGCAGCATATGCCATCCAGTTTTTTGTATGGAACACAAGAAACACCACATTCTGGTACGGGTAAGGGTTTAATAAATCCTTTACCTGGGGAAATTAAAGAAGTGTCAGAAATATATAATTTTATTTAGGTGAAGGAGCGTGGCAGGATGAATAACATTTGGAACGGAACGTCGTTGAACTTGAACGGCATTCTCGGATCACTCGGCAACTTGCTTGGAGCGATCATCATTTTCTTGATTGGATGGCTCATTGCCAAGCTGATCGCGAACGGAGTTCAAAAAGCGTTAGAGAAGTCTGGGGTCGTCAACAAGTTGTCACCTCAAAAAGAGGGTACGCCACCAAAGAAGAAAAAGTGGACACCTGAAAAAATCATCGGGACCGTCGTCTTTTGGGTGCTCATGGTCTTCGTTCTTATCTTGGTCTTCAACATCCTTGATCTGAATATCATTGCTGGACCACTTGCGGATACGATGAGTACATTACTCGCGGCAATCCCGAACATCTTGAAAGCAGCGCTCATCCTTCTCTTGGCATACGTCATCGCGGTCGTTCTCCGCATGATCATCGTCAAAGCAGGAACGAAGCTGATGGCGAACGACAAAGTACGTTCGAACAAGATGCTTCAAGGTCAGACGGATCTTTCAGCTTATCCAAAAGTAGCAGGGGAGATCGTCTTCTACCTCGTCTTACTTCTGTTCCTACCGGGTGTACTCGGTGCCTTGAACATTGAGAGTGTCTCACAACCGTTCAGCCAATTGTTATCGTCATTCCTTGGATTCATTCCACGCTTGATTGCTGCGGCAGCCATCTTCTTCGTTGGTTTCCTCGTAGCGAAAATCGTCCGCGATATCGTGACGAATTTCCTTCATGCTGTTGGAACGGATAAATTTGCAGCTCGCTTCAACCTTGGATCAACGGATCAAAAAGATGCGAAATCACTTTCGTCGATTCTCGGAACAGTCGTCTTCATCTTGATTCTGATTCCAATCACGATTTCAGCACTTGATCAATTGAACATTAAAGGAATCACAGGACCAGCGATCAACATGCTGAACGATGTCCTCGGTATGATTCCGAACATCATCGTTGGTATCGTACTGATCCTTGTCGGTCTTTATGTCGGACGTTTCGTTAAGAAATTCGTGACGGATCTCTTATCACGTCTTGGTTTCAATAACCTGACACGTCACTTGAAAATCGGTACGTGGGATGCAAACCAAGCTTCTACATCACCAGCTTCGATCGTAAGTGCACTCGTTGAGATCGTCATCGTCGTTCTCTTCGTCGTCGAAGCCTTCAACTTGATTGGTCTTGACTTCATGGTCGACCTCGGTCGCGCCGTCCTTGCGTTCTTACCGAGCGTCCTGACAGCGATCATCATTCTCGCAATCGGGATCATTGTCAGCAACCTCGTCAAACGTACGATGGACAGCTTGTTCGGCAACTCTGAACTAAAAGTCCTCTCAAGCGTTGCGAAGTACGCAATTCTTGCACTCGCTGTCTTCATGGCACTCGATCAGCTAGGTGTTGCGGATACGATCGTCAACTCAGCCTTCATCTTGATTTTGGGAGCACTTGCGCTTGCTTTCGGTCTTGCTTTTGGTCTCGGTGGACGTGATAATGCATCGCGTTACCTCGATCGTCTACAAAAGAAAGCAGAGAACACGGAAGTTGACACATCGAACCTTCCAAGTAAATCAGCATCGACTTCATCATCACCGAGCTTAAAAGATGCAGCAAAAGGTGCAGCTTCACAAGCAGCTGATGATGTCACACCAGATCGTGCACCACGCTCAGCGCGCTCTTCTTCAACAGATGAGACGACACATGGTACACCAAAAGGTGCGTTGCCAGAAAACGATTTAGCACAACAAGATGATTACCCGATCAATCCAGATGATCATAAAGGTCCTAACCTCGATCATCCAAACGATCGTCCGTAATACGAATACACCCTTTCCTCTCATTTTGGAGGAAAGGGTGTTTTTGCGTTGACGCATCAAAGCGTTGTCGTCTTTTCACAAAAGTGGTTTGACCACTTTGTGAAAAAATACAGAAAAAAAGACTTATCGAACCTGACATCGTTTGTTATGATTAGAAAGTCAATTACCTCAATGATTTGAATATTCAGAAAAAAGAGAAAAGTTCGGAGGATGAAACATGAGTTTGCTTCGCAAGAAAGATGTCAGTGTAATGATGGACATGAAACAACATTCTAAACTGGCACGTCATTTATCAGGGTTTGACCTTATTTTACTCGGAATCGGTGCCATCATCGGAACCGGAATTTTCGTTCTGACAGGAACGGGCGCTCTTTACGCAGGACCTGCTTTACCGATCTCATTCATTATTTCCGCTGTCGTCTGTGCGCTCGCAGCCCTTTGTTATGCTGAATTTTCGTCGATGATTCCCGTCTCAGGCAGTGTATATACGTATACATATGCAACGATCGGGGAAGTCGTGGCTTGGATCATCGGCTGGTGTCTCATTTTAGAATACGGACTCGCTTCAAGTGCCGTTGCCACCGGCTGGTCAGGGTACTTCCAGTCACTGTTAGCAGGCTTTGGTCTCCATTTACCGACAGCTTTAACAGCTGCTCCAGGTGCTGTACCAGGGAGCGAGACGTTCTTTAACTTACCGGCGTTCTTGATTCTGATGGTCATTACGCTTTTACTCTCACTCGGTATTAAAGAGACGAAACGCGTCAATAACATCATGGTACTCATCAAAGTTGCTGTCGTCGTCTTGTTCATCGTCGTCGGGATCTGGTACATCGAACCAGGCAACTACAAACCGTTTGCGCCGTTTGGTATGAGCGGTGTCTTGCAAGCATCAGCGATTGCCTTCTTCGCTTATCTTGGATTCGATGCCGTTACATCGGCAGCAGAAGAAGTCAAAAACCCGGGACGTAACTTACCGGTTGGGATTCTAGGATCGCTTGCGATCGTTACCGTTTTGTACGTCGTCGTCTCTGCTATCATGGTCGGAATCGTTCCATTCAAACAGTTTGAAGGTGTTGATAGCCCAGTATCCCTTGCCTTAAAAGTGGCAGGTCAAGACTGGGTCGCTGGATTCGTCGATTTAGGAGCCATCGTTGGTATGACGACGGTCATCCTCGTCATGACATTTGGTCTTGTCCGTCTCTTGTTCGCGATGAGCCGTGACGGATTATTACCGAAAGTCTTCTCAGACGTCAATGAAAAGTCACATACACCAGTGAAAGCAACTTGGATTCTCGGAACGACTGCTGGTTTAATCGCTGGATTCGTGCCGCTTGGTACACTGGCTGAACTGATCAACATTGGAACACTGGCAGCCTTCTCGCTCATCTCGATCGCGGTCATCGTCCTACGCCGGACGCGTCCTGATTTGAAGCGTGCTTTCAAGGTTCCGTTCGTCCCAGTCTTACCGATCTTGTCAGTCCTTGCTTGTATCATGCTCATGTTCAACTTACAACCATTCACGTGGATTGCCTTCTTTATCTGGACAGCCATTGGATTACTGTTGTACTTCGGATATGGACGCAAGCGTTCGAAACTCCATCAATGAATCGACGAACACCCTTGGCGACAAGGGTGTTTTTGTATGCAGGAAATGAGGCGAACGAAAGCGAAACAGCTCAGTGGAAAAGGAGGTTTTTCGATGATTCACATTCAACGCGCACCTGACGTAAGGACAGCGTACAAAGCGATGCAGGATGGGTTCCAAGATTATTTGATTCCACTGCATTTATCGGAAGCAGAATTCCAAGAGCGCATCATCGAACGAGACGGGAACCAACTGGAGCATTCGTTCGTTGCCTATCATGGAGAAATACCAGTCGGTCTCTGGCTGAACGGTTGGAAGGAGATCGAGGGTCAACGCATCATGCGGTGTGGGGGACTGGGGATTTCACCACAGTATCGTCGTCTTGGGATTGCGAAAGCCTTATATCAGGCACAACTGAGCCATGCCAAAGAAATCGAAATGGATGGTCTGATGCTTGAAGTCATTCAAGGGAATGACCCAGCGATTCGCTTGTATGAATCGCTTCATTACACGATCGTTGGAGAAATCGGATATTTTCATTTAACAGATGAACGCCAAGAGGCCGCTCTACCGACAATCGAAGAAGTGGAGTTTTTGAAACAATACCATGGACAAGGGGAGTACATCTGGCAGCAAGATCCTCATGTCATGCAGCAATTACAAACGGATTATTATCAATTAGAAGCAAGTGTAGTGGCAGTAGCCGGATCATCTCTCTTGTCAGTCGTCGGTCCAGCAGAACAAAAAGCACGACACGCAACAGAAGTCGTGCGTCGTTTACCGGGCACGACCTACCATTATCAATCAACAGATGTGCAGATCTGGGAGGCGTTACGTTCTGAAGGGTGGACTCAGCGGGATTTGAAACAATACATCATGCGTCAGTCGCTATAAACAAAAACCGCTGCTATTCATTTAGCGGCGGTTTTTGTAGTCTTCAATCATTCGAGCGTGAGAGCCGACTAAATGATCAGGTAAGTCATCAAGCGGTACGAACTGAAGCTTGATACTTTCATCACTTTGTTTTAACATTCCGATCGGATGTTCACCGATATAGGCGAGGGTGACGCTTTGAAAGACGTCTCCGTTCGCTAACGTCGTCACGTACTGCGGACCGGAGTAGACATCGAGTAACGTTAATCGTTCCACCTCTAAGCCAGTCTCTTCTTTAAGCTCTCGACGCGCGGTCTCTTCCGGTGATTCGGCCCATTCCATCAATCCTCCTGGTAAACCAAAGCGGGCTTGTGTTTCGTTTCTTTGTTCGAGCAAAATGTGTTCATTTTGTACGACGAGGACGACGGAACCGACGAGAATGACTGGGTCATGACCGATTTTTTGACGTAACTGTTCGACATAATTCATTTCAGTGCTCCTTGGTGAAACGGACAGCCGGTCACAGGTGCTGTTTGTGTTGATTTTGGAAAGAAGTTCGGTCGTTTGATTTCCGGGTCGTAATCCTTATGGAACATATGCGTCGTTGCCCCACTCATCGGTGGCACGAGCCAGGACCATTCCCCGGTGACATCACGACCGCATGCCGCTTCGTTTTTTTCAAAACGAGCGAACTGTTTGGCAGCCGTATGGTGATCGACAATCGTAACACCGGCACGTTCGAACGATTCGAGTACGGCAACGTTCAGTTCGACGAGCGCTCTGTCTTTCCAAAGCGAACGTTCACGCGAAGTATTCAGACCGAGTTGTGTCGCGACGAGCGGTAACAGATCGTAACGATACGTATCGGCAAGGTTACGAGCCCCGATTTCTGTTCCCATGTACCATCCGTTGAACGGGGCACACGGATAGACGATGCCACCGATTTCAAGCTGCATGTCAGAAATCATCGGCACAGCATACCAGCGGACTTCGCGACCACCGAACAGATCATAGTCAGGATGTGTGATGCTGACTTCGAGTACGAGCTCATCTGGAATCGGATGCAGGCTGACTTGTCCATCGAGTTCAATCAAGAGGGGCAGAATATCAAAGGGTGTACGCGCTCCGGTCCAGCCAAGTGCTTCACATTGTCGCGTCAGTTGGATCGAAGCCGGATCACCGATGATTCCTGTTACGGTCTCATAACCAGCGTAGCGAATCAGTTGGTGATTATGCAGTCGGACACGTGTCGGATGGAAAATCGTGATCGTCGAGCGAATTCGTCCCTCGTTCGTCGCGAACCGGATATGCTCAAATAACGCGTCGCGGACCGCTTCAACGGTCAACGCATCCCGCGCGTCAAAGACATGGAGTTGTTCCCAAAAGAGACGTCCGACACAGCGGTTACTGTTCCGCCAAGCGAGCTTGGCACCGAACGCTAGCTCGGAAGCCGTCTGTTCGTACGTTCCTGTTGTTTCAATCGAACGGATGACTTCTTGCTGACGTCCGGCCATTTCGGGGTATTGCTCTATATAAGAAGTAAAGAAGCGTTCTGCTTCGGTTTGAATGAGTGAGTACACGAATCGAAATCCTTTCTGAAAAACAAGCACGATACAATCTCTGTTCCTAGTGTACCCTGCGCAGAACCGAAGCGCCAAACTTGAATGATGTATAAGGTTGTTATAAGTTCAAAAGACTTCCAAAAGTTTAAAGGAGGTATGAAATGGGGGATAGTGTAGAGAATTAGTTGAAAGTGAGGAAATTTGTATGTCTTTAATCAAACCTGTATTTGCCCGTTTTTTTGGTGAAGCCTTTTTTGATAAATCGGCTCAGCTCGCCTATTATCTGATGTTGTCCTTATTCCCGTTCTTATTATTCGTAGTTGGGATCGTCTCGTTCTTACCGTTTACGTCCGATAACGTGCTGGATTTAATTCGACCGTTTGCTCCGGCAGAAACGTACGATTTGATTCAGCGGAACGTCGTTGGAATTTTTGATCAAGGAGGATTCAAACTTGCCTCGATCAGTTTTCTCGCCGCCTTTTGGCTTGCTTCGATGTCGGTCCAGTCACTTGTCCGCTCGCTAAACGATGCGCTCGAAGTGACACGAAAAGCGCCATTCTGGCGCGGACTGTTGCAAGACTTCGCTTTTACGATCGGGATGATGATCATCTTACCGATTTCATTGATTGTTCCGATTTCAGAAAAGTTAACACGGCGTTTCATCAACCACTTTGCAATCGTCGCTGATTTCGTGACGAACTATTCGTGGATCTGGTTCTTATTCCGCTGGGGACTCGGGACGTTGTTCTTACTTGTCTTTTTCATCTTATTGTATCGGATTTTACCGAGTGTCCGACTAACGGTTCGTCAAGTACTCCCTGGAGCCATTTTTGCGACGATCGCTTGGCAAGTCGTTTCGGAATTCTTCTCTTACTATGCTGAGTTCGGGAGTTACGATCGTCTTTACGGTCAGCTTGCCGGAATCATCGTCTTGATGACATGGTTCTATTTATCTGCTGTCGTCTTGATGTTAGGGGGATTGATGAATGCGGAACGCATGCGTCAGAAAAAAGAGGCAAAAATCATGAAACCACAAAAAATCAAAGAAGAAAGCGTGCGTTAACGATCGAGCACGTATAAAAGCAGCTGACACATCGTCAGCTGCTTTTTCATTTAGGCCGTTTTAAGAATCCGGTAACCGAAGACGCTCAACAGGCTGAGTGTGAACAAAGCGAGTAAGACGAGTGACAGATAAGGAAGACCGAACACTTTGACGATGACGCTTAAGGCGACGACACCATAAAAGATTCCTAACGTCTTTTGAACGAACGGTTCATTGAAGCGATGCAAGAGTGACGCGCCGAGTGGTGAGCCGATGAACGCACCGATGATTAAAGCAATCCCGAGTGATAACGGAGCGCTGGTTCCGGAAGCAATATAACTCGTCACTCCTCCAAGAACGATCAATGTCGCAGAGGCGATACTCGTTCCGATTGCTTGTTTGAGCGGGAAGCGAACCCAGGCGAGCAAGAGCGGTGTCAACAAGAATCCACCGCTGACACCCATCAATGACGAGAGGATTCCGGCAGCAAGTCCGATGACAGCGAGCTTTACGATCGAAGCATCATGGACGGGAAAAGACGAACGTTCCTTTGAACGGGGACGAAGGAACTGAATCGAAAAACCAATCAGTAAAACGATGTAGAGACTCGATAAGACGACATCAGCACCAGCATGACGCTCGAGCCAAAAGACGACTGGTGTAATCAACGCAGAACCGATGATGCCGGACAGACCAATAATCCCGGCATCACGAAAACGGAATGTTTTTAATCGAAGATGTGAAAGCGTGCCGGTCACAGTCGATCCGAGTGTCAGTAACAGACTGAGGACGATCGCGGTGCTGGCTTCATAGCCGAGAATCAATAACAGTGGGGTCAGGATGATGCCGCCGCCGATTCCGAAAAAGCCAGAGAGTATGCCGATGGTTGCTCCTAACAAAATAAATGAGATATACATCATGAAACAGTCCTTCTTTCTAATACGTGATACCTTGAGTATGAAAGAGGAATACCAGATTATAAAAATGAATTAATTATATATAAATGATTATGAAATGTAATAAGGAGGGGTATTGTTGAAATTAACTGAACTGAGAACGTTCGTCACACTCGTTGAAACACGTCACTTTACGAAAACAGCGGAACAGTTATTTCTGTCGCAACCGACGGTCAGTGTTCACGTCAAACGACTAGAAGAAGAGATCGGACATTCATTGTTAATACGTGATTCATTCACAATAGGGGTCGAGGTATCGGAAATGGGCTGGATTGTCTATCGCCATGCAAAAGAAATTCTTTTCCAGCTCGAACAGATGCAGTCCCAGCTGGATGAATCGGAAGGTGTCTTCCGCGGAACCTTACGGATCGGAGCAACGCATACGATTCACGAAATGTTGCTCGATAACATGATTCATCTGTTTTCAAGCGTTCATCCTAAGGTATCACTAGATATCCAGTTAATGAACCATGATCAAGTGGCAGCAGCTTTACGACATCGTGAGATTGATCTCGGGATGATCGAAGGAGAACTGACACTTGATGGAATCAAACAAATCGTCTTTGCGAAAGATCAACTGCACATCATGGGTGCGTCCCACCTTTCGTTAAAAGATGCAACGTGGATCGTTCGTGAAGAAGGATCTGCATCCCGCTATGCGCTCGATCGTTGGCTAGATGCTTCGTCGATCGTTCCCGCACGAACGATTACAGTCGATGCCAACTATTTAGTGCGTCAACTTGTTTTTAATGGGAGTGGCATTGCAGCCTTGTCGGAACGACTCGTCACGTCTTTCCCGTTCGAGTCCTTTACGCTTCATGCGAAAGGGATTTCTAAACGAACGTTTCGTTATCTGTTACCAGAGAAGATGCCGACTCGCCTTGCAGAACATTGGATCACTTTTTTACAGGCGAATTGGAAAGGTTAAATGCAAAAAGATTTCCGGACGTTCTACAATGGCGACAAAATCGGAAATCTTTTCTGTTGACTTATACCCCTATAGGTATTATTGTATGAAATGTACCAACGAGGTATGACGCATGTCACATTTAAAAAAGGAGATGGACTTCATATGGAAAACGGTTATGAAGATCGCATCATTCATCGGATGAATCGGATTGAAGGACAAATCCACGGAATCGTTCGAATGATGAAAGAAGAGGCGTCCTGTAAGGATGTCGTCACACAACTGAGCGCGACACGTAGTGCAATCGATCGCGTCATCGGTCTTGTCGTCAGTGAAAACTTGATCGACTGTGTCCGTCAGGATGATGCGACGGAAAATCATGAACAAGCCGTTGCAGAGGCTGTTCAACTCTTAATGAAAAGCAGATAAAATTTTTTACGAATTAATATACCCCTTAGGGTAAAAACTTGGAGGAATTACGTTCATGTCAGATACGAAAAAAACAACCATCGTTTTATTTAGTGGAGAGTACGACAAAGTCATGGCAGCTTATATCATTGCCAACGGTGCAGCCGCATACGATCACGAAGTCACGATTTTTCATACCTTCTGGGGTTTGAATGCGATGCGTAAGGATGAACCGATCCAGCCGGATAAAACATTCCTTGAGAAGATGTTCGGTAAGTTCATGCCACGCGGTGCTGATAAGATGCCACTCTCGAAAATGAACTTCGGTGGTGCAGGTCAAAAAATGATTAAAAACGTCATGAAGAAGCACAATGCGATGCCACTTCCAGACTTAATTGAATTAGCGAAAGAACAGGATGTCAAACTCGTCGCCTGTACGATGACGATGGATTTACTCGGTTTAAAACAGGAAGAATTACACGACGGGATTGAGTATGCAGGTGTTGCCGCCTACCTCGCCGATGCGGAGAACGGAAACGTCAATCTATTCATCTAATGATCTGAAGGAGGAATGACGCATGGATGTACTATCGATTATCTTGTTGCTCGTCGTCGGCTATCTTGCTTATAAGATGTTCGCCCCAACAAAAGGCGTCAAGCAAGTGTCGACCACGGAACTGAAGCCGTTACTAAACGACCGCAAACGATTTTATCTCGATGTTCGGACACCGGCAGAATTCAAAGGCAATCACATCAAAGGATTTAAGAACATTCCGTTACAAACGCTAAACAGTCAGCTGAATCAAATCCCGAAAGACAAAGAAGTTCTCGTCATCTGTCAAAGCGGGATGCGAAGCAAACAAGCCGTCAAAGTACTAAAAAAAGCTGGTTATTCAAATGTCACGGAAGTCCGTGGCGGAATGAATGCCTGGCGCTAAATCGAATCAAGAGGAGGAATTGAACATGAAACGCATGACAGCAACAGAAGTACAGGAAAAAATCGAACGTGGTGAACAACTGAACGTCATTGATGTCCGGGAAGTCGATGAAGTCAAAGAAGGAATGATTCCGGGAGCGATCCATATTCCACTTGGATTGATTGAATTCAAGGTGAACGAACTCGACAAGAAAAAAGAGTATGTCATGGTATGCCGTTCTGGTGCGCGCAGTGGTCGCGCAACGACATATCTCGAAGGACAAGGATATGACGTGACGAACATGGATGGCGGCATGATGTCGTACGAAGGCGAAACAAAATAATACCCCACACCGTAAAGGAGCGAATTGTATGACTAGGATTAAATCAGATATCGTATTGGACGCTAAAGGTCTCGCTTGTCCGATGCCGATCGTTCGGACGAAAAAAACGATCAAGACGTTAGAACCTGGACAAGTCATCGAAGTCCAGGCGACGGATAAAGGATCAACTGCAGATCTCCGTGCCTGGGCAAACAGCACCGGCAATCATTATTTAGGCACGATTGAAGAAGGCGAAGTGCTCCGTCATTACGTTCGGAAATCAACAGGTGATGTCACGGAACCAGCAGCATTCGCTCAAACCGTCGATAACGCAACAGTCGAAGCAGCACGTCAAGACGACTCGATCACGGTACTTGATGTTCGTGAACAAGCAGAATATGCCTTCGCCCATGTACCGGGAGCCATCAATATTCCGTTAGGCGAACTGGAGACACGCCATGCAGAACTGGATTCAAATCAGACGATTTATGTCATCTGCCGGACAGGTAGCCGAAGTGACATGGCATGCCGACAGCTCAGTGACAAGGGGTATACGGTCCACAATGTCGTACCGGGTATGCAGGAATGGGCGTCTGAGACGACGACACTCGTTTCAGCGAAATAATACAACAGCGTAAAGTAGAGGAGGAACGAGTAGATATGGCACAAGCAATGACAGCCGCACAAGTTACAAAAAAAATCATTGGACGTGAGTCTCTGTTCATCTTAGATGTCCGGAATGAGGATGCGTTTCAAGATTGGAAAATCGAAGGAGAGAACTTCAAGTACCTCAACATTCCGTATTTTGAATTGTTGGATGGTGTCGAGGAGATTCTCGATCAGCTTCCGACGGATCAGGATGTTCTCGTCGTTTGCGCAAAAGAAGGTTCATCGATTTTCGTCGCCGATATGCTAGAAGAAGCAGGACGAGACGTATCGTATCTGTCAGGCGGTATGAAAGCATGGAGTGAACATCTAGAACCGATTTCACTCGGAACGCTGAACGAAACAGGAACTGATCAAGGCGAAGTCGTTCAGTTCGTTCGAATCGGTAAAGGGTGTCTCTCGTATATGGTCATCTCAGAAGGAGAGGCCGTACTCATCGACGCGACACGAATGACAGATGTGTATTTGGATTATGCCGCATCACGCAACGTCACGATTAAGCATGTGTTTGATACACATCTTCATGCGGATCATATTTCTGGAGGACGCGACATCGCCGAAAAAACAGGCGCGACATACTGGTTGCCGCCAAAAGATGCGACGGATGTCACATTCGATTATGCACCACTTGAAGACGGTAGTACGGTTCAAGTGGGGGATACAGCGATTGAAGTACGCGCTCTTTATTCCCCGGGACATACGATTGGATCGACTTCATTCATCGTCGATCAGCGTTATTTATTGACGGGTGATATCTTGTTCATCGACTCGATTGGTCGTCCGGATTTAGCCGGTCTCGCGGAAGATTGGGTCGGCGACTTACGCGATTCACTCTACAACACGTATCGTGATCTTTCACCAGAACTCATCGTCTTACCGGCACATTTCATGATCATTGAAGAATTGAACACGGATGGTAGTGTAGCGGAAAAATTAAGCATCTTGCTTGCGAACAATCATGGTCTCAACATCGACGATGAAGCAACATTCCGGAAAATGGTCACAGAGAACCTGCCGCCACAACCGAACGCATATCAAGATATCCGTGAAACAAACATGGGGAAACAGACACCCGATCTTGAAACACAACGGGAAATGGAAGTCGGACCGAACCGCTGTGCGGTACGCTAAACCGACGTATAACGAATATCAAATCATTCAGGAGGAATACAACATGAAATCAGAACTCGTACTCGACGCAAAAGGACTTGCTTGTCCGATGCCAATCGTAAAAACAAAAAAAGCCATCGCTGGACTCGAATCAGGTCAAATCCTTGAAGTCCATGCAACGGATAAAGGGGCAAAAAACGATCTTCAGGCGTGGGCGACATCAGGTGGTCATGAACTCGTCAAACATGAAGAAGAAGCAAGCGTCCTAAAATTCTGGATTCAAAAAGGTTAATTTCGAAAAGAGAGCTGATTTACGGCTCTCTTTTTTAAGGAGTGATAAACGATGGAATTCGGTTTTATCGTGACGATTTTCTTAATCGGATTTGTCGGATCCTACATTTCAGGAATGTTAGGAATTGGCGGTTCAATCATTAAATATCCGATGTTATTGTATATCCCGCCGCTACTCGGCTTTGCAGCATTTTCTGCCCATGAGGTTGCTGGAATCAGTGCGATTCAAGTCTTTTTTGCGACGATTGGTGGCGTCTGGGCTTACCGAAAAGGCGGTTATTTGAATAAATCATTGATCGTCTACATGGGGGGATCGATTTTAATCGGTAGCTTCATCGGTGCGTATGGTTCAAATATCCTGGCTGAAGACACAATCAACATCGTCTATGGTGTTCTTGCGTTAACGGCAGCGATCATGATGTTCGTTCCGAAAAAGGGAATCGACGACATTCCACTTGATCAGGTCCAGTTCAACAAAACCATTGCGGCGGTATCGGCATTCATCGTAGGTGTCGGAGCCGGAATCGTCGGTGCGGCAGGTGCCTTTTTACTCGTTCCGATCATGCTCGTCCTCTTGAAAATCCCGACACGGATGACGATTGCTTCGTCATTAGCGATCACGTTCATTTCGTCGATCGGCGCAACGGTTGGTAAAATCACGACCGGGCAAGTCGACTGGGGTCCTGCGGCAATCATGGTCGTTGCTAGTTTAATTGCAGCACCACTTGGCGCAATCGCCGGGAAGAAGATGAACACGAAGATTCTCCAAGTCATTCTTGCTGTCCTGATTTTAGCGACAGCTGTGAAGATTTGGATCGACATCCTGTGAACGAAAGAACGCTCTACTTGTATGATGTTTCCTTTACGAAACAATGTACAGGTAGAGCGTTTTGTTATTGTGTAGCTTGATCGATTACGTGTCGTAACGTATGTTCGACTTCTTTTGCGACAGTTTGAAGTGCTGCCTCGTCTGCTAAGTCCATCAAGGCAGTTGGTTTTGGCATTCCGACTTTCGTTTGTCCTTTTTCGGTATAGACGACGATTTTACATGGAAGAAAGTAACCGGCCCGTAAGTCATGGGAAACGACGCGGTGCGCCTCTTTAGGTTGGCATACCTCTAAAATGTGATAACTTTCATTAAAAGAGAGTTCTTTTTCTTCGAATTTGTTTGCTAAATCAAACTCCCATAAGACACCGAACGATGCCTCGGAGAGAGCTTGCTTCAGTTGAGTCATGACGTGATCTAAATCGTGATGTGACGTTACAGTGTAATCAAACATAAATACCCCTCCTGGTGTTATTTGATATATAGTCTATTCCCTGATTGGACTTCTTTAATCCGGAAGATCCAATGTGCTCCGTTTGAGCACATGCTACGACAAGACGGCATGAGCGCGGTACAGTTAAATAAAAGAACATCCAATAGACGTCATGCGACGTAAGCTAAATAAAGGAGGCGAAGGGAGATGAAGAAACGAATGTGGACGATTGTATCAGTCATCGGTCTCATCGTCATCATGGTCGGGGGATACTTCGTGTTCCAGCAACAGCAGGCAAAATCAAGCGGCAGTAAGGAATTAAGTTATCAACCGGAAGAAACGGCGATTTTAGCTGGCGGATGCTTTTGGTGTATGGAGCCACCGTTCGAAAGGTTAAAAGGCGTCAAATCCGTCATTTCTGGTTACACGGGCGGCGATGTTGAAAATCCGACGTATAATCAAGTGTCAGCGGAGACGACAGGTCATCGGGAAGCTGTATTGATCACATTTGATCCGAACGTCATCTCGTACAAGCAATTGTTGGATGTCTACTGGCGCCAGATTGATCCGACGGATGCAGATGGTCAATTCGTCGACCGTGGTGAGTCTTATACGACGGCTATTTTCTATACGAATGAGAAACAAAAAGAAATCGCAGCACAATCGAAACAGGATTTAGAGAAACAACAGATCTTCGATGATAAAATCGTCACACCGTTGATTGCGGCTGGTCCTTTTTATGAAGCGGAAGCATATCATCAGGATTACTATTTGAAGAGTGAGAAAAAGTATAAGTTTTACCGGGCAGCTTCTGGACGCGACGACTTCATCAACCGTTACTGGAATGATCAACCAAAGCTTGATCTTCCAACCTATCCAAAATTATCAGACGCAGAAATCAAAAAGAAATTAACTGCCATCCAGTATAAAGTGACACAAGAGGATGGAACGGAGCCGGCGTTTGATAATCCGTATCACGATTTGAAAGCAGACGGGATCTATGTCGATCTGATTTCTGGAGAACCATTGTTTTCATCAAACGATAAATATGATTCGAAGACAGGATGGCCAAGTTTCACGAAACCACTCGAGCCAGGTAATATCATTGAGAAAAGTGACTTTTCAATCGGCATGAAACGGATGGAAGTCCGGAGTCGTCATGGAAATGCCCATCTCGGACATGTCTTCTCGGATGGTCCAGAGCCAACAGGGCTTCGGTATTGTATGAACTCAGCCGCTTTACGTTTTATTCCGAAAGAGGACTTGAAACAAGAAGGATACGGTGAATATGTAGCAGATTTTAAATAATCATTAAAAGGCATCCGGTGCTCATATGCATCGGATGCCTTTCCTTTCAAAATTGTAAGATACATCCATAAAATAAATATCCATTTTATCCATATCCTGTTTATAATCAAGAAAGTACATCCATCTTGAAGGAGGAACATGTGTGAAGAAACTGATGATTTGGGTCATGCTGAGCTGTCTGATTTTGACGCTTGGAGTAGGACCTACGACAGCAAAGGCGGAAACAGCCCTTGCTAAAGCAACGCTCTTGAAAGTAGGACAAGAAACGACGCTTGAAACAGGAACGGAAGAAAAAAATACATATTGGTACCGCGTCAACCATGAAGCGGGTGTAGAGAAGACCGCTTCACACTTCGAACTATCGATCGATACGGATCAACCTGTTCAAGTAACGGCGTATCCGAGTGAAGCGATGGCTGCGGAAGACGATACGTTTGATCGTTACCGGACAGAAGCGGAGCCAGATGAAAAAAATCTGACGAAATTAGCTGTTCCATATGCATGGGATGGACCGTATTATGTCAAAGTCGAATATTACCCGAACATCGAAGAAGGTAAGACGACGAAAGCTGCTCATGTTAAATTGACGTATAACAATGTCAAATTGCCTGTCGAGTATGAGCCGATCAATGACATCAGCTGTATGGCAGAAGAAGCACTCAAACAAACAAAAGAAGAAAAGCCGATGCTTGCACTCATGCACTCGATCCAAAAGCAAGTGTTGAGCCAATCGGATGCAGGACGTGCTTTAACATCGCTTTACTACAAAGCGTCTCCTTACGTCGTCAAAACGCTTTTATTCAATAAAGAGAAGCGTCAACAAGCATATGAAGATTTAAAAACATTGAAGCCGGCAATGGAGGCACTCGTACGTGGAACATCGTACACGTTGACGAAAGCCGATCAACAAGCTGTCGATCGTCTCTACAAATTATCACGTGACGCATCTCCTGCTGTGATTGCGGAAGAGATTGATGGATACGCCAACAAAATGGATGTCTCTACATTAAGTGGTAGTTCGTTAAGCGAGACATTCAAGTCAATGGGTATGAACATTCAATCAAAAGAAGCGACACGTTACATCGTTAAATTAAAACCAGGTAAGATGAACCGTTCGATGAAGATTGCAGGTGTTCAAGCAAATGATGTGGAACGTTTATCCCTTGGTAATGCGGGAGACTTCGTCATCGTAACGGAAGATCCAACGGTCAAAGGACAATCAGCGGCAGCATTAAAACAATCACTCAACCGTTCTTCAGCGGTCGAGTACGTTGAAAAAGTTCAGACGTACCGGGCGACGAATGATATCAACTTCGATTATCAATGGGCTGTCAATAAAAAGACCGTCTTTGAGCAATTTGATAACGTTGGAATTGGCTTTGAAGCGTTCCAACAACGTTTCGGTTCGAAGAAGTTAGCGCCTGTGAAGATTGCAGTCATCGATACAGGTGTTGATTATCGTTTGAAGGACTTACAAGGAAAAGTTGATATCGCAAATGAAAAGAACTACGTTTCCGTCAACGGTGACGGGGATGCGATTGATGACAACGGTCACGGAACACACGTGGCAGGCGTCATCGCAGCAACGATGAACAACGATTATGGTATCCAAGGGATTCATCAATCGGCACAAATCCTGCCGGTTAAAGTCTTGAATGCAAACGGCGAAGGAGAAACAGACGCGATCGCACTCGGGATTAAATATGCAGTCGATCATGGCGCCAAAGTCATCAACATGAGTCTTGGTGGCGGTGAGAGCCGGACGATGGCTTATATGATGAAATATGCAGCAGATCATGGTGTTACGGTCGTTGCGGCTTCAGGAAACGACTATGACATGATGGTCGGTTACCCAGCGAACTCGGAATATGCGATTTCTGTTGGAGCGACGAACCCACTCGGAATGGTTGCTGATTATTCGAACTATGGTATCGGACTTGACGTCGTGGCACCAGGATCAAAAGTCGCTAGTTTAATTCCAGACGGTAACACGGTGTATATGGATGGAACAAGTATGGCTTCGCCACACGTTGCAGCAGTAGCGGGAATCTTGAAGTCACTGAACCCGAAACTGGCACCAACACAAATCGAACAGATTTTGCGTAAGAGTGCAGAACCACTTGCGTTTGAAAATCCAAACGACTGGTTCGACTTCGAAGAAGATGAAGACGGGGAGAAGATGGAACCGGAATTCCCAGCTTACGTCAGCCCAGTCTCTGGATACGGAAAAGTCAGTATTCCACGTGCGATTTCTCAGTTGAACTTGAACGGGAATGTTAATGACGTCTACGATAACCAATTGTTCGTTTCTGGAACAGTCAAGACAGGAACGAAAGTTGAAGTATGGGCAGCACTCGTAACGAAAGATAAGAATGGTAAAGAAACAACAACGAACAAAAAGCTAGCTACGACAACGGCTCAAGCAGGAAAATACAGCGTTAAGATTCCGCGTCAAAATCAAAAGACGGTCTTGACGGTTCGCTATGCGAATGGATTAGACGTTACATCGGAACGGACAGAAGTCCTTCCAGGAAAAGCACCAAAAGCACCGAAGGTCAAACCAGTTCTTGCTGGTGCGACGAAAATGACAGGTACAGCTCTCGCTGGCGGTACGATTACTGTCAAAGATGCGAAACAAAAGAAAATTGCCACAGCAAAAGTTGATGCAAAAGGTCATTTTAGTGCGAAATTACCAAAACAAGTCGGTGGTTCAAGCTTGATCGTCACAGTGACGGATATTGCTAAACGCACAAGTAAACCGACGATCGTAAAAGTCCTCCCAGCCCCAGCAGCACCGAAAGTGAAATCCGTCTATGCTGGACAAACGAAAGTAACCGGGACAGCTGAAAAGAAATTGAGTGTTTATGTAAAAGATGCGAAGAAAAAAGTCATCGGAAAAGGAACGGTTTCTGCAAAAGGCAACTATTCTGTCAAAATTCCGAAGCAAAAAGCAAAAGCGAAGCTTTCCGTCTACGTTAAGAATACACGTGGACAAGTCAGTCCTGTGACATCTGTGACAGTAAAGAAAGCGAAAAAGTAAGAGGGTAGAAAGACCTTTTTTCGGGTACATTCCGAGAAAAGGTCTTTTTTTGGATATCCTAGCTGTTGCTTCGAAAGCGTTTCTATTATATTAAATCTATAGAAACAAATGAAAAAGCATCATTCAACGAATGATGAGGAGGATACATTCATGGTGAATTGGATTCGGCGACGAATCGGTCGGCAACTGCTGACTGTTTTTTATGCGGTACTGATCGTAGTATCGATTACTTCGTTCTTTGTCTATGACTACATGGAAGGACGAATCGAAACATCAAAACAGAATCTCGAGACGATCAGTGAACAAAATCGCCGAGCCAATGATTTGTGGGACAATTGGCAAAGGGTTCAGTTCGGTTTACGCGGATTCGTCATTTTTGGTAATCAGGAACGGTTTGATGAAATCCAAGCGCTCCGAACAGATATCAAAAGTGAGACAGATTGGTTCATGCGAAACGCCAAAACGGATGAAGAAGAAGAATTCGCAGCGCAAATGACGAATTTATATGAGTTATACTATGACGCCTTGTTCCCGTTGACCCAGTCTTACGTCAATGAAAAAAAGGCGAATCGGATCAATGAGGACTTTTTACAAGGAGATAGTCTGTTTTCCTTACCGATTGCGAAACGACTCGTTGAACAAGGACGGTTGAAGCCGACAGCGGACGGTTCGATTGATATTACGCCAGATATCGAAAAAGCATCTGCCGCACTTGATGAATACCGCACGAATCTCAGCCAACAACAAGAAACTGCTGTTGGGGAACTGCGGAGTGAAGTGGCGAAGTCACAATGGATTTGGATCTCGAGTATTATTGTTCTCATTGCCTTCATCCTTCTCTTCGTGCACCCGTTTCTTCGCCGGATGACACGACAATTACTACGCTTAATCGACGATAATCAAAAACTTGCACGGAAAGAACCGATTAAGATTGATAAAGCTGCCGAGCAACGACCAGACGAAATCGGATTGTTGCGCGCAGCCTTTAATCGGATGGTCGTGACGACAAATGCCCATACGGATGCGATGCAAGGAAAAAATGAAGAGTTGCAGGCGCAAAGTGAAGAGTTGCTCGCGCAACAAGAAGAATTGCAAGCGCAACAAGAAGAACTCGAAGAAGCGTATCAAACGACGAAAAAGAATGAGGAAAAGCTCCGATTACGTAGCGAACTGACAGAGGCGCTTGCTGTTCGCGAAACCGTCGAATCGTATCCGGCAATCGTTCAAAAGATGATCGATATCACCTCTTCGGAGTACGGTGCTCTATTGCTCTATGAAGAAGGACAGTTCATAGGTGCGACAACGAAGGGGATGACGATGGATTATTTGAAAGTCCTTCTAAAAGATGAGATGTCCGTCATCAATCGATCGGTTCGGCAGATGGAATTCGTCCAATCGGAAAAACGAGTCACGCGTCAAAAAGACCAACCGTATTCATTCAGCACGCATGAAGCGACGATTCCGATTGAAGATCCGGAAACGCATGAATTGATTGCAGCCATCTATCTGGTTCGTTATAAATCTGCCTATAAAGGACAGCAGTTAACGGATATTCGCGAGTTTGCACAACAGATGACGTTATCGCTCCTGCGTACGCGTTCGTATGAAGGGATGCGTCAAGAAAAAGAAAAGACAGAGCAAGTATTGGACTCCATCCGGGAAGCGATCATTTATCTTGAAGATGGAAACGGAGAGTTATATGTCAACCGACCTTTGTTTGAATTGATTCCAGAACTTCAGTCGGAATTCACGGTAGATCGGACGTTACCATCGAGTGAATATGTCATCGATGTGATGCGCCAGTTGGTGGATGATGTCGAGGCTTTTAATACGTATCTAGATTTGATTCGTTCCGGTGAGATTTCACCGGAAAAGGTTCGATTTGATATTCGAAACAACACGGCTCATCTGGAGGTCTACGCGGAACGCATTGACGTCGTCGGAGGATGGAAGGGAATCATTCTCGTTTTACGGGATATTACCCGGGAAACAGAAGCCGATCGTCTCAAAACAGAACTCGTCTCAACCGTATCGCATGAGTTGCGAACACCGCTCTCGTCGATTTATGGTTTTACAGAGTTGATGTTGAATCGAAAAATCGATGACTCAAAACAGCAGAAGTATCTGGCGACAATCCATAACGAGACGGAACGTTTATCAAACCTCGTCACGGACTTCTTAGACGTTCAACGAATGCAGTCAGGTGGACAGTTATACCAAATGGCACATCTCGATTTATTTAGCCTGACTGAACAAGTGATGTCCTTGTATGATGATTCAAGTGAACGACACGATCTCCATTTGCAATTGCTCAGCCCGGATCGTCCATTCATTTTAGGAGATGAAGACCGGATTAAACAATTAATGAGTAACCTGATCAACAATGCAATCAAGTATTCTCCAGATGGTGGGCGTGTTGACGTCTGGATCGATACGAAAGACGATCAAGCTATCATTGAAGTGAAGGATGAAGGAATTGGGATTCCACATCATGCCTTTGCCCATTTATTTGATAAATTCTATCGTGTCGATAATTCTGATACACGTCGAATCGGTGGGACTGGACTTGGGTTATCGATTTGTAAGGAAATCGTCAAAGAACATGAGGGTGTCATTCATGTGGAATCTGAAGTCGGTAAAGGAAGTCGTTTCATCATCGTGCTACCGCTCAGTTTAAGTGAATCGATCGAGTCGACAGAAGAGAATCGACGTTCTAGTTAAAGAACTAGGATACATTCCAACTAAACCGTGTTCAATCCGCTAGGTGCGAGCACGGTTTTTTCTTATGTTTAAAACGAGTAATCTTGTCAAAAAAGATTTCAATAAAATAAAAAAAGAGTGAATAAACAGCAATCCTGAACCGATATACCTATAGGACAAACGAACTATGGTTAAAAAAGGAAAGGGGGAATCGTCATGTATGAGAAATGGCTGGGAGTCGTTATAGGCTGGTTACTGTTTCATATCGGCTGGGTGACGTATGTGGGCACGGATACGGCAATCGGACAAGTCGTCAACAGTCTGTTCACGATCGGTGGTGTAACGATCTCCCTCTATTTGATTTGGCGGGCACAGCGACGCCAGATAAGACGCCCTTTTACTTATCGCTTATTTCTTCTATTATTATTTGCTAATGCGATGCTTGGTATCGGCGAATGTGGACAGCTCCTATACTTTCTCCAAGGACGTACACGAACGGAACCGTTTGATTGGATTGACTTGATTTTCAGTCTTCAAATCTTGATCTATATCATTGCTTTCGGTTATTTCCTGCGTAATCGACGACAAGAAGTCAATTTGCGGGTCTTTTTGTTCGATGAGTTCATCATCTTAGTCGTTGCTGGATCTCTTTCGTGGCACTACTTAGTGACGCCTTATTTAGAAGCAAATGCCTTGCTGACGATTGAAACACTTTTATGGCTTCGTTATCCAATCGGTGATTTATTATTGCTCGGCGGAATGATTGTCTTATTCTTTGGTTTGATGAAGCGTGGCAATGGCGGCTCGTTATTATTGATTCTACTCGCGTTTCATTTTCAGTTACTCGCTGATCTGTTGTACGTGGTACTCGAACGATTTGATTATCCATTTCCTTCGAGTTGGCTCGATCCGTTATGGTTGGCGACTGTCATGATTGTCGGGCTTGCGACTTATCGTTTTGATGCTGAGGAGTCTCTCATTACGCTTGATGTCACACGGAGATGGATCGATGTCTTACGTTTGATCACTCCTTACTTATTCTTATTGATTCTTTTCGTGACGATGGCACGGCAAACGATTAGTTGGAACGGTTTGACGATTGGGTTGATGATTGCGATACCGTTGTTGATTTCCCGTCAAATTCGGATCGTTGTTGACAATCAACGGTTGCGCGAAAATCTCGAAGCGAAGGTGGAAGAGCGAACGGAAGCATTAGCAACTGCCATGGAGGAGATGCGGCACATGGCATACCACGATGCCTTAACAGGATTACCGAATCGCTATTTGTTCGCCCGACTGTTCCAGGATGCCTTGTACCGGGCGGAAGCGAGTGGAGGACAAGTCGGCTTATTCTTTATCGATATCGATCACTTCAAAGAGATTAACGATACGTACGGACATCGTGTCGGAGATCAACTCATCATCGACGTCACGGCACGCTTACAAAAGAAACTACCGCCTAATACGGTCATTTCAAGGCAAGGTGGAGATGAATTCGTCGTCTTATTATTTGACGTTGAACAAGAAGCAGAAGTCGTGCAGTGTGGAGAACATCTCGTTTCCTTGTTTCGACAGCCGTTTCACCATGGCATCATCCCACTTCCGGTGACAGCAAGTATTGGGGGAGCGATTTATCCGGCGCATGCAGCCTCGCGATCGGACTTGATTGAGCAAGCAGACCTAGCGATGTATGAAGCAAAACGTCGCGGGAAGAATCAATTTTGTATGCATGATTCAACGGTAACAAAGATATAAATGAAGTCATGTCACTAAAATACGTTCGTATACTGATTTAAGTGGATCAGTCATACGAACGTGTTTTTTGATGCCTATCATTTCTTTTGCGTGCGTGCTAAGAACGTTTCAATGACTTCTGGATTCGTCACAGCTTGATTACATGCATCGCTGTCGATACACATATGATGACCAATCGTCTGGTGCTGTTCAGCTAAACGACGTGTCGTTGCGGTTACGAGTGTGATATCACTATACGTGTGGCAAATCGCACAGATTCCTTTTTGGATTGATGGCAGATAGGTTCCCTCGACGCCAATCCATTCACCATCCAAAGGATAGACGAAGTATTTTTTTCGATTCCCGGTATCGTTCCAACTTAAAAACGTCGTGTGAGTCCATTCAAAGGAGTGAAGTGGCGGAACATGTAACTTTTTCGTTTTTTTGAAGAGCTGACGGATCCGTGATTCAGAAATGCTCGGAAACGGTTGGACGAACGGTTCGACATGTTCTAAATACGCGAGGAGATCTTGTTCGGATTCAGCGTCACGAATGTTCGTCAACAGCTCTTCCTGTTCTGGTGTAAGTACGGGCAATAGATCAAATATCTTTTCAGCAGCACTATACCGGACAGCATCACGAACATCCGGATCATGAACGGCAGCGAATTGATGTTGTAACAGATCGACTTGATTCCGAATGAAGTTGTATTGATAGGGCAATAAAAATGCTTCCATTCGTGTTCCTCCTTTTCTTTTCATCGTACCGGAATTTGGCAACAGAACAAAGCGACATTTTTGTTTTTCTGCCTCTTGCAGCGGGAATTGAATAACAGAATGAACGAGGAGGTGAAGAGGGACATGCAGTATTTAACATTTTTACGCCTCATGAATATAGGAACATTCCTCTTTGCATTGCTAGCGCGCGTCGTTTGGTCAAATCCGGTCACCCTTCCTACGTTGCCTCTTGTTCCAGCACCTTTTTTTGATGCGATTACAGGTGTCGTGTTCACGACGTTGTTAATTTGGTGTATTCGACCGGTTCGTGCCTTTCCTGCAGATCGAGAACTGATTGAAGATATCGGAGGATGGCTCGCGTTATCACTCGTGACGCTTGGCGTCAGTAGTATGACCGGACCACCATGGGAACTTGTCTGGACAACGATTTCATTCATTAGTCTGTGCTTAGTTTATATGAAAATTCAACACCATCCGCGACGCTCGCCTTGGATGCGCTCTCCGATTTCAGTCCTGCTCGCCTGGATGAGTACGATGTTGTTGATTTTACCATTTCGGATCTTATCCGATTTTCAGTTCACTTCGCTATTTGGTCTTTCCGAACAGCAATGGAGTACGCTCGCACTCGTCGTAGCGATTATCGGAGGACTCTTGTTTGTCATCATTCATTCCGACTGGGTGTTTGGTCTCGCGCTCGTTTGGTATTTGATTGGACTGTTCTTTAACGATCGCCTCGTTCTTGTGCAACAAATCGTAACAGGAACCGGGATCGTATGTGCTTTACTCTTGTGCTATTACGTCTTCTATAGACGGCAACGTCTTTTTCGACAGCCATCGCCGAAGTCTTCTTCATCCTAGTCATGTTTTAGACGAATTTGGGGTATATCCCATATAGCTGTTATAAAAGGGGGAGACGTATGTCATGGGAAAAAAACAATGGATTGGTGTCTATCAAAATGAGACGGATTTGATTCGTAAGATTGAAGACTTACATTTTGCAGGTTATCTAGAAGAGGATCTATACGTTGTATTGCAAGATAAGACCGATATGGCGATGTTACGCGGACAATCAGCGGCGCAACTCGTCTCCGGTAAACGAACGCTGTTTGAGCGATTTACAGGCAAACCGGCTTCGGCTGAGGAAATTCAAACGGCCTTCACGGAACTCGGATTACCGGAGTCGGATATTCGTCAACATGTCTTACGTGTCCAACAAGGTGAGTATGTCCTGTTAGCAGACGAAGCAGGAGCAACACGTCCTGCGCCGGAACCAAAAAGTATTTTGGAGACAGAGCCAGAAGGAATCGAGGCAGAACGGAAACTCGATCACGAAAACCGTGCCCTCGAAAATGAAAATGACCGGATGCTGTAAGAGAGTCGTGCAGAAAGGATGATGCTTGATGGAGAGCCAGTATCATACGATTTTAGTGGCAGTCGATGGATCAAAGACGGCAGATCTTGCCTTTGAAAAGGCAGTGAAATTCGCTAAACTCGATCATGCCAAACTCGTCATCGCTCATGTCATTGATATTCAGACATTTGCTAATGTACGTGCCAATAAGCGTTTCATTGATCAAAACGTCACGGAATATGCACAAGGACTGCTCGATCGTTACGAGAAGCGGGCACGAGAAGAAGGCGTCGAGACAATTGAACTGGTCATCGAAAATGGCTCTCCCAAAACATTGATTCCGAAGGTCATCGCACCACGTGTCGGTGCTGGGTTGATCGTCTGCGGGGCGGTCGGGATGAATGCGATGGAACGCATCATGATCGGGAGTGTCTCTGAAAACATCTCCCGTTATGCGAAATGCGATATCTATATCGTCCGTCCGAAAACCTTGAAGTGATAAAAAACAGCACACATCAATCGATGTGTGCTGTTTCATGTCATGTTAAAAAATAATAGAAGATGCCTAATAAAATCAAAATGATCGGAAGAAAAATAAAATACATCCAAGACATGTTTTTGGCCGAAGTTTTATGGTCATACTTTTCTTCTGCTGGTTGCTTGGCAATCCGTAACGTAAAGACAAGACCTACAAGACAGATTACTAACGCAATCCAAAACAAAGTCAACATAAGCATGCTCCTCTCTTCCTTTATCATACAGAAACTGGTCATGTTCTGCATCGGTAAGTTGTGACAGTTTAGAGTTGACAGCCTTCTAGTTGAGGGGCTAAACTAATTTCATAAGTTTAGGGGGTAAACTAAAAATGAAAGACAATTTACGTGAAGCAGTCCTCCTGTTTGAAGAAGTAATGATCCACGGAACCGAACGTGTGTTGAAGTCGGTCGAAGCACCCGTTTGGCAAATGTATTCACCGGAGCAACTTCATGTGTTGAAGCTCGTCGGAAAATATGAACCGATTTCGTCCGGGCGTCTCGCGGCAGTGCAGGGTGTTCACAAAAGTGCCATCTCGAACCGGTTGAAAAAGTTGACGGAAAAAGGTCTCGTCATCGTCGAACGTCGAGAAGATGACCACCGGACGAAGTACATCTCGTTGACGGAATCAGGTCGGTTAGTGGCAACTGAAGCGGAGCAAGAAATTTATACGTATCTTGAGAATTTGATTGAAGGAAAGGTCGAGGAAGAAGAAATCATCCAGTTCATTGAAACCTTCAAAAAGATTAAAGAGATTTTGCAGTTGAACGACTAAAGACAGAATTAAAGGAAGAGGAGAATCGGATATGCGACAAATCGTCAAATGGCGTTGGGCAATTCTTGCGTTATTGCTCATCGTCACGGTAGGGTTACTATTTACGGCACCAAACTTGGCTAAACAAGCAGAAGAAGCAGGTGCGATTCAGCTTGCAAATGATGCCGATTCACAGCGGGCAGCTGACATTTTAGAAAAAGCGGGGGCAAGTGAAGAAACGATTTCTCTTGTCATTCCGCTCAAAGACAAAGTCAGCGATGCCGATCGCACATCGATCGGGAAAATCGTTAAGGATTTAGAAGCACTCGATCGTCCCGTCACGGATGTACTCGATCCGTTTGAAAACAAAGAGACGGAAGGACAACTCGTCTCAAAAGACAAAAAAACGGTGCTTGTACCGATCACGGTCGACGGTTCGCAAGAAGAGATCGTCAAACTGGCAAAACAAATCCGGACGGATCTTTTACCAAAGGATCAAACGATTTATCTAACGGGTGAAGCGTTAATCAACGATGACGTTAATACGAGCTCGCAAGAGGGACTGAAGCGGACGGAACTGATTACCGTCGGATTGATTTTCGGACTACTTCTGCTCGTCTTCCGTTCAGTCGTCACACCGTTCGTTCCACTCGTTGCGGTTGGGTTTACGTACCTGATCAGCCAATCACTTGTCGCCTTTTTCGTCGATTGGTTCGGCTTCCCGGTATCGAACTATACGCAAATCTTCCTCGTCGCCATCCTGTTCGGGATTGGGACGGACTATTGTATTTTGCTCCTGAGCCGGTACAAGGAAGAGTTGACGGCAGGACATGACGTTGAGACAGCAATCGTCAATACGTATAAGACAGCAGGGCGTACATTACTCATCAGTGGTCTCGCTGTTCTTGTCGGTTTCTCAGCGATCGGTTTTGCGGACTTCCCGATCTTTAAGTCATCGGTCGCCGTTGCGGTTGGGATTGCCGTACTCTTACTTGTCTTGTTCACACTTGTCCCATTCTTCATGGCCACATTAAAAGAAAAGCTATTTTGGCCATCGAAGAAGGCAGCGAGTCACCAGGATAGCAAGCTCTGGGCACATTATGGTGGCTTGTCGATTCGTCGTCCGCTGCTCGCGATGATCATCGTTGCGATCGTCACGGTCCCGACACTCTTTACGTATGATGACGACCTCTCGTTCAATACCGTCGATGAGATTGGTGCGAAGTATGAGACGGTCAAAGGACTCAATGCGATCTCGGATGGATTTGGGGCAGGTGAGTCGCTCCCGGTCAATGTCATCCTGAAGAGTGATGATGATTTGATTACTGAAAAAACAGTTCCTTATGCGGAACAACTCAGTCGTGAACTGGTGAAGATTGATGGGGTCAAATCGGTTCGTTCGATTTCTCGTCCGACAGGCGAAGTCATCAACGATTTCTACGTCGATCGTCAATTAAAACAAGTTGCTGATGGCATGAAAGAAGCAACAGCAGGTCTTGGGGACGTTCAGTCTGGTCTGACGACAGTGGAAGATAATTTGAATGGGATTACAGGACAGCTACCGGCAGGAGATGCGGCTTCAGCAGGTGCGAGTCAGTTGCAACAAGCAGCAGACGGACTTGGGCAGATCAACCAACAATTGACGCTCGTCGGTCAAGGTCTACAGTCGACACAAAACATTCCGCAAACTGTTGGAACATTAAATGCCTTGTCTGGTCAATTGAGTCAAGTTCAAGCTGGCATTAGTCAAGCAGCAAGTGGGATTGCGTCTCAAGGTGCGCAAGCGGGTCAACTCGGAAGTGGGTTGACGCAACTCGCGGATGGTGTCGGTCAGGCAAACGCAGGATTAACGAAAATCGAAAGTGGTCTTGAAGACATTTCCGACCTTCTGACCGAGATGGGACAAGCGACATCGATTCGGGGGACTGGTGTGTTCGTTCCAAAAGATACGCTGTCGGATAAAGCCTTTAAACCAGCGATTGATCGTTACGCAATCGATCAACAGACGGGATTGAAGTTCGAAGTCATTCTCGAAGATGATCCGTATTCACCGGAAGCGATTCAAACGGTCGCTGCCATCAAAGAGACGACAGCGAAGACAATCAAAGGGACACCGTTTGAAGACAGCACCGTTGCATATGGTGGGATTTCAAGCGTCAACAGTGATTTAAACGATACGTCGAAAGCCGATTTCAAACGAACAGTGACGGTCATGCTGATCAGTCTCTTCGTGATTCTAGCAATCATGTTCCGTTCGTTGATCATGCCGTTGTTCATGATCGGTTCGTTATTGCTGACGTATTATACGTCGATGTCGATCGCAGAGCTGATCTTCGTCAATGGACTTGGATATGACGGTATCAGTTGGGCCGTTCCGTTCTTCGGATTCGTCATGTTGATCGCCCTTGGTATCGACTACTCGATCTTCTTACTCGACCGATTCCGGGAAGAGACAATTAACGGACTTGATACGAAGGAAGCGATGTTCCTGTCGATGAAAAAGATGGGATCTGTCATCATCACGGCAGCAATCATTCTTGCAGGAACGTTCGGGGCGATGATGCCGTCTGGTGTCTTGAGTCTCGTTCAAATCGCGACGATCGTCATCACAGGTCTACTCTTATATGGTTTGATCGTCTTACCGCTCTTGATTCCAGCGATCACGGTATCGTTTGGTAAAGGGGTCTGGTGGCCGTTTCGACCAAACGCTAAAAAATAAGAACTAACCAAACCGGGTTCGTCTTCTAGATGAACCCGGTTTTGTCATGACGTATACTAAGGGCAGATGATAAGGAGGTAGAGCATGCAACACTTCAAACAACTGACTTCACGGATTTGGTATCAGACACCGGTCAGCGAGACGGACCGCCCGATTCTCGCCGTCGTGCGTGGAGAAAAGCATCAATTGATGATCGATGCGGGAAACTCGTCAGCTCATGCAGCACTATTCTTAGAAGAAATGAAGACACACAATCTTGGATCACCTGACTTATTGGCATTGACCCACTGGCACTGGGATCATATTTTTGGCATGAAACATCTTAGTCTGCCGTCGATCGCGACTAAGCAAACGATTACGCATATGAAGGAGATGCAACCCTACGCTTGGACGGATGAAGCATTACAAGAACGAATGGATCAAGGCATCGAGATTCCATTTTGTGCGGACGCGATCAAGCTTGAGTATGGTGCGACGCGCGATATCGAAGTCGTCTTACCGACAATCGGCTTTGAAGGACAACTGGATCTTGATTTGGGCGGCGTGCAGTGCCAATTGATTGAAGTTGACAATGATCATTCTCCAGGAAGCCTACTCGTCTACATCCCGGAAGAACGTGTTGTGTTCTTGGGTGACGCGATGTATGCTGATATCTTTTCGCCGAAATGGAATTATACGGTCGAACGGACGACGCATTTATTAGCGGCGCTCGATCCTCTAGAGGTCGACTATTATATCTGGTCGCATGGAGAAGCGATGCCGAAGTCAGAATTTGAAAAAGAGGTTCAGATATTGCGTCGAGCCATTCACGTAACGGAAGCGACCGGAGGACGACTGAAGGATATGCGGACCTTATATGCAGAAGAGACAGGACGGTCGTTGACAGAAGATGAGACCGAAACATTGATTTATTTCGCAAATGGAACGAAATGACAGATCATAACAAGGAATAGGATGGTGGATGTCGAAATAAATGTAGTACTACAAGCTTATTAAAGGGAGCGGTACTGTATGACGAAGCCAAGATTCGAACGGGATGAAACCGTCGATCGCGTCTTTTTTGGGAAGGCAGGTATCTTCTCATTTATAATCATCGTCGGAGGCATTCTCTATCTACTATATGATCTATATCTACAATGACCGGGACGGATGCGTTCCGGTTTTTTGAATTCAGGGGAGTGCACAAAAACCAGATATTGGGTAATAACTTGCGTGAGGCTGTTCGATGAAGGTGAGAGGAGATGTCGGATGAAACGAATTCAAATTGCGGATTTCGATCGACGCATGCCATCGATTGAGCTGGTCGAAAAGGACGATCACTATGAAGCGATGCTTGTTCCGAGTTATGACCATACGTATCCTTCGACACAAATCCGGACGATCCGCTTAGCGGATATCTCCGTCAATCTGATTGTGACTCCGCAAGAAACACTGCTTGTTTCTGCGCTTTTTCATAAACCGGTTCAAGTGACGGATATTGTGTCCTGGATGCAGCTGTATACGATTAGTTTTGCCCAGTCGGATGAGACTGGTTATTTCGTCGAACAAGCAGATGAAATTTTAGAAGTCGTCTTGTATCAGAAACATCCGATCGTCATCGCGACACGTGGTCAGGATCGATTGTATTACGATACGACGGGAGCGATCGAGGTCCGACGGGCGATGAATGAATCAGTCGGCGAGCGTCCGTTGCTTTATTTGAATGGGGAAGCCTGGTACGGTGTGCCACGTCTGACGTTTAATCGCATGAAGGATGAGTTACATGTCAACGGCACATTTTTATATGCGGACTATATGGATGCACACCATGGAAAAATCGGTTTCTTTCGCGAGAATGATCCGTCTCAACCGATCGTCTTGTTGGTCGGGCAAGCCATCGTCGAAATCGAACTGACCGAGAATCCGGATGGTTCACGTGTCTTGATCTTGGAACAACCATACGATGAAGCATGAAAGTGCACAAAAACCGTTCAGCAGATGAACGGTTTTTGTGTGAGACCGTGAAATCCCTTACAAAATATGCGAAGATAGTAAAGAGACAGACCAAAGGGGTTGAGGGGGACATGGCGAAAGAAACACCGCGTAATTCTAAATGGATGCGTTCCTATAATCGAGCACTCGTCTTGCGACTGATCCGGATGCATCAACCGATTTCGCGGGTCGAGTTAGCACAACGGACGAACTTGACGAAGCCGACGGTATCAAACATCGTCAGTGAATTGATTGCAGAACAACTCGTGACGGAGCGAGAGCTTGGGGTATCGAACGGGGGACGAAAACCGATCATGCTCGAACTCGTTGCAACAGAGCAATACGTCATCGGTATCGATGCAACAAGCCATCAGTTCATCGGGGTCGTTGCGGATTTAAGTGGCAATACGATTCATGAGTCCGAAGCCGTGGGACGCTTTGAGACGAATGAAGAACTGATTGAAGCCATCGGTCGCTTATGCGAGACCTTGATTGCACAGACACAAGGACGGGGAACGATTCACGGTATCGGCATCTCCGTCCACGGGATGGTGAATCCGGAGACAGGTGTCATTCTTTTTGCTCCACGTTTCCATTTGCATGACGTTGAACTGAAGGTACAACTCGAAGCACGCTTTGACTATCCTGTTTTCATCGAAAATGATGTCCGGGCACTCGCTTCGTTTGAGTTGTTGTTCGGTGAAGGTGTCGGGGTTGAACAATTCTTCTATCTCTATGCTGGGGAAGGCATCGGGGGTGCTTATGTGCTCGACGGACAGCTTGTCGACGGACAACATCATATTACGGGAGAGGTCGGGCATATGCGCCTTGATCTCGATGGTCCGATTTGCTCGTGTGGGAACCGAGGATGTCTTGAAGCGTTGGCAGGCGAAAAAGCATTGTTACGGGATTATGCTGTCGTTGATCCACAAGTCTCGACGCTTACTGATTTGCGCAAGCGATTGAACGAGAGAGACGAGCAGGCGGTTCGTGCGTATGAACGGGCAGGGGAATATATCGGAATCGGTGTCTTGAATACGATTCATCTCTTGAATCCACGCCGGATCTTACTTGGGGGACCGATGTTCGAGCTCGCACCTACGATCGTTGATCAAATCAAGGAACGGGTCGAGCACACGGCGTTGACCGCTGCTTCACGTGAAACCGATGTCAAGATGGTCCCGTGGGGTGAAAAACAGGGAGCGCTCAGTGCTGCTGCCCTTGCAACGAACAGTTTATTTCAAACGATTTAATAAGCCGATTCTATGTCTTGCGAACCAGCAGGAGATGGAATCGGTTTTGTTATTCAAAAATAATTTAATGAAACCGTTTACAAACCAAAAAGTGATATGCTATAGTCGATGTAAAGTTAGATAATAAATTTAATTTACTAAGTTCATGGTCAACTAAGTGGAGGTGGATGCAGGTTAGCAGGGGCTAATCAAGCTGAAGCAGGAAAGGGAGGCATCGCGCAATGGAACCACACGATCCATGGGTTTCGTACCGTGAAGCTTTCGGGCGTTACGGAGCAATCCGCGGTTTTTATTTTCATCGGTCGACGCAACAGATGACAGAACAGGGTCCAGGCGATGTCCCGACAGACGAGCAGGATATCGTGCTCGTCCGACCACGACGTGACGGTGTGTTTCAATTCCGGATGTCATCGGTACAAGGGGTCCTGACGATCCGTTCATCCGAGCTACACATTCGAAAAAATGAGAGCGGATACATTGAATTACGCGCACTCATGCAACACATGCGCTCTGCCGGTTGTTTGACGCTCGGTGGGGAGTTATATCTCTTCGTCCGACCGGATGTTGATACGCTGGCGTATCGTCTTCGATTGATTGCCCGCGTATTGATTCAGCTACAGGGAATGCCGATTCAGACGAAGGTGATCGAAGAATGGTGCAAACAAGCACAAATTGAAGGGGAACACGCTAGACGATACGCTTGACTACTTACACATAAAAGGGGAGCTCTTACATGAAATTCAAAAAAACGAAACTCGTTGCTGCAGCATCTGTCCTGACATTATCCGCATTCCTTGCTGCTTGTGGTGGAGAAGACGAGCAACAAACGAAAACGAAAGACGGTAAGACGATCGTCACATGGTGGGGCTGGGCGCCACAACCTGAAGCGGGGAAAGCAGTCGTTGATGCGTTCAACGAATCGCAAGACAAATACGTCGTTCAATTCAAACGCTACAGTGAAGACTATGAAAAACAATTACAAGTCGCGATGTTGTCAGGTAAGGGTCCAGACATCATCGGTCTAAAAGAACCGATGATCCAACAGTACAAGGATCGTGTCGTACCGGTTGATTCGTACATGGATAAAGCAGCCGGCAAAGGCTGGAAAGATAAGTTCGTCGAGCTTGGAATCGAACAGACGACACTCGACGGTAAACAATACGCGGTCCCAATCGGTTTCACAGGTCAAGCGTACTTGATGTACAACAAGACGATGCTCGACAAATACGGCGTGACACCACCGAAGAACTATAAAGAAACAGTCAGCGCAGTCAAGAAGATCAAAGACTCAGGCGATAAAGTCATCCCACTCATGCTCGGAGCAAAAGATGCGTGGATCGATATCGACGTCTACAACGTCCTCAGTCACCAAGTGGCGCCAGGTTACATCCAAAAAGTTCTTTCGGGTGAAGCGAAGTGGACAGACGACGAGATGGTTAAAACAGCACAAATCTGGCAAGACCTCTTCAAGGATAAAGTCTTCCAAGAAGGTGCACTTGGTCTAGCGACATACAATGACGGGATGAACCAGTTCTTCGATAAAAAAGCAGCGATGTGGGTCATCGGTTCATGGGAAGCACACTCGATGACGACGAAAGAGAAAAAAGAAAAATGGAAAATCGATGATGAGCTCGGATTCGTTCCACTCCCGAACTTAGCAGGCGGAACAGAGCAACCCGTCATCGCATCGATCGACATGGCACTTGGTGTCAACAAAGAGTCAAAACAACAAGAAGGTGCAGCGGAGTTCATCGCCTTCATGAGCCAAGGAAAAGGACAAGAAGTCTACATGGGTGAGTTCGAGATGGCACCTGGCATCAAGGACGTCAAAGTCGATTCAGATGCTGCCTTCACATCGGAAGGTGAAAAAGAGTCGTACAAGATGTTGAACGACACATTAGCAAAAGCGGTTGCTAGCCGTGGTATCCGGGATACGAAATTAAACGATATCCTCGGTAAGGAACTTCAAAACATCGCGACAGGACAAGATCCGAAAGAAGCATTACAACGCGTTCAAGACGCAGCGGATCAATCAGCGAAATAAGACTCGACAGTGAAGTGGTACGCCTGCGTGCCACTTCCTGATTTTTGGACTTGAGGAAAGTGGGGAATCCATATGCAGACAGAGCGACAGGAATTGCCGATTAAACCAAAAGCAGAACCGCTCCAGCCGGTAGCGACACGTACGCCTGCGCCAAAGAAGAAAAAGAACATGAAGCGGAACATGGTCGGATGGGCGTTCGTTGCCCCGATCGTCTTGTTCGTCGTCAGCTTCATCTATTATGGGATCTTCTATAACGCCTATAACTCGTTCTTCTCGTGGGACGGAATCTCGTTTGACAAAGCGTTCGTCGGACTCGACAACTATGCTGAGATGTTCCAAGATCCAGACTTCTATCTCTCGCTGAAGAATACGTTCATCTTCACGATTTTAACAGTCACGATCCAAGCCGGTATCGGTCTTGTCTTGGCGTACTTCCTGCATACACCGGGACCATTGCGGACGGCGATGAAGTCAGTCTTCTTCTTCCCGGTCGTCTTGAGCCCTGTCGTACTCGGTGCGGCATTCTCACAAATCTATGATTTCCAGTTTGGTTACATCAATGAGTTCCTCCGTGCGATTGGTCTCGGTAGCCTCGAACAGAACTGGCTCGGTGACCCGGATATCGCGCTTTATTCCGTCATTGCGATCAACATCTTCCAGTGGACGGGTTCTTCAATGGTCATGTACTACATGGCGATGTTGACGATTGAGAAGGAAATCTTCGAAGCAGCAAAAATCGATGGAGCCGGATTCTTCCGGACGCTATGGAGCATCGTCTTCCCGAACTTGAAAGGAACGACGTTCACACTTTCGATCCTCGGTGTCATCGGTGGTCTGAAGACATTCGATTTAGTCTGGATCACGACAGCCGGCGGACCGGGATCGTCGACGGAGTTCATTTCGACTTATCTATTCCGGAAATCGATGTTGCAACAGGAAGTCGGTTACTCGAGTGCTGTTGCCATCATCCTGTTGACGATTGCCTTGCTCATCACGTACTTCCAATTGCGCGTACAAAAGAAAATGGATAACTAAGGAGGAACGACCCATGGATGTAGAATCTAAAAAAAGCCGCTGGATGATCAACCTTGTATTGGTGCTGGCATCAATCGTCTGGTTATTCCCGATTTTCGTCATGTTCAAAGAGAGTCTCCGAATCAATGGATTCGACAACTATATCGCGACATTACAAAACCCGAACTTCCCAACTTTCGTCTTCAACAGTTTCTTCGTTGCCTTCTTCATGATCATCATCTCGATCACGATTCTGGCATTCGCGGCGTTTGCCTTCTCGAAACTTGAGTTTGCTGGAAAACGTCTGTTGTTCAATATGGTCTTAGCGGGTCTGATGTTACCCGTCGCTTCGATGATCGTGCCATTGTTCTTCACGCTCCGTTCGTTTGACGGACTGAACAATCACTGGGGACTGATTGGAGCGGAAGTTGCGTTCTTCTTACCATTCGGTCTGATGCTCATCAAAGGATACTTTGATGAACTACCGAACGAACTGATGGAAGCGGCGTATATCGATGGGGCGACGATTCTTGAAGTCTTCTTCAAAGTCATGCTACCACTCGCAAAACCAGCGCTCGCAACAGCTTTAATCTATGCGTTCCTTAACTCATGGAACGAATACTTGATGGTTCTTACGTTCATGACGGATCCTGCCTATCAGACAGTGACGATGGCACCAAGTTTCTTCAAGGATGCGCTCGGTGGGGACCCAGGAAAAATCTATGCGTCACTTGTTTTAATCAGTTTACCAACGATGATCTTCTATATCTTCTTCCAACGTTTCTTCCAAAAAGGAATGACGGCGGGTGCAGTAAAATAATTGTTTTTGCGTAAGGGGGAGCACAATGTATTTAGGAGTCGATTATTATCCAGAACAAACACCACGAGCACTATGGGAGGAAGACTTCCGACTGATGAAGGAACTTGGCGTCAACGTCGTTCGTCTCGCGGAATTCGCTTGGTCGATGATGGAGCCGGAAGAAGGCGTCTATGACTTCAGCTTTTGGGATGACGTCATTGAACGCTTGAGTGCGGAAGGATTCGATATCGTACTCGGGACACCAACTGCGACACCACCGGCTTGGTTATGTACGAAGTATCCAGAAATCTTACCGGTCGATGAGAACGGTGTGACGATCAGCTTTGGTGCCCGTCGCCATTATACGGTCCACAGCGAAACGTACCAGCGTCTATCCGTCAAGATCACGGAAGAGATGGCGAAACGATACGGTCAACATCCTCGTGTCGTCGGGTGGCAAACGGATAATGAATACGGGCATGAGAAGTCGGATCGTTCTTACGGCGATGTCGACCGCGCTGCTTTTCAGCGTTGGCTAGCGAACCGTTACGGAACGCTCGATGCCTTGAACGAAGCGTGGGGAACCGTCTTCTGGAGTCAGACGTACACGGCGTGGGAGCAAATCCCGGTACCGCGTAAAGTCTATCAGGAGCACAACCCATCCTTGCTCGTCGACTTCGATCGCTTCTGTGCCGACGGCTATACGTACTATAACAAATTACAAGTTGATGTCTTACGTCGCTACATTCCAGAGGACGTCTTCATCACGCACAATCTGGTCTACAGTGACATGGCGGTCAATCAGCAACAAATGGCGCAAGACCTCGATTACGTGGCGTTCGATAACTACCCGGTCTGGGGTGGACTACCGGAGCCGAACCGGTTCGAGAAGATGGCGAGTGATCACGATCTGTGCCGCTCTTCGAAGCAAGGAAAAGGGTTCTGGGTCATGGAACAGTTGAGTGGCGCACAAGGCTGGAGCAAAATCGGTTACTTGCCACGACCAGGACACATTCGCCTCTGGACGTACCAAGCGGTCGCGCGGGGAGCAGAAGCAATCGTCTACTTCCGCTTCCGGGCTGCTCATTTCGGAACAGAGGAGTTCTGTCACGGCATCATCGATCATGATGGCAAACCGAAACGGAAATTCGAAGAAGTCAAACAGATCATGACGGAACTGAATACGTATGGTGATGAGATCAACGCGAGCCGTTACGACGCGAAAGTCGGTGTCTATTTTGATCAAGAAAACGTCTGGGCGTGGACACACCAGCCACACAGTGATGCGTTTGATTTCCGGACGGAGTTCGTTCGCTTCTATGGTGGAGCGGTTCGTCAACAAGTCGCAACCGACATCGTCTTCCCGGGTGATGATCTCTCTCGTTATAAACTGATCATCGTTCCGCTCTATTTCTTAACGAATCCAACGTTCGATGATGCCTTGATCGCGTACATGGAACAAGGCGGTCACGTCATCTTCACGTACCGAACAGGCGTCAAGGATGCACGGAACCATGTCGTACCGACGACGTTACCAGGTAAGTTCGCGCCGTATGCGGGCATCGAGATCGACGAATACGAGTCACTCCAATCCGTTCAGCAACATCAGGTGGCAGGCATCGGCGAGATGGCAGGACAATCTTCAACAGCCCGCCTCTGGTGTGATCTCATTACACCAACGACAGCAGAGACGCTCGCTGTCTATAAAGATACGTTCTACGAGGGTGTAGCGGCTGTGACGCGCAATGCCTATAAAGGAATGATTACCTACATCGGCTCATCGATTGATGACGCGATGATTGATACGATTTACCGTCAAGCGTTCACTGAGGCCGGCATCGAGATGATCGAGGCGCCGGATCAAGTCGAAATCGTGCGTCGTCACGGCGAAAAACGTGATTTCCTCTTCTTGATGAACCATGACACGAAAGAAACGCGGGACGTCACGTTAGACGGAACATACCAAGCATTGACAAAAGATGAGACATATCGTGGAACGGTCCAGCTCGCACCACTTGAGACACTGATTCTGACGACGTAAGGAGGAAGAGAACCATGGCAATCTTTGAAGTAGCAGGACGTCGTTTCGTCATCGAAGGGAAACGGGTCGCTCACGTCGTCACGATCGGTGCGAACGGTAAGCTGATTCACACCTATTTCGGTTCCAAGTTACCATACCGGGATGATTATGAAGCTTTACCGAGTCCGATCGTCGCACACAGTTCATTTGAATCACCAGATGGCGTCGCGACGTACGATTTCGTACCATTTGGCGAGATGTTGTACACGGAGCCAACTTTGAAATCGGAACGAGAGGACGGACAGCGGATTCACCAGTTCCAGTTTGAACGCTCCGAGCAGACAGAAACGAAATTGACGCTCTGGCTGTTTGATCCCTTGCAGGAGATGCGAGTCGGAGTTCAGTACGAAGTGTTCGCCGATTACGACATCATCGGTCGTTCGATTGTCGTCGAAAACACAGGCCGATTACCTGTTCGTTTGACAGCAGCCCAGTCCTTTGCGATGGGACGATGGCATCAACCGAATTTAAAACTGCATCACTTCGCTGGGATGTGGACAGGGGAGTTCAAGAAACAGATCACACCGGTGACACCAGGGCGCCAGACGATTGAAAGTCGACGTGGAGTGACAAGTCACCAAGCGAATCCTTGGTTCGCACTCGAACAGGATGCGACAGAAGACAGCGGTGAAGTCGTCTACGGACATTTTGCTTATTCCGGCAACTGGGCGATTCACGTCGAACAAGATGCGTTCGGTTTTGTCCAACTATCAGGTGGCATGAATCCGTTTGACTTCAGTTGGAAACTATCACATCAACAACAGTTGACGACACCAACGTTCTACATCGGCTATGCGGACGGTTTCGCGGATATGAGCGCCCATGCGCACGCGTTCCAGCGTGACGTCATCATGCCACGTGCGACCGATCGTCCTGTTCTTTATAACTCATGGGAAGCGACGTATTTCGATGTCACGGAATCTGGTCAACGTGAACTCGTTGATCTGGCAGCAGGAATCGGTTGTGAGCTGTTCGTCGTCGATGACGGTTGGTTCGGTGAACGCCATTCCGATCAAGCGGGACTCGGGGACTGGCACGTTAATCGGGAAAAATTCCCGAACGGTCTAGAGCCTTTGATCTCATATGTGAAACAACAAGGGTTACAATTCGGTCTTTGGGTCGAACCGGAGATGGTCAATCCGGATTCTGATCTATACCGGTCGCATCCAGACTGGATTTACCATGCGCGCGATGCAGTCCGGACGACATCTCGGAATCAATACGTCTTAAACCTTGGATTACCAGAAGTCGAGCAATTCATTCTCGAGATGATGGATGATTTGCTGACGCGTCATGCGATCGATTACATCAAATGGGATATGAACCGTGCCTTCTCGGAACCAGGCGTTCCAAAAGACCAGACGGATCGACAGCAAGAACTATGGAAACGTCACGTCGATGCATTGTACCGGATCTTTGACGAATTACGTCGCTTGCATCCGACGGTCGACTTCGAAGCCTGTGCCGGTGGTGGCGGACGGATCGACCTTGGAATCCTCTCACGGACGGAACAAGTCTGGACGAGTGATAACACCGATCCACTCGATCGCTTACAAATTCAGCATGACTTCTCGTATGCCTATAATGCGAAAATGATGAGTTGCTGGGTGACGGACGGACCGAACTGGTTAAATGGACGCAACGTACCGCTTGCAACACGCTTCGTCTCCTCGATGCAAGGCACACTCGGCATTGGTGGTAACTTAAGCGAATGGTCAACGAATGAACTTGCGGAAGCAAAAGGTTGGATCGAGACATATCAAGCGATTCGTCCGACGATTCAACGCGGTATCCAGTATCGCTTATCTGCTTTTACACAACAGACGCCAAGCGTCATGCAGTATACATCAGAAGAAGAAACGATCCTACTTGCGATCGCGCCACTTCGACAATACGGAACACATCAGTATCACTTCAAGCTAAAAGGACTCGACCCAGCAATGCGTTATCAAGTCGAGGACCGGACGTTAAGCGGCGCTTATTTGATGCAACAAGGCTTGACATTCTCATACACGACGGACTATGAAGCCCGCTGCTTGCGGATTCAGCCAGTCCACCGTGCGCTCTCACTACTCGAATCAAAGGAGACGATCGTATGACAGACCAGACGTTAGAAGAACAATTTGAACAGCGGTTTGGCTCACCGTCGACGCATCGCTTCTTTGCACCAGGACGGATCAACTTAATCGGTGAACATACGGATTACAATGGCGGTCACGTCTTTCCATGTGCGTTGACGTTCGGTACGCATGCGATCGCACGAAAACGAGACGATCAACGCTTCCGCTTCTACTCACTGAATTTCGAGCAAGACGGCATCATCGAAGTCGCGCTCGACGAACTTGCGTATGATGCGAAGCATGGTTGGGCGAACTATGCGAAGGGTATGATTACAGTCTTACAGGAAGCAGGGTACCGCATCGACTCAGGATGTGACATCCTGATTCAAGGTGACATCCCGAATGGAGCTGGTCTTTCATCATCGGCTTCGCTTGAACTCGTCATCGGTGTCTTGCTCGATCGATTATACGGATTAGAGATTCCACGTCTTGATCTCGTCCGGTTCGGTCAACAAGTCGAAAACCGTTATATTGGCGTCAACAGTGGTATCATGGATCAGTTTGCGATCGGTATGGGAAAAGCGGGAGCGGGATTGTTGCTTGATTGTGAGACGCTCGATTATACGTATGCCCCACTCGATTTGACGGGGTATACGATCATCATCATGAATACGAACAAACGCCGTGAACTGGCGGATTCGAAATACAATGAACGCCGGGCGGAATGTGAGACAGCACTCGCTTACCTCAATCAGTTCACGCCACGGGAAGCACTCGGACAATGGACGACGTCAGAATTCGCAAAAGTCGCATGGGAAGACGAACGTTTGATGCGTCGCGCACGCCATGCGATTTCAGAGAATGAACGAACGCTTCAGGCACTAGCAGCACTCGAAGCGGGAGAACTGAAAACATTCGGTCAGTTGATGAATGCGTCACACGTCTCGTTACGGGAAGATTATGAAGTGACAGGGATTGAACTTGATACACTCGTCGAAGCGGCTTGGGAACAACCGGGCGTGCTCGGCGCAAGGATGACAGGTGCTGGTTTTGGTGGCTGTGCGATTGCGATCGTTGAAGACGAGGCAGTCGACGCCTTCAAACAAGCTGTCGGCGAACATTATGAAGCACGGATCGGATACCCGGCGACGTTCTATACGGCGACGGTCGGTGACGGAGCACGTGAAATCGAACGGGAGGTCATCTAAATGGCAACGTTAGTCGTAGGTGGAGCTGGTTATATCGGCTCCCATGCCGTCTATCAATTGATTGATGCCGGAAAGGATGTCGTCGTCATCGACCATCTGCAATCCGGACACCGTGAAGCGGTTCATCCGCAAGCGCGTCTATATGAAGGAGACATACGCGATCGTGCTTTTCTCGATCGCGTCTTTACGGAAGAGACGATTGAACAAGTCGTTCATTTCGCTGCTTTTTCACTCGTCGGCGAGTCGATGACGGAACCATTACTTTACTTTGATAACAACGTTTACGGGACACAAGTGTTGCTTGAAGCGATGATCGCGCACGACATCAAACAGATCGTCTTCTCTTCGACGGCAGCGACATACGGTGAACAGGAACAGATGCCGATTCTCGAGACAGCGGAAACGCGTCCGACGAATGCATATGGCGAGACGAAGTTGATGATGGAGAAGATGATGCGATGGTCTGAACAAGCGTATGGTTTACGTTACGTCGCGTTACGTTACTTCAATGTCGCCGGTGCACGAGCAACAGGTGAGATCGGAGAAGACCATACACCAGAAACACATTTGATTCCGCTCGTCCTTGAAGTCGCCAACCGACAACGGGCAGAAATTTCGATCTATGGCGATGATTATCCAACGCCGGATGGCACGTGCATTCGTGATTACATCCATGTTGAAGACTTGATCGATGCTCATGTACGAGCACTCAATTATTTAGCGGACGGCAACGACAGCACAGTCTTTAACCTCGGTTCAAGCCAAGGGTTTTCCGTGCGAGAAATCATCGAAGCAGCCCGCCGCGTAACGGGACATCCGATTCCGGAACGCATCATTGAACGTCGTGCAGGGGATCCGAGTATCTTGATCGCCGGATCCGCCAAAGCAAAGGAAGTTCTCGGCTGGACACCACAACGCACCGACATCGACACGATCATCCGTGATGCTTGGAATTGGCATGCGCACAATCCAGAAGGGTACCGGACGAGCGTTCGTTAAAGAGAGACAGAATGAGGAGAGTGACGGCGATGAATGAACTCATCCAACAGTTAGTAGCGCAAGCAATCCAGGAACGCTTGATTGAACCGGAAGATGCGATCTACGCCCGGAACCGGATTCTAGCGCGGGTCGGTCAAGTCGATTTTGAAGAACAGGCAGACGTACCATCTCGCCCAATTCCCGATATTTTGGATGACATGATTGAAGTGTTGATCGTAAGTGGACAGTTGCCGGCGCGTCTTGAAGACAAAGAGCAGTTCGCAGCAGATGTGATGGATATCTTCGTCGCCCGTCCGTCTGACATGACAGCGACGTTCCGTCGTCTGTACGCTGAATCACCGGTAGCGGCGACGGATTACTTTTATCAGCTCAGTCAAGCGAGTAATTACATCCAAACGAAACGGATCGCTAAGAATAAACGTTATCAAGCGGATACGGCTTACGGGACGATCGATGTCACGATCAACCTATCGAAGCCGGAAAAAGATCCACGTGAAATCGCAGCAGCTCGGACGGAGGCACCGACGACATCGAACTATCCAACCTGTCTGTTGTGCGTCGAAAACGTCGGTTACGCGGGGCGTGCGAATCATCCAGCCCGTGCGAATCACCGAATCGTTCCACTGACACTGCTGGAAGAACCGTGGGCATTACAATACTCACCGTACGTTTATTACAACGAACATAGCATCATCTTGTCAGAGGAACATCGTGACATGGTCATCAATCGAGATGCCTTTGCACGTCTACTCGCTTTCGTCGAGCAGTTCCCACATTACTTTGCTGGTTCGAATGCGGACCTGCCGATCGTCGGCGGATCGATTCTGACGCATGATCATTATCAGGGCGGTCGCTATACGTTTGCGATGGACCGGGCAAACGCTTTAACATCCTTTACGTTCCCGGATCAGCCGACAGTCACTGGCGAAACCTTACACTGGCCACTGAGTGTGTTGCGTCTGAAGAGTGAAGATGCGTCGGCACTACTCGATGCTGCGACGACCGTCTATGAGACGTGGTTGACGTATACGGATGAGAGTCAAGAGATCCGTTCACATACTGGTGAGACGCGACACAATACAGTGACGCCGATCGCCCGTCAACGTGATGGACAATTCGAGCTCGATCTCGTCTTACGGAACAACCGGACGTCAGCAGAACATCCGGACGGTATTTTCCATACGCATGCCGATATTCACCACATCAAGCGAGAAAATATCGGTTTGATCGAAGTGATGGGACTGGCAGTCTTACCGGCACGCCTGCTTCAAGAGTTGCAACAGGTCGAGCAGTTCATCACAGGTGAAGTCGACGAAGTAGCTGTCGCGCATGCTGACTGGGCGCAAGAACTAAAACAAGCGTATGACGGTCAAGATGTCACGACATACGTCGAGCAAGCGGTTGCTGCGAAATTCGTACGTGGTCTTGAGGACTGTGGTGTCTTTAAACAGACGGAAGAAGGTCAGGCGGCGTTCGGGCGATTCGTTCAACTCGTGACGCGCCAACCGGTGGAGGAACAACGATGACGCAACTACTTGAGAAAGAGTTGATCCGACATACGTTACGCCAGGAAGGCATCGAAGTGACACTCTGGAACTACGGCGGCATCATCCAAGATATCCGGACGACCGATCGGGATGGTCATTTAGAAAGTGTCGTTTTAGGTCTTGAGACGGTGAACGATTATCAACAGCACTCGCCTTACTTCGGGGCAATCGTCGGACGCGTCGCTGGTCGAATCGGACAGGCACTCTTCGAAGTAGCGGGACAGGTCTATCCGCTTGTCGCAAACGACGGTGCGAATCATCTGCATGGTGGAATTCACGGATTCGATCAAGCATGGTTCGATGTCATTGAAGCGACGGATACGTTGTTCCATTTGCGCTTGAACAGTCCGGATGGAGAAGAAGGGTATCCGGGAACGGTCACACTCGACGTGTATTATCGATTAGAGGGAACAACACTGACGCTTGAGATGACGGCCGTGACGGATCAGACGACACCACTCAATCTGACGAATCATACGTACTTCAACTTATCGGGGAATGCGAAGCGGGATGTGTTAGATCACGTTTTGACGTTACCAAGCGACTGCTACTTACCGGTCCAGCCAGACGGCTTACCGACAGGGGAACAACGGGATGTCTCCGGAACCCCGTTTGATTTCCGTAACGGTCAGTCGATTCGTGACGGGATTGCGCTGGAGCATCCCGAGACGATTGCTGTTGGAAACGGCTATGATCATCCCTTCGTATTGCGGGATGACACACTTCGACTTGAAGATCCGGTGTCCGGTCGTTTCGTCGACGTGACAACGAATCAGCCGGCGGTCGTGCTCTATACGGGAACGCAACTGCTGACCGATTATACGATTCATGGTGTTCCGGCTCGACCATCACTTGGTTTATGCCTTGAAGCACAAGTCCATCCGAATGCAGTCCATGAATCTGATTTTCCATCAATCTTGTTGTCACCCGGTGAAACCTATCACTGGAAAACAGCTTATCGCTTTGGTGTAGTTTCTTGAAAAAAGCCCCACTTTCCATGTCTGGTTGGACAGGAAAGTGGGGCTTTTTGTGTATAGAAGGAAATCGGGAAGAAAAGTGCGAAAGATGATACTAAAGCATAATGAAAGGAGGGCTTTTCATGCAGTATGCCGCTACTCCTTGTCTCGTTTTTGCGGGACAAGCCAAGCCGGCGATCGTGTACTACGAAAACGTATTTGCGATGACACGTCGTCGTATCATAATGGATGAAGCAGGAGATACCGTCTACCACGCACATTTATCCAATGGTGCGTTTGAATTGATGCTCTGGGATGAGAGTGACGCACCGAATACCTCTTCTTCGCTCCATCTATTGTTGACTTTTACGTCGCTTGAAGAGCTCGAACAAGTGTATCTGCGATTAACGACAGACGGTCAAATCGTTACACCCCTTGCGGTAGCAGACTTTGGAGGTTGGTATGCGCAAGTCCGCGATCCGTTCGGGATTCTGTTCGCTCTATCTTTCAGCGAAGAGGGACGAGAATCAGAGGCGTTGCTCGAGCGCGAGTAGTGTCCGCTTCATATTCAGACCGCCATGATACCCGAGCAGATCGCCTTTTTTGCCAATGATCCGGTGACATGGGATCGCAAGCAGTAATCGATTTTTCCCAATTGCCGTGCCAATCGCGCGAGTCGCGTTCGGCCGGAAGAGACGTTCCGCGATATCGGAGTAGGTGGCGGTTTGACCGTACGGTACCGCGCGTAAAGCATTCCAGACTTCAAGTTGAAACGGGGTACCGACTGGTGCGATTGGAAAGGATAGTGTCGTCGACTGCTGATTTAGATAAGCCAGTAGCTGCTCCGTATACGGAGCAAGCGCGGTATCAGAAGCAATCCGATCGGCTCGCGGGAAGTGTTTCCGCGACCAGTCGTCGAATAACTCCTCCGGTTCATCCCAAGCGCCGACATAACAGAGACCATCTGCTGTAGCGGCGACCGGAAACGTATGCGTATTCCAGTGCAAACGAGTGAAGTACAGTTCCATGACATGTTTTCCTTTCTACACGAAATGAAGTGATGAATCGAAAAGCGGTGCTTCTGACGCAGAGGCACCGCTTTTGGATTACGCACGCGAACCGACCTGTTGACGTGGTGGAAGATGGATCGATTGACCAAATAAGGCTTCCATCGATTCCGTCAAAGCTTCGCTTCGACTCGGATGTGCCATGACAGGGAAGAGGAGATCCTCCCGTTTTGCTGTCAGTTCCAGTGCTTGGGTGAATTGTCCGACGAGACGATGGGCATCGTCCCCAATCATGTGAATACCAAGGATCAGTGATGTTTGCTCATCAGCGATGACCTTGACGAATCCACTACCACCCTCGATCGTCGTCGCTCCGTTTGCATTCAGCGGGAACTGTCCGCTCTGAACAGCATGTCCGGCTTCGACCGCTTCTTGTTCCGTCATCCCAACCGAAGCAATCGGTGGGAAGGTCCGTAGAACCGTCGGATAATACGGTGTCGTCGGATCGACGTCTTGACCAGACAAGTGAGCTGCCGTTCGCTTCGCTTCATGAATCGCACGGATGGCGAGCTGTGGACCTGGTGTCACATCACCGATTGCGTAAATATGCGGTTGATTCGTTCGTCCAGTTGCGTCAACTGGAATCGTCCCGTCTTCTGCAAGCGTCACACCAATCCGTTCGAGACCGAGTGTCAAACTGTTCGGGATCCGGGAAAGAGACTGGAACAGATAGGCACCCTGATAGGCGACTTCTTCTCCGTTTTTCATGACGGTGACGGTCGCGTCCGATGAAGCCTCGATACGTGTCACGACATCCGACACGAGACGGATTTTTTGTTTTTTGAATGTCCGCTTCAGTTCCTTTTCAAGGCTTGGTTCGAGTGACAATTGATCCGCAAACAACGTCACCTCTGTCCCAAGTGCATGGAAACAGGCGGCCGCTTCGAGTGCTAGCGTGTCAGATCCAATGATCAATAAGCTCTCTGGTAGTTGCTCGAGTTGATAAAGTTGTTCGGCATTCAAACGGCACGATTCCTCGTGCTGGATGCTGTGACTACCGGTCGCAATGATGACGTCCTGGAACCGGTACGTATCGAACTGATGTCCCGACTCGACGCCGATTCGGTCCTCTGACAGGAAGGAGGCTGCACCAGAGATATGCTCAATCTGGTTCGCCTGACAGAGGGCGACCACCCCTTGACGTAATTGCTGCACGACACGGTTTCGGTAAGCATTCAGTTTGCTGAAGTCATGGACAGCAGAAGTGGTGAATCCAAGGTCTTCAAGATGTGGCAAGCGTAACATCTCTTCTGCCGCATGCGCATAGACCTTGGACGGGATACAGCCTCGGTTCAGACAAAGTCCACCGAGTTCAGCTTGTTCAATCAATGTAACGTTTCGACCGCCTTGTGCGGCGCGAATCGCTGCCGTGTAACCTGCGGGACCTCCACCGATGATCAGGAGATCCCGTTCTTGTGTAAGTTCGCCAACAACCATGTTAGATCAACTCCAAAAGTAGGGTAGTCGGATGTTCAATCAGTGACACGAATCGGTTCGTAAAGGCAACAGCCGTTGCCCCGTCTGCGACACGATGATCGAACGACATCGACAAATTCATCATCGAGCGAACGACGATTTGATCATTCTCATCGACACAGGCTCGTTTTTTCGTCTTATGGAAGGCAATCAGGGCTGTCTCCGGATAGTTGATGATCGGTGTTGCTCCCGTACTGCCGAGCGGACCGACATTACTCATCGTAAAAGTGCTTGGTTTTAAGTCCGCTGCGCGCAAGCCACCGTTTTGAGCACGTTGTTGCAGCGCAACCAATTGTTCATGTAGTTCCGTCAGTGAAAGCTGATCGGCATGACGGATGACCGGAACCATCAACCCGTCCGGTGTTTCCGTTGCCATGCCAAAATGGAAATCCTGCTCTAATCGAATACATGCATTTGTTTCATCGAGCTTGGCATGAAAGACAGGATACTCTTTTAAAGCAACAATCAAGGCTTTGATGAAGAAGACGTTGACGTTGATGTTTCGTCCAGCTGTTTTCCATTCGGCACGTAGTGAAAGCAAACGCGTCATATCGACTTCCTCGAAGTGAGTGACATGAGGAATCGTGTAAAGTGACTGGGTCATCTTTTTCGCGATTTGCTTGCGAATGCCGCGAAACGGAATCGTTTCCGGTAAGGTGTCTTGGTACGTGACCTCTTCAATGATCGGCGTAGCTGTCTCTTGTGGGGTAGTAGCAACCTGGACGAAGCGAAGCACGTCGTCCTCCGAGACGCGACCCGATGGATCGGAAGCCGTGACAGCTTCGATATCAATCCCGTGATCACGAGCGATTTTTCGTGTATATGGTGTCGCAAGGACCCGTTTTGCTGGAGAAACTTGAACAGGTGGGGCAGTGACAGCAACCGATGCTGGTTCAGGAGCGGACGACGCTTCAGGTGTTACCGCGACCGGCATGTCGGAAGCGTTACTTGCTTCGATATGCAATAATGTCGTACCGACTTGCACCGTCTGACCGACCGGAATGATGATTTCCTTGACGATTCCGGAGACAGGAGCCGGTAGTTCGGCGACCATCTTATCGGTCGCAACCTCGACGACCGGTTGATCCGTCGTGACATGGTCTCCGACTTGGACGAGGTAATGGGCGATTTCACCTTCTGTCATTCCTTCACCGACATCATGTAATTTAACTTCGATCATGGCATTCAGCTCCTTAAAACTCGACCGTACGCTGAATCGTCGCAAGGACACGTTCTGGCGTCGGAATGTAATGGTCTTCGAGGGCGAACAGCGGAACCGGAACATCAAAACCGGTCACGCGGGCAATCGGTGCCCGTAAATAAAGAAATGCCGTATCGTTGATCAATGTCACGAGATCATTACCGAGACCACCCATTGCTGCGGCTTCATGAACGATGACGGCACGACCCGTCTTTTGAACGGAAGCAGCAATCGTTTCCCGGTCAAGCGGATAAAGCGTCCGTAAATCGAGGACTTCGCAAGAAATCCCGCGTTCCTGAGCAGCCGTTGCTGCCTTTTGGGCTACTTGAACCATTGCTCCCCAGGCGATCAACGTCACGTCCGTCCCTTCACTGACGCAGCGCGCTTTTCCGATTTCAACGGTATACGATTCGCTCGGTACGACTTCCTTAAATGAGCGGTAACTGCGCATCGACTCAAGGAACAACACGGGATCCGGATCTTCAATCGCAGCAATCAATAACCCTTTTGCATCGTATGGCGTCGCCGGACAGACGACCTTGAGACCAGGCATCGATGTAAAGAGTGCTTCCGTGCTGTCGGAATGGATTTCCGGTGCCCGGATGCCGGCACCATAAGGCGCACGAATGACCATCGGCACACTGTACCGTCCCATCGTCCGCATCCGGATCCGGGAGACGTGCGTCATGATTTGTTCATAGGCAGGGTAGATGAAGCCAAGAAATTGAATTTCGACGATCGGTTTAAAGCCATTGATGGCAAGACCGATCGACGTACCGACGATGCCGGCTTCACTGAGCGGTGTATCGACGATCCGGTCTTCCCCGAACTCTTCCTGTAAGCCGTCCGTCGCTCGGAAGACACCACCGTTTTTTCCGACGTCTTCTCCAAGGACGAGTGTCGTCTCATCCTCCGACAATTTTGTCCGCAGGGCATCCGTGACAGCTTGAACGAGTGTCATCTCTGTTTGACGATTGATTGGTGTTGCCATCTCATTTCCCCCTTGCTAGCAGATACGCTTCTTTTTGTTGCTGGACATCAACCGGTAAGGTCGCGTACGTATGGTCGAACAAGTCATTGACGTCTGGTGCCTTGAATTGCTCCATCGCAGTTACTGCCGCTTCGACTTCTGCTTGATGCCGTTCCTGTAGCTGTTGCATCCAGGTTTCGTCAAAGTAGCCTTGATGTTTTAAAAACTGTTCAAGTCGATCGAGCGGATCGACCCGGTCACGCGAGCGGGCTTGATCACGGTATTTCGTTGGATCGTCTGCTGTCGTATGCGCACCAAATCGCCATGTGACGGCTTCAATCAATGTTGGTCCACCACCAGAACGGGCACGCGCAACGGCTGCTTGCATCGTGAAATAGACGGCAAATGCATCGTTCCCATCGATTCGGACGCTCGGCATCCCGTAGGCAATTGCTTTTTGTGCGATCGTTTCGGAATGCATCTGTTTTTCGATCGGGACAGAAATCGCGAATTGATTGTTTTGGTTGAACAGAATGACTGGTGCTTGGAAGACACTCGCGAAGTTCATCCCTTCGTGGAAGTCACCTTCAGACGTCGCCCCGTCACCAAAGTAGGCGACCGCGACGTTCGTCGTACCTTTTCGTTTTTCCGCCCACGCGGCGCCGACGGCATGCGGAATTTGCGTCGCAATCGGAACGGCAGGAGGGAAGATGTGTTTCTCAGATGGCACGCAACCTTCGACGCGCCCGTTCCAGTAGAGAAGGGTCCGCACCATGTCGGCACCGAACGTCAACGTCGCACCGTGATCCCGGTACGTCGGGAATAGCCAGTCCTGATCGGACAACGTCAGTGCACTACCGACTTGCGCTGCCTCTTGTCCTTCGAACGGTGCATAAGTGCCGAGGCGCCCTTGACGTTGTAAGTTGATCGCCTTCCGGTCGAACGTCCGGATCCGGTGCATCTGTTCATACAGGGTGAGGGCAAGCTCTTTCGTCAGATCGTGTTCTGTTGAGGCGTCGATGATACGACCTTCTTCATCGATGATGCGTTGAATCGGAAAATGTTGCTCCATGTCAGTCCCTCCTTCAGTGGTTACGGATATCCCATTTTGGTTTTGTCGTATTCGTAAAGATGTTGTTGTGTTTTGCCCGGATTTGCATCCGTTTTTCACACATCCGGTTCGCCGCTTCGACCGTCGTGATGTTTTCTGCTTGCGATTCCTTGAAGACTTCGAGCACGGCGTCATAGATGTGACGCGTCTTCAGGAGAACCCGTTCATGATTTGCTCCGTACAGTTCGTCAGCGACTTGAATCAACCCACCACCGTTGACGATATAGTCTGGTGCATACAAGATGCCGCGGTCCATCAAGACGTGAGCGAGCTGTTCATCTGCAAGCTGATTGTTCGCCGAACCGCAGATGGCTTTGCACGGTAAGAGGGCGATATTTTGAGCGTGAATGACACCGCCGTATGCACATGGAACGAAAATATCAGCGTCTGTTAGATGGATTTCGTGAGGTGAGACGACGCGAACCGTGCCAGGTGCCATTTCGGCTTGTGTCACGATTGCTGCGAGCGCGGCTTCATTGACGTCTGAAACATAAATCGTCGCACCGGCGAGTAACAGTTGTTCGGCGACTTTGAAGCCGACCTTTCCAAGTCCTTGAATCGCGTAAGTCGCGCGACTTAAGTCGTCCGAACCGAATAACGTCTCGATTGTCGCCCGAAGCCCGTAAACGACACCTTCAGCCGTCGGGATCGATGAATCACCACTCCCGCCAAAGGCTTCTGGAATGCCGACGATGCGTGATGTCTCCCGACTAGCGTGAACGAAATCATCCATCGTCGTGCCCATGTCGGTTCCCGTGTAGAAGCGACCACCGAGTGAATCGACGAAGCGACCAAAGGCGCGGAAAAGCTCTGGTGATTTATCCGTTGCCGGATTGCCGATGATGACGGCTTTACCGCCACCAAAATCAACATCAGCGGCAGCACATTTATATGTCATGCCACGCGACAGGCGGAGGACATCGTCAAGTGCTTCATCGACAGAAGCGTAAGGCGCCATGCGGCAACCACCGAGAGCGGGACCGAGCGTCGTATCGTGGATGGCGATGATCGCTTGTAACCCTGATACAGGGTCGTTGCAAAAGACGACTTGTTCGTGACCCGCGATTTTTTCCATAATCGAGAGCGTTGGATTCGTAGATGGGTTTAACATGTTCATAGTAGAGTCCTCCTCTATCAAATATAAGTAAGCGCTTTCATTTTGTTTGAGCATTCACTTGCAATTTTTCTTGAATCCGGCTTTTTTCTAAAATGAATTGTGTCACTTCTCCTGTTCCAATGATCGATTGTCCGTCTCGGACTTCGATGTCAGCGTCAACGCGACGTGCTGTGACGCGTGTTACTGTAGCGGTCACGATCAATCGTGCGCCTTCAGCTGCCATGCCAAGATGCTTCAACGAAACCGCACCCCCGACACCTTCTTCGTCTGCCTCTAAGTAAGGCAGGATGAGTTGACGTGCTGCCCATTCCATATGGTAGACCATCGAAACGGTCGAGTATGCGGGATGAACCAATTGACCTTCAAACCGTGCAAACATATCTTGCGAGACGACCGCTTGAATCTCTGCTGTATCCCCGACAGCTAAACCTGGCTTCATCGTGATCCCCCTTCACTACAACGAATCCTCATTCCATCAAGTGGTCTTACCAAAAATAGTATAACACTTGTCACACGATATTTTATCAACCCGTTACAAAATGAGCAAATCATTTCAGAAATATTTTCCAAAAAAGACTCTCGATCATGAAAAAATAGCTTTATAAGCCGATTGATTTACTGATAAGGTGCGTTGAAGTGATAAAGTGAGAATCGTTTGGGAGCATTTAACAAAACAAGATTGACAACATTGTGAACGTATCGTACGTTAAACATATAACTAAAAATAAACGACCGTTTAATTATTGTATACATGATGAGGAGGTGCAGGTATGTACGATCAACATCACGAAACGATGAATGCGCAAACGCGGGAGCAGCTGCAAATCGAACAATTACGTCAAACGATGGAACACGTCACGCGCGTCCCGTTCTATCAAGAACGCCTGCAGACATTGCAGATGACGGCAGATGATTTTCAAACGATCGAGGATCTACGGAAGTTTCCATTCACACGCAAGCAAGATTTACGCGATCATTATCCGTTCGGGCTATTTGCCGTCGAACGAGAACAGGTCACTCGAATTCACGCCTCGTCTGGTACGAGTGGTAAACCGACTGTCGTCGGGTATACGCAAGAAGATTTAGACGACTGGGCAGATGCCGTAGCACGGAGCTTAGTTTTAGCCGGTGGTTCACCAGCTGACTTGTTGCATAATGCATACGGCTACGGACTGTTCACAGGTGGGCTCGGTCTTCATGCAGGAGCAGAAAAACTAGGTATGACGATCCTGCCGATTTCCGGTGGCAACACGGATCGCCAAATCACGTTAATCGAGGATTTCCGACCAGATGGGATCTGTGGGACACCTTCTTATATCTTAAGACTGGCAGAACGCATGATCGAACGGGGGATCGATCCACGCAAGACAAGCATGCGTTACGGCATCTTCGGAGCTGAACCCTGGTCGGAAGAGATGCGGCAGACACTCGAACAGACCTTTGATCTACAGGCATTTGATATTTATGGACTCAGTGAAATCATGGGACCAGGTGTCGCGATGGAATGTCAGGAGCAGGCAGGTCTGCATATCATGGATGACTTATTCATTACAGAAGTCGTCGATCCCGTTACGGGGGAACCGGTACCAGATGGCATGGTCGGGGAACTCGTTTTTACAAGCTTGAAAAAGAAAGCGTTTCCAATCATTCGTTACCGGACAGGCGACTTAGCATCGATCACGCACGAAGCGTGTGCTTGTGGTCGGACGACGACACGGATGTCACGTGTCAAAGGGCGGACAGACGACATGCTGATTATCCGAGGGGTCAACGTCTTCCCGTCAGAAATCGAGCGGGTCTTACTCCAACAGCCGGACGTGACGCCGCATTATCAAATTCATCTCGTGCGTAAAGCAGGACTCGATGCCGTTGAGCTACATATCGAATTCGAAAACATCTCGGAGCGACAAATGCGTTCGATATGTGACGCCATCAAGTCGGAATGCCTCATTTCCATTGATCTCGTCTGTCACCCGCACCAAGGGTTACCACGATCGGAAGGAAAAGCCGTTCGGATCGTTGATCGACGCTCGACATCACTCGTCTGATTCAAAGGAGGAACTAGCATGTATGATGCAACACAACTGTTCGAACCCGTCCAACTGACGGAAGAAGAAAAATTAGCACGCTTCAAGGAACGAATCGAGCAAGGTGAAAAAATCGAAGCCGATGACTGGATGCCTGATTTTTACCGGGACACGCTAATTAAATTGATTTCGATGCACGGTATCAGTGAAATCATGGGTGCGCTTCCGGAAAAAGAATGGGTTCCAAAAGCACCATCGCTTCGCCGGAAGCTCGGCATCATGGCGAAGGTTCAGGATGAGATGGGGCATGGACAACTGTTACTTCGTGTCGTCGAGGATTTGATGAAGCCGTATGGCAAGACACGCGGGGATTTGATGGATGATTTATTCACGGGACGATTGAAGTTCCACAACGTCTTCCACATGCCGACGCGGTCATGGGCCGATGCCGGGATGATCGGTTGGCTCGTCGATGGCGCGGCGATCATCACGCAGACGAATATGCTCGGTGCTTCGTACGGTCCGTACGCACGTGCCTTGCAACGCATCTGTGCAGAGGAAGTCTTCCACGCGCAGCACGGGGAATCAATCATTATGGCACTCGCAGAAGGAACACCGGAACAGCGGGCGATGATTCAGGAATCACTGGATGAGTGGTGGGAATCCTTGTTGATGTTCTTTGGACCAGCCTCGAAAGAGACGACCGGGACATCAAAACAGGACGTGACGATCGCCTATAAGATTCGGACGAAAACGAATGAAGAGCTCCGGCAAAACTTCTTTACGAAATACGTGCCACGGATTCGTTCACTCGGACTCGTCATCCCGGATCCGACGTTACGTTTTGATGAAGAGACAGGGCAATGGGAATATGCACAGCCAGACTGGACAAAATTCAAGACGATCATCCAAGGGGGAGGACCACGTTCGAAAGAGCGACTGGACCTACGCCGGACATCTTATGAAAATAACGCCTGGGTACGGGATGCACTCGCTGAAACGAAGGCATGAGAGGGGAAAGCACGATGAATGAGACGTTTTATCACGAATTCGAAGTCTTTAGCAAACGGACGCCGAACGCGGCGTTCACCCATCAATTCAGCTTGCTCGCTCCGAACAAGGAGATGGCACTGTTGATGGCGCAAGAAAACTTCATGCGCCGGGAACCGGTCGTCGACATCTGGGTCGTCAAACGGGAGGATATCCGTGGTTTATCACCCGATGAGAAGCAGATGTTACAACGTCTTGATAATAAGGACTACCGAACGACGAAAGGGTACGGCTACTTGAAGAAAAAATGGCGTCATTACGAGCAACAGATGCTCGATGAAAAAGAGATCATGTCGTGGCAAGGAGGCGATTCCAAATGATGGAACAAGAACGGACGGCACTCGCTTCCTTACTCTATCAACTCGCGGATGATGATTTCTTTTACGCGTATCGTGGTTCGGAATGGCTCGGACTCGCACCGCATATCGAAGAGGACGTCGCTTCGTCGTCGATTGCGCAAGATTCGATGGGACACGCGGCGATGTATTACCAACTTCTCGAAGAACTTGGCGAAGGAAATGCTGATGCATTAGCTCATGTCCGACTGGCGCATGAACGAAAGAATTCGATTCTCGTCGAACGTGTCAACGGACCTGGCTACTACATGGAGAAGCCTGAATATGACTGGGCATTCGCCGTCGTACGGAACTATTGCTACACGGTCGCGAAAAAGATCCGAATTGATGCTTTGAAGTCGAGCAGTTATGAGCCACTCGCTACGGCTGCCGTCAAGATCAACATGGAGTTGTACTATCATTTGCTGCACTGGCAAACATGGTTCACCCAGCTTTATCAATCGACGAAGACGGCGCGGCAGAAGATGGATGCAGCCCTAGAAAAAGTCCTCTATGACTTCGGTGACATGTTCGATTATGGCGAACACGGTCAATTGATCGAAGAGATGCGGTTGATCGAAGGACAAGGCATTTTACTCGATCGTTGGTATCAGACGATCACACCGTTACTCGTCGAATTGAACGTGACGCTTCCGGAAATGCAGATGACGCGTAACGGGCGGGACGGCGATCACACGGAAGATTTGAATGACGCGCTTGCGACACTCGGAGAAGTCTACTTGATTGATCAGACCGCGACGTGGTGAAAGGAGAGGGAAGCATGACGACGACACTCCAGGATGCGATCCGGGAAGCCCTGAACGGGGTGAAGGATCCGGAAATTGATAGCGTCAGTATTTTAGATCTTGGCATGGTCGAGACGATGGACGCGGAAGCGACGGAGCATGGTTACCTGGTGCGCGTCACGCTTCTCCCGACGTTCCTCGGTTGCCCGGCGCTTGAAATCATTAAAAAAAACACCGAATCTGCCTTGCAGGTGATTCCAAATGTCGAACAGGTCGACGTCCAGTTCCGGTTTGATCCACCGTGGACATCGGACCGAATCACGGAACAAGGCATGCAAGGATTGAAGGCATTCGGTATCGCTCCTCCTCGGTTTGAGCAAGGGAAGTGGGAGATTGACTGTCCGTATTGTGGATCGACGTATGTGACGATGGAAAACTTATTCGGACCGACAGCATGTCGAAGTATTCTCTACTGTAAATCGTGTAAAAATCCATTCGAGGCGATGAAACCCGTCTCTACTCTCATGTGAAGGAAGGTAATCAAGATGGCAAAATTAATCGCACTGTACAAACACCCAGAAAACAAGGAAGCATTCGATCAGCACTACTTTGAGGTCCATGGTCCATTGACAGCAAAAATTCCAGGACTGCAAGAGATGAATGTCACGAAAATCGTCGGCTCACCGATGGGCGGAGACGGAAAGTACTACTTGATGTGCGAGATGGTCTATGAAAGTCAGGAAGCGATGCAAGCAGGTATGCGTTCGCTCGAAGGAAAAGCATCCGGGAAAGACTTGATGAGCTTTGCGGGGGATCTCGTCACATTGATGATTGGTGAAGATGTCCATGCCGACACAACAGTACGTTAAGACGGAAATGCTTGATCGGATCGGTCGGATTCGACTCGACCGAACGGCACGATACAATGCGCTGAACCGAACGATGGTCCGGGAAATCGTCGAGGCGATGGAGACGTTCGACCGAGACGAACGGGTGACGGTCATCGTCTTGACCGGAAACGGAAAATCGTTCTCAGCGGGCGCCGATATCGAGGAGATGCTCGAGGCGACACCGATCTCGATGGAACTCCTCGATCCGTTCGCGGACTGGGACCGGATCAGCCGAATCAAAAAGCCGATCATCGCAGGTGTCCACGGTTTTGTCCTTGGCGGCGGTTTTGAACTGGCACTCGCTTGTGATTTAATCTACGCCGATCCCGAGACACAGTTCGGATTCCCGGAAGTCGGACTCGGCGTCATGCCGGGAGCAGGGGGGACACAGCGCTTGACGAAATGCATCGGTCGAACGCGAGCGCTCGAGTGGCTCTTCACCGGCGACCGGATGAAGGCAGAGGAAGCGGAACGACTCGGTATCATCAACCGGGTGACGGCTGACGTCGAAGCGACGGTGCTGGCAATGGCAGAGCGGTTATCGAACCAACCGAGCATGGCGTTGCGGTTGATCAAGGACGCGTCAAACAAAGCCGTCGATTTATCGTTACAGGATGGGATGGAGCACGAACGCCGTAACTTCTATCTCTTGTTCGCGACAGCCGATCAAACAGAAGGCATGCAAGCATTTCTCGAAAAACGATCACCGATTTTCAATCAACAGGAACAGGAGTGAATACAATGTCGACAGTACATGAAAAAACACTTGAAATGAAACGGTCCGTCTATCACTTGCTCATCAACGGCGAACAGGTCGAGGGCGCAACAGGCGAGACGTTCAAAACATATAATCCGGCAACAGGCGAAGTGATCGCGGAAGTCGCAAAAGCGTCGAAGGAAGACGCGGATCGTGCTGTTCAAGCGGCACGTGATGCGTTTGATCACGGAAAGTGGAAGATGTGGCCGGTCGGTCGTCGGGCGCAAATCTTGAATAAGATTGCGAGCATCATGCGTTCTCGCTTCAACGAAATCGTCGAACTGGAGATTCTCGATACAGGGAAATCACTAGCAGCGGCGCAAGGACAAGTCACGCAAGCGATTGAAGACTTTGAGTTCTATGCGGGTGCGATCGTCGGTCATCGTGGTGTCGTCAATAACGTACCGGGACAATTCCACAATTACACGGAAAAAGAAGCAGTCGGTGTCTGTGCGCAAATCATTCCGTGGAACTATCCGTTGATGATGGCAGCTTGGAAGGTCGCACCAGCAATCGCAGTCGGTTGTTCGGTCGTCGTCAAACCAGCGACATTGACACCGTTGACAGCGATCATTCTCGGTGAGATTTGTTTAGAGGCCGGCGTACCAGCAGGTGTCGTCAACGTCATCCCGGGATCCGGACGCGAGATCGGCAACCATCTCGTTGAGCATCCTCACGTCGATAAAGTCGCCTTCACGGGCTCGACGCCAGTCGGTAAAGACATCATGGGACGTGCGTCCGAGACGTTAAAACGAGTCACCCTCGAACTCGGTGGAAAATCACCGAACATCGTCTTTGAAGACGCGGATGTGACAGCAGCTGTTGATGGTTCATTGTTCGGAATTTTCTATAACAGTGGTCAATCGTGTGAAGCGCGCTCGCGCCTGTACGTCCACGAAGAGATCTACGAAGCGTTCATGGAACAGTTCGTCGCGAAGACAAAACAACTCGTCCTCGGTAATCCGTTTGATAAAGGGACACACGTTGGAGCGATCATCGATCAACAACAGGTCGACGTCATCGATGGATATGTCCAGTCGGCGAAAGCGGACGGCGCAACGATCGTCACAGGAGGTCACGCGACAGCACCAGAAGGATACGAAAAAGGCTTCTGGTACGCACCGACGATCATCACAGACGTCACGCACGAGATGAAAGCGGTCAATGAAGAAATCTTCGGACCGGTCGTCGTCGTCATGCCGTTCAAAGATGAAAAAGAAGCGATTCGTTTAGCGAACGATACATCATTTGGACTCGGCTCAGCCGTTTGGACGAAAGACGGCGCGAAAGCGACACGTGTCGCGAATCAAATCAAAGCCGGCATCGTCATGGTCAACTGTCCGTTCTCTGCCTTCCCGGGCACACCGTTTGGTGGCTACAAACAATCGGGCTTCGGTCGAGAACTCTGTATCGAGACGCTTGATCTGTACACGGAAACAAAAAGTATCTTGTCGTATTACGGCAGTCGTCCACTCAATCCGTTCGGACTATAAGCAAGAGGGAAGGCTGGAGTTCCGTCGGGAAGTCCAGCCTTTTTTAACAGCACAGGGGATAAGGGGGAATTCAGATGGTAGAACAAATCGTCGTCGTCGGATCCGGCGTCATGGGACGTGGCATCGCTTATGTTGCCGCACACCGCGGATTTCAGGTGACACTCGTTGATATTAAAGAAGAATATGTCGAAAGTGCCTATCGAGAACTCGAACGCATCGCAGAGAAAGGAATCACGCGAGGGAAGATGTCCGCGAATGAGGTCGAGGGACTGTTCGATCGGCTGCATCTGTCGACCGACCTAGCTGAGGCGGCACAACAAGCGGATCTCGTCATTGAAGCAGTACCGGAACAACTTAGCATCAAACAGCAAGTCTTTGAAACGCTAGAAGCACATGCACGTCCGGACTGTTATTTCGCGACGAACACGTCGACGATGAGTCCAACGGAAATTGCGTCCTTTACGAACCGGGCGGACCGGGTCATGGCGATGCATTTCTTCAATCCGGTCCATCTGATGCCACTGATCGAGCTCGTTCGTGGTCTTGAGACATCGGATGAGACGGTTGCAACTCTTGAACAGGTAGCGCGTCAGATGCAGAAGGAAACGGTCGTCATCCGCGAGTTTCCAGGGTTCGTGACTTCGCGGATCAGTGCGCTCGTCGGAAACGAAGCGTTCTACATGTTACAAGAAGGACTCGGGACACCAGAAGAGATCGATAAAGCGATCAAACTCGGCTTAAACTATCCGATGGGACCATTCGAACTCGGGGACTTGGTCGGACTCGATACCCGCCTCCACAACTTAAAGTATCTGCATGAGAAGCTCGGCGAAAAATACCGTCCAGCACCACTGCTCGAACAGTATGTCAAAGCCGGACGACTCGGACGTAAAACCGGTCGTGGCGTCTATGACTATACGAATCGCGAGGTGACATCATGAAACGGGTCGCCATCATCGATGCCGTTCGGACACCGATCGGTCGCTATAACGGCGCCTTGCGTCAGGTTCGTCCAGATGACTTAGGAGCACGCGTCATCGAAGCGTTGCTTGAGCGTAATCCACAAGTCGATCCGAAGACGATCGAGGAAGTCATTTTTGGCAATGCGAATCAGGCGGGAGAAGACAATCGCAACGTCGCCCGGATGTCGGGATTACTAGCTGGTCTACCGGTCGAAGTCGCTGGTACGACGATCAATCGTTTATGTGGATCTGGACTGGACGCCGTCATCGCGGCAGCGCGTGGGATTGCCTTAGGTGAAGGTGATATCTATATCGCTGGTGGAACGGAAAGCATGACGCGTGCACCGTTCGTTCTCGCGAAGCCGGATCAAGCCAACCCACGTGGCAACCAGACGATGTACGATACGACGATTGGTTGGCGCTTCGTCAATGATCGTTTAGCAGATCAATACGGAACGGATTCGATGCCGGAAACAGCTGAGAACGTCGCCCGTCAGTACGGAATCTCGCGCGAAGCACAGGACGACTTTGCGTTCGAAAGCCAGCAACGCGCAAAACGAGCGATCGAGGCAGAGCACTTCACGGACGAACTGGTTGCGGTCACACAAACAGACCGGAAAGGTAACGTCAGCGTCTTCGACCGCGATGAACATCCTCGTCCTGAGACGACACGTGAGAAACTGGCGACACTTCGTCCGTTATTCCCAAATGGTACCGTGACGGCGGGGAATGCTTCAGGTGTCAACGACGGTGCGTCGGCGTTGTTATTGATGAGTGAAGAAAAAGCGAACGAACTCGGTTTGACGCCGCTCGGGTATTACCGGGCGAGTGCGACAGCAGGGGTCGAACCTGCCATCATGGGGATCGGACCGATCGACGCAACGGAAAAAGTCCTCCGACGGGCAGGGTTGACGGTCGAACAGCTCGATCAAATCGAGTTGAACGAAGCGTTTGCGGCTCAAAGTCTTGCCTGTATCGAAGCACTTGGTTTACCAAGCGAAAAAGTCAACGTCAACGGCGGTGCGATCGCCTTCGGTCATCCACTCGGTGCGAGTGGGGCCCGGATTTTGACGACATTATTGCATGAGATGCGCCGGACGAACCGGACGTATGGTCTCGCGACGATGTGTGTCGGAGTCGGACAGGGTATCGCACTTGTCGTCGATCGGGAGGGACTTGCATGATTCACTTAGAACGAGAAGGATATATCGTAATCGTCCGGATTGATCGTCCAGAACGTTTGAACTGTCTCGATTATCCGACGCTTGTCGCTTTGCAAGAACAGGTCGATGCGTTATCGGTCGACCCGGAAGCGCGGGTGGTCCTGTTTACGGGAACGGGGAAAGCATTTAGTGCGGGTGCCGATTTAAAAGAACGCGTGCAGTTAAACGAAGAAGAAGTCCGGCGCAATGTCCTTGCGATCCGGAATGTCTTCACTTCGATCGCACAATTGCCGCAACCAACAATCGCAGCCGTCAACGGTCACGCGCTCGGCGGTGGGTTCGAGTGGATCCTTGCCTGTGATTTCCGTTTTCTCGTCGAGGATGCACTCGTCGGCTTGACGGAGACCAGCTTCGGAATCATTCCGGGAGCTGGTGGAACACAGCGCTTGCCACGACTGATTGGAGAGACGCGGGCAAAGGAATTGATCTTCACGGCGAAAAAAATCGATGCGATGACAGCAGAACGGTACGGACTCGCGACAGCCGTTGTTGCCCGGGAAGCGTTGATGACGACATGCCTTGAGTTTGCTAATCAGATGTTACAGAACGGACCAATCGCCTTGCGCCAAGCGAAGCGAGCGATTGATCAAGGGCGGGATGTTTCACTCGAAGGAGGACTACAGCTCGAAACAGAAGCTTATGAAGTCGTCATTCCGACGGCTGATCGTCAGGAAGCGCTACAAGCCTTCGCTGAAAAACGACCACCGCGCTTTGAAGGAAGATGAGGATGGTCGACGTTTGAAATAACCCGTATACTAACGATACACACTATGAACGACTGAAGAGAGAGTGAATACCATGAGTGCGAACACCCAATCGATGATCTTTACGATTTACGGCGATTACATTCGCCATTACGGCAATCAAATCTGGGTCGGGAGTTTAATTCGACTCGTCAAAGAGTTCGGACATAACGAACAAGCCGTTCGGGTTGCTGTGTCCCGAATGGTTAAACAAGGCTGGCTCGTCTCCGAGAAACAAGGAAATAAAAGCTTCTATTCATTGACACCACGTGGGGTGGAACGGATGGAGGAGGCCGCACGCCGGATCTACAGATCAACACCGCACGACTGGGACGGGAAGTGGCGGACGCTGATGTACACGATTCCGGAGGATAAACGCCAGATTCGCGATGAGCTCCGCAAAGAACTGACGTGGAGTGGGTTTGGCAACTTATCGAACGGGGTTTGGATTTCACCGAACCCGCTTGAAAAAGAGGCGGAACGATTGATCGCGTCGTATGAGATCGAAGAGTATGTCGATTTCTTCGTCGGTGAATACCACGGTCCGAAGCAGGATCAATCCCTCGTCGAGCGTGCGTTTCCGCTGGAGGAATTGCAGGAGCGTTACGAGACGTTCATCACGGATTACAGCCGGCAATACATCGTCCATCAAAGTCAGCTCCAACTCGGAGAAATGACGGATGAACAGTGTTTCGTCGAACGGACGATGCTCGTACATGAATACCGGAAGTTTCTATTCACGGATCCCGGATTACCGCAAGAACTGCTACCAGATGCTTGGAGCGGACATCACGCGGCGCTCTTGTTCGAACAATATTACCGATTGCTCGCACAACCAGCGAGTCGGTTCTTCGAATCGATCTTTGAAGAGACGCACGATGTGTCGCAACGCAGTGCCTCGTACGACGCGGCGGAACATCCGCTGTTTGCGGAACGGTGAGCATTTATTCGAATGAAAAGAGCGGGACGGATCAGTTGATCCGCCCCGCATTCGTGTCATTCAGATGTGTTCTGTTCAGCAGATTCTGCGAGAATGTTTCGGAAGGCATATCCTTTATCGACATAAGAATCAATCGACTCCTGAATCATCGCAAGATCCGCTTCTGTGAGTTCACGCACGACTTTACCGGGTGAGCCGATGATCAGCGAACGGGGTGGGAAAACTTTTCCCGATGGAATTAGCGTATTCGCCCCGATGATGCATTCTTCACCGATGTCTGCATGATCAAGAACGGTCGCACCCATTCCGACGATCGAACGACGTCCGATTTTGCAACCGTGTAAAATCGCGTTATGTCCGACCGTTACTTCATCTTCAATGACGACGGGTGCCCCTTCATAGAGATGAATCGTCGCGTTGTCTTGGATACTGCATCGTTTCCCAATCGTAATCGGTCCTTCGTCACCGCGTAAGACAGCGTTGAACCAGACGGTAGACTCGGAACCGATCGTGACGTCTCCAATCAGATAAGCGCCAGGAGCGATGAATACATCGGAGGCGACGTTCGGATGAATCGATTGATACGGAATCTTCATAACAGAATGACCTCGTTTCTATAATAAGATGAACTACTATTCATTCCATGTCAGTATAGCATGTGAGTGAAGTCGAGAACGGAGGAAAGACATGTTTCCGATTTGTGAGCTCTTTAAAATTCGATATCCTTTGATCCAAGGAGGAATGGGTAACATTAGTCATGCGGCGCTGACGGCAGCGGTTTCGAATGCCGGGGGACTCGGAACGCTCGGGTGCGGGACATTGTCGGTCGATGAAGTGGCGTCGCGGATTCACGAGACACGAATGCTGACGGATCAACCATTTGCTTTGAACATCGCGATTCGGGTGTCTCCTTATACGGAAGAACTGATTGATCTCGCGATCGCAGAAAAGATTCCGTTCGTCTCCTTATCGGCAGGAAATCCAGCACCGTACATAGCGCGACTTCAAGCTGCCGGCATCAAAACGATCGCGGTTGTCGCCTCGGTCAAACAGGCGTTAAAGGCAGAACAGGCAGGGGCAGATGTACTCGTAGCGGAGGGAGTTGAAGCAGCTGGCATCAATTCACCGCTCGAGTTGACGACGCTAACCTTGATTCCGCAACTCGTCGATCGGGTCAATATTCCGGTCCTGGCAGCGGGTGGGATCGGTGACGGTCGTGGACTAGCAGCTGTTCTGTTACTTGGTGCGGCTGGTGCACAGCTCGGAACACGATTGATCGCGACGGAAGAGGCGAAGGTTCATTCGGCATACAAGGCGCACTTAATGGATGCGACCGATACCGATACACGCATCATCGGACGTTCCGTCGGATTCGTCCGACGTGTCCTTGATGGCCCTTACGTCGAACGACTCACAGCAGAGACACCTGCTGCTTTTCTCGATCAGACGAATGAGTCGTATCATATTACGGGCGCTCTTGAGGGCGATGAGGAGAAAGGGTATGTCAACGCTGGACTGGTTGCGGGATTGATTCATGACGTGCCGACGGTTGCAGAGTTGTTTACGCGTATGATGGCGGAAGCAGAGGAACAGCTGAAACAAACGACGACTCGTTTTACGACATGAGCATATAGTGAGGGACCCGTGATGCGACTTGTGGACAGCGGGTTTTTTCATGTTTTTTTGAAAATGGGACATTTGTCCTTTTCAAGTAGGGCACGAGTAAGGTCTACTCTAGTGTAGAGATTAAAGGAGGAGATGACGTGCAAGGAGTCGTGTTTGCTTTGATGAGCGGTCTGTTCATCGCCCTGCAAGGCATATTCAATGCGCGCCTTGCGACAGGCGTCGGACCGTGGTTGTCCGTATTGATCGTCCACTTTGTGGGTTTGATTGGTTGTTTAGTCATTTACAGTTTCGTACGAGACCGGAAAATCGGTGGCTTCCGTCAGTTACCGTGGATTTATGCGAGCGGCGGTTTGATTGGCGTGCTAGTCGTCGTAACGGAACTGACAGCAATCCAAAAACTCGGGATGACATGGGCGATGTGTTTATTACTCGTCGCACAGATTTTATGTGCGTTTGTGATTGATTTAAAGGGATGGTTCGGTGTCTTAAAAAAACAAGGAAATCGTGGTCAGTGGGTTGGTGTGGGTCTCATGCTTGCAGGAGTTGCGATTTTCTCACTTGCCTAAAGGGGGGGAATGAACATGGAAACCGTCATTCAACAGTATGGACTGGATACGATTTTGACGGAAGAGACGCGCGCTTGGTTGCGTCAAGAAAACTTCCAAAAAGGGGAACTCCTCTGTACGACAGGGGCAGCGATCGACCGGATGTACTTCATCGTCGCAGGCAAGGTCAAGATATCTGCTGCCTCGTCAGAAGGGAAACAACGGATTCTGCGATTCAAGACACCACTGACAGTGATCGGTGACGCTGAGTTCATCAACGAACGGGAAGTGCTGAATACAGTCGAAGCAGTGACCGATGTCGAGGTGTTGAGCGTACCATATGCGGTTTTACGCGAGCATAATACGACGAACGTCTTTCTGCAATTTTTATTACGCACGATCACAGCCAAGTGGTATGCCGACTCGAAATCAGCGTCGCATCACGTGTTGTATACCGTCGAAGAGCGATTTGCAGGGTATTTGTTATCGATCGCTTCTGAAGCCAGTGACAGTTTGTTTTATCAGGAGATGCGGACGTCGAACCTGCATGACGTCGCTGACTGGCTTGGAACGAGTTATCGCCATCTCAACCGGATCATCACGAAATTATGTGAAGAGGAGATTCTCGTTCGACGACGCGGGAAAATCATCATCGTTGATCTGGAGCGGATTCGCGAGAAGGCGAACGGCAACAGCTATGAGTAAGGAGGAACGAACATGGTAATAGGCATCGTGTGTGCCGTATTGGCAGGGATGTTGATCAGTTTACAGACAGTATTGAATGCTCGGATGAGTGACGCGTTCGGTGCTTGGGCGACGACGACGCTGGTCTTCTTCGTCGGCTTCATCGGAGCAAGTGTCACGTATGTTCTGTTTCGTGGTGGAACAATCGGGCAGATCCAAAACGTATCGCCACTCTATTGGTTTGGTGGACTTGTCGGTGTCGGCGTCGTTTTTTGTGTCATGCGTGGGATTCAGTTGCTTGGTCCGTCCGTCGCCATCTCTGTCGTTCTGATTTCGCAGTTAAGCTTTGCTCTTGCTGTTGATACGTTCGGCTGGTTCGGTTTACCACAAATTGATTTATCGTTCGGTCAGCTCGTCGGTCTCGCCGTCATGGTATGTGGGATCTTCGTTTTGAAACGGTATCAAGTCGTCGCGCCGGAAGAGAGAGCGAAAGATATACCGAAGCAAGTCTCTTAAAAAATCTGATACTAGTTCGATCGACTGACGAACGTTTCTGTCATCCTCGCTTTCCGCAGGCGGGAGGTAAGCCGCGTCATCCCGCATTCCATGCGATTTGCCGGGTCTTACCTGACCCTGACGAAAGCGCGACTCGCGCTTTCTTTCCCTGCAGGAGTCGAGGATGAACACTCACGTTCTAGATTGACTAAATAAAACATGCGCGTTTCCCGCTAATTCGATCGGGAGATTCGCATGTTTTTATGTGTTGTGACTTGATCTCAATCGAATAGATGAACCATTCGTCTTCCGAAGTAAAGCGAGAGGACAATGATGAGAAGACCACAGTACAACATGATTGTCGTGATCGAAACGTGAAACGACAGTAGAAACGAGAGGAGCGCGTAAGATAATGGAATGAGACCGTTTGACGCGGCATTGACGACACTCATGACACGTCCCATCGTCTGTTCCGCACACTGAGACTGGATGAACGTAATGAAGCGAATATTGATGATCGAAGAAAGGACACCAAGTGATAACAGGATGATCAGGTACAACGAAATCTGTTGGACTTGACTAAGCAAGAAGAGAAGCAGACCTAAGGCGCCAATTAATCGGACCGATGAGGTAAGCCCATTTGCTTTCGTCTGTGTAAAACCACTCCAGAGCGCCCCTCCGAGCATTCCCATTTGATAAGCACCTTGCATATAACTTAAATCCATCGCATCTCCTTGAAGCACATCATGAACGAGTAAGGGAATTCCGAGTAAGAGTGGCCCAAAGAAAAAGAAATTGACACAGATGACAAGAAAAAGTGTCTGCTTGAGTTGCTGAAAGTGAAAGACGTAATGTAGCCCTTCTTTTAGTTCAAAGAGAGCTGAATGCTGACGTGCTCGCTTGACCTTAGATTCACGAATACCATACGTGAAGAGAAGCGTCAGACAGAGTGTTCCGAAAATCATGAGAAAGACGTACGAGTAAGAAGAATGGCTGAGGATGACTCCACCAAGAATCGGACCTGAAAAGAGAGCGATTTGATTAGATGTCTGAATCAATGAATTGGCTTTAGTGAGCTGTTCTTTCGAAACGAGTGTAGGCAGTAAGGAAGCATTCGCTGGCGAAAAGAATGCATCCACACTACCGAATAAAAAGGCGAATACTAAAATCGTCAGCAATGTAAGCTGATCGGCATGAAGTAACACGAGGAGGCAAATTATAAAACTGATCCGTAGACCGCTTGAGATACGCATGATCGTTGAACGTTTATAGCGATCGGATAAGACGCCACCGAACAACATGAGAAAAATACGGGGTAACAAGGTGGCCATGAGGACGAATCCGAGATATGACGCCTGGTTTAGCGTATGGATGACATACCATTGTTCAACAAACAGATAGGTTGATAGGGAGAGGGCGGAGCACATACCGGACCCCCATAAAAATAAAAAAGATCGATTTTTAAACAGTGATTGTTGCGTATCCATTTCAACAGGTAGCATAAGACACCTCCGATTTAGACCTCGTCGTTCTCAAACAGTGGTTCATCAATTGCGAAGGCAGTCGTCATGATATAGAAGTGTTTTTTATCTTTTTTGTCTAGTGAAGGAGACCGTGTGAACTCGTCCAATAGAGCACGATATTTTGTAGCAAAGCGTTGAAAGTCGGCTTCAGACATCGTCAGTTCCTTTTGAAGTGATAAACTCATCCAGTCCTCGACGTTCGGAGATGAAGGAGAAAAAGTAGCTGTCGGAGCCGTAAGAACGCGTGTCTTTGCCCGGTCCAATACTTCGAGATACGACTGCCGGGTCGCTTCATTCGTCTCGACGAAGTTCAGTAGATGATCGGCAGGAATGTATCCTCGAGCAATCGCTTGATAGTATTTCAATAGATTGCCGCCCTGTTCTTCCGTCCGGACGAGACGAATCAAGTCATGCTTTTCAAGTTCCCGTACGTGATAGAGGACCTTCGCGCGAGATAACGTCAGCAAGTGGGCTAACTGATGTACCGTGTGTGGTTTTTCGACGAGAAACATAAGGATTTTTGTTCGTAACGGATCACTGATCACTTTTAACTGTTCATAGCTCTCTAATATGTGAATCGCTTTTTGTTCCATATAATCATCTCCTTTTTAACCGGTTAATTTTTATTAACCGTAAAACAAAAGACTTCGTTTGTAAACGATTACAAATTTATGTAAGGGTGTTGGCAAAGAAGACATCATTTGTTTACATAAAAAAACTGATTCCATGACATCTCGATCATCCTCCACTTTTTACTGAAAGTAGGGGAAGAACGAGATGTTTGAAATCAGTTTCAGCTACTGTATGTGGTTCGAGGTGATTAGACCGTCGTCGTATCTTTCCATTCCTGCTCGATGAAAGCATCGCGACCAGAAGCAGCACGATCTTTTTTATAGTGCTCTGGATTTTTCTTATGGAAGTCTTGATGGTACTCTTCCGCCGGATAAAATTCAGAAGCGGCATCGATCCGCGTCACGATCGGTTGTTTGAAACGATTGCTTGCAGCAAGGGCGTCACGGGAAGCGATCGCTGCTTCGTGCTGTGCATCCGTATGATAGAAGATCGCTGGTGCGTACTGCGTGCCGCGATCTTGGAATTGACCTTCTGCATCCGTCGGATCCGTTTGTGGCCAGTAGAGTTCGAGCAGACGCTCGTACGGGAACAGGCTCGGATCAAACGTGATTTGGACGACTTCGAGATGTCCCGTCGTTCCTGTTTTGACTTGCTCGTACGTTGGGTTATCGACGTGACCGCCCATGTAACCCGACACGATTCCCTCGATTCCTGGTAATTCTTCAAACGGTGTCACCATGCACCAAAAACATCCACCTGCAAATGTTGCTTTTTCCATCTGTCTCTTCCTCTCCGTGGGAAATCCCCATTGTATGTCTGACAGCGAGAAAACGAAAACGACTCCTTCGCTTGGTTGCAAAAGGAGTCGCCGCTTTTTATCAACCAAAGCTTTCGCTTTGCTGGTCGTAGCACCTTGCTATGCGCAGGTTGCTGGGACGTCATCGATCCAGATCTCTCGGTCCACTCTTGATAAGGGTATATGAAGTTGATGTCATTCGTTATCATTGTTGTGATGATACCATTCACACAGAAATAAAGTCAATCCTTAGGTTTCAAGGCACGTAAAACCGTCGCTCCGAGTGTCTTCGCACCAATCAACAACGCCTGTTCGTTGATTTCGTACTGCGGATGATGCTGTGGATAGTTGACGCGACCGTCCGTATATCCGGAACCGGTAAAGAAGTAACTTCCAGGGACGTGTGTTAGATAATGCGCGAAGTCATCCGCAGCCATCATTGGTGTAAGTGCCCGGACGGATGCTTCCGGTAAGAAAGAAGCGGCTTCCTGAACGAGTTTTGTCTCGTCCGGATGATTCCAAAGCGCCGGGTAACCTGTCGTGAAGTCAATCGAATAAGTAGCACCGATGCCGGCACATGTCGTTTTGGCGACAAGATCGACTTCTTGCCGGAGCTGATGCCGAAGGGTCTCATTGAACGTCCGGATCTCCCCGACGATGCGTGCTTCACCCGTGACGATGTTCGGCGCCGTTCCTGCGTGGAAGGATCCGATTGCAAGAACAGCGGGCTCGAACGGATCGACCCGTCGACTGACAAGGTGTTGTAGGTTGCAGACGAGCTGCGCCCCAGCGACGAGCGCATCTTTTGTTTTGTGCGGTGCTTGCGCATGCCCACCTTGACCATGGACGATGATTTCAAATTCGTCGATCGCACATAATGTATGTCCTTCCCGAAACCCAATCGTACCGACCGGTAAATCATTTTCGAGATGTGTCGCGAAAATCGCATCGACACCTTCGAGAACGCCGGCTTCGATCATTTGGATCGCGCCACCGGGAAAGACCTCTTCACCATGCTGATGGATGATTCGAATCGTTCCATGTAATTGATCGCGTAGCGGATAGAGTGTAGCAGCAAGGGCCATCACCATCGCCGTATGTCCATCGTGTCCACAGGCATGCATGACACCGGGATGAATCGACCGGAAGGCAAGCGTCGTCTCTTCTTGAAGTGGTAAAGCATCGAAATCTGCACGGACCGCAATCGTCGGACCAGGCTGTTTGCCTTCGATCGTCGCGACGACACCACGACCTCCGACGGCTGTTTGATAAGGGATGCCCTGCTCCGCATAAAAGTTTGCAATCCGTTCTGGTGTACGGACTTCCTGAAAAGAAAGTTCCGGGTGTCGATGAAAATCACGCCGTAACGCAATCATCTTTGGTTCGAATTGTTCGAGTGCTTCAAAAAGTTGTGTTTGCATCTTCAAGCTCCTTTGACGTGTGTTTTTTCGTGAAAATGGGTACAGATACAGGTAATCACGAAAGGGGATAATGAAACATGGGAGAAATCGTCGTCAACGCTGTACTTACCATCAAAGCAGGACTCGCGGATCAAGTCTTTCCGATTTTAGAAACGGTCTATCATGCCGCACAAAAAGAGGAAGGATGCTTGCGCTATTCCTTGCATCAATCGATCGAGGATGAGCATCAGTTCATGCTGTATGAAGTGTATCGTGACGAAGAGGCGCTTGAAGCGCATATCGCATCCGACCACTATAAAGCATACCGTGAACAGATCGAGTTATACTTGATGGATCGACAAGTAACGAAATACGTCGAGATGACATTCTGACGTGTTGCGATAAGAAGAGACGAACCCGTCGAATTCGACGGATTCGTCTTTTTTGTCTTACATCGATTTGAAACCGAGGAAATGCTCTTGCCAACGCGGTTCATAAATCGAGTTGATTTGAAGCTGTGAACCGCCCGCATGGATGAAGTGTTCGCTATCGAGCATGATCCCGATATGCGATGGACCATCCGTGTAGGTATTCTGGAAGAAGACGATATCCGAGCGTTTGCCGCTTGAGATACTCGTCCGACGATTCGTAAAGAACGCACCGTACCAGTAGCCACGAACATTCGTCCGACCACCGTATTTTCCAGCCTTGTTCGTCGCGTAATGAATCAAACCGGAACAGTCAAAACCACCGTTCACGGCATCTTGCGAACCCCATGTGTAAGGTGTGCCGATATGTTGAACGGCTGCTTGGATCAGCTTTTCACCGCGCGTATTATTCTTTTTAACGACCCGTTTATCGGACGTGATCGTCACAGCGGATACAGGAAGATAAACAGGTGTCCAGCCTGACTGGATGACATAGAAGTTTCCGACTCGATGACGCGGATAAACGCGTTTGCCTTGTTCAACGAGTCCGCTACCTTTTGGACTCGTCGGACTCGCAAAGAACGACGTCGTCTGTTTGACCGTATAGATTTTCGCCCGGTCGATCGCTTTTTGTGTCAGTTTCATATCGGGTTTGCTCGTGCTGATATAAGGGTTGAGGACGTAACCGGTCTGACCATTTGCCAGGCGAACTTGCCAAAAATCATCATCAATTGATTTTAGACCAATTAATTTCGTCCCTTTCTTCAAATAGGCAGCTGGGCGACTGTAAGCCACGTCAGCAGAGAAGAGTGGCGTCTGGTCCAGATGGACATAAAATGTCGTGCCTTTTTTTGCTTTTGCCGTCGGCTTGTTCAGTCCGATACGACTCGAATCGACGAAACCAAAGGTGTTTTTATATTTGACGCGTGTATAATAACCGCTTTTTCCGTAGATCGAAATCGAGGTCCCTTTTTTTAGTGTGCCGATTTTTTTACCCGACAGTTTTGCCTGCGAACGAATGACGACATCGTCTTCCGTCACGTAGCGTTGACCAGTGACGTCATACAGATCCGGCTTTTTCGTGACGAGATCCGTCGTCTTGACGTAAGCGTGAACTCCACGGAAGATGATTCGGCTATAGGCACCGCTTGTGCCATACACCGTCAGCAGCGTATTCGTTTGGTGTTGCTTTAAGACAGGACTTGAAGATTTGGCGTCCGAATAGATTGGCGTAGCGCGCTGAACATAGAGGCGTGCAGTCTTCGGATAGTATTTCAACGTACCGAGATGTGCCGTCAACACATAGGCATACTCGTCGTTTCGTTTGATTCGTGTAAATGAACCCTCGACGCCGTACGTCTGAAGCGAAGTATTCACAGGAAGCGATTGTACGACTTTTCCTTTTGTAGTCGCAGTAGCATAGACTGTCGTCTGCTGTTGGGCGTAACGTAGCCCTGTTTCCGGATGGTTCACGACCGGCGCATCTGCTAAATCAGTCGTCAATACGAAGGCGTAACCCGTCTTAGTCGCAACACGTGTAAAAGTGCCAATCGTACCGAATGTTTCGAATGCTTGATTTTGAACGACGGCTGTCTTCGCGCTCGTCGTCTTCGGCTCAACGAAGAGAGCAGTCGCTCGTTTGGCATAACGCAGACCCGTTTCCGGATAGTTTTCGACCTGCGCATCTACTAATTCGGTTGTTAGAATGAACGCATAACCGGTTTTAGTCGCTACGCGCGTAAAGCTATCCGTCGTTCCGAACGTTTCAAATGCTTGATTTTGAGTGACAGCTGTCTTCGCGCTCGTCGTCTTCGGTTCAACGAAAAGAGAAGTCGCTCGTTTGGCATAACGCGTTCCAACTAATTTTGGAAGTTGCTCGAGTTGTGTCGTAGATACATAGACGTATTGCTCGTTCCATTTCAGACGTGTGAACGTGTCGAAAGTGCCGTATGTATCGATTCGCTGATAGGCGGGAAGTGTCGTCACGACGGTAGGATCAAATGGTGAAGCAACTAATGAGAGTGGACTTTTCGACATCAGCGTAGCTTGTTTTTGAAAGACAGGTGCTGTTTGCGTTAACGCGTTGGTTGCGACATACGCAGCGCCTTCTTGCCAACTGACACGGGTAAAGTCACCGTCCGTGCCGAGTGTCTTCAATGTCGTTCCTGCTGGTAGTTGTTGAATGACCGTTGCGGAATCAGCCGTTTGTAGCAACGCAGCATCCTCTTTCAAATAAGTCGTCCCGGTCGTCTCGGTGACTGTTTGTGTTTCTGCTGTCGGTTGAACAGGTGGCGATTCAGCAAAGGCGGGTGCGGGTAAAACCGAGCTCAACATTAACGTTGCGGCAAGTCCAGCAACATGAGCAGTCCATTTTTTCATCAAGAGGTTCACTCCAATTCTTAAAATTTGTCATTATGAATAGTGTAGCATGTGCTTGTTTAAAAATTGATAAAAATCAAAAAAATAGGAGGTTGTCCATGAAAAAACGGTATGCATCGGCACACCGTTTGAAGTCATATGTTAGTTATCTTCTTCGTGATCCACTTGCCATTCCCAGTCGAGCATTCCGTAAATCAAGGAATCGCGCCAGTGGTCTTCGAGATAGACCGTCTCGCGGAGCTGTCCTTCCTTCGTCATGCCGACCTTTTGCAAGACACGTTCGGAAGCGACGTTCCGCGGGTCACACGTTGCCGTGATTCGGTGTAGTTCTAGTTTTTCGAAACCGAATTGGAGCAGGAAAGAAGCGATCGACGTCGCGTATCCGTTCCCCCATTCATCAGGCGAGAGGACGTATCCGATTTCGGCGATTTTATTCTCAACGTCTGTGATGACGAGTTCACCAGCACCGATGACGACGTCACTTGGAAACGTCACGGCAAAGACATAACGACGTCTTGGTGTCTCGAGTTCACTTTCAAGCGCATCGTGTAGGAATTGTTTCGTATCCGTTTCGGTATTCGGTCCCCATGACTGGAATTGACTGACGATGGGTTGTGAGGCATAGGCGTGAACCGCTTCTACATCTTCTGGTGTAAAACGACGAATCCGAAGTTGATCATTGATTTTATAACGCATGCAGCATCCTCCTCATTCAGATGAAGTCACTTTGATTCTATTTGACAGATGGGGAACAGATTCCTGTTTGACATGGGAAAAAGGGCGTGCTAGGGTGGTTGTATCGAATGGAATAGGGAGTATCCTCTAGGGTTCCGTACGGCTGGACCGAGGGAGGAACATGGACGTTTGTCCATGCAACGGAGGGATAAAAGCCCGGGAGTAAAGCGAATTGTCTCGCTTACTCCCGGGCTTTTTCATTTGAATTTACCTATCAGGAGGCAATTACTATGGCAAAGTATTGGATTGGCATCATCGTCGCAGCGTGTTTTGAAGTTGGCTGGGTCATCGGATTAAAACATGCGGCAACACCACTTGAGTGGGCTGCAACGATCGTCTGTATCATCGTTAGCTTTACCGTGCTCATTAAAGCGAGTAACCATTTACCAGTCGGAACGGTCTATGCTGTTTTCGTCGGTCTCGGAACAGCAGGAACGGTCGTGACGGATATCGTCTTGTTCGATCAAACCGCTTCCGTGATGAAATTAGCATTGATTGCTGTCTTACTCGTCGGCGTCATCGGTCTGAAATTAGTCAGTGGAGAGGAGAAATCAGCATGAGTTGGATTTATTTAATCATTGCCGGAATCTTTGAGATGTTTGGTGTCGTCTTGATCAATACGTTCAATCAAAATAAGAATGCGAAGAATTTACTGTTGATGGGAACAGGATTCGGACTCAGTTTCCTATTCTTAACGCTTGCGATGAATGGTTTACCGATGGGAACAGCGTATGCGGTATGGACGGGAATCGGAGCAGCGGGCGGTGCGATTCTCAGCATGGTGCTCTATAACGAATCAAAAGACTGGAAGCGACTGGTTTGTATCGGTCTCGTCTTAAGTGCGACGATTGGTCTGAAACTCGTCGGCGAATGATCGTTTACATGTCAAACAGATGACGTTTTAACGGAACGTATGTTTTTTGGCATATTTTAACGCAAAAGAGGAAATACTCCTTATAGAAGTCACGCATGACAAATCGTGTTAATAAGGGGAGAACATCCATGAAAACAAAACAATATATCGGAACGTTTTATTCAGAGGAAGAATTGATTTCAAAAATGGACGAACTGCACATTCAAGGACACCGGGAGGAAGACTTCTACGTCATCGTCAAGGAGAAGTCGAACATCGCACTCGTCCGTAGCCAAATGGACGCAGAAATCGCGACGACGAAACCGTCTTGGATTGATCGGATTCGTGGGAACAAAGGACGCGATCAAGAAGTCGATGATCTGTTCGGGTCACTTGATCTATCAGACAATGAAATCGAACAACGCAAAACGGAAGTCGAAGGTGGGGGCTTCGTTCTGTTACTTGAAGTCCAAGACATCCAGTTCGATCCACATTTAAATACAGACAATACGCATCCTGATGTAAAAGTCCGTTATGGTAGTGGCGAAGAGACACATACGTCATCAGATGCGAACTCCAATGCACAGCTCGGCTCCGGTAATCCGCTTGATGTTGATAAAGATTCGAAGGAAGAGCATGCAGAGATTGATTTGCACCGTGCCGGTACGGATAAGATGCCGCAAGACGAGCGGGCAATCGATCATTCAAAAAAACTCGACGGGAACCGGGAACCGGACATCGCGATGCGTCGGGATGACGATTTCCGCCGGCCGGAAACAGAACGCGAGGAAAAAGAACATGATGCAACGCAAGACGGCGAAGAACATCGTCAATCGAAACATCAATCGGATGACATCGCCAAGCAAGACCATGGAAATAATTTAGACCGCTAAAATAATAGATTAGAATCACGCATCAAGGTCATCATCAAAGAAGGTACCTTCCGGATCAATTCCGAAAGGTACCTTCTTTTTGTATGGAGATTAAACGAGAATCGTCTCGTCTTATTTATGATCCGGATTTGATCCTGTACGCACGTTGGCGTTCAATTGATCGATGGCTTGCATATCAGCGTCTGACAAGCTGAAGTCGAAGACATCAAGATTTTCGCGAATGCGGCTTGGCGTGACAGATTTGGGAATCGCGACGATATCGTGTTGCAAGTGCCAACGGAGGACGACTTGAGCTGGCGTTTTCTGATGACGATCGGCGATATCGACGATGACCGGATGCGTTAACGCGTCGCGTCCTTTCATCAACGGACTCCAAGCTTCAACGACAATACCGTGCTTGCGGCAAAAGTCTCGGATCGCTTCTTGGCTAAGGAACGGATGGAGTTCAATCTGATTGACGGCAGGAACGATTGATCCTTCGGCTAAAATTCGTTCCAAGTGCGGAATATGGAAGTTCGAAACACCGATGGCACGCGTCTTTCCTTCTGCATAGAGATGTTCGAGTGCCCGCCATGTCTCGACATAACGATCCTCTTTTGGCATCGGCCAATGAATCAGGTACAAATCGACGTAATCGACACCAAGCTTTTGCAGACTCGTCTCGAAAGCAGCAAGTGTCTCTTCGTAGCCGTGATCGGAATTCCAGACTTTCGTCGTCAGAAAGATCTCTTCTCGGGGAATGCCTGAATCACGCAGCGCACGACCGACACCTTCTTCGTTCTCGTAAATCATCGCCGTATCGATTGAACGATACCCGGCGCGGAGTGCTTCGCTGACCGCTTCATATACTTCTTCTTCCGGTACTTTAAAGACACCATATCCGAGTTGGGGCATGCTGATGCCGTTATTTAACGTAATCTGTTGCATCGATTCATCGACTCCTTTGTAGTGAACTGTTGTCTTTTCTAGTGTACGCTCTCCTTCTATGAAAATCGAATGATTGCCGAAGCGAGTTCTTTTGCGTATACTGAGCGATAACAAATATTAGGAGGCGATTCTGTGATTCGACAAGCTGTTTTGCAATACATACATGAGGAAAACGCGCTCGATCAACTTAAAGAAGTGATAGGTAATCGTTCAGCAGTCCTGATTCATGGACGTCAAGCCTATGAAGCAGCTGCTTTTGCTTTACCGGCATTACCACGTCTTTTATTTGAAGGGCATTGTACGGATCAACAGGTGGAAGCTTTCAAACAAGTATGTGCTCCGTACGATGTGATTCTCGCGCTCGGAGGCGGGAGTGTCATCGATACGGCAAAACAGGTCGCGTTTCAATTGAGACGCCCGATCATCATCATTCCGACGATCGTCTCGAACTGTGCTCCGTGGACTCCGCTCAGTGTCATGTATAACGAAGAGGGACAGTATATCCGATTTGATACGTTCCCCGTCGTGATTGAAGCCCTTTTACTCGATCATCGGATCATCGCAGCAAGTCCGTATGATTATTTTGTAGCCGGACTCGTCGATACGCTAGCGAAGTGGTATGAAGCACGTGCCTTAAGCGGATCGTCGGCTGAGGATCCCGTCATCGAGATGGCACTTCGGACGGCTGAACGTTGTAAGGATCTCATCTTGTCGACGAATATAACGGAAACGCGTTTTCGTGAGTATCCTGTTGAAATGCAACATCTCGTCGAAACCGTCATTCCGTTAGCCGGAAGTATCGGCGGTTTTGGTGACGCGGCGACGCGCGGTGCAATCGGACACGCGGTGCATAACGCGTTATCGCCTCATCCAGAAACGCATACGTTCTTGCACGGGAGTAAGGTCGGTTACGGACTACTCGTTCAGGAGAAGTTACTTGGACATGATGATGATTACATAGAGTTGCGTGACTATCTTCTTATACAAGAACAGCCAACGACACTCGCAGACTTCGGATTATCGCTCGATGTCGTCGAAACACTTGCTTTACGGACATCGAAAGAGGAACTGTGTCGTCTGTTGCGTCCAATCGTGTCAGCGGAACAACTCGTCGATGCTATTACACGGAACGAGACGGTTTCTGTTTCGACGACTTAACATAAAAAGACGCACATGTGCCGAATAATCATCAAACGGTCCATGTGCGTATTTTTATTGTGCTTTCGCAAAGCGAGCATAAGGAGCAGGGCGACCGAGTAGGTATCCTTGACCAAGATCGAAGCCGAGTTCGCGGCAAAGATCGAGTTCTTCTTGCCGTTCGATGCCTTCCGCTAAGATTTGAATCCCCATTTCTCGTGTCAGATGACGGGCTTTTCGTAAAAAGGCTTCGTTTTCTGAGTTCGTATCGCAGTGATCGATGAAGGAACGATCAATTTTAATATAATCCGGTTGAAGCAAGGACAACATATCGAGTGTCGAGAAACCAGCGCCGACATCGTCCAGTGCTACTTGAATGCCTTGCTTTTTATACTGTTCGAAGACGTGTTTCAAATGGTTGACGTCTTCAATTTTTTCCGTTTCGACGACTTCGAAGACGAGCCGGCTCGGATCGACTTGATAACGTTCGACGATCTCAAACGTATGGCGCAGGCAATACTCCGGATTATAGATCGTCGAAGGGAGAAAGTTGATGAACGTTTTTGTTGTGCCACCGATATGATGCGTCGCACGAATGGCTTCTTCACGCGCCCGCTGATCAAGACGGGAATGAAGTCCCATCTTCGAGGCCGTCGAAAACAAGACACCAGGCGAGATAGGCGTGTTATCATCTGCTGCTCGCAATAAGGCTTCGTTCGCGACGAGCACGTTGCGCTGGATATCATAAATCGGCTGTAAATGGCTCGTCATGATCCCATGCTGGATGAAATCAATCGCAGACCGATGCTTCAGTTGTTCTAGAAGTGCTGAAGCTAGGATGGGTGCTGTCACGTAACGCGATTGTGTGGCGCGACACGACACCGGATAATCCGCTACACGTAAGAGCGATGTCAGTAGCTGTTCGAGCTGTTCAAACGATTGATAGGAATAGATTTCTGGCGTTGGTGATTGAATATGGAGTGCTCCCGCTTCAACGAAACGGATTGATGTCGTACATTCGGCGCAAGGATGCCACATAAAGGGATGTCCACCTCTCAGTACATCAAAAAAAGATGTATTTATTAAATTGGTTAAATTCTTTACCCTAAGAGAAAAAGAAATTAAACCTGTTCTTCATAATCATTGACCTCATACAAAAAAGAGAAGGGAACGACGGACACAATTCCGTACGTTCTCTCCTCTATCGGTCACATTCTTTCATTATGAAGTGTAAACAAACCAGAAAGTGAGATGCAAGACAGCGGCCATTGGAACGAGCCATTGGAACTTCGCTTTCCGTGTCTTGTGTCGAACTGTGTACATACCGATCCAAGAACCGAGCGCACCACCGAGGAAAGCAATCGTCAATAGTGTCGCTTCGGGTGTTCGGTAAGCATGTTGCCGCGCCCGACGTTTATCCTGCCACATCGAGACAAATCCGATGAGTGTCAGGAGGAGGTAATACCCTAAGATGATCCTCATGAAAAAACGACTCCTTTTCTACCGTTCGGCACCACCACCGCCGGAACTTCCGCCACCACCGCGACTGCCACCATTTCCACCGCCACCACGCATGATCGCGGAGAAGATGTTCAAAATCGCAAAGAAGAACATACCACCGGTGAACTTCATATCGAGGAACAATAAGATCAGTAATCCAGCACCAATCAGAATCTTCGTCCAAAGCGGAAGTCCGTCGTCATGTTGTGTTTTCGGAGGATCCTGTGACTCAAGCGACTGGTCCTTTGAAATGACACTGACGACCGCTTTATATGTTTCAGACGCTGCTTTTCCATACTCACCGTTTTCCTTGTAAGGAACCGCATACTGATCGAGAATACGTCCGGCTGTGATGTCTGTCAAAATCCCTTCGAGTTTATAACCGACCTCGATCCGGAATTGGCGATCCTTTTCGTTCGGAGCGACGACGACAAGAACACCATTGTCTTTTCCTTCTTGACCGATGCCTTGGCGCCGGAACGTTTCATTGGCGTAAGAGCTTAAATCCTGTTCCTTTAAATCGGGAACCGTCTTGAGGACGACTTGTGCCGTCGTATATTGTTCGAGTTCCTGACCGAGTTGCGCGAGTTCGGCTTCTTCCGAAGGGGTGAGCAGCTGAGCATCATCCTGAATGAAGAAGGCTGCTCCCGTTCGTTCTGAAACGGCACTAGCTGTTGGAACGAAGAGGAAGAAGACGAGGAACGCGCTCAATAGAAGTCGCGTCCACTGCCGAATCATTTCGAATCACTGTTAAAGTCGACGGTCGGATTTTCCCGGTCGCTGTCTGAAATCTCGTAATACGGTTTTTTCTCGAATCCGAAGGCGGATGCGTAGAGTGTCGTTGGGAAGCTCCGACGTTTTTTGTTATAGAGGGTTACAGCATCATTGTAATCCTTGCGGGCGATCCCGAGACGATTTTCTGTTCCTTCCAGTGTGTCCATCAAGGATTGGAACCGTTCGCTTGATTTTAGTTCTGGATAAGTCGTCTGCAAGGCAATCAATCCGCGAAGCGAAGACGTAACTTGTTGGTCGGCTTCGATCCGTTGTTCGGTTGACGCAGCACGCGCAAGACCAGCTTGAGCTTCTGCGACTTTACCGTAGACTTTTTCTTCTTGACCCGCGACCCCTTTAACAGTTTCAACGAGGTTCGGAATCAAATCCGCACGACGTTTGATTTGGTTGTCGACTTGCGACCATTTATTCGATACATCTTCTTCTACATTGACGAGGCTATTGTATTGTCCGATTGCTAAAAAGGCAATCACGGCAACAATAACGACTCCGATGATTAATGGGAGTTTTGATGTACTCCGACTTCTGCGTGCCATGTGGCATTCACTCCTTTAATTATGTCTCATCCCTATATACCCTTAAGCGACTGAATTAGTTTCAAAAAAATGAAAAACCGTCAGCTAAAATAGCTAACGGTTTGAACTTACATGTAGACGATGACAGCTAAGACAGCTGCTAAGACAAGACGGTAGATGGCGAACGGAACGAGTTTGATCTTGTTGATCAGCTTCAAGAAGAAGCGAATCGATAAGAGAGCAAACACGAACGATGCAACGAAACCGACAGCATAGAATGCGAAGTGGTTCGGTTGAATGTTCTCCCAGTTCTTAACGAGCGAAAGGAAACTAGCACCGAACATGATCGGTACAGCCATGATGAACGTAAAGTCAGCTGCCGTCCGGTGATTCATCCCGAGGAAGACCCCTCCGGAAATCGTTGAACCAGAACGAGAGAAGCCAGGCCAAAGGGAAATACATTGGAACAGACCGACGAGTGCTGCTTGGCGATATGTAATCTGATCAAGCGATGTCGTTTTGGGTTCCTTTGGTCCGAATTTATCGGCTGCAATCATCAAGAGGGCACCGACAGCAAGACCGATGATGACCGTTTCAATCGAGAAGAGGTTCTCATCGATGAAATCTTCGAATAACAATCCGAGAACAGCTGCTGGTAGAAGACCGATCAAGACGTGACGTAGCTTTAACTTGTGTGTGCCTGATGCGTCATGTTCGCCTTCAATCTTATACAAACCGATCAAGCTGAAGAGGCGTTTCCAAAAGACGACGACGACCGCAAGAATCGATCCGAGCTGAATGACGATTTTAAAGGTGTTCGCCGAATATTTACCGAGAAAATCCGTCGTTTGCAACCACATGTCATCGACGATGATCATGTGACCTGTGGAAGAGACCGGTGCAAATTCCGTCATCCCTTCGACGAAACCGAGTAAGAGCGCTTTTAAAAGTTCAATGATTGTCATGATAATCTCCTTCTATATGATGTGCTAGTTAAAAACATATCATGTTTTATTCTTGTGAGATAGAACTAATTGGAATATCGGGCGCAGGTCTGAGAGACGATCGTATGTGTAAGAAGCGTTGTACGATTTAAATTCGTTTGGATAAGATAATAGATGGATTTAGGTATCATCGGATAGATCAGGAAATTCGATCATTTCCATTCATACTAAAACGGCATGAAGGAAAGGGAAATCTTTCTGTTAGGACACAAGGTCAGAAAAACTTCAAATCGATTGGTTTCACTGGAATATGTCTGGATCTACAAACAGAAAAACGAGCAGGAGACAGTATCGTCCACTACTCGTTTTGAAACGGGATCATCCTAAAGCGACGTCAAGAATCATCATGACCGTAAACCCGACCATCAGACCAAGCGTTGCTAAATCGGATCCGTTTTCTGCTTGTGATTCCGGAATCAATTCTTCGACGACGACGAAAATCATCGCTCCGGCAGCAAACGATAACGCATACGGTAGAAGCGGTTGAACGAAGAAGACCGCGGCTGCTCCGACCATCGCGGCAATCGGTTCGACGATTGCTGACAATTGACCGTAATGGAAGGCGCGCCGACGCGACATTCCTTCACCGCGTAGTGGAATCGATAGGGCAGCTCCCTCCGGCATGTTTTGTATCCCAATACCGAGTGCGAGCGTCAAGGCACCGGCGACGGTCGCCCCGTCCATGTTTAAGGCAGCGGCGCCAAAAGCGACACCAATCGCAAGACCTTCGGGAATATTGTGCAACGTGATCGCAAGAAATAGTAACGTCGTTTTCTTGAGTCCTGTCGAAGGACCTTCCGCTGTCTCGAGTGGTGCAGATAAGTGCAAATGCGGCGTAACGAAGTCGAGGAGACGGACGAAAAATCCACCAGCGAGAAAACCGATGGCGGCAGGAATCCAGGCGATTCCTCCATCCTGCTCCGTGAACTCGATCGCAGGAGCAAGCAGCGACCAAAACGACGCGGCAATCATGACGCCGGCAGCAAAACCGAGCATCATGTTCATGACGCGTTTTTCAATCGTCGTAAAGACGAAGACGAGTGCCGCACCAAGTGCGGTTAACCCCCACGTCATCATTCCGGCAAGTAATGCTTGCACGACGACGGGGAGGGAAGTAAACCAATCCAACATGACTATTCCTTCTTTCCGGGCACGATTTAAAGCATCCATCTGTATGAGAGCTTACCCGTTTTCGATCCGGACGATTCGTGTGAAGGGAATTTCAATGACTTCACGTCCGCGCAGAAAGAGAACGGAACGTTCGGGTTCTAGTCGTTCGACGAAACCGACGACCGTCACGTAGCTACTTTCCTTATAATACGTGATTTCAAGTTCGTTTCCTTCTATTAAAGCTTCTTGAAGCAGAAAGTGCCATGATTCTTGCAGCTGTTCATCAATTTCAGGCAAGTCGAGCTGATGCATCTGAACATAGTATTCCCGCAGCAATTGCAAATGTTCCGGCATGAGAAAAGGAATCCATTTTAAATTTCCCCGATCACGATACGCTGTCATGACGATCACCTCCCGGATGACCGCCGACAAAACGAAGGCGACGTTTGGCGACACTCGTATCAAGAAACGAGACAGCGAGGCGAATCGTTCCTTTTCCGTAGCGAAGGTTGACGACATCCATTGCTTTTAATAACCGTCGCCGTTTCCAGAGCCGCGCATTATCCTCGAACAAAGACAACTGTAAGGTGCCTTGATCAGCAGTCAAATGCCCCACTGCGACGGATAAAAAACGAACAGGTTCCCCGTCGAGCCAATTCGGTTCGAATAATTGTAAGACGTGACGCAAAATGATGCGTTCATCGGATGTCGGATAAGGCAACCGTACTTGACGGGAGAAACCACTTCGGACGACGTTTCGAGAATAACGGACACCGATGTGAACGGTCCAGCCGACTTGATTCGAAAAGCGACAACGTGCGGCAACATCCTGTACCAGTTCATTGAGCACATTCCGGATGCGTTCGAACTGATAATAGTCCTGCATTAAGGTCACACCGTGTCCAATCGTCCGTTGAGGGGCTTTCTCGAACAGATGACGTGGGGGAAGCAGTGTCGGTGACGCGTCGAGTCCCCAAGCGTGATGCCACAGTTCGGCACCGATGACACCGAAGCGTTCGTGTAACTCTTCAACGGGGCGCATGGCAAGATCACCGATCGTTTCAATCCCCATCATCTGCAGATGTTGTTCCATGCGATGTCCAACTCCCCACATCTTTCGAATCGGAAAATCATGAAGACGTCGTGCGACATCAGCATATCCACATCGCGCGATGCCTTCTTTTTTCCCGATTAAATCAAGCGTCAGTTTCGCGATGACGTTATTTGGACCAATCCCGATGCGGACGTGGATGCCGGTCTGTTTCAGGATTGCTTCTTTAATTTTGAGGGCAGCTTGCAGGTCGGAACCAAATAGGCGATCGGTTCCGGTCATGTCAATGAAACTTTCGTCAATCGAATAGACGCGGATGGCTTCAGGTGGGGCGAATTGGTGCAGGACATCCAGGACACGAATCGACGTCTTCATATAAGCGAGCATACGTGGTTCGACAAGTCGAATCGTACGACGAACAGCGTATGGCAATTGCTCGATTTCATATAATCGACCGGCTGTCTTGATTCCAAGTGCTTTTAAGGCAGGGGTGGCAGCGAGAATGACGGACCCGCTTCGTTTTAAATCGGAGACGACCGCCAGGCGTGTCGTCAAGGGGGGGAGATTGCGATACTGGCATTCACAGCTGGCGTAGAAGGACACACTGTCGACGCAAAAAATACGTTTATCTTGTGGTAAAACGACGGAAGGAAACATCTGAATCACTCCTTTACATAAAAGAACGTATGTTCTTATTTTGATTTTCCTTGACTATAGCATGGTCTCAAAGTGTCTCAAAATAAAAACTGTTGAAAAAGGGGAATTCGAACGATTTCTCCTCATATAAAAGGAGTTTGGTACACTAAGGGAGAGAAAAAAGGGGGAACCTTCATTGAAAGAGACCGTTATCCGTTTACCAGAATTACCGAAGACACTTCAGTCAGAGACGTTCGATCAAGTCGAAATCGATGACCCGTATCTGAAAGGAGCGCGTTATGAGAAAGAGTCGATGCCGAGTGAACTGACAGAACGCATCGATGCCTATCAAGTGTGTTTTCAAAATGTCTCGTTCGCGAATCTTACCTTTGACCGTGGTTCGTTCGAAGATATTCGTTTTGAGCAATGCGACTTAACCGGATGTCACTTCCAAGAAACTCGTTTTCACCGTGTGTCCTTCGCCGGATGCCGGATGACGGGTGTTCAGTTCGAAGATTGTACGCTGGACCATTTAACGATTCAGGAAGGGCTCGCGGATTACGTACAGTTCATTCGCAGTACGGTCCGTCATCAACATTGGAGCGAAACGACGATGAAAGAAGCACAGTTCTTCGAAGTGAAACCGACCCATTGGAAACTCGAAGCGGTCCGGCTTACAGATAGCCAATGGATTGAAACACCGTTAAAAGGTCTCGACCTCCGGCAGACGGAACTCTCTGGTATTACGATCGATCCGCGATTTTTACCAGGCGCTGTCATTACGGAAGAGCAAGCAGTCGCCTTTGCTCGCTTGTTAGGTCTTGTCATTCCATAACCAAAAGAAGTCCTACTTTCGATTGTTACTCGAAAAGCAGGACTTCTTTTTAATGAAGGTTACTGTTCTTAAAATGACATCGTTTCGCCGTCCTCCGGAATCAGGAAATGGGCAGAAAGGTGGAAGGCGGCTAAAAAGTCAGCAATCATATCACGTCGCAAGAGACAGTGGTTGACGGACTCGAGGTGCGAGACGATGATCGTCGCTTCCGCCGCCGCTTCGTGTACGGCAAGGAGATCACGCTGTGACATCGTGATCGGCTCTCCGGTCAAGAACTGGGCGGCGCCACTGTTGATGACGATGATATCGGGTGTATGTTGTTCGATTGCATGCGCGACCTCGTCGCACCAGATCGTATCACCTGCGATATAAAGTGTCGGTTCGTCCGGATGGGTGAGGACGAGCCCAGACACACGTCCCATCCGTTCGCCGATTTCACCGACACCATGCTGTCCACCTGTTCGATGGATTTGGATATCCCCGATCGTCACACCGGAATCGAAGGAAGAGACGTTCGTGAAGCCGGCTTCTCGGATGTGCTGCGCGTCTTCTTCTTGCTGCGCATAGAGTGGCAAATGCTTGGGTAGAAGTTGTTTAGCAGCATCATCGAAATGATCGGCATGCAGATGCGTGACAAAGACAGCGTCAGGATCGAGCAGTGTATTGACATCGACCGGTAAGTCGACGAGTGGATTGGCGACGGCATTCGGTGTTTGACCGAAGGGAGGCAAGCTGCCTTTTTCGCCGAGGAACGGATCAATCAGTAAGACTTGATTGGCATACGTGACTACGAGTGTTGCATTGCGAATTTGTTGAATATCCATTAGGTTCATCCTCTCTCAATGACTCGGATTAACTATTCCCCGTCTGGCATTCAATGAATCCTATCGCAAGCGTTTCTCCATCGCCATGACGTCGACATATTCACCGTTCAACTGTCCTTGCTCCTTAAACGTTCCGACGATCCTGAATCCAGAGCGGATATAGAGTTTTTGTCCGATTTTATTGAATGGGAAGGTGAAGAGGATGAGTTTATGCATCTGATGATCACGGGCGTGTTGTTCAGCCGTTTCAAGCAAACGTGTGCCAATCCCTTGTCCACGATGAGTCCGGGTGATATAAACCGAAATCTCACCGACGGATGCGTAGACAGGACGCGGATTATACGGATCGAGGGAAATGAAGCCGAGGACACCTGTGTCATCTTCAGCGACATATCCGGCATATCGATCGGTGCGTTCTGCATACCACTGGGTCATGAAGGATAAGTCCTTTTGGTCGGTCTCAAGCGTTGCGATTCGATCTTCGATGCCTTCGTTATAGATGGCGAGAATCGCTGGTAAGTCGTGTTCCGTTACGGGACGAATATGCATGACGCTCACTTCCTCATCGCTTTTCCTTCATTATATCGGTTATGTGTCAATGTAGTGATATGTTTGTGCGATAAGAAAAGCGCTGATTTCCTTCTTATAAAGGAAATCAGCGCTTATATCGTTCTTAAGAGACCGTTGACGTCTCGTTTTCATAAATCGGAACCCAGCCGTCTGTCGTGACGAAGATTCGAACAGCAACGACTTTACGATCGTCTTGAAGCGTAAAGTAGTGGCGTGTGTTAACAGGAACGGAAATCAAATCACCAGGATTGAGTTCGATGTTATAGTAGCCGACTTCTTCGTCTTTGATCGCGAAGACGCCGTGACCGCTGACGATGAAACGTACTTCATCATCCGTATGGTGATGTTCTTTCTGGAAGTTGACGAGCAACTCATCCAGGTTCGGTGTCGTATCTGAAAGTGAGATGATATCAGCTGTCTGATACCCACGACGTTCTGATACGTCTTTGATTTCGGGAGCGAACGTATCGAGAATCGTTTGTTTGTCTGCATCCGTCAGTGTGAAGTTCTCAACGAGAGGCGCTGGAAGTTTCGAAACGTCCCATTGTTCGTAAAGAACGCCGCGTGACGCAAGGAAGTCAGCGACTTCCGTTTGATCCGTATACCGTGTGTTTGTTTCTTGGAATAAGACTGTTGCCATGAGATGATTCCTCCTTTTAATGAATGGATTGACGGCATGATTGCAACGTCAACGTGTAATTGAATAAAAACTCGAAGGCTTCGAGGTGTTTCTTTGCTTCAAAGGCGGTCGGTGCCCAGACCGTGATTCCGTGATTGCGAATCAGGACGGCACCACTGTCCGCTGTGACATGAGGTGCAAAAGCAGCGGCAAGCGTCGGGATGTCCGCATGATTCGGAATGATTGGCACCGTGACCGTCGCATCCTCTTCCCAGTGTCCGAGTGCCTTGATGATTTCTTGACCGGAAAAGGTGATACTGCCTTGATCGCCATAGAGTTCCGAAATCACATTGTTCGCAATCGTATGGACATGCAGGGAACAACCGGCGTCCGTTCGATTGAACACTTCGACATGGAGTAATGTCTCAGCGGAAGGACGCCCGGATTGCTCACCGATCAATTGACCGGTCGCATCGACATGAACGAAGTCGTCAGGAGTCGTCTGCCGTTTATCTTTTCCGCTTGCCGTCACAAGGAATTCAACCGGGACACCGGATGTCCGGATGGCGAGATTGCCACTCGTACCAGGGAACCAATCGCGCGCCGCAAGCTCTTGTTTGATGGCTCGTAATTCTTCATAGCGTCGCATGAATGTCATGTTGTCACCTCCGCTCGTGTTAAATCATGAACGATATCGTGGAACGTCTCAAACGGTGTATAGGCGATATCGTTCTCTTCACACAACGTGATCAGATAATCACGGGCATAGACACGATCCGCTTGTTTTGCGAGTTCGAAGTCCGTCACCGAGTCGCCGATGACGATGATGACGTCACCACCTTTACGTAGTGTCCGGGCAACGGACGTTTTACAACAGCCGCACCCGTTCGTACAATGGGCATCGCAGGCGTTTGGCCAATCGATATGGACGAATGGACCACTGAAATCAGCGACGTTACAGTAAATCTGTTCTTGGTCGAGGAAGGGCGCTAAGATCGGTTCGACGAAAAAGTCCATTCCACCGCTGACGATCGAAAAATCGATGCCTTGACGACGACTGTACTGCAGTAACTCCGAAAATCCGTCGCGAATGACCGCACGCTCCAACAAAAAGTCAAGATAGGCTGTTTTTCCGTCAGACGGCAGAAGTGAGAACATTTGCCCGACGCCACTCTGGATCGATAACGTCCGGTCGAGTACGCCGTGTTTCAACGGTTCGAAGTCACTCGCTGGCGCAAATGCCTGCATGAGTGCGATGATGTTATCCTGTGTCGTCACCGTCCCGTCGAAGTCACAAAGAATCCGTACGGTCATGACTTGATCCCCCAAGCGTCGAGGGCAATTCGTAATTCTTCATGACGCGATGCTGCCGTCGATAGGGATTCATTTGCGAGTGCCGCATCGAGTGCCTGACGGAAAGCAATGACGCCAGCCGCAGCACCTTGCGGATGACCATGTACGCCGCCACCGGCGTTGATGACGGAATCGATCCCGAAGTCCCGTACGAGTTGAGCGACGAGTCCAGGATGAATACCGGCTGAAGGAACCGGGAAGATCGATTTCGTCTGCCCGAGACGGGTCGCTTCGACCGCGATGCCACGAGCGACATCCTTTGGCAAAGCGACATTGCCGTAAGGAGACGGGAATAGCGTCAAGTCTGCTCCAGCAGCGCGCGGTAATGTGCCGAGTAAGACAGGAGCTGCGACTCCGTGATTCGGGCTAGCGATCAACGCACCGCTATATGCCGGATGATTGAAGATCGGAACGTTGATTTCCGGATCACTTGCCAGTTCGCGTAAGACGTCGAGTCCGTATGTGAAGGTATTCAGCAAGAAAGCAGTCGCTCCAGCATCAATCAATCGCTTGGCTTGATCCTTGAGCGTAAAGACGGGACCGCTGAGTGTGATCGCATATAACGCACGTTTACCGGTCCGTTGGAAGTGAGCATCGATGACCTCACGTCCGATCCGTGCCCGGTCAATCGTCGGTGTCAATGGATTGTCGTATAGGATCTCATCGTCTTTGACGAGATCGATCCCACCAGCGAGTTGTCCTTCGAGTTGATCACGAAGGAACGATAAATCGCGTCCGATGACTCCTTTGAAGATGCTCATTAATAATGGGCGATCTTCGACACCGATCAAGGAACGGACCCCTTCGATCCCGAACTTTGCACCTGGAAAGTCCGACGTAAATGTATCGGGTAGTAGCAATTCCGTTAATTTGATTTCACCGTCGAGTGAAAGTTTCCCGAAGACGGTCGTCAGAATCGCAGAAAAGTCGCGCGATACGTTATGTTCCGGGTAACGAATCGTGATATATCCTTTGCCATCGCGCTCTTCGGTATGTACGACTTCCCCTTTGAACGAGGCGAGTTGTTGTTGTTCGAGATGATTCAGTTCCGTCCAAGAACCGACTGTCAGACCAAGCGCGAGTTGTTCAGCGCGTTGCTCGAGTCGATCACGGGCAGTCAATTGATAAGTAGCAGTGATATAAGCCATGTCTTTCCTCCTTCAACAAAAAAATGGTCTCTCGTCAGCGACAAGAGACCATGAATGATTCGAACGTGGACTCTTATCTGTCAGCTTAGTAGCTGCAAGAATTAGCACCGTGCCAAAAGGTCGGTTGCTGCGACATCGTAGGGCTTGTCCCTCCGTCTGCTCTTGATAAGAATTGGATGAAATTGTGAAATCTAATTGCAATTTTTACATGAGAATCGTGACTTGTCAAACTATTTTTAGAAAATTTATTTTTTTGAAAATACTCTTTCTATAGATGACTTAAAAATGATGTCCGTTTCTGCTTGATTTCGATTTGACAGCGAGGAAGTTGATTGCGTAAGATTCAAATCAATATCACACACGACAACTACATACGACTCTTATCGCGAGTTGGCAGAGGGAATTGGCCCGATGACGCCGCAGCAACCGACCACTAGGCACGGTGCTACATCCAACAGACGTTTCGTCTGAGAGATAAGAGGACGCAGTGACTTTTCTGCGCCTCTTTTCGATGACGAAAAGAGGCGCTTTTTCGTGTATCACATAGGGGGAAACTGAGATGACATATAAAGCATTCACGGAACAGGACGCGATTGATCGTGTTCGGACATTAGGACTGATCGGCGATGGAGCCGTCGAAGCAGAAGAGATTGGCGACGGGAACCTCAACCTCGTCTTTCGGATTCGAGAAGGCGAACATCGCTTGATTTTAAAACAAGCATTACCATATGCGAAGGTCGTCGGGGAGAGCTGGCCGTTATCGCTCGAACGAGCGTGGATCGAGCAATCCGCACTCCGTGAATTCGCACGGCATGCCGTACCGTTCGTGCCACGTGTTTTTCATGCTAGTCATGAAGAGGCGTATACGGTCATGGAAGATCTTTCACATCTGACGATCGTTCGAAGCGGTTTACTCGCAGGTGAACAGTATCCGTTGCTTGCGGAACATATCGGTTCTTATCTCGCTCGGACGTTATTCCATACATCGGACTTTGCGCTTGGTCCGGTTGAAAAGAAACGTGTCGCCCGAACGTACTACAATCCAGACTTGTGCGACATCACGGAAAAATTAATCTTCACGGATCCGTTTCATGACGCGGAGACGAACGAGATTGAAACCGGACTCGAAGAAGAGGTGGCACGTCTATGGGCAGACGATGAGTTGAAACGCGAAGTCGCAAAACTTGAAGCGCTCTTCATCACGAAAGGAGATGCATTGCTGCACGGCGATCTACATACAGGAAGCATCTTCGCCTCGGCGACGGAAACGAAAGTCATCGACCCTGAATTCGCCTTTTATGGTCCATTCGGATTCGATGTCGGGCAGTTCATTGCGCATCTATTCTTCGCGGCATATCCGGATTACCCTACACGACGTGACGCCCGAATCAAGGATATCGATACGTTCTGGCTGACGTTCGCTTCAACGTTCCGTGCATTATGGGAACGGGAAGCCGTCGAACCATTCCAGGCATCAGGACTCGTCGATGATGTACTGAGCACGATCTTGCAGGATGCCCTTGGCTTTGCCGGTTGCGAATTGATTCGGCGGACGATTGGTCTTGCACCGGTCGCTGATTTAGAATCAATCGATTCAACGACGGAACGCTTAGAGCGGAAACGTCACGCGCTCCGTCTAGGAACAGCGTTAATCAAACGCCGTACAGAATGCCGGACATTCGATGATTTACGAAACTTTGACGTAACGGAGGAACTCAGCCGATGACTACATTCGTTCAAAGTATCCGTTACGAAGATCGTGTCTTGACGATTCTCGATCAGACACGTCTACCGCAAGAAGAGCACTATGAAGTCATTGCTGATCTTGCGCAAGCGGTTGAGGCGATTAAACAACTGCGCGTTCGGGGCGCACCTGCGATCAGCTTATTCGGGGGATTCGTACTCGTTCAAGAAGCGTACCGGTTTGAAGCGGCGCTTCCGGTCTACAAGCAAGTCTTGCTTGAGACATCGGCGACGTTACTCGCGACACGACCGACGGCCGTCAACTTGCGAAATGTCCTCAATCAATTGAATCCAATCATTCAAGACGGGACGTCGGTAGAAGAGATCCGCGAACGGTTGGAAAAACGGACGGTCGCCTTATACGACCAGGATGCGCAGACGTCACGTCAAATCGGGATTCATGCACTGGAATTGTTCCAGTCAGGCGACCGGATCCTAACGATTTGTAATGCTGGGTCGATTGCGACCGCTGCTTATGGAACGGCACTTGCGCCGTTCTACATCGCAAAAGAACGCGGCATCGAATTATCCGTTTTTGCGAGTGAGACGCGACCGTTACTGCAGGGAGCACGGCTGACGACATGGGAGCTGCAACGTGCCGGGATCGATGTCACGTTAATTACGGACAACATGGTCGCTCACACGCTGAAAGAAAAACAGATCGATGCGATCATCGTCGGTGCCGACCGCATTACACGAAACGGAGATACGGCGAATAAAATCGGGACGTTCCAATTGGCATTGCTCGCGCAAGCTTTTGGTATTCCGTTTTACGTCGCAGCACCGCTCTCAACATTTGACTTCTCGCTCGTTTCCGGAGACGCGATCGAAATCGAAGAACGTGATCCGCAGGAAGTGACGACTGTCCAAGGTATTGCGACAGCACCGGAAGGCGTCGCCGTCTTCAACCCAGCGTTTGATGTCACACCACACACCTTAATCACAGGCATCATTACCGAACTTGGTGTCATCACGCAACCGAATGAAGAAACGATTGAACAATTAACAGGGCTTCAACCCCTCGGATAAGGAGATATGTCATGAAAAAACTAGCTTACGCCGTCCTAGCACCGGCACTGTTACTAGCGGCTTGTGCGAATGGAGAAGCGACGACGACGAAGGTCGTCAAGGATGTACCAAAAGGGGTTCAATCGGACGTCAAGATCGCCGTCATCCGCAACCTGGCATCGGACGACCATACGAAACAATTCCTTGATGGCGCACGAAGTGAAGGCGAAGCGCTCGGCTTTAAAGTCAGCACGTTCATCTCAGAAGGCAATGACGTCAAGTTCAAGGAACTGGTCGCACAAGCGATTCAGCAAGATTATGATGGGCTCATCATCTCGCATGGTAAGGAAGACTACGCCTATGACATGATCAAACCGGCGGTCGATAAAGGACTTAAGGTCGTGACGTTTGATACGGTCACGAAGAAAAAAGGAACGGCGTTAAAAGGTGTGACGGAAACGTTCCAAAACGATCATCAACTCGCGAAGCTATCCCTTGATGAAGTGACGAAGGTGACGGACAAAAAGCCGGTCCGTGTCATCAAACTTTGGTTCGGACCAGGTTTTGCCCCGCTCGATCGTCGTCAGGAAATCTACAAGACGTACGAAGCAGACGGTAAGATCAAAACGCTTGAGACGGTTGGACCGACAAACTTCCAAGATGTCCAAGGGGATATCGCAACGAAGATGAATGCGATTCTCGCGAAATATCCGAAAGGAAGCATTGATGCGGTTTGGGGAGCGTGGGACGAAGTCGCAAAAGGGGCTTACAAATCGCTCAAGGATAATAAACGTCAAGAAATCCCGCTGATCTCGATCGATGTCTCGAATCAGGATATCAACCTGATGCGTGAAAAAGACAGTAACTGGGTCTCGACGAGTGCGGTGGATCCATTCTTGATTGGACAAACGGATATGCGATTACTGGCTAAGAAAATCGCTGGCGAGAAGACACCGGACAGCTTTGATCTCGACGCGAAACTCGTGGAGCAGAAGGCGTTGAAGCAGGATACGACGATGTACAATCTCGATACGATCATCAAAGGATGGAGTACATCGGACAAATTCAATGAACCGTGGATGGACCGGTTGCGTGACGTCCATAAAAAACAATGACGTCTACCAATCATCACTTGAAGATGACCGGGATTTCACTGGCGTTTCCAGGAGTGCAAGCCTTAAAACAAGTCTCGTTTGAAGTGAAATCCGGTGAAATCCACGCGCTTGTCGGTGCGAATGGTGCCGGTAAGTCGACGTTGATGAAAGTCTTATCCGGAGCGGAAACGGCGGACGAAGGAACGATCCGTCTCGACGGGAAGGAGTTGTCCATCACATCACCACGTGATGCGAAACAGATTGGAATCGACCTCGTCCAACAAGAGGTCGATGTGGCGCTTGTCCCGTATTTGACGGTCGCTGAGAATATCTGTCTCGATCTGTTGACGGACGGAACGATGACTGGCTTCGTATCCCAACGCCGTTACATACAGCGTGCCAAGGAAGCGTTAGCGACATTACAGGCGGATATTTCCGTCAAGACACGTGTCGAGGAGTTGCGGCTTGCTGAAAAGCAACTCGTATTGATTGCCCGCGCCCTCGTCCAAGAACGCCGTTTTTTGATTTTAGATGAACCAACGGCACCTCTCAGTCAGGCGGAAACAAGCCATCTCTTTTCAGTCGTGCGTCGTTTAGCCGAACGAGGGCTTGGGATCATCTTCATCTCGCATCGTTTACAGGAACTATATGAGATTTGCGACTCCATCTCGGTCATGCGCGACGGTCAACTCATCTCGCGACATCTTTTGGCAGACATCACGAAGGAAGCTGTCGTTGAGCAGATGCTCGGGCGTCAGCTTACGTCTGTTGCGAAAACGTCACGGGTAAATGCAACGAACGTATTGACGGTCGAGAGTGCTACGAATGCGGACGTCCACGAGATCTCCTTGACGGTTCAAGCAGGTGAAGTCGTTGGTATCGCGGGTCTTGTCGGTGCCGGTAAAACGGAATTATGCAAAGCATTGTTCGGTGATCGTCCGTTTCAGGAAGGGGAGGTTCGGATAGGTGGAAAAGCCCATCGCCTTCGCAATCCACAAGCTGCGATTCAAGCGGGGATCGGTCTCGTTCCAGAAGAACGAAGAAAAGAAGGGATCCTCGTTGCCGATTCTGTCGCAGAAAACCTAACAGCAGCGGCAGCTCATGATTTCGTCAACCGTTGGGGGCTGATGGATCGTCGCAAAGAAGCAGATCAGGCATCGCAATGGGTCAAGGAGCTGGGCATTAAAGTGGCAGACGTGAAACAGGAAGTAGGTCAACTATCCGGTGGGAATCAACAAAAAGTCGCCATCGGAAAATGGTTACTGACCGATGTTTCTGTACTCGTCTTGGACGAACCAACAAAAGGTGTCGACGTCGGAGCCAAACAAGATATCTATCGTCTGATTGACGGACTCGCGCAACAACAAAAAGGGATCCTTTACGCGACGAGTGAATGGGATGAACTTTTGACCGTCACGGACCGAATCTACGTCATGTTCGATGGACGGATCGTCCATGAAACGAAGACGGCGGACACATCAGAAGAAACCTTGTTGTGGTATGCGACAGGAGGAGGGCAACGATGAATGAGGTAGTATCAAAACAAACGAACCGAGGGAAGGGTTTACGTCCTGTCCTCGGATTCTTGAACGACTGGGGGATCGTCCTCGCGATCCTTGCCCTCGTCCTGTTTTTTGCGACGACGGCTCCAACATTCCTACAAGGGACGAATTTGATTAATATTTTACGAAGTATCTCCATCGTGACGATTATCGCGATCGGCTTGACCGTCTCTTTGACAGTCAATGGATTTGATTTATCGGTCGGGTCGACCGCGACGCTTGCGAGTTCTTTCGTCGTCTCGTTCTTCGTCTGGTACAGTCTGCCGCTCGGTGTCTCGATTGGTTTAGCACTTCTCTTATCTCTTAGCGTTGCTCTGGTGAACATCTTACTCATCGTCTGGTTTAAGATTCCGGATTTGTTTGCGACGCTTGCGACGATGTTTATCGTCGAAGGTGTCGCGATGACGTATACCGGTGGTGGTTCAATCAGTGCCGGAATGCCGCGCCTGGACGGTACACCAACAGTCGGCACGATTCCGGAGGCATTCGCGAAAATCAGCCAGGCACCTTGGATCATCGTCATCATGCTCGTCGTCGTCGCTGTGACACACGTCTTCTTAAGCCATACGCGACACGGTCGTTTTCTCTATATCATCGGTGGGAATCCGGAAGCCGCACGACTGACAGGAATTCGTGTCAACCGCTACCGGGCACTCGCGTATCTGATTGCTGGGTTACTTGCGGCAGTCGGTGGGATTTTGCTTGCGTCACAAGTCGGATCGTCACAAATCAATGCCGGTTCCGGTTATCTGATGCCAGCGGTCGCAGCCGCATTCATCGGCTCGTCGTTCGCAGGACAAGGGAAGCCGAATGCGCTTGGCACACTCGTTGGGGCTTGTCTCGTCGGGATTCTTGAAAATGGTCTCGTCATGCTGTCTGTTCCATACTATTCGTTGAATATCATCAAAGGGCTGGTCCTTGCGGTCGCACTCGCGACGACCTATGCGCGGTATCGAAAAAAATAATTAAAATTCGACGTTTCGTTTATAACATATTCGGTAATATTCAATATATGAAAGGATGGTGATGCACATGAATGATTACCAATGTAGAGGGAACGATCGCATGTCGCTTCTGAAAGAAGAGGATCACCGGACTTGACGAACGTTGTCCATTGACACGGATGTATTCGTGTTTTACGTGCAACCGCACGGTTCAAGAACGGATCACGGCATGTGTTCGTTCCTGAAACAAATAAGGGGGAAACGCTACGGCGTTCCCCCTTTTTCATGTGCTAGAAACTGCTCGTATTTCTTTAAAAGCGTAGCGGAATATGAGATGATATAAAAAGTCAGAAAATTCAACTACTACGAGAGCAAGGGGCCTGACAATGCGAACATACACTAAGGAGATTCAAGCGATTATCGACAACGTAGAGAAAGTCATCATCGGTAAGGAAGATGTCATCACACAATCATTGGCAGCACTACTAGCGGGCGGTCACGTCCTATTAGAAGACGTACCGGGAGTCGGGAAGACGATGCTCGTCCGTGCGTTCAGCCGATCGATCGGGTTGACCTTCAAACGTGTTCAGTTCACGCCAGACCTACTTCCGTCGGATTTGACGGGTGTATCGATGTATAACCAGAAAACAAGCCAATTCGAATATAGACCGGGTCCTCTAATGGGGAACATCGTCTTAGCCGATGAGATCAACCGAACATCACCGAAAACTCAATCTGCCTTACTCGAGGGAATGGCGGAAGCGAACGTCACCGTCGATGGTGAGATTCATACGCTTCCGAATCCCTTTTTCGTCATGGCGACACAAAACCCGATTGAACACGAAGGAACGTATCCGTTACCAGAAGCACAACTCGACCGTTTCCTCGTCAAAGTCAAAATGGGTTATCCTGATTTCCACCAAGAAATGAAGCTGCTGACACGTTTCGAACGGGATGAACCAATTGAAACGCTCGAAGCGGTGATTGGTCGCGAGCAATTGCTCCAGATGAAAGAAGAAGTCAAGAACGTCCATGTCTCACAGCCTGTCAAAAAATATATCGTCCATCTCGTCCAAGCGACCCGGACGAACGGTTCACTTTATCTCGGCGCAAGTCCCCGTTCTTCGATTGCCTTGATGAAAGTCGCGCAAGCATGGGCATACATGGAAGGGCGCAGTTTCGTCTTACCGGATGATGTCAAACATCTCTTGATTCCGGTCCTGTCACACCGCTTGATTTTGACAGCGGACGCGCGTTATCACGGTCAATCGTCTGAACGGATTTTAGAACAAATCAAAAAAGAGGTTGCTGTACCCATCCAACAAGACGTGGAGTCCCTATGACGAAGTGGCAAATTGGTTGGCGTTACGCTGTACTCCTTTTGACGACGGTTGCCTTATGGACATATGCGCGCGTCGATGGCGGAAATGTCGCTTCCTTGCTGTTTTATGTCATGGCGGGTTTGACCGTCTACTGGACGCTCTTCCTCGTTTGGCCCGTCACGCAGGCACTGGCGACGCGCGAAGTCTCGAATAAGATGCTCGTTGCCGGAACGGATATCCCGGTTTCCTTACGGGTTCGCCGACGTTTTCCGTTTCTGGTCGGAGCCGTCGAGGTGACGGAGGCGATTCCAAACGAACTCAGCGAAGAAAAACTCGATATCAGCCGTCCGCTCCGTGCCCACTACCGGAAGACAGAGCAAATCGACTACACGATTCCATCGATTCGTCGAGGAGTCTACCAGATCCCTGGCTGTATCGTTGAAATTACGGATCCATTCGGTCTGTTCAAGCGGAAACGGATGTTTCCGGTCGAGACGTATCTTGCAATCGAACCGGCACGTCTTGCCGTTCAACTTCCGCATGAGGAGGATCGTGGCGATGGGGGAATCTCCCCTGTGTCGCTTGATCTTCGTCAATCGTCCTTTACTGTCGTCGGGGTCCGGGAATACGTCAGTGGTGACCGGATGAATCAGATCGACTGGAAAGCGACAGCGAAACGTCAAGGCTTAATGACGAAGACGTTCGAGCGAGAGCAAGAACGAGAGACGACGATCGTCTTTGATGAGGGGACGGAAGCGGGTGAAGCCTTCGAACGCGTCATCTCGATGCTGGCAGAAGCGACGGATCAGTTGAACAAACGACGGCTGAGCTACCGGATTCACCTCGTCGGACATGCCGTTCAATCGTTATCGTTACCGCTTGAAGGAGCGAAACTGACGCATTACCTGATGACGGCGCAGCCGAGTCGGACGCGGACGTTCATCGAGTCATGGGAGTACTCGTCTAAGGCGCTTCGATTAAGCGGGAACGTCCTTTTCATTACACCGGATCTTGAATCGAACAATGAACTATGGATTTCGAAGATTAATCAAGAAGCCACCGTTCATGTCTACACACCAGAACGGAGGGGAGTGCGATGATGCGACGTTTGATTTGGAACGCCATCGCGGCATCCGTCCTGACTTGTTTCATGCCACCACTTCTTGAACTGACGACATTCGAGCATCTCTGGTCATTTTTACCGATGCTGTTTCTGCCGTTGCTGTTGTCGCATCTATCGCGGCGTTACTTTTTACTCGGAAGTCTCGGTGGATTACTGCTGTCGTTCTATCTGATTTTGACGCCGGGAGCAGCACCATGGGGTATCTTTACGGAAATCAGTTCAGATATTCAGAGCGTCATCAATGGTGAATTACCAGGACGACCCGCTTTCGCGCTTTCGATCGGTTTGATTAGTTTTTTGATCGCCTATCTCGCGCGTCGGACGTTCCCGAATCGTGGGTTCGTCTTCGGACTTGCCTTCGGAGTCATTGGATTCATCGCGTATTGTGATACATGGACGGATTACTCGGGAGAGACGTTCATTCTCTATCCGATCATCTTGTCCTTGCTATTGCTGTATGCGACGGAGGTCAACGAACGACCACGTGCTTCTTACGTTCGTCCGTTGAGTGCCTTATTCATCATGGGTGCCGTCATCGTCGCTGCTGTCCAAAGTCCTGTCATCAATGCGACATGGCAAGACAGTTGGTACGATTTGACGTCCGGTCTTGAAGGTGAAGGAGAGCCGACAAATGCAATTCAAAAGGTTGGCTATGGTAACAATGACGAGCAACTCGGAGGACCGTTCCAGATGGATGATCGGGAAGTTTTCCAAGTTGAAAGTGAAGGGAACCGATACTGGCGAGTCGAGACGAAAGACATTTATACCGGCAAAGGCTGGGTCTTGTCAGAGTCGAATCCGGAAATCGATGCGCGTGGCTTCTTCTCGCACTTCGGGCGAGAAGTCAAGACGCGTGAAGAAACAGCGACGTTTGAGATGGCACGTGAATTACCGTTCGTTCCATATAACGGAGATAACGTCCGGGTCGCGGTCGATCAACAACGACAAAATGTCTTGGTTGATCCAGAGAATCAAAAAATATCGTATCTAGACGAGGCGGATCGTCAACGTAACTATCAAATTGACTATTCATATCCGCTCTTTACGGAAGAACAACTTCAGACAGATGAACCCATCAATTTATCGGAGAATGAAACAGCGCGGTATCTCCAATTGCCGGATGGCTTACCACAGCGTGTCCGTGATTTAGCGGAACAAATCGTTGAGGGTGAGGAGACACCGTGGGACAAGGCACGGGCGATTGAAAATTATTTCGAAGAAGAGAACTTTGAATACAATACGGAGGAAGTCGCTGTACCAGGAGAAAATCAGGATTACGTCGATCAATTCCTGTTCGAGACGAAGCTCGGATACTGTGACAACTTCTCGACGTCGGCTGCTGTTTTGCTACGGGCAGCCGGGTTACCCGCACGCTGGGTGAAAGGGTTCACAGGAGGCGAATCCGACGTCATCGGAGCTGCCGTGACGAGTTATACAGTGCGGAATAAAAATGCGCACTCGTGGGTCGAAGTGTACATCGAAGGACCAGGCTGGGTACCGCTTGAGCCAACAGTCAGTTTCGATGGAGCAGGACAATACACGATCGATCGGGAAACGGATAACGAGACGGAACAAGCAAATCCGCAACGTGAGACAGAAGATAATACGGAGACAACGACGCCAAATCGTCCGCAAGAAAATCTTCTTGATGAAGAACAGACGACTAGCGCTGGACAGACGGAGCAGAAGTCAATTCCATTTTGGCCAATCTTCCTGACGGCACTTGCTCTCTTGTTCCTCTATCTGTTCCGAAAACCAATCATTCGAACGCTCGCGATTCTCTTCTTCCGAAGACAAATCGAGCGACCGGAAGGATTCCGCCGGATGTATCGCTACCTCTTACGACGTCTTGATAAAAAAGGATTCCATTATCAAGATGGTCGGACGCTTGCGGAACTCGCTCATGAAGTCGATGGGTACTACGAAACGTATGCGATGCGACCGTTGACGGATGCTTACGAACGGATGGTCTATGGTGGAGAATCACTGTCGGCTGAGAAAAAACGTGAATATTTCGAAAATATCATTCGTCATGTAGAGGGTTGATATTTACGAAACGATACAGTTACAATGGGAACAACGTAAATCACACACATGCAATCTCCTTTGTATATACTCGCGAATATGGCGCGAGAGTCTCTACCGGGTCACCTTAAACGACCTGACTATGAAGGAGCAGACCCTTCGTATACATTTTTTTGTGAAGCGGCCTGCTCTTTTTCCATTTTATCCATGGGCGAAGAGTGGGCTTTTTTCATAGGGTACGCATGAAATCAGAAAGGCGGGAACAGATTTGGAAGCACATTTGGACCAGGAAATGATTCTCGTCCTCGATTTTGGAGGACAGTACAATCAATTGATCACACGTCGTATTCGGGACCTTGGTGTCTACAGTGAGTTGCATTCGCATAAAATCACTGCAGCAGAAGTAAAGGAAATCGCACCTGCTGGTATCATCTTCTCAGGTGGTCCACGTAGTGTCTACGCAGAGGATGCGTACCGGTGTGACCCAGAAATCTTCGACCTCGGTATTCCAATCTTCGGGATCTGTTACGGCATGCAGCTCATGTCACAACATTTCGGCGGAACAGTAGAACGTGCGGGACATCGTGAATATGGAAAAGCCACATTGACGTTACAAGACCCGTCACCGATGTATGCGAATCTACCGCTTGAACAAACGGTCTGGATGAGCCACAGCGACCTCGTCACATCTGTGCCAAACGGATTCGTCGTCGATGGAACGAACGTGTCATGTCCGATTGCTTCGATCAAGAACGAAGAATTGAAAATGTACGGTGTGCAGTATCACCCGGAAGTGAACCATACGGTCTTCGGAAAAGAATTGCTCAAGAACTTCCTCTTTGAAGTCTGTCAATGTGCAGGCGATTGGTCGATGGAGAACTTCATCGAAATCGAAGTAGCGAAGATTCAAGAACAAGTCGGCGACAAAAAAGTCCTCTGTGCACTTTCTGGTGGTGTCGACTCGTCTGTCGTTGCAGCCTTGATCCACAAAGCAATCGGTGATCAATTGACATGTATGTTCGTCGATCACGGTTTATTGCGTAAGGGTGAAGCAGAGAGCGTCATGAAGACATTCGCGGATCACTTCCACATGAATGTCATCAAGATTGATGCCCAGGACCGTTTCCTCGACAAACTCCGTGGTATCTCGGATCCAGAGCAGAAGCGTAAAATCATCGGCAACGAGTTCGTCTACGTCTTCGACGAAGAAGCTTCGAAGCTGACGGACATGGACTTCCTTGCCCAAGGTACGCTCTACACGGATATCATCGAGAGCGGTACGGATACGGCACAAACAATTAAATCACACCACAACGTCGGTGGATTGCCGGAAGACATGCAGTTTGAATTGATCGAACCGATCAACACGTTGTTCAAGGATGAAGTCCGTGAACTCGGGAAGGAACTCGGTCTTTCTGATGAAATCGTGTGGCGTCAGCCGTTCCCAGGACCAGGTCTCGGAATTCGTGTCCTCGGTGAAATCACAGATGAGAAACTCGAAATCGTCCGTGAATCTGATTTCATTCTTCGCGATGAAATCAAAAAAGCAGGACTCGAGCGCGAAATCTGGCAGTACTTCACAGTCCTTCCTCCAATCCGATCGGTTGGTGTCATGGGCGATGAGCGGACATACGACTATGCGGTCGGAATCCGTGCTGTCACGTCCATTGACGGAATGACATCAGACTGGGCACGTATCCCATGGGACGTGCTTGAGAAGATCTCGGTCCGAATCGTCAACGAAGTCCAGAACGTTAACCGCGTCCTGTACGATGTGACGTCGAAACCACCGTCAACGATTGAGTGGGAGTAATAAGTGATCAGCACCACGTTTCTGTAAAAAGAACGTGGTGCTTTTTTGTTATCTCCTGCTACACTATGAGATGGAGCTTATTATTCTAAAGGATTAGGTAAGGATATTCGTTATGAACAAACGTGATGCATATTGGGATAATGCAAAATTCGGATTGATTACGCTCGTCGTATTCGGTCATTTGATTGAACCGATGATTTCAAAAGATGTCGGTATGACGAACCTGTTTCATTTCATTTATCTGTTTCATATGCCGGCATTCGTCTTCATCTCCGGCTATTTTACAAAGGGACGGATGACGACATCTCGTCTTCTTCGACTCACACTAGACTATCTTGTACTGTTTCTACTTGTACAAACGGTATTCGTCGCAGTGACAAAGTGGATGGGACTTACACAATATGCGTTTTGGACGCTGCAACCGGCGTATATCTATTGGTATCTGTTTGCCGTATTTATATGGACGTTAATGTTGTGGGGAATCGTCTGGATCAATCACTTTCTACAAGTGTCATTATGGTACTTTGTCGCAGGAAGCATCATGGTCAGTGTTTATCTCGGCTTTTTTGAAACGATTGGTTGGACACTCAGTGCTTCACGGATTATCGTATTTTTCCCGTTCTTTTTACTGGGCTATACATTACGACGACACAAGTTAACCTTTCCGACGTCGGGTGGCGCAAAGGTTTTTGGATTAGGGATGGGCGGAATCGCAATCGTCCTACTGTTACGTTACCCAGAGATTTTGAACTTTCAATTGTTGAGTGGTACAAGCGGTTATGCTCCTATGGGTCTCGGTTTAGAAGGAGCAGGTATTCGACTTTCTTTGTATGGTTTGCAACTGCTTTTAGTCTGCGCTTTTTTTGCTTGGATACCACGACGACATGGAATTGGAACAACACTGGGTGCTCACACATTACCGATTTATGTCGGACACGGTTTTATCGTCAAAGCGATGGTAGCTGCATCGTTCTATGACAATGTAGAGAGTTGGCATCTGGTATGGGTTGGGATGACAACCATTCTAATATTAGTTTTACTTGGAAACTTCCCAATGACACTGCAACTATCGAAATGGATCAAGGTAGATTCCGAACAGAAGAACGCTTACAAAACCGAACGTTCGGATAAATTAAGTGGTTAAATTTCGCTTTTATGGTTGACCCGTGAATTTGACCGTGCTACGATGTGTCTGTTCTTATTTTTCATACCACTAAAAAACATAAATAATGCCGTATAATTCTGGGGATAGGGCCCGGAAGTCTCTACAGGAACACCGTAAAGGTTCCTACTACGGCGCACACGCAGCATCGTGCGCTTATTGAAACGGCTTTTACCGCTTAGGTAAGGGCCGTTTTTTGTTTTCAAGGAGACGGCTTATTTGGAAGGAAGGCAATCATGAGCACACAATTGAAACAGCCACACCAACCGAAAGCAAAAGAAAATGCGATTGCGCGTTTCTTTGATTTCAATGGGCTTGGTACGAACATGCGTACAGAGTTCATCGCCGGCATGACGACATTCTTTGCGATGGCGTACATCCTGTTCGTCAATCCAAACACATTAGCGGACGCGGGAATGGATGCAGGAGCGGTCTTCGGAGCGACGGCGCTCGTCGCAATGATTGGTTCCATCACGATGGGGTTACTCGCGAACTATCCAATCGCGCTTGCACCAGGTATGGGACTAAATGCTTTCTTCGCCTATAGTGTCGTCATCGGAATGGGTATTCCGTGGCAAACTGCACTCTCAGGCGTTCTCGTCTCAGGTCTTGTCTTCATGGTATTGACGGCTTCAGGTATTCGTGAGGTCATCATCAACGCAATTCCAGAACCGTTGAAAATGGCTGTTGCAGCAGGTATCGGATTGTTCATCGCGTTCATCGGTTTAAAAACAGGTGGTCTCGTCGTTGCGAATGAAGCGACACTCGTCTCACTCGGTGATTTAAGTAAAGGAACAACACTTCTCGCGGTATTTGGTCTTGTCGTATCGGCGATCTTGATGACACGTGGTGTCAAAGGCGCAATCTTCTTCGGAATGATCGTGACGGCGATTGCTGGAATGATCTTCGGTTTGATTCCAGTCCCAACAAGTCTTGGTGAGATTGTTTCAGCACCACCGAGTATCGCGCCAACATTTGGACAGGCATTCCTCCACTTTGATGAAATCTTCACGGTTCAAATGATGATTGTCATCCTGACTTTCTTCTTCGTTGATTTTTTCGATACAGCAGGTACGTTGGTTGCAGTAGCAAACCAAGCTGGTCTGATTAAAGAAAATAAAGTACCGCGTGCTGGTCGCGCATTAATCGCTGACTCAACAGCGACGGTAGCAGGTTCGATTCTTGGAACATCAACAACGGTTTCTTACGTTGAATCCAGTGCAGGGGTCGCAGCAGGTGGTCGTTCAGGTATGACGGCAATCGTCACAGCATTGTTCTTCGGTCTTGCTTTATTCTTCTCGCCATTACTTGCAATCATCACAGCGCCGGTCACGGCACCTGCATTAATCATCGTCGGTGTATTGATGGCAGCTTCATTGCTCCAGATCGATTGGAAAAAATTCGAGTATGCGGTTCCCGCGTTCTTGACCGTCATCATGATGCCGTTAACGTATTCAATCGCAACAGGGATTGCATTCGGTTTCCTCTTCTATCCGGTCACGATGATCGCGAAAGGACGAGCAAAAGAAGTGCATCCGATCATGTATGTATTATCACTCGGTTTCCTCGGTTACTTCATCTGGTTGCATTAATCCAAACTGCGTCTTTCTTCTATATAGAAGAAAGACGTTTTTTTTATTGGGAGAGGGTAAGGGAGAAGAGAGAGGATGATTCAGATGTTACAGCAGATTACTGGACCTGTATTTGAGTACTTGGCTGAGAATAGGTTACTGATTCAATTAGCGAGAAAAGTCGGATTGCCGCTTGGTGGAACATTATTCGTCGGAGGACAGGGCGCAGAAGAGACACTCGACACTGTGAAACAATTTAATCAAGATGGACGAGCTGCTACGGTGGATTGTCTAGGAGAGTTCATTGAGACGGAGCAGGACGCGGTAGACATCGCAAATGAATGTATTAAAGTCATCGGGCAAATCAAAGAACATGATCTAGATGCACAAGTATCGCTAAAGCTAACATCGATTGGATTAAGAATCGATCCGGATATCGCCTATCAACAGTTGAGTCGTATTGCAGAGGTTGCAGATCAACAAAACATGCGCGTGACAGTCAACATGGAAGAAGCGATGATGGTTGAGTCAATCGTCAGAGTCTTCGAACGCGTGCATGAACGATATCCAAACGTCGGGATTGCGTTACAGGCAAACGTCTATCGAAGTCGTTTTGATCTAGAACGTCTTCAGGCAACAGTACGTATCGTCAAAGGGGCATACGATGGAGACGATGAACTCTATATTCAACCGAAGAAGACAGTCGATGAGACATACCTTCAATTAGTAAAAGTTAATTTGTTAAATGGGAACTACACGCAAATCGCGACACATGATGAACAGATCATTCAGCAAATCATTGACTTTACTCAAATGAAACAGATTGATCCATCACGGTTTGAATTTCAAATGCTTCAAGGCATGCGACCGAAACGACAACAAGAGTTAGTTCGACAAGGTTATCGTGTCGTCATCTACGTTCCGCATGGTGTGGACTGGTATACGTATTTGATGAGACGGTTAGCAGAACGCCCAGCGAATATCGCGTTTACAGTAGGAGCCATGTTAAGAAGGTAAAGACTTTGCGAAGAGGATTTAAACTCTTTGCAAAGTTTTTTTAAAATAATGCTTGTGTTTGTCGAATTTTGTTGTTATATTAATAAATGTTCCAGCGAGACGCCTTTTATAAACGGTTCGTTGGGGCTGAAAAGTTTTTTAAAAAGCATGGTTGACATAATCAAAACAACCTGTTAATCTATTAAAGTCGCTAAGGCGGCAGACGAACTTTGAAAACTGAACGATGAGGCAAAAATCGTATTCTACGGAATACAAAAACGAATGAAGCGCAAGCTTCGTCAATCGTGACTTCGGTCACACAACGAGCAAGTCAAACACTTCATGGAGAGTTTGATCCTGGCTCAGGACGAACGCTGGCGGCGTGCCTAATACATGCAAGTCGAGCGCAGGAAACTGACGGAACTCTTCGGAGGGAAGGCAGCGGAATGAGCGGCGGACGGGTGAGTAACACGTAAGGAACCTGCCTCAAGGATTGGGATAACTCCGAGAAATCGGAGCTAATACCGGATAGTTCATCGGACCGCATGGTCCGTTGATGAAAGGCGCTCCGGCGTCACCTTGAGATGGCCTTGCGGTGCATTAGCTAGTTGGTGGGGTAACGGCCCACCAAGGCGACGATGCATAGCCGACCTGAGAGGGTGATCGGCCACACTGGGACTGAGACACGGCCCAGACTCCTACGGGAGGCAGCAGTAGGGAATCTTCCACAATGGACGAAAGTCTGATGGAGCAACGCCGCGTGAGTGATGAAGGTTTTCGGATCGTAAAACTCTGTTGTAAGGGAAGAACACGTACGAGAGGAAATGCTCGTACCTTGACGGTACCTTACGAGAAAGCCACGGCTAACTACGTGCCAGCAGCCGCGGTAATACGTAGGTGGCAAGCGTTGTCCGGAATTATTGGGCGTAAAGCGCGCGCAGGCGGCCTTTTAAGTCTGATGTGAAAGCCCCCGGCTCAACCGGGGAGGGCCATTGGAAACTGGAAGGCTTGAGTACAGAAGAGAAGAGTGGAATTCCACGTGTAGCGGTGAAATGCGTAGAGATGTGGAGGAACACCAGTGGCGAAGGCGACTCTTTGGTCTGTAACTGACGCTGAGGCGCGAAAGCGTGGGGAGCAAACAGGATTAGATACCCTGGTAGTCCACGCCGTAAACGATGAGTGCTAGGTGTTGGGGGGTTTCCGCCCCTCAGTGCTGAAGCTAACGCATTAAGCACTCCGCCTGGGGAGTACGGCCGCAAGGCTGAAACTCAAAGGAATTGACGGGGACCCGCACAAGCGGTGGAGCATGTGGTTTAATTCGAAGCAACGCGAAGAACCTTACCAACTCTTGACATCCCATTGACCGCTTGAGAGATCAAGTTTTCCCTTCGGGGACAATGGTGACAGGTGGTGCATGGTTGTCGTCAGCTCGTGTCGTGAGATGTTGGGTTAAGTCCCGCAACGAGCGCAACCCCTATCCTTAGTTGCCAGCATTCAGTTGGGCACTCTAGGGAGACTGCCGGTGACAAACCGGAGGAAGGTGGGGATGACGTCAAATCATCATGCCCCTTATGAGTTGGGCTACACACGTGCTACAATGGACGGTACAAAGGGCAGCGAGACCGCGAGGTGGAGCCAATCCCATAAAGCCGTTCCCAGTTCGGATTGCAGGCTGCAACTCGCCTGCATGAAGTCGGAATCGCTAGTAATCGCAGGTCAGCATACTGCGGTGAATACGTTCCCGGGTCTTGTACACACCGCCCGTCACACCACGAGAGTTTGCAACACCCGAAGCCGGTGAGGTAACCGCAAGGAGCCAGCCGTCGAAGGTGGGGTAGATGATTGGGGTGAAGTCGTAACAAGGTAGCCGTATCGGAAGGTGCGGCTGGATCACCTCCTTTCTAAGGAAAACGTCCCTTACGGGACATGCCCATCGTTCAGTTTTGAGAGCTCGTCTCTCAGTCTCGATAGAGACACTCGCACCTTGAAAACTGAAGACATCAACAAGACATCAAACTTTTAATTAACCATGTCATTTAAGACGTGTGTTCTTAGAATACCAACGCTAGATCAAGGTATGAAGGGCGTACGGTGGATGCCTTGGCACTAGGAGCCGATGAAGGACGCGACGAACAGCGATATGCTTCGGGGAGCAGTAAGTATGCTTTGATCCGAAGATTTCCGAATGGGGGAACCCACCATCCGTAATGGGATGGGACATGTTACGTGAATACATAGCGTAGCGTGAGGCAGACCCGGGGAACTGAAACATCTAAGTACCCGGAGGAAGAGAAAGCAAATGCGATTCCCTGAGTAGCGGCGAGCGAAACGGGAACAGCCCAAACCGGAGAGCATGCTCTTCGGGGTTGTAGGACACTCTATACGGAGTCAAAAAGGAAGACAGTAGGTGAAGGACCTGGAAAGGTCGGCCGAAGAAGGTGACAGCCCTGTAGCTGAAACTGTTTTCCCTCCAGAGTGGATCCTGAGTACGGCGGGACACGTGAAACCCCGTCGGAATCCGGGAGGACCATCTCCCAAGGCTAAATACTCCCTAGTGACCGATAGTGAACCAGTACCGTGAGGGAAAGGTGAAAAGCACCCCGGAAGGGGAGTGAAATAGATCCTGAAACCGTATGCCTACAAGTAGTCAGAGCCCGTTAACGGGTGATGGCGTGCCTTTTGTAGAATGAACCGGCGAGTTACGATAACGCGCGAGGTTAAGCCGATGAGGCGGAGCCGTAGCGAAAGCGAGTCTGAACAGGGCGTTCAGTGCGTTGTCGTAGACCCGAAACCAGGTGATCTACCCATGTCCAGGATGAAGGTCAGGTAACACTGACTGGAGGTCCGAACCCACGCACGTTGAAAAGTGCGGGGATGAGGTGTGGGTAGCGGTGAAATGCCAATCGAACCTGGAGATAGCTGGTTCTCCCCGAAATAGCTTTAGGGCTAGCCTCGAGGTTGAGAGTTCTGGAGGTAGAGCACTGATTGGACTAGGGGCCCCCACAGGGTTACCGAATTCAGTTAAACTCCGAATGCCAGCAACTTATACTCGGGAGTCAGACTGCGAGTGATAAGATCCGTAGTCAAGAGGGAAACAGCCCAGACCGCCAGCTAAGGTCCCAAAGTGTATGTTAAGTGGAAAAGGATGTGGCGCTGCCTAGACAGCTAGGATGTTGGCTTAGAAGCAGCCACCATTCAAAGAGTGCGTAATAGCTCACTAGTCGAGTGGCGCCGCGCCGAAAATGTAACGGGGCTAAACATACCACCGAAGCTGCGGATTCCGTAAGGAATGGTAGGGGAGCGTTCCAAACCGCTGTGAAGCTGTACCGGAAGGAGCAGTGGAGCGTTTGGAAGTGAGAATGCCGGTGTGAGTAGCGAAAAGAGGGGTGAGAATCCCCTCCGTCGAAAGCCCAAGGTTTCCTGAGGAAGGCTCGTCCGCTCAGGGTTAGTCTGGACCTAAGCCGAGGCCGAAAGGCGTAGGCGATGGATAACAGGTTGATATTCCTGTACCGCCGATCCACCGTTTGAACAATGGGGGGACGCAGGAGGATAGTGACGCATGCGGATGGAAGTGCATGTGCAAGTTTCAAGACCGTCTGATTGGCAAATCCGTCAGGCATCAAAGTCAAGGAACGATGCGGAGTCCCGTAGGGACGTAGGTCACGATTTCACACTGCCAAGAAAAGCCTCTAGTGAGGGGGAAGGCGCCAGTACCGTAAACCGACACAGGTAGGCGAGATGAGAATTCTAAGACGCGCGGGATAACTCTCGTTAAGGAACTCGGCAAAATGGTCCCGTAACTTCGGGAGAAGGGACGCTCTACATGAGTAGAGCCGCAGTGAATAGGCCCAAACGACTGTTTAGCAAAAACACAGGTCTCTGCTAAATCGCAAGATGACGTATAGGGGCTGACGCCTGCCCGGTGCTGGAAGGTTAAGGGGATGGGTTAGCGCAAGCGAAGCTTTGAACCGAAGCCCCAGTAAACGGCGGCCGTAACTATAACGGTCCTAAGGTAGCGAAATTCCTTGTCGGGTAAGTTCCGACCCGCACGAAAGGCGTAACGATTTGGGCACTGTCTCAACGAGAGACCCGGTGAAATCATAGTACCTGTGAAGATGCAGGTTACCCGCGACAGGACGGAAAGACCCCATGGAGCTTTACTACAGCCTGATATTGAGGCTTTGTGCATGATGTACAGGATAGGCGGGAGACGTCGAGCCCGGAGCGCCAGCTTCGGAGGAGTCACCCTTGGGATACCGCCCTTCATGCATAGAGTCTCTAACTCGCAGCCGTGATCCGGCTGGAGGACCGTGTCAGGCGGGTAGTTTGACTGGGGCGGTCGCCTCCTAAACAGTAACGGAGGCGCCCAAAGGTTCCCTCAGAATGGTTGGAAATCATTCGTAGAGCGCAAAGGCAGAAGGGAGCTTGACTGCGAGACCTACAAGTCGAGCAGGGACGAAAGTCGGGCTTAGTGATCCGGTGGTTCCGCATGGAAGGGCCATCGCTCAACGGATAAAAGCTACCCTGGGGATAACAGGCTGATCTCCCCCAAGAGTCCACATCGACGGGGAGGTTTGGCACCTCGATGTCGGCTCATCGCATCCTGGGGCTGGAGTAGGTCCCAAGGGTTGGGCTGTTCGCCCATTAAAGCGGTACGCGAGCTGGGTTCAGAACGTCGTGAGACAGTTCGGTCCCTATCCGTCGTGGGCGCAGGAAATTTGAGGAGAGCTGTCCTTAGTACGAGAGGACCGGGATGGACGCACCGCTGGTGTACCAGTTGTTCCGCCAGGAGCATCGCTGGGTAGCTACGTGCGGACGGGATAAATGCTGAAAGCATCTAAGCATGAAGCCCCCTCCAAGATGAGATTTCCCTTTGAGTAATCAAGAAAGACCCCTCAGAGACGATGAGGTAGATAGGTCACGGGTGGAAGCATGGCGACATGTGGAGCTGAGTGATACTAATCGGTCGAGGCCTTGTTCTAGCAGATGCATTGTTGATGACTTCAGTTTTGAGGGCGCGAGCCCGTCGTCTGGTGACGATAGCCAAGTGGTCACACCCGTTCCCATGCCGAACACGGAAGTTAAGCACTTGAACGCCGAAAGTAGTTGGGGGCTTCCCCCTGTGAGGATAGGACGTTGCCAGGCAAACGGTGGTTCTGGAGCATACGCTCAAGGGCCGCCGCTTTTTTGTGTCTTTTTGTAGAAAGGCATGCATCCATTTTAATGAAGGGACTGAACAGGGATATGGCGAAAAAAACGAAACTACGCGTAGCCGTCGAAGAGAACGAGACGATTGGTGCCTGTTTGGATCGTATCGATGCCATGGGATACCGCCCGACGGTCCGACGAGAAGAGCCGATCTTTAAATTAGACGCGAATGGCGAACCGTATCCAATTCGTCAGCAAATCGTCTTCGATTGCAAAGTGAAAGAGAACGAATAACTGCCTAAAGCATCCTCCGATTCATGTGGAGGGTGCTTTTTTTAGTGCTCGATTCGATGTGATCCATCCTAAAAAATAAACTCCGAATGGACACTAAACAAAATCAGAAAAACACCTTTTAAAACCGAACGATAAATTTTCAGACAATTAAATTGTTCGCCTTTGGTTGACGCCTTGGGATGGACTTGTTAAGATGAAGTCGTGACAGGATGATTGAATATAAACACCTCGTATAATAGCAGGGATATGGCTTGCAAGTTTCTACCCAACGACCCTAAATCGTTGGACTATGGGGTATATGGATGTTCGTCGATATTTCTTTGGCGTACCTTTTTATACCCTAAGCCACCCTTTTAGCCGTGGTTTGGGCTTTTTTTATGCATAAAGGAGGAAACAGCGATGGGAAATGTAGAAGTCGGCGTCATCATGGGAAGTCAATCGGATTGGGAAACGATGAAACATACATGTGATGTGTTGGAGCAACTTGAGATTCCATACGAAAAGAAAGTCGTTTCCGCACACCGGACACCGGATCTAATGTTTCGTTATGCTGAATCAGCACGTGAACGAGGACTGAAGGTCATCATTGCCGGTGCAGGCGGTGCTGCTCATCTCCCGGGCATGGTCGCTGCTAAAACGACATTACCCGTTATCGGTGTTCCTGTGAAAAGTAGAGCGCTCCAAGGAATTGATTCCTTGCTCTCGATCGTTCAAATGCCAGGTGGCGTACCGGTCGCAACGGTCGCCATCGGAGAAGCAGGCGCAAAAAACGCCGGATTGCTAGCTGCTCAAATTCTCTCGATTCAAGATGAACGACTTGCACGCAAGCTCGATCATATGCGAGTCGAACTAGAAGGAGACGTCATTGCATCTGGAGGGAACCTGCTATGAAACGAATCGGGATACTAGGCGGCGGTCAACTTGGTCGAATGATGGCTCTGTCGGCGCGTGAGATGGGCTTTGAGATTTTGACACTCGACCCAACGGACAACGCACCATGCGCGCAAGTGGCGGATCAACATATTCAAGCTGCTTTCACGGATGTCGAGGCAGCCAAACAGCTCGCAGCTGAATCAGATGTCGTCACCTACGAATTTGAGAACATCTCGACGGAGGTCGCTGAAGCGATCGGGACGAAACTGATTCATGGAACGGATCTTCTTTTTCAAACGCAACATCGGGTACGGGAAAAAGAGATGATTGAACGCATTGGACACTCTGTCGCTCCGTACTATCCGGTGACGCATCCGTCTGACTTAGAGGAAGCAAAACAACGACTCGGGTTACCGTTCGTCTTGAAGACAGCACGATTCGGCTATGACGGAAAAGGACAGACCGTCATCCGGACGGAAGAACAGTTCCAAGCGGCAATCGAGCGATTCGAACCAACAGAGTATGTTGCGGAGCAGTGGTTACCGTTTGATCAGGAAATTTCCGTCATCGTCACTCGAAGCGCAACAGAAACACGTGTCTTCCCGGTCAGTGAGAACATTCACCAAGAGAACATTTTGCATCTATCGATCGTACCGGCACGTATCTCTGAATCACTCGAACAAGAAGCGATTGCGCTCGCTGAATCGATCGCGGATGCCGTCGGGCTGATCGGTACACTGGCCATCGAGTTGTTCGTCGTTGGTTCTCGACTAATCGTCAATGAACTAGCACCCCGACCACACAATTCGGGACACTATTCAATCGATGCTTGCGAAACATCCCAATTCGAGCAGCATATCCGTGCCATCAGTGGTCTCCCACTCGGTGATACCCGTCTGACGACACCGGTCGTCATGGCGAACATCCTGGGTCAGCATGTCACAGCATTATACGAGGAACTACCGAGACTAAGCGCTCGGACGAAAGTTCACTTATATGGAAAAGCAGAAGCCAAGACAGGACGCAAAATGGGCCATTTGAACATTCTTGCGGACACCGTCGACGATGCTTTGGCAGAAGTCGAACGCCTGTCGATATGGAAGGAGACAGTTCAATGATCGAACGGTATACACGTCCTGAGATGAAAGCGATCTGGACCGAACAAAACAAATTCGAGGCTTGGTTAAAAGTCGAGATCCTTGCGTGTGAAGCATGGAGCGAACTAGGAGTCATCCCGAAAGAGGACGTCCAGTTGCTTTGGGACAATGCCTCTTTTGATGTCAACCGCATCCTTGAAATCGAGCAAGAGACACGTCATGATGTCATCGCCTTCACGCGTGCCGTCTCTGAGACACTCGGAGAAGAACGCAAGTGGGTCCATTACGGACTCACGTCAACGGACGTCGTCGATACAGCACTCTCGTATCTGTTGAAGCAAGCAAATGACATTCTCGCTGCAGATCTCGATCGATTCATCGATATCTTAAAAGTCAAAGCGAACGAACATAAATATACGGTCATGATGGGACGCACACATGGCGTACATGCAGAACCGACGACGTTCGGTCTGAAACTAGCGCTTTGGTATGAAGAGATGAAACGAAACAAAGTCCGTTTCGAAGCAGCACGTGAGACGGTCGAATACGGCAAGATGTCAGGTGCCGTCGGGACATTCGCGAACATCGACCCATTCATTGAAAAGTATGTCTGCGAAAAGTTAGGGACAAAGCCGGCTCCGGTCTCAACGCAAACGTTACAACGTGATCGTCATGCACACTATATGTCGACACTTGCTCTGATCGCGACATCGATCGAAAAGATGGCAACGGAAATCCGGGGTCTGCAAAAGACGGAAACACGTGAAGTCGAAGAATTCTTCGCTAAAGGTCAAAAAGGATCATCGGCGATGCCGCACAAGCGGAATCCAATCGGTTCAGAGAACATGACAGGTCTTGCCCGAGTCATCCGTGGACACATGGTGACGGCGTATGAGAACGTCTCACTTTGGCACGAACGGGATATCTCGCATTCTTCGGCAGAACGTATCATTCTTCCGGATGCGACAGGACTGCTCAACTATATGTTAAACCGTTTCGGAAACATCGTGAAGAACTTGACGGTCTTCCCGGACAACATGAAGCGGAACATGGACCGGACGTTCGGCGTCATCTTCTCGGGACATGTCTTACTCGCTTTAATCGAAAAAGGCTGGTCGCGTGAAGCAGCGTATGATTTCGTTCAACCGCGTGCGATGCAGGCGTGGGAAGAACAAATCATGTTCCGTGACTTATTGTGGCAAGAAGAAGAGATTCAACAGCTTTTCACAGAAGAAGAGCTCGATGCGTGTTTCGATCCGACGTACCATACGAGTCGCGTCGATGAAATTTTTGAACGGTGTGGCTTGAACTAATCAACCTGAGACGGGGCACGTGCCCCGTCTACATCTTAGGATCATGGGGGACGAAAGCGATGCAACCACTTTATGAAGGAAAAGCAAAACGATTGTACACGACGCAGGAGCAGGATGTGCTCCGGATCGTCTATAAAGACGAGGCCACGGCATTCAACGGCGAGAAAAAAGAAGTCTTTGCTGGAAAAGGCGAATTAAACAACCGATTGACGAGTCATTTCTTTGAAATCCTCGAACAAGCGGGCATTCCGACACATTTTATTGAACGTGTCTCGGAGCGCGAACAGCTCGTACGTCGTGTCACCATCATCCCACTCGAAGTCGTCGTCCGAAACGTCGTCGCGGGGAGCTTGAGTAAACGGCTCGGTATCGAAGAAGGTACGGTGCTCGAAACACCAATCGTTGAGTTCTACTATAAAGATGATACGTTAGGCGATCCACTCGTCACCTCATCACACATTAATTTACTGAAGATTGCGACTTCTGAAGAGTTAAAAGAGTTGTCGGACAAAGCGCTTCGCGTAAACGAAGTCTTGCAGCCTTACTTCCGTCAAAACGGAATCACGTTGATTGATTTTAAATTGGAGTACGGCAAGACGGCAGACGGAACGATTCTACTGGCTGATGAGATTTCACCAGATACATGCCGTTTGTGGGATCAGGCGACAGGAGAACATCTCGATAAAGATGTCTTCCGCCGCAATATCGGTTCACTGACAGAGACTTACCAAACACTATTCAATCGCCTAGGAGGAAACACACAATGAAAAAAGTCATCGTATCGATCGCATTACGGGAAAGCATTTTAGATCCACAAGGAGTTGCTGTAAAAGGCGGATTGCAACAGCTTGGTTTTACCGGTGTCGAAAGTGTCCGAATCGGAAAACAGATTGAACTGCTCGTTGAGACGGAAACGACAGAAGCGATGATTCATGAGATGTGTCAAAAATTACTCGTCAACACGGTGATGGAAGATTACCAAATTACGATCGAAGAGGTGACGCCAGCATGAAGTTCGCGGTCATCGTCTTTCCGGGATCGAACTGTGATTTAGATATGTACCATGCGGTCAAAGATGCGCTCGGAGAAGAAGCGGAATACGTCTTCCATACCGAAACATCACTTGAAGGCTACGACGGCGTCCTACTGCCGGGCGGATTCTCCTACGGAGATTACCTTCGTTGCGGCGCGATCGCGCGCTTCTCACCGATCATGGAAGAAGTCAAACGTTTTGCGGCAGAAGGGAAAACGGTCCTCGGGGTATGTAACGGATTTCAGATCCTTGTCGAAGCGGGACTCTTACCAGGTGTCTTGCACCGCAACAACGGCTTGAAGTTCATGTGCCGGACGGTTGAACTAAAGGTTGAGAATACAAAGACACGTTTTACATCGGATTACCTGCCAGGCGAGACGATCTCGATTCCGATCGCGCATGGTGAAGGAAACTACTACTGCGACGATGCGACTTACGCGATGCTGCAAACGAACGGACAAATCGCCTTCACGTATGTCGATAATCCGAACGGCTCACGCGGTGATATCGCCGGGATCACGAACAAAGCCGGCAACGTTCTCGGGATGATGCCACACCCGGAACGAGCGGTCGAGTTATTGACTGGCGGAACAGATGGACTAAAACTCTTTACTTCACTCGTCAAACAGGGGGCACACCATGCTAAAACAACAGTCTGAACCAACACCAGAATTGATTCAAGAGCAACGCGTCTATGCCACGATGGGCTTGAGTGATACGGAATACCAGATGGTCGTCGATTTACTTGGACGCCAACCGAACTATACGGAAACAGGATTGTTCTCGGTCATGTGGTCCGAGCATTGTTCATACAAGACATCTAAACCCGTCCTCCGTCAATTCCCGACGACTGGACCACGTGTTTTACAAGGACCAGGGGAAGGGGCAGGTGTCGTTGATATCGGGGATGAGCAGGCAGTCGTCTTTAAGATCGAAAGCCACAATCATCCATCCGCTGTTGAACCGTACCAAGGGGCTGCGACAGGCGTCGGCGGAATCATTCGTGACATCTTCTCGATGGGCGCACGACCAGTTGCACTTATGAACTCGCTCCGCTTCGGGCATCTCGGTACACCACGTGTCAATCAACTGTTCGAACAAGTCGTCGCCGGGATCGCCGGTTACGGCAACTGTGTCGGGATCCCAACGATCGGTGGCGAAATCGGATTTGATCGCTCATATGAAGGCAATCCGCTTGTCAACGCGATGTGTATCGGTTTGATCAACCATGCCGATATTCAAAAAGGTCAGGCAAAAGGTGTCGGCAACTCGGTCATGTACGTCGGTGCAGCTACTGGACGCGACGGGATCCATGGTGCGACGTTTGCCTCGGAGGATCTCGGAGAGGATACGGAAGCAAAACGTCCGGCTGTTCAAGTCGGTGATCCATTCATGGAGAAGCTATTGATTGAAGCGTGTCTTGAAATCGTCGGGCACCCGGCACTCGTCGGAATGCAGGACATGGGTGCTGCCGGACTGACATCGTCTTCAGCAGAGATGGCTTCAAAAGCCGGTATGGGCATCGAGATGCACCTCGATGACGTCCCGCAACGAGAGACAGGGATGACTGCTTACGAAATGATGCTCTCGGAATCACAAGAGCGGATGTTACTTGTCGTCAAGCGTGGTCGCGAAGCAGAGATCGAAGCAATCGTCAGCAAATGGGGACTCCATGCCGTTCACGTCGGAGAAGTCATTGAAGAGAAAGTCTTACGGTTGATTCATCACGGAGATATCGTGGCAGAAGTTCCGGTTGATGCGTTAGCAGAAGAAGCACCAGTCTACGAAAAACCATCCCGCGTTCCTGCGTATTATGAAGAATTCCAAGCGATGGAAGAGACACTTCCAGTCGTCGAAGATGTCGTTGAGACATGGCGGGCGTTACTCCGTCAGCCGACGATCGCTTCAAAACGCTGGGTCTACGATCAGTACGATCATATGGTCCAGACATCGACCGTCGTTGCACCAGGATCAGACGCAGCCGTCATTCGTGTCCGCGGCACGAACAAAGCGCTCGCGATGACGACCGACTGTAACAGCCGTTTCGTCTACTTGGATCCATATGTCGGTGGACAGATTGCGGTTGCAGAAGCAGCACGTAATATCGTCGCGAGTGGGGCGACACCACTCGCCATCACGGATTGTCTGAACTTCGGAAATCCGGATAAACCAGAAGGCTTCTGGCAGTTGCAGCAAGCAACAGCCGGTATGGCCGAAGCATGTCGCGTCCTTGAGACACCTGTCATCGGTGGAAACGTCTCACTCTACAACGAGTCAGCCGGTCAAGCGGTTCACCCGACACCGGTCGTCGGAATGGTTGGCTTACACGAGCAAACCGAATGGATCACGACGCAACACGTCAAACAAGCTGGTGACCAGATCTATCTATTAGGAGAAACAACAGCCGAGTTTGGTGGTAGTGAGCTTCAATATATGCAATTTGGTAAATCATTCGGTCGCGCACCACAGATTGATTTAGCCGTCGAACACGCACGCTTACAATTGTTACAGCAGGCAGTACAAGCAGGTGAAGTCAATGCGATGCATGATGTATCAGAAGGTGGTCTCGCAATCGCTCTCGCTGAGATGACGTTTGGGACGAACCTCGGGTTGACGGTTCAGTTTGACGGACCAACGTTACACCTGTTCAGCGAATCGCAATCACGCTTCATCGTCACTGTGCCACAAGCGCACGTCACAGCATTCGAACAACGGACTGGTGCTCAAGCGATCGGTGTCGTTACGAACGATGAGCTTCTCGTCATCGAAACGGCAGAGACACGGATCGAAGCAGACCGTTCGACCTTACAGGGAGACTGGGAAGGAGCAATCGCGTGTTATATGACATCAAAGGACTAAATGAGGAGTGTGGCGTCTTCGGGATCTTCGGACAACCGAATGCAGCGCAACTCGCCTATTACGGCTTGCACAGTTTGCAACACCGGGGACAGGAAGGGGCAGGCATCGTCACGAGTGACGGTGACGACCTCTTCCCGCACCGCGGGCAAGGACTCGTAACGGAAGTCTTTTCGGAAGAGACACTGACGAATCTGAAAGGACATCATGCAATCGGACATGTCCGGTATTCGACAGCAGGAGGAAACACGCTTGAGAATACTCAACCGCTTCATTTCAAATCGCGGACGGGAGATCTTGCTCTCGCGCATAACGGGAACCTCGTCAACGCCGATTCACTGAAGCATCTATTAGAAGCAGAAGGTGCCATCTTTCAGACGACGAGCGATACGGAAGTCGTCGCCCATCTCGTCAAACGCAGTAAGCTCGACACACTCGAAGACCGGATTGCCGACAGTCTCGCGCGTCTTGTCGGGGCGTTCGCTTTTCTTTTCTTAACGGAAGATACGTTATTCGTAGCGGTCGATCCACACGGACTGCGTCCACTGTCACTCGGGAAGACACCGGACGGCGGCATCGTATTTGCGTCAGAGACATGTGCCTTTGATATCGTCGGTGCGGAGTTCATTCGTGATATCGAGCCAGGGGAGCTCGTAACGATCACAGAACACGGCATGTCGTCTCGTCAATACATGGAACCACGTGAACGGGCGATGTGTTCGATGGAATACATCTACTTCTCACGTCCGGATTCAATCATTGATGGCGTCAACGTCCATACGGCTCGCAAAGCACTTGGGAAAAAGATGTATGAAGAAGCACCGGTCGAAGCAGACGTCGTTACCGGAGTGCCGGATTCAAGTATTTCGGCAGCGATCGGTTACGCGGAAGCGAGTGGAATTCCATATGAAATGGGATTGATCAAGAATCGGTATGTCGGACGAACGTTCATCCAGCCGTCACAGGAGTTACGGGAACGTGGGGTCAAAATGAAGTTGTCCGCGCTACGCGGCGTCGTACAAGGAAAGCGTGTCATCATGGTCGATGATTCAATCGTCCGGGGAACGACGAGTCGTCGCATCGTCGGTTTGTTACGTGAAGCGGGTGCGACGGAGGTGCACGTCCGCATCACGGCACCACCGATCACGAATCCATGTTATTACGGGATTGATACTTCGTCGAAGGAAGAACTGATCTCTGCTCGGTTGATGCCGGAAGAAATCCGTCAGGAAATCGGTGCGGATTCACTTGAATTCTTGACTGTACCGGGCATGGTCGATGCGATCGATCGCCCGTTCGATGGACCGTTAAAAGGACAATGTACCGCTTGCTTCACAGGAGAGTATCCGACACCGCTCGGTTCGCTCGAGTTAGAAGCTAAACTTTGATAGATGGGGGAAGAACATGAGCAAACATTACGAAGCAGCAGGTGTGAGTCTGACAGCAGGATATGAGTCAGTCACGCGAATGAAAAAACACGTCGCCCGTTCGATGCGTAAAGAAGTATTGACGGGACTCGGTAGCTTTGGTGCGATGTTCGACCTCAGCCAATTGCAGTTGAAAGAACCGGTTCTTGTCAGTGGGACAGATGGTGTCGGTACGAAACTCAAGCTCGCTTTCGCACTGGAACAACACGATACGATCGGAATCGACTGTGTCGCGATGTGTGTGAACGATATCATCGTCCAAGGCGCGGAACCACTTTATTTCCTTGATTATATCGCGCTCGGTCAGGCGATTCCTGCGAAGATCGAACGGATCGTCGCAGGTGTCGCAGAAGGTTGCGTCCAGGCGGGATGTACGTTAATCGGCGGCGAAACAGCGGAAATGCCAGGGATGTATGCGGACGGCGAATATGATATCGCCGGGTTCGCCGTCGGTGCCGTCGAGAAACAAAAATTGATCACAGGTGATAACGTCGCAGCTGGAGATGTCATTCTCGGTCTCGCTTCGTCCGGCGTCCATTCGAACGGGTTCTCACTCGTCCGTAAAATCGTCGCTGACAGCGGTCTCCGCTACGAAGATGAAGTCATGATGCTCGGTCATACGCTCGGAAATGCGCTTCTCATGCCAACACGTATCTACGTCGAAGCGGTCAAAGCAGCCCTTGAGACGGAAAAGATTCAAGCGATGGTCCATATTACGGGTGGTGGTTTCTACGAGAACGTACCACGCGTCTTACCAGAAGGTCTTGGCGCATCGTTCGACCCGAAAAAGTGGCCGACTTTACCAGTCTTCGACTGGCTCGAGCAAGCGGGTGATTTGCCACGACATGATATGTATAATGTCTTCAATATGGGCATTGGTTTCATGTTGATCGTCAAACCGGAAGATGTCGCGGAAGTGACAGCACGCCTCGCTCGTGAAAATGAGACGGCGTACGTGATTGGTCAGGTGACCGATCAAGAAGGTGTCCGGATTCAAGGAGTCGACGCATGAGGATCGCCTGTTTTGCATCAGGAAGCGGTAGTAATGTCGAAGCACTTTTTGAAGCAATCGAGGCAGGAACGTTACATGCCTCGATCGAACTGATCGTCTGCGATCAACCGGACGCAGCAGTCATTGAACGGGCGAAACGACGTGGATGCGACGTCTTCGTCTTTCGGGCGAAGGACTATCCGAATAAACCGAGTTTTGAGCGGGAGATCATTGCCCGTCTTGAAGCGAAAGGCGTCGAACGGATCATTCTCGCCGGCTACATGCGATTGATTGGGGAAGAGTTGCTCGGACGATACGCAGGGCGGATCGTCAACATCCACCCGTCACTACTTCCGGCCTTCCCGGGAAAAGATGCGATCGGACAAGCATTTCGTGGCGGAGTTAAAATCACAGGTGTTACAATTCATATAGTCGATGAAGGAATGGACACAGGACCAATCATGGCTCAAGAAGCCGTCCGGATTACAGAAGAGATGACGCGTGAAACATTGCAACAAGCGATTCAGCGTGTCGAACATAGACTGTATCCGCAAGTCATCGAAGAGTGGATGAAAGAGGAGGCAAACGTATGAGAGCGTTAATTAGTGTGTCGGATAAAACAGGAATCGTCGAATTAGGACGAGCGTTTCATGAAGCAGGGATCGAGCTCGTCTCGACAGGCGGAACACATCAAGCGTTAGAGGAAGCTGGGCTTCCGGTCATTGGTATCAGTGAAGTCACACAATTCCCAGAAATGCTCGATGGACGTGTCAAGACGCTCCATCCAATGGTTCATGGTGGATTACTCGGTCGTCGTGACCTTGAATCCCATCGTGAGCAGATGGCGGCGCAACAGATTCAACCGATCGATTTCGTCGTCGTCAATCTGTATCCGTTCAAGCAGACAGTCTTACAAGAAGACGTCGCCTATGCCGATGCGATCGAAAACATCGATATCGGTGGACCAAGCATGTTGCGTTCAGCAGCGAAAAATCACGCAGCTGTCACGGTCGTCGTCGATCCATCCGATTACGAAACGGTCGTTGCCGAGGTTCGTGAAGGTGGAACGACGTTTGAGACACGCCAACGTCTTGCGGCGAAAGCCTTCCGGCATACAGCGGCGTACGATGCGTTGATCGCGGATTATTTCTTGACGCAAACAGGCGAGAAGTTCCCGGATCAGTTGACGATCACGCTTGAGAAAGTCCAGAATCTCCGTTACGGAGAAAATCCACACCAAGAAGCAGCCTTCTATAAAACACCGATTTATCGTGGAGCTTCCCTCGCTTCAGCGAAACAGTTACACGGTAAAGAGTTGTCGTATAACAACATTCAAGATGCGAACGCCGCACTTGAAATTCTTGATGAGTTCCGCGAAGCAGCAGCCGTCGTCGTCAAACACATGAACCCATGTGGTGTTGCCGTCGGTCCAACGATCGGAGAGGCATTCCGCCGCGCTCATGCAGCCGATCCAGTGTCGATCTTCGGTGGCATCGTCGCCTTGAACCGTGAAGTTGACTTAGAGACAGCAGAACAGTTAAGCGGCATCTTCCTTGAGATCATCATCGCCCCGTCCTTCACGGAAGAAGCATTCGCCTTGTTGTCAGCGAAAAAGAACATCCGTCTGCTTGAACTCGACGTCAAACGTGTCCAAGCGATCCGTTATACGGCAGTCGCTGGCGGCATGCTCGTCCAAGACAGTGACGATGAGACGCTTGATGATGCAGCAGCACGTGTCGTGACAGACCGCAAACCGACAGCAGCGGAATGGGAGGACTTGAAACTCGCATGGCGCGCCGTCAAACACGTCAAGTCGAATGCGATCGTTCTCGCGAAGGACGAAGTGACGGTCGGTGTTGGTGCAGGACAGATGAACCGTGTTGGTTCAGCGAACATCGCGATTACGCAAGCTGGAGAAAAAGCAGTTGGCGCGTCCCTTGCTTCTGATGCTTTCTTCCCAATGGGGGACACAGTCGAAGCTGCAGCAGCAGCTGGTATTACAGCAATCATCCAACCAGGCGGCTCGATTCGCGACCAAGAGTCGATCGATGCGTGTAACAAACACGGCATCACGATGGTCTTTACGAACGTTCGACATTTCAAACACTAAGCGGAGGCGATTTGAATGAAGGTATTGGTGATTGGTAAAGGAGGGCGTGAACACGCGCTCGTCTGGAAGCTGGCACAGGATGAACGGATCGAGACAGTGTATGCTGCGCCCGGAAATGCCGGGATGACACAAGCCACATGTGTTCCGATCGCCGAAGATGCCATCGATGAACTCGTGGCGTTCGCACAAGACGAACAGATCGATTGGACGATCGTCGGACCAGAAGGACCACTTGTTCTCGGAGTCGTTAACGCTTTTCAGGCAGCGGGACTGCAAATCTTCGGACCAACACGGGAAGCGGCAGCGATCGAAGGAAGTAAGCAATTCGCGAAAGAATTGATGGAGCGTGCTGGTATTCCGACCGCTGCTCACGCCGTCTTTACTTCAGCAGCAGACGCAGAGGCGTATGTTCGCAAAGCGGGTGCACCGATCGTCATCAAAGCCGACGGACTTGCTGCCGGAAAAGGAGTCACGGTCGCAGAAACCGTGGACCAAGCACTTGTTGCAATCCACGATACGTTTGCCGGGGAATACGGTCAACAAAGCCGCGTCGTCATCGAAGAATGCCTGATCGGGGAAGAATGTTCGTTGATGGCATTCGTGCACGAAGAGACCGTCATCCCGATGGTATTGTCGCAAGATCATAAACGAGCGTTTGACGGTGACTTAGGTCCGAACACAGGAGGCATGGGCGCGTATTCTCCGCTTCCTCAGTGGGACGAAGCAGCGTTGACGACAGAAGCTGTTGATCGCATCATTCAGCCGCTCGTCGATCAGATGGCAAGCGAAGGGATTCCGTTCACCGGCTTCCTCTATGCCGGTCTGATGCTGACGAAACAAGGACCATTCGTCATCGAGTTCAATGCTCGGTTCGGTGATCCGGAAACAGAAGTCATTCTTCCGCGCTTAGAGACGCCGTTGCTGGATGTCATCATGCCGTTGATGGAAGGACAGACACCAGAAGTCGTTTGGACGGATCAAGCAGCTGTCGGTGTCGTCGTCGCAGCAGAGGGATATCCGGAAGCGCCAAAAACGGGACAAGCGATTCCACTTGATCAGATCGGGAACGGTCTTCTCGTCTTTCATGCCGGCACGGCAGAACGAGACGATCAACTTGTCTCAGCTGGTGGACGTGTCCTCGTGTGTGTCAGCCGTGCCGAGACGATCGAGCAGGCTGTCGAACAGGTCTATGCAAACTTACCAGACGTGACGGATCAGCCATTCTTTTACCGAACTGATATCGCTCAAAAAGCCTTTCGTGCCTCGCATGAATCATGATATCTGAACCAGACGTGCTCGAAGGAGTCGCGTCTGGTTTTTTGTTTCTTGGCGAAGTGCACGAAAAGATTTGTCTTCCATGGCGAATTTGTGTTATTTTGACCAAATGAATCCGGAACGGGGCAAAACTTCTTGAAACTTACTTAGCAACATTTTAGTATAAGAACTATAAGAAAGCGTTTTCAATAAAACAAAGGAGGTCGAGCTTTCGTGAAAAAAAATTGTGGAAGATCCCCTTGGACGAAATCTGAAGTACGAACACACCAAGCGGTCATCAGCGGAAAGCTTGCACCGACACTTGTCATACAGAATGCCACTTACCTGAATCATGGTGTCAAAGCATGGCGGACGGCGAACATCTGGATCAGTGGCGACCGGATCGTCTATGTCGGTCCAGAAATGCCGGAACAAGCTGATGCGTATCATGATGCGACAGGTCAATATATTGTACCCGGGTACATTGAACCCCATGCCCATCCGTTCCAACTTTACAATCCAGCGAGTCTTGCAAAATTCGCAGCAGAGCGGGGAACATCGACGCTCGTCAACGACAACATGTTGTTATTATTAGAGCCGACGGAGCAAGCGTTTGCTCAAGTTGAGGCGCTAGCAGACTTACCGACCTCAATGTACTGGTGGGCACGACTCGACGCACAAACCGAGCTTGATGCCGACAGTATCTCGATCGATAATCGCCGGATTCAAGCGTGGCTCAAGCATCCACAAGTCATCCAAGCAGGTGAGTTGACGGGATGGCCACGTCTCTCGCAAGGGGACGATGAATTGCTCCATTGGATGCAGGATGCGATCAAACTCGGAAAACCGATCGAAGGTCATTTCCCTGGTGCTTCAGCGAAGACGCTGACGAAGATGGCGCTGTATGGCGTGACGAGCGATCACGAAGCGATGACGGTCGAAGAAGCGATGACACGTCTTGAACTTGGCTACACGACGACGATTCGTTATTCATCGATTCGTCCAGATCTACCGGATATCTTTAAAGGTCTCGTCGAAGCAGGGTTGACGCAGTTCGATAAGGTGCTCGTGACGACAGATGGTTCAACGCCGTCCTTTTATAAGGCAGGCATGATGGATGAGACGATCCGATTGATGCTTGAGGCAGGCATCCCGGTCGAAGAAGCGTACCGGATCGCGTCGTACAATGCAGCGCGTCATTTTAATCTCGATCATCTACTCGGGAGTATCGCACCAGGACGAATCGCGCATCTCAATTTCCTTGAGGCAAAAGATGCACCGACACCTGTCGCCGTGCTTGCGCGCGGCACATGGGTCCGTCAAGCAGACATCCCATGTTACCCGGCAGAAGCGCTCGATGCAGTCTATGCGCTCATGCCACGTTCGGAAGTCCAGGTTTCGTTAACGGAACAGGATTTCTCGTTCAGCATGCCGGTTGGTCTTGAGATGGTCAATTCCGTCATCATGAAGCTCTATCAAGTTGAACACGATACAAGTGTGCCTGTGCTACCGGCAGGATGTGATGAATCCTTCCTGATGTTACTCGATCGGGAAGGGAAGTGGCGACTAAATACCGTTCTGAAAAACTTTGCGACACAAGTCGGAGGTCTCGTCAGTTCGTACTCGATCAGTGGTGATATCTTGATGATCGGTAAATCGAAACGAGACATGCAAGTCGCGTTTGATCGCATGAAAGCGTTCGGTGGCGGAATCGTTCTCGTCGAGGACGGAGAAGTCATCGCTGAAGTTCCGTTGACCTTGATGGGGCAGACGTCCGACTTGCCACTCGAAGATTTGATCGTTCAGGAAACCGCTCTACGGGAAGCGTTGTTCGAACGCGGTTATGCGTTTGAAGATCCTGTCTATACGTTGCTATTCCTAGCGTCCACTCACTTACCATATGTGCGGATCACACCGCAGGGAATATACGAAGTCCTTCGGAAAAAAGTCCTTTTCCCAGCGATTTTGCGATGACGCTTGAATTTTAAAACGTCGCGCTTTAAACTATTAAAGAGCAATTGAATGGGAAAGGGAGTCACAAGATGCAACTCGATAAATTGCGTGGAAAAGAATTGGATCAGTTATTTACAGCCATCATGAAGATGGATTCATTAGAAGATTGTTATACGTTGTTCGAAGACTTAGCAACCGTCAACGAAATCCAGGCGCTCGCCCAACGTCTTGAAGTCGCACGTCAATTACGTGAAGGCAATACGTATCACAAAATCGAAAAGGCGACCGGTGCTTCAACAGCAACGATCTCGCGTGTCAAACGTTGCTTGAACTACGGTTCGGGCGGTTATGATCTGGCGCTTGCCCGCCTAGGTCTTATCGAGCAAGAAGTAGCGGATAACTAATGTTATCCGCTACTTCTATGAAGGGGGGCGTGTCACATTGGATTTTGCGTTACAACAAAGAATTCAACATTTTATTCGAAAGCTGACGCCCATCCAGTCGCTCGTCATCATCTACTTCGTTGCAGTCATCATCGGGATCATTCTGCTCGGTCTACCGTGGTCGACGAAAGGAAATTACGACTGGGACTTCACGGACCTCGTCTTCATGGCGGTTAGTTGTGTCAGTGTCACGGGTTTGACGACGGTCTCAGTCTCGGAAACGTTCACGACGTTCGGCTACTTCATGATCATGATTTTAGTGCAAGTCAGCGGAATTGGTTTGATGTCGCTTCATATCGCGATGTGGGTCATTCTCGGAAAACGAATCGGCTTTCGGGAACGTCAACTTGTCGTCCGAGATCAGAACCAGACGACGATGCAAGGGGTCGTCAAATACATTCGCGAAGTCATCTTGATCATCGTTTCGATTGAATTGATCGGGGCATTGATTCTCGGGCTGTACTATACGAAGTATTTTCCGACACTCGGAGAAGCGATGCTTCAAGGACTGTTCGGATCGGTCAGTGCGACGACGAATGCCGGTTTTGATATCACGGGTGAATCGTTACTACCATTTCGGGGTGATTTATTCGTCGTGTTCATGCAAATTTTGTTGCTGACGCTTGGCGCAATCGGGTTTCCGGTACTCGTTGAAGTCCGGCGCTACATCTCGTACCGGGCGACACGCCAAGCGACACGTCAACCGTACCATTTTTCACTCTTTACGAAATTGACGGCGTCAACGTTCTTCATTCTCGTCCTATTCGGAACGGTAGCATTGCTGCTATTTGAATGGAATGAGTCTTTTAAAGGTTTACCGATCGATGAGAAGCTCGTCGACGCCTTGTTCCAATCCGTCACGACCCGAAACGGGGGATTGACGACGGTCGACATCACGTCCTTCTCGCAGGCATCGATTTTCGTCTTGTCGCTCTTGATGTTCATCGGAGCGTCACCGTCTTCCGTTGGTGGGGGGATTCGAACGACGACGTTCGCCGTCGCTGTCTTGAGTGTCATCGCCTTCATCCGAGGTGAATACGGCATCAAAATCTTCGGTCGTGAGATTGGTCAGTCAGACATCTGGAAAGCCTTCGTCGTCATCGTCGTCTCGACTGGTGTGACGATGGTCGGATTAATTGTCTTATTGCTTGTCGAAGATGCCCCGTTCCTCGTGCTGTTTTTTGAAGCCTGTTCAGCGTTCGGAACGACCGGTCTATCGCTCGGCATCACGGATCAATTATCGGATATCGGAAAATGGACGTTGTCTGTGCTGATGTTCATCGGTCGAATCGGTGTCATCTCATTCGTTCTTCTCCTGAAAGCGAACCAACCGAAACGTAACTACAACTATCCGAAGGAATCCGTCATCATCGGATAAGGAGGCTCTTTTATGAAACGTGCCTTTTGGATCAACTTCGCCTATATCTTTGCTGTTCCTGTCTTACCGTTTTTGGCGCTCGTCAATGGGCGAGCACTCTGTTCACCGGATTCACCGTTACTGGACGTTCCGGTACTCGGCTTCTTTTTGGCAGAACCGTGGGCGTTCGTGCCGGTATATGCGGTCTTTGCGTTGTTACTGGCGTCACTCTTGACGAAACGACGGACACACGTCTAACCATCTCGCCCTGCGCGAGATGGTTTTTTGTTTTATACTGAATGTGGAATGAGAAAGAGAGGATGGGACGAACCGTGTTATTACCTTTTAATGAATGGCGACATGTCTTTAAACTAGATCCAGCAAAACCAATCGATGATGCTAGCCTGCAGGCGATTGCGACGTCCGGAACGGATGCGATTCTTGTCGGTGGAACGGATGACATCACACTCGATGCGACGCTTGATCTCTTGATGCGTTTGCGCCGGTATCCAGTCGCAGTGGCACTCGAGATTTCTGAACTCGAAGCCGCAACGATGGGATTTGATACGTATTTGACACCGACGGTCCTGAATGCGGGTACATTAGAGTACGTCGTCGAAAAACAAGTCGAGGCGTTAGAACAAGTCGGTCATATGCTGGCGCACGCTGATCTTGTCGGGGAAGGGTATATCGTCCTGAATCCTGATGCGAAGGTCGCGCGTGTGACACAAGCAAAACCGCTAACATTGGATGAGACCGTCGCTTATGCGCAGTTAGCGGATAGCGTCTTCCGTCTACCGGTCGTATATCTCGAATACAGCGGCGTTTACGGAGAACCGGAACGAGTCGCAGCCGTTCGCGATGTCTTGAAACAGGCACGCCTGTTTTACGGTGGAGGAATCGACTCCGAAGAGCGAGCGCGTGAGATGTTGCAGTATGCGGATACGATCGTCGTCGGGAACGTCATTTATGAGGATTTAAAAGCAGCGCTTGCGACTGTCGCAGCGACACGATAAAATATAGGAACAAAAGTTCGGAATATAAGAAATGAGGCTATTGATATGTTTAATTTGAGTGAACAGCTCGTCAGTGGACTAAACCCTGAGCAAGCAAGAGCAGTCAAGCATACGGAAGGTCCACTGCTGATCATGGCAGGAGCCGGTTCCGGGAAGACACGCGTCCTGACACATCGGGTCGCTTATTTGATGGCGGCTAAACAAGTCGCACCGTGGAACATCCTTGCGATTACGTTCACGAACAAGGCGGCGCGGGAAATGCGAGACCGGATCGGTCGTTTGGTCGGTGGTGTCGCGAACGATATTTGGGTTTCGACCTTCCACTCGATGTGCGTCCGGATGTTACGTCGCGACATCGATCAGCTTGGATACGATCGCAACTTCACGATTCTTGATTCAAGTGATCAGCAATCAGCGATTAAGCTCGTCTTAAAGGAACAAAACTTGGACCCGAAAAAATGGGATCCACGTTCGATGCTGACGATCATCTCGTCGCAGAAAAATGAATTACGCAGTGCTGAATTTTACGCCTCGATCGTGACGAGTCCGTATGAGAAGACCGTTGCTGAAATCTATAAAGGATATGAAGCGGTCTTACGCCGGAACAACGCGCTCGACTTTGATGATTTGATCGGAAAAACGACGGAATTGTTCAAGAAGAGTCCGGATGTTCTTGCTTACTATCAGAAGAAATTCCGTTACATCCATGTCGATGAGTATCAAGATACGAACAAAGCCCAGTATGATCTCGTCAACCTGTTAGCATCGGGACATCAGAATCTCTGTGTCGTCGGGGACTCGGATCAGTCGATCTATCGCTGGCGTGGTGCCGACATCGCGAACATCCTCTCGTTCGAAGAGGACTATCCGAATGCAGCTGTCATCTTACTCGAGCAAAACTACCGTTCTTCGAAACGAATCTTGGAGGCGGCTAACCATGTCATCCAAAATAACTCGACACGCAAAGACAAGAAACTTTGGACGGATAATGATGAAGGCGAGAAGCTGATCGTCCATACGGCAGAGAATGAACGGGAAGAAGCCTTTTATATCGTCCAAGAGATTCGGAACTCGCTTCGTTACGGGATGAAACTGAGTGATATCGCGATTCTGTACCGGACGAATGCACAATCGCGTGCGATCGAGGAAACACTTCTGAAATCGAACGTTCCGTACAAAATGATTGGCGGCACGAAGTTCTACGATCGTAAAGAGATCAAGGACGTTCTCGCTTATCTCCGTTTGATTTCGAATCCGGATGAAGACCTGTCCTTCGCGCGGATCGTCAACGAACCAAAACGTGGCATCGGCGCAACGACGATTGATAAGCTGCGTGATTTCGCCGACTTACAGGGTGTGTCATTGATGGAAGCGATTCGCGATATCGAATTGTCGAGTATCGCACCGAAGACGGCAGCGAAGCTGACGGATTTCCGGACGATGATTCTTGGACTCAGTCAAATGCAAGAATTCATCAGCCTGTCGGAACTGGTCGAAGAAGTACTCGAGAAATCAGGCTACCGCCAAGTACTGAAGGAAGATAAGACGCTAGAAGCACAAAGTCGTCTCGAGAACATTAACGAGTTCATCACCGTTGCGCAAAACTTTGAGAAGGAAACGGCGAAAGCCGATCCAGAAGATCGGACGATCATCGCCTTCTTGACTGATTTGACACTCGTCGCCGATGTCGATTCACTCGACGAGACGGATCCGGAAGAACAAGTTACATTGATGACGCTCCACTCGGCAAAAGGACTCGAGTTCCCTGTCGTCTTCTTGATTGGGATGGAGGAAGGATTGTTCCCACATAGCCGCTCGCTTCAGGATGAAGACGAGATGGAGGAAGAACGTCGCCTCGCGTATGTCGGGATCACACGTGCTGAGAAACGCCTTTACTTGTCACATGCGCGGATGCGTTCTCTGTACGGACGGACAAATGCGAACCAAGAATCACGGTTCCTAGCGGAGCTGCCGGAAGTCGTCATCGAGCGGACAGGTAAAAAAGCGAAGCCACTTCCATGGGAAGACCGCCCTGTTCCGCAAGGCAAAGCCGTCATCGGTCGCTCGATCAGCAAACCGACAGCAATGAAGACGTCAGGTGCGGAAACGCTCGGTTGGTCGGTCGGAGATAAGGCAGAGCACGGGAAATGGGGACTCGGTACAGTCGTCCAGACTCGTGGTGAAGGGGATAATCTTGAAATTGATATCGCATTCCCAGCAGTCGGAATCAAACGATTACTCGCGAAATTCGCACCGATTAAAAAGGTATGACGGGAGGTCCACAGATGGACGCAAGCCAGCGTATAGATGAGATTCGTCAAACATTGAACCGATACAGCTACGAATACTACGTACTGGATCAACCAACGGTACCGGATGCGACGTACGATCAATTGCTTCGTGAACTGACGGAGTTAGAAACAGAGCATCCAGAACTGATCACACCGGATTCGCCGACGCAACGCGTCGGCGCGGCACCGCTCGAAGCGTTCGAGAAGGTGACGCATGATCTACCGATGCTGTCGCTCGGAAACGTCTTTGATGAGACAGAAATTCGCGAATGGGTCGCTCGGATTGAGCGGTCGCTCGGACGTTCGACGACGTATGTCGCCGAACTGAAATTCGATGGACTTGCGATTTCGCTGAAATACGAAGACGGCCGATTCGTTCGTGGGGCAACGCGTGGCGATGGAACCGTCGGCGAAAACATCACGCAGAACCTACGGACAATCAAAGCGTTACCGCTTCGTTTGCAGGCAGAAGAGACGGTCGAAGTCCGTGGTGAGGCTTACATGCCGAAGCAATCGTTCGAACGCTTGAATGAAGACCGGGCAAGTCGGGAAGAGACATTGTTCGCGAATCCGCGTAATGCGGCCGCAGGTAGTCTGCGTCAGCTGGATTCGTCGATTACAGCGTCGCGCAATCTGTCGTTATTCGTGTATGGTGTTGGCGTCAATACGTTGACGGCTCGTTCACATAGCGAAGCGATGGCACAACTCGCTTCACTCGGGTTACCGACCAATCAACATATGCAGACGTGTGAGACGGTGGAAGAGATTCTTGCCTACATCGCGCACTGGACAGAAGCACGCGCGAGCCTGCCATATGAGATTGACGGAATCGTCTTGAAAGTCGATCGATACGATGATCAGGAAGAGCTCGGCTTCACAGCAAAAAGTCCCCGCTTCGCGACAGCCTATAAGTTTGCGGCGGAAGAAGTCATGACGACGGTTGAAGACGTTGATTTCAGTGTCGGTCGGACCGGGAAAGTCACACCTCGCGCCCGTTTTGCACCGGTCGTCGTCGCAGGATCGACGGTGACGTATGCGACACTGCACAACGCTGACTTCATCGCTGAAAAAGATATCCGCCTTCAGGACTCGGTCATCATTAAAAAAGCGGGCGATGTCATCCCGGCAGTCGTACAAGTCGTTACAGCAGAACGGACAGGGGAAGAGACACCGATCGTCTTCCCAACGCATTGTCCGGCCTGTCAATCGGAACTTGTCCGTCTCGAAGGTGAAGTCGACATCCGCTGTGTCAGTCCGGAATGTCCAGCGCAATTGATGGAAGGTATCATTCACTTCGTTTCGCGTCAGGCGATGAACATCGATGGTCTCGGTGAAAAAGTCGTCCGTCAATTGTATGATCATGAAGCAATCCGGACGATTGCCGATTTATATCGACTCGATCGTGAGGAATTATTGACGTTTGATCGAATGGGTGAGACGTCCGTCGATAAATTACTTGCGGCAATCGAAGCTTCGAAACAGAACTCGGTTGAGCGTCTCTTGTTTGGTCTCGGAATCCGACTCGTCGGTCAAAAAGCGGCGTATCTTCTAGCGGAACGTTTTGATTCGTTAGCAGGGATAGCAGCAGCAAGCTACGAGGAGATTGTCGCAATCGATGGCATCGGTGGAAAAATCGCGGATTCGATCGTGAAGTACTTCGAACATCCGGAAGCACAGGCATTGATTCGTGATTTGGAACAACTGGGCGTCAATCAACGTTTCCTTGGGGAACGGGTTGATCAGACGAATGCACCACTCGGTGGCAAAACGATTGTCTTGACGGGAACGCTCGAGAGCTTAAAACGGTCAGAGGCTGGTAAACGACTCGAAGCACTCGGGGCCGATGTGACAGGAAGCGTCAGTAAAAAGACGGACGTACTCGTCGCAGGGGAAAAGGCAGGCTCTAAGCTGACGAAGGCAGAATCGCTTGGTATCGAAATTTGGGATGAAGCGCGTCTGTTAGAAGAACTTGCTAAACACGAAGCGTGAGCAGAATGAATGAGAACGATCAAATAAAAAGGAAGGCGGAATTCCGCCTTCCTTTTTTCGTGTTCATCCTTGTCACGAAGCAATCGTTTCGCTCCGAATCAAAGTACCTTGTTTGATGAGACGATTCGTTGCCGTTTCTGGTGGATCACAGGTGATTAATGTGATGGTTGGGGAAGCGACGGATTGATCGAGGACGGACAATGTCGTCGGTGTGACAAGACGACTGGATGTGATGCGGTACGTATACCGATGTGTTTTTGTCGTGACGACGACGGTATCGCCTTTTTTGACGTCAGGCAGACGATTGAAATGAAGCCCTTCCGTGAAACTTCGGTGTCCGGCGAGCGCATAATTGCCTTTTCCGGGTGATCCGGTTTCTGGAATATGACCGATACTACGGTCTAAGACCGCTGTCGTCGAGCCTTCTAAGATGACTTGCTCGAAATCTATGCTTGGAATCGAGAGTAGTCCAACACCTGATTTTGCGAGCGGTTGTTGCGTCTCTTTTGCATCGACGGTCTTTAGACTTTTTGTCCATTGTTCTTTTAAATTGGCTGCCTCTTGTTCACGCTGATAGTCACTGATGAAGGGCCAAGCAATAAGGGCGATGCCTGCCAATAAAAAAAGCAGACCGATGAATTTACGACGTGTCATGAGAAAAAGTCCTTTCGGATACGCTAAGGCGCATCATCTTTTTTGAAAATCAGGGAAAAACTTGTCCTTCCCCGATGGAAAACGATTCTGTTATGATAAAGAGAACGATTTAAAAAACATGGGGTGCAAATAGAGATGAACTATAAAACAGCAGTAGCGTTGACGTTATCGAGCACGTTATTTTTAGGTGCTTGTTCGTTCGACCTTTCGCCAAGTAGCGATACAAAAGAAGTCATTACTGAAAGTGAACAAGGTAAGGAAGTCCAAGCCGTCGTCAGTCCAGCCATTGATACGACGGATTCGTACTACCGGACGGTCTTACCGTTTCGTCCAAGCGTCGCACGTGGAATGACACAAAAACGTGTCAGTTCACGTCTTGAGCTTGATGAAATCGAAACGGGTTTAATGCGTCATTCGACACAGTTTTTTGATCCGGAAAAATACTATTACCAAGAAGGTCAGTTACTCGAAGCCGACCAAATCGCGAAATGGTTGTTGCGAAAAGGAAAAGCAGGCGATGGCGTCAGCGATCCTGAAGGTCTGAACCCAGCCTATACGTCTGGTAAGTCGTATAAAGAAAAAAACCAAAAGTCACCTATGATTCTATCGCATATCTTAGAGCAAGACTACATGCTTGAAGAAGATAAGAAACTCGAACTCGGTGGGACGTCGATTGCGCTTGTCTTAAATAGTGAGTATGTGTTCCAAGATGAAAACTATGGACCGACCTATACCGTTAAACTTGATGAAAAAAAAGTCGTTGCTGAAGGAAAGCGGATGGCAAACGAGTTAGTCAAGAAGATGCGTAAGACACAAGGGATGAAGACGACACCGATTCACGTCGCTCTCTACCTCCAGGAAAAAGAAGGATCACCGGTTTCCGGTCACTATCTCTCGTCTGCCTTCATCGGTCGCGGGAATCAAATCAGTGCGAACGACTGGAAAAACTACAATGAGCGCTATTACTACTACCCGTCAGCACGCGCGACGAATGATGTGCGGGATGATGCGGCGAAGTTCGATTTATTTAAAGACCGTCTAGAAGACTACTTCCCGAACTACACCGGTATGATAGGGGAAGGCTTCTATCAAGAAGACGAACTGAAAAAGCTCGAGATGAAGATTCCCGTTCAATTTTACGGAAAAGCAGAACTCGTCGCATTCGTTCAGTACGTGACGTATCTGCTTGAGAATCGTTGGGAGTATAATCGAAACATTCCAACGACGATCACTGTGACGAACTTGAACGGGGATACGGAAGCGATGCTGTTCCTCGATCCGGATACAAAGAAACCGATCGTCAAGATTCGCTGATTTCTCGATTCACTTTATGAAGTGACATTCCTCCAATGGACGGAATGTCGCTTTTTTTGTAGAACGGACGCTGGAAGAGAGAAGCATATGAATCAGAAAGGAAGGGTATGGAAGAAGAATGGTATTTTGTTTCACTTTCCCATTTTTTAGATTTACGAAAGCCAGTAGGAGAGAGCATAATGAAAGAAGAACAGTTCTACACACAGGAACGACGCGGTAAGTGATGAATCGTTAGTTCTTTTAAAAAGAAGAGGATAAAGGGGAGATTTAGATGAAAGGCGGTATCTATTCACAAATCGGTGCAGTTCGAGAGGAACTACCATCGTCCTCACGAAAAGTCGCAGACTATGTCTTGACGCATATGAACCAAATTGCGCGCATGACGATCCACCAACTTGCAGAGGAATCAGATACAAGTGCCGCTGCAGTCGTCCGCTTTTGCCGTGCGCTTGGATTAAAGGGGTACCCGGAGTTGCGGATGCGTATCTCTGCCGATACAGCACGGACGGATTTAAAAGGGTATCACGATATCGAAAAGGATGAACGTCCTGTCGACTTGATTGAAAAAACGCTTAGTAACAGCATTCAAGCGTTACAGGATACTGCGAAGCAGTTGAATGATGAACGGATTGCGGATGCGATTGATGTGATTGATCAGGCACGCGCGATTTATTTTTACGGGATTGGAGCATCGCATGTCGTAGCTGAAGACGCTGCTCAAAAATGGACGCGTGTTGGGAAACTAGCGATTCAAGAAACGGATCAGCATCTACTTGCGACGATCTTAGCAAATGCACGTAAAGAAGATGTCTTCTTTGCGATTTCCTACAGCGGAGAAACGGAAGAGGTCCTCGAGTTGATCCGTTTGGCGAAAATCCAAGGACTAAAGGTCATCAGTCTGACACGTTTCGGGGACAATCGAATCAGTCAACTCGCGGATATCGCGCTTTGGACATCACGCGCACCAGAAGCGCCGCTTCGTAGTGCAGCGCTCAGTTCGCGTCTCGCCCAACTATTTGCGATCGATGTCTTGTTCTTATCGTATGCTGCGGGACATTATGAAGACACACTCGAACGTCTCCAATACACGCGAGAAAGCGTTAAGACACTGCATCAAAAGAAATAAGGGGGATACATATATGCCAGAACGAACTGCCGGACTAGATGCGTTGTATCCAGAAATGGTCGAGCGCCGTCGCTATTTACATCAGCACCCAGAGTTGTCGTTTCACGAAGTCGAGACCCCGCGTTATATCGCGCAACAGTTAAAAACGCTCGGAATCGAAGTCAAGACGGAGGTCGGTGGACGTGGTGTCGTCGGGTATATTCGTGGAGGAAAGCCGGGGAAGACCGTCGCGTTGCGTGCCGACTTCGATGCCTTACCGATTGCTGACGCTAAAGAGGTCGCGTATCGGTCGACGGTTCCAGGTGTGATGCATGCATGCGGTCACGATGGTCATACGGCGACGTTGCTGGCCGTCGCAGAAACGCTCATGCAGCAACGGGAATCGTTACCGGGGAACGTCGTCTTGATTCATCAACATGCGGAAGAAGTCGTTCCGGGCGGTGCACGCGATATGATTGCGGACGGTTGTCTCGAAGGGGTCGATGTCATCTTCGGAACGCATCTTTGGTCAACGATCGATTTAGGACATGTCGGTGTTCGGACCGGTCCGATCATGGCAGCGGCTGATAAGTTCGAGCTGATCTTATATGGAAAAGGCGGACACGGTGCGAAACCACATGAGACGATTGATGCTGTCTTACTCGGGGCAACGATCGTTAAGGAATTACAATCAATCGTCAGTCGTCAACTCAATCCACTGGAGCCGGCAGTCGTGACCGTCGGAACATTACATGCGGGGAATACGTTTAATGTCATCGCGGATCAAGCGACGTTGACAGGAACGGTCCGGACGTTTGATGAAGCGACAGCGGACGATATCATCGAGCGGATGGAGCGAACGATCAAAGGAATCTGTGAGGCGGTCGGAGCAACGTATCACTTTACATACGAAAAAGGCTATCCGGCTGTCATCAACCATGCTGCACCCACCGCATTGATTGAATCTGTCGCACGAGAAGTTCTAGGAGACGCGCGTGTATTTGAGATCGAACCGACGATGGGTGGCGAGGACTTTGCTTATTATCTGCAACACGTACCTGGCGCGTTCTTCTTTACAGGAGCGGGAGATGCTTCGTATCCACCGCATCATCATCCGCAGTTTGATTTTAAGGAGCCGGCGATGCTCGATGCAGCGCGTATTCTAGTCGAAGCGACGTGGCGGTATTTAGAACAAGCGACTGAAGCATGAAAAAAACGCTCGTCTTGACTCCGAAAAGGAATCAGGGCGAGCGATTGTTGTCTTCTTAACCTAAAATTTCTTGAACACGACCGACTTGTCCGTCTTCTAAACGCACTTTGATCCCGTGCGGATGTTGCGGTGATTTCGTGAGAAGGTCTTTAACGATTCCTTCTGTTCGTTTACCTGTTCGTTGATCTTGCTTCAGCACGATGCTGACTTTAAGACCAGGCGTAATATTTTTACGTGTTTTACCATCCATCTGTAGATCCTCCCATCGTTCATTTCCGGTTTGGCTATCAGTATAACATGGTTCAGTCGGTGAAACTTGTTTGTCGCAAGGACGTAAAGTGAAAAGAGAACAGAATGTCAGAAAAAAGTTTGACTATATTTGACCAATTAGAAGACGACTTTTATAATTAAGGTAATGAAGTATAGGAAAAGGAAGTGAATTCGAATGGCAAAAGACTACTACCAAACACTCGGTGTCACAAAGGATGCATCGAATCAAGATATTAAGCGCGCGTACCGCAAATTGGCGAAGCAGTATCACCCAGACGTCAATAAAGAGGCGAGTGCGGACCAGCGTTTCAAGGATATCCAAGAAGCCTTCGATGTGCTTGGAGATGAGGAAAAACGAGCGCAATATGATCGATACGGCAGTAACTTCGACCAGATGGCAGGCGCTGGAGCTGGTGGCGCTGGAGATTACGAAGATCTGTTCCGACAGTTCGGAGGTGGTGGACGGACACGACCTGGACAATCGTTCGGATTTGAAGACATGTTCGGTTCGTTCTTTAGTCAGGAAGAAGTGTCGACCGATGAAGAGCTTGAATTGACGGTACCACTGAGTCATCTTAGTACGAACGAAAAAGTCACGGTGCGTCTTGCGACGGGATCGATCCAGCTGACGCTTCCGAAAGACGTCTATGATGGTAAAAAAGTCCGCTTACGTGGAAAAAGTTCGATGCGAAACCGACAAGGTGTCGCGGGAGATGTTTACGTGACGATTCACTTGAAGGATGACGATCAGTTCCGACGGGTCGACCAAGACGTCATCTCAACCGTCCGTGTTCATCCGACGACGCTTGTGCTCGGAGGCGAAGTCGTTGCGGATACGCTTGAAGGGAAACGAATCAAACTGAAAGTCAAACCGGGCACGAAACCAGGAGCGCGACTCCGGATTCCAAATCGTGGTCTGAGTCAAGCGAATGGTCATCGTGGGGCGTTACTTGTCCAACTCGAAGTCAAGTTACCTGAGATGGACCGTGCCTTTTATGAAGAGTGGGAACGTCAACTTGCAGTGAAGGAGTGATCAAGGATGGATTTTGAACGTTTAACGGATCGGGCACACGAGGGAATCGTCTCTGCCCAAGCGATCGCGAAACAACGTCGTCATAGTGAAATCACAGAATGGCATTTGTTACTTGCCTTACTTGCTCAAGAAGAAGGGATTGCACGAGTCGTCTTTGAAAAGTTGAATCAACGGATTGAGACATTGAATGGAGCGATTGACGAGGCGATTGGTAAACTTCCTGCCTTGTCCCAGGCGACGACGCCTCGGATCGGGGGCTCGTTGCTGAACGTGTTGACGGAAGCAGAGACGGAAGCGCGTCTCATGCAGGATGACTATGTCTCCGTCGAACACTTATTGTTAGCATTGATCAAACAATCAAGTCCAGCAGCACAGTACCTACGTCGTCAAGGCATCACGGAAGAGACACTTCGGGAAGCGATCGTCAGTATGCGAGGCAATCGGAAGGTGACGACGAAAAATCCTGAAGAGACGTTTGATGTGCTGAAAAAATATGGACGTGATCTCGTAGCGGATTTCCGGTCCGGGAAAACAGATCCGGTCATCGGCCGTGATGATGAGATTCGACGTGTCATCCGGATTTTGAGTCGGAAGACAAAAAACAATCCCGTCTTGATTGGAGAACCCGGTGTCGGGAAAACGGCAATCGTTGAAGGACTCGCGCAACGGATCGTCCGAGGGGATGTACCGGAGAGTCTGAAAAACAAGCAGTTGTTCAGTTTAGACATGAGTGCGCTCGTCGCTGGTGCGAAGTACCGGGGTGAGTTCGAAGAACGCCTGCAGGCAGTCTTGAATGAAGTCAAGGAAGCCGAAGGACAGATTCTCTTATTCATCGATGAGCTGCATACGATCGTTGGTGCCGGGAAGACGGACGGCGCAATGGATGCCGGAAACATGCTCAAGCCGATGCTTGCACGAGGAGAATTGCACTGTATCGGTGCGACGACGCTGGATGAGTACCGGAAGTATATCGAAAAGGACCCGGCGCTCGAACGTCGCTTCCAACAAGTCCTCGTCGCGGAACCGGATGTCGAGGATACGATTTCCATTCTGCGTGGATTAAAAGAACGGTTCGAGATTCACCACGGTGTGCGGATTCATGATAATGCGCTCGTCGCGGCGGCGATGTTATCCGATCGATATATCACGGATCGATTTATGCCGGATAAGGCGATCGATCTCGTTGATGAAGCATGTGCGATGATTCGGACCGATATGGAGTCGATGCCAGCTGAACTCGATTCACTCGTTCGTCGGGTCATGCAGCTCGAAATCGAGGAAGCGGCATTAAAGAAAGAGACGGATGAAGCATCTCGAAAACGACTTGCCGTCTTACAGCAAGAGCTCAGCTCTGTCCGGGAAGACGAGAGTGCGCTGCGGACGCGATGGGAACGGGAAAAAGAGAGTTCGCAAAGTGTCCAGCAGTTACGTGCGGATCTTGAGAAGGCGAAACTGGCGTTACAAGAAGCGGAAGGACGCTATGATTTGAACCGAGCATCGGAAATCAAGTACGGTCAAATTCCGGATCTTGAGGCACGTCTGAAAGTCGCGGAAGAGTCATCTGAACACGTCTCACACGAACTCGTTCGAGAAGCGGTGACGGAAGAAGAGATATCCGACATCGTTTCGAAATGGACTGGCATTCCGGTGACGCGGCTTGCGCAGGGCGAACGCGAAAAATTACTTTATCTTGAAGATACGCTTCATGAGCGCGTCTTCGGTCAAGACGAAGCGGTTCGTCTCGTCGCGGACGCTGTCATTCGAGCGCGCGCGGGCATCAAGGATCCGAACCGCCCGATTGGCTCGTTCTTGTTCCTCGGTCCGACAGGGGTCGGGAAGACAGAACTCGCCAAAGCCTTGGCGGCGGCGATGTTCGATAGTGAAGATCACATCGTCCGCATCGATATGTCGGAGTATATGGAAAAACACAATGTCTCCCGTCTCGTCGGTGCGCCTCCGGGATACGTTGGTTATGAAGAAGGCGGTCAATTGACGGAAGCCGTCCGACGGAGCCCGTATTCGGTGCTGTTGTTCGATGAGATCGAAAAAGCGCACGGGGACGTCTTCAATATCTTGCTTCAGTTGCTCGACGATGGTCGATTGACGGATGCGCAAGGACGCGTCGTCGACTTCAAGAACACGATCGTCATCATGACGTCAAACATCGGGGCGCCGATCCTGCTTGAAGCAGCAAAAGATGGTGTCATCGATGCAGCGGAAGAAGAAGCCGTTCGCCAAGAACTGAAGCGCCACTTCCGACCGGAGTTCTTGAACCGGATCGATGATACGATTTTATTCCATCCACTCCACCGGACGGAAATCGAACGAATCATCGACAAAGCGGTCGAGAAAATGAGTTCACGTTTATCTGGACGTGGCATTACGATTGATGTTACGGATGCTGCGAAGACGTTGATTTTCGAAGAAGCCTTCGAACCACAATACGGCGCACGTCCAATCAATCGTTATATGCAACGAACGATTGAGACGAAACTTGCCCGTGCCTTGATCAGTGGGGCGATACAAGATGGTGCCCGGATTGCGATTGACGTAGAAGACGGCGAACTAATCGTCCACGGATGAAGCAGATGCTAGAAAAAGGAGTCGACTCGGCTGAAACGAGTCGACTCCTTTTAGCGTTTACGGAAGAACCATATCCGTATCCGTCAAATGCGTGATAAGCTAGAAAAAAAAGAGAAAGAGGGAACGCCATGAATGTTACACAAGCTCAACTCGAGGAGTTGATTGAAGAATGCCGTCCGTATACGGTGCTTGGACAAGTCGCCAGTTATATCCCAGAGCTTGCGAAGGTTGATCCGACACAGCTCGGAATCGCCGTCTGTAATGCCGACGGAACGTTCGTTTCGGCAGGTGATGCGGATACGATGTTTACACTACAGAGTGTATCGAAGATCATCACGCTCGCATTCGTCCTCGAGACATTCGGAGAAGATTATGTCTTTTCAAAAGTCGGGATGGAACCGACGGGCGATGCGTTCAATTCGATCGCAAAACTCGAAGAGACGATTCCAACAAAACCGCTTAATCCAATGATCAATGCAGGAGCACTAGCCGTGACGAGCATGTTACCGGGAACGGATGCTGCCGATAAATTACTTCAATTGCGTCAATTCATCGCAAAGCTATTGGATATTGAAGTAGAAATGGTAAAATATGACGCAGATGTTGCTGAATCGGAATTCGAAACGACGGATTTAAACCGCGCATTGTTGTACTTCATGCGATATCACGGTGTCATCGAAGGCAATGTCGAAGAAATCATCGACGTCTATACGAAACAATGTGCGATTTTGACGAACTGCAAAGGACTTGCCATGATGGGGAAAATTTTGAGTACATCTGGAAAAACACCATCAGGACGCCAAGTCATTTCACGTCGGAACGCACGAATCATTCGAGCGATCATGACGACGTGTGGCATGTACGATGCATCTGGAGAATTTTCTGTCCAAGTCGGGCTTCCAGGAAAAAGTGGTGTTTCCGGTGCAGTCGTTGCTTGCGGTCGAAGTGATTTCGATATGGCTGATCTCGGAATCGGTGTCTTTGGACCATCGCTTGACGCAAAAGGAAACTCGATTGCCGGAACAAAGATGCTGGAATTACTCGTTCAACGTCATCCATGAGCGATTTCAATCTGATCAAGCGCAGAACGTAGCTCGTCCTCTAACCGCTTGATCTGACGCAAACGCTCTTCTTGATAAGCAGATGGAACCTCGAAAGAGCGCCATCTTTCTAATCGCTGATACGTATCATTGATGTGTCCGAGTCGTGTCTGGGTTGTCTTTAGGCGATCAACAGCAGACTTCGGTTGATGCGTGTAGGGACGAAGATACTCGACCGTATAACGGTATGCTTTTGTAGCAAGCCGTAATTCATGCATCCGTTCGACACGCTTCGTTCCATCCTTTCGTTGCACTTTTTCAAATTGTTCACGTTTTTTTTCATAGCGTTTCTCGGCGGCCTGAATCAGCTCTTTTTCTGACATCCGCTTGAGGCGCTTTGTCATCGGACCGGCTAAAAAGCGACGAACGGATCGATCCAGTTCATTGGAGATCAAGAGATGCATCGTCTCGATTAAAGTCGAACGTTTCCCTTGAAGTTGCAGAGCGACATGGTTCGCGAATAACTGATCGATTTCTGTTTTGTTTGAGGTTGCTTCGAGTTGTACGTCGAGGTCACGGACCTCGCCGAAAGCATGCATCAGCCGCTTCCAAATCAAATAAACGGGTTCCTCCGTCAAATCGACCAATCGGGCGAAAGTGATCAGTTTCCGTAACCGAATCCGCGCTTGATGGACATCTTCCGGATTCTCAAACGTTTGAGCCTCTTTGGCATAATGATTGAAGGTCGACCATGTCTCAAGCAGTTCAAAAGTCAGCTTTTCAGTATCTCGATGGTTCATGAGATGAATCCCTCCTCGGATTATTTTCGTAAGAGTTCAAGAGTGCTAGGTTTTAAAATTAAGGAGGACTCCTCCTGAAATGTGGTGGAAACATGTCAGAAACAGTTACGTTCTCAGGAAAGATGAAGCAATTCATGAAAATTTTCTTTCCCATCCTCGTAACGCAAGTCGCGTTTTACTTAATTAGTTTTTTCGATACGGTCATGGCCGGTCGATATGGTTCTGCTGATTTAGCAGGCGTCGGGGTCGGAGCAAGTCTCTGGGCACCCGTCTACACAGGACTGACCGGTATTCTACTTGCCGTCGCACCGCTCGTTTCCCAAGCGATGGGAGCGAAACGCGAGCGGGAAGTCAAACGGATCGTCATACAGGCGTTGTACGTTGCTGTCGTGATCATTGGTTTGACTGTCGTCATCGGACTTATTGCTGTCAATCCGATTCTCGAACGGATGGAGTTATCGGCAGAAGCACGTGAAGTCGCACGGAATTATCTCGTGATGCTAGCGCTAGGAATCGTGCCGATGTTCGTTTTCTTTGTCTTACGAACACTTGTCGATTCGTTGGGGAAATCGAATATCACGATGGTCTTACTACTAATCTCTTTACCCATTAACGTCCTTTTCAATTATCTATTCATCTTTGGAAACTTCGGTTTTCCGGAACTTGGTGGAGTGGGCGCGGGAGTTGCGACTGCCATCACGTACTGGATTCTTTGTCTAGCGATTATCGCTGTCGTCTTTAAAGGAGAGTTATTTCAACGCCTTGGGATTCTGCGGCGCTTTTACCGTCCAGATATGAAGCGAATCAAGGAATTGATTCTACTCGGTGCTCCGATTGGTCTAGCGATTTTTTCTGAAGTCAGTATTTTCTCAGCGGTCACGTTGCTGCTCGGAGCGTACGGCGATGTCATCATCGGCGCCTATCAAGCGGCCATCAACTTCGCTTCGTTCGTCTATATGATCCCATTATCTGCTGCCTCCGCTTTAACGATCACAGTCGGTTTTGAGGTCGGTGCTAAACGAATCAAGGACGCTGTCCAGTACGTCGTCATTGGATTGACGATGTGTGTTGCCGTCTCCTTGTTCTCTGGGATCTTATTGTACTTAAAGAATGAAGAACTTGCCGCTTTGTATAGTCGTGATCCTCAAGTCATCGAAGCAGCCGCACACTTCATGATTTTAGCGATTTTCTTTCAACTGTCGGATGCCGTTGCTGCACCGACGCAAGGTGCATTACGTGGATTCAAGGATGTTAACGTCACCTTCTTGTTGACGATTGCTGCCTACTGGGTCATTGGACTACCATTAGGTTTTTATCTCGAACGCTATACGACGCTCGGACCAGATGGTTACTGGTGGGGATTGATCATCGGTCTTGCGGTCGGAGCAACGCTACTACTTGTTCGTCTTATGCATTTAATCCGTAAATCAAGGAGGCTGGCAGCTTGAAATTCTCAAAACAACGTATCATGACGATTGCGAAGATCATCTTGCCGATCGTCTTGATTGGATTCATTTTTTATCAAGGACAAAACGAATTGCGGAGTTTGTCGCTACAGGAGTCGATTCAAGCGATTCGTCAAGTCCCATCTTGGCAATTCATCCTGTTGATTCTCGCAGGTCTTGCGGCGGTCTCGACGATGTTCTTTTATGACCTCTTCTTATTACGTTCATTGGAGGCGAAAGCACCGATCGGACTGATTTTCCGAGCATCCTGGATTGCGAACTCCTTTAACGGCATCATCGGATTCGGCGGTCTCGCTGGGATGGCGATCCGCTCCGCTCTTTATCGACCATTTGTTGAAGGCGGTCGTTTGTTGAAGGCGATCGGCTGGATGGCACCGACGTTGATCAGTGGATTGTCCATCTTATCTGCCTTATCTCTTCTGCACGTTTTTCCAGCGTTCGAAGTGCTCGACTTAAAAAAATGGTTGTGGCCCGTCATCATTGGTGTCGCCTTCTTCTTTCCACTTTATTTGCTGTTCTCGTTTCGACGAGGCAATAGCAGCATCCATCCGAAATCGATTGCGTTATATTCACTCGTCTCACTCGCAGAATGGTTCAGTGCTGGCGTTGTCGTCTATCTGATCCTCGCGGCGCTTGGAACGGATGTTAGTTTCTCAAAAGTCATCGGTGTTTTCATTATCGCTGCGACAGCCGGTTTGATCTCGATGGTACCGGGTGGGTTTGGTTCGTTTGACTTAGTGTTTTTGATCGGCATGCAGCGCGCGGGTGTCGAGGAAGGCATCGTCTTGACCGGATTATTGATCTATCGTCTTGTCTACTACTTGATTCCGTTCCTGATCGGTGTCATTTTCTCAGCTCGGGAGTTCAGCGGTCCGGTCGTCAAGATGATCGAAGACAAACCGATCGTTGGTCCATCGATGGAGGTCGGGGGCGTCATTTGGCGCTTACAACTGCGATTCCTCAGTAAAATTCGTCATTTCACACTCGCGTTGATCACACTCGTTGCCGGAATCACGATCTGGGGACTGGCGATTTTACCACCTGTCTCGACGCAGTATGAATATTTGGAATCGAAATTACCACATGAAGCGCTGTTACTCGCGAATAGTTTCTTCTTGATGGGCGGCTTATTGTTCGTCCTCTTATCGACAGCACTGTATCGTCGAACAAAACGGTCGTTATATATGATGTACGGGGCATCTTTTTTCGCATTGATTGGAATGGCACTTCGTGGTTTTAACTTGATTTCCTTCCTTGCCGTCATCATCGTTCTCGTCTTGCTACTGATGTCGCGAAAAGCATTTCACCGAGAACGAACACTCATTACGACGACACGCTTCATCCGGGTTGCCTTCGCTGGTCTATTGTACATTGGAGGATTCGTCTTTTTTGGCTACGCCTTCTATACACTCGGATCAGCAGACGGAACAAAAGTATATCCGGCACATGAAATTTTCATGTTTGCAGCGAGTGCCTCTATCTTTGCGCTCGTGTATGTTCTCGTCTTCATCCGCTTATTCAACACATTCAACCAACCGGTTCTCGGTGAGCGATTCGATGCTGAAAAGATCGAATCGGTATTGCGTGAGCAGGGTGGGAATTATTTGAGCCATCTCGCGTTTCTAGGTGATAAACGTTTCTTCTTCTCCGAAACAGGACGTTCATTCATCCAGTTCAGTCAGACCGGTAATCGGATCATGGTCCTTGGCGACCCTAGTGGAGATCCGAAGGAGCATTCACAAGTCATCGCGTCTTTCTTACGTCGCGTCGAAGATCTTGGATATATTCCGAACATCTATCAAATTCAAGCGCAAAATATGTCTCTCTATCATGATTTTGGCTTCAACTTCTTCAAACTCGGGGAAGAAGCGATCGTTGATATCCCATCTTTCACTGTATCAGGGAAAAAACGAGCTGGACTTCGATCGATTAAAAATCGCTTTGAACGAGAGGGCATGACGTTCGAAGTAGTCGAGCCACCTATTTCAGGAACACTATTAGCAGAACTACAAGAGGTCTCCGACGAATGGTTAGGAGGGAAGTCCGAGAAAGGTTTCTCGCTCGGTTACTTCCATGAACCTTATTTAAACCGGGCACCGATCGGCATCATGCGTGAAGCGGAAGGACGATTGATCGGGTTTATGACATTCATGCCTGCTTACCAAGAAGGGGTCCTATCGATTGACTTGATGCGTTTTCGACCAGATGGACCGAATGGAATCATGGATGCGATGTTCATCCGACTATTCGAGTATGCGAAAGATGAAGGCTACCACACGTTCAACATGGGAATGGCTCCGCTTTCGTCTGTCGGAGAAGACGAGACGTCCTTCTGGCAAGAACGTGTGGCAGCGGATGTCTTCAATAATATTCGCTACATGTATAGTTTCACCGGTCTACGACGATACAAAGAAAAGTATGATCCAAAATGGGAAGGACGATATCTGGCTTACCGAAAGCGTCAATCGTTACCGATGGCAATCTTAAAAGCAACTCGTCTTATTTCTCGAAAGAAAGACCGGATTTTATTACCATGATCGACTGACGCATGAAGTCAGCAATCGACGGGTATACAAAGGGCGACCCTATATCTACGGATATGCGGGATCGTCCTTTTATAATTTCGTTTAAATGTACAAAGGTCTATACAACTAGAATTAATCGCGTTATACTAAATACGGAAGCAAGTCATGGACGGATAGAGAAAGGAAGATGCCAGATGACAGTGATCACCAATGCCCGGATTTACACGGGAGAGCAGACGATTGAAGACGGCTTCATTCGTTTTGACCGAATAATCGAGGCGATGGGACCCATGTCGGAATTCGAGGAAATCGCAGGAGAAGAGACGATCGATGCGCAGCATCAATCACTCATTCCAGGAATGATCGATGTGCATATCCATGGGGGATATGATGTCGATGTCATGGATGGAGATGCCGAGAGGTTGCGTCATTTCAGCCAGCAGATGTTACAAGAGGGTGTGACATCGTTTTTAGCGACGACGATTACTCAGGACTGGGGAAATATCACACGCGCGCTTGAGACGGTTCGAGAAGTCGTAGCACAAGACGATACGACGATCGTCGGTGTTCATCTTGAAGGACCATTCATCAATCCGGATTATGCGGGAGCACAGCCTCACGAACATATCGTCGAACCGGATGTCGAGCAGTTCTTGAAATGGCAAAAAGCAGCAGGGAACACGATTAAGCTCGTCACATACGCTCCGGAACGCCCGGGAGCACGAGCGTTCGAAGAGGCGGTGCGCTTGACGGGTGCGATTCCGTCAGCTGGACATACAGACGCGACGTATGCCCAAAACCAATCCGGTCACGTCACGCATGGTACCCACCTCTACAATCAAATGCGGGCACTTCATCACCGGGAGCCGGGAACGGTCGGATATTGCCTTCTGACACCAGACGTCTATGCGGAGATCATTCCGGATGGGATTCACAGTGCGCCAGAAATGGTAGACTTCGCCTACCGAATGAAAGGTGCAGATCGACTGATCGTCATTACGGATGCGATGCGTGCAAAAGGATTAGCAGACGGTGAATATGAGTTAGGTGGTCAGGCTGTATTCGTTCGAGACGGTGCGGCACGTCTTGAAAACGGTAGCTTAGCTGGAAGTGTCCTGACGATGGACGCTGCCTTACGAAATATCATCGCATATACAGGCTGTTCGCTCGAAGAAGCGGTCCGCATGACATCGGTCAATGCGGCAAAAGAACTTCAATTGACTCAAAAAGGAAGCCTCTCGGTCGGCAAGGATGCGGACATCGTCCTGCTCGACGAAGCGCTTCACATTCAAGAAACGATTCATCGTGGTACGCGACACCGGATCACGAACGGAAAGGAGTCTACCTCATGAAATGGATGATCGTAGAAAAAGGAGAAGAATTAGCACAGGTGGCCTATCAATTTTTAAAACAGGAAATTGAGCGTCACCCGGAAGGTTTGACGGTAGGACTGGCAACGGGAAGTTCACCGGTCGGCGTCTATGAAGAATGGCGGAAGGATTCGCTCGATTGTCGACATGTGACGACGGTCAATCTGGACGAATATGTCGGTCTCAGTCCAGAGCATCCACAAAGTTACCATACGTTCATGCAAGAGCATCTATTCAAAGATGTCGCGTTTAAGGAATCATTCGTTCCAATCGGGGACACAGAAGATCCCTTGCGCGAAAGTGAACGATATGAAGCGCTCGTCCGCAATCGAGGAATCGACATTCAATTGCTTGGAATCGGAGCGAATGGACACATCGCCTTCAATGAACCGGGTACACCATTTGACGCTAAGACACACGTAACGGAATTGACGGAGTCGACACGAGAAGCGAACCAACGTTTCTTTGATCGATTGGAAGAAGTACCGACGAAGGCGATCACGATGGGAATCGGTACGATCATGGAAGCAAAGAAAATCCTTCTCGTTGCTTCTAGTGAACGAAAGGCAGAAGCGGTTCGCGACATGATGGAAGGTGTCGCAACAACGGATTGTCCAGCAACTGTACTCAAGCGTCATGCTGATGTCATGGTGATCTTGGACGAAGAAGCGGCATCTTTATTGTCAGATGACGCTAAACGTACAGGACGAGCAGCATATCTGAATTTCATGAAAGTATGACGATAAAAAAGCGATGAATCAAAAGGGATAGAGACAATCATTGGATTGACTCTATTCCTTTTTTTGATTCTGTTGAGCCTAGTCTCAAGCGATTTGTTATTTAGATGGAAAGGCAGCAACAGGACATATACCAAGAGCATTCAATCTCATGACACAGCGTACTAAGGATTCATGATTTTTTCAGTGCAATGATTCCATACGATTTCTTTAATCGAAACGTAAATTGACATTTCATTAAATGTCCGGATAATGGAGATTAGCGAACTTTACGGAAAATTTACATGAAAATGAGGGTTTACATGATGGAAACGCGATCCGCACGAAAGAAACAGCCAAGTGCTGGCAAGATGTTCATGAAAGTCATCGCTGCACTCGTCCTGCTTGTCACAATCATCGGTTCTGGATATGCTGGAGCTGTTTTTATTAAAACGCAAGAAACATTGGCAAAGACGCAGATTAACATTCCCGGCTCGAAGGTGAGCTCTAAATATGATGATGTTCCATCTGAATCGTTCTTGATTCTTGGAACGGATGAAACGAAAAAAAGTAAAGAACGAAATGAACCGGCGCGATCAGATGTCATGATCGTCGGGATCTTAAATAAAAAAACGGAACAATTAGTGTTGACGAGTATTCCGCGTGATTCACTCGTGAACATCGATTATTCGAAATACGATGTACCTTATGGTAAGACAGGTGTTGAGCAAGATAAAATCACCCATGCTCATTACTTCGGTTCGATGGATAAATCGAATTCCTATAATGGGATTAAATTAGCGCGTGAAACGACAGAAAACCTACTCGGTATTCAAATCGATCACGTCGTTAAAGTTAACTTCCAAGGATTCGTTCAATTGATCGATGCATTGGACGGCGTAGACATCGATGTACGATATGCGTTCAAAGAGCAAGATTCAAAACGTAAAGCCGGTACTGTCACTGTTGATAAAGGAATGCAACATTTAACAGGAGAGCAAGCACTTGCTTACGTCCGGAACCGTCATGATGATCCGCTCGGTGATATCGGACGCGGTCAAAAACAGATGCAAGTCATTCAAGCGGTCGCTAAAGAAGCGGCAAGTTTCCGTTCCCTCAGTGCATACCGTGATATTTTGGATGCTGTCGGTGATAACGTCGAAACGAACTTAGGTCCGAACGATTATACACGTTTAGCAGATTTCACAGCAGCGTTACGTAATACGACGGAGTACCAACTCGCTGGAGAAGGCTACATCGGTATTAGCGGGAAATGGGAGTATCACCTCGATCCGAATCAATTGGAGCAAGTGAAAAGTAACTTAGCAAAAGCGATGCAAGGTCAAGAAGTCGAACCGATCAAGGAAGAGACAGACCCGGCACAAAGTACGACAGAAGAACCCGTGACAGAGACGGAAGCCGTCCCTGCACAGTAAGACACACTAAAAATCCCCTTGTATCATCGTCATTGTACGACGATACAAGGGGATTTTTAGCGTTGGCGTTCCATTTCGACGGTAAAGGTATAGCGGTCGCCACGATAGGCGGAGATGACGTATTCAAATGGTTGCTCTGTTGTCAGGTACGTCAGTTGCTCGACGGATAAGACAGGTGAAGCGGTCGATAGACCAAGGTGACCCGCTTCCTCCTTCGTCGCGAGACGTGATTCAAATGTCTGACTCGCACGTCCGAGGTTCAATCCGCTCGCTTCAGCGAATGCATAGAGCGATGCGGTCGCGACGTCTTGATCAAGTCCGGGTAGGAGTTGTTCCGGGATGTAGACGGTCTCAAGAGCAAGCGCTTGCTCATCAGCGATTCGTAAACGTTTCAATTCATACACGGATGCCCCTTCGCGAATCCGGAGCTTGTTTGCGATCGTCATCGACGCGTCGATGATTTGATAGGAGAGAAGCGCACTCGTCGGTTCTAGTCCAAGATGTTCCATCTCTTCCGAGAAACTCGTCAAGCCAGACAGTTGCATGACGATTTTTTTATTCGCGACGAATGTTCCTCGTCCTTTTTGACGAATCAAGTAACCGGCGTTGACCAAATTTGAAATGGCTTGGCGGACCGTCATTCGGCTAATTTGATGCGCTTCCGCAAATTCGCGCTCGGACGGAATCAGATCGCCAGGTTGAAGAACACCGCTTTCGATTTGTTGTTTTAAGGCAGCTTCGATTTGATAGTAGATGGGGAGTGGTGAATTTTTATTGATATGCTGAATCACGGCATTTCGTCCCTTCGCGATCGGTAGTCTTTCGTCTAGTGTACTAGGAAAAAGGCAAGCCGACAAACGATTCTGGATGAAATATGGCATAATACAGAGTGAAACTGACAGAGAAAGGTGGTCGAGGCATGCGCCCCGAACAAATAGAATCCGATGTCCGAACCTTTCAGACATCCATTCGCACGACAAAACAAGTAGATGGCTATTGGGTTGCTCTAGAGAAAAGTTACTTCTATCCGGAGAGCGGTGGACAGCCGGCGGACCGTGGAACATTGAACGACCAACCGGTCCTTGACGTTCAAATCGAGGACGGTGTCGTCTGGCACCAACTGGCGACGCCACTCACGGGTGACGTCACCGGTATCGTAGATGACGCAGTCCGGATCGATCATGCGGCGCAGCATACGGCACAACATGTCATCTCTGCAATCCTACAAGATGAATCAAATATCAAGACACTTAGTTTTCGGACGGGAAGTGAGGTCTCGACGCTTGATATCGAGACACCTGAATGGACAACTCTGCAACAAGAACAGCTGGATCGACGATTACGCCAGGTGATTGAACAAGGATTACCGATCACAGCGACCGAATATGACGAGGCGGAAGCGCTACGCTTACCATTACGAAAAACACCGCAAGTCGAAGGACGGATTCGTGTCGTTCAAATCGGCACACTCGACTACAGTGCTTGTGGTGGAACGCATCTCGATTCGACGGCACAGCTCGAGTTAATTCTTTTTACTGGAGTCGAACGAATTCGTGGGAACATTCGTCTTTCTTATGTCGCAAAAGAACGGGCACATCAACTTCTACAGGCAGAACGTCATGCCTTGCGGGAAGCAGCACAAGCTTTATCAGTTAAACCAGTTCAAATTCCAGAAGCAATTCAAGCGGTACAGGACGATCAGAAGCGCTTAACGAAACAGGTCGAACATGCCCAGGAACAACTCGCGACGTTCACACTCGCTCACGCTTTGGAACAACAAGAAGGGCTTCTTGTGTTTGAACATCTGGAGGAAGAGATCAAGGTTTCCGAACAACTCGCGAAAGCGATTCAAGAAGCGGGACGTATTGGTGTCGTCTGGAATGCGACGGTGAACAAGTTACTGATGAGCAGTCCAGGTGAACCGCATCTCGGGAAGTTTGCCAAAGCGCATGTCCAAGCATTCAATGGGCGTGGCGGTGGAAGTGCGATCCAGGCACAAGCACAATTTACGAATCGGGATGATGCGATGGCATATGTCGATCGATTACGGGAGGAATATCAGTTATGACAGTCATTCAAGTACGTACAGCAGAACAACATCAAGCCGTCCGGATGATCCGGGAGCGTGTCTTCGTCGAGGAACAAGGCGTGCCGCGTCATCTTGAATACGATACACATGATGAAACAGCGATTCATCTGCTTGTCCTCGATGAGCAGAGCCGGCCGGTCGCAACGGGACGCACCCGTCCATATGACGACCAACGGATGAAGGTGGAACGTGTCGCGACGCTAGCGACAGCACGAGGAAAAGGATACGGTGGCGAGTTGATGCAAGCGATGGAACGAGTCGCACGTCGCGAAGGGAAGCAATTGCTGACGCTCGGTGCACAAGTCCAGGCAATCCCGTTCTATCAAGGACTCGGGTATACGATCGTCTCCGATGAATTCGACGATGCGGGCATCCCGCACCGAACGATGGAGAAGAAAATGTAAGTCTTTTTGAAAGAAATCCTGCAAAAAGGGTTTCTTTTTTTTGTTTTCTATGTATATATATAATTCATAATGAATTTTTATACAGACAGATGAATTTAAAACCAGGAGGGAATTATACATGTCGAAACAAAAACTGATCTTAGCTTACTCTGGGGGACTTGATACATCGGTAGCCATCAAATGGTTGAGCAAGGACTATGACGTCATTGCCTTATGCATGGATGTCGGAGAAGGAAAAGATTTATCCGTCATTAAAGAAAAAGCACTCCTCGTCGGTGCAATCGAATCGATCGTCCTCGATGTAAAAGAAGAATTCGCACAAGACTTCGTCTTGCCGGCACTTCAATATGGCGCGCATTACGAAAATGCCTATCCGTTGATTTCAGCGCTTTCGCGTCCGTTGATCGCAGAAAAGCTCGTCGAAGTCGCGCATCAACATGGTGCAACGGCGGTCGCTCACGGATGTACCGGAAAAGGGAACGACCAAGTCCGGTTCGAAGTTTCGGTCGCAGCACTTGATCCATCACTCGAAGTCATCGCACCGGTTCGGGAATGGAAATGGTCACGGGAAGAAGAAATCGCCTATGCGAAAGAAAACAACGTGCCGATCCCGATCAACCTCGACAGCCCATACTCAATCGACATGAACCTCTGGGGACGGAGTAACGAGTGTGGCGTCCTAGAAAACCCTTGGACAGAGCCACCACAAGACGCTTACGCGTTAACAGTAGCGCCAGAAGACGCACCGGATCAGGCAGAAGAAGTCATCATTGGCTTTGAAGCAGGTGTTCCGGTCTCGATCAACGGAACGACGTATCCACTGGCGAAACTGATCACGGAACTGAACATCATCGCTGGTGCACATGGGGTCGGACGGATCGACCACGTCGAGAACCGTCTCGTCGGTATCAAATCGCGGGAAGTCTATGAGTGCCCAGGCGCAACGGTGTTACTCAAAGCGCACGCTGCACTCGAGACGATTACATTGACGAAGGACGTCGCACATTTCAAACCACTTCTCAGCAAACAATACGCAGAAACGATCTATAACGGTCTCTTCCATGCACCATTGACGAAAGGCTTAAAAGCATTCTTGACGGCGACACAACAGGACGTCACAGGAGAAGTTCGCGTTAAACTGTTCAAAGGAAACGCAACCGTGACAGGTCGTCAGTCCGCTGTCTCGCTCTATGATGAGAAACTTGCGACGTACACGAAAGAAGACGCGTTCGATCATGAAGCAGCAAAAGGCTTCATCAAATTACACGGACTTGCCGTTTCGACGCATGCGAGCGTACATCGTCAGGCGGGTGTCACGAAATGACCAAACTCTGGGGTGGACGTTTTACGGAAAGTGCTTCCGCTCAAGCGGAAGCCTTCGGAGCATCGATCACGTTCGATCAAAAATTAGCGAGCGTCGATTTAAAAGGGAGTCTCGCACACGCGCAGATGCTATTTGAACAAGGAATACTCGCTCAAGACGAGTGGACACAAATCGAGCAAGGACTGAAGCAACTGGAAACGACGTTAGCAGACCATTCATACACGTTAGCGGATGAGGACATTCATATGAACCTCGAGCGTTTGTTGACAGAACAGATCGGTCCAGTCGCAGGGAAACTGCATACGGCACGGAGCCGAAACGATCAAGTCGCAACGGATTTACATCTATGGATGGAGCAGCATGTCGAAGCGTTGACGACAGCATTACGCGAGCTTCAATCGGTCATCACGGAACAAGCTGAGCAACATATCGAGACAGTCATGCCAGGTTATACGCATTTGCAACGGGCACAACCGATCTCGCTTGCGCATCACTTGCTCGCTTATTTCTGGATGTTCGAACGTGATGTCGAACGGTTGACGGATAATCAAAAGCGGATCCGGAAATCACCGCTCGGGGCAGGCGCGCTCGCGGGGACGACATTCCCAATCGATCGTTTCCGTTCTGCCGAGTTGCTCGGTTTTGAGTCAATCTATCCGAACAGTCTCGACGCTGTCTCCGACCGCGATTTCGTCATCGAATACCTCGGGATCGCCTCGACCGTCATGATGCATCTCTCGCGTTTTTGTGAAGAAATCATCATCTGGGCATCGCAAGAATTTGGCTTCATCGAGTTGTCTGATGCTTTCTCGACAGGGTCGAGCATGATGCCACAGAAGAAAAATCCTGATTTCGCTGAATTGATTCGTGGGAAAACGGGGCGCGTCTACGGCAATCTGATGGGCTTCTTGACGACGATGAAGGCATTACCACTCGCTTACAACAAAGACATGCAAGAGGATAAGGAAGGGGTCTTCGATACGGCAGATACCGTTCTCCAATCCGTTCAAATCTTCACCGGAATGATTGAATCTGCGACGTTTAAGACCGAAGCGCTCAAGAAGGCGACAATGCAAGACTTCTCGAATGCAACGGAACTCGCTGACTACCTTGTGACGAAAGGCATACCGTTCCGTGAAGCGCATGAAATCGTCGGCAAAGCCGTCCTTTACTGTGTGCAAAACGGTTGTTTCCTGAAGGATTTGAACCTCGAGACGTATCAAACGTTCCATCCTGATATCACAGAAGACGTCTATCCGCTCCTCGATCCGGTTCAAGCAGTAGCACGCCGGACTAGCTACGGCGGGACAGGGTTTGCTGCCGTGTCGGAGCAACTCGAACTCGCGAAACAGCATCTTGCGAATTGACGGATTTTGAAAAAAATCAGTCAAATGACTGGATTTAACAAAAGATGTCTGCTATAACTGTAACTAACAACCGACAGATAGAGGCGCGGATGACATGAGTAGCATCATTCTTGAAGGCAAGCATGCCGAATGATGTGAAAGGGGAAGTCCGCCGAAGTGAACGAGAAGATGCTTCTTCTCATTTGCTGGTACAACGGTTAAGATCCGTTGTACTGCCGAAACCGATGTTTCGGAGCGCTATCTTACGTAAAAGAACGAATGACTTTGTCTTCGTTTGTCCGATCGTGATAACGACGGGCCGTAGGAACGCTCCTACCGGCCCGTCGTTTTTTTCTGTATCGGGACAAAGGAGATAGGATTGTGACAACTGTACTTAAATTTGGTGGAAGCTCGGTTGCGACTGTCGAACAGATTCAGTCTATTGCGAATTATTTGAAGAGTCGCGCAGCCGAAGGTGAAAAACTTGTCGTCGTCGTTTCAGCGATGGGCAAGATGACAGATTCTTTGATTGCTCAGGCGCAAGCCATCACGGATCGCCCCGAGCGCCGAGAACTCGATCGTCTGCTTGCCATCGGAGAAGAACAGACGATTTCATTACTCAGCATTGCCCTCAACTCACTCGGCGTCAAAGCGTTATCGCAAACAGGCGCTCAAGCGGGAATCAGTACGATGGGATTGCATACGAAAAGTAAGATCAAACAGATTGATGGAAATCTATTACGACAAAAACTCGAAACGTACGATGTCGTCATCGTCGCTGGATTCCAAGGTGTCAACGAACTCGGTGATGTCACGACGCTCGGACGTGGTGGATCGGATACAACGGCTGTTGCCCTTGCGGCAGTCCTTGATAAACGGTGTGAAATCTACACGGATGTCGACGGTGTCTATACGGCTGATCCACGAATCCATGCTGCTGCTCAACCGATTCCGCACATCTCATATGATGAGATGATGGAGATGAGCGCCCTCGGGTCGAAGGTCATGGAAATGCGGAGTGTCGAACTAGGAAAAAAATACGGCGTACACATCTTCGTCGGGAAAACACTTGAATCGAAAAGGGGAACATGGATCATGGAAGCGACGGAAACAATGGAACAAAAAGCGGTCACGAGTGTCAGTGTGACGAAGAACGTCTTGACGGTATCAATCAAACACGTACCGCAAACGAACGCAGCAGTAGCCGATATCTTCGAACTGTTATCCAATCGCCACGTCAACATCGACATGATCAGTCAAACGACGTTCGACAGTGACATCTTCTTATCGTTCTCATGTCCACTCGATGAGGAAGAGTTCCTCGATGAAGCATTGAAAGACATCATGGATCGCTTCACGACAGTCAAGGTCGACCGCCACAATCAGCACGCGAAGTTATCTGTCGTCGGCATCGGGATGCGGGATGCAACAGGTGTCGCTTCGAAATTGTTCGCAATCTTCCGAGCGGAGAACATCCCGTTCTATCAAGTCACGACATCAGAAATCAGCATCTCGTACACGATTGCACAAGCAGACATTGAACGGACGGTTGCAGCGATTGCAAACGCGTTCGAGTTATAAGGAGGAAAACAGCATGTATCATGTAGCCGTCATCGGAGCAACCGGCGCCGTCGGTCAAAAAATGTTACAAGTACTCGCAGAACTGGACTTCCCGGTCAGCCGCCTGTCCGCTTACGCTTCTGCTCGTTCAGCAGGGAACACGGTACAGTTCAAGGGAGAAGATATTACGATCCAAGCGCTGACGCCAAACATCACGGAAGACGGGATCGATGTCGCGTTGTTCGCAGCAGGCGGAACGATCAGTGAGCAATATGCCCCGTTACTAGCCGAAAACGGAACACTCGTCGTTGATAATTCAAGTGCTTTCCGAATGCAGGAGACGATTCCACTCGTCGTGCCAGAAGTCAATCCACAAGCGATTCAGGCGACAGACCGCTTGATCGCAAATCCGAACTGTTCGACGATTCAATCCGTCGTCGCCTTAGCACCGCTCCAGTCACTGGGATTCGAACGGATCAACTATACAACGTATCAGGCCGTATCGGGTTCAGGTCAAAAAGGAATCGAGGATTTGGCACGCGGGGCACGCGGAGAAGAGCCCGTCAATTATCCGCATCCGATTCACGATAACATCTTGCCGCATATCGATGTGTTCCTTGAGAACGGCTATACGAAAGAAGAGCAGAAGATGATTGATGAAACACGGAAAATCTTCAATCTTCCAGCATTACCAGTCAGTGCGACATGTGTCCGGGTTCCAGTCACGAATTCTCACTCGGTTGCGATCAACGTCACGTTTACACAACCGACGACGGTTGCAGCGATCCGTGAAGCACTTGAAAACGCACCGGGCGTCGTCCTCGTCGATGATGTCGCGAATACGCGCTATCCGATGCCACTTGACGCGAGTGGGACGGACGATGTCTATGTCGGACGAATTCGACAAGATGATAGTCTCGCGAATACGTTCCATCTTTGGTGTGTAGCCGACAATATTCGAAAAGGTGCCGCGTCAAACGCCGTACAAGTCGCACGCCAAGCAATCGAACAGTCGATTCATTCATAAAAAAGGAGGAGTTCTTCATGTTCAAAGGAGCAGGTACAGCGCTCGTCACACCATTTAATGAAGCAGGCGAGTTGGATCTACACGTATTCGAACGCTTAATCGAGCAACAACTCGCAGCAGGAATTCAGGCACTTGTCGTTGGAGGAACGACAGGAGAAGGTTCGACACTGACAAACACGGAATTCGAACAACTCCTGACGACTGCCGTTCAAGTCACGGCAGGGCGAGTGCCCGTCATTGCTGGAACAGGTTCGAACAATACGGCAGCGACGATCGAGAAAACATTACTCGCAGAACGCCTCGGTGCGGACGCAGCGATGCTCGTCACACCGTATTACAATAAAACATCGCAAGCCGGTCTCGTCGCACACTTCACGGCGGTCGCTGATGCAACAGAATTACCAATCATGCTGTACAACGTTCCGTCGCGGACAGGCGTTGCGATCGCAGTCGAAACCGCAGTGACGTTAGCACGTCATCCACGCATCCAAGCGTTTAAGGAAGCGAGTGGAGACGTCAGCTTCATGGGCGAACTGATGGCAGCGATTCCGGAAGACTTCGCGGTCTTCTGTGGAAATGATGATCAAATCCTGCCGTACATGGCATGGGGGGCACAAGGCGTCATCTCAGTTCTTTCGAACCCGTACCCGGCAGAGACACAAGCACTTGCTGAGGCGTTACTAGCGCAAGATCTCGTCACGGCGCGCCGGATTCAGGCAGACTTGTTACCGGTCATCGGTGCCTTGTTCAGTGATGTCAATCCGATTCCAGTCAAAGCATCGCTTGAAGAACTTGGCTTTGCTGTCGGTGCGCCACGCTTGCCGCTCGTCCGTCAATCGGAAGCAGGACATGCCCACTTACTCGAAACGATGCGGGCTTACAAAGGAGTGGTTCGATGAAACTCGCGTTACACGGTTATGGGGCGACAGGACAATACGTCGTCGAACTCGCACCACAAAGTGTCGTGGCGATCGTTGACCGGACGAAGTCATCCGATACGATCGCTTCATATGCCGAGCTAACAGAGATGTCAGAAACGGTCGATGCGATCATCGACTTCTCGCATCCGAGTTTGCTACCGGATCTGCTCGCATACGGGCTAGCGACAAAAACACCACTCGTCATCGCGACGACTGGTTTTTCAGAGGCGGAACTGGCATCGATCGAGGACGCTGCGAAAGAAATTCCGATCTTCCAGTCGTACAATATGTCGTACGGCATCGCGATGGTGCAGCAACTGCTGAAGACACTCGTACCACTAGCAGGAGCGTATGACATCGAATTGCTTGAGAAACATCACAACCAAAAAGTCGATGCGCCAAGCGGAACGGCGGAGTTGTTATTGCAAACGATTCAGACGGCACGTGACGTCACACCGGTATATGATCGTTCACAGACGCGGCAAAAGCGCGAGACGAACGAGATCGGGATGCACGCGATGCGCGGTGGAACGATCTTCGGAGAACACGAAGTCTTATTCGCAGGTGTCGACGAATTGATTGAAATCAAACATACGGCGTTATCGAAAAAAGTATTTGCTTCTGGTGCGATCAAAGCAGCTGAAGCACTCATTCAAAAAACAGCGGGACTCTATACATTAGAGACGCTCTACACACAGGAGGATTCACATGTTACTCACTGATGCTTACGAAATTGCTAAATTCATTAAAGATGCTAAAAAACAAACACCAGTAAAACTGTACGTCAACGGCGATTTGGCGGGCTTGACGATTGAAGGCGCTACAGCGTTCGGATCAGATGAATCAAAGATTTTCTTCGCGGATGCAGGACTTGCGGCTACTTTCTTAGAAAAGTATTCAGATCGCATCACGGATGTTCACGTGGAGTATGACCGTCGCAACAGTGCGGTACCAATGCTTGATACACGTCACTTGAATGCGCGCATCGAGCCAGGTTCATGGATTCGTGATCATGTCGTCATCGGTGACAACGCAGTCGTCATGATGGGTGCGATCATCAATATCGGTGCATCAATCGGAGATGGTACAATGATTGATATGAATGCTGTCGTCGGTGCACGTGGGACGATCGGGAAAAACGTTCATGTCGGCGCAGGTGCCGTGGTCGCGGGTGTCCTCGAACCACCTTCAAAAACACCTGTCATCATTGAAGACGGTGTCTTGATTGGTGCAAATGCAGTCATTCTTGAAGGCGTCAAAGTCGGCAAAGATGCCGTCGTCGCTGCTGGTAGTGTCGTCACAGAAGACGTACCTGCTGGAAGCGTCGTTGCTGGAACACCTGCACGTGTCATCAAACAGAAAGATGCGAAAACAGAAGAGAAGACGCAATTGGTGGATGATTTACGTTCACTCTGATTGACGTCGAAGAGGAGGAAAACACATGGCAGTGGATACACAGTATGGAGAAGCAATTTGGTTAGATGGAGTCTTTCATGATCCGAAAGATGCGAACACGAGCGTCATGTCACATGCGATTCACTATGGTAGTGGATTCTTTGAAGGAATTCGTGCTTACGCGACACCGGACGGACCGGCGATTTTCCAATTGAAGGAACATATCGAACGTCTCTTCCGCAGTTGTGCGTATTACCACGTCACGATTCCGTATACGGTTGATGAACTCGTCCAGGCGACGATTGATCTAGTTGCGAAAAACGGATTCGAATCTTGTTATATCCGTCCATTCGTGTTCCTCGGTACGCCATGGCAAGCATTGATGGCGAAAGATACGACGGTGCATGTCGGTATCTCTTGCTGGGAGCTTGGGGAATACTTCGATAAAGGCGCTGGCATCCGTGCCAAAGTCGCATCATACCGCCGCGTCTCATCAACGATGATGCCGATGCAAGCGAAAGCGGCTGCGAACTATATGAACTCACAACTTCTAAAAGGTGAAGCGATCCGTGATGGATTTGATGAAGCCATCGCACTCGACATGAACGGAAACGTCAGTGAAGCGAGTGTTGCGAACCTCTTCCTTCTTAAAAACGGAACGATTCATACACCGTCACTTGATTGTTCAGTACTCGACGGTATCACACGCCAAGTCATCATCCGTTTGGCACAAGATCAAGGCTATCCTGTCGTCGAACGTCACATCGGACGCGATGAGCTGTATGTCGCAGATGAGATCTTCTTAACAGGAACAGCTGCTGAAATCACGAGTGTCGGTGAAATCGATCATATCTCGATCAACGGCGGAACACGGAACGTCGCAGATGAGTTGCTCGATCTTTACCGTCAAGCCGTCACAGGTCAATTGCCGCAATATGCGGATTGGTTGACGTATGTGACACCCGCTGTCGCAGAATGACGACGCGTACACTCGTCACGATCGATCGGAAGGCGGTGCGACAGAACGTCGCATCGGTCTTCGCTCGGTCACGTAAACGTATTTTTGCCGTGGTCAAGAACAATGCGTATAACTTAGGTATGCTCGAGATGGTCGAGACGCTGATGGCATCTGATGTGCATCACTTTGCTGTCGCTGAGTTGTATGAAGCCATTGAAATCAAAACGAATTTTCCAGACAGTTATGTACTGGTGATGAATCCGACGGAGGATTTTGAAACAGCACGACGTTTCGGAATCGCACTCGGTGTCTCATCGCTAGAATGGCTCGCCCTAAACAGTAAACAGCTGCAGGGAATCGAGTTACATTTGAAGATCAACGTCGGGATGAATCGTTTTGGTGTCAGTTCGCTTCAAGAGGCGGAAGCTGTTCTTGCGCTTGCGCAAGCAGATTCGCTCGCTTTAACAGGTTTATATACACACTTTCCGCTTGCCGATGAACCGGATGCGGATCACGATGGACAAGTCGAACGTTTCGTCGCCATTGCCGATGTGTTACGAAAGCGCCATACGTTTACGTATATGCACTCGGAAAACAGTGCGACGATCGTCAAACACGATCCGCGTCTCGCATTTTGTAACTATGTCCGCCCGGGCATCTTCTTATTCGGCTATTCACCGATTGAAAAGATGGACTGGCTCGTTCCTTCGCTACGGATGACGACGGAGGTCGTTGAAATTCGCGAAATTGGACCGGGTGAGCATGTGGGATACGGGACGAACTTTACGAGTGCAGAACCGATGCGGATTGCTATTTTACCCGTCGGCTATGGAGACGGTGTCGTCCGTGGGCGTGCCGCGTTGCCTGTTCACATCAAAGAAAAACCTTATCCGGTCATCAATAAATTATTCATGAGTCATACATTCGTCGCTGTCGATGGAACGGTTGAGGTTGGAGACGAGGTCGTGTTATACGGGGATGGCGTTGAAATTGACGATATCACCCGGACAGGAGCAGCGAACAATTCAGAGCAGATGTGCGCCCGGTCGTGGCGTTTGACGCATCAGTATCTATAAGGAGGAACTTATTATGTATGGAAGTCAATACCTGACAGAAGAAAACAACACGTTGCACATCGATGGTGTCGCAGCGACCAATCTTGCAGCACAGTACGGAACACCATTGTACGTGATGGCAGAGCGGGAGCTGACGGATCGATTAGCGACCGTCCGGGAACACTTCCTTGATAAGTATCCGAACACGTATGCTTCCTTCGCTTCTAAAGCACTGACGGTTAGTGCCGTATATGAACAAGTCGTGCGTCATGGTCTCGGAATCGATGTCGTTACGGGGGGAGAACTCTTCATCGCTCGTCAATCCGGGGTTCCGGCAGAACGGATCTATTTCCATGGTTCGAATAAATCAACGGCTGATCTTCAGTATGCCGTCGAGGAAGGTGTCGGACGGATCGTCATCGATCACTTTGCCGAAATTGCACAACTCGAAGCCATCGCAGCGCAAGCTGGTCAAACGGTCCATGTCCTGATCCGGATCGTGCCACAAGTCATCGGGGGAGCGCATGCGAAAATCCAGACAGGTGGCGTCGATACGAAATTCGGCTTCTCAACACATGCGTCAGATTACTTGGACGCGATCGAGGCAATTTTAGCATCGGAACATCTGTCGTTACTTGGCATCCATTGTCATGTCGGTTCGCAAATCCAAGATCCGTCACTGTTCGAACAGACGGCTCGGACGATGATGGGCTTCGTCGAAACGATTCGTGCGCACCATGGCTTCACAGTCAGCGAAGTCAATGTTGGCGGCGGCTTCGGTATTGCCTATACACAGGACGATCAGCCGCTTGATTTTGAAGCGACGATCGCACGCGTCATGGACGTGATCGAGACGGAAACGGAGCGACTCGGCATCGAACGTCCACGAATCGGGATCGAGCCAGGGCGCTGGGTCGTTGCGAATGCAGGAACGACACTGTATACGGTCGGGGCCATCAAAGAAATTGAAGGCGTCAGAACATATCTTTCGGTCGATGGCGGAATGACGGATAACATTCGCCCAGCACTTTACGGTGCCGTGTATGAAACCGTCATCGCAAACCGGATGAGTGGTGAAACGACTGAAGTGACGGTCGTCGGAGCAGCTTGTGAATCAGGGGATCTCGTCGCTGAAAAAGCACAGTTGGTCACACCGAATGGTGGCGATACCCTTGCTGTCTTTGGGACAGGAGCGTATAACTTCTCGATGGCAAGCAACTATAACCAGTTCTTACGTCCGGCACTCGTTTTCGTTCGGGACGGGGAATCCCGTGAAGTCGTCCGTCGACAAACGTATGCGGATTTGATTCAGTGTGATCTTGGGATCAACGGTGTCCGATCAGAGTCATAAGAGGTGCGGGGTCAAACGAAAGGACAAAAAAAACCGACGCTATCGCGCCGATTTCATGCATGCGATCTAAAGCGATTCTTCTCTTGAATAGAGAGGGATCGTTTTTTTGTTGCGATCAGCAGATTCAGTTTGGAATTTTTAAGACTTGTCCAATGAACAATAGGTTCGGATTCGTAATGCTGTTTGCCTGCATCAATGCTGTGACGGTGACACCATATCGTGTCGCAATCGAGTAAAGTGTATCACCGGCTTTGACGATATACGTCGTTGTTGGAATTTTCAAGACTTGACCGACATTCAACAGATTCCAATTCGTGATGTTATTTGCACTCGCGAGGGCAGAGACCGAGACGTTGTATTTACGGGCAATCGAATAGAGTGTATCGCCAGCTTTGACGGTATACGTCGTACCGGTTGGAGTCGGTGAGCGGAGGAGTTCTGAAATCGTGACGAACGAATAGCCTTTGGCTTTGAGTTTCGAAATCATCGTCGGCAAGGCGGTCGGTGTTCCTTTTGCACCAGCACCGGTATGCATCAGGATGATTGATCCGGGAACGACTTTTGGTAATACACGATCCAAGATGGCTGTTGAAGAGATGCCTTTCCAATCCGTCGTATCAATATTCCATTGAATCGTTTTCGTGTAACCTGCCGCCCCAACTGCACTCAACACGTTACTATTACTTGCACCGAACGGCGCCCGAAAAATTGGTTTTGTCGTTTTTCCGGTCAAGGACCGGATGAGAGATTCTGTTCGGGATAATTCACTCGTCATCTGGCTCGCTGTTAGTGTCGTAAAATTCGGATGCGAATACGAGTGATTGCCGATTTGGTGTGTCGGAGAAGCGGTTGCGATGTTTTTGATCGATTGGGGGTGGTTGGTTGCGCCACTGCCTGTCAAAAAGAAAGTCGCTTTCACTTGGTTACTTTTTAAGATACTCAAGATTTTGGCAATGTTCGTTCCATCTGAACCGTCATCAAACGTCAATGCGACGACTTTTTGTGTCGTCGTTCCTTTCGTCACGAACGTAGAGCTCGCTGCATCGACCTGTGAAGGGATTGAAAGTGGACTAAGGAGAAGTAATCCGATCATCATGATGGTAGGTTTCTTGATGTTCATCGTCTAGTACCTCCTTCATCAAAAACATGCTTTACAAGTACTCTTTATTAAGGTATTCCCTTTATTTTAAAAAAAAGAACTAAGAAATTCCCGTTTTGCAAAGAAATAAAACTAAATTACAGAAAATTTGTTTAAACCGTAATCTTTTTGGGAAACCATAATATATGGAAATAGTAAAAAGGAGTGAGAAGGAATGATCGAATTCAAAAACGTCGGTAAGCAGTTTAAGGACAATGTCGTCTTGAAAGGCTTATCGCTCGAGATTCAAAAGGGTGAACTCGTTGTCTTCATCGGACCAAGTGGCTGTGGGAAAACGACGTCACTTAAGATGATCAATCGACTGATCGAACCTTCTTCAGGCACGATTTTAGTCAACGGGAAGGACATCATGAAGACGGATACGATTGAATTAAGACGTCATATGGGATATGTCATCCAGCAAACAGGCTTGTTCCCTCACATGACGGTCCGGGAAAACATTCAATTGATTGCTGGGCTAGAGGGGAAGAACCACGATGAGATGGATCAACGGACAGAACAACTGTTGACGATGGTCGGGCTTGATCCAAAGCAATTCATCGATCGATATCCGAGCGAACTCAGTGGTGGACAACAACAGCGTGTCGGTTTCGCGCGTGCTCTGATGAATGACCCTGATGTCATCTTGATGGATGAGCCATTCAGTGCACTCGATCCCGTTACTCGTAACGATCTACAGGAAGAGCTCTTTAACTTGCAAGAAGAAGTGAAAAAGACGATCGTTTTCGTCACCCATGATATGGATGAAGCGATCAAGTTAGCGGATCGGATATGTATCATGCGTGATGGGGAAATCGTTCAGTTCGATACTCCAGAAGAAATCTTGCGTCATCCAAAAGATGAATATGTCGAATCGTTCATCGGAAAAAATAAAATCTGGAGTAGTCCGGAATACATCAAGGCAGAAGACATCATGATCGAGGACCCGGTTTCAATCAGTGGCAAACGAACGTTGTTGCAGGGAATTGAAATCATGCGTGGACGCAAAGTCGACAGCTTGTTGATTACCGATCGTGACCGCGTCTTACAAGGGCTAATTAAGTTGAAGAACATCCAGACGATAGCGGATAAGAGCCAACGGATCGAAGAAGTGATGGAGGGCGAAATCATCGCCGTTAATGAACATGATTCATTACTCGACGTTCTTGAAGTCATGAATCAGGAAGAGACTGGTTATCTACCAGTAACGGATGCAACAGGAAAACTCAGAGGGTTGATCACGCGTAGTAGCTTACTTTCCGTCTTGAGTGAGCAATTCATTCATGAGGAGGAAGTCCAATGAACGGATTCTTTGATTATGTAAAAAATAATACCGATCAGATTGGTGATTTATTGCTAGAGCACTTACAGCTGACAGTCTTTGCCGTCGTCATCGCGGTCGTTCTCGGGATTCCGATCGGGATTCTGATCACCCGTTACCAAAAGTTTGCGAAGCCTGTCCTTGCGCTGACGAGCGTCGTGCAGGCCGTTCCGAGTCTTGCTTTACTCGGTTTCTTGATTCCGTTCATTGGTATCGGATCGACACCAGCGATCATCATGGTCGTGCTTTATTCACTCTTGCCAATCGTTAAAAATACGTACACGGGTCTCTCGAGCATTCCAGGGGACACGCTCGAAGCAGCCAAAGGAATTGGTTTAACGGATCGACAAATCCTCAGTAAGGTTCAGATTCCACTTGCTTTGCCGATCATGATGGCAGGGATTCGAATTTCAGCCGTTACAGCTGTTGGTTTGATGACGATTTCAGCATTCATCGGTGCCGGTGGTCTTGGTTATCTCGTCTTCTCGGGTATTCAAACGGTTGATAATAACCAGATTCTCGCCGGAGCAATTCCAGCAGGTATTTTAGCTCTTGTCATCGACTTCGTCGTCAGTCGGATTGAATACTCCGTGGCGCCAAATGGGATTCCACTTGCAGATGGTCGAATCAAGAATAAGGCACGGAAGCGTCGCAAGGCGATGCCAGCTGGACGTAAGATCGCGATCGCAAGTATCGTCTTCTTGTTAATCGGTGGAACGGTCGCGTACTCTTTCCTCAAGGAAGATAAGATTGTCATCGGATCGAAGAACTTTACGGAACAATTGATTCTCGGAAATATGTTAGCGGATTTAATCGAAGATAAAACGGATTTGGAAGTCGAACGTCAATTGAACCTCGGGGGGACGAAAGTCGCTTACGGGGCACTTGAAAAAGGGGAAATTGACGCGTATGTCGAGTACACAGGTACTTTGTTGATTGACGTGCTCAAGCAAGACGTCGAGACGGATCCGGAAACGGTCTATGCAAAAGTCGGGAAGATGATTCCTGAGAAAAGTCAGGTCGACGTCCTTGACCCAATCGGTTTCAACAATACGTACGCCCTTGCCATGACAAAAGAAGATATCGAAAAATATGACTTGAAGACGGTATCAGACATGTCAAAAGTCAGTGATCGTTTGATTCTCGGATCAACAATCGAATTTGCGAACCGGGAAGATGGTTATCTTGGTCTGAAGAAAAAGTATCCGGACATGAAATTCCAAGATGTACAACCAGTCGATGGAGGACTCCGTTATACAGCATTGACGAATGGTCGAACGAACGTCATCGATAGCTTCTCAACAGATGGTTTGTTACAAAAATTCGATTTGACAGTGCTAGAAGACGATAAAAAATTCTTCCCACCATACTATGCGGTACCGCTTGTTCGTCAAGAAACACTTGAAGAACATCCGGAGCTGAAGAAAGTCCTCAACACGTTAAAAGATAAAATTACGGATGAGAAGATGCAAGAATTGAATTACAAAGCAGATGTCGAGAAACAGCGCCCTGAAAAAGTCGCGCGTGATTTCTTGATCGAAGAAGGATTAATTTCAAAATAAACAGATAGAGCCGAGGCGGGAATCCGCTTCGGCTCTTTTGGTATGCGCGCTGACGCGCTATATCGTTTTGGAAAATACGTAATCAAGTGATTAAATTATTTTTTGATGCGACTAGCGAGCCAAGCGCGAACAGTGCGTTGCTGAATCATACACGTTCTTCCTCTCGGTTTAATGTTCCAAGGCGGTGCTCGGCATCTTTAACGATACGTGCTTGAATCTCGACTGTCAACCAATCCGTTTCCGATTCGGGTAACGTCGGCAAACCGTAACTTGGGTTATTCGTAGATGAAAACAAATCAGACATGATGCGTTCTTCGTATACTGGAATCATGTAAAATCCCCTCTCTGTGTCTTGATTCATCTCTTACACCTTTAGTGTACGAAAGAAATGTAAAGACGGAAGAGGGGAGGTGTTAAGAACCCGTGAACTTTGTAAACGTTCTCACAAACTTGTCAAATCCTCTGTGATGGCTTCACAACTGTCAGCATACTGCTGCCCTCGTTTCACGTATTTTCGGACTGTCCGTTCCATGATGAATCGATCATGGTCACTGATATCCCGGACGATTTTTGCAGGAACCCCCATGACCATCGCGCCGGCAGGTACCTTCATTTTTGGCGGCACAAGACTTCCCGCAGCAACGAATGCTCCTTCTCCGATTTCGGCTTCATCGAGGATCGTCGCCGACATTCCGATTAACGCTCCTTTTCGAATGATTCCGCCATGAATCATCGCCATATGACCAATCGTCACTTCATCTTCAATGATGGTCGGATATCCTTCATATTGATGAATCATCGAACCATCTTGGATGTTGACGCGTTCCCCGATGTGAATCGGACCTTCGTCTCCCCGGATGACCGTATTGAACCAGACAGATGAGTCTTTTCCGATCGTGACCTCTCCGATGACTTTAGATCCGTCCGCTAAATAAACGGATGGATCGATGTTTGGAACAAGTGAACCGACACGATATTTCATGCGTTTTTCCCCCTCAGGCATTAAATCGATACTCTTTCATCTTGACGTTACAAAAAATAAATTGCAACAGCTTCCAAACTAATTGTAAGATGGTAAAAATACGCTTACAACAGGAGGAGACAGGATGGAACAAACAGTGCGTGAACGATTGATCGCGATTGCTGCAAAAAAAGAGAAGGCAGCCGTTGTCTATCAGAACATCTCAGTCATCGATGTCATGACACGTGAGACCTATACAGCGGATGTAGCGGTTGATTCCGGTTATATCGCTGCTGTCGGAGAGGGGTATGAGGGAATCGAGAATCGTCCGGGAGAAGGACTTTTCATCGCGCCGAGTTTCGTTGATGCCCATGTCCATATTGAATCATCGATGGTGCCGCCGAGTGAGTATGAGCAAGCGATTCTACCGTTAGGTGTCACGACGATCATCGCCGATCCGCATGAGATCGCGAATGTCAAAGGAGCAGAAGGATTATCCTTCATGCTAGACGATGCTGAAGGTCTCGCGCTTGATGTCCGGATGATGCTACCGAGCTGCGTACCGGCGACTTCGTTTGAACACGCGGGAGCATCACTTGATGCGGCGGCACTTGCACCGTTCGTCAATCATCCTGGTGTCCATGGTTTAGGAGAAGTCATGGATTATCCAGCGGTCGAACGAGCCGATCGCGATATGCTCCAAAAAATTAAACAGATCGAAGACGCAGGAAAACTGGTCGATGGTCATGCTGCGGGACTTGGACCACGCGAAATTAACATTTATGGTGTCGCCGGAATTCGAACGGATCATGAATCTGTCAGTAAGGAAGATGCGATCGCCCGAGCGCGGCGTGGTTTGTATGTCGAAGTGCGGGAAGGATCAGCTGCCCGAAACTTGAAGGAAGTACTCGATGCCGTGACAGAGAGCAACGCGAGCCGTTTCCTCTTCTGTACGGATGATAAGCATTTGGATGACACGTTACGAGAGGGAACGATCGACTATAATATCCGCTATGCGATTCGTCATGGAATTAAACGCGAAACAGCGTATGCGATGGCATCGTTGCATGCGACGAACGCGTATTGTTTAGACGATCGGGGAGCCATCGTACCAGGACGTCGGGCGGACTTCGTCTTGTTATCCGATGCCGATAACGTCGTGATTGATGAGGTTTATATTAAGGGTGATTGTGTCGCGCGAGCAGGAAAAACGATCCGAACAGTACGGCGCGCGCATGTTCCAGAATCGTTACGAGGTGCATTGAATACAAAACCGATTACGCCGGAAGTATTTGCGCTGCCACTTGAATCAGCACGGGCGCATGTGATCGGAGTCATTCCGAAAAGCATCGTTACGGAGCACTTGATTCTCGATGTTCCACTTCAAGACGGGCATTTCGTGCCTGTGCCGGAGCAGGATCTTTTAAAGATCGCTGTCATTGAACGTCATCATGGGACATCTTTCTCGGCAGTTGGGATCGTCAAAGGTTTCAAGATGAAACGCGGAGCGATTGCAGCGACTGTTGCCCATGATTCGCACAACCTCGTCATCGTTGGCGCGTCGGATGAGGAAATGCAACTGGCTGCGGAACGTCTCGTCCAAGCGGGTGGAGGAGTCATTGCCGTCAATGGGCAAGAGGTACTTGCTGAGTTACCGCTTGAAATCGCTGGACTGATGACGAATCGTCCCTTCCAAGAAGTTGGAGATACACTTGAAGCATTGAATGATGCCCTCGATGTGTTAGAGGCGGATCGTTCCTTTAATCCATATTTGACGATGTCATTCCTTTGCTTACCGGTCATTCCGGAGTTGAAGCTGACCGACAGTGGATTATTCGACGTAAAACACTTTCAGCATATTTCAGTACAAGCAGACTGATGTCCGTCGCGAGTCTGAGTCTCATTCCGGGACTCAGACCGTTTTTGTGTCAATCGAGGTACGGTAAAATCAAAAAAAGTCACTTTACAAAACGGCTAAAATTCCTTAATGAAACTTAATAGTTTGGATGTTGAATCATTTTGGAAAGCTTGTTATAGTAAGTTCTATATCGTTTGTGAGAAATCTCACTTTCTATGAAACTTTTATCTAAAAGAATCGTAGAAAACAGTAGGACAACAAGATTAGAAAGGAGATCATCATTATGGATAAGACCTATTTTGAAGGGCATGAAGCTTTGATTGCGGATGTCTATCGTTCATTCACGCGTCAGTTCCATGCGTTACCAACACATCGACGAACGAAACGTCAGTTGCGAAATCTTGCATTCTCCGTCATTCGTCAAGCTCGACCGACGTATGAGGAACGAACCGTTCTTTATGCTTACTTCGCTGAATTCTTCCGAGCAGTTGAGGAAGGACAGGATGAAGAGATTGCTTTTTATAAACAAATTGCACAGTAAAGACCCCCGATGGCTCCGTCAGAAGGGGTCTTTGTTGTTTTCTGAGAATTGCTTTCGGAAATAAAAAAAACAAGTAGGGAACGAGGTTCGCTACTTGTTCATCAATGTTTTAAAGGGTTATTTTACTTCCATCCATTTGAAGCTCATATCGGCACCGAATGGGTGACGGTACAATTTATCAATGTTTGTCCGTTGTAAGTAAGCTTCTCCTTTTTGGTAGATTGGTGCGATGGCGTAGTCTTCTGTCAACAGCATTTTTTCAGCTTCTTGCATGTCTGACCAACGTTTCGCTTCATCTGCTTGTTGTTTTGCTCCCTTAATGAGATCATCGAATTTCTTGTTCGAGTATTCCATCCGGTTGAAGCTTCCGCCTGTCAACCACATGTCGAGGAACGTCATTGGATCTTGGTAGTCAGGTCCCCAACCAGCCGCAGAGATATCGTAATCTCCCTTCGACTCGAGTTCGAGGAAGTTTTTGAATGGTTGTTGCTTGATTTTGATCGTCAAACCAGGCAGGTGCTTCTCAAGATCTCCTTTTAAGTACTCAGAAACCTTCTTGAAAGCATCTTCATCCCGTGAGAGCATGCTGAGTTCGATTGTCTTCACACCAAGTTCCTTCAAGCCAGCATCCCAAGCTTTTTTCGCAGCGTCTGCATCGTAGCTTTGTAGATCCGGATACTTCGCGCGGAAGTCTTCCCCATCTGGTGTAAACGTGAAGTCTTTCGCGACGATGAAGTTTGCAGGTTTTGATCCATCATTTAGGATGACATCTGTAATCCCTTGTTTTTCAAAGCCAAGCGCGAGTGCTTTTCGAATGTTTTTATTTTTCAAGGCCTTATTCTTTTGGTTAAAGCGAAGGAAGTTGATCCGAGCATCTGGACGTGTCTTGTAATCATCTGATTTTTCATACTGCGAAACGAATTCAGACGTAATTGGTGCGAAATCGACTTCTTTCGCTTCGAACAGGTTAACGCCAGTTGAGATTTCTTTGACGACCTTGACATCGATTTTATCCATCTTGACATTCGCTTTATCCCAGTAATCTGGATTTTTCTTGTATGTCCAGCCAGCATTCGCTTGCCACTTATCAAGGACGAAAGGTCCGTTGAAGACCATTGTATCAACACTTGTCGCGAATTTATCGCCTTTATCTTCGACGAATGATTGTTTTAATGGTAAGTACGTCGGGAAACTCGTCAAACCAAGGAAGTAAGGTGCTGGAGCTTCAAGTTGGACCTCAAGTGTCTGATCATCGACTTTCTTGACACCCAGTTCATCAAGTTCAGCATCTCCGGCCATGATTTTGTTGGCATTTTTTAAATCTTGTAGAATGTACGCGTATTCTGCTGCTGTCTCTGGATTGAGTGCACGTTTCCAAGCATAGATGAAATCATCTGCTGTGACGGCTGATCCATCTGACCACTTCGCATCTTTACGCAGTTTGAACGTATATGTTTTTTTATCGTCCGACACTTCAACGCTTTCTGCGATTCCAGGTGTCGGTTTGTTATCTCCATCAAGACGATACAGCCCTTCGAAGACGTTGTTCGTGACGATGATGGAAGTCGAGTCTGTCGTTTTCGTCGGATCTAACTGAGGTACATCCGTCGTCGAAACGAGTGTGACTTCCTTTTTCTTGTTTTTCGAATCTGATCCGCTTGTGTTTTCGTCATTTCCTTGCCCGCATGCAGCGACAGCAAGAAGCGCGATGCTGGAAAGTCCAGCAAAAGCGATTTTCGATGGTTTATTCATGGAACGATGACCCCCCGAGAGTTAGTGTTAAATATTTCAGAAAAATGTGAACATATTGTTAATTTAAGTGAAAGTGATTAAAAATGCAACATAAATTTTCTGACAATTCTCATTGATCAAGGTCTATATCCTCAAGTCCAAGCGATTTCAAATAGTCATAAAGTAGGAATAAGGTCAACGCATGAGGGGAATACATTCGTAACGTCAATCGAACGGGATCACCACGTAAACGCATATTCGTAATACGGACACCTTTACGCTCAAGAGCAAGAACGATGTCTGTCGGATCAAGTCCAGAAGGAAGTAAAAGATGCGCAACGAGGACATTTGCTTCGAACCGACTATTGTTGATACGACCCATCATCCGAGTTAAGCCTTCCAGTAAGAGGAAGAGAAAGAGAACGAGAAAAATCGACTCCCAGATGAAACCTGCACCGACAGCGATCCCAATCCCACTTGCACTCCAAATAATAGCGGCAGTCGTCAGTCCGCTGACGATATCATGCGGTCGACGTAAGATGACACCAGCGCCAATAAAACCGATTCCGGTTATGATTTGGGCGACGAGACGCATCGGATCCATCTGAACATTCGTCGCCATGTCATGGTAGAGTAAGACCGATTTGATGGAAACGATGGTTAACAGACAACTGATCAGGGTAATTACGAGGCTAGTGCGTATACCAACCGGTTTATTTTTGATTTCACGCTCGAATCCGATGAAAATTCCAAGTGTGGCGGCTAATAGGAGTTTTAGGAGGTCTTCGAGCTGAAATATATGGATCCAGTTCATTCGTCTCAAATCCTTTCTTTACTTTAAAAGGTGATTTGTTATAATGACTTTTGTGTCTTTCGAATGAATATACGTAAGATGTAATAGATATACGAAAAAGGAAGTGTCTCATCATGAATCAGCAAAAAATCGGGTTCTTTGCGCTCGCTGCAATGGTCATCGGTTCCATGGTCGGTGGAGGAGCTTTTAACCTTCCTGGTGCAATGGCCCAAAGTGCAAGTGCAGGACCTATCCTCATTGGATGGAGTATTACGGGGATTGGGATGATCATGCTAGCGCTAGTATTCCAGCATCTCGCAAATAGTAAACCAGAGCTCGAAGGCGGCATCTATGCCTATGCGCGTGAAGGATTCGGACGTTTCGTCGGTTTTAACAGTGCTTGGGGATACTGGGTATCGGCGTGGATTGGAACGGTTGCGAATATCACGCTCGTGTTTAATGCGATTAGTTATTTCTTCCCGATTTTCGCAGCAGAAAATCGAATATTCCTCCTCTTCATGAGTGTAGTCGTCATTTGGGGATTGTTCTGGCTCGTCTCGAGCGGTATCAAGGAAGCGACACTCGTCAATTTGATTACAACGATCGCAAAGCTCGTCCCGATCTTGATTTTCATTCTTCTAGTAGGAATTGCCTTTAATATCAAAACGTTTAATTTGGATATTTGGGGAGAAGGAACAGAACTCGGTTCGATCTTTGATCAAGTAAAAGGAACGATGCTCGTCACGCTATGGGCGTTCGTCGGTATTGAGGGTGCTGTCGTCTTATCAAGCCGTGCCAAAAACCGAAGTGATGTCGGGAAAGCGACAGTAACAGGACTTGTTGGCGTGTTAGTCATCTATATCTTGATTTCCGTTTTATCACTCGGAGTGCTTAGTCAAGAACAACTAGCTGGATTAAAAGAACCGACGATGGCGTATGTATTAGAGGCAGCGATTGGACCAATCGGTGCGACGATCATCATGATCGGTTTGATTATCTCATTATCCGGTGCACTTCTCGGATGGACGATTCTCGCATCGGAGATTTCGTATCTCGTTGCAAAAGACGGCGCATTTCCGAAAGCATTCGCAAAAACGAACCGGAAAGGTGCTCCAGTCGGTGCGCTGTTGATTACACAAATCGCGACACAGGTCGTCGCTGGAATCGCGCTTTTCTCAGCGCAAACCTATCTTGTCCTGTCGAGTATCGCTGGGATTTGTGCGTTATTACCATATCTATTATCAGCGTTGTACAGCATACGGACATCGCGAGAAGAGCGCAATCAGAAAATGTTGCTTTTCTCTGTCATCGCATCTGCGTATTCGATTTGGCTCGTCTATGCGTCGGGTATCTGGTACATCGTCATCGCGGCATTAGTCTATGCTCCAGGGATTCTCGCGTATGCGTTAGCAGAGCGAGAACAGCAACGGACGGGCATGTCACGTTATGAGTGGATTGCCAGTATGATTCTCGTTGTCTTAGCGGGAGTAGCTGTTTACGGAATGGTTGTAGGAGAAATTCAATTGTAAGAAACGATATGCAAAAGAAGTCACGGTGATTATCATCCACCGTGACTTCTTTTTTTGATTAAGGTGTTAAGAATCTTTTTTCGACATCCTGTACAGATAGAGGTTCAGAGAAAATGAACCCTTGCATATGCTGACACGATGTCGTTTTTAGATAATCTAACGCGTGTTCTGTCTCAACACCTTCAGCGACAAGATTCAACTCTAAGTTGTGACCAAGTTGAATGATGGAATCGAGCAAGGCGTGGTCATTTGTCGCCAGACCATCAATGAATACTTTATCGATTTTTAATTCGTCGATTGGAAAAGCACTGAGATACTGCAAAGAAGAATAACCGGTACCGAAATCATCGATTGATAAACGGAAGCCGAGCGACTTGATGAGGTGCATGCGTTCGACCGTTCGTTGTGTCTGTAAGATCGCAATATTCTCTGTCATCTCCAGCGTAACGGAAGATGGTGAAACGAGTCGCTCCGTTACGATATGTTGCAGCGTTCGAATAAAGGAGTCACTTTGGAACTGATGCGGTGAGATATTGATTGCCATCGTCAGTTTAGGGTCAATCGTTTGTTGCCACTTCGCGAGCTGTGCACATGCTTCAATAATGACCCAGTTGTTGATTGGTGTGATCAGTGAAGCTTCTTCAGCGAGTGGGATGAATTCATCTGGTGGAATACTCCCGAGTGCTGTGTGATTCCAGCGTAATAACGCTTCGAAGCCTTTGACGGCTTGTGTCTGAAGTTCAATGATTGGTTGATAAGCAAGATATAGGGATTGATCTTCGAGTGCCGTGAAGAGGGAACGTTCGAGTTGGATTTTCCGTGTGAATTGTGTGTCCATCTCGTGTGTTAAGTACTGAATCGTTCCGGTACCAATTGATTTTCCTGCGTATAGAGCTGTTTCAGAGCGGCGATATAAATCTTCCAGTGTTTTGGCTTCCGACGGATAGACGGTGATCCCGAAAGTACAAGAAACAATCAATGAATGACCGTTGATATAATAAGGGCGCTGCAGTGCTTGTTGTAATTTTCGAGCATATTGGAAAAGCAGATTGCTCGACGGTGCAGGTAATAGAACACCGAATAAATCACTCGTCGGATGAAAAGCAAGTACACCTGTCGTATGTTGCAAAAGACGCGTTGCCATTGCTTGAAGTAGTTGATCACCGACATGTGTCCCAAACGAATCGTTGATGACTTTAAAACGATCAATATCGAACAAGATGAGCGCAATCGGGTCATGCGACGCGGCAGAACGGAATAATGCCTCGCCTTCGCGTAAAAATCCGCGTTTATTTAATAAGTGCGTCATCTCATGATGATGCACTAAAAAATCGAGTTCTTCTTCAAGCACTGTTGTTTCCGTAATATCGTTCCCAATGAACAGGTGCTGAAAACGAACGCCGTTCGCATCATAGATCGGAATGAGCGTCGCTTGGAGATGTTTTCGTTCGCCCGTTTGCGAAGTGAGGCTAAGGCGACCAGACCATGCTTTTCGTTCACGAAGTTGTGCACGAATCTCCGAAACGACGGAACTGGATGGATCTAGGATGAGTGACCAAGGCTGGTTGAGAAGCATCTCAGAGCAATAGCCTGTCACATCGATGAGTTGATCATTCACGTACGTGATCGTTCCTCGTGCATCGAAGACGGCGACAGAAGCAATCTGATCGAAGGCATGACGCAAATCCATCAATCCTTGGAAGAGTGGTTTCATATTCGTTTGTTGCTCAGCTGAAGGGATACAGCAAGCAAAAGCGGCAATGACAGTTCCTGTATCATCAAGTAAAGGAGACAAAAGGAGAGTTGACGTTACAGAAGTGCCCGTCTTATGCAATAAGGAGGCATTCGGTAATTGGACGGATTGACGGCGCTCCAAGAAGGCATGCCAAATCTGCTGGCTGAATGCCATGTCTTCCCGTTCAAGAAGTGGAACAGTCTGACCCACGACTTCTTGTTGTGTCCAGCCCCACTGGCTTTCGGCTAGTTCATTCCAAGAACGGATGGTCAAGTCAGTATTCAGGATGAAAGCGGGTAAAGGGAATTCTTGAATGACGACTTCATAGGAATCAATGGTCGAACGGTCCATTACGTGCGCACGCTCCTTTATATTGAAAAGAGATGACGGTTCACTTGTCTTGTCTTTTCCCAATATATTCAATTCTTACGCATTAGAATCCTTTCGCTCGGATACTTTTTAGATGAAGATTCTGTGAAAGAATCTGCTATAATAACATTGAAAGCGTTTTCTAAAGAGTTATGAGGGGGAATTTCGATGAATCAAACAGAGAAAATCATTCAACAGACAGAGCAGTTCGGAGCACATAACTACCATCCACTCCCAATCGTCATCTCAGAGGCGGAGGGTGTCTTCGTTACAGATCCTGAAGGACGTCGCTATATGGATATGCTGAGTGCCTATTCAGCCGTTAACCAAGGACATCGTCATCCAAAAATCATCGACGCTCTAAAACGACAAGCAGATAAGATCACGTTGACGTCACGTGCCTTTCACAATGATCAACTGGGCTTTTTCTATGAAAAAGTAGCACAATTGACGGGGAAAGATATGGTGTTACCAATGAATACGGGTGCGGAAGCGGTCGAGACAGCAGTAAAAGCAGCACGACGCTGGGCATATGAAGTCAAACAAATTCCAGGTGATGCTGAAATCATCGTTTGTGAAGGAAACTTCCATGGTCGGACGATGACAGCCGTCTCAATGTCGACGGAAGCAGAATACCAACGGGGATTTGGACCGCTTCTTCCTGGAATCAAGACGATTCCATATGGCGATCTTGATGCATTAAAACAGGCAATCACTGAAAATACAGCGGCATTCATCTTGGAACCGATTCAAGGCGAAGCAGGCATCTTAATTCCTTACGATGGTTTCTTGAAGGACGCGCAAGAAGTCTGTCGTGCGCAGAATGTTCTGCTCGTATCGGATGAGATTCAATCTGGACTCGGTCGTTCCGGTAAATGGTTTGCTTCTGATTGGGACGAGGTAACACCAGACATGTACATTCTTGGTAAAGCACTGGGTGGTGGTGTATTCCCAATCTCATGTGTTGCTGCGAATAAAGATGTCCTTTCTGTCTTTAATCCAGGTTCACACGGCTCGACGTTTGGTGGTAATCCACTTGCGTGTGCCGTCTCGATTGCTTCACTTGAAGTATTAGAAGACGAAAAGTTACCGGAACGTTCACTCGAACTCGGTACGTATTTCATGGAGAAACTAAAACAAATCAACAACCCGATGATTAAAGAAGTACGTGGTCGTGGATTGTTCATTGGTGTTGAACTCACAGAAGCAGCGCGACCATATTGCGAAGCGTTGAAAGAAAAAGGCTTACTCTGTAAAGAAACGCACGAGACAGTCATTCGCTTTGCACCACCGCTCGTCATTACAAAAGAAGAGTTGGATTGGGCGTTCGAACGGATTGAACAAGTATTAGGCGTTTCCGTCGCCCAATAAAAAGAATAGCTTTAGATTAAACAACAGTGGACAGGACGTTCACTGTTGTTTTTGTTTAGGTAAGTGTCGGTTTTGATACAGAAAACGTTTGAAAATCAGTGACAAGGGAACAGACAACTATCGCAAAAAAAACTTTTAAATGGGGGTAATGGTTATGTCAAACAACAGTGGTCTCAATAAAAAAGTAGATGGTCTCGTCGATAAAGTAGCAGGGAAAGCGAAAGAAGCGCTCGGGAAAGCAACAGGCGATAAATCAACAGAACGTGAAGGTAAAAAAGATCAAGTAAAAGGCGAGGCGAAGAAAACAGTCGGAAACGTCCAACAAAATTTCGAAGATACGAATCGCCGCTAAAACCGTTGAAATTAAATAGAAAAACCGGACTGGAGAATGACTCTAGTCCGGTTTTTAGCGTCTGCTATAATGAATTTTTATATCCATAAAAAAAGATAATAAATAATTTGTATAAAGGTCTAGTCATTTAGATATTTATGTGGAATAATAAAAAACGTAAAAGCGTTTACATTGTTCTGTCATTATCGTTTTATTCAGGAAAGGGTGAAAGGTATGTTGCAGTTTCTACAACGAATTGGTAAAGCCTTGATGCTACCAATCGCAGTATTACCGGCTGCGGGAATCGTGCTCCGGTTAGGTTCGGCGGATATGCTTGATATTCCGTTGATGGTAGCAGCAGGAGGGGCTATTTTTGATAACCTTCCACTGATTTTTGCCATTGGTGTCGCGATTGGTCTATCGATCGATGCGAGTGGGGCAGCGGGTCTTGCCGGGGCCATCGGGTATCTCGTCTTAAAGAATGGCGTCGACTCGATGAACAAGGATTATTCCAGCGCACAAATTCAGGCAAAGTATGATGCGATAGCGGCGATCGTCAATGATTCCTCGACCAAGGTCGACGGAGCGACACTTGGTTCGATCGCGAATCAGGCGACACTCGGTTCGACCGTTAATATGGCGGTATTTGGTGGAATCATCGCGGGTATCGTCGCAGGACTTCTATACAATCGGTTCTATAACATTAAGTTACCGGATTGGTTAGCATTCTTTGGTGGTCGTCGTTTCGTTCCAATCATTACATCAGCGGTCATGCTCGTACTTGCTTTCATCTTTGGTTATGTCTGGCCGTTCATCGAGCAAGGCATCAACGGTGCTGGTGAATGGATGGTTGGTCTTGGTGCAGGAGGCGCTGCTCTATTTGGATTCTTTAACCGTCTCTTGATTCCTGTCGGCTTACACCACGTCTTAAATAATATTTTCTGGTTCGTCTTCGGTTCATATGAAAAAGCAGATGGTACGGTCGCGAACGGTGACATCGCGCGCTTCTTCGCTGGAGATCCGACAGCTGGGATTTATCAAGCGGGCTTCTTCCCAATCATGATGTTCGCCTTACCGGCTGCAGCTTTTGCGATCGTCATGGCTGCGCGTAAGGAAAATCGAAAAGCAGTTGCTGGAGCGATGATTGGTCTTGGATTGACGTCCTTCTTGACAGGTATCACGGAACCAATCGAGTTCTCGTTTATGTTCTTATCACCTGTTTTATATGTCATTCATGCGGTTTTAACAGGTCTATCGATGGCCATCGTTAACTTACTCGGTATTTTACATGGCTTCTCCTTCTCGGCTGGTTTCATTGATTATGCCTTGAACTTCGGGATTGCCACAAAACCATTACTTCTCATCCCGGTTGGTCTCGCGTTCGCGGTCGTCTACTACTTCCTGTTCTACTTCATGATCACGAAATTTGATCTGAAGACACCAGGTCGTGAAGATGAATCGCTCGTCACAGACACGGGAGTCGTTTTGACAGATTCAGACGATAAATATGAGCAACAAGCAGCTCAAATTTTTGCCGGATTGAAAGGAACAGAAAATGTCACGTCGATTGACAATTGTGCGACACGTTTACGTCTTCAAGTCAAAGATCCAAACATCATTGACGAAGCAGCGATTAAAGCGGCTGGAGCAAAAGGTGTCATGAAGATGGGGGCGACTAGTGTTCAAATCATCATCGGCACGGACGTCGAGTTCGTTGCGGATGCGATGAAACGACAGAAGTAAAGAAAACGACCTTTCCTGAGCTCAGGAAAGGTCGTTTTGCTGTACGTTCGCAACAGCTGCTGTTTTGCTTGAGCGATAGATTGGATAAAAGATTCCGATCAAGATGATGACGATCCCGATCCATTGGGAACTCATCAGATGTTCTCCTAAAATTAAGACAGAACAGATGACTGCTGTCGGTAGTTCAGCCGCTCCAAGTAAAGAAACGCTTGCTGGGGAGAGATGAGGTGCGCCAGCAGCAAATAAGAGTGGTGGTAAAATCAACGCGAACAGACCGAGCGGAATCGCGTATAACAGAAGTCCATTTTCGAAGTTCGCAGACGACAAGAATGTCGTCGGTGGATACATCGTCATGACGAAAGCAAGACCACCTGTCATCATGTAAAAACTTTTCTTAATGACGGGTAAATGATTGGCGATGCGTCCACTAGCGAGTAGGAAAATCGAAAAACTGACAGCAGCTCCAAGACCGAATAATGTTCCACGCAGGTCGAGTGGGCTCGAGTAAGCCGCACTCGCAAGAATGGCTCCGCCAATCAGTAGAATCGCGGACAGGAAATGCGCGCGAGTAGGTAAGCGTCTGAATGCGAGAGCATCAATGATGACACCAATCCAAGTGAATTGGAATAAGAGAATGATCGCAACGGATGCGGATACGGTCTGAAGACTTTGGTAATAGAGATAACCGGTTGTACCGCTTGAAATACCAATCAGCATGAGAAGACCAGCTGTTTTGAGATCGAGACGAAGGTTTTTCGTAAATAAGGCAAGTCCGAAAATCATGAGCCAGCCGAAGAAAAATTGACTACCTGAAACGGCTGCTGAGTTGAATCCAGCGGCATAAGCGAGTTTGACGATTGTTGAGAGGACACCATAACTGATAGCGCCGATGAGAACGAATAAAGTGGCTTTTGAGCGATGCATGAATAATTTCCCTCCATTTTTAGTAAAAACCACACAAAAAAGGTTGCAACGGGGCCTTGTCCAGGTTTTTTGGACAGGGTTTGGTTGCAACCTGTGTGATTTATTGAGTTGATGTGTCGAGCAAACGATACAGCCGGGTTTTCGTTTGATTATACTGAACGGTCAGCGTATTCCACTTCTTTAATGACGCGGTAGCTTTCCGTGTTAAACGATTTAAATCCGCTGTTGACTCATCAATCTTAACGAAATCCGGTTTTTTCGTCAAGCGTGAAAGCACTTTCTTTTCAGCATCCATCGCTTGTCGATACGTTTTCGAGAACGTTTGAAACGTCTGCTGGCGTTCCTTGATGATTGCGACTAAGGCAGTTCCTTCTGTTTTTGCTTTACCATCAAGTTGCTTGACAGCATCCTGCAATTCTTCAAGATCAAGTTCAGCGTACGTTTCTTTACGTAACGTTTCTTCTTGTTTCAATAAAGCAAGCCGTTCGTCATTTAAGGCTTCTAATTCCTCTCGTTCATTTTGAGAGCGTTTGATTTCTTCAGCACCTGCATCAAGAACGGCTTGATACGTATTAACTGAAATTTCGTCCTTACGAGCACGTTGATCAGCTAGCGTGAATGCTTTCTCTTCACCTTTGACTTGTTGCTCTAGCTGTTCATGAAGAGAGGTTGGTGAATCGTTGGAACAGGCAGCGAGTCCAAAGCTCGACAGGAACAGTACTGCTACGAATGTTTTTTTCATCTGGATAGTAACTCCTTATAAATTCGAGTGTTGCGCGAAGTTGTACGGAATATGGAAATCTTCATCATAAATCGCGAATTGATAGCCTTTTTTCTGAAGTCCGGCAACAATGGCTGGAAGTGCTTTGATGGCTTGTGGTTGTTCATGTAAGAGAATGATTTCAAACGGACGCTCTGCTCGCCGAATGACTGTATTCGCAACTTCTTTTGCACTATCTTTGTAATACCAGTCCATTGAATCGATCGACCAGTCCCACACACGGAAGTCTGCTGAATGAATGGCAGATGCCATTTTTTTTGTGATGCCGGGATCAGAGCCATAAGGTGGTCGTGTCAAATGTGGTGTTAGCTTCGTTAACTCATGGATTTTCTTCTGAACACTTTGCATCTCTGAGACATACTTTCCTTTTTCGTACAATGTATCGTAATCGTGTGTTTCCCCGTGTAATCCGATATAGTGTCCAGCTTTAGCAGCAGCTTTGACTTCTTGTGGAAAAGCATCTACTTGTGTTCCGAGATAAAAGAAAGTGGCACGAGTCTGAAGTTGATCCAATGTTCGAAGTAAGTCCGGTGTTAATGCGGATGGACCATCCTCGAATGTTAAATAAGCGACTTTTTTCGTCACACCATTCCATTTTTCCACGCGTGCTTTTTCCATATTGACGACAGGCACTTCAGTAATGGATTTACCTGTCGTAATGGAATGTTGTTCAGGAGTAAAAACATATCGGTAAGCGACATATCCCCCAACTCCGAGAAAGACCAGTGTGAGAAGTAAGAAAAACCGAGGGAAAAACTTTCTTTTTTTTGTACGCGGTCGTGGACCGAGTTCGCTAGCGTGGCTTGAGGTAAATGGATCCATCGTTGTCTGTCGCTCCTTTTGTCAAAAATATCATATACAGATAATGTAACATTCTGACTGTTTCTTTTGTAACAAACAGATGACAAAAAGATGACGTAAAATCGATTTTTCTAAAAAATATTGATTTATTTAGAAAGAGTTTAAAAGAAATAAAAAAACAACCACTAAGTAAGTGATTGTTTCATGTATTATTTAGTGTTCTGTTACAGCACACTCATCGCATTCCGTTTGATAGGATTCACATTGTTCATCCATCTCTTTTCCGCAATGGGCACACGTCTTGACGGGAAGCTCACGATAGAATGCAGCAGATGCTTCTTGGTAAAGGGGTTGTTCCATGTGTTTTTCCTCCTTCAAAGTAAACGCAATGATTTTTTTTCTTGATTTTATTGTATTAGTACAGAAGTTGAATGTCAACTATTGTTTTATAACAGTGGATTCGTTTGAAGTATTGATAGAGGACAATGAAAATAAGACATGCTACGATATCTAAGTAATCTGATAATGATAAGGGGGATTTACACATGACACAGGCAACACTTGATACAATGCGTGTCTTAACAGAAAGACGTTCCGTTCGTCATTACGACGAAACGTTCAAGCTTTCAAAACAGGAAGTAGAAGAACTATTAGAGTGGACGACAGCCGCGCCGAGTGCTTGGAATTTGCAACACTGGCATTTCACGGTCTTTCATTCGGAAGAAGCGAAGCAGCAGCTTGCACCGATCGCATACAATCAGCCGGCTATCACTTCGGCTTCAGCAGTCATTGCGATCTTAGGTGATGTTCAAGCTAATCGAAACTATAATCCAGTGTACGGTCCAGCAGTGGAAGCAGGTGGCATGACAGAGGATCTGTTTGATTCGATCAAGGCACAGGTAGAAGGCGCTTATCAAAGTGAGGCGTATGGACGCGACGCGGCTATGTCGAATGCGAGCCTTGCTGCGATGCAATTGATGCTTGCGGCAGAAGCGCGTGGATTATCAACACTTGCAATGGGTGGATTTGATCATCAACGTTTTGCGGAAACGTTCATCACCGAGTCACGGTATGTACCAGTCATGCTGATTGCTGTCGGAAAAGCGGTTGAAGATGCGAAAAAACGTCCGGCACTACGTTTACCGATTGATCGAGTATCAACCTTCCTGTAAGTCATTCAAAATGGGGGAAGCGGGGTGGATTCCCCCATTTTAAATTTTTTTTATTTTTTTTTCAGAAAAAGACTTGTCAGCCTTTTAGTTTCTTGATATATTAATACATGTCCTAGCAAGTACATAACGTACTGCAAACATGATTCTGTAGCTCAGCTGGGAGAGCGCTACCTTGACAGGGTAGAGGTCGCTGGTTCGAGCCCAGTCAGAATCATACCGAAAGCCCGCTTCTCCTTTAAAGGAAAAGCGGGCTTTTTTTATTATTTCTTTATCTCATCCTCTGTGACCCATTTATGATTTTTCACCATCTCTCCACCGTCCGTCGGTTCATAGTTCACCATATAAACCGTCGTTTCTTTTACTTCGTCAATCGTCGCTTTAGCTCCATCCATACCCTTCATATGATCCGCTTTGACAGTCGTTTTATCACCAACTTGCAGTGGCTTAGTTGGAACGGGATCGAGTTCTTCCTGAATGACCCATTTATGATTTTTCACTATCTTTCCACCAGTAGTCGGTTTGTAACTAATCGCATAGACGACGGTATCATAAGCTCCCGCAATCGTTGCTTTAGCTCCGTTCATTCCATCCATATGATTCGTCGTCAACGTGACGTTGCTTCCTTTCGGATAAGTCGGATCACTGGCTTCCTTTAGACCAGACGGTATCTTTCCATCACTCGAATGCATCATATCTCCATGAGACATGTCGTGTGAGTCGCTATTGCTTCCTTCGTCATTTGAAGCGGATCCGCATGCACCGAGCCAAAGCGTAGAACTAAGAGCCAGTGCGGTTAACGTCAATGATTTTTTCATAATAAAACCCTCCTGAATTCACTAGTCTTTTTTACTATACCCAGCGTATGTGCAAATCGTGTGCAGATGAGGTGACAGTTTCGTTTGCCTGCGTCGATCGTGTTTTTTTTCGCTATACTAAAGTGAAGAGAAAGGGAGGAAATGTCATGCGTCGTATTTCATACTCGGTCGGAGGAATCGTGCTTGCGGCATTTTTAATTTGTGGCAGTGTGTTGTTTGGGACGTTGTATTATCAGTTGTCTCAAACACGAACGCAGGAAGTAGTGGACGGTTTACTGAACCGAGGAAATACCCATCGTGATGTCCTTGTCGATTCCTATGACCAAACGACGATGCGCCATGTCAGCATGATGGAAGCAGATTCATCGTTTACTGTAGTGATCACTGATGCAGATGGAAAACGACTCGAAGCGTCACGACCTTTGTCGAATGAGATGAAAAGTGTGCTAGAGCATACGGATTTCGATTACCGTCAACAAGGAAAAATCGTGAGGATGCGTGACTTTTTAATGACGGACAGTCCCATCACCATCGACGGGAAACATCAGGGTCATGTTTTCATGTTCGCTTCTAAAGCAATCGTGGATCACGTACTTAATCCGTTGAAACAGCAGTTTTTCCAAGTGGGTCTGCTCGCACTTTTATTAGCAGGTGCGGCAAGCATTTGGACGACCCGACTCATCTCTCGTCCGCTGGTTCAAATGGAAAAAGCGACGGCACGTCTATTAGATGGGGAAGATGGAGCGTTGCCGATTGATCGACAAGACGAACTGGGACAATTGGCGCGTTCGATTCAGCAATTAAAACAAGATCTCGATTTTTTGAATCGGGAACGATCCGAATTTTTAGCAAGCGTATCTCATGAACTACGAACACCATTGACATATATAAAGGGATACGCGGACATTCTCGAACGTCAAACGTTGACGCCGGATGAGCAACAACGCTACGTTACGATCATTCGAGAAGAAAGTCAGCAAATGAATGAATGGATTGAGCAATTATTTTGGTTAGCACGCATTGATGCCAATGCTTTTATGATGGAACGAAAACCTGTCGATGTCGAAGACTTGATTCATCAAGTGATACGATTGATGCGCCTGGATATCGAACAAGAAAATGTTTCGTTCGAGATAGAAGGTGAGCGAATAGAAGTGATGGGTGACGCTCAGCAGCTCCGCCAGATGATCGTGAATATCGTTGAAAATGCACGGCGACATACGTCGTCGGGAAAAATCATCGTTCGTTATGGTGTCAACGCAGTAGGGGCTTTCATTCAAATCGAAGATACAGGAGAAGGGATCGCTGCAGAATCTTTACCTCATGTAACGAAACGGCTCTACCGAACGGAAGCATCTCGTTCTCGAAAACATGGAGGAACTGGAATCGGACTCTCCATCGTTGAAGCAATTGCTCAGACACATGGAGCAGAATTGAACATTAAGAGTCAACTTGGACATGGAACACAAGTGACACTGCAGTGGAAGGAGAAATAAAATGCCGCATGTATTGATCGTAGATGATGAACCAAGGATGCTTGAACTGCTCAAACTGTATATTCAGCCGTATGGGTACACGTGTCAGCTTGTGGATTCTGCGCAACAAGCTCTTGATCTCTGCCGTCAGCACGTATTCGACCTGATTTTACTAGATGTCATGATGCCGGATATGGATGGCTGGACATGTTGTCGTCTCATTCGAGAACACTCTAACATCCCGATCTTAATGGTTACGGCGCGGAATCAACGGGAAGACATCATTCGGACACGAGAAGTAGGAGCGAATGATTACATATCAAAACCGATTCAAGAAGGGGAACTGATCGGACGGATGGAAGTTTTATTACAGCAACAGTACGATGGTCTATCCTATGACCGGGAAAGCTATCGTTGTAGTTACCTCCAACAAAAGATTTCGTTAACGAAAACGGAATTTGAGTTGTTAGGTGTATTTTTAGATTCTCCACGACGTGTTTGGACGCGCGATCAACTAACGACGATGTTATGGGGAGCGGAAGCGGCTGTAGACGAGCGGACGATCGACTCGCATATCAGACATTTAAGAGAAAAACTACGGGTTTGCGGTTTTCCGATTGAACAGCATCTGGAAACAGTTCGCGGAATCGGATACCGCTGGACACACCAATAAAGGGGAAATTCAAAACATGACGACACTCTATTTCGTACGGCACGCACATTCGACATACTCACCAGATGAGCGAGCACGTCCACTTTCCGATACAGGACAGGCAGATGCGATACGTTTACTTGAAACCTTTCAAGAAATTCCAATCGACAGATTTTACAGCAGCCCGTATCGACGGGCAATCGAGACGATCGCGCCACTCGCGGAGGCACGTCAACACCCAATCATTGAGGTAGAGGAACTACGAGAGCGATTACTAGCACCGGGAGAGCTTGACGATTTTCAAGGAGCGGTCACGTATGTATGGCAACATCCGAATGAAAATCCGTATGGAGGTGAAACGAACAACGAAGCGTCGCAACGCATTCGGCTATTCATCGACGAACTAGTGGAGAAGCATCCTGACGATACAGTCGTTCTTGGAACACACGGAAATATCATGGTGTTACTCTTAGAAACATTTGATCCGACGTTTGATTACGCATTTTGGAAATCCTTACCGATGCCAGCCGTATGTCGAATGGATGTGAAATCAGGAGAAAGGGCGGACATTCACGTCGTACCACTTTTGACAAATACAAAGTAAAAAAGAGACGGAACTGATGTGTGAATCAGTTTCCGTCTCTTTTGTAATTGGAGAAATCTTAAGGCGTAGGAACAGCACCTTCATGTTTTCGGATTAAGTCCGCTGTTAATTGACCGGACAAGGTGACCATTGGTACACCGCCGCCTGGATGTGTCGAGCCACCAACGAAATAAAGTCCTTCGTACAAGTCGCTCTTCGATGGAATCTTGAATCCACCATTTTTCTTCCGATCGGCTGCGACACCATAAATCGATCCACCGTTTGGACCGTATAATTCTTTCAAATCTTCTGGGGTAAAGCGATATTCAAACTCGATCGATTCCCGAAGCCCATGAAGTCCCATCCGCTCCAGTTTATCGAGAACGACTTCGCGGTACGCATCCCAGTCGACTTCACCTTTTTGAAGTGTTAGCGGTGGAACGTGTGTCAAGACGAATAAGTTATCCTTCCCTTCAGGAGCTTGGGAAGCGTCGGATTTTGAAGAGACACCGACATAAATTGTTGGATCCTCTGGAGGAGTACCTTCTTTGAACATTTGGGCGAATTCACGCTCTGGATTTTCAGAGAAAAAGAAATTATGATGCGCTAGCCCGCGATACTCACGATTTACACCGAGCAGTAGGACAAGACCTGAAACGGAAGGGGCGAACGACGCCTGTAATTTTTTAGCCTGCTTCCGGGCTTTTTTCTCCGGTACGATCCGTTCATAAGTCGGGATGACCTCAAGGTTTGAGACGACGATGTCAGCCGCATGAAATGTTCCGTTCGATAGGACGCCAACCGCTTTTTTATTTTCAAGGACGATTTGTTCAACAGGTGAGTTGAGATGAACCGTGACACGGAGCTCATCAAGTAATCGTTTCATAGCCCGCGCGATTTGGTACATCCCACCTTTGACATAATAGATGCCGAGTCCCATTTGAACATAAATCATTTGATTGAAAACAGCAGGTGCCTGATACGGGTTAGAACCGACATACATGACCATATAGTTGAACAGCTGTTCGAGATACGGATCATTGAGATGTTTTTTTGTTCCGGTCGCAACGGTATTCATCGGGTCCATCTTTAATAAATCTGACATCGTATGGTATTTTTTTAAGTCCTTTAAATCTTCAAGGCTGTATTTATAAAAACTGTCGAGGCACAAGTCGTACATTTGTTTGGAGTACCGGAACAATTCAACGAAATCCGCTCGTGACGAGACGTGTTCGACTTCTTCGAGCATTCCAGGTAAGTCACCTTTGACATCGATTTTTGTTCCATCCTCAAAGAATGTACGCCATTGCGGTTCAATGCGCTCGATTTCTAAGTAATCATCCAAGTTACGATGAACGCTTGAGAAGAGTTGTTCGAGTACCCAAGGCATCGTTAAGATGGAAGGACCGGTATCGAAAGTAAATCCCTTCCCACTCCGTTGATTCAGTTTCCCTCCGACGTTCGCATTCTTTTCAAGCATCGTGACTGCATAACCATCTCCAGCTAAACGAATGGCGGCAGACATACCGGCAAGACCAGCTCCAATGACAATTGCGCGTTTCTTCAAATGAATCACTTCTCCTTTAGTAGATGAATGGAATCAATCGTTTTCGTTTTGCAGCCCATACCGTATAGGCGGGTCCAAAACCTTTCGTTAACATCGCTTCCTCGATTCGAATCCGGTAGAGCAAGAAAATGAACATCAGAAGTCCAGAGAGAATGAAGAGTCCGGACTGACCGGTGAACAGGGGGAAGCTCATCGTAATCAACAACAATCCACTGTATAACGGGTGACGTAAAAAACGATAGGGACCGCTACTGACGAGCTGATCACCAGACGCCACAACGACATGACGAGTGAACTGTTGCTTTAAGTGGAGAATTCCCCATAAGCGCAAGGAAACACCACACCATAACAAAATGCATGAAGAGATGCGCATGACAGAAGAAACGGTTTCATTCGCAAAGAGGAAAGCGCAGACGATCGTTCCGCTTAGGACAAGGAAAATCAAATAAAAACTCACTTGTTCTGCTGCGCCTGACTTAGACTCGGAGCGATTCCGAAAACGAATCATCTCACCAATCCAGCAGATGCTACCAATACTGAAAATCCATTCCCAAAGTGACACGTACGCTACTCCTTTCTACATCAGAACCATGTTTCGAAAACGCATACATCGTTATTTACCCATTGTAATTCGTCCTTAAGCTACATTTAGAAAACTTCAGAAATACTTCATTTTCATGACAAGCATTCCGAAAGAACCCTGTTTGAAAAAAAGAATGGTATTCTAATCTAAAATATGGATGCAGATTAGAACATGCATAAAGGAGATATACGATTCATGAAATACATCACGACACTCATCACGACGTTGACATTAACAGCGGCCTGTACATCAGTGTATATACCAACGGTCGAAGCATCGACTTCTACTTATCGGCAAGCAAAGACATCCCTTCATTTGCGTAAAGGAGCATCGATTGATCAACCGAGTCTTGCGGTTATTCCGACAGGGATCTATGTGACGGAACTTTCGAAAGTCGGTACATGGTCAAAAGTACAATATGGTACGAAGATTGGTTATGCGAGTACGAAGTATCTACTGACGGATGAACAAATCGGTGGAAAGCGGATCGGTAAGACACTCATCGCGAATAAGAACTTAGCGCTCCGCTCGACGTACGCTCCTGGTGAGAATCAACAAGCAAGAGCTGCGTTTGAGAAAATGCGTGTAGCGGCTAAAAAAGAGGGAATTACGCTCGTTGCGTTTAGTACATATCGCTCCTATGCCTATCAAAAAACGTTGTTTGATAAATATGTTGCGCGGGATGGATATGAGAAGGCGAGTACGTACAGTGCGGAACCTGGGAAAAGTGAACATCAAACAGGTCTTGCGTTTGATATCGGAGGCGCTGATTCAACAAAATACGCCACGTTTAGCTTTTCCAAAACAAAAGAGGCAAAATGGTTGTTTGCGAATGCTCACCGCTACGGCTTCCATCTCCGCTATCCTTCTGGTAAAGAATCTTGGACGGGTTATACGTATGAGAGCTGGCACTATCGGTATGTCGGAGCAACGCTTGCCGCTCGTCTAAAAGTCAGTGGACTAACAATGGAGGAGTACTTCCACCTCGCACCATGGAAACCGGTAAAGGTTTCGACTCCTTAAAAACATGGTAAATAGAGGATGTTGGCTTAGTCGGTTATTCGTCTCAGATGAAAGAGGTGGAACGAATGGCAAAAAAAGATGCGAAACATCACATCATGACGTTTACGTTCAAAGAAGAAGCGACATCCTATCAAGTGTTCAGTGAATTGAAGAAATATCATGCGCGAGGTCAAGTCGATTTCGAGCAGATTGCTGTCATCAAGCGAAATGAGAATGGTGCTTTTTCGTTTGAAGATGCTGTAGACCTAAGTGGATCGAATCGTGCCGTCAAAGGGTCGTTAATTGGAATGGCGGTGGGTATTCTAGGAGGCCCATTCGGCATCTTGCTTGGTTCGATGACGGGTATGCTGATTGGTGGATCGAAAGACATGAAGGAAAATCAAGAAATCCAAGAAACATTCAAACGAACACTCGGCGTCATTCCGCCTGGGCAAACAGGAATCATCGCGATCGGTGAAGAGTTTGAACCATCCGTCCTCGACGGATTAGTGGCGCAACATGATGGTACGTTGGAACGAACGGATGAACAGTTAGAGTCGTAAGCCTGATAGAATGAAAAGAAGCCTATCGCGATCCAAGCGATAGGCTTCTTTCATGTGCATTTACTTAGTCGTACGTTCTTTTTTTGCTTTTTTGAAGAAGAACAATTCATAGACGACAGGAACGATAATGAGTGTTAACAACGTAGAGGTCGTTAATCCACCGATGACCGTCAAGGCAAGACCTTTTGAGATCAATGTTCCTGAAGAAGTGGTTAATGCGAGAGGCACCAATGCCATGATTGTTGCAAATGCGGTCATCAGGATTGGGCGTAATCGCGTTTTACCAGCTTCAATCAATGATTCGCGAATCGGCATACCGCGTCCGACGTTTTGACCGATGCGGTCGACGAGAACGATTGCGTTCGTGGTGACGATTCCGATCAACATCAGGAAGCCGATCATGACACTGACAGACAATGGTTCATTTGCAAGGAAGAGCGTGACGAGTGAACCAATCGGAACAAAGATCAGAGAGGACAAGATGATGAATGGAATCCGAGCTTTTCCGAACGTAATCAACATTGTCAGGTAAACAAGTCCGATTGCAACGACAATCGCAATTCCGAGTGATTGGAAGATTTCGACCGTATCGTCATTTCCGCCACCACTTGTCAGTGAGACACCGTCTGGTAAATCGATTTTTTCGACGTCAGCTTTTACGGCATTCGATACGTTTTGAACGTCGTCTCCTTTGACTTGTCCAGATACGCGAGCATATACTTTTCCGTCGAGTTTCTGAATCGATGTGAAGGTCTCGACTTCATTGACGTTCGCGACATCTTTTAAAGCGACAGGACCGTTTGCTGAGAAGAGTTGGACGTCTTCGAGATCTTCTTTCGAGACGAGTCCTTCTTCATAAGATAATTGTACGTCTTGATCCTTATTATCGAGATTGAGCGTTCCGACCGTGACTGGCTTCGTTTGATCGTTGACGGTACCGAGAATCTGGAAACCAGATAGTCCGCGATCACTTGCTTTCTCAGGATCGATTTCTACGAGATACTGCTTTTGTTTTTCGCTGAAGTTGTTCGTGATATATTTCAAATCATTATTTTTCGACATGTTATCCTCGACGAGTTTTGCCGCCTCTTGAAGGGCTTCGAGATCGTTCGAGAACAAGTCGACATCGACGTTGTTATTCGATGGAGGACCACCTGTCGATAGTTCAGCCACACTGATTTTGACATCGACGTTTTCATCTTGAGCAATGTCTTCCATCTGTGTCTCAAGTGATTTGATCGTTTTCTCGACGTTTACGCCGTCTTTTAGATTCAAGAAGTAACTTGCTTTATTATCGAGACGTAAGCCTGTCGTGAAGTCACGCGCTCCGACAGAAGTCGTCACGTCAGCAATGGCTTTTTCTTTATCAAACATTTTTTCCATCTCAAACGAGACGTCACTTGTTTTTTCAAGTGATGTGGCAGCCGGAAGTTCAAGCGATGCCGTCAAGGTCTTCGATGCTTCGTTCGGAATGAACGTAAAGCCGAGACGCGGTACGATCGCTAGGGAACCACCGAGAAGGATGAACGATACGACCAAGATGATCGCCTTGTGCGAGAGTGATTTTTCAATCAGCTTGCCATACCAACGTTGGAGAGCACCTTCTTTTTCTTCTGCTGGTACCTTTTTGAAGGCAAATTTCGCGAGAATCGGTACGATCGTGATCGCAACGAGTAGTGAAGCAAGTAATGAGAAAATAATCGTCAAAGCGAACGGTAAGAAGAACTTACCAGTAATCCCACCGACAAATCCAATCGGCAGGAAGACGACGACGGTCGTCAGCGTCGATGACGTGATTGCTTTTAGAATCTCTTTTGTCGATTGTTCGATGATCTCATCCGTCATACCGGATTCGGATTTTCGGACGCGCCGGAAGATGTTCTCGATGACAACGATACTATCATCGACGACACGACCGACTGCAACAGCCATCCCACCAAGTGTCATGATGTTCAGGGAGATATCTTGCCAGTTCAAGAAGATAGCGGCGATGAGTAATGACAATGGAATCGAGACGATGGCGATGATCGTCGCGCGGATGTTCCGCAAGAATAAGAGTACAGCGAGTGATGCGAAGAGGGCACCAAGTAATCCTTCTTTGACGAGTGTCGCAACGGACTCCTCGATATCCTTCGCTGAATCAATCCCAATCGTATAGTCGACTTGGTCGTCATATTTATTGAGGATCTTCGTGACTTCATCTGCGATTTCGACCGTATTGGCATCTTGTTTTTTCGTGATCGCCATTGATAAGGAATCTTTTAAATCGTAACGTGTTTTTTCACTTTGTTGTGAGACGGCTTCGATTTTTGCGATATCCTCTAGGCGAATCGGTTCTGCAGGTTCAGAAGCCTGATCTGCAGCTGCACCACCTGTTGTACTTGGTGGTCCTTGCGTTGCACCTTGTGGTGGACCGCCAGCAGATGAACCACCTGTTTGACCGTTACTTGATGAACTAGCCGCACCTGCAGCAGGTGTCAATTGTAGATTTTTTAGTTTATCTAGATTTTCTAATTTTTCCTCAACGCGAATCGGAATTTTCGAATCGTTTTCTGATAGCTGACCAGATGGGAACGAGACATACTTTCCATTGATTTGTTCCTTGATGCTTGAGAGCGAGAGACCCGCTTCCGTCGCTTTTTCCTTATCGACGGTGATTTGAACGAGATCATCCTTATAGCCACCAACCGACACGCTGTTGATGCCTGGAATCTTATTAAGTTCAGGTTCGATATCTTCCTTTAGAATTTTTTCGATGTTTTTGCCATCTTTGCTAAAGAAAGAGATATTATAGATCGGGAACGATCCAAAGGACAGACGATTTAATTTCGTCGTTGCTTCCTCCGGTAGATTCGCATCTTGGATGGCAGCATCGATTTGTTGTTCCACCTTATCCATATCAGTATCGAATGGGAATTCGATGTTTAAGATACCGATACTTTCATAAGAAGAGCTTGTTAGCTTGGTAGCCCCTTCAATTCCCTTAAGGGAAGTTTCAAGCTTTGAGACGACTTGTTTATCGACATCGTCAGGTGATGCACCAGGGTAAACCGCTTCGATTGAAATCTGAGGAAACTCGATTTCCGGGAACTGATCGACTTTTAATTGTGAGAAGGAATACACGCCTCCTAAAATCAATAGGATTGCAATGATGAAGACAGCAACCGAGTTCTTCAAACTAAATCGGGTTAAAAAGTTCATATGAACGCTCCTTTCTTTTTATATGTGCTTATTTACATAGTAGAGGACACTCATAGAACCCGCAACTTTAAAACTGTTTTTATTTGAAAAGATCTTTTTGAAAAAAGATAATTTTTTTTATGAAAAAGGCTTTACACTTTTCGATATGCTGCTATAATAAAAACATACCCAGTAACAACACAGCATGATTCTGTAGCTCAGCTGGGAGAGCGCTACCTTGACAGGGTAGAGGTCGCTGGTTCGAGCCCAGTCAGAATCATACCGAAATCGTTCCTTTTCGAAGGGGCGATTTTTTTGCGTTAAAAAAACTATTCCCGAAATCAATCAGGAATAGTTGGAAAGGAGGTAAATTGTTTTATTGAATTTCGAGATGAAGATCGCCACGCTTCGTCCACCCTGCGACAGTCGTCAATCGATAGAAGACGAGCGTCAAGACACCAGGTAGAACGACACCAGTCAAGAAGAAGACGAGGAACGCCTGAGGACCTTGGTTGACGAAGATATTAAGTGGAGCAATCATCGAATTTAATCCAAGTCCTGCGAGTTCGTACGGTACTTTCAAAGAGAGAAGAAGCGTCGCGACAGGAGCTGAAATCATCGCTGCGAGAAACGGTGCAACGACAAGACGTGGATTTTTAACGATATTCGGGAATTGTACTTTAGGTGTTACAAAGAATGAAGCAATCAAACCACCTGGATCCGTCTGACGGTATGCCATTAACGTGAAGCCGACGAATTGAGCGGAACAGCCAATGAGTGCAGCGGCACTTGCTACAGGATCAAGTTGCAAAGCGATAGCGAGTGCAGCGGACGAAGCAGGAGACATCAATAAGACACTAAAGATGAGTGCAATGACAAGAGAAGTTGCGATTGGAGATGATTCAACGGATGCTGTGATCATGGCACTGAATTTTGTAAGGAGTGGTGTCGTGACGGCAGCAGCACCGATTCCAGTCACGCCGCCAGCAAGGACAGCGCTCATCGGGATGACCATCATGTCAAATTTCGTTTTTCCAGTCATGCGTTTTCCGACGTATACAGCGACGGCAGCTGCGAGTAACGCACTGATCGGCTGACCGGGTACAAGAACGAGTCCAGAAGCAGTTGATTGAAGCGCGGCACCACCAATCGTTGCTGCGATCATCGCGCTGAACAGGACAAGTGTGTTTCCTCCGAGCTGAAAGGCAATACCGGCACCAAGTGCAGGGGCGAGTAGTACTTTTGCGACACCACCAATCGTCAGTAGCATTTGGATATGTAGAAGATTTCCGAGTGTCTCAATCAGGAGTCCGACACCGAGTGTTACAAGAACGGCATTTGCCATTCCAGCTGATACTTTTACCATTCGATCCATCGCATATTCTTTCAACGTTGTCATCCTCTCTCTATCTATCTCTATTTTTTGCCATGAAAAAAGCCTATCCGTTTTTGGGATAGGCGCCACTCATTCTGTGCGGGCGCCTCATTCGATGCATCGAAAGAAGGGCCCAAAAATCATTTCCGTTTCATCATCGGAAAAGTTTTCAGTCCCTCATGCATAGAATAATCAGTCGTCCGGCTTGGTTAAATAACTGTTGCGTCGGAATCATTCGATCGTGCCCCTCTCTGTGAATTTTTCTAAGCCTAACACGCTCTTGACTAATAATCAATATTTTCTGACAATTTATTTTTTCCTGAAATCTGACAGGAATTCACGGTATCATCGGGAAATCCTAATGTACCAACAATGGAGGCGTTTACATGAAAGTGATGCTTTTTACAGACATTCATGGCAATGCATCAGCTTTGCGTGCAGTATTGTCCTATCTTGATCAACAACCAGAGATCGATGCCGTCTATTGTCTCGGTGATCTTGTCGGCATTGGACCAGAACATAATGAAGTCATTGAACTATTGAAGCAACGACCTGATATTCAAACGATTTCTGGGAACCATGATGAATGTGTCCTTGCTTTAATCCATGGGGAGACCTATCCCGATAGTTACCGCCATGCGAAAGAGCATCACCAATGGATCGCGGATACGTTGACACAAGAGAATCAAAAGTATTTGGAACGTTTACCGCGTGTTTTAAATGTCACGCATCAGGAACAATCGATGCACCTGACGCACTATGCTTATGCCGATCAGACGAAGAAGATTGGTGAAGAACCCTTAAAGCAAGCAATGGATGGAACAAAAGACAACTTATCCGTCTTGTTTGCTGGAAATGAGGCGCGGATCATTGGCTTCGGTCATCATCATCCAGCGCAACATGTCGAGACAGAGCAAACGCTCTTTATTAATCCAGGTGCACTTGGATGTCAGGAAACAGCTATTGCTCCAGTAGCAATCATTGATTGGGAGAAGGATCAAGTCCGTTCAGAAATCCTGAAGCTTTCATATGATGATCGACCATTTTTAGACGTCCTCAATACGACGGAGATGCCGGAACGTGAGTTGATGCGCCGACTCTTCTTCGGTAGTAGAACATGAAAAAACCTTCATGAGTAGTTCATGAAGGAATTTAATCAAGACGACAGTTTTGTCATGATTGAGATGAGACATACGACAATCAGTAACACGATACCGATGTTTCGTTTCAATGGATGGCGTGACCAGTAAAAGAATAGCGCAAGGACAGGGGCCACAAAAAAGGCAACGATGAGACTGATTAATGTTGCAAGAAACAATACAAACATCCAAAGCTTGCTCGTTATCCGGTATACCTGCCACATGTCGTAAAGCGACATGAGTGTATAGGCGAGTAACACGAAGATGATTCCGGTCGATAAACTCAAAGTGATCATCACTCCATTCCCTATTTAGTATAAGGGAAAGAGTGAGAATGATTACACGACTTGAAGTAAAAAACATGACGAATCGATGAACGTACGATTATGCGCTGTAACGAAAGAGAAAGGGGAGGGCACCTATGTCAAATATCTATCGTCGTTTTTTTCTGTTTCCGGATATTTTGATCATGCTCGTATTACTGATTGCGGTCAGTGGTTATGTCGTTGCTCAGCCGTTTCATTGGTCGATTTTACTGTTCTTTTGTCTTGGACTGATCGTCTTTAGTTTCAGTGAATACTTGACGCATCGTTTTTTGTTCCATTTACCACCGCCTAAAAATATGCTTGGACGAAAGTTGTTGAAACGACTTCATTACGATCATCATGCGCATCCGAATGAACTGCATCTGTTGTTTTTACCGGTCTGGTATTCCCTGCCGAATCTTGGTTTCTTTGTGGCTCTGACCTATCTTCTGACGCAATCTATCGTTTCGACAGCTGCAGCCGCGAGTGGATTGATCGTCATGTTACTTGTGTATGAATGGAAACATTACGTAGCACACGTTCCGCTGAAACCGAGAACACGCTTTGGAAAATGGATGAAAAAGACGCATCTATTACATCATTTCAAAAATGAACACTATTGGTTTGGTGTATCAAATCCGGTGGGAGACTGGTTGTTTGGCACTTTAAAGGATGAGAAAACAGTTACTTCTAGTCAAACGGCACGGAATTTAGAAAAAAATCGAGAATATGAAAAACCGCCGATCAGCTGATCGGCGGTTTTTTGATTCATAAAATGCGTAGCATGGCACGACGAATCGTATCTAATTCCAATGGTCGAGCAATCAATGGCCATTCGGCAATTAACGCAATGTACGTCCGGAAAATCAGAAAGGCGGTGACATCGACTGGTACGTCACGATCATCTTGTCCAAGGCGAGTCTCAAGGAGCGTTTTAAGATATTCGACGACATGCCGTTCGATCCGTGTCCGTAGTTCTTGCATTTCTTGTAATTTGAGATTACGTGTTTCTTCGATGATTTGAAGAATGAACAAATGTTGTTGCTGATGATAGACGATAGCGTCGATCATTGCTTGTTTATTTTCTTCTACCGTCGCATGTTCGACGTAAGCGCGTTCTGCTTCTTCTTTCATTTCTTGCAGCACACGTGTTACGAGCGATTCGAACAGGTTGAGTTTACTTTCAAACAGTTGATAGACAGTCGGTTTTCCGACGTGAGCGCGTCGGGCGACACGCTCGATCGTCGTACCTTTATAACCAAGTTCAGAAAAGCAAGCCATCGCTGAGTCTAGTATCAGTGTTTCTTTATCAGACTGTGTCATGTTGTTTTCGTCTCACTTTCGTTGAGAGTAAAATCCGCTTGGCTCCGAGCCCTCCAACGAAGCTGATGATCAATGCGACGACTAAGATAGTCGCAAGGACTTGACTGTTTGAGATGAGAGCGTCTGTCACACCAAGTCCAAGCGCTTCACGGAATCCGCCGACTGAATACGTCATTGGTAAGAACGTATGGATGGCTTGGAAGAAGCTTGGCGTCATCTCGACTGGGAACGTACCACCACTACCACCGATTTGTAATAGGAGTAGTAGGAAGGCAAGGAACTGTCCGACGCGACCGAGTAGCATCGCGAGCGTGAACAGAATCGTAATGAACGTCATCCCTGTTAAGGCAGCAAATCCATAAAGCGCAGGAACACTCGCGACATCAGCATCGAGGACATAGACGATGGCTGTAGCCGCTGCGACACCTTGTAAGGCTCCAATCGGTAAGATGAGTGATAATTTACCGACAAGGAAGCGCCATGTCAGACTTTCACCATGTTCCGGACGAATCTGGTAGACAGACGAGAACATCAAGGCGCCTGCGAATAAGGCGATACTAAGGATGTAAGCTGATAAACCAGAACCGTAGTTGTTGACCGTCGAATAGTCATGTTCTTTTAAGACGACAGGTTCTGCCAGCATATTATCCCGCTCTTTCGTCGGCTTGACGGTTGCGTCTTTAGCTCCTTTGCTGAGCTCGTCCTTCAATGTTTTAGCCCCATCTTCAAGTTTAGTATTGGCATCCGCGATTTTTGAAGCCCCATCGGTCGTTTTGCCGATTCCGTCTGTAATCGTAGTTGAACCAGATGCCAATTGACCTAACCCGTTATTTAACGCGCTAGCTCCTGTTTGGAGTTGGTGTGTGCCATCTGAAAGCTGATTAGCCCCATCAGCCAGTTGTGCGCCACCTGTTGCGGCTTTATGCACACCAGCAGTGTATTGACCAAGTTTTTCATTGAATGTTTGTTGACCGCTTGCTAATTGTTGTGCGCCAGATTCGACTTGTTTCGCACCGTCAACGAGTTTCAATTGACCGGCGTTCAGCTGGGATACAGCTGATTCGACTTGTTGACCACCTGCAGCGAGTTGACCAATTTTTTTCGTCGCGTCCGTTGCTTGAGCGAGACTCTGATCAATCGCACCCTCTTGGGCAGCGAGATTTTGGATGTTTTCTTCTAATGAACCGATGGAACCGAGTAACGTTTGTTTTTCTTCATCCGATAACTGTTCAGAAGCAGAAATGACTTCTTTTAGTTGTGCGACGTTTGCTTCAAGTGCTTCACGACGCGCTCGTAAATCTTGTTTCGCTTTTTCAGCATCTTGATTGAGTTGTGTTAAAAAGGCGTTGGCAGCTTGTGCTTTTTCATCCAATTGATTTAATCCATCCGTCAATTGAGGAATTTTTTCATTAAGCTGGGCCGTACCTGCAGCCAATTGCTCTGCCCCTTGACGGACTTGTGTCGAGCCACCGCTGAGTTTCGTTGCTCCGTCTTCGAGTTGTGCAGCACCGGCTTGTAACTTGCCGCCATTTTCGTCTAGCGTGTTCAATCCAGAAGATAACTCACCCGTTTTTTGAGCGAAGAGGGCAGTCTTTTCGTCGAGTGTCGTGACGCCATCACTGAGTTTTTTAGAACCTTGATTTGCTTCCCCCAGTTTTTCGGACAGTGTCAGACTGCCATCCGCAAGTTTTCCAAGGTTCGTTGCCAGTGTTTTCGCACCATCCGCTGTTTTGTGGTTGCCATCTTCTAGTTTAGAAGAACCGTCCGATGCCTTTTCCATACCGTTTGCGATTTTCTTTAACGCACCGAAGATCGCACTACTATATTGTTTCGTCACGGATTTTCGGATCTTTTCGTTTAATTGTTTTGCAGCCGTACTCGAAATTTGTGTCCCCGAGTAGTTTTTGGCTGGATTCAAGTAATACTCCAACTCAATCTTCTTCGGATGATCATCGAGTAGTGTCGTTGCATTTTTAGAGAAGTTCTTCGGGATGACGACCGTCATATAGATTTTGCCGTCACGTAGTTCTTTTTCGGCTTTGTCCTTAGATAAGAACTGCCAATCAAAATCATCATTTTTTTTGAGTTTGTCGACGAATTGATCCCCGATGTCGACTTTCTCTCCTTTAAACTTCGTCGCCTTGTCTTCGTTGACGATAGCGACCTTAATATCTTCTGTTTGACCGTATGGGTCCCAGAATGCAGATAAGAAGATGGAGTTGTAGAGAAATGGTACGAGGATGAGGGCGAGAATGACGACAATCATCATCGGACTCTTCAATTTCTTCCATTCTGAGCGAAACATAAATACAAATCCCCTTTCTAAAACTCAAAACTTATTTGAGTTTTAGGTTTTGATGAGATTTACTTTACTCTCTTCATTAAAAAAAATCAATCGATAATTCTAATTTCACATAAAAAAGACGACTCGCAGGGAGCCGTCTTGGAAAAAACGAGTTAAGGAAGCAAAAGTAGTTTTCCTGTACTGCGTCGACTTTCTAAAAAGTCATGTGCTGCTTTGCCATCAGATAATCTGAATGTTGTAGGAGAAGACAAGGTGAGATGATTGGATAGAATCCAATCAAATAATTCACCGGATCTACGGATTCGTTCTTCAGAAGATGTTAATACGTTCCAAAGGTCACCACCCGTCAATGTTTTGGATGTATCCATCAAGAAGCGAGGGTCGACAGATACGGGATCGCCGCCTGCCATACCATAGAAGACAACCGTTCCATGGACTTTTGTGACATGGAAACTATCCATTAAGGTAGAACCAATGGATTCGTAGACCACATCAACTCCTTTACCAGAAGTTTGCGCGAGCACGTGCTCGACCCAGTTCTCAGAATATAAATAGACAGATTCACAGCCCGCAGTTTTAGCGATCTGTGCTTTCTCAGGAGAAGACGTCAATCCAATCGGAGTTGCTCCAAGTAAACGAATGAGCTGTGTCAACAACTGACCAACGCCACCGGCAGCTGCATGCACTAAGACGACATCTCCCGGTTGGACATGATAGCTATCTCGTGTTAAATAATGCGCTGTTAATCCTTGCAATAAGACAGAAGCTGCTGTTTCGTATGAGATACCATCAGGAAGCGGAATTAATTTATCGACGGGTGCTGCGACGTACTCAGCATTCGCAAGCGGGACATCCGCAAAAGCAACTCGTTGACCTACGTGGAACGTTGAAACAGCTGTACCGACCGCAGTGATGATGCCTGAACCTTCGTAACCTAAAATATAGGGAGGCTGTCCTTCTAAATGATAGTTTCCTTTTCGGCGATAGATGTCTGCAAAATTCAGACCGATCGCTTTCATTTCAATCAGAACTTCCTGTTCAGTGATTGTTGGCGTTGGTACGTCTTCGAAGCGTAATACATCAGAACCTCCGAATTCGTGGAAAGTTAATGCCTTCATCTCAACACATCCTTCTTTTAAATCTGCTTTTAGTATAAGGCAGAACATCTGAAAATGATGGACAGATGCGTTACACTAGAAAAAAAGAGGAAAGAAGGGACGTTATGAAACGTGTCTTAATGGGAGGAATTCGTTTTTATCAGAAAGTCATCTCTCCCATGAAGCCAGCCACATGTCGATTCTATCCAACATGCTCCCATTACGGGATGGAGGCGATTGAACGCCATGGTGCGGTAAAAGGTAGTTATTTGACGACGCGTCGATTGTTACGGTGCCAACCGTTCCACCCAGGAGGCCTTGACTTTGTTCCAGAACCCGATCAATTTAGTTGGAAAGCACCGCTGCAACGGGAAAATCCACGGGAGAAGGCGGAAGAAACGAAGGAGTAAGTCATGTGAATGTTCTCTCTTGTTTAATGAAGTAAGAATAAAAAAAGGGAAGTATGTTACCGGACATTATCGATAACATACTTCCCTTTTTGTTCTACTTACAGACGATCAAAGTTTGCCCGTTAAAAACTGTGCTTCGCCAAGACCGAAGCTCCAGTCGGCCGCATCATTTTCGACGATTGAAACCATCAAATCAGTCGGTGCGAGTCCGCAGTTTGCTTGTAAGCGTTCGACGAGTAATTGGTAGAGACGTTGTTTTTTCTCTTCCGTCCGCGTTTTACTCGTTACACTAATAAGAACGATATCTTTACTCCGTTCAAATCCGAGTCCTGTATCTTGAATGACCATCTCATGCGCTTTATGCGTATGCACGATTTGATAACGATCGCGCTCCGGCACATCAAATGCTTCGACCATCGCATAGTGTGCGGTGTCGAGTAACGTTTTCAACTCTTCTTCTGAACGTCCTTCAATGACGTCGAATCGTAATAATGGCATGTGAAATCACTCCTTAACAAAATTATGTAGAGTAGGGGAAACCCCTACTCTTATATTACTCAAAGAATGGTTTGTATTGACGACGATCGTGCATGACAGACAACCATTGGACAGTCGAGAATTCTTCAAGTACCCACTCGCCGTTGAAGCGACCGAGCCCTGAATCTTTTTCACCACCAAATGGCATATGTGGCTCATCGTTGACCGATTGATCGTTGATATGAATCATACCTGTCTCGACTTCAAGCGCAAAGGCAGTCGCACGTTCAATAGAAGAACCATGGACAGCGCCGCTCAATCCGTACGGAAGCGAGTTTGCGATTTCAAGTGCCTCTTCATCCGTATCGAACGGGATGATGACAGCGACCGGTCCGAAGATTTCATTTTTAGCGAGTGGCATATCGTTCGTAACACCAGTGACGACAGTAGGTGCGATGACGTTATCTTTTGCTTCACCACCGACACGAACGGTTGCACCCGCAGCTTTTGTTTTCTCGAGATCTTCAAGAATCCGTTCAACTTGTGATTGGTTGATGAGTGGTCCGACTTGTGTCCGATCATGTGATGGATCACCGTATTGTAGCTCTTTTACACGAGCGACGTATTTTTCGACGAATTCATCATGAATCGAAGAAGCGACGAGAATTCGGTTCGTCGACATACAAATTTGACCTTGGTGATAGAACTTGCTGTAGACAGCAGATTCGACCGCACGATCGAGATCAGCATCATCAAGTACGACGAAGACGTTGTTTCCGCCAAGTTCAAGCGCTGTTTTCTTCAGGTGTTTACCAGCAAGTTCACCGATATGACGACCAACTTCAGTTGATCCTGTGAATGAAATCAAGCGTGGTACAGGATGTTCGACGATAGCATCACCGATTTCTGAACCGCGACCGACGATGACATTCAAGACACCTTTTGGTAATCCAGCTTTTTCAAATAGACTAGCAAAAATTAATCCACCTGAAACAGGTGTGTCCGTAGCCGGTTTAACAACAACTGCGTTCCCGATAGCAATGGCAGTAGCGATCGACCGTACAGCTAAGTGGAACGGGAAGTTCCATGGACTGATGACACCGATGACGCCAAGTGCTTTACGGTAAATCCGGTTTTCTTTGCCTGGTACAACCGATGGACGAATTTCACCGTGCATCCGAAGTGGGAATGTCGCAGCTTCCTTGACGATCAAGACAGAAGCAAGGAATTCACCTTCCGCTTTGATGCGTGTACTTCCGGACTCTTTGATCAACCATTCGATGATCGTTTCTTTCTCTTCGTACAAGACTTTCAAGAAGTTTTCGATGAGACCTTGACGTTTTAAAGCAGGAACTTTTGCCCAGTCTTTTTGAGCGACTTGAGCCGCTTCATAAGCATCATCTAAATCTTGTTGATTTGCTGCAGAAATTGTAAAGAGCTCTTCACCCGTGAAAGGATTCGTGTTCGTCATGTTGCTGTCACTTGCGCCTGTGCGCCACTGACCATCAATGTAAATCTTCGTGAAATCTGTATGCAATGTTGCTTCGCTTTGTTGAGCCATATCATTTCATCTCCTATTCGTTTTCATAACAATTAAGTTATTCACGTTATGAAAAGAAGTAAAACACATCCGTGCACTTCGACCAAACATATTGCTCAAAGTCAGTCAGTCAGACGGGTTTTAAAGCGCTTTAAATCAGGAATTCAATCAATATAGTGCTATAAAAAGGAGGAATTTTATTTTGAAGAAGCTGAAAGTCCTGTCTCGGGAAATTAATTGGTGGTGGCCATTGTTATATGGTCTCATTGGGATTGGTTTGACGGGAATCGTGACGTGGTTGGATGTGTATATATCAAACTGGTTTCCAAAAGACTGGCAAACGACGCTTGGCTTAGCGCAGACAATCCATAGTTCTGTCTTTACCGGACTGCTCGCCATGATGACGTTCACATTCTCAACCATTCTTGTCGTATTGACGACCTATTCATCACAATTCTCACCACGGACATTGCCTAACTTCATCGAGAATCGACAGGTGCAACACATCTTCGGCATATTCATTGGGGCGGTCAGTTACTCGATGACGATGCTCTTTTTTCTTCGTCCGGCTTTGAAGACGAGCGTCGTCGCTTCGACAGTAGCGGTTCTCGTCGTGTTGATATCAATCGTGGCATTCGTTGCATTCATTCATATCGTCAGCCAGTCGATTCGCGTGACGACTTTACTGGATCGATTACACGAAGAAGGGAACGAATTGTTGAAACGGCAAGTCGAACATCTAGAATCAGGAGAACAAAAGATTACTGAAAGAAAGATGACGACAAATTATCCACATCTTATTCAGGCAACTCGAACCGGATATATTCAAGCAGTCGATTATGATGCTTTTGATCAGAAAGACCGCGTGTATATTGATCGAACGGTCGGCTCATTCGTAACAGAGGGAGAGACCATCGGACGGGCAACTTGCCGGGATATCAATGAAAGTATCTTAATTGGACCGACGAAATCTTCAGAACAGGATTTTGCATTTGTTCTTGAAAAATTAAGTGAAGTTGCTTTACGTGCGATTTCTCCAGGAATCAATGATCCGAATACAGCGAGACATGCGGTTCGGATTATTGGAGACTTAATGCGACAGTATGCCGTAATACCAGATGGTGTGCTAGTTATTGGAAAGGATCAGCAACATATTGTCGTCAGGGAAACCTACCAACAATTGTTGTACACGACGTTTTATCAACTCCGGCATTACGGAGCAGAGGATATTTCAGTTCTCGCGACGATGCTCGAGTCGCTTGGAACGATGAAGCGGCAAGCCTTACCTGCTCACTATGAAACGATTCAACGATTCATTCCATACATCTGTTCGGAAGTACGTTTTGAAACAATGAACGACTGGGATCGTGATTTTTTACAAAATCAAATCCATCGGGCGTTGAATGAAACTTTTGTCTCTCCTTCGACGTAAAAAGGGCAAGAGAATCAAAAGAAGGGAGGAATAGAAAGTGACAATCTTGTTATGGAGTCTGATCGTCGTCTGTTTTCTAGTCGCTTTTGCAGGTCTCGTGTATCCGATCATCCCAAGTGCACCGATTTTAGTAGTAGGCTTTTTGATTTATGGATTCGGATTCGGGTTCTCTGAATTATCGATTAGTTTTTGGGTGATTCAAGCGATATTCATCATTCTCTTATTCACACTCGATTATCTCGTTAGCGCCTACACCGTCGATCGACGGGGAGGCTCACAAGCGGCTAAGATTGCAACGACAGTCGGATTGATTGCGGGACCATTTATTTTGCCGGGTATCGGATTATTAATTTTCCCGTTCGTCTTTGCCATCTTGACGGAAAAAATCATTAGTAAAAAGACATGGCAAACCTCGGTTTCAGTCGGGATCGGAACAGTCCTCGGTATCTTATCGAGTGCCTTGTTAAAGGGAATCGCGATGTTACTCATGATCGTAATCTTTATTCTCTATGTCGTCTGACGGTCTGAAATGATGTCTTCAAGTACACATTTTGTGAAAGTTCCGTTATAGTATGAATATGAAAAAGTAGGGAAGCTTTGAAAGTCTGAAGCTTCTTTTTGCTGTAAACCACCAGATGCCTCGGCATCTGGCTTTATATTAATGGAGGTGAATCCCCTTTCTTCGGGGAAACGATTGGACAGTACACACTCAATGGAGACATTCGACACGACGACGATCATCATTCGGTTACTCGTCATTGCACTACTCATCGTCTTAACCGCTTTTTTTGTAGCTGCCGAATTTTCGGTCGTCAAAATGCGAATGTCTCGAATCGATCAGTTGATTACAGAAGGAAGCAAGACTGCGAAAGTGGCGAAGAGGCTACTTGAGAATTTGGATTATTATTTATCGGCCTGTCAACTTGGAATTACGGTGACAGCGCTTGGTCTCGGGTGGTTAGGAGAATCAACGGTAGGTGCGATTCTCGGTATGTTGTTCGAAGAAATTGACATTCCGAACTCCGTCTCGACGATCATTTCGTTCGTTCTTGCATTCTCGATTGTAACGTTTCTTCATGTCGTGCTTGGAGAACTTGCTCCAAAATCTTTAGCGATTCAAAAAACGGAAGCGATCACGATGTTACTCGCGCCACCACTATATTGGTTCGGTAAAATCATGAAACCTTTCATCTGGACATTGAACGGTTCAGCACGAATCATTCTTCGGTTGTTTGGCGTCGAGCCAGCGGGACACGAAGAAGTCCATTCTGAAGAAGAGATTAAAATCATCATGACACAGAGTTATAAGAGTGGAGAAATCAACCAGACTGAGCTTTCCTACATGCAGAACATCTTCTCGTTCGATGAGCGGATCGCGAAAGACATCATGTTACCGCGGACGGACTTAATCACGATTTCGAACGATGCATCGATGGAGGACATCATTCGCCTCGTTGAAGAGTATCAGTTCACACGTTACCCAGTAGCGGAAGAAGGAGATAAGGATAAAATCCTTGGCTTCATCAATGCGAAACAATTATTTACGGATCATATGGCGAACAAAGGAAAAGCATTAAGCTATTACATCCACAACTTGCCGATTGTATCCGAATATTCGCCGCTTCAAGATGCCATGCTGAAAATGCAGGTGGAACGGACACCGATGGCACTCGTCATCGATGAATATGGTGGTACGGCTGGTGTCATCACGATGGAAGACATCTTGGAAGAAATCGTCGGAGAAATCCGAGATGAATTCGATAAGGATGAGAAAGCAGATATCGAACAAATTCATGAGCGATTATACCGCATCTCAGGACGTGTCTTGATTGATGACCTGAATGAACGCTTTAACTTAGGAATCGAAGAAGAAGACATCGATACGATTGGTGGCTGGGTCATGGCACAGGATACGGAAGTGTCGAGTGGTCAAGAATTCCGCTATCAGGCATACACGATCAAAGTCATGGAAGTCGATAATCATCAAGTGAAATCGATTTATCTTCAATTGCCTGATCAAGAAGAAACTGCAACAGAAGAGATTGGGTAAGAAATAGAATGTGCAAGACGATGGACTTCGAGTTCATCGTCTTTTTTGTCTACTAAAAAAATGATTAGCTAAGGTGATAGACACCTCTTGTGTTTATCTCCCTCAGTGACGGGTATTACTTTCTATGTGGCAAAAAAAGCATTTTTTAATTCAACAGGAAAAGGGGTTTTCTATCATGTCAAACGTCATTCTTACTTCACGTGCATCTGCAGTCGGTGGTCGCGATGGGAAAGTCGCTTCAGACGATAACGTCATCAATCTCGATTTAGTCATGCCAGGAACAAAAGGCAAAGAAGACATTCCGACATCAAACCCGGAACAGTTATTCGCAGCAGGATATGCCGCTTGTTTTGATGGTGCCTATAATTTAATGGCGCGCCAAGCAAAAAAACGAGTCGAGACGCGGACGAATTCAGAAGTCAGCCTCTTACAGGACGAAGCGGATAACGGTGTAAAAATTGCAGCGAAACTCGTCGTCGAGGTCGTTGGCGTATCGCAAGAAGAAGCCGAAGATTTACTAGAGAAGACACACAATTTCTGCCCGTACTCGAAAGCGACACGTGGCAACATTGATGTCGATCTTTCAGTTAAAGTCGTCGATTCACTATAAGCATAATCGACGAATCATAAGGAGGGTTTTCCATGGCACCGAAAGAAACCGATCGTCCAAATGAAGAGTTTGAAGATGAACGGGATCGTCTGTCGGACAAAGAACGAAAACTGACAGAGGAGCAACAAAAGGAAATCCTAAAAGGAAAAGACGAAATGCCAGATGATACGGTCTCTCCACGAGATCGCGGAGAAGATCCGATTTAAATCAAACAACTTGGGGGATGAATCACATGTCTAAAAAAGTAGCAGTTGTACTCGCCGATCATTTTGAAGATGTAGAATTCACAGGACCGGTTGATGCATTAAAAGAAGCAGGGCACGAGATCACGGTCATTGGTGCTAAAAAAGGTGCAGAACTCGTCGGCAAACAGGAGGAGGCAAAAGTAAATGTTGATCTCTCGATTGATGAGACTTCAGCAGCAGACTACGATGCTCTCCTGATTCCAGGCGGATTTTCACCAGATTTACTTCGAGAAGACGAGCGTTTCGTCTCATTCGTCGAAGAATTCGATATGTCGAAAAAACCGATTTTCTCGATCTGCCATGGACCACAATTGATGATTAATGCAAAAATCGTCAAAGGAAGAAAAATGACAGGTTATAAATCGATTCGAATTGATTTAGAAAATGCTGGTGTGGACTTTGCAGATGAAGAAGTCGTCGTTGACGATAATTTCGTCTCAAGTCGTCAACCAGATGATATTCCTGCATTCAATCGGGAAATCGTTGCAAAACTTGGCTAATGGTATAAAACAAAAATCAGCACTGCGTTAACGCAGTGCTGATTTTTTTTAGGGATTCTCTGGATAATCACAGAGTTCTGTAATGACGCCGTGTGAATGCCGAGGATTCATATAAATCAATCGTCGTCCGAACGGCGTCGTTCGATACGTATCTTCTAAAAATGTTAAGCCTTGTTGTTTTGCTTCTTCAATCGCTTGATCTAAATTCTCTACACGATAAGCAATGTGGTGGACACCTTTCCCGCGTTGTTTCAAAAAACGAGCGATCGGACTATCCGGACTTGTTGGCGTCAACAACTCGATGTGCGCATCATCGAACTCGATGACCGCAATATTGGAAGCGACACCAGGCGCAGGATTCGAGTACTCTTTTGTTAAGATTCCTCCAAGTACGTTTGTATAAAATGAAATGGCTTCCTGCATGTCGCGAACGGCAATTCCAGTGTGGTCTAATTTCATATGATATCCTCCTTCTGTTCGCTTCAGTTTCCCAAAAACACTCCAAAGTTGCAACGATGAGTTACCTTCCAAATGTTTCTATTACATAGAAGAGGAAAGATTTATTTAAAATGAAATATCACTGAAATATTATGGAAGAGGAATGAATGCTATAATCAAAAACGTTCTTATAAAAAAGAAAAACTATTACAGAATTTAAATTTAACTTAAATACTCTACGATAAATCATAAAACATACACTACAGAAAAAGAGGGAATACTACATGAAAAAAACGTTCGCGTCGCTCATCGTTTCCGCACTGGTTCTTTCATCAGCACCTCATTTTGCAGCAGCTGATGATTTAAGTGAACAGAAAGCCAAAAACGAACAACAGCAACAAGAAAATGCTAAAAAGCAAAAAAACTTAGAGTCTTCTGTTAATCAAGAAGGTCAAAAAATCTCTAAAACACAACAAGAAGTCAATCGACTAGACGAAGCGTTGAACGAAAAAATCTTTGCTGTCGAAACAAAGGATCGTCAAATCAAAGAAACAGAACGTGAAATCGTTGAACTTGGAAAAGAAATCGAGAAATATAAAGCGAAACTAAAACGCCAAGAAAAACTACTTGGTGATCGTCTTCGTGTCATGCAAGAGAATGATGGAAACTCAATTAAATGGGAAGAAGTCATCTTTGGCGCTAAAAACGTTGGTGATCTCGTAAGCCGTGTCATGGCAGGGAAATCCATTTCAAAACAAGATGATAAAATGATCACGGATTACCAGAATACGCAAAAGCAATTAGCGGATGCGCAGCAAGAAGTAAAAGAAAAGAAAGCGCAGTTGGTCGTTGAGAAAAAAGAATTAAAACGTCAACAAGCGGATCTTGAATCTCAATTAAAAGAGCGGAACAAACGCTTAAAAGAACTACGTAAGAAAAAAGAAAAGTTCGAAACACAATTGATGGATGCAAAAGAAGTCCAGCAAATTTTGATCGCTCAAGAAAAAGCGATTGCAGCTGAAAAAGCAGCGCGTGAACGTGAAGCGCGAATCGAAAAAGAACGTCAAGCTCAAGCTGCACGTGAAGCAAAAGCACGAGCAGAAGCTGAAGCAGCGCAAGCAGCAGCTCAAAAAGAAGCAGAAGAGCAAGCCGCTAAAGAAGCAGCAGCTCAGCAAGCAGCACAAGAGAAGGCGGCGCAGTCAGCAAAACCTTCTAGTTCGACGAAACAATCGACACCAAAACCATCTACACCAGCACCAACTGCGCCAGCTCCAGCTCCATCGACACCTAAACCATCACCATCATCAGGCGGACTCTTCATTCATCCAACTGCTGGTGCTGTGACACAAGGGTATGGTTCTGCAGGCGGAGAAAACGGTTATACGTTCCATAACGGGATTGACTTCGGTGGTCCAGTTGGCACGCCAATCGTAGCAGCTGCAACTGGTACAGTCATTACAGCATCAGGTGGCGGACCTTACGGAAATCACATCATGATTGCTCACCAATTGAACGGGAAGACATATACGACAGTCTATGCACATATGAGTTCATTGAACGCTAGTGCAGGTCAACGCGTCAGCCAAGGTCAACAAATCGGAACACGTGGTAGCACAGGAAACTCAACAGGTCCACACTTACACTTCGAAATTCACGTTGGTGGATACAGCTACAGTGCAACAGGTCCAGCTAACTCAGTTAATCCAATGTCGATGTTTTAATCATAAAGAATCGTTGCATATGCAACGGTTCTTTTTTTGTCATTTTCAAAAAATAAATCATATATTACAAAAAACCGTTTTCATTTGAAATGTAAATGAAATTTTTTTGAAACGATTACGGTGCTATAATCTATTTCAGATATGAGAGAAACTTGAATACTATAATAAAATATGAAAAAACATAAGTGAGGAAAACGATATATGCTAAAAAAACTAATTTCTACCATTGTTTTAGGAGCATTACTTATAACAGGAACACAACCGATCGCAGCAGCGACTATTAAAGAAAAAAAGGCTGAAAATGCTGCTGAACAACGTAAACTTGAAAAAGCGATCAAAAAACAAGAAGCTAAAATCTCAAAAGAGCAACGTCAAATCAATCAAATTGACGCAGCAATCAACGAAAAGATTTTCCAAGTCTCCGAAAAAAATAAACAAATTGAACAGTTGAACGTTCGAATCGATGAGTTAAAGGCAGACATCGTTCGTTACGAAGAAATGTTACAGAAACAGGAAGAACTACTCGGTGATCGTTTGCGAGTCTTCCAAGAGAACGATGGAAACTCGATTAAATGGGAAGAAGTCATTTTCGGATCGAAGGATTTAGGTGATTTATTCAGCCGTGTCATGGCGGGGAAAAAAATCGCTGAGCAAGACGATAAAATGATTTCGGACTACATCGCAACGCAACAAAAATTAGCAGAAGCAAAACAAGCGCTCGTTGAGAAAAAAGCGGAGCAAATGCAAGAAAAGAAAGTATTGATTGAACAAAAGAAAGCGTTAAAACTTCAAATGAAAGAACGTAGTGCTACACTGAAGAAATTACGAAAAGGGAAGACGAAGTTTACGACAGAACTATTAGACGCAAAAGAACTTCAAGCAACTCTCGAAGCGCAAGAACGTGCAATTGCGGCAGCGAAGGCAGCCGCTAAAGCAGCGGCTGAAAAAGCAGCAGCGGAGAAAGCGGCAGCCGAAAAAGCCGCTAAAGCGAATGCTCAAGCAGCAAAACAAGCAGGTAAGAGTTCAGAATCAACTGATTCTGTTGCCCCGCCCGTTGTTTCGAGTGGAGGGAAATTCGTTCGACCGTCGTCTGGTGGAGTGTCGCAAGGATTCGGACCAGCAAGCGGCGCGAATGGTTATACGTTCCACAACGGTGTTGATTTCAGTGGTTCGGTCGGGTCTCCAATCGTCGCTGCAGCAGCTGGAACGGTCATTACAGCATCAGGTGGTGGACCTTACGGTAATCATGTCATGATTTCTCACTTCCTCGATGGACAAGTGTACACGACTGTATACGCACATATGAGTTCATTATCGGTTCGTGCAGGACAAACGGTCTCTCAAGGTCAGCAAGTCGGAACACTTGGTAGTACAGGGAATTCAACAGGACCACACTTGCATTTCGAACTACATGTCGGAGGCTATCAATACAGTGCTTCTTCTCCTCTGAATGCAGTCAATCCATTGGCATATCTGTAATCAAAACGGGCTTCGGCTCGTTTTTTTTTCTTCTCTATGCTACAGTTAAGGCGAAACGAATACTTGAGCAACTAGGGGAGCTGGAGGAATCCGGCTGAGAGGAAAACCAATCTGTTTTCGACCCTATTACCTGAACTGGATAATACCAGCGTAGGAAAGTTGAGCCGAACGGATACCGGAATGCGTGTATAACGCTTTCGTATAGCGTCGACTGCTTTTTTACAGCGGTCGACGCTTTTTTTGTCGGTCACGACTCCCTTACATTGCTCGATGGGAAGGTGAAAAGAATATGAAACACGTACTGACGATTGCAGGATCCGACTCCGGTGGTGGAGCTGGGATTCAAGCAGATTTAAAAACATTTTCAGCTTTAGGCGTTTATGGAATGAGCGTCCTGACAGCCGTCACGGCGCAAAATACGTTGGGTGTTCAAGCGGTGGAAGAGTTATCCCCAGAAATCGTAGATGCCCAGTTAACGTCGATTTTTTCAGACATTCGTGTCGATGCGATCAAAATCGGAATGGTCTCGAATGCGCAGACGATTCGTGTCATTGCTACACATCTCCGCAAACAGACAGTTCCGATCATATTAGATCCCGTCATGGTCGCTAAAGGTGGTCATGCCCTATTGCGGACGGAGGCTGAACAAGCATTGATTTCAGAACTTCTACCACTTGCGACACTCGTCACACCGAATTTACCGGAAGCGGAGCGTTTAACAGGACGATCAGTGACCAATCTAGAGGAAATGCGATTGGCGATGCATCAATTGGCTACACAGACAGGGGCAGTATTACTAAAAGGTGGACATCTCTCAGGAGCTGCGACGGATTTGTTGTTTGATGGGGAAGTGGAACACCGCTTCACATCGGAACGGTTAGATAATCAACATACTCATGGAACTGGTTGTACCTTATCTGCGGCGATTGCGGCGCGGATGGCGCTTGGAGAAGATTTAACAGATAGCGTAAGACAGGCAAAGAGCTATGTCACGGAGGCAATTCGTCATGGATTTGCCCTCGGAAAAGGTATTGGACCGACACATCATTTTCATTCACTTTGGAGGGATACACATGTTTACGACCATTCTTGAACACAAACCACTCATTCACCATCTGACGAACACGGTGACGATCAATGACTGTGCGAACGTCACACTCGCTGTTGGAGCATCACCCGTCATGGCGGAAGATATTCGCGAAGTAGAAGAAATGGTTAGACTCGCGCAAGCCCTCGTCTTAAACATTGGTACGATCGATGCAGACATGCAAGCAGCTCAACGACTTGCAGCCCGTGAAGCGGGACGTTTGAATGTCCCGATCGTTCTTGATCCAGTTGGAGCAGGAGCAACGACATTACGTACTGCCTTTTCTAAAGAACTTATTGATCTCGGGTGTACGGTCATTAAAGGAAATGCTTCTGAAATCAAGACGTTACTTGGGGAGGATGGGCGAACTAAGGGAGTCGATGCTGCGGGAGATGCCATTATGGACCGAGAAAGCATTCGTGCATTCGCTCGCAAACACCAAGCTGTCTTCGTCGTGACAGGTCCGATCGACTATATCACGGATGGAACGCGCGAAATGGAATTACATGTAGGAACATCTCGTCTAGGGGACATCACGGGTACGGGCTGTATGACGGCTTCATTGATTGCGAGCTTCCTCGGTGCAGGATATACAACGTTTGAGGCGGCTGTTCACGGAACATTCGTCATGGGAAAAGCAGGAGAACAAGCAGCCTCCGCGCAAGGTCTTGGTAATTTTAAACGAGAGTTGTTCAATGCAATCAGCCTCATGACGGAGCAAGACCTGGTGGAGGTGACAGAACGTGTCAATTGATTACTCCATCTATGCAGTGACGGATCGTCGGTACCATCCTGGCGTCGCGATCGAGATGGTCGTTGAGGAAGCTGTTTTAGGTGGTGCGACGATCGTACAACTACGGGAAAAAACCGCACAAGGAAAGGAATTCTACGATCAGGCAGTTCGGTTGAAAGCACTCACGGATCGCTACGACATTCCTTTGATCATCAATGACCGGATCGATATCGCATTACTCGTCGGAGCTGGTTTGCATATCGGACAAGAAGACATTCCTTTAACCGCAGCACGTCGCCTTTTACCAGATGCTGTGATCGGTGTGTCAGTAGCCACTGTTGCACAAGCGATTGAAGCAGAACGAGACGGAGCATCTTATTTAGGCGTGGGTTCTCTATTTGCGACGTCATCCAAAGCGGATGCTGATTCCATGTCGCACACGATGCTTCAGGCGATTCGGGAAGCCGTACGATTACCTTTAATCGGTATTGGTGGAATCACAGCAACAAATGTCTCTTCTCTGCCCATCCCGCTAGAAGGGTATGCCGTCATCTCAGAAATTTTCGCTAAAGAAGATCGGCAACTCGCTGCGCAGCAAATGACAGATGCTGTGCGAGAATGGCATCAATCACTTCAGAACAGGGTATAATCCGTTCAGAGGTGATTGTATTGAAATGGCAGACGATCCGTTTTCGCGGCTATTGGATTCGATATCGGTTAGAACCACAAATCATTCGAGTCGATAATCAGGGAATCTACCATCTAGGAAAAGTCTTATTTCCGCGTCCTAATCGTATATCTTATGAGATGGCCCTTTTATTGAAAGAAAAGTATGAAAGACGTTACAAACGTCCGCTGTACATTAAAACGAGCTCGATTGCGACGGAAATTTGGGGACATACTCATTTAGATATCTATTACCGGGCACTTCTTCATCTACCGATTCCGACGCGACTTCGTCAACGTTATACGAACCGATTAGAAAGCACGAAAATCATTGACATCGGCGTACGCGCTGTCGATCAAAATCGAATTGTCTGGGATATTGGAGATTACGTAGGAGGATGGTTCGTGTTTTGGCTCATTCGCAGACGAATGCGCTGAACTTGCAATGTCCCGTTTCTCATGGTGCAATATAGATAGAAACGAGGTGACGGACATGGACATTCCCCGTTGTGAAACGATTGCGATTGATGAACAACGTGCGTCTGAAATCGGACATATCGTTGACACGATTCCAACGCTAGAAATCGGAAAGCTATTTAAGATTCTTTCGGATGCGACACGACTGCGAATCGTTTATGCGCTGACGATCGAAGAAGAACTATGCGTTTGTGATGTCTCGGCTTCTGTCGACTGTTCGATTGCAACAGCGTCGCATCATCTTCGATCTTTGTTGAAACAAGGACTCGTCAAGTTTCGAAAAGACGGTAAAGTCGTCTATTATTCCTTGGATGATCATCATGTGTCATCGCTTGTACATATGGCGATGGAACATGTACAAGAGGGAAAAGCAATGCCTGAATGAGTCATTAGAATAAACGAAAAGCGCAGCTTTAGCTGCGCTTTTCGTTTATTCTAATGACGATTGTTCTGATCCTTTTTGAGCGAAGCGGTGGAAGAAAAAGACCGTGGCACTAATCAGTAAAAAGGACAGAATGGAGAGACCAAGACACATCCATTTATATGTAGCGATTAAAGTATCTGATTGTTGTAATTTGGCTTGAAGCGTTTTATACAAATCATCTTTCACACGGGATAAGTCTTCGAGAATCGTTTGAGTCGTCTGAGTCGACTGTCTAGCAAGACGTTTTGCGGCTGTTGGACTTTGACGTTCATAGACAACAAACACGCGTTCAATCTCGGACTCCCAGACATTGTTGCGGCGAAGAAGATCTTTAATCGTCCCTGGAGTAGTCGACGATTGGTTCAGACTATTGCGCAAATCATGGATTTTAGACGTTGAAAAGTAATATTGTTCGATATAACGATTATCTTCATACAATAAGAGACCACGAACCGCATTAGCACGATCTCGATTGTGTTCGACCAACTGATCTACCTGATTGATTAACGGTATATCATGATCCTTCATTTGCTCGGTCATCGTTGCAATCGTCCGATAACCGGATAACGCATAGATGATTGGGATAGAGGCGAATAAGCTGACCAAGAAAATCAGCAGAATACGCTGACGCCAAAGAGAGTGCATGCAATCATTCCTTTAAATAAAAGACATGTCATAAGCTTAACTACTATCGTAAAAAAAGTGAAGCCTGTCTATTTTTTGAATAGGGATAATGACTGAAAAAGTGAATAATACTCATAAAAAAGCAGGAAAGATGATGCAATACGAGAAGCTGTTTTAAGAAGATGAAAAAAGCACAGCTAAGCTGCGCTTGGTGTTAAAACGAATACGAATGTTCCTTGTAATTGCCGAAGACAGTATGGATTTCCGAGAATGTAACGAATGCATTCGGCTCGACAGAAGAGACGATTTCTTGCAAACGGACGATTTCATTATTTTGAACGACGACATAGACCATTTTTTTCGTTCGGTTGGAATATCCTCCACGTGCATCGAGAATCGTGACACCACGACCGAGTTCTTTTGTAATGACTTCATTGATTTCATCTGCTTTCTCACAAATGATGATACATTGCTTAGAAGCAGAATAGAAACTGTAAACCGTCTGAAGGGCTTTGGCACGAACAAAGCTCATGATGAGAGCATACATAACGTGTTTAAGATCAAATACCCACCATACAAGAATGTAAATGACAAGATCTTGCATTAGAAATATACGAGGAAGTGGCCAGTTATGAAAACGAGCAAAGAAAAACTTTCCAAGAATATCAAGTCCTCCAGTTGAAGCGCCACCGAAGAAGATCAATGCCATTGCAAGACCAGAGACTAGACCAGCAAAGATGGAAGCGACGAGTGGATCATTTAGAGATTCCGGAACGATTTGAGTCGGAATCCAGTCAATTAAAAAGGAAGAAGCAATGACGATAATTCCAGATAAGAACATGAATCGTTTGCGTAGGAAACGGAAACCTAAAAGGAAGAGGGGAATGTTTAAGAGCAATTGCGTTAATCCGATTGGCGTGTGGAAGAGCTCTTGAATAATGAGCGTGATCCCCATGATACCGCCTGATCCGATATCATTTGGAGATAGTAGTAGGCTGATGTAAAGGGAATACAGCAACGTACCAATGATTAAGAAACTGATTTTTTCAACTCTCTTTTTCTGTGGGTGTGTTGTAGTCATGGCAATATGATGAGTGACCTCATGCTCCTCCTTCTGTGAGTATCTGCATGCAAGAGTACGCTCATATGCATAAAATTTCAACCCTTCTTATGAAAAAAGATGAAAAAGGGTACGTTTTTTTAGGAAGGTGATGAAAATGAAGAAAATGTTATGGATTCTTGGTTGTATTTGCTTAGGAATACTAGTTGGGATTCGTCTTTTCGAACAACCCAATGAAAAAAATCAATCATCCATTTGGCATGATGGTGATCTTGTAGCGAGACAAGTGGGTGCCTCGATGATGAATACGGTAGCGGTTCGTCAATTAGCCGAACAACTTCCGTTCTCATCAGAATTAAAACAGGTAGATGTCGAAGGAGAATCGTTACGTCTTGCCTATGAAGTGACAGGAAAAGAGCGACAAGCTTGGATTGGTACCGATACCGGGACACTACAGGTGAATCAGGATTTTTTAAAGGCTCGGTTATCTAAAATTCTGATGCATCATACGCTAGTTTTATTTTCAACGATTCCTGATTTGACCGATCTTGAAATTCACTACACGGATCCGTATTCAGATGCAGATTTTACGATGGACCGGAAAACATTCGACGACTACACTCCGACCGATATCGAACGAGCTACTTCCTCTTCTAGACGTTTTAATCGTGTCGTCATTGATGGTTATGTGCTCGATGCATCAAGACGAAACACCTTCTTTGAACGCTTCGCATCACGACTACAGATCCAAACTAATTAGTTGTATAAAGCAAGAAAAGGCATTTTTCACAATCTCGACACAATGATATCGTTTACATCTCGTTCTTTTATAAAAACGATAAAACAGGTCTATTCAATACTTGAACATCTTTTAAGATGGAAGTATGATAATAAATGAACAAACATTGTGAAGTGTTGAACAAAAGAAAGAGAGGTTTCTACGATGAACGAGGTAGAAGCATTAGAAGGATTACGGAATAAAGCAATCAAGTCGACGCGCATGCTACAAATGCGTCCTCTCGAGTACTTAGTTCGTGCCATGTTAGCGGGAATTTTCATTGGATTTGCAATCATTTTTACTTTAAAAGCAATTAACGGTCTATATATGGCGGAGTCACCTGTTGCGACACTTGTCGGTGGACTGACATTCGGAGTGGCACTCGTCCTGATCGTTTATGGTGGGGCAGAGCTGTTTACAGGGAATACGATGTATTTCACGACGGCGACGATGCGCGGCTATACGACGAAGATGGATACGATGAAGGTCTGGTTGATCTGTCTAATCGGAAATGGACTTGGCGGATTGGCGTTTGCGCTACTCTTTTCTCAAACAGGAATCATCCAAGAGCTTGGTATGAACAACTGGTTATTTTCTGTCTCAGAAACGAAGATCCACCATACGACGTGGGAAATCTTCACACGTGCTATCTTCTGTAACTGGATGGTCTGTTTAGCGATTTTCATTCCAAAGAACATGAAGAATGAGTTGGCGCAGATCATGATGATGATGGTACTCGTCGCAGTATTCTTTGCTTCTGGATTTGATCACGTCATCGCCAATATGGCACTGTTCTCCATTGCGTTAGTCGTACCACATCCGGATACGATCACATTTGCCGGAGCGATGCATAACCTGTTGCCAGCTTTAGCCGGTAACATCATTGGTGGAGCAGTCTTCATGGGAATGATCTATACGTGGCTGAATAAAGAAAAATTAGAAGTAGATGAATCACGTCAATCCACGACACCTGTTCATATTGCTTCGAAACAAAATGCATAATCAAAAAGCAGCTGTCGCGACAGCTGCTTTTTTCATTCATTCCATATGTTGAAAGCGATCGACGTCTGCAGCCAGTTCTTCATAAATCGTTTCGACGATTTGTGCATCATCGAAGAGCCCGAGGACGTTATCGTCCGGTAAGGCGTCAACAGGAGACGTGAAGTACAGAACGGCCGTCAATAACAATTGTTCCTGCTCCGCATGCATTTCGAATTTTTTCTGATAGAGAGCACGAAGCATTTCAAGCAGTTGTTTTAATTGAAAATAAAGGACGAGTTCTGCCTCGCGTTCGATGTCCGAGCTTTCTGTAGACGCGATATCTTGCGTCAAGTGCGCAAGTCCGATTTCTGCTCGAACTAACAATTCTTGCTGTGCTTTTTCATCACCAACGAGGTCGAGTGCCTGTCGGTGAAAATACGTATAAGCCGATTTAAAATCGCCGGGTGTGAATTCCATGGTGATGCCTCCTTCTCTTCTCTTTCTAGTTTCGCCTTATTTCTTGCAAAATTGCAACTATTTCGTGAAAATAAAGATACAAGAAAGGGGATTACATAATGCCGACACAAGCAGAATTACAACAATACGCGTCTTTAGCCGTGCGTACGGGAATTAATCTACAACCAGGACAACAACTCGAGGTTCGTGCAGGAATCGAAAATTTGCCGCTCGTTCGTGAAATCACGCGTGTCGCCTACGAAGTAGGAGCTACGCAAGTATATGTACAATGGTCAGATGATGAGATGACGAAAATCCGTTATTTCGATGCACCTGAGGAGTCGTTTGATACGTTCCCGGATTGGTTAAAAGCACGTTACGACCAACTGGCAGAAGAAAAGACAGCGTTCTTATCGGTCGTCAGTGAAGATCCAGATTTATTGAATGGCGTGGACTCGAGCCGAATCGCACGTGCGAATAAAGCAGCTGGTGTCGCTCTTGCTAATTGGCGGAAGTTCGTCATGAGTGATAATGTCAGCTGGTGTGTCGTAGCAGCACCTTCTGAAAGCTGGGCGAAGAAAGTATTCCCTGATTCAGAGAATGCTGTTGAAGAGCTCTGGTCAGCTATTTTAAAAGCAACACGTGCCGATCAAGCAGATCCAGTCGCTGCATGGGCGGATCACGATCATAATCTGCGTTCAAAAGCAAAATTCCTGACAGAGAAGAAGTACAAAACATTGCACTACACAGCTCCAGGAACAGAATTATCAATCGAATTACCAGAACGTCATGTTTGGTTAGGTGGCGGTGGTCCGAATGCAGATGGTGTTGATTTCATCGCGAATCTGCCGACAGAAGAAGTGTTCACGTTACCGAAAAAGACAGGTGTCAACGGTCACGTCTCGAGCACAAAACCACTTAGCTACAGTGGGAACTTGATTGATGAGTTCACACTCTGGTTCGAAAACGGAAAAATCGTTAAAGCGGAAGCAAAACAGGGTCAAGAAGCATTAGATGACTTGATTTCACTTGATGAAGGTGCACGTTATCTCGGAGAAGTTGCGCTCGTGCCGCACCGTTCGCCGATTTCTGACTCGGGTATCCTATTCTATAATACATTGTTTGATGAAAATGCTTCGTGCCACTTAGCGATTGGTCGTGCGTACTCGACGTGTCTCGAAAATGGTCCAAGCCTTTCAGCAGAAGAATTAGAAGCACAAGGCGCGAACGACTCGATGACGCATGTCGACTTCATGATTGGATCAGCGGATCTATCGATTGAAGGAGAACTTGCAGACGGAACGCGTGAATCAGTCATGCGTGACGGAAACTGGTCAATCTAAACGAACAAAAAGGTGAGTCCGAATACGGAACTCACCTTTTCTTGTAAGATTCTTGTTATGCTTCTTCACCGATGATTTTCACTTCTGTCTCAAGTAAGATACCGAATTTTTCTTGAACGGTTTCTTGTACATGACGAATGAGTGCGATATAGTCGGATGCTGACGCATTCTCGACGTTGACGATGAAACCAGCGTGTTTCTTGGACACTTCAGCGCCACCGATGCGTGTTCCCTGTAAGTTGCTATCTTGAATCAGCTTCCCTGCAAAATAGCCTTCTGGACGTTTAAAGACGCTACCACAAGAAGGGTACTCGAGTGGTTGTTTCGTTTCCCGCTTATGCGTCAAATCATCCATGACTTCCTTGATCAATGCTGGGTCACCCTCTGTTAACGCAAATCGACCTTCGAGGATGATGTATTCTTTCTTTGAGAAGCAACTTGTCCGGTATCCCAGTTCGAGTTCATCATGCGAAATGTTCAACAGTTCTCCTTGTCGTGTCAATACAGTAGCGCTATGGAGGCAATCCTTGACTTCACCACCGTATGCTCCCGCATTCATGATCAATGCGCCACCAATCGTTCCTGGAATCCCACAAGCGAATTCAAGACCGCTGAGCTGATGCGCGTAAGCTACACGAGACGCTTCGATGATTGCTGCGCCACTTTGAGCGACGAGCTCATGTCCTTCGACCGAGATATCGGTTAACTTCTCAAAGGAGAGGACAATGCCGCGAATGCCGCCATCACGTACGACAAGATTCGATCCGTTTCCAAGCAACGTCAAGGGAATACCTTGTTCGTAAGCATATCGGACGACAAAAGCTGTTTCTTCATAAGAAGTTGGGATGATGAATAAATCCGCGATTCCTCCCATTTTTGTATACGTATGATATTTTAAAGGTTCATTGATTAGTACGGACTCTTTTGAAATGCCTTCATACAGTCCCGTCATTACTTGTTCAGTCATTATGGTCTCAGTCCTTTTCGTGAATTCCTACCCAGCGCTCATGCGCTCAAAATATATTTTAACATTAATCGTGCGGTCGTTGTTCAACATACTGTTCCCAAAATACCGACTTATGCCGGGAATTGCAAGCACTAGGGAGTGAATGTCATCGATTAGTAATGAAAAATGTCACAGGAAGCGCAGGATCAGGAAGAGGAATGAAGCGAAAAGAACTCGGGAAAAGAGAAGTATAGAAGGAGGCGATGACGATGGAAAGTGAACGTTTATGGATGCGACCGTTCGAAGAAGAGGATTTTAGTTTTTATAAGTCACTTGTCCAAAATGAGCAAGTCATGCGTTATATCAATGGAGGCACTGCCTTGAGTGAAGATGAGGCACGAGAGTGGTTCGAACGGCAATTGGAGCGATATTCGGATGAGCGACAAACTGGTTTTTTACTGTTGTTCATAAAAGAAACGAATGAACCGATTGGCTTTGCCGGATTATTGATGCAGGAAGTGGATGGGAAAGAAGAGTTAGAAGTCGGTTATTGGCTCGAACCAAAGCATTGGAAAGTCGGTTATGGTCGTGAAGCTGCAAAACGATTAATGATGGAGGCGTTCAATCGAGGGCATGATCGAATCATCTCGATCATTCATCCCGATAATCGTGCTTCGCAAAATGTCGCTCGTGCCAACGGGCTGAACTGGGAAAAGGATACGGTGTTTAGAGATGTTCCTGTCACGATTTACGCTGGACAACTATCACGACTTTGTCGTAACTAAAGAGGAGAGTTTTTATGTACGAATTTAACTTCGCGTCTTTTCATTCCATGACACCTGATACCTTATATGGACTTTTGAAATTACGAACGGATATCTTCGTCGTCGAGCAGGAGTGCGCGTATCCGGAGCTAGATGATCAAGATCAACAAGCGACACACCTAATCGTACGGAGTGAGAGCGGTCAAATCGTTGGATGCCTTCGGATATATGATCATCCGACAAAAGGAGTAGCGATTGGACGGGTAGCTGTTCATCGTGATCACCGATCGGTTGGGTTAGCGAGACAAATGATGGAGAGAGCGATGGTGCATTTGCAGAAAGAGGCTGCGATCTACTTACAGGCACAAGCACACCTAGAAGGGTTTTACGGATCGTTTGGTTTTGAAACCGTATCCGACCCTTATTTAGAAGATGATATTCCACATGTGGACATGCAGTTTCACGTAAAGGATTCGAAAAAAGACTTCACGTCGACGATGGATGAACCGATGAATAAGTAGAATGAACTTTTTTCGGAGGTGGATCAGTCATGAAGAAAGTGCTGGTCATTTTCGCTCTTAGTCTAATTGGTGTCCTATCTTTAGGAGTCGGTATTTCGTATGCTCAATTGCAGGGGAACTATCGTGACTCGGAAAAAGAGTTGATGACGATCTTAGAGCGGCAACATGATTTATCAGCTTCCTCCTTTCTTGAAGTGCGTGCATCATTCTCTTTACGACATCGACAAATCATACACGTTCGACTTCGGGGCGAACCTGCCATCACATACGAGTTCATTCAACCAAAGGATGAACTCGAATACCTGGGGTCTGTCGGAACAAGTGTTGAAAAGACAGGAAAACAAGATGCTGTCTTTCGAAACGCTCATTTAAAAGTCGGTAAAAAATAAAAAATGGAGGATCTTCCTGAAACGACGGAAGATTCTCCATTTTTTGCTTTCAAGACGATAGGATATTGCGTACACTACGAAGAGATACTGGAATGAGGAGGTCGAGGGAATCATGTGGAAACCCTTTATAAAAAATCAATCAATTGCACCAGCGTTACAAGCCTTCCGGGAACTTGACATCGAAATGTTTCGGACACATGTTGCCCAACTGAACGATGCGGAACAACAGGCCTTACAATTCATTAAGCGTGCGCTAGAGCAGGATTCACCTGCTCATTTGAAAATAGCGCTTGAAATGAAACAACCACTCGTCGAGGTTGATCGTCTGTTTCAAACACTCGTCACGTGTCAAAATCGTCAACAATTACTCGAAATGCTGCTAGCATACGGTCTGGACGTCAATCAAGTCTATACACTTGAAGGGCATCGCTCGATCGTCCGCCAACCGCTTCACTTTCCGGTAGGTCTATATGCGGCACGCCATTCCGAGTTGTGGGCACTTGTTGCTGAAAAGCTGGACTTTACTTATACGATGCATCTTCAACGCAGTGATCAATTCCTGGAGACGCATGAATTGAATCTGCTTGATCTCGTCTTATTGCTCGATATCGAAGAGGAGTTGACGGTTCGGGTGCTTGATCAGCTGTGCGAATGCAAGGCGACCGTTGGACTTGCAGAACGATTACAACGTCCCGCTTCACCATTGTTGTTAAAGACGATTGAGGCGGATGCCTATTTGCCGACGTTTGTTTATGCTAAACATTATTTCCCGTTTTATGCGCTGATCGGACGACAAACCGTACTGTTCCAATCTTTATTGAACCGTGTGATGCAAGCATCCATTGCTTCTGAAATGATTGAAGATGCCTTGCTTGCTTTTCATAACCACCAACCCGGACTTGCCTTGACATGGGGAGATGCCTATATCGAACAGTTATACGAGATGGGGCTAGTGCTTCGTAAAACGGGTCATGTTGATTTTCGGGAAATGGATGCGGAGTATGTGTTGCCTGAATACGAGGGAATCGTCAATCGCCTAAATGATTAACGGAGGCTGATCCGTACTGAACGTATGCCAATGAGAGGTTAACTGGATATCGCAAAACATCGAAGGATGATACAGGCGTAATACATCTTGTTGTGTTGAGAGAAAAAAGACTTCAAACGTTTGGATGTTTGCACGTCGTAACTTTTCTTGAAATGTATGAAGGATGCGGCTACCGTATCCTTGACGTCTCAGTTCAGGTAGGCACGTGATTTCAAGAAGACGGATATTCTGTCCCTGCTTTTGAAATAATAGTGTACCGACGATCAGTTGCTTATCATAGACTAAGTAAGGAATCGCTTTTCGTTGAATCAACTTGTCTAAATCAGATACTTGATATGGAAAAAAGTGATGTGTTCCTTGAAGGGCATCGTTACGAAGTGCGAGGTAAGTATCTTGATTCTGTGCATGAACAGCTTTCAAACGTAGCGTAGCAGGCTGTCCCTCTGAGAGTCCAATTAAACGAAACTGTTCGGCATATAAACTATAACCAAGCTCTTTCCAAATCGAAGTTAAAGAAAGATCATGCGGCGGAGAGACTTGTACATGTATCTGCCGGCATCCTTGTCGAACGGCATGTAAGTGTAGCAAAATAGCCAGACGCCGAAAGGCTTTGATGTCATGAAAGGCGCTGTTCATAAAGTGAACGACGTCATGCACGACATGATATCCGAGCGTCGCTTTCACCTGACCGGATTCGAGGTAGACCCATTGGTAATCTTCAAGCGGCTGAAAAAATGAAAAATCATATGCCTTTTGATGGTACTGTAAAAGTTGATGGACGTGTCGCCTTTGAACATGAGACAATTGATTGTAATACACAATAGGCAAACTAAGTTCCTCCTTTAGCAAAGTGAAGTTAAAAATATCTTGCTTTTATATTACAGGAAATAAAAGGTATTTATATCTTCTGTTTCAAACAAAAAGTAGATGGATTCCTGAAGATAAGAAAGAATCGAGGCAAAATTATCATGAAGTATCTCTGGATCGTCATCGGTTTATCGGGCTGGTTACTCAGCGCGGATATATTGGTAGCCGAAGCACGTGATTACGATGAACCGGGTGTAAGCAGTTCGACGACATATGGGAATTATGGCGCGGAGGATCATATCATCGTTGATCGGAAGGAACCGATTTATGAAGGATTCGATTCACCGAACGACATGGCATTCCTATTCGCTTGTATTGCATTACTCGCAACAGTCGGACTTGGCATCGTCAATGCCTCCGATTGAAATGAATCTGACTAATAAAAGGCAAGTGACGAATCCATCGTCACTTGCCTTTTATTATCTATTACGTGTGAACAAGAAGCATCTACTCTTAGAAATGAATTCGTTTTTTTCGACCAACGCGTGCCATTCGTTCGTGTTCTTGTTCGAGTCCGGCTCGTTCGAGGAGATCGAGATAATAGCGAAACGGAGTCGAGCGATGCGAAAAATACGGGATATATTCAGTGAACAGCATCGTCTCCGCTCGTTCTAACGCGCGTAAGGAAATGAGAGCATGTAGCTCTGCGAAACGAATTTCTTGATAGGTGGATAAAGCGTCTGCATCAATCCGAACATGCGACTGTAATTTTTTAGCATGCGCATTCAAGCAATGGATGTATGCTTCTTGATGTTCAGGTTTCTCGCAATGGGCAAGTACGGCAAGCAAAAGATCACTGCGCTCGGTATCGACGTCCATCGGAACCTTCAATGCTGTATAGAGGGCACGTTCCATCCACTCGACGCCATGACTATCATTTTTATAATAGCCGACTAATTCTTGAAAAAAATCGACTTGCGAGACTTTCAATAATCGAAACGGATCATTACTTAAAAATAAAGGTTCTTCCCCGGCAGCCGACGAAAGAAGAAAGAAAAATTCCTCAAAGGCAATCCGGGTTCCGTTTTTACGATGAGCGTAATGGCGTAAATGCTTCAACAGGCGCTTTGCGGTGATATACCAATTCTTTTGTTCGCGAAGCGGTACGATCGGATTCGGCTCAAGGTACTGGAGATCGTATGCTAATTGAATAAACCGTTCCGTCTGAGCAATCGTCTGTTCGACGGTCGGTTGTTCCTGTTCTTTTTGCAAATCCTTATACTTCATGAACTGTGTCAACATGGCGTCAAACTCTTTCTCTTCGATGACTTGTCTCGGGAGTTGACGATAGATTTCGACGATGATATCGCGAAGGGTCGTATCGCCATATTGTTCTAGTAAGAGTCGCAGTTTCCGTATTCTCATGATCGCCCTCCTTCGCAAGAAAAGCACAGTACAACACTATTCAATTCCCGCTTTTTTCATAAACCGAACCTCTTCATTTGCGCTTTTTAGTCAGAGACGACTATCTTAAATAAGAAGACTCATTACAGAAGGGGACGATTACAAATGAATGAAACCATTCAACATTTACTCAACCACCGGTCCATCCGGAAATTCAAACAACATCAATTAGACGAAGAGACGATTGAAACACTCATAAAAGCCGCACAGGCTGCCTCGACATCCTCTTATCAGCAAGCTTATGCGATCATCGGTGTCGAAGACGAAAGAGTGAAACGACAATTAGTCGACGTTGCAAGTGGTCAACAATATGTGGCAGAAAACAGTTACTTCTTCGTCTTTTGTATGGATTACCACAAACATACGTTAGCGGCAGAACTAGCAGGAGGCGACGTGAGCCGGACGATCGAGACGACGGAAGCGCTTGTCGTAGGAGCTGTCGATGCGGGACTTGCCGCTCAAAATTTAGTCGTAGCTGCCGAGTCGCTCGGCTACGGAACGGTCTACATCGGTTCACTACGAAATGATGCTCGTCGTGTCAGCGAACTCTTACAACTTCCAGATCACGTCGTACCATTATTCGGAGTCGCGGTCGGTCTTCCGGATCAACAACCGGGTAAAAAACCCCGCCTTCCGATGGATGCGGTCTTCCACCGGAATACGTATACTGATGACGATACGATGCGTGAGTTACTGACAGGATACGAAGAGTCAACGTCATCGTATTACGGAGAACGGACCGGTGGTCAACGGACAGAAGGGTGGGTCAAACAGATGGCTGCCTCGATGCACGAACCGAAACGGACGTATCTCCGCGAGTTCTTGAAAGAGAAACAGATCGCAAAAGATTGATACGGAGGTATCTGAATGGCAGAACATCAACCACACCGCTCTCGCTTGGAGCGACGACGTATGCAGTTAGAAGAGCAAGCTAGACAAGAAGAAGAGCAGGCTAGGCAAGAAGAAGCTTTTTCGAAAGCGTACGCGCCGGACGAATCATTTTCTCAAGAATCCTTTGAGAAGCAGCAAGAACCGGCTACGTATCATCGATATGTCGAAGAGCAACCGCGAGATCGAAAAAGTACATCGCGTCGTTCCGGGAGCGGCATGCTTAAACAAGTCGCACAGATGATCGGGGGTGCCGGATCACGGTTGTTTGCTAATCGGGAACGCTCGAGACGCTCGAGGAAGGCGGAGCGATCAGAGCAATCGGTACAGCAGACTCCTGACGTCTCCTCACGCGAATCACATCCTAAAAAAATCAAGAAAAAACGTCGTTTTAAACGAAAGCTTCTTGGACTATTTTTATTGTTGCTCATCGCATTCGTTCTTTTTGCTTCACAACCATTCACGTTCTTGTTGATCGGTAGTGATGCACGACCTGGAGAATCGTTGCGTGGATCACGTTCGGATTCTCTATCGGTCATGCAATTCATTCCACTTTCTCGAACGATTCAGTTGACGTCGATTCCTCGAGATACGTATACACCGATTTCCTGTGAGAATGGAAAGAAGGATAAAATCACACATGCCTTTGCCTTCGGTGGAGAAGAATGTACGCAAGATGCTGTTTCAGGTCTACTCGATGAAGAAATCGATGGAAAGATCGTCATTTCCTTCGATAGTTTCATCGGATTAGTGGATCAAATCGGTGGAATCGACCTTGTCTCGACAGGAACGTTCTCCGAGCAGGATGCAAGCGGGAAAGCAAATCAGTATTCATTCCAAAAGGGGAAGGAATACCATATGGATGGTGCGATGGCACTTGCCTATTCGAGACACCGAAAAACGGATAATGATGGAGCGCGCGCGAATCGGCAGTCGGAAGTCATCCAAGCCGTCGCGACACACTTATTGAAGCCAACTGGATGGTCGAAAATTCCAGCAGCGCATACGTATATGAAAGAAGAGATGAACCTCGATTTAAGCGTCCGCGAGATGGCAACGGCAGGGTTATCGATTGCCTTGATGTCAGAACGAAAACATTATGAAATCGAAGCCGTCAGCCAACGACTGAACGGGATTTTCTATGACTTACCGAATGAGAAGGCACTGCAAGAACTACGTGATCAGCTCGATACGACGTTTTATGGCACATTGAAGAACTAAAGGGGAGGGGTTTCCTTCCGGTCATTGCGGGTATAAATTGATGTACGTTGCTCCTTTGGTGGATTGTTTTAGGTTATCTCTGAAATCGACGATTTTTGGACATGACATCATGACATTCCACGAAGGTGACTAACTTATCGAGGAGGGACCCCCCATATGAAAGTACTAGTCGTAGGTGCATCCGGTACGATTGGAGCGCGCGTCGTCAAATCGCTTGCCAAGGGTCATCAGGTCACGGTCATCGTTCGTCATGAACATCTGGTGGAACGATTCGAAAAACTCGGTGTCAAGGCGCATTACGTCGATATCGAAACAGAACTCGAAAAAGTCATTGAGCACGGAGTCGCAGGGCAGGATGCAGTCATTTGTGCGGCGACCGCAGGAGTAGACGGCGAAGCAACTGAAATCGAATTGCTGGATCGAACAGTCGCTTTGAAAACAATTGATGCAGCTAAAAAAGCGCGAGTACGTCATTTCGTGCTACTGAGCGCTTATGGTGCAGATCGACCTGAGCAATTCAAGAAAGATGTCTATCCGTTCTATGCTGCTAAGAATGCAGCAGAGGAACAGATTGAACATAGTGGTTTGACGTATACGATCATTTGTCCGGTTTCCATCACAACAGGTGAAGGGCGTGGCTTGATTGAAGCCGATGAAGATTTGAAGGACACGAAGGACGCGACGATTTCGGAAACGGATGTCGCATCGATCCTCGTTGCTTCTGTCGATAATCGATCGGTATTCAATCGACGTCTAGAAGTCAAGGAAGGAAAGACATCCTTGAATGAGGCCTTAGGAGGAGCGGAAGCTGTTGGTAGCGTTAAAGATAACCGTCAAGTCAAAAAACAATTACCACGTTTTAACTAACCGTTTGTCTCGTTAAAACGCGAATGCTCTAAAATAAAGCGAACTCATTTCCGCGTATAAGACGGAAGAGTTCGCTTTTTTGTTGATAAAAGTAGATAGTCGGAAAGAGGAAGTCTGCTACACTGAACAAAGAAGGAGGGGGTTAGATGTGAAAAAACCGTTGATCTATCTGATCCTAGCGATTGCTATTATCGGCATTGCCTATCAAAGTTATCAAACATATGATGCAAAACAAAAAAAAGTGGAGCAACAACAAAAACAAGCATCACAAGGTGGTCTCGAAGTCGGGATGAAAGCCCCGAATCTATCTTTGCGTCAAGAAGGAAAAACTGTCGATCTAGACGAAATCAATCATGATGTCTTTGTCATTAATTTTTGGGCAACGTGGTGTCCACCGTGTAAACAAGAGATTCCAGAACTAAATGCCTTTGCACGACATACAGATATACCCGTCTACGGCATCAATGTCACGACATCAGAACGACGTGTTTCGGATGTTGCTGATTTTCTGAAGCAGACACCTGTTGAATATCCTGTGTTATATGACCGAAAGGGAACGTCAGAAGATGCTTATCGTCTCGTAGCAATGCCAGCAACTTATGTATTAGACCGGAAAGGAACGATTCTTTCGAAACACATCGGTCCTGTAACGGAACAGATGTTAAAAGAGATGGTGAAACGAACAGGAGGATGACAATGGAACTCCTATGCCGCAACTGCTCCTTTCAACAAACATTCCAACTCGGTCAACTAGAGGGTTGGCCGACATTTCCTGCTGTCTTGACGCAAGGGGTCGAAGCGTTCATGACGGGTCTCCCGCTTTGGTTCGTTCCGTCGATGCATGAACCGATTTTACAGCGGGCGTATGTAGACGACTGGAATCGATTTCGATTAATTCAGCACTATCAGCTTCATCAGGAGGAATTAGCGGATGGTTGGGTACCGTATCAATTGGATTTATACCACTGTCCGACTTGTCACCGATTTTCGAATCGATTTTGGTGTGCCCTGTTTTTGCAACTAGATGTCGTTCAACCACTTTACGAATGCCCACATGATCAGACGGAACTTGAACGAATCGAAATATCCGATATTGATCACTTTTCTTGTCCATCGTGTGATGGTCACTCCCTATATGTGCGTAGATGAAGCGAAAAAGCCATTCATTTCATGAAAGACTGATGAGAGAAATTCCTTCTCCATAGTCAATGCATGATATAGAATGGCTTTTTATCGATCATCAACCCATTTGCCGAAACGAAAATGTTTGAAAGGAAGAGGGTGATGAATTACTGACATCTAACGTATAGGTTGTACCATCAAAAATAATCGTATCGCCTAACCTTGCTTCAGGTGGTAAATAACGTCGTGGAATGAAACTTGAACCATTTTCCCATAGCAGGACAGCGTATTTGCCATCAAGTCGCTCCAGCGTACCACGTTTGATCATATTAACTCCTCCCACAATTACATCGAAGTCATCCCTCGGTCGATCAGGAACGTACTCTCTCTCTATCATTCTCTGTAATTTTTAATCTTATGTTTGGTATATTCCCAGTTCATTTCATATTTACACATGATTCTTTAAAAAAACGTGATTCCAAGCCGTTTTCGTCTTAAATCTGACGTATTTAACAGGAAATAAAGGAGATACTGATAAGAAAAAAAGACCCGATAGGACATATCGGATCTTTAAAATGAAATAGGCTCAAGAAGCGAGAGATTGTTTTGTTTCGATTTTCGTTGGACGAAGAAATGCGAGTAAAAACGTAAACAATGGTGAAAGGAGTAAAAAGAATGCGAACGGAACGTATGCTGTTACTGGGACACCGAGTGTCGAAGCGAAGAACGCCCCAGAAACACCCCATGGAATAAGCGGATTGACGAGTGTTCCGCCATCCTCGAGTGAACGAGAGAGGAAGCGCGGATCAATCTGACGCTCTTCAAAGATTTTCTTGAATGCTTGACCCGGAAGCAAGATAGACAAGTATTGTTCCCCAGCCATCACGTTTACACCGATAGACGATAGGGCGACGGATGAAATGATGCTACCATCACGTTTTAGTTTAGAAACGGTCCGTTCAATGACCACGTCAATGACACCGATACCACGTAAGACACCACCGAACGCAAGGGCGAGCATGACGAGCGACACTGACCACATCATCGATTGCAATCCACCTTTACTAATGATGGATGTAACCGTCTTACTAGAAGATTCTAGTTTTAATCCGTTCTGAATGACTGCCATCCAGTTCGAGATATTCCAGTTTCCTTGTACAAGACCTGTTAACAACAATCCACTTAAAACACCAGCAACAAGTGTTGGGATGACGGGCATCTTACGTAATGCTAATACCATGACGAGCAACGGTGAAAGCAACGTCCAAGGTGACAACTCAAACAAACGAGTTAACTCCTGCTGTGTCGTTTGAACAACGGATGAATCGACATTTCCACTACTACGTCCGAAAATGAAGAATAAGATGAATGTGATCGTGATAGCGGGAATCGTCGTTCCCATCATGAAACGAATATGATCGAACACAGACACATTGACGATTCCGGGCGCGAAATTCGTCGTATCTGATAAAGGTGACATCTTATCTCCGAAACAAGCTCCACTGATGATGGCACCTGCTGCAAGTGCAGGATTGACGCTCAGTGCAATCGCGATTCCCATCAAGGCAACACCGACCGTACCGATCGTTGTAAACGAACTACCTGTAAAGGTCGAGACGACCATCGCAATCAGAAGAGCGCTCGGTGCGAACCAAGTCGCTGAAAGTGTCGATAACCCAAAATGAAGAAGGGTCGGCACTGCGCCACTCATCATCCAGACCGCGATCGTCATACCGACGAGCAACATGATCAAGATCGGTTTAATCGCTTCACGAATACCTTGAATCATATGGTGTTCGACGTCCTCGAACTTAAAACCGCGGTAAACGGCATATCCTGAGACGAAAATAAGACTGGACAAGATGGCAAGATGCGGTTCGGCTTTAGCACCGAATAACGCGGACAATAAGATGATGATACTGATTCCTAGGATAGCTGCGGATTCACGGAATGACATGCGCATGCTTCCACCTCCTTATATAAATATGAAGTATGATAGCACTCTGTTACTAACACGCTTTTATGCACAAAAGCATTGAACAAACGTAATACTAACGAATATTATGGAGGACGTCAACCGTAAGAGTGTCGATGAAAAATATAAAAAATCGAAATTGTGACGATTTTTTGTCGTAAACGCTTTCTTTTTTAGCTCAAATCTTGCACAATAAGAAGTATCAAATGACATTTTTGTGAACGATGAGGAGGATACATATGTTTACATTGATTTTTGTAGTAGTCGTCGCGATCATGGGTGCAGGCGTATTTGGGATTGATCATCTCGTAGCGCAACGTGCGGAAAAGCGTTAAGTAGATGCGTGTAAAAGAAGCGTTGAAGGGACTGTCTTATAGAAGACAATCGCTTCAGCGCTTCTTTTTTTGTAAAAAAACTAATAAAAATTCAATTGACAGTATAAATATACATATGTTTAAATCGGTATAACATTCTTTGAAGGGGAGCGTACAGATATGAAATGTACCATCATCGGAGCAACAGGATACACCGGAATTGAACTGATTCGCCTACTAGAAGCACATCCTTCCTTTGAGATCGTCTGTTTGATGAGTGACTCGATGGCGGGGGAATCCATGCATAATGTATTCCCATTCATGAATAAAAAAACATATTCCTCGTTATCTTCCTTTTCGGTGGAGCATTTGATGGAAACCGAGACGGATATGGTGTTCCTGGCGACACCGAGTGGGATTTCGAAGCATTACTTAGAACAACTTAAAAATTGGTCCGGTTACGTCATTGATTTAAGTGGCGATTTGAGACTTCCAGCTGAAGCATATGCAACGTGGTATGACAAGGAACCAATTGATGCCCAGTTACAACAAAGAGCAACTTATGGATTACCAGAATGGAATCGTCAATCTATTACATCGAGCAAATGGATTGCGAATCCGGGCTGTTACGCGACAGCAGTTTTGCTTGGACTAACACCATTCTTAAAAGAGAAAAAAATTGATCCATCTCAAATCATCATTCAAGCTTCTTCTGGTCTGACGGGAGCAGGGAAAACGTTGACGGCACAAACGCATCATGTCCATTCAAGCGAAAACGTTCGCTTGTATAAAGTGAATCAGCATCAGCATATCCCGGAAATTGAGCAAGCGTTTTTCGAATGGACCGGATCATCGCATCCGATTACGTTCTCGACTCAACTACTACCGATCAATCGAGGCATCATGGCGATTATGACGGTTCAGCCGTTGATCGATTTATCGGAAACGGAGTGGCGATCTTGGTTGACTGATCAGTATGCAACGGAACCATTCGTCCGAATCCAACACGCTGATCCGGAAATCAAATCCGTCGTCGGGAGTAATCACTGTGATTTGACCGTTTATAAGGATGATCGGACAGGGCGAGTGACCATCGTTTCAGTCATCGATAACATGCAAAAAGGAGCTGCCGGACAAGCTGTTCAAAATGCCAACATTCTAGCTGGTTTTGATGAGACATCCGGTTTAACGCAACAGCCGATCTACATTTAATCATTAGAAAAAGAAAGAGGAGGAACGCCTGTGTGGCAAGTACAAGTAGAGACCCCATTGACGATCACGACACCGAAAGGATTTCAAGCATCCGGGATACATGTGGGTCTGAAACGAAAGCGGAAGGATTTAGGTCTGATCTGGTGTGAAGCAGGAGCAAGCGCTGCAGCTGTCTATACGACGAATCAGGTGCAAGCAGCACCAATCACTGTGACGAAACAAGCGATTCAGGCGTCACAAGGTCGTATTCATGCCGTCCTTGTCAACAGCGGGAACGCGAATGCATGTACAGGGGAACTAGGGTTATCCCATGCGTATATGTCGCAACAAGCGATGGCGAAAAGTTTAAATGTTGCTCCAGAACAAGTCGCGATTGCTTCAACGGGGATCATCGGTCAACCGTTAGCCATTGATACGTTACTGGCAGGTATTCCACAGCTGATGCCTACAAATGACAAGGATGCCGCGGATGATTTTGCTCATGCAATCCTGACGACCGATACTGGTACGAAAACAGCTGGTCAACAATACATGCAAGGGGATATCCAAATTTCAGTCTGTGGTGTGGCAAAAGGGTCAGGGATGATTCATCCGAACATGGCGACGATGCTTGGTTTCTTGACGACCGATGCAACGATTGAATCGGATGTCTTACAGACACTGTTGCGCCGGACGATTCATCGGACGTTCAACTGCATTACCGTAGATGGAGACAGTTCGACAAATGACATGGTCATGATTTTGGCGAGCGGAGCTGCAGGAGGAGCAACGATCGTTGAAGGCACGGACGAAGCGTTAGCATTCGAACAGGCGATCGAAACGGTTTGTCAAGATTTAGCGAAACAGATTGCGCGGGACGGGGAAGGCGCGACGAAGTTGATCGAAGTGACGGTAGAGGGAACACAAACCGATGAAGTAGCACGAATGGTCGCTAAACAAGTCGTCGGATCGTCTCTCGTCAAAACAGCCATCTTTGGGGAAGATGCGAACTGGGGACGAATCATCGCTGCTGTCGGAAGTATTAAGGAGCCACTCAATGTATCAAACGTTGACATCAAAATTGGTTCGCAGTGGGTGCTGCAACAGAGCATGCCTGTCTTATTCGATGAAACGATTGCATCACAGGATCTAGCACAGCAGGATGTACAGATTCACATTGACTTGCATGACGGCACAGGACAAGGACACGCTTACGGCTGTGACCTGACGTACGATTACGTCAAAATCAATGCGAGTTACCGGACATGACGAAACGAAAAGTCATCAAACTAGGTGGTAGTGTGTGGGAGCAATTGGATGTGCGATATTTCGAGGAATGGAAAGCGTGGGTCGAAACCGGTAACGAATTATTGATCGTCCATGGAGGTGGTCCTCTTCTATCGAGTTACTGTGAACAAGAGGGAATCAAGCCCGTGTTTCGAAACGGTGTCCGTGTAACGACGGATGGTGTCTTACTCGGAGCGCGACGGATCTTAGCAGGGGAAGTCCAATCCGGGATCGTCCAGCAGTTGAATCAAGCGGGAATTCCTGCCGTCGGGATGAGCGGATTAGACGGCGCAAGCGTCCATGGTAAAAAAGTCAAAGGACTCGGAGCAGTCGGTCAAATCACGCACATTCATCCACGATTATTCACGGTGTTGAGTACGAATGGTTATGTTCCTGTCGTCACATCCCTTGTCACAGGGGAGCAAGGTGTATTGAACAGTAACGGGGACGCGTGTGCGATTGCTGTCGCGAAAGCTTGGTCTGTCGACCGATTTGAATTGTTGACGGATGTCGAGGGTGTAAAAGTAAACGGTGACTATCAATCAGAAATCACGTCTGCAGCCATCGAAGCTGCGATAGCGTCGGGAGAAATTTACGGGGGAATGATTCCGAAGGTCGAAGCGATGATGCAGGCCACTCAGCATGGTATTCCAGAGGTCGTCATTCGGTCTGGGAAAAATGCGTTAGCTGCAGGGACACGAATCAAGGAGGAATTATATGAGTGCACTACTACCCACTTATCAACGTACTGATGTGGAATTGGTCAAAGGACAAGGGTCGATCGTAGAAGATGCGACAGGCAAGACGTATCTTGATTTCATCATGGGAATCGCTGTATGCAACACAGGACACCGTCATCCTTATATTCAGCAACGGCTAGAGGAACAGTTGAATCAAATTTGGCATACGTCGAATCTGTTTCAAATCGCGGCACAAGAGCGGGTCGCCGAGCGACTGACGGAAGACAGTCATCTCAGTTATGCCTTCTTTTGTAACAGTGGTGCGGAAGCAAACGAGGCGGCGTACAAACTCGTTCGAAAATGGACAGGGAAAACGGAAGTCGTCACGTTTAAACAATCTTTCCACGGGCGGACATTTGCGATGATGGGCGCAACAGGACAGGAGAAAATCAAAGCGGGATACGGTGAGATGGTGAATGGCTTCAAACATCTGCCGTTTAACGAGATGGAGAGCCTATCAGCGATTACGGAGCAAACTGCTGCCGTATGGCTTGAAATCATTCAAGGAGAGGGCGGAGTCGTCGTCGCTGACGATGCGTGGCTAGAAGCGTTGATGAAGAAGGCACAGCAATACGATGTCAAAATCATCGTCGATGAGGTACAGACCGGCATCGGTCGGACGGGATCTCGTTTTGCATTTGAACAGACACCCCTCGTACCGGATATCATCACTCTCGCAAAAGGACTTGGGAGTGGCCTCGCGGTCGGTGCGTTACTCGCGACGGAGGAGGCAGCGGAAGTATTCACACCTGGATCGCATGGTTCGACCTTTGGTGGAAATCCACTCGCGATGACAGCTGCGGAAGCCACACTTGACCTTTTGTTAAATGACACTGTCATGGCAGACGTTCAAGGAAAAGGCAAATTTTTGAGACAACAATTAGAGCAAAAGCTACCTAAATCCATCGTTCGCTCTGTTCGCGGACGTGGCTTGATGATGGGTATCGAGTGTGTGATACCTGTTGCACCGATGATTGATGCCTTACGTGAGAATGGTCTTCTCGTCGTATCGGCTGGTCCTCATGTCATTCGCTTATTGCCATCATTGTTCGTAACGGAACAGGAACTCATGCACGCCATCGAAAAAATACAACTCGTTTGTCAACAGGAGGTCATCGTATGAAACAATCCGGAAAGCTAACGCTTGCGAACGGAACGACGTTTACCGGTTCGTGGCAAGGAACAGCTCCAGTCAAAGGAGAGGTCGTCTTTTTTACAGGAATGACAGGATATCAGGAAGTCTTGACGGATCCATCTTATCAAGGACAAATTCTTGTCTTCACATACCCGCTGATCGGTCAATACGGTATTCAAGCGGAAGCGTCAGAAAGCAATCAGATTCAAGTCGCTGGTGTCATCGTTCAAACTTTGGCTGAGGACGGGGAAGGAACATCGCTCGCAAGTTGGTTGGGTGAAGCAAATGTGCCGATTTTGTCGGGAGTCGATACGCGTTCTCTTGTGCATCTATTACGGACGGAAGGCGATCAATTCGGAGACATGATGCAAGAGGATATGGCAGTCACTGCGTCAATCGACACAGCATACATCGCTTCCGTATCGACGACTTCAAACATCGAATACGTACCAGAAGTCGAACAGGGACACATTGTTTGTATCGATTACGGCGTAAAACAATCGATGATCGACGCTTTGCTTGAACGCCATATGCGTGTAACGGTCGTGCCATATAATACGACACCGGAACGGATTCAAGCGCTGGCTCCAGATGGTCTGCTGTTTTCCAACGGACCTGGTGATCCAACACAACTGGATCCATTTCTTTCAGGAATTCGTGAACTGGCGACGAGCTATCCGACACTTGGTATTTGTATGGGACATCAGGTTCTCGCTCATGCCTTCGGTTGTACCTTATTAAAACAACATCACGGACACCGAGGAGCGAATCATCCTGTACGTCATCTAGCATCCGGACAAGTGTTCATGACGTCTCAGAATCATGGTTATGCCGTTGATGTAAAAAGTATCGAAGCGTCTGAGATGGAACTTGCGTACGAACACATCAATGATGGATCCGTTGAAGGATTGATTCATCCGGTGCTACCAATCATGACAGTCCAATTTCACCCAGAAGCGAGTCCAGGACCGACAGAGGCGATGGTCGTCTTCGATCAATTCGTAAATAGCGTATTACATCAGGAGGTAGCATATGTGGGATAAACAGAAAGTACTCGTCATCGGTTCGGGTCCGATCGTCATCGGGCAAGCAGCAGAATTTGATTATTCCGGCACACAAGCCTGTCAGGCGCTTCGAGAAGCGGGATGCGAGGTCATCTTAATGAATTCGAATCCGGCTACTATCATGACGGATCCGAGCACGGCAGATCATGTCTATATTGAGGCGATGACTCTTGAAAAAGCAACGGCCATCATCGAACAAGATCGACCGTCCCATCTCCTAGCGACGGTCGGCGGACAAACGGCACTCAATCTTGCGATGTCACTTGAAGAAGCAGGCGTACTTGAACAATACGGTGTCGAACTTCTCGGAACTTCGCTTGAGACGATCCGAGACGGAGAAGATCGTGAACGATTCAAGCAAAAGATGATCGAACTCGCGCAACCGCTTCCGGAAAGTCAAACGATCGAGTCGTTAGCAGAGCTTGAGGAATTCATGGCAGTACACGGGGTGCCGCTCGTCATCCGACCAGCCTTTACGCTCGGGGGAACGGGTGGCGGCATCGCAGTGACGAAGGACGAGGCGCGTCTGTTAGCACAGAATGGCTTACAAGCGAGTCCGATTTCACAGTGTTTGGTTGAAGTGAGTATCGCTGGCTATAAAGAAGTCGAATATGAAGTCATGCGTGACAGCGCAGATACGACGATCATCGTCTGTAACATGGAAAACATCGATCCTGTCGGTGTCCATACCGGGGACTCGGTCGTCTTTGCACCGATTCAATCGATTTCGGATCGAATGAATCAACAATTGCGGACGGAAGCGCGTAAAATCGTATCGCATCTCGGTGTCATCGGTGGATGCAACATTCAATTCGCAATCCATCCGACGGAAGAACGCTATTTCGTCATTGAAGTCAATCCGCGTGTCAGTCGTTCTTCGGCACTTGCTTCCAAGGCGACGGGATATCCGATCGCAAAATTAGCGACACGTCTTGCGCTCGGTGAGCGACTCGACGATTGCATCAATCCTGTCACGAAAGAAACGATGGCAAGTTTTGAACCAACGATGGATTATATTACGGCAAAAGTGCCGTGTTTCCCATTCGATCTATTTACCGGCAGTAACCGGACGCTTGGAACACAAATGAAGGCGACGGGTGAGAGCATGGCGATGGGGAAGACGTTAGAAGAAGCGTTACAAAAGGCGTGGCGCGGTGCAGGAGTCGAGCAATCGCCTCTTTATCCGACATGGATGAAAACAGCGGAGGCTGACGTATTGTGGAAAGAAATAAAGGCGCCGACGGACCGTCGCTTGCTTGCGATGCTCGCGCTACTCGATCGCAAGGAGACGACCATCGAAGAACTCGTTGAACAGACGAAAGTACAAGCTTTATTCGTCAAAGTACTTCAACGTCTTGTCGATCAGCAACAAAAAATCGATGTAACGGATGAGAGTTCTCTAAAGCAAATCAAAATGATGGGCTTTACGGACGAACAAATTGCGCTTCTGACGGGCGTTAGTGCTGTAGAGATTAAGCACTTACGTAAAGAAAAAGGCATCCTTCCTGTCTATCACATGGTTGATACATGCGCGGGAGAGTTCAAGAGTACGACGCCTTATTTCTACGGAAACTGGAGTGGTCAAACGGAAGTCACAGCATCGGCGAAAAAGAAAGTCGCTGTCATCGGTGCGGGACCCATTCGAATCGGTCAAGGAATCGAATTTGATTATTGTTCCGTTCACGCGGTACGTGCATTGCAAGCATCCGGTTATGAAACGATCATGATCAACAATAATCCAGAAACCGTCTCGACCGACTTCGAAGTCGCAGATCGCCTGTATGTCGAGCCGTTGACACTTGAAGATGTCATGCATGTGCTAGAAGCAGAGGATTGCCAAGACGTCTTAGTCCAGTTCGGAGGACAAACGGGGATTGCGCTTGCGTCTGGTTTGGAGAACGCCGGTTATCATCTTCTCGGAACGACGGCAGATGTCATCGATCAAATGGAAGACCGTGAGCGGTTCTATCAATTTTTAGATGATATCGGTATCGATCGTATCCCAGGACAAGAAGTGGCGACGCATGAACAAATGATAGAAGTTGCAACAACGATCGGTTATCCGGTTATGATTCGCCCTTCCTATGTCATCGGAGGTAAAGGAATGCATATCATCCACGATCAAGAGCAATTAGAGATGATCGTGTCCGAATTATCATTCCCTGTCCTCGTGGATGCCTACCTCCAAGGAAAGGAAATCGAAGTCGACTGTATTACAGATGGAACAACGACATACGTTCCGATTTTGATGGAGCAATTGGAACGCGCAGGAGTTCACTCTGGAGATTCGACGATGATTCTGCCACCTGTATCGCTCAGCGCTACCGTTCAGAGCGAAATCGAGCGAATTGCACAGATGATCGGGCAACGAATGGATTATAAAGGAGCGTACAATATCCAATTCGTCTTGCATGACGATCAAGTCTACGTGCTAGAAATCAATCCACGTGCCTCCCGCACGTTACCAATCGTCGCCAAAGTAACAGGTCAACCGATCTTGCAGTGGGCAGTCCAAGCAGCGGTCGGTCAAGCGGTTGTACTACCGACGGAACAGACGAAACTTGATTTCCATGCCGTCAAGACCCCTGTTTTTTCAACGCTGAAACTACAAGGTGTCGATCCGAAAACAGGTCCCGTCATGCGTTCGACAGGTGAAACGCTGCAATGGACGACAGACGGACTGGCGCTGGAACGTTTCATTTTCGACGAGACGACAAAACGACATTTGACGACGAGAGACATCATCGTTGCTGGAGCAGATACAGAGGCTTTCGGAACGGGTGTAGCATTAGATGAAACGATTGACTGGGCACAATGTGCGATTTTCTATTCGCACGTGACAGAAGAAAAAGCGAGTCGCGAAGCAGCGCTTGCTGCCGGGGTACAAGTTCTGACAGAACCTGAACTAGCACATTATCATCTACAAGCGACAGAAAAGTCCCCTTATGCTGTGAAGCCACTTCATACATGGACAGAGCCGATCAAGGAGGAAATAAAATGAAGACGATGCAACAACTAAAGCATTTCTTGACGATGGCGGAACTGACGCCGGAAGCACTGACGGATCTATTGGCACTCGCGAAAGACATCAAGCATCAGCCGAGTGTCTACCAAAACGCATTAAGCCATAAAAAAGTGGCCTTATTGTTTGAAAAGGCATCGACGCGAACACGTCTATCGTTTGAGGTGGGTGTCGTCGAACTCGGTGGACATCCGATCGTGCTAAGTGGAGCAGATATGCAAATCGGGCGGGGAGAGCCGCTCTCAGATACGATTCAAGTCATGAGCCGTTACGTCGATGCCCTGATGATTCGGACGTTCGGTCATGAGATCGTCGACACACTTGCGGCACATGGTACGATTCCAATCATCAATGGATTGACGGATTTACACCATCCGTGTCAAGTCCTTGCTGACTTGCTGACAATCGAAGAGACATTTGGAACACGATCCGGAAAGATTTTGACATATATCGGGGACGGAAATAACATGGCGCATTCGCTGATGATTGGTGGAGCGCTCAGTGGAATGGAAGTTCGCATCTGTGCGCCGGAGGCGTATGCTCCTGATCCACAAATCGTTCATGAGGCACAAGTCATTGCGAAGGAAACGGGTGGAAACATCATCGTCATGACGGATCCTGAGGAAGCAGCGAGTGGTGCAGACGTCGTGTATACGGATGTCTTCGCGAGTATGGGACAAGAAGAAGAAGCGACGATGCGTCTGCAAGCATTTGAAGGATATCAGGTTAATGCCAATATTATGAATCAAGCAAATGATGAAGCTATTTTCTTGCATTGCCTTCCGGCGCATCGCGGGGAGGAAGTCACGGAGGACGTCATCGATGGCAAGCAATCGGTCATCTTCGATCAAGCTGAGAATCGCCTCCACGCACAAAAAGCGTTGCTCGTCACATTACTTGGATAACCATAAAAGACTCGGTCGCCAATTTGGCGACCGAGTCTTTTGGTTGAGCGAAGTTAATCATAATGGCGTCGGGCTAATCGTTCTTCTTGTTCTTTTTTGACTTGTCGCTTATTTTTTTCATGCAGACGTTTCATAAAAGGGGTCGTTTGCCAAGACGGAGCCCAGTCGGATTCTTTTCCGGCACGGAGGGCAAGAATATAATCATAGCTCTGATGAAGTCGTTCGATCATCTCTGTTCGGACATCACAAATGTGACCGTGTCCGGGAATCAAGAGTTTGACTTCATATTCATAAATGAACGACTCGAGTAACTCGAGCGTCGTCAAATACTCAGAGGAATCGTGTTCGATCAAGGGGATTTCAACGTCTGAAGCATAATCGCCGCAGACTAACAAGTGAAGTGGCATGACGATGAAGGAAAGATGAGTCGCTTCATGACCGGGCGTCAAAAAGAAGATTAACTTCGTTTGTCCGATTGTTAAAATCGTCTCAGACTCATGGATGACATGTGTCACGTCTGGGAAAAGGACGGGGGAATCGATATAGAACTCATCATTAAAATCTTGGACGGCTTGGAGCGCTTCTTGTCGGTCGATATCGATGAACGGTTTAGAAGCGATGACGATGGCATCCGTAAAGGCATAGGCACCTAAAATATGATCGAAATGGGCATGCGTATAGACGACGTATAATGGTCGTTCGCGACGCACGATTTCGACGTCTCGACGAATCGTTGCAATCTCATCGGGAAGCCAGCCAGGGTCGACGACGATCAGACAATCAGGCGTCTCGATTAATGTCGAAGTCGTTTTCATGAGTGTACTTTGATAGATCGTCACGCCGGGCATTTTCATCTGAATCATACGAATCCTCCTTTACGAATCTCTATCTATATCGTTGTATACCCATAAATTCGTTGGAATCATCAGCAGAAAAAATAAAAAAAGACGACTCGCACGTCGCGAGTCGCCTGCCCTCTAGAGGGAAATGGTCCTAGACCTATGTTATGTCATAATTGGAGCGGGTGAAGAGAATCGAACTCTCGTCATCAGCTTGGAAGGCTGAGGTTTTACCATTAAACTACACCCGCGTATCGGCTACATGAAATATAGTAGCATAGCAAAGAGTGCATTTCCATAACTTTTATGAAAAAAAGCAATTTCTTTTAAGATTCGGTGTACAATAATACTAGTTAATCGTTTCCAATGGTAATCTTGATTTGCAATATGGGTAAAGTTGGGTAGAGGAGAGAGTGTCTGGTGAATGAAGTGCGAGTTTGGAGCGAACAGTCGATGGGAAAAGGATGGAAGGCGATCTGTCACCATCAATTCGATCGTCATCGCTTATTGATAGGAGAGTGGTTCCATAACGTAGGTGTACTTGCTTTTTCCATCAATCAAGATGCGGATTTGCTACCGGATGTCCTTCCAAACACATTCGATCTGCCGCTCGTCTCGGAACGTGTGCAACGCGTCATTGCAGCATACGCGCCTTTTTCTGTACAATGTCTCAAGGTACATCTTGAGACGAAGGACGGAGTGGTTCCGTACTATCTTCTCAATCTCTTATCTGTCAGTCGGATCGAACATCTACATACGACGGATGTATTCCGTCCGGTCCCGAGACGACGCGTCTATTTTTTGACAGAGCGACGAATCAGCGATTCGATTTGTCCGCATCATCTTATGCGAGATGAGCGCACGCATCGCATGTTCGTCTCTGCTCAACTCGCTCGACAATTCGAGCGTATGGCTGTGACGGGTATCCGCTTTGAAGAGATACAACGAATGGAGGAATTCAAATGAAACAGTACACAGTCGATCATTGGATCACGCTAGAATATCCAAAGGTATTCGAATATCAAGAAGAAGAGACATATGTCAGTTTTTATTCGACGGATGAAAATGCAATGGGTACGCTCCAATTATCCATTTATGAGTCCGATTCAGAAGAATTGACACCGTATGAGGCGGCGGAACAAGAAATCAATCTGTTGGTGGAAGAGTTCGGCATCGAACTAACAGGAGCACTTGAAGTCCGTCGTAATTCAACAAAAGAAGCGTTGCTTGCAGTAGATGGGAAAGAAGAAGATATCTTCTTACGGATCTACGCGTATTCGGACGGGGAACGGTTAGTCTTATTGACGTACTCCGCAGAACGCGAGACGCTTGAAATCGAAGAAATTGAAGCGATGATTTCTTCACTGACTTGGATTCAATGAAGGATACGATAGAAGTGCAAAAGGCAGCGGATCACAAGGATCCGCTGCCTTTTTTTTATATCGATTGATGTGGCTTAAGAAGAACGGGAAGATGACTGTTTAGCTGCAGGATTGACTTGTTTATTCAACCAGCTCGCGATATCGGCAAAAACGCGGATGCGTTCGAACTCATGGAAGAGCTCATGACGTAACCCTCGATAAATCGTCAGCTGTACAGCATCGACACGGACACGATTATACATATCAAACAAATGATGGATACCTTTTCCGTCGAACGCGACCGCGTCATCTCCACCAGCAAGCAATAAGAGGGGTAAGTGACGTGGATGCTGATAGACGGAAGCAAGTGCGTTGACGAGCTTCGTTGCATGCAAGAGTTCGTGGAAGAACCCAAGCGTGACCGTTTGACCGGACAATGGATCTGCATCATAGCGCATGACGGATTGAGGATCCGAAGAGAGCCAAGCATTTTTAGAAAGTGCTGGGAAGAAGCGTAAGTTATACCGTCCGAACACGAGTTGTCCAAACCGTTCAGCAGGGTGTGTTGCTGACAGCTGATGGATTTGACGTTCGACGAGTTTTTGGCTGACATCACCGAGTAAGCCTGTGCTAGTCGGAGGGCCGCTCGCGATGATTCCGGCTACCGTATGACCGAGTGTTTGACCGATCCGGCGAGCGATCAATGAACCAAAACTATGACCAAAAATGAACACCGGTAGCGTCGGATAACGCTCTTTGATGTCAGAGACGAGTTCTTCTGCATCCTGCATCAATTGTTTAAACCCTTGATTCGGCTCAAGGTGTCCAAGTGTTCCAAGCTGTGCTGCTCGAGTTCCGAAACAGCGTAAGTCTGCGATGATCGTGTGGTAATGATGCGCATAGAGGAATTCTGCGAATTCCTCATACCGTGCGCCATGCTCCATCATCCCGTGAAAGACGATCACGACTCCTTTAGGATCATGGGCTTCGAGGCTATGCAATGTCGTAGTATAGCCGTCAGAGGCTATCCAATGTGAATGATCAATCGTCATGTAACTCATCCTCTCATCAAGAAAGTCCGAATACCTGTCCGTCTTCCGATACGCCCATGTGGAAGGCGGCAGGAACTGCGGGTAATCCTGGCATCGTTAATACATTCCCAGTCAATGCAACGATGAACCCTGCACCAACCGATGGTCGGATTTCGCGGACCGTGATCGTGAAGTCTTCGACACGACCATAACGAGCAGGATCATCGGTTAAAGAAAATGGTGTTTTTGCCATACAAATCGGTAACTCATTCAATCCCATCTCCGTACACCGTTCGAGTTCGCGGAGCGCTTTGTCTTCAAAATGAACGTCGGCTGCACCGTAGACACGCTTTGCAATACGCTCGATCTTTTGGCGAAGCGGTAAGACGTCAGGATACAGTGGACGGAACTGGCTCGGTTCCTCAAGAGCTTGCATGACTTCCGTGACGAGTGCTTCGCCACCAGCCCCCCCTTTACTGAAGACTTCACTTTCCGCGACGCGAATATTACGATCCTGACACCATTCTAGGATCATGTTCCGTTCTGCTTCCGTGTCGGTGAAGAAACGGTTCAAGGCAACGACGGCAGGGACACCGAACAGATTCATTGTCTCGACGTGTTTTTCAAGTAACGCAAGACCATCTGTTAAGGCAGCGAGATTTTCTTCGCTGAGTTGTGTTTTGTCGACACCTCCGTGCATCTTCAAGGCACGCACCGTAGCGACGATAACGACGGCATCCGGATGGAGTCCACCAATCCGTGATTTGATGTTGAAGAACTTTTCGGCACCTAAATCGGCTCCGAATCCTGCTTCTGTGACAACGTAATCACTTAGCTTCAGTGCGGTTTGTGTTGCAATCAAAGAGTTACAGCCATGTGCGATGTTCGCGAATGGTCCACCGTGAATCAATGCTGGTGTTCCTTCGACGGTTTGAACGAGGTTCGGACGGAACGCATCTTTCAGGAGCAACGTCGCAGCTCCTGAGGCCTGAATATCTTTGACCGTAACCGGTTGTTGATCGTACGTATAGGCGACGACGATGCGACTCAAGCGTCGTTCGAGATCCGTGATAGAGTCTGCTAGACAGAGGACCGCCATGATTTCGGAAGCGACCGTGATATCGAATCCATCTTGACGCGGCACACCATGCGCAGGACCACCAAGACCAATCGTAACTTGGCGCAAGGCACGGTCATTCAAATCAAGGACGCGTTTCCAGACGATACGACGCGGATCGATGCCAAGGATGTTACCTTGATGCAGGTGATTGTCGAGCAAGGCACTGATTGTATTATGAGCAGATGTGATCGCATGCATATCGCCTGTGAAATGAAGGTTGATCTCTTCCATCGGTAGGACTTGGCTATAGCCACCACCACACGCGCCACCTTTTAAGCCCATCGTCGGACCGAGTGAGGGTTCCCGTAAACAAATCATCGTCTTGTGGTTTGCCCGATGCAACGCCTGTCCGAGTCCGACAGTGACGGTTGATTTTCCTTCACCGGCGGCTGTCGGATTGATGGCAGTGACAAGGATCAATTTACCGTCAGATTTCGTTGCCAATCGGTTCAACAGTCCGTCTGTCAACTTCGCTTTATACTTTCCGTACGTGTCAAAATCCTCTTCTTGCAAACCAATCCGGTTCGCAATTTCTCGAATCGGGCGTAAGACGGTTTGCTGTGCGATTTCTAAGTCTGAACGAATGGTCTTTTCCATGGTATCGACTCCCTCTTTGATTGGATCTCTCTTTTTTCTAATAGTAGCGTATCTAGTGCGAACGCGCCAAAAGAAAACGTTCAATATTTTCCACCCAATGGGTCAAATGGTGACGTGTTCAAGTGTTAGAGAAAGACGTACTGTAGAGTGGAGGAGGGATGAAACAATGACATCTGGGCAAAAGAAGTGGAAACGCGGTCTTGATTTTTGGCTCTTCGTCGGACCGGTCTTTCTTGTATTCGCAGTGATCGTGCTTGTACCGTTTTTCAATGGCGTCATGTATTCGTTCACGGATTGGAACGGTGTAACCGGAGAATTAAATTGGATCGGCTTTGATAACTATGTCCGTCTCTTTACGAGTGACGAGCAGTTCCAGCAGTCATTTTGGTTGACGACGAAATATACGGTCGTCGCCGTCATCTTAACGAATGTCGTCGGTTTCATCTTGGCGTTCTTATTGACACAAAATATTCGCACGCGTAATTTCTTACGAACGATTTTCTTCATGCCGAACTTGATTGGTGGGTTGATCCTCGGGTTCGTTTGGCAGTTCATCTATGTCAAAGGCTTCGCATCAATCGGTGAATTGACAGGATGGAGTATATTTGAACTTCCATGGTTAGGAGATGCCCGAACAGGATTCTGGGGTATCGTCATCGTTTCGATTTGGCAAGGTGGCGGTTACATCATGGTCATCTATATCGCGGCTCTACAAAACGTGCCGCAAGAGCTGATTGAAGCGGCAAAAATCGATGGTGCCAATCGTCTCTCGACGTTACGGAACATTACGTTGCCACTGATCATGCCGTCGGTCACGATCTGTTTGTTCTTGACGATTTCATGGTCCTTCAAGTTATTCGATACGAACTTATCCCTAACGAATGGTGGACCATTCAAATCGACCGAAATGCTTGCTTTAAACATTTATAAAGAATCGTTTACGAACAATAATCTTGGACTCGGGTCAGCGAAAGCGATCATCTTCTTCGTTGTTGTCGCCGCGATTACAGTCACTCAAGTCTATCTGACGAAAAAACGGGAGGTGGAAGCATGAGTACGGCACAACCGTTACCCACTCCACAAGAGGAGAAACCGAAGCGCTCCAAAAAGACGAGAGGTCGTTATTCACTCCGTCTTGGAACAGTCGAACTGGCAGCCTTATTGATGGGGCTTCTGTATATGATTCCGTTTTATTACGTCGTCTCGAATTCATTCAAGACGCAGGGAGATATCTTTACGAATACATCTGGCCTACCAAAGGAATGGATGACGTCCAACTATTCAGAAGCATGGGAAGCCATGAACTTCGGAAAAGTCTTTTTAAACTCCGTCATCATTACAGTCGGCGCTAACGCGGTCATCATCATCTTTTGTTCGATGGCAGCTTGGAAACTCGTCCGGACGAAAACACGCTTGTCAACGATCATCTTTTTCTTATTCGTTGCCGCGATGATCATTCCATTCCAGTCGATCATGATTCCCTTATCGAAACTGTCTGGTGATCTCGGATTGCAGAACAGTTATTGGGGATTGATTCTGATGTATCTTGGTTTTGGATCTGGATTATCAATCTTCTTATACCATGGATTCATGAAGTCGATTCCTGAAGAAATCGAAGAGGCAGCCATCATTGATGGTTGTTCACAATGGGGTGTGTTCTGGCGCATCGTGTTCCCATTACTCAAACCGATCACGGTCACGATCATCATCTTGAACACGCTTTGGATTTGGAATGATTTCCTACTGCCATCGCTGATGTTACGAGACGTCGATTTACGAACGATTCCACTCGCGACGTTCTATTTCTTCGGTCAGTATACGAAGCAGTGGGACTTAGCACTTGCCGGACTCGTCCTCGGGATCATTCCGTTATTGTTGTTCTTCTTTGCCTTACAAAAACAGATCATTCAAGGAATTACGAGTGGATCCATCAAATAATTTTTGTAAGCGCGTTCTCGCTTCTGCGAGAACGCTTTTTTCATGTTTTACACGTCAGATTAATCTGACAACTTTTATTTTTTTTGAAAAAAAGTCTTTTCAAATACTTGCGACCTGTTGTACGATGTTCTCAATTCAATTGTAACAACGACGTTGAAGGGAAGAGTAACACCTTGTACGACCGTATAGCGAGCTGGGGATGGTGAGAGCCCAGTCGGAAGCAAGATGCGAAGAACCTCCCGGAGTCGCTACCCGAACCCGAATGTCAGTAGGCGTAGCCGGAGTTGCCTGTCCGTTATCATATGGCCGAAGATGAAGTGATTCGTCTTTTGAGTGAGCAACATCGTTGCTAACATGGGTGGTACCGCGGAACCGAGTCTTTCGTCCCATATTCTTGGGAAAGAAGGGCTCTTTTTTATGGCTTCTTTTTCAAAACACAATTGAGGAGGAACACCACCATGACAACACTCGTATCGATGAAACACACACAGGAAGCTATCACACTCGTAAAGAAACGCTTTGAAGAACGCTTTTCGACGACACTCGGATTGACACGTGTCGAAGCACCATTGTTCGTAGAAAGCACACTCGGTGTCAACGATCATCTCAACGGCGTAGAACGAATCATTCGCTTCGATGCCTTGGATCACACAGCAGATCTTGAAATCGTACAATCTCTTGCGAAATGGAAGCGTCAAGCGCTTCATACGTACGGATTTGAAGCGGGAGAAGGATTATACACGTTGATGCATGCGATTCGTCGCGATGAGATGCTGGATGCGACACACTCCATTCACGTCGATCAGTGGGATTGGGAACGGATCATTACGAAAGAACAACGGACGAGTGCTTATTTACAAGAAACGGTACAAGCGATCTATGCAACGATTCGCCAAGTCGAACAAGAAGTAGAAGCGGAGTATGGTATTTCAGCGATCTTACCGGAAACGATTCATTTCATGACAACACAAGAGTTAGAGGATGCGTATCCGACACTTTCGACGAAAGAACGTGAAACAGAAGTCACGAAAGCATATGGCGCCGTTTTCCTCATGCAAATCGGTGGCGCACTGGCTTCAGGTGAGAAGCATGATGGTCGGGCGGCTGACTACGATGACTGGACACTCAACGGTGACATTTTAGTACACCATCCAGAAATCGGAGCATTCGAATTGTCTTCAATGGGTATTCGCGTTGATCGTGAAGCGTTGTTGAAACAGACAGCGATTGCTCAAGAAGAGGATAAATTGGCATTCCCGTTCCATCAAGGTGTGCTCGAAGAACGTCTACCGTTAACGATGGGTGGAGGAATCGGTCAATCTCGTATGGCGATGTTCTTATTGAAGAAGCGTCACATCGGTGAAGTCCAAGCTTCTGTCTGGTCAGAAGAGACGCGTAAAAGTCTCCAAGCGGAAGGCATCCACTTGCTCTGACATATATATAGTAAGAAAGCGTCAAAACAGAATGTTTTATAAAGCAAAGGGTATGCTTCGATTCAGAAGCGTGCTCTTTTTTTAGGTTCGTACGACCTCAGGCGGAGGAAAGACGTGTCGATTCCTGATAGAATGGGGATAACAATAAATAAGAAAGAGGTGAAAGCATGTCTTCTCTATTAATTGTTGGGATACTCATCCCTATTTTGTTCATTGCGTTTCTTTGGTTTAACATTAAGGGCTTACGGACGATGTGGCGGGATTATAAACAGACAGGCTCAATCGTTGCACTCGGTTTCTTCATTGTCGGGATTATCGGAATCTTCACAGGCGTCTGGACGACGTTAGTCGTCATCATTTATTATCTCCTCCGTCCAGCGAGAGGATGAACGGAGGGTTACTCGTATGTTGGAATGGTTGTTTTCAGCCGGAGAATCCAATCTCTGGCTGTTTTTAGGAATTATGATCGTTGGTCTTGGAACAGAATTGATTCCGGCAGAAGTGGGCTTACCGTTGCTCGGTCTATATGTGTCGAACGGAACGGTCAGTTGGACAACTGCTGTTCTGGTCGGTTTTTTAGGAAGTCTGATGGGCGCGACGGTCTTTTATCTTCTAGGTCGTTATGCAGGTCGTCCGATACTTATCCGGTACGGCAAATGGTTACTGATTAAAGAAAAAGAAATTGAGCAAGGGGAGCGCATCGTCGGGAAATATGGAACATGGTCTGCTTTGTTCGGACGCTTTTTCCCCGTCGTGCGCTCGGTCGTCTCGATTCCGTGTGGTTTGTTTGGTCTTTCGTTCAAACGCTATTTACTCGCTTCAAGTATTGGACTTTTTCCGGTTTCCTTCTTTTACATCTGGGTCGGTGAACGATTCGGAGTAGAACGTGCTGAATCCATGCTAAAAGGATTAGAACAGGAGTTATGGTGGATCTTAGGTGGAATCGTCGTGATTCTTGGTGGATACGTTCTCTACCGTCGTGCTAAAGCGAAGCGTAAAGAACAGAAGCAAGACACACAAACGAAACAACAAGATTCATGAATATGTAAAAAAACAACGCAGTGGATCTTCAGGATCCACTGCGTTGTTTCATGAACAGATTAAGCGGGAGGAAACAGGAATCGCTTCAGTGTCTTGATCCGATGTTTTGGGGTAAGCAGTAGTAACTGATCATTGCCTTCTAGGGCAGTGTCCCCACGTGGTGTAATGATTTGATCATCACGGATGATAGCTGTGATCAAAAATTCCTGAGGCAAATCAATCTCTGAAATCGTCGTTCCAATGAATGGATGGGACATCGGTAAGGTCAATTCAATGATTTCCGCATTCGGTTTACCGATTGACATGAATTCAATGACGGTATGGATAGCAGAAGTCTGTGTTTCGTTCAGTCGTAACCGCTCGGAAAGGAACGTCAACATACTCCCTTGAATTAGCGTAGATAGTAAGACTGTGAAAAACACGATATTGAAGATCATCGATGCATTCTCGATATCCGCAACGAGAGGGTATGTCGCGAGAATGATCGGTACTGCTCCTTTTAGACCAGCAAAAGAAATGAAGACCTTCTCTTGCCACGAATAACGAAACGGAAGAAGACTTACCCAGACTGACAAAGGACGAGCGATGAAAATGAGGATCAGCGCCAGCGCAATGGAAGACAGGATGACCTGAACATCGAGCAATTGTTTCGGAAAGACAAGTAGACCGAGCACGATGAACATTCCGATTTGGGCAAGATGCGCCATACTCATCGTAAAACGAACGAGTGTCTGTCGGTAGACGAGTTCATGATTACTGATGTAGATCGCTGTGACATAAACGGCTAAAAATCCACTGGCATGGAACGTATCAGCTAAACCGAAAGACAGGAAAGCAAACGACATGAGCATGATCGGATAAAAGCTAGAAGAGGACAAATCGATCCGATTGATCAAGGTCGAAGCTGCCCATCCGATGAACAAACCAATCAGAAGTCCCATTGCCATTTCCCAAACGAGTGATCCAAGACCCGATAAGAGCGATGCTTCTTCAGGGTTTGTCACGAACTCAAGGAACAAGACAGTCAAAAAGACGGCCATCGGGTCATTCGTACCGGACTCAACTTCGAGTGTTGATCCGACTTTCCGTCGAATCGGCTGACCACTCAAGACAGAAAAGATAGCAGCGGCATCCGTCGAACCAACGATTGCCCCGAGTAAAAAAGCATTCGCCCAACTAAAGCCCAGAATATAATGGGAAGCAACGGCAACGATGGATGTAGCGATGAAGACCCCGAACGTCGCAAGCGAGAGGGAAGGGGCTAATTCATGACGCACTTCCTTCCAAACTGTTTGCAGACCACCTTCGAATAAGATGATGATGAGGGCGACGGTTCCAAGAAGCTGAGCCAGTTCTGCATCGTCAAAACGAATGAACCCCGTAATGTCGCTTCCAGCAATCATACCAAGGGCGATAAAAATCAGTAGAGCAGGAATATTCAGACGACTTGATAACTTCGTCGTCCAGACAGCGGCAAACAGCAATATACCAATCAATAAAATCGTGAGTTGCAAGGACATGGCATCAAACTCCTATTCATAAAAGAATCTCTAGTTTCATGATACAACAATTCCGATGAAAAGACTCGGATAACGATTGTTCAATATTTTCCACCACACCGGACAACTTTCTCTCTCTTCATTGCAAGCGTTTTCATTTATTGTGAAGATGTAGCACGAAATGAAACGAAATCAGGGAGGGAATCCGAATGCGTAAAAGAAGATGGGCAGCATTACCTGTCGTCACGACGGCGATGGTCGTCGCTTTGGCAGCATGTGGTGGCGGTACATTGAATAGCGATGACTCGAAAGATAGTGGTTCAAAAGATGGTAAGACGCTCAACGTATTCCAATTCAAGGCTGAAATCGCAAAAGACATGGAAAAGATGGCAAAAGCGTATGAAAAGGAAACCGGGACGAAAGTCGTCGTGCAAACAGTCGGTGGTGGTTCGGACTATGGCGCGGCTCTGAAATCACAGTTCGCTTCAGGTAATGAACCGGATGTCTTTAACAACGGTGGCTTTACGGAAGCAAAGACATGGCAGGATAAGTTAGAAGACTTGTCAGATGAAAAGTGGGTCGGTGATCTAACGGATCTATCAAAAGAGCCAATGACGATTGATGGTAAATTGTATGGTATGCCAATGAACCTTGAGGGGTATGGCTTTATCTACAATAAAGATATCTTCAAAAAAGCCGGTATCACGGAACTTCCGAAAACATTAACTGAATTGACGGAAGCTTCTAAGAAGCTGAAGGCAGACGGAGTGACGCCATTCTCGATTGGGTACGGAGAGTGGTGGATTCTCGGTAATCACTTGTTGAACATTCCGGTCGCACAGCAGGATGATCCAGATCAGTTCATCGCGGATCTCAACTCTGGAAAAGCGAAGTTCGAGGACAATAAACAGTTCAAGGAATTCATGAATCTATTTGATTTAACGATTGAGTACGGGAATAAAAATCCGTTAACGACGGACTACAACACACAAGTCTCTCAATTTGCTGAAGGTAAGACAGCGATGCTTCAACAAGGGAACTGGGCACAACAATTGATTACGGACGTCAATCCGGACATCAACATGGGCTTCATCCCGATGCCGATCAATGATGATAAAGAAAAAATGGATCGTCTTCCTGTCGGCGTACCAAACAACTGGGTCGTCAATAAGAACTCGAAGAACAAAGCAGAAGCGAAAAAATTCCTCGAGTGGATGGCGACGTCTGACACAGGAAAAGACTACATGGTCAATAAATTTAAATTCATCCCTGCCTTTAAATCAATCGAAGCGAAAGATTTAGGACCGCTTGCAGATGATATTCAAGCATACTCGAAAGACGGAAAAACGATCTCATGGAACTGGTTCAAGTATCCGGATGGTGCTGTAAACGAGTTCGGAGCGATCATGCAAGCATATGTTGGTAAGCAAAAAACAGCTGACGAGATGCTGCAGGACTTCACGAAAACATGGGATAAAATGAAGAAATAAGAACTGATTCAAAAAAACATGCCTGTTCCGATCAACTGACGGAACAGGCATGTTTTTTTATTATAAGAAAAATAATTGGATGAAGAAGAGAAGCGCGAATACATAGATGAGTGGATGGACACGCTCTTTTTGGATAGCTTTCATGATTGGATAGACGATGAAACCGAATGCGATACCGGTTGCGATGCTACCGGATAATGGCATGATCAAGATGACGAGGAAAGCCGTGAAGGCTTCGCTGAAGTCATCCCATGGAATCTGTTTGATGTTTTGAATCATGAAGGCACCGACTAAAATCAATGCTGGCGCAGTAATCGCAGGGACGCTCGAAATCGATTGAACGAACGGTCCAAAGACGGCAGATAATGCGAATAAAATCCCGACCGTCACGGATGTGAGTCCAGTCCGTCCACCAGCAGCAACACCCGCTGCAGATTCTACGTAAGCCGTTGTGGGACTTGTTCCGAACAATGAACCAGCGACCATCGCAGTCGAATCAGATAATAGGGCACGTTCGCTGTTTTTCAATGATCCATCTTCTTCAATCAATCCAGCCTGTTCTCCGACAGCGACCATCGTACCTGTCGTATCAAACATCGTCACGAGAACGAAGGAGAGGACACCGCTGAACAGACCGTATTGGAATACGTCTTGAATGGCGTTGAACGGATTCGTGATGATCAATCCTTCTGGTAACGTCGGTAACGCAACGAAGGAATCGGAAAACTTCAATTCACCTGTCAGGAATGCAATCAATCCAGAAAGGATCATGGCATATAAAATAGCACCTGGTACACGTTTGATCGTCAAGATGGCGGCAACTAATAGTCCGATGAGTGTGATCAATGCTTCTGGTGACGTCAATGCGCCAATCGTGACGAGTGTATCTTCACTAGCGACGAGAATTCCTGACATCTTCAGACCGAGTGAAGCAATGAAAAGACCAATTCCACCTGTGATCGCAAGCTTTAATGTCATCGGAATGATTTCAATCAGCTTCGTACGGATCGGTGAGAGTGATAACAATAAGAAAATGACACCAGCGACGAAGACAACTGAGAGTGCTGTCTGATAGGGAATCTTCTCACCAACGACAAGTGTATAAGTGAAATACGCATTGAGTCCCATTCCGGGTGCGACTGCGATCGGTAGATTCGCATAAAGCCCCATCAGGAGCGTACCAATCAATGTCGCGATGATCGTCGCAGAAAATGCTTGGGCTTGGGGGATACCGGCATCTGCTAAAATCGTTGGATTGACGAGCAGAATATATGCCATCGTAATGAACGTCACGAATCCAGCTTGGATTTCACGTTTTACGGTTGTTTGATGTGCGGCAAGTTTAAACATGGGTAAAAGGACCACCTTCATAACAAATTGATTAAAAAACGAACATTGATGATATTATAGTAAAATTCATTCGGAATCAAGTCGTAACAAAAAAGAATTTTTTATAGGAATCATGAAAGAGAATATCAGGAAATGATGTAAGCGGATTCAAGGTTATGATACGATTGATTACAAGAAAAAGGATGGGGGCGCCTTTCATGAAAAGTATCCGGACACGTTTGATTCGTCTCGTCGTCCTGGCGATCTTGATTCCGACAGCCCTCGCGACATCGATCTCCTACTTGTATGTACGGCACCAAAACATTGAACAGGCAGAACGTTCTAGCCTGAACGTGTTGACGCGAGGAAATACACAGGTGACCCATTACATAGAGGATATCCGCCGTCTCTCGACAAGTCTGTATGCGAATCGTTCGTTGATGAACATCATGCGCGTCGGAGCAGATCAGGAACTAGACGAATCTGATGGAGTCGTTTCGCGGGCGATGTTAGGTCTGTTTTTATCACGTCAGGATATCGAGCAGTTACATTTCGTCATCTTAAATGGTTATTCGGAGTATTCGGTCTACAACATGAAAACGACGAGTCGGGGAACGTTTGATTGGATGCAAGAAACGGATTATTTTCGATTGATGAAACAAAAAAGTGGCTGGTTGATTGACGGAGCGCACACGATTGAACCATACAATGTGCACACGATGATTCTTGATGAGAAACAAGTCGTCAGTTTTCGTTATCGCATCGATCGTGTCGAAACAGATGAGCCACTCGGCTTCCTTTCAGTGGATATTCCAGTCCGTGTATTCGAACAACAATTGAAACTGTTCGAGAATGATCCGGAAGAGTCGTTATGGTTGATGACAGAACAACATATTTTGGCACAGACTGGGGCAGAGATGGAACTACCGGTCGATCAATTCACTGGGCAGAGTGGGAGTTTACGTGTCGGAAAATCGTTCATCGTCTATTCGAAGACGATGACGAATGGCGTTCCACTCATACTCGTCAAACGGATTCCGTATGCGTCAGTCATCCAAGGGGCGAATGAAACGGCATTGATTCTTGTTTTGATTGGTTTAGTCTCACTGTTCGTCATGATCATTGCCGCAAGTCTCGTTGCCATGCAGATCACGAAACCAATCAAACAGTTGACAGCAAACGTCTGGAGAGTCGAACAAGGGGATTTATCAGCACCATTCGTTGCGACGACGAATGACGAGATTGGATTACTCAACCGTCAGTTCCAACGCATGATTCAACGGATTGATCGTTTAATCAAAAGGGAGTATCGACTGGCACTTGAAAACCGGACGAATGAGCTACGGGCATTACAATCTCAGCTCAATCCGCACTTCTTATTCAATGCCTTACAATCGATCGGAACGACGACGCTACAAGGAGACCGGAAGATCGCGTACCGCTCGATCACCGGATTATCACAAATGATGCGCTACTCGATGAATAATGAGCAGACGATCGTAACCCTAAAACAAGAAGTCGATCATCTTCAAGCGTATATTCGTTTGCAACAGCAACGTTTTCCGGAACGGTTCCGTTATATCGTTGACGTCCCGTGGCATCTCAATGACATTGAAGTGCCGAAGATGATCTTGCAACCGTTCGCTGAAAATTACTTCAAACACGGCTTTCGACAGCAATTAGCAGCGACAGAAAACTATCTCGCCTACAAAGTACGGACGGATGGTGGACGTCTCATCATTCAAATCGAGAATAGTGGCGCTATTCTTGAAACAGGACGACTTGAAGAGATTGATCGAAAAATGCGCATGCATCGTAACCCAGAAGATCTCGAGACGAGCGGCATTGGTCTCCATAATATTTATGAACGGCTCTTGATTTTTTACGGGGAGCAAGCAAATATGACGCTCTCTTCTTCAGCAGTAGAGGGAGGATTCAAAATCGTGATTCGGATTCCATATGAGAAGGGGGACTTGGCATGAACGTGTTGATCGTAGATGATGAACGACATGTACGGGAAGCGGTCAAATTGCTCGGAGAATGGGACAGTTGGCAGGTCTCACATATTTACGAGGCGGAACATGGGGAAGAAGCGAAACGATTACTGGATACTGGAACGATCGATTTAATGCTGACAGATGTCGAAATGCCTGGACTCGACGGATTAACATTACTAGAATGGACAAAAAATCATCATCCAAAGGTCGTCACGATCGTGCTGACAGGGTATGATGATTATACGTATATGCGACGTGCCATTTTGCATCAATCCTTTGATTATTTATTGAAGCCGGTTGATCCAGATGTACTCAATGATGCCTTGTCCCGCGCGATGGAATGTATCCATCCGGTAGTGGAATCAGGAGAAGCGATTGATCAAATCGCCAAATACATCGAAACGCATTATGCGGAAGAATTGACACTGCAATTCATGAGCGAACGGTTTTACTTGAGCCGAGAGTATATATCACGACGCTTCAAACAGCGTTTTTCCGTTAACTTATCTGATTACATCCAAACGATTCGCTTGAATCGAGCGAAGGAATTATTGAGTGAGACGGAAGCGCGCATTTACGAAATCGCACTTGAAGTCGGATATCAGGACGATAAGTATTTTCGGAAAGTGTTCAAAAAACAATTCGGTATGACACCGAATGAGTTTCGTGAATTGTTGTCGATTTAAACGACTATCGAGGAGGAATCGTACATGAGTGTACACATTAACGCAGCTGAAGGACAAATCGCCGAAACGGTCTTACTTCCAGGAGATCCATTACGTGCTAAATACATCGCCGAGACGTTTTTAGAGGATGTCGTTCTTTATAACGAAGTTCGAGGAATGTATGGCTTCACAGGTACTTATAAAGGGAAAAAAGTCTCTGTTCAAGGAACAGGTATGGGTGTACCATCGATGTCAATCTATGCGAACGAACTCGTTCAGTCATACGGTGCGAAGAACTTGATCCGTGTCGGAACTGCCGGTGGGATCACGCCAGACGTTAAAGTTCGTGACGTCGTCATCGCGATGAGCGCTTCGCATGACATGGCACAGAACCGTGTTCGTTTTAATGGACTAGACTATGCACCAACAGCTTCTTTTGATCTGTTGCATAAAGCATATACAGCAGCCAAAGAACAAGGTATCGATGCAAAAGTTGGTCAAATCTTCACGACGGATCAGTTCTATCAAGATGATTTCCATCACTTCAAAAAATGGGCAGATTTCGGATGCCTCGCGATCGAGATGGAAGCGGCAGGTCTTTACACACTTGCAGCAAAACATAAAGTAAACGCACTGACGATCTTGACGATTTCAGATCACCTGTTGACAGGTGAAGAAACGACATCGGAAGAGCGCCAGACGACATTCAACGATATGATGAAAGTCGCGCTCGAGACAGCGATTCAATTATAAGAAGTAAGACGGAGAAGCCTCTCCGTCTTTTTTCATATCGAAAAAGAGATATGGTAAGATAAAGGCAGTGTTATAGATCAGTTAAAGGGGAGATTCTCGGATGGAGACAACGATGACAGAGACAGTGCTTTCAGAGCGCCTTGAGACACAGCGTCACTTTTTCCAAACAGGTGCAACACGTAGTCTAGCTTTTCGCTTAAGCATGCTGACGTTCTTACGCCAAGCGATTGAAACGCATGAAGCCGCGATCTATGAGGCATTAAAACAAGATCTCAATAAAGGACAGCATGATGCTTTTACGACGGAAATCGGTTTCGTTTATGGAGAGATTCAACGGATGGAGCGACAACTCCGTCGACTGGCACGTCCAAAGCGTGTTGCAACACCGCTTCTGCATATCGGCTCAAAAAGTGAAATCCAGTACGAACCCTATGGCAACGTTCTTGTCATCGCGCCATGGAACTATCCTTTCCAGCTGGCACTTGCTCCGGTCATTGGTGCGATTGCAGCGGGGAATACGGTCGTCCTTAAACCATCCGAACTGACACCGAACGTCTCTCGTGTATTACGAGAAGTTTTTGAAACGGCATTCCATGAACGATTCGGAATCGTCATAGAAGGAGATGCTGAAGTCAGTAGCGCTTTACTAAACGAGCGTTTTGATTATATCTTCTTTACGGGTTCCACACGCGTCGGAAAAATCGTGCATCAGGCTGCGGCGAAGCATTTAACACCGGTCACACTTGAACTGGGTGGGAAATCACCGACGATCGTTCACAAGGATGCGGATCTTCGTCTAGCAGCGAAGCGGATCGCATGGGGAAAATGGCTGAATGCCGGACAAACATGTATTGCCCCGGATTACGTATTGATCCATGAAGACGTCAAAGAACGTTTCTTGCAGTTGATTGAAGAAGAAGCCTTCAAACAGTACGGGAATGGCGTCGGCGTCTCATCCTACGTCAAAATCGTATCGGACGATCATCTGAATCGCCTTAGCAGTTACTTGTCGCAAGGGACGATCGAATTCGGTGGACAAGTGGATCCGGAAACGCGTAAGATGGCGCCGACTGTCATGACGAATGTAGCGGTGGATGCTCCATTGATGCAAGACGAAATCTTCGGACCGATCTTGCCGGTATTGACATACCGTGAAGTCGAAGAGGTCATCGCGTTCGTTAACGATCGTGATAAGCCGCTTGCACTTTATCTGTTCACAGAGAACAAAGCCGTCGAACATCGTATCCTTGAACGGATTTCATTCGGTGGCGGATGTGTCAATGACACATTAATGCACGTCGCACAGCATCATCTACCATTTGGTGGAGTCGGGGCGAGTGGCATGGGTGGATATCATGGCAAGTATAGTTTCGAGACGTTCAGCCATCGTAAAGGAATCGTCAAAAACACGACGGCGTTCGATTTACCTTTCCGCTACATGCGAACAAATAGCAATTCCAAATGGATGCGCTTTTTGTTATGATGAGCTGTGATTAATTGACTTAAGAAGGAGCTCTTCACTTGAAAGATCAAGTAAAACAGTGGATGAAACGAACAGGCTTGATTGAACGCAGTCTGCGAACCATCATGAAAGTCTTTACGTGGTTGCCACAAAAATCAAATCGAGTCCTTTTCGAGAGTTTTCTCGGAAAGCAATATAGTGACAGTCCGCGTGCCATCTACGAATTGATGCGTACGATGCATCCGGAATGTGAGTTGATTTTTAGTAAACAACGAGGTGTTACGTTTCCGCCAGACGTCAAGACGGTAGATCGGTTGACGTTTCGCTGGATTTATTTGCTCGCGACGTCACGGGTCTGGGTATCAAACAGTCGGTTACCGAGTTGGTTGATCAAACCGAAAAAAACGTATTATCTCCAAACATGGCACGGCACACCGCTCAAAAAGCTCGCGCTTGATATGGATGATGTCCAAATGGCGAATACGACGACGGAGCGGTACAAGCAAGGATTTAAGCAAGAGACTGCAAAATGGTCCGGCTTAATTTCCCCGAATGCCTACTCTAGTTCAATCTTTCGGCGGGCATTTGCTTTTGAAGGTGAGATGCTAGAAATTGGATACCCTCGAAATGATATATTTTATCAAGAGGCACGGCATGCTAAAATCAAAGAAACGGTTTATCGCCACTATGAGATTGATTCTTCGAAAAAAGTCTTGCTGTATGCACCTACTTGGCGAGATAATGCGTTCGAAGGTCAAGGGAAATATTCATTTGAGCTGCCCTTTTCGTTAGAAGAATTTGAAAAGCGATTCGGGGATGAATATGTCCTGCTTATTCGAATGCACTATTTAGTCGGAAGTCGTCTCGACGTCACTGCTTATCCATCCGTTCGAAATGCATCGGACTACCCGGATATCGCGGAGCTCTATATGGCGTCAGACGCTTTGATCACGGATTATTCTTCTGTCATGTTCGATTTTGCGCATTTATCGCGTCCGATTTTATTCTATACGTATGACTTAGAACATTATCGCGATCAGTTGCGCGGATTTTACTTCGATTTTGAACAGGAGGCACCGGGACCATTATTATCCACTGAGACAGCACTATTTGAAGAATTGAATCAGTTGGATGATTGGCACACACGGTATGCGTCAGCATTCCGAGCGTTCCAAGAGACGTATTGTCAATGGGATGATGGGCAGGCTTCAGAACGGGCGATGAAGACGATCATAAAGAGAATTTACGGATAAAAGGGAGAGCAAAACCATGAAGAAGGTTATTACGTACGGAACATTTGATTTACTGCACTGGGGTCATATCAACATCTTGAAACGCGCAAAAGAGATGGGCGATTACCTCATCGTCGCGATTTCGACAGACGAATTCAATCGTTTAAAACATAAACAGTCTTACCATAACTTTGAGAATCGGAAGATGATCCTTGAAGCCATCCGTTATGTGGATGAAGTTATTCCAGAAAACAGCTGGGATCAAAAAGTAGAAGATGTGAAAAAACATGATGTTGATCTCTTCGTCATGGGTGACGACTGGAAAGGCGAGTTCGACTTCTTGAAAGAGCACTGTGAAGTCGTTTACCTCAGTCGGACTGAAGGCATCTCTACAAGCCAGATTAAAACGGAATTAGCTTCGAAGTGATTGAAGAGGAGACCACACGATCGACGTGCGGTCTTTCTTCGTAGAAGGGCAGGATGAAAGTGGTTAGAGAAGGAATCGTATGGGTCTATTTATTGTTGTTTCGTATTTGTTATGGTGTCTTTCGATGGCTACCGCTTCGACCAGTCACTTTGTTTTGGATGACGTATGGTGATAACGCAAAACCTGTTAATGATCGCTTAGCGCAGGAATTGCCAAGTGAGAAACGGTATCTGGTATATGATCATCATTTCATGAAGCAGCCGGATCTGTGGAAGTCAGATCGGACTCTTCGCTTTCGTCGTTTACGATTCGTTCGGTTAGCGTATTTGCTTGCGACCTCCCGGACGGTCTTCGTCGATAATTATGTCGCAGAATTCAGTGTCGCAACAACGCGACGAGGAACACGACGTATCCAGCTATGGCATGCGGCAGGAACATTAAAGCAGTTTGGACTGACCTCCTCCAAAAGTCTGTTCGTATCGGAGCGAGTACGAAATCGTTTTCGACGTGTTTATCAGGAATATGGTGATTTCATCGTGCCAGGGATGCGCTGTGCGACACAGTTCATGGCACCACACGACTTAAAACGATCTCATTTTAAACCATTCGGCATGCCACGAACGGACTATTGGTTTGATGAGGAGCAACGAAAACAGAAAACACTGGAATTAAGAAAACAATACGCAAAGACTGATCGTCGGATCTTATTGTATGCACCGACATACCGGGAATACAAAGGGACAGAAGATCATACGATTCAACAGTTCGAACGACTTGCTCAAGCGGGATGGACGATTCTCGTTAAATTACATCCAACGATTCGGTCTCTTTCTACCTATCGTTCTAGCCACATCCATCTTTTGGACGATACGTATCAGATCAATGATTACTTGCTGATCACTGATGTGCTCGTAACTGATTATTCTTCGATTCCATTTGAAAGCTGTCTCCTTAACATTCCAGCGTTCTTGTATACACCGGACATCGACACATACCGACAACTACCAGGGCTCGTGGATCAGTATCCGCAACCGCTACCTGTCCGCCAGACAGAACGGATGGAGCAGTTGATGGAGTGGATCACGTCTGATGTGATACTTGAAGAATGTCGTCAACACATGCAGAAGTTCCAACAGAACTGGTATGATCAGACGCCGGGTCAAGCAGTCAATCGAATTGTTGATCATTACTATGATATAAATCCATGACATCACTCCTGACGATTCCTTTTGTATTCTTAAAAGTAGTCGTCAGGTCATTTTAAAAATAATAATGTGAAATGTTGAACAAAGTTTGACAATCTTTTGAAAATCCATTCTTTTCGACTGTGATGTTCTATACTAAAAGCAGAAGAAGAGGAGAGGAGAAATGGATATGCTAACTTGTGGAACGACTGAAGCCAATACGTTCGTCTTATCACCCGAAACGCGAACGTTGCTTGAGAGCTTCATGACAGAAACGACGTTCAAAAAGGATTCCATTGTCTGTTGGGAAGGGGAAATGAACGATAAGTTGTTTTATGTGAAACAAGGAGGCGTCAAGCTATCGAAGTTGACGAAAAAAGGCAGTCCATTACTCATGTTTTTATATTTCAAAGGAGATTTGTTTGGCGAATTTGATGTGGGAGAAGCTTTTCCGAGTTCTTACAGTATTGAAACGATGGAAGATAGCATCATCGGATTCTTATCGAAAAACCAATTAGAAGAGCTCATGAAAAAAGATGGTGCCTTTGCGCTTGAGATCATGCGATGGCAAGCATTAATGCGGAAGCAAACGGAAACGAAATTACGTGACTTACTACTGTTTGGAAAACCAGGGGCATTAGCTTCGACGTTACTTCGCTTGATTGCGATGGAAGGGGAACAAGTAGGAGAAACGTATCGTCTTGCGAAGCGACCATCCGACGGTGAATTTGGTCAATTGATCGGTGCACCACGTGAAACCGTTAATCGTATGTTTTCTCAGTGGAAAAAAGAAGGGGTCATTTCGATGACAGCAAAAGAAATCATCATTCACGATCCGCAATATCTACGGGATCTGTGTCATTGTGAAGGGTGTCCAGCAGGGGTTTGTCGAATTTAATAAGATGTACGAATCATCCCGACGCGAAACAGGACTTTCCTGTCTCGCGTTATTTTTGTGTATAAAAGTTTTTTCTATGCTTGTTTAGATGTGAACTTTCTGTGTGTTTTCGAAATAAAAAGTGCGGAATTTTCATATTTAAAGTGATATTTATCACAGTTTCCAGACTTGCTGAATTCTTACAATAAAGACAAGTTCAGAGTAGGAAAGGAGTAATCACGATGAGTCAAAAGACAGAATCGAACCTAAAAGGAACATTCGTTGCCGTCCTGATCGTAGCAGGTGTCATCATCGGGATGTGGAGTTCAATCTTTCTATTGTTCATATCACGTTAAGGAGGAGTCACGATGCACATTCATCGTTTAGAAAAAATCTGGCTGATCTTCGGAGTAGCGATGCTAGCGGTCTTCTTGACCATCATCGGTGTATCCGCTTTTGCATCGGGGAATCAACCACCATCCGATGCGACATTGATTGATCCGACGAAAGTCGATCAGACGAAACCGTTTGATAAGCCAGGACTAAAAAAGATTGATGATGATCGATACGAAGCGGTCATCGTTTCACAAGCTTTTCAGTTTACACCAAAAGATATGGTCATACCTAAAGGGGCGACGGTCGATTTTCTCGTGACATCGAAGGACGTCGTTCATGGATTCGAAATCGTTAAGACGAACGTCAACATGATGGTCGTTCCCGGTCATATCAATTCGATTGAGTATACGTTCAAAGAGGCTGGCGAGTATCTCGTCGTCTGTAATGAATACTGTGGAAATGCTCATCATATGATGACAACGAAAATCAAGGTGGTGGAATAAGATGAATGCTATTTCAAACAAACTAAGACAGTTCGAGATGGAGCGTGGTCTACCCGCTACCGTCATCGGAGTCAAGGAAGCAAAACTGGCCTTCGCACATGTTAGTTTTTCACTTGTCGCCTTATTGATCGGTGGTCTATGTGGATTACTACAAACGATGGTACGGACAGGTGTCATTCCAGAAATCGCTGGAATCGGATACTATGAGCTTCTGACTGCACACGGATTGATGCTTGCCATCGTCTTTACGACGTTATTCATTTTTGGATTATTGTTCTCATTTTTAGGTCAATCGTTCGGACGCTTCGAAGAGTTTCCGCGACGTCTCGGATGGGTCGGGTTCTGGTTCATGATTCTTGGTGTCGTCCTCGTCACGTGGATGGTGCTTGCAGGTGAAGCTTCCGTCCTCTATACATTCTATGCACCACTCAAGGCACATCCTGTATTTTATATCGGACTCGTCATCTTCGTCGTTGGAACGTGGATCGCGTCTGGTGCGATGTTCCGTATGTATGCTGATTACAAGCGGGAACACCCTGGCGTTCATCCACCGCTTCAAGCCTACATGAGCATCATGACTGCCTTGTTGTGGGTGGTTGCGACACTCGGCGTAGCAGCAACGATTCTCTTTCAACTCCTTCCTTTATCTCTTGGTTGGACAGATAAGGTCGGAATCGAGCTGTCCCGAACGCTATTTTGGTACTTTGGTCATCCACTCGTCTATTTCTGGTTATTACCTGCCTACATCGTCTGGTATACGGTCATTCCAAAAATTGTTGGTGGGAAGATTTTTTCAGACGCGTTAGCACGCATGTCGTTCTTGTTATTCCTACTCTTTTCGTTCCCTGTTGGATTTCACCATCAATTGTTAGAGCCGGGGATTTCTGCTTTTTGGAAGTATGTCCAAGTCGTCTTGACATTCCTCGTCATCATCCCATCATTGATGACTGCCTTCTCGATGTTTGCGACATTCGAGCTAGCGGGTCGCCGTAAGGGAGCAACTGGCATATTTGGTTGGGTGAAGAAAATGCCATATCGCGATGTCCGGTTCCTTGCACCATTCATCGGGATGTTATTCTTCATTCCAGCAGGTGCAGGTGGTGTCATTAATGCATCGCATCAGCTGAACATCATCGTTCACAACACATTGTGGGTCACGGGACACTTTCATATCACGGTCGGTGCCGCCGTCGCACTGACGTTCTTCGGAACAGCCTACTGGCTTGTCCCGCTCTTACGTGGTCGAACGTTAACAGCAGCAATGAATCGTCTTGGACTCATCCAAACGGCTGCCTGGACGATCGGAATGCTCTTCATGTCGACGGCGATGCACATCTCAGGATTACTCGGTAATCCACGACGGACGGGACCAGCCACCTACTTCAAGGATTCAATCGTCGCTGACTGGATTCCATATCATGTCGCAATGGCGATCGGCGGAACGATTTTATTCATCTCGATTCTGCTATTCCTCTATGCGATGTTCCAACTTGCATTCCGAGCGCCAAAAGGAACGGAAGAATTTCCGATTGCTGAAACGGAAGAAGAAGCGATGGCAACGCCATTCTTCTTTGAAAATTGGAAGTTATGGATTTTCGTAACGTTCGCTTTGATTGCGTTTGCATACACGGTGCCGATTTGGCATATGATTGAAAATGCCCCTCCAGGCGCTCCCGGATGGAGACTCTGGTAAGACAATAAGGGGCTTCAAAAAAAGAATGACGCGTCTGTACACGCACTTTCCTCAGGCGAGACACAAGCCAGTTTTCCTGCTTCATTTAAGCAGGAAAGCGGGTCTTGTTCGTCTCTGACAACGCATAAATGCGTTTTTCCTGTAGGAGTTGCGTGTGACGCGTCATTCTTTTTATTACGAGATAAGGGAGGCAGATCATCAATCTGCCTCCCTTATCTTTGTAGAGACTGACTTTTGAGTCAGCCTCTTATTTGCGTGAGCTTAAGGAATAAGTAATGAAGGGCTAAATCTTATTTGACGAGATTATGCTTGAAGGCATAGACGACAGCTTGTGTACGGTCTACGACATCGAGTTTCGATAAGATGTTCGAGACGTGTGTTTTAACGGTTTTTAAGGAAATGAATAATTCGTCTGCGATTTCTTGGTTCGCCATACCACGAGCCATCAATTGAAGAACTTCCTGCTCACGTTCCGTCAAATCATCATGTAAGTGTGTCGTAGGACGACGAAGACGCTCCATCATTTTACCAGTCACTTGTGCTGCCATGACGGATTGACCGTTTGCCGTCTTGCGAATCGCTTCTGCGATGTCAAAGGCACTAGCCGTTTTTAAGACATAACTCATCGCACCGGCTTCAATGACAGGATAGACTTTCTCATCATCAAGAAAACTTGTCACGACGAGAATCTTTGCTTCCGGCCAGTCTTTACGGATCAGTCGCGTTCCTTCGACACCATCGACTGGTTCCATTACTAAATCCATCAAGATGACATCCGGTCGATGTTCAAGCGCAAGCAAGGCTCCTGCTTGACCATCCGACGCTTCGGCGACGACCTCGATGTCTGGTTGTGTGGAAAGGAAAGCAGACACACCGGCCCGGACCATCTCGTGATCATCTACTAATAATACGCGTATCATACTTGCACCATCCGATCTTTTCTAAGTTTGACTTCGATTTGGGTTCCTTGTCCCGGAACGCTGACGAGACGAATCGTTCCGCCCATCTCAGCCGTCCGTTCCCGCATCGAATTAATGCCATAAGAGGCAAGTTTTTTTTCATCAACGACGAATCCAACACCATCATCATTCATGCTCAGAATGATCGTTTCGTTGAATTGTCGGAGTTCGATATCCATATGAGACGCTTTCGCGTGACGTAATGCATTCGTCAATCCTTCTTGAACGATCCGGAATAACTCGTTTTCAATTTGTCGTGGAAGTGACATTTCTTCTAACTTCCAACTCAATTGTGTGGACTGCTTTCTAGATAATTCTTCGAGCAGTTGAGAAAGTCCTTGTTGTAACGTCATTCCTTCGAGTTCGACAGGGCGAAGCTGAAGTAAGAGGGAGCGCATTTCAGACTGCGCCGTTTGCGCCATCGTCTCGACCATCTCAATCTGTTTGGCAGCAGCTTCAGGTTGAGACAGAATCGTCTGTTTAGCTGCTGTCGTCATCATGGAGATGGCATAGAGCTGTTGCGAAACGGAATCGTGTAAATCACGTGCGAGTCGTTTTCGTTCTTCCGTGACGGCTTGAACTCTTACTTGTTCAACATGTTGCGGACGTGTACTGATTTTTTGGACGGTCTCGACTTGTTCGTCGATACGTTTTCCAATCCGCGACAAGCGCGTCAACGTATGAAAGTAGGGACCCGGAACGATCGTCACATCTTTTCCTTGTTCTAGTTCAATGATGGCAGTCGTGACACGTTTGAAGTCACGTCGTAAGAAAAAGTAATGCATGCTACCGATGGCAAGCGGTAGTAATAACGAGAGTCCGATAACGAGTAGAAGGACAGGGAAATCTTGTTGACGGACGAATAGGACATGCCAATCGACTTGTCGTGTACTTAAGAATAACAACGTTGTCATGACAGCCGTCAAAAAGCCCGTCATGACTTGGAGGGCAATGACACCAAGCGGGAATTGATCACGCTTCATATCGAAGACACCTCCACGTTGCCAATACCGAGCATGACATGAATGCGAACCTTACGCGTCGCTTCACCGTATTCTGGTGCCCGGAATTGAATACGTCGATTAAAGAAAGTCGGAATCCGGCGGATGTCCGTCTTGACGCTTCCGAAGCCGATTGACGTGTCGAGTGTATAGTCATAGCCGGACGGTAAAAGAATTCGGACGTCCCCGACGACACCACTGACGACGATCAATGTCTCACCTTCCGGGACGTAAGCGTGCGTCAAATCGATTTCTAAATCCTTGACGATGAACTGTTCGCTCAAATCCTGTAAGACGTACGGTGCATCGGCTTGAGTCGAGAAGGAGTAAGCGGGTTGAATCTTGATCCCTTCCTCTTCATATTGATGCGGAGCAATCCGTGAAAATAAAAATTCGCGAACAGAATGTCGTGTCACGAGAATGATCCCAAGATAGAGCAAGATACCAGCAATGACAAAACCGATGGCAGCCGAACTAAGGACGACGCCAGCAAGAATGATCGTACCGACGATGTAGAAGAGGATTGCTAATTTTTCATGATTACGTCGTCGGAAATGAATCCCGACATAATACAGCAGGAACGGAAATAAGACACCAAACAAGACATTTCCTGCACCGGACAGTAGGTCATAGAACAGACCGAGGGCGAACAGGATCGATACGTAACCGACCAGTTGTTTCGTACTTAATCGTCGCACGATCAATCTCCTTTCTAACATGACAAAGGGAGGCATACGCCTCCTTCATCATTAATTGCTTATTGGTGAATGCGACGCTCGAGTTCAGCGATACGCGCATCGATATCATCTTCATCAACGGCTGGTTGTTTTGCTTCAGGCTCTTCTGCCGTGAACGGATGTGCTTCTTCTTTTATAGTAGCATTTGGTTCGCGATCTAGCACCTGGTTCATCTTGTTTTTTAAGTTCGAGACGTTTTCGCGCATCATCCATTCGTACCGTTTGTTCTGTAAATCTTCGAGCTTTAACTTCAACTCGAGGGCTTCACGTTCCAATTCGTTCAGCTCGCGTTTCGTCTCAGCGACGAGTTCTTCGAAGAAGCGGTATTGCTCTCCGTAATGCTTCGATTCGATGGCTGCACGCTCAGCCAGTTGTTGTTCACCGGCTTCGTTTGCGATTTCGACTTGCTTGAAGCGTTTATCGGCTAAATCTTTCGCTTCCTCTTGTTTATGCGTTAATTCTTGCAGTAATGTCCGTTGACGCTCGAGTAGTCGATCAATCTCTTTTAAATCAGCTTCTGTAGATCGAATATGACGAACGAGCTTTTTAGCAGGTACTTCACCCTGTTCGGCTGCTTTTTTGACTTCTGTCATCATTTGTGTCGCAAAATCGTTAAGTTGATCAAATACGTTTTTCATGAAAAAATTCCTCCTTGAAAGTGGCGAATGATATCGGGTCACACATTTTGATTAGAAACGTTTTTCGTCTAAGTCTTTCCAGTCTGCTTCGAAATGTGTCGTTGATGTACGGCGACGGTTAAAGAGATCTTGAACATTGACACGCTGTAGTTTTATACGCATGTAACCGACGTACAATGCGATGGCTGCTGCGATTCCGATGACTGCCCAGATGTTCGAGAGGGCAAGTCCGATTCCGATGGCTGCTAGGAATCCGAAGCCGAGTTTCGCTGGCCATTTGTTCGATTGCATGAACTTACTGATCGAATAGAACGCGAGTAACGCCCCTAAGCCAAGTCCGATCATATGCGGTAATGTTCCGATGACGACGGCAAATAACGCCAGTCCGGCGAGAATCATCACCAGTTGTTTTCCTTTCGATTGCTTCATGAGGAAGCCTCCCTTGTGTTGATACCTTTATGATACGGGAGTCCTTTTATTCCGACGACACTCTTTGGACCGTATTTGCTCTCGGGCTTAAGGCGGAGAGAAGGTCTGACTTTAAGGGAAGCGCTATCAGCACCAATGATTCATGTGATACTCTATAAGGGAATCGAATCGAGAGGAGTGATGTTGATGAGTGCAACAATCAACGTAAATCAAGTAACATGTGTCGGAAACCAGGGAGGGGTTTCCCTCCCTTAAAATCAGAGGAGGAAACCATTTGAACGAATGGGGTACACCACCTGTCTACGAAACGACAGGAACAGAACGATTAGGACGGATTACAGCTGTCTATCAAACACACTATCGCGTCATGACGGAAACAGGAGAATCGCTCAGCGAACTGTCTGGTAAGTTGCGTTTTCAATCGGGAACAAAAGCTGAATTGCCGGCGGTTGGAGACTGGATCATCCAAACAGAACGAGAACCGGGGAAGGGACGGATCGAGCGTGTCTTGCCACGATCTTCTCAATTTTCCCGAAAAGCGGCAGGAACGGAGACCGAGGAACAAATCATCTGCGCGAATGTCGACGTTGCCTTGCTCGTCATGGCTTTTGGACATGACTTCAACGTCCGTCGACTGGAACGTTATTTAACGGTTGCTTGGGATGCAGGGGTGACACCAATCATCGTCCTGACGAAAAAAAGTTTGATGCCGTCGATTGAAACGGAACTGCAGGCTGTCGAAGCGATTGCGTTCGGAACACCAATCCTTGCCGTTGATTCTTTGACCGGCGACGGATTAGAGGAGTTGCGTGAACAGTTACAAATCAAGCAGACAATCGTGTTAGTTGGATCGTCCGGCGTCGGGAAGTCGACGCTCGTCAATGCTTTAGCTGGAGAACAGCTAATGGAGACGGGTGGCGTACGAGAAGACGATGAACGCGGACGTCACACGACAACACATCGCGAACTGAAACGACTATCGAACGGTCTACTGCTCGTTGATACACCGGGGATGCGAGAATTGGCCTTATGGGATGGAAGTGACGGTTTATCGTCGACGTTTTCCGATATTGAGGAGCTTGCTGAAAACTGTCGTTTCCGAGACTGTGAACATGATAAGGAACCGGGCTGTGCCGTTCGGACAGCTTTAGAAGATGGCACACTAACTGCTGAACGCTGGAATAGCTTCGTCAAGCTAAAACGAGAAATCGCTTATGCGGAACGCAAGCAAAATTTGGCGTTGCAGGCGGCGGAGAAAGAAAAGTGGAAAAAAATCCACAAGCAGGCCCAGGCGCATACGAAAGTGAAGTATCAAAAGCGATAATACGACTGAAATAGGAAAAGCATCTGCAACGGAAAAAGGAGTCTCTTTTTCTATGCAGATGCTTTTTTCTCGTTATTCTTTTGAAAGTGATTCATTTGTTTCTGTATGGAACGGCACGTTACCCGTCAACGCATCAAGACGATGTAAGTCGGATTGAATCGCTTCAGGGTCACTTCGGCGCGCGTTTCGTACCGTGGCCGTTCCGACCGGATGATCGTTGAATCCAGTCGTTAAATCAAACGTCCGATTCGACAGCCGATCGGTAAAATAACGATCGTGAGAGACGAAGAGGAGCTCACCAGGGAAAACATCGAGGGCGGCTTCGATTTGTTCACGAGTCGCAAGGTCCAAATAGTTCGTTGGTTCATCGAGAATAAGCAAGTGAGCACCAGAAAAATACAGACGTAAGAAAGCGATCCGACATTTCTCACCCATACTAGCGTCGGAAATCGACCGGTAAACATCATCGCGACGGAATAAAAAACAGGCGAGCAACGTCCGGGCGTCCGTCTCACTCATCGTGCCGTACTCAAGTAATGCCTCTAACAACGTACCGGATGTCGGTAAGTGGGAGAGGGCTTGTGAAAAATAGCCGGTCTTCAATCGAGGATGACGGATTACGTTCCCCTGATGAGGAGCATATTCGCCCTCGATGAGACGCAGTAAGGTCGTTTTCCCGCTTCCATTCGGTCCGATGACAGCAATTCGGTCACCACGTTCTACCGTAAACGAAACGTCGTTTAGGATCGGTTTCGTCTCATGCATGAATGAGACACGTTCGAACGAAATCAGTCGTTTCGCACGAATCGCTTCATGTTCGAATGTGACGTGAACAGTCGGTGCAACCTGTGGTTTTTGTACACGATCCTCGAGTAGACGCTCGAGTTGCTGCTCTTTTGCCTTGACCTTCGTCGCATGTTTAGCAGCCTTCTTTTTCGCATACGGATCCCGTTCACTCGCTTGATTCGAGGCTTTTTGATGCCATTGTCGGTATCCTTGAATCATGCGTGTCAGCTCTTTACGGGTGCGTTCTTGTTTTTCGTACGCTCGTTGTTGCGACAGAGCTTGATGTTCCTTTTGTTCTTTATAGGACTGGTAGTTTCCGCTGTATCGCGTTGCCCCTGATTCGGATAATTCAATGACGGCATCAGCCGTTGCGTCGATGAAGAATCGTTCGTGTGAGACGTAGAGAATCGAGGTCCGTGACATGTTGACCCATTCCGTGAGCCATTCGAGTGTCTCTTGATCCAGATGATTTGTCGGTTCATCGAGAATGATGAAATCAGGTCGTGACAGAAGCAGGCAGGCAAGTTGGAGGCGCGTCTGTTCACCACCGCTTAAACTGGATGCTTTGTGTGTCCAGAGTGCTTCCTCTAATTTGACTTCTTTTAAGACGCGTGCTGCATCTGCTTCAAGCGAGAAGGCGTCCTGATCGAGTGCTTGTTGATAGATCGTCAAGTCACCATTCATGGCATTAGCGCGAAGTTGATAACGAACCGCATCCGCTCGTTCGACGACATCAAGAACGGTGTGATCGCCCGCTACGAAGTGTTGTGATAGTAGACCGAGTTTTTTGTAATGACGCTTGATCGAACCGTCAGTCGGCTGAAGTTGGTCAGCGATCAAGTGTAACAGTGTCGTTTTTCCGATACCGTTCGGACCGATCAAGGCGACATGTTCACCGGTATGAATATGAAAAGAAACGTCCGAGAAAAGACGTCGTTCGTCGTAGTCCATCGATAGGTGTTGGATCGTAAGTGTTTCAGTAGGCATAAAAGCAGCTCCTTTAGTGTTCATTTCCGATAAGATGAAATGAAAAACACACCATCCGAAGCGAGCGGATGGTGTGCCGGAGTGTAACTCAAAGAAGGTGCTGGCCAGAGGTTGGTCACACCGAAAAAGAGCAGACTCGTAGCGTCAGACATCCGCAACTGCATTGCGAAAGAGATGATTTCATTCATCAAGCGACGTGTACGAGTGATTGCTTCATTTCGGTGTTGTACCTCCTGTTCATAGTCTATGCCGTCATTGTAACAAAATGGAAACGTTAACACAAGTACGATTCAAGTAAGGTTTGCGCAGTATCCGTTTCTTCTGATGAAGGGGGAAGCACATCAGTTAACGGATATGCAAGACCGAGGTTTTCCCACTTATAGACACCGAGTTGATGATACGGGAGTACTTCGACGCGCTCGACGTTTCCGAGCGTCCGGATGAACTCGCCGGTCTGACGGAGGAAATGTTCTGACATCGTAATACCTGGAACGAGGACGTGGCGAATCCAGACGGGAATGTTTCGCTCGGCTAGGCGTTTTGCGAAGGCGAGTGTATTGGCGTTACTCCGTCCAGTCAAGACGCGACAAGCGGCATCGTCGATATGTTTGATATCGAGCAGTACTAGATCCGTCGCATCGAGAATCGCATCGATGTTTTTCGGGACGACGGATCCCGCGGTATCGATGACCGTATGCAGTCCATTTCGTTTTGCTTCTGTTAAAGCAGCCTCCAAGAATTCTGGCTGAGCGAGCGGTTCACCTCCAGAGAAGGTGATTCCGCCACCCGTGGCCTCGAAAAAGGAGCGATAGCTGATCGCTTCTTTTACGACTTCGTCTGCTGAGACACGCCGTCCGCAACCGAACTCCCATGTATCCACGTTATGACAGTATTGACATCGTAGTGGACATCCTTGCGTAAAGACGATGAATCGAATGCCAGGACCATCGACTGTTCCACATGATTCAACGGAATGGATCATACCATAGGTCATCCTGCTCACTTCCTTTCACATACTACACATCATTTTAGAGAGAACCGTGGAACGTTCGATTGATGACATCGATCTGTTGTTCACGCGTCAGTTTAATGAAGTTGACGGCATAACCGGATACTCGAATCGTTAACTGTGGATATTGTTCTGGATGCTCCATGGCATCGAGTAACGTCTCACGGTCAAAGACGTTGACATTCAAATGGTGTCCTTTTGACGTCGTACCGCCCATATATCCGTCAAGTAATCCGACTGTATTGCGAATGCGTGTGGCTTCATCCTTACCAAGTGCTTTTGGCACGATCGAGAACGTGTAGGAAATCCCGTCGAGCGCATGTTCATATGGTAATTTTCCGACAGATGTCAGTGCGGCGACAGCTCCTCTAGTGTCACGTCCATGCATCGGGTTAGCACCCGGTGCGAATGGTTCACCCGCACGGCGTCCATCTGGCGTATTTCCTGTTTTTTTACCGTAGACGACGTTTGAAGTAATCGTCAGGACAGACTGCGTCGGAAGGGCATTGCGATACGTTGGATGTTTACGGATTTTCTCCATGAACAGTGTGACGAGATCGACTGCCATCTGATCGACCCGTTCATCGTTATTCCCGAACTTCGGAAACTCGCCTTCGATCTTGAAATCAACTGCAATCCCATCTGCATCTCGGATTGGACGAACTGTTGCGTAACGGATGGCAGATAGACTGTCAGCGACGACCGATAAACCAGCGATACCGCATGCCATCGTCCGTAAGATTTCCGGATCATGTAACGCCATTTCAATCCGTTCGTAGCTGTACTTATCATGCATGTAGTGGATGACATTCAGTGTGTTGACGTACAGCTCTGCGAGCCAATCGAGTTGACGATCATAAGCCGCCATGACGGTTTCGTAATCGAGTACTTCATCAAGCATCAATGGACTTGCTGGGGCGACTTGAATTTTGAGCTTCTCGTCCATTCCGCCATTGATCGTATAAAGTAATGCTTTTGCCAGGTTTGCTCGCGCACCGAAGAACTGCATCTGTTTCCCGATCTTCATCGCGGAGACACAACAAGCGATGCCGTAATCATCTCCATAAACCGGTAACATCAAATCATCGTTTTCATATTGAATCGAGCTTGAAACGATCGACATCTTCGCACAGAATTCCTTGAATCCGCGTGGAAGCTGAGTAGACCAGAGAACGGTTAGATTCGGTTCCGGTGCCGGACCAAGTGTCGAGAGTGTGTGTAAGAAGCGGAATGAACTTTTCGTGACGTTTGATCGTCCATCTTCACTCATTCCACCGATTGATTCCGTTACCCACGTCGGATCACCTGAGAACAGATCGTTGTAGTCTGGTGTCCGTAAGAACTTAACAATCCGAAGCTTCATGACGAAATGATCGACGAGCTCTTGTGCAGTCTCTTCCGTCAAACGACCAGTCGCAAGATCACGTTCGACATAAATATCAAGGAACGTCGAGACTCGACCGAGTGACATGGCTGCCCCGTTTTGCTCTTTGATGGCAGCAAGATAGGCAAGATAGACCCACTGGAATGCTTCTTGTGCTGTTTCGGCAGGGCGGGAGAGATCGAAACCATAGCGAGCTCCAAGCTCGGTCAATTCCGTTAATGCGCGCAACTGTTCATTCATCTCTTCACGGTCGCGAATCATCGATTCAGATAAGAATCCGCCACGTGCCTTTAAATCCTTCTTACGTTCTTCGATCAAGCGTGCCGTTCCGTACAAAGCAACACGACGATAGTCACCGATGATCCGTCCGCGACCATAAGCATCAGGTAATCCGGTGATAATACCGGCTTTACGTGCAGCGCGCATCTCAGGGGTATAAGCATCAAAAACCCCTTGGTTATGTGTCTTCCGGTACTCGCTGAAAGTTTTCGTGACGGTCTCGTCTGCTTCAAAGCCATACGCAGCTAGGGCATCATTCACCATCCGAATCCCACCGTTCGGATGAATCGAACGTTTAAACGGTTCGTCTGTCTGTAAACCAACGATTTTTTCGAGTGAGCGATTCAGATACCCTGCATCATGCGAGAGGATCGTTGATGGTGTTTTAGCATCGACGGCATATACACCACCACGTTGTCGCTCTTCATTCGTCAGCTGTAGAATTTGTTGCCAGAGCTGTTCCGTCGCTTGCGTCGGACCGACTAAAAAGTGATCATCTCCTGTATATTCCGTGCGATTGAGTCGGATGAAGTCTGCGACATCGATCGTCTTTACCCATTCACCAGACGTAAAGTTCGTCCAAGCACTCGTTTTTTCTAATAACATGGATACCACTCCTTTAATATTGAGCTAATGATCAGTTCCTTATGTGAATAGTGTAACAAAAGCAAAGGGCGATTCCCTTTACGTTCATGTGAATGTTTTAACAAGTGAACAAACGTTGATATGACGGGCTTTCTTTATTTCTGTATTCATATAAACATAGTTCAGAAAAAACAGTTTAGTGTTGCTAATCCAAGGTTTTTTGGAAACTGTATGAGTTGATTTGAAAAAGATTCACTAGAACAGTTGAAACTGTGAGGAATGTCACGCTACGGTGCCTTGTATTTTTAAGACGTATCGTTGACAATGAAAAAGGGAATACAGAACGTGGAGGTGTGCCAAATGGAGTATGTATCATTAACACAACAAGGAGAGTATCAGTCAGGAGACTGGGTCTCGCTGAAAATCGGATCGGACGGTTCAACGCGAACGGGAATGATCACGGAATTCGAAAATGATGGATTCTGGATTCGGTTTGAAGATGATTTTGATTATGAAGACTTTATCGGCTATGATGAATCGTATTGGATTGCGCTTGTTCGTCGTCCGGTTGACGTAAAAGCGACGTATGCGAGTCTTGCGGAGTACCCGGCACTCGCTGCAGAATTACAGGATCGTGTCATCCAAGGATTCGAAATTTTAGAAGAAGAAGCCGGTGAAGGCGAGATTCGCTTCCACATTCGATTGCTCGACGCAGGAAATGAATATACACAGACATTACGGGGATACCGTGATGCATCAGGAGATCATGTCGAATACGTAACGGCATGATGGAATTAAGAGAGTAGGAGAAATCGTTATGAACTTTACAAAACCATTTTTACAGGAAGCATGGGAACGCGCACGCTTTACCGAGTTGATGCCTGTTCAAGAACAAGCGATTCCGTTGTTGCGCGAAGGAAAAGATGTCCTGGCTGAAGCGCCAACAGGAACAGGGAAGACGCTTGCTTATGTCATTCCAGCTTTAGAAAAGATTGAAGTAGAAGAACCACACGTACAAGTCGTGATCACGGCACCCACACGGGAACTCGTCATGCAAATTCATCAAGTCATTCAATTGTTTGCTCAAGGAAGTGGTATCAAATCCGGTGCATTCATTGGTGGTGTTGAATTAAAACGACAATATGAACGATTGAAGAAAAAACCACAAATCATTGTTGGTACACCTGGGCGTCTCGTGGAGTTGATCGATTCGAAGAAGCTGAAAATGCATAAGGTGAAATTGATCGTCTTGGACGAAGCGGATCAAATCTATGAGAGTGGTATGAGTGACTCGGCGACGCGAATCGCAAACAGTGCACTACGCGATCGACAACTGGCATTCGTCTCCGCGACATTGCCGGAACGGACAGCAGAATGGGGACGGACGCTTGCAAACAACCCTGAGACGATTCGGGTTGAGCGTGCCGTCAGCACCCAAGTGACATTCGGTTATTTGGAGACTTCACGTCGTCAGAAGCCGGAGTTGTTACGTCGCCTGGCGAACATGCAAGGATCAAAAGTACTGACATTCATCAATAACCGTTCCTTCCTCGGACCATTGAATGGCGAGTTGAGTAAATTCTCATTGAAATACCGGATTTTAGATGCTGAAAAAGGAAAACGAGAGCGGATGGAGACGTTACGTTCTTATAAAAAGGGAGAGTTTCCGTTACTCGTCACGACAGGTCTTGCTGCACGTGGTCTAGATATCGAAGCAGTCACGCATGTCGTCCATTATGATTTGCCGGAGTCGCTTGACGATTTCGTACACCGTTCAGGTCGGACGGGACGTGGAAACGCGAACGGAATGGTACTTGCTCTTGTGACAGATCAAGACTTAAAACACTTAAAAACACTTGCGAAGCAAATGGGAGTCGAGATGGAAGCGATGGAAATTTACCGTGGGGAAGTCATTCCAAAACGTGAATTCACAGCACCTCAGACGATTAAACGACCGGCTACTCCTCACCGGAAAGGGCGATCGAAATGAAGAACGATCGAAAAGTAATTCCGTTTCCGACGACGGTTTCTGAAGCGGAAATGAATGCAGCCTTGAAGAAGATGTATCAAGAAGCAGCGACAGCGCGTAGTACGGATTGGGTCGCTTTCATTGAAGAGATTGCGACGGAGGGACGTTGGTATTTAAAAGATGCTGAATTGTTCCGGGACTTATTTGTAGATTGGGCAATCTTCTATGAGACGGATGATCAAGGAAAAACGCCGCACGGTCGTTTTCTTGAGCAGGTCAAAGAAGAGTTATCGCCTAGTCTCTACCGCGCCTTGCGTGGATTAGCGGACCCGATGCCTTCGTTGTTTCAAGTCGAGGCGGATGGTGTCGTTGATTTAATGTCAAAACAGACGTATCAAACGGATTTGTCTGAGATTGAAGTCGAACCTGGTGATTTGTTGATTGGGAAACTGCTCTACATTTCTGGGAAATGGCGCTTTGCGATTGCCTATATGAAAGTAGCGCGCGCACTGGTACCAGAAGTCCTCGCTTTGTTGACGGACTTCGTGGATGAAGTAGGAGAAGACGCGTTGCTTCGTCAGTATCCAGAATTTTGTGCGGAATTGATTGACTTACTCCTCGATATCGAAGAAGGCAATATTGCACCGAGACCAGAAGAATAATCGAAAAAAACCTAGAATACATGACCTGATTATGGTCAACGTATTCTAGGTTTTTTTCATGAATCTGCTCGATATAGGGCAACATCGTTTTTATCCCGATGTTTCACGCGATACATGGCAAGGTCGGCTTGCTTTAAGCATGTTTCAAGATCAGCCTTATGGCACGCGGTCACACCGATGCTTGCAGAAACAAATAAAGATTGTCCTTTGTAGACATAAGGACGTCTTAAAAACTGTAAAAAGGTCTTACATTTCCGTCGTAAGGATAGTTCATCATCGGCGTGTAAGAGAATCGCGAATTCATCTCCACCGAGGCGATATACGGATTCTAAAGAATTCATATGTTCGCTCAAGCGCTTCGCGACCTCAATCAAGACATAATCACCTGCCTCGTGACCATACGTATCATTGACTTGTTTAAATCCATCTAAGTCGACTAAGGCGAGATAATTCATCTCGGGAAGACGGTTTGAAAAATCTCGCTCCAACGAACGACGGTTTCCGATACTTGTCAAGGCGTCATGGTAGGCGTGGTATTCGATCCTTTTTTGCCGGAGCTTTCGTTCAGTGACGTCATGTAAAATCGTGAAACGTCCCATCGAGGTGGCAGCAATCTGAATCGGAATATCAATGATCTCATACTTTCTGTGTTGTTCATCTTCATACTCATCGATATCTGTCTCAAGTGTTTCTAATAAGTGACGCATCGTACGAGGTATATGTTCAATCGTCATGTCGGGTAAATGAAACAGACGTTGGGCAGCTAAATTTGCGTATAGTGCCGTTCCAGATTGATCGAGTCGAATCATCGGGTCAGGATGACCGAGAAAGAGTGGAATGACTTGCTGTTCACTATCTTTGATTTGTTGTTTGCGGTGTTCGATGCGTGAAGCGAGTTGTTCATTCCGTTCGTGTAATTGTGCAACGATCAACCTATGCTGACGAGCAATCAAGATTTGTCGAATGATTAGTAAAACTAAAATGATGAAGATATCGAGCTTCCCGCCTTCTTGTTCCACCATATAGTGAATGAATAAAGGAACGGCCAGTAGAGGGAGCCAGGAACGGGGAATGACCTTCGTTCGAGTGGTTCCTTCTTCAATATGATCAATATGCCATAAAATAGCTGCACTTTGCGCCAAACGGATCAAGATCGGGAAAAACAATAGATAATTTGCTGAGAAGTCCGGGAAATAAACACTTGAGACTTCGTAGATACCGCGAATGAAAATGGATAAGAACAATAAGAATAATGCCATCCTTGATACCCAATGAGTTTCTTGAATGAACGTGAAATAGAAGAAGACGAATAAACCGAGTGATGTATTCGTAATGACGATGATGGCATAAGGAACAGTTTGCAGTCCCGGATTTGTCAATTCATTGAGGACATGAAACGCAACAAGTGCTATGAAAACAACGATGATCGCGGCATCAACGAAAGCGAGCACGTGTTGTCCGAGTGTCCGTTTTGTGATGATTCGGTAAAAAATCGCGTATAAGAATACGTAATGAGATATTGAAAATAAAATTAGGCTATAAATAGATGGAACTGGAAAGTCTTGATCGAAGAAATGTAACGTCTCAAGAACGGAACCGATGCAGGATAAAACCAGTGATCCTAAAGCGATCAGCCAAAACTTTCGTCTGGGTACGACCAATGTTTGTTCCTTACGATAAGCAGTAAGAATAAAGTAAGCAATCAATCCAAGAGAGGCATACTGTAGTACTTGTTCAACGATCCGATTAGAGATGGAAGGAGTCCATGTAGCAAGGATCATTAGAGCAAAAGATATGACGAGCATGGCAGGAAACCAACGGATGAAATAGTTCGATTTAAGCATGGACTCCCTCCTAACGTTTAATTTGAGTAGCGAACAAAAAATTGTTTTTTTCGGTCTTCTTAATATGGTACATGGCTTCATCTGCTCGAATCAATAATTGTTCAGAGCTTTTACCATCTTCAGGGTATAAGGAAATTCCGATTGATGGTGTGACTTGAAGCGTATGTGTCTGGATGTAGAACGGATGATTTAGAACTTCGAGAACGTGTTCGGCAAACTGGCGTGTTTCCGAAGCAGATGCCTGAATGAAGATCAAGAACTCATCTCCTCCAAGACGTGCAACGAGATCAGTTGACGTCGTCATCGATTGAAGGCGGCTCGCCGTCTCTTGTAACACGAGGTCACCAACATCATGCCCATAAGTGTCATTGATTTGTTTGAAACCGTCTAAATCAATGAATAGTAAGGAGCCGTATTCTAACGTCGGCAGAGTCAGATAAAGTTGTTCCTCGAAGTAACGCCGGTTTGGCAAATGCGTGAGCGAATCATGGTACCCCATACGTTCTAGCCATACTTCCTGTTGATAATCTTCCGTGATATCCGCCAAGATGACGAAATAGCGTTGTTGATCCGGGATATCGATGATTGTCGTATTCAAAAAGATTTCCGGATGTTCCTCCGTAGCCGGTACATGTAGCAAGTGAGAGGGATAAATCAGCTGCGCTTGTTGAAGTAATGGAATGAGTCGATCGAGTTGCAGCCGTTGGCTCGGTCCGAGCGGTAAATCGCTCCATCCAGCTTCGACAGCAGCTGGATTGACAGATCGAATCTGATACGTAGCATCGATTTCAAGAACAACTTCTGGATAAGATAGAAAAAGCGACGTTAGTTCTTTTTCGCGTAACTGTAAGAGTGCTGTCTTTTGATGGACGATGTCTTCTAGATTCGTTTGCAGTGCTGTTGTTTCCTTTAACAACCGCAGATTTTCCTGATATGAAAAAAGCTGTCGTGTTAAAAATAATAAAAACGTAATGCCGACGGAAAGTGAGAAAAAGGTTTGGGAGACAGGGAAGAATGTAATATAGAGAATCAGTACAGATAATAAGATGTACGACATCAAGGAACGCGTAAGTGTTTCGACCCGAATAAGAGTTGCTTGTTGTTCATGACTGATGGGAAGAGCGCGAGTATTCATGAAGGCAAGGATGAAGAGTCCGCTGAGTGGGTATAGCGGAAGCAATAAACCAGCTATTCGCGGTTCACCGTTTAATAACAACGTATAAAAAATAAAGTTCGTCATACCGAGCACGAACGTTCCGAGTACTAGGAAGAGGAACCCTAATCTCGATACGTTTCGCTTTAGTCCAGAAGCATAAAGTAAGAAAAAGAACAGCGTCAACAGAATCGTCAAGAAGGCATAGAAGGTCCAACTGATTTGCTCGAGTACCGTTCTAGTATAAGAGGGGACAAAGCGGAAAATAGCGATGTATCCAGCAATCATTGATACAGTGAACAATGTTAAAGAATCAAGAATCAATAATTTTTGTTTTTGAAACAAAGTCAAATCCAACTGCCGAAATAAGAAGATGACCATCATCGTTAAATGAACCGTGTAAGGCAAATCCAGTAAGACGTTCAGGTTAACAGCGTTCCATTGAAAAAGACGACCGATCATATTGAGGAAATCGCCTAGAAAATACGAGAAAAAGGCGACCGATAACCATTTATATGGAATGGAAGATTGTTTGAAAGCCTTCGATTGACTAAGTAGGAAAATGACGAAAGAACCGACTAGACTAATGATCGCTGAAAGTTGTAACGAGCGATCTTGTGGTAATAGCCAGAGCAGGGTGTACGTGACAACTAAGTAGAATGCGACGGTAGGGTAGATGTTTTGAACGATCCGTTTCACCGGAACTCCTCCTTTCGCAAGCCTTCCATGAAAATGAAATATGCTATAACATTACCCGATATTTAGTTTGAATTCACATTTATTTTCAGATTTAAAATGAAAATAAGAGGCAATTCCCATTTCATGAAAAAAGCGGAGTTCTTCTTTAAGGAAGAACTCCGCTTTGAAATCATTGATTAGATTGACGATAGTTTTCAAATGCCTCGATTTTTTCAGAAAGATATGTCCAATACTCCATCCGCTCGTCAAGCGTTGCTTTGGTCTTTTCAATGGCTTGATACAGTTCATTGACTTTACCGAGATCACTTCCTGCCGAGGCTAGTTCGGCTTCTAATTGCTCCAGTTCAGCCTCACTTTCTTCGATTTGTTTTTCAATGATTGCCCAATCTTGTTGTTCCTGATAACTTAGTTTCTTTGGCGTCTCTATCTTTGGTGCTGTAGTAACCTCAACCGTCTTTTCAACAACGATTGAGGGCGCGGGTGTTGTCATTTGCTCAAGATAATCTGTATATTGTCCGTAATAGAAAACGACATTCCCATCTTCAAATGCAATCAAGCGATCAACGACCCGGTCGAGGAAGTAGCGATCGTGGCTGACTGTGATGACGGTGCCAGGGAATGATTCTAAATAATCTTCGAGTACGGATAACGTCTCGGTATCCAAGTCGTTCGTCGGCTCATCAAGGAAGAGGACGTTCGGTTCTTCCATCAAAATCGTCAACAATTTCAGACGTCGTTTTTCGCCGCCGGAAAGTTTACCGATTTGTTTATATTGGGCTTCCGGTTTAAAGAGAAACTGTTCGAGCATCTGGCTTGCCGTGATCTCCTCACCAGCGAGTGTCGTGATGACTTTTGCGATTCGTTCGACCTCATCGATGACACGACGTTCGGGATGCGTGAATTCGGCAAATTGCCCATAAAAGCCGATCTTCACCGTTTCGCCGTGAATGATTTCACCGGCTGTTGGTTCTAAGCGTTGCGCAAGAATTGAAAGAAGTGTTGATTTTCCGCTCCCGTTTCGTCCTACGATGCCATACCGTTCTTTCCGTCCAATCAGAGCGTTAAACGATTCGAAAAGAGTCCGTTCACCAAATCGATGGGAGACATCATGCGCTTCGATGACTTTTTTACCAAGACGGGTCGAACCGACCTGTACTTCGAGTGTTGATTCTTCTTCCTCGTACGAGAGGTCTTGTAAAGCATCCACGCGCTGGATCCGCGCTTTTTGTTTCGTCGTCCGCGCTTTTGCTCCGCGACGCAACCAGGCGAGTTCGCGACGAAGGATGTTTTGACGTTTTTCTTCCATAGAAGCCGTCCGTTCACGACGTTCGGCACGTTTCTCAAGAAACGATTCATAGTTTCCGACATAGAAATAGGCCGTACCGTTCGCGATCTCCATCATATGATTCGTCACACGATTCAAGAAATAGCGATCGTGGGTGATCAGTAGAATCGCACCACGGTATTCCTTGATTTGAGTCTCAAGCCAGCTGATCGTTTCGGCATCCAGTTCGTTCGTCGGCTCATCGAGCAGGAGAAGATCGGCTTCATCGAGTAAAGCTTCAGCGAGTCCGACACGCTTGCGTTGTCCTCCGGAAAGCGAGCCGATCAACGCGTTCAAGTCGAGGATACCAAGTTTGTTTAAAATCATTTTTAAGCGCGATTCCGTGTCCCAAGCTTGCGCAGCATCGACTTCTGTCTGAGCTGTGATGAAGCGATTGAGTAACGTTTCACTCGTCGGATCTTGTTCGAGTGCTAGACGCGCCGTTTCATAGTGACGCAAGGCGTTAATCGTTGGTGTATCACCAGACAATAGTACTTCCATGACCGTTTGGTCTTCCGGATAATCAGTCGTTTGCGATAGCAATCGGATTCGATAATCATTCGGGTGATGCATCGTACCAGCGTCTGCCGTCTCTTTACCTGCCAAGATATGCAGGAGAGTCGACTTACCGGTACCATTGACACCGATGATGCCAATCCGGTCGCCAGGTGAGACGGAGAATGTCACATCTTCGAAGACGATTTTATCGGCGAATTCTTTTTTTAGATTTTCTGCTTTCATTAACATATTAGACACCTTCTACAATCTGTTTGATTTGCTGTTCGACTGTTTGGACGAGTTCTTTCTGTGTCATCGTACTTGGATCAATCGACGGTAAAATCGTAACGTCGACCGTGGCAGGGCGAATCTTACCCGTTTCCTCCATGACACGATAACTTCCCGAAATTGCGACGGGTACGACGCGAGCGCCACTTGAGGTCGCGAGTGTGAAGCTTCCCGCTTTGAATTCCGCCATTGGACCGCCTTTGGAGCGTGTTCCTTCCGGGAAGATGATCATCGATTGTCCGTCCTTGATTGTGTCGACACCAGAACGGATTGCTTTTAGTGATTGACGTCGGTCTTTTCGGTCAATCATGACACACCCCATCAGATTCATCCAGACATTGACGATTGGAATTTTATTCACTTCGATTTTTGAGATGAATGCTTTCGGTTTATCGATTTTTCCTAGTAGGATCGGAACATCGAAGTTCCCTTGGTGATTCGAGATGAAGACGACAGGTTCATTTGCCGGGATATGCTCACGTCCCGTCACGTTGACACGAACGCCAGCGAGTCGGAGAAGAGAGTTTGCCCAGACGCTCGCTACACGCTGAACGAATGCGTAGCGCGCGAGATGCGTTCGACGTTTTGCGCTTGGTAAAAACGGTAAGGTACAGGGTAAGACAAGTCCAAAATAAATGAACCAAATGACAGTACGAATCATGGTGAAGTGACAGCTCCTTTTTTCATTGCTGATGTTATTGTACAAAAAAAGACCGGGCGTCGCACCCAGTCTGCGTGATTATTCCCAGTAACGAGGCTCAGATTCCTCTTCGCTTTCTCCAAGTTCAAAGGTGAGGCGACGTGTCGTTGGATCGACGGAGAACGTAGCGTTCGTATTGTCGATCTGTTTGATTTCCATCGTTTCCTCATCCAAAATGAGAGTCAAGCGGACCTTATCTTCGTGATCTACGAGCAGTACGCCATCTTCCTTCAACCATAAATCGATGACAGGGGAGTAGCGAAGTGTCCAACCGTTTGATAAAGGGATTTCGTTCATAATGAATCTGTTCCTCCTAGATGATGAAATCGTGTTCTTTACTTATCATGCTGGTCTGTCGCGGAGAATGCAAGTGGTGTGCTGGAATCTTGTTGAGGATAAGAGACTTGATAAGAAAGTTCACGTTTTTTCATCCGTTCGTACTGTTTTTTGACACGACGGTGTTGAATGTATTCAATGTAAGTCAGATAGGACGTACGTATCAGCTGGCGGATTGATGATAGTGACAGACAAATCGCTAGCGTAAAGACGAACACACCGATCGAACTCGTATAATAACCGGTAACAAAACTTAAATATGTAGTGATGAGACCCGCAATCGTCGTGAATAAGTAGAAGAGCACGTCCGTTTCCTCCTCGAAATTAAAATAATGGTATGTCCATTACAATTCGAGGTAAGTCGTGATTTTCCTTTATCGTCCTGTAAATGTCCGGAAAAAAATAAAAAATCCACACGGAAGGTGTAGATTTTAAGGGCGGTCGATTTGCTGAAGCGCTGGTGTCTTCGGTGTCATATCCGTACTGTTCGATCCTTCTGCGAAGACGATTCCAATCGTAGCAAGGAACGCGAAAAATGCAAAAACCAATGTTTTCGTGAAGCGTCGTGCGAACGAACGCGATTGAATGTTATGAAACATTTTTATCCCCCATATTTACCTAAACTAAACCTTCTTTTTCCTGTTATTTAATCATATATCTTTTTTTCAAAAAAATCACGCAAATGTGTTCCGTTCACAAATATGTCACAACTGTCACCATTGTGTCGATATCAGAGATGAATGGAAAAAGAGTATAGTATGGTAGGGAAAGAACAGCAGAACGATTCACAAGGACTGGAATCGATTCAAATACAGAGAGGAGATGACCCGAAATGGGATTACGCGCAGGACAGGTTGTCACATTAAAAGTAGAACGCGAAGCAGAGTTCGGAGTGTTTCTGACAGATGGAAATGAAGACGTGTTGTTGCATAACAATGAACAAACACGGAAAGTAGCCCTCGATGAAGAGGTAGAAGTCTTCTTGTATCAAGATAATGAAGGGCGTCTAGCATCATCGATGACGATTCCAGAAGCTTCATTTGAAGACTATGTCAAGACGACGATTAATGGAACACGCTATAACACAGGAGTGTTCGCGAATATCGGCATTCAAAAAGACGTTCTCGTCTCACTCGACGATTTGCCGCAGCGCCGGATGTTCTGGCCGGAAGAAGGCGATCAACTCTTCATTCGTCTGAAACATGATCAGAAGCTTCGGTTACTCGGAGACCCTGCACCTTATGCATACTTCAACTTACGTGCGAAGCCAGCTCCAGAGGAGTGGAACAACATGGACGTCGAAGGTCTCGTCTTCTCACAACGTGAACCAGGCGTTAACGTCTGGGTCAACGATCAATCGATCGGATTCTTGCATGAACGTGAGATGGAACGTTGGCCGCGTCTTGGAGAAGTCTTGAAATTACGAGTGACAAATGTAAAACCAGATGGTACAGTATTACTTTCAGCACGACCACGTGCCTTTGAAGCCATTGATACAGACGCGGAGTTGATTCTGAACCATCTACTTGAACATGATGGTCAGATGCCGTATGGTGATAAGACAGCTCCTGAGACGATCGATGAAGTATTCGGTCTCAGCAAGGCAGCATTCAAACGAGCGCTCGGTCGCCTGTTGAAAGATAAAAAAATAGAAAAAAATGAAACGGGTATTCGGTTGACGAAATAATCGGACCGAGTAAGCCTGCGTTTCGAATAGATAGTAAGGAATTCATCATTTTGGTGGTTGCGGCTGGTTTGATTACCGGCGACCATTTACTGAATATACCCCATCACTAGTGGGGGCACGCGATGACGTACATCGCACGGTCCGGGCACTTCGCCTTTCCCTCGCCCTTATGGCAACGATTATGATGGTGACTTCCCTAAACATTATTATAAGAGAAACCACTCTATCTTTATGTGATAGATTCTGTTATAATAGGTAGTCGATTGTATTCGTTACGGTAGCGTCTGTTTAGTGGCAGACGCTTTTCATATGACAAAGGAGAGTATTTAGCATTGACAACATTTCGTGAATTAAATCTTAGTGAGGCACTTATCAAAGGTGTCCTAAAAATGGGCTTCGAAGAAGCAACACCAATCCAAGCAGAAACAATTCCAGTCGGACTCAGCGGCGTTGACTTAATTGGTCAAGCACAAACAGGTACTGGTAAAACTGCAGCATTCGGTATCCCAACAATCGAGCGTCTTGACGCAAAATCACGCAACATCCAAGCGTTGATTCTTGCTCCAACACGTGAGCTCGCAATCCAAGTAGCAGAAGAATTGAACCGGATCGGTGAAGTAAAACGCGTTCATGCACTTCCTGTTTACGGCGGTCAGCAAATCGATCGTCAAATCCGTGCACTTCGCAAAAATCCACAAATCGTCGTTGCGACACCAGGACGTTTGATGGACCACATGAACCGTAAGACGTTGAACCTCGATCACGTTCAAACGGTCATCCTTGACGAAGCAGATGAGATGTTGAACATGGGATTCGTCGAAGACATCGAGAAAATCCTCGGTGCACTTCCTGAAACACGTCAAACACTCTTATTCTCAGCAACGATGCCACCACAAATTCGTAAAATCGCAGATCGTTTCATGACGACTCCGACACACATCAAAGTCAAAGCAAAAGAAATGACAGTTGAAAACATCGACCAGTCATTCATCGAATTGAAAGAAAGCCAAAAATTCGACGTTCTTTGCCGTTTGATCGACACGGATTCTCCGGAACTCTCAATCATCTTCGGTCGTACGAAAAAACGTGTTGACGAAATGACTGAAGGTTTGATTCAACGTGGATACACAGCTGACGGTTTACACGGTGACTTAACACAAGCAAAACGTGACCAGGTCATCCGTCGTTTCAAAAAAGGAACGATTGATATCCTCGTCGCGACAGACGTTGCAGCACGTGGTCTTGACATCTCTGGTGTCACACACGTCTACAACTTCGACGTCCCACAAGATCCAGAGAGCTATGTTCACCGGATCGGTCGTACGGGTCGTGCTGGTAAAACAGGATCGGCTGTCACATTCGTTACACCACGTGAATTCGGTCAAATCAAAACAATCGAACGTGTCACGAACAAAAAAATGTCACGTCGTCATGCACCAACACTTGATGAAATCTTAGAAGGCAACTTGAAGCTTGCTGCACAAGAACTTATCAAACGCGTTGAAGCAAAAGACTCAAAAGAATATACGACACTTGCACAAGAACTCTTAGAAGAGTACGAAGCAGTGGAACTTCTTTCAGCAGCACTTAAAGGATTGACGAAAGAGCCGGATGCAACACCAGTCCAAATCTCTTCAATCGAACCAATCCGCGTGAAACGTTTCGGTAGCAACGGTGGTGGAAACCGTCGTCCTTACGGAAACAAAGGTGGAAGTGGAAGCGGCAACCGCAGTGGCGGATACCGTGGAAACAACCCACGCGGTGGCGAGCGTCGTGAAGGTGGTCGTTCATCTTCTTCATCAGATCGTCGTGAAGGCGGTTATGCTGGACGTAGCAACCGTAGCGAAAGCGATCGTAACCGTGGTGGACGTAAACCACGTTTTGAAAAGTAAACGATTCGAACCGATTTGTCACAGACAAGTCGGTTCTTTTTTATGATTTATCTGAGCGGTCATGATAAAATGAGCCATGAACGATAGGGAGAGGGCTGAATCATTCGTGTATACCATTTATGTAGCAGCATCCGTCTGTCTCGTTGCACTGATCGTCGCGACGAAAAAGATTTGTGAGCGGACGACAAAAGGACATTTTCGTTATATTCCGTTGGCGACCTTATTATTTGGCGGCATCATCTTTCTTGTGCTAGCCATCGGTAAGGGAGGAGCCGTCGGAATCCAATACGGTGTCCTGAGTATCATCTACTTGACGGCGACATTCGGTGTGTACTTGTATATCGCATTGCGGAAAGATACGACGTTATCGTAAAACAGGGGCTCTCTCGTTACAGAGAGGCTCTTTTTTTGTTAAGATAGAACAAGAGTACAAGGGGGGAAGAGAATGGATGCATTAGATGTCATCGTTCATCCCGAAGAGATAGAGGCATGGTTTCAACCGATCGTAGGCGCTGCCCCTTTTAAGGTGGAAGGGTATGAAATCCAGTCCCATTTTCGTGGAGAACCGTTAAAACCATTTTTTCAGGAAGACGATGTTCCAATCGAGTATCAACTCGAAGTCATGGGGCATGTCGTCCGTCAAGCATTCCAAAAAGTACCCTCCGATGCACAAGCGTTTATTCTGATCCGTTGTCGTCCAGCTTGGCTGTTTGAAAACGGTGGGGAGGACTTCTTGCATGTCTTACGGACGGTCGACTCGTCGTTTCCAAAAGAGCGGATGTACGTTACTTTGACGGATGTCCAAGTCGATGATTTTGACCGTCTGGGTCGGATCGTTGCGTATTACCAGAACTCTGGACTGAAGGTAGCGCTGGACCGTGCGGAAGCAACGAGTCTTGAACGTGTCTTTTCGATGTCGCCGGATATGTTGATCGTCGATTTATCCTCCATGATTGAAAAAAAGACCGTCTCCGCGTCGTATCCACATCTCTTACAGACGATGGAGCATCTTTGCGACCAGCTTGGAGCGCCACTTTTGTATAAGAATATCAGTCATCTCGGTCAACTTCGGTATGCGTGGCAACACGGAGGACGTTACTACATGGGGAATCTACTTGGAGAAGCATCACCTGAATGGGTCATGACCTGTCCTGGTATGGAAGTGTTGATCCATGAAGTCCCGATGTTTTATAAATATGATCGCGAGCAGATGAATCGCTTGTTTCAGCTAGAGCAAGACTGGACGGTTCGATTTAATGAAGATTGTCAGTCCTTGAAGCCGGAGCAAGATCTCGATCAATGGTTGCTGACGCTCGCCCGGAAGATGGAACCGGAATTCATCCGGTTTTATATCACGGATGCGAATGGATTCCAACAATCTTCAAACGTCAGTAAAAAGAGTGGGGAGTGGAAACTGTATTCCTTCTACAAAGGGTACAACTGGAGTTTCCGTCCTTACTTCATCCGGACGACGGTAGCGATGGAGCGACGACATAGTGGATATTTGTCGGAACGGTACGTCGACTTCAGCTCGAGTGAACAAACGCGGACATTTAGTATGCCGCTCAGTAATGGGATGTTCTTATTTGCGGATATCTCTGCAGATTATCTATATCAAGAACGATTGAGTGAATGAGGAGGAAATGAAAGTGTTAGATTATGATTACGAGGCATTACGAGAAATTGGACGAATCGTCGCCATGGCACGCGATGAGATGGCGGATGCCGTCAAACCGGGAATCACGACAAAGGAACTCGATGACATCGGAGCACGCATCCTGAAGGAACAGGGAGCAGAGTCTGCCCCGATCGTCATGTACGATTTCCCAGGAGCGACATGTATCAGTGTCAACGATATCGCAGCACACGGTATCCCAGGGAAGTACGTCATTCAAGAAGGTGATATCGTCAATGTCGATGTCTCGGCTGTGAAGAACGGTTACTACTCGGACACAGGGAAGACGGTCATCGCAGGAGAAGCAAAACGTCCGGAAGATGTCCGACTCGTTGAAGTATCATTGACAGCGCTTGAGAAAGGACTCGAGAAAGTCAAAGCCGGAACGAAGGTCAACCAGATCGGAAAAGCAATCTATGCCGAAACACGTAAGAGTGGTTTCACGGTCATCCGTAACTTAGCGGGACATGGTCTCGGTAAGACACTTCATGGTGAGCCAGAATCCATCTCGAACTACTTCAATCGTGAAGAAAACGATTTGTTGAAGGAAGGGCAAGTCATCGCTGTCGAGACGTTCATTTCAACAGGAGATGAGTTCTGTATCGAAGATGAGCGGGACGGTTGGACATTATACACACCGAATCGGAGCCTCGTCTCACAATTCGAGCACACGGTCGTCGTCTTAAAAGACGGGTATGAGATTTTGACGAAAGTCGAAGGCAAAGAATCGTTCTAAGAAAAGCTCATATAGTAAAACACGAGAAGGGGGCTGACTCAAAAGTCAGTTTCCACAAAGATAAGGGTGGCAGAATGATAATCTGCCACCCTTATCTCATAACAACAAGAATGACGCGTTTCACGCAACTCCTACAGGAAAAAGCGCATCTTTGCGCTGTCAGAGACAAACAAGACCCGCTTTCCTGCTTGAATAAGGCAGGAAAGCTGGCTTCTGTCTCGCCTGAGGAAAGGGCGTGAAAAGACGCGTCATTCTTTTTTGAGTCAGCCTTCTTTTTCGTCGTAGTGCTCCTGTTATAAGGATATCCGGGACGTTGCCAATTTGTTTAACTGTGACTCGGATACGGCTGGAGCGGAATAACGAATGTGTCCGTGTTCGACATGATACGGGGTCTCAAGCAAATCTTCTTCGAAATAATCGGCAGTACTTGCCATATCGATCGGATAAGCGAGTCCAGGCAGTGTTGCAAAAGCAAGCGTCTGACGACGCCCGATACCGCTCTCGAACATCCCACCGAGCCAGTAGGGTGCTTTTGTTCGAAGGGACAAAGCGTTCGTCAGTCCACCGACGCGTGCCGGCTTGATGTTTAGAATCTGACCAGCGTGGAGCGTCTGCATCAACTCGGCATCCACTGGAGCGACGATGGATTCATCCAGACAAATCGGTGTCTGTAAGAGTCTAGCGAGACGTTGATGTCCGGACCAATCCGACGCTGCGAGCGGCTGTTCCATCATAACGAGACCGAATGAATCCCACTGTTGTAATAGAGGGAAGTCTGCTTCAGTGAAGCTGCCATTAGCGTCAAACATCAAGGGCGCATCAGGGAAAGCGGCACGTACTTGCTCAAGAACGACGGTATCCGTCGAAGCGAGCTTCAGCTTGATCCGTCCATATCCGGAGGCGATCGCTTGTCCGACGGCTTCGACGGTCTGTGCTGCAGAAGCCCGTCCGAGTGCTTTCCCGCAAGGTACGAGAGATGATTCATCACCTCCGAGATACGAGGCGAGCGATTGACCGGCAGCTGCTGCGAATAATTCATAGATCGCGCCTTCGAACATCGCCTTTGCCATCGGATTACCTTGCACGATGCGCAAGCGATCCGTAACGTCTGCTGGATGATGGAGCGGTTGTTCAAGTAATCGATACAGTAGCGGAGCGATTCCTTGAAGGGAGTGCTGCGTTTCCGATGTATACCACGGTGTATCAAACGCGACACCTTCCCCGTAACCCACTCGTCCTTCCGAATCAGTCAGACGCAAAATCGTCGTCCGACGTACTGTCAGCGTCGAGAGGGCGGTTTGCATCGGACGACGAAAGACGAGCGGAACATCGAACAGTTCGGCAGACCGGAGAGTGATACTCATAATGACTCCTTCAGTTGCTTCCGCAATAGTTTACCGTTCGCATTGCGTGGCAGCGCGCTACGATAGATATAATCAACCGGACATTTATATTTAGCGAGCAATTGACTGATTTCCGTTCGGACGATGACTTCATCGAGTGTACTGACGATGAAGGCGACCGGAACCTGTCCCCATTTAGCATCAAATCGTCCGACGACACCTGCTTCTTGAATTCCATCAATCGAGAGAAGTGCTGATTCGACTTCAGCTGGATAAATGTTTTCCCCACCTGAGATGATGAGGTCGCTTCGACGATCGAGGACGTAGAGGTATCCGTCGGCGTCCAAGCGTCCTAAGTCACCAGTCTTGAAAAAACCGTCTGCCGTAAAGGCGTCTGACGTTTTCTCTTCCTCATGAAAATAGCCTTTCATGATCGTCGGTCCTTTGACTTCGATTTCTTGATGACGCGTAATGCGGATTTGCGTCGGATGAATCGCTTGTCCGGCCGATCCAATCTTTCGTAAGGCATCCTCTGGCAAAAGAGTCGCGATTTGAGAAGCGGTTTCCGTCATCCCGTATGTCTGCATGACGGGAATATTACGATCAAGGGCACGCGTCAGAATCGGTAATGGCACAGGACCGCCTCCTGTCAGTACGACGCGAAGCGCGTGGCGACGTAGCCCGGCTTCGAGCAGTCGATCAAGCATGACCGAGACGAGTGAGACATGGGTGATCTTTTCCGTCGTAATCCAGTGCAAGGCGCGTTCTGGTGAAAAATGTGGCTCAAGAATGATCGGTACTCCATAGATGACTGCCCGATAGACGACAGCTAATCCACTCATATGGAACAGCGGCGTGACGATCAAAAAACGATCCTCTGGCAGTGATCCGATATGACGAGCGGCGTTCGTCGCACTCGAGAAATGATTCAACATCGTTTGTTCGACGGCTTTCGGATGTCCGGTCGTACCACTCGTAAAGAGCATCGATTGGACGTATTGCTTGGGCATATGGCGTATTAACAGGTCAGGTGCTTCTTTTTCATAAGAGAAAGCCACGCACGGGATCTTTGTATCAAGTGTCCGGTCCGTCACGATGAGCCGTACATCTGCCTGTTTGAATTGACGTAATACTTCCGTTTGCGTCAAACGTGTGTTGATCGGGACGACGGTCAATTCAAGCAATTGAGCTGCGTGAAGTGCGACGATGTAGCGCGCACTCGATGGACCGTACAGGGCGATCCGGTCTCCGCGTGTCACGATCGTTGCCCAAGTACTCGCTAAGCGATGCGCGCGTGCATATAGTTCGGACCACGACCAACGCTCTGTTTCCGTAATGAGTGCGATGTCATCCGGCTGTTCTTTTGCCCGTGTATAGATCCAAGGATACAAAATAGTCACTTCCTTTTGAGATGAATATACGAAAAAGGTTCAATGTCGTAAGACGATTGAACCTTTTTTTCATTATGGGAAACGCGGGAACTGTCCGAAGTCCGGGTTGCGTTTTTCTTTGAACGCATCGCGTCCTTCTTTTGCTTCGTCCGTTGTGTAGTACAACAACGTTGCATCTCCTGCGAGTTGCTGAATCCCTGCAAGACCATCTGAATCAGCATTGAATGCCGCTTTGAGGAAACGAAGAGCCGTTGGTGAATGTTGAAGGATTTCAGCACACCATTGAATCGTTTCTTGCTCGAGATCTGCGAGTGGAACGACCGTGTTGACGAGTCCCATATCCAGTGCTTGCTGTGCGTCATATTGACGGCAGAGGTACCAGATTTCACGCGCTTTCTTGTGTCCAACAACGCGTGCGAGGTAACCAGAGCCATATCCAGCATCGAATGAACCAACTTTTGGACCAGTTTGTCCGAAGCGGGCGTTGTCTGCAGCGATCGTCAAGTCACACACGAGGTGAAGGACGTGTCCGCCGCCAATCGCATAACCTGCGACCATAGCGATGACTGGTTTTGGGATGACACGAATCAAACGTTGAAGATCAAGAACGTTCAAGCGTGGAATTTCATCGTCACCGACATATCCACCATGTCCACGTACCTTTTGATCTCCGCCAGAACAGAATGCGAGATCGCCTTCACCTGTTAAGATGATGACGCCGACATTTTGATCGTCACGTGCACGTGAAAATGCGTCGATGAGTTCGTGGACCGTGTGTGGTCGGAACGCATTGCGAACTTCAGGACGGTTGATCGTGATTTTCGCGATCCCGTTCCATTGTTCATATTTGATGTCTTCATAGCTGCGGGCTGATACCCATTCCGGAGCATATTTCATGTGAATTCCCCCAATATGTTAGTGATGAATAAGTAGATTCTCTACCATTGTAACAAACTTTTGCGGTTGGTCGATATGTGGGGCGTGCGAAGCGTGCAAAATCACGTGAATTTTTTCAGGTGATGCCGCTCGTGAAGCGATGGCACGGAATTTTTCATCCTCTGCCCCGACGATCCAATCAATCTCTTTCGGAAGACATGACCATAGGGATGGCATGCTTCCTGTACCTTGTGCACGTAACGAAGCACTTAAACCTTCCACCGTTTGGGAAAGACGCTCCTGGCGCAGTCGCGTACGTTGTGATTCCGGCAGAAGGGCTTGGGGCTTAAATAGTCCAAGTGTCTCCCAATGATCAATGAAAGCTTCGAGTCCGCCTTTTTCAAGGCGCTCCGCAAGCACTCGATCGGATGTACGACGTATTTTTCGCTCGATTGCCGTCTTAAGACCCGGTGTCGTACTAACAGCGATCGTCCGAGCGATTTGTTCAGAGACGACGCTCAGCATTAAAGCGATTCGTCCACCCATCGAATATCCGAGGACGATCCATGGCTCGGATCGCATAGCGAGCAGTGCCTCGAGATCCTTGACCTGTTGCGTCAAACGCATTCGTTGCTCAGACGCCGGTGTCGTTTTTCCATGCCCCATCAAATCAAGGCGATAGACGGTGAAGTGAGTCGATAAATGCTCACTTAGCATGTCCCACGTCGAGAGCGAGCCTGTAAAACCATGAAGCAATAGGAGCGGTGGACCCGATCCCTCGATTTTCACATGATACGTATGCCCACGCAAAATCATTGGAACACCTCGGCTAACGCATGATTCGTCACGTCCCAGATCGAACGGTGCATCTGTACGTTCTCTGTTCGTGTCGTCTTGACTTCAAGAATCCGAGTGACGTTCGTCTCTTCCGCAAGTGCTTGACGTAACGCGGCGATGGAATCGATTGCCTGATAGGTTACGCCATATCCGGAAGCGAGAGAAGCGAAGTCGAGATGCTGCGGTGTACCGAAAAGTGGTTCGAACACCTCTTGCTCGAGTTGCTGTTGCGGTAAAAAGCTAAATATTCCGCCACCCGCATTGTTGACGAGAATGATCGTTAACGGAAGCGTCCGTGCTGTCATCAGACCGTTGATATCATGAATGAACGCTAAGTCGCCGACGAGTAAATAGCGGTGTGTGGCGTCAAACGTTGCTCCTAGAGCGCTTGAGAGAATGCCGTCAATTCCGTTCGCACCTCGGTTCGCGAGTAGACGAAGCGGTGTTCCTGTCGGTAGGAACGTATCGACATCCCGTATCGGCATGCTGTTTGAAACGAAGAGACTTCCGTCCTGTAACGTCGTCAACGCACGGACGACGTTATACTCCGTCATCTCCTCTTGATCGATTGTCGCAAAAGCAGCGGCGACGCGTCGCTCCGCCTGTTGCAACAGTGTCAGATACGCAGGATCGTGCGGAACAGATTCATGATGCGCGAGTTGTCGCGCGTGACCAATTACGAAATCCGAATGAAGCTGTGGATCGCGCCAGTTTCCTGGATGACCGACGACCGTCGTCGGAATATCCCGAGACCAAAGCAGATAAGGTTTTGACGTCGGCATGGCACCGAAACGAATGATTCGGTCTGGTCGGACGTGCTGAGCGGTAGCGGGGTGTTTGAGCCATGTATCGTAATAGGCAAAAACGTGAGCATCATGCGATTGTCGTCCTTGACTGAGTGGATCCGCCAACACCGGAATCCCTGCTTGTTTCGCATACGAGATGACAACCTGACTGTCCGCCGCAGTAAGTTGTGGTCCAAGTACAAAAAGAAGACGCTCTTCTTGAAGTGCGGTCGCTAAAGCGTTGTTTACGCCCGGTATCGATTCAGGTAATACACCGACCGGACGTCCTGTCCGTAAGAGATCGAGTTCCGGCACGAGCGGTTCACGTAACGGAACATTGATTTGAACCGGGCCAGCTGGTTCCGTCAGAGAGAGTAGGGTTGCACGTTGTGCAACATGAGCGACGTAAGGAAGGCTCGCTTCTTCTGCTAACGGAAGATCAAACGCATGCCGAACCTGCTTCCCGTACAGATCGACCTGATCAATAGCTTGTGGCGCACCGACATTCCGTAATTCGTGTGGTCGATCGGCGGTCAAGACGATCAGCGGAAGTTCAAAGATGTTCGCTTCGGTCACTGCTGAATAATAGTTCGTCGCAGCGGTACCGCTTGTACAAATCAACGCAACGGGACGAACGCGTTCTTCCGTCCGTGTTAGACCTAAAGCAAAAAAACTAGCCGACCGTTCGTCAACAAGGACGTGGGTACGGCTAGAAGGATGCAGAAAAGCAGCAATGGCAAGTGGTGTCGAACGGGAACCGGGACTGATGACGAAGTCCCGGACACCAGAAGCGACGAGCGTATCGATTAACGTGTGCATCCACTTAGTCAACATAAATATCATCCTTTTCAATCGAACCGATGTGTCCAAGTGCTTGTACCATCGGTGATAGTTTAGTTTCCGTCTCTGCCAGTTCACTATCGAGATGAGAGCCTTCGACGAGACCGCAACCGGCGTAAAGAATGACCGCCCGTTCTGTAAACAATCCAGATCGAATGGCAACGATGAATTCCCCGTCATCCTGTCCGTTCATCCAACCAACAGGTGAACCGTACCATCCTCGTTCGAACGTTTCGATTTCTTGGATGGCATCGACTGCTAACTGCTTGGGCTCGCCCCCAAGTGCAGGTGTCGGATGCAGTTTTTCGATTAATTGAAATAACGTCACATCTTCTTTTAAATGAGCTGTGATCGGTGTATAAAGATGTTGGATATGGCGATTCTTCAAGAGAATCGGCGTATCCGGACAATCCAGTTCCTCTGAAAATACAGATAATGTCCGTTCGATTGAATCCGCGACGATTCCGTGCTCTACCCGGTTCTTTTGATCTTGTAATAACGATTGACCGAGTGCTTCGTCCATCTCATCCGTTGCGTGGCGTGGTGCAGAACCAGCGACGGCTGCGGTTTCAAGACGACGTCCACGTTTTAAGACGAGTCGTTCCGGCGTAGCGCCGATGAAGGCTTCTTCCGGATTCGGTTGGAAACAGAAGACATAGCTGCCGGGCTGCGTATCTTCGAGTTCAGCGACGACAGCGGCTACGTCAAGCGGACGATCCAGCTCATAGACGACTTCGCGCGCCAGGACGATTTTTTCAAGTGTCGTCTCCAAGTAGTGCATGGCTTGATGGAACGAAGCTTCAAAGGCTTCATTTCCATCCCGCGATAGTCGTAAGCGCGTGACGCCTGTCGAAGTCGATGGTTGCGGTTGCGGTTGATTGACTTTGGCGAAATCGAGTGCGAGTTCATTTAAAATAGAATCGACTTGATCCATGGGCTCGACGCGAGCAAAAATCGTCACACGTGTCTTGCCATCTTGTTCTAGAAATAAAAACTTCGGAATCGTCATCGAAGCGTCTCCGAAGGAAGACCAACGATAATCCGGTTGTTTGAGTTCGGTAAACGAAAATCCGCTGAACGCAAATAAATCATGACCGACATGATCGCGATTCAAGTTTGCCCATTGCGATTGAATTCGTAAAAAGCGATCCGTTCCTGAAGCCTGAAGTTGTTGTACGATGCCAAACCCGATGGCCCGCATCGAGCGATCAGGTGTCGCGAAATAAAATCGTTCCTCGATACCCTGTTCGAGGGAACGCATGTCAGTTGCTTCGATTTCCCATGAATACGAAGCGAGTATAGGTCGTTGTGAGGCGTTCGCCTGACTGACGGCCTGTTCGATACACTGTTTTAGCTCTTGTTGAGCGTAAGCCATACCGCTCATTGCCCCCTAGTCTATAGATACTGTGATATGTTTCACTTAATCTAAGTGTAAACTTTTTGCGAACAAAAAAGAAGGAATAAGCTATCTCGGATTGAACATTGACAGCAAAAAACGAAACCCGATACACTTAGACAGGAAAGGGGTTATTATATGAATAAATCAATCGCTGTCTATTGGCGAATGACACGACCACATACTTTAACAGCAAGTTTTGTTCCGGTCGTCGTCGGTACGGCAGTTGTCGCACCACGCGTGGAATCGATACGCTTGGATTTGTTCGTGGCGATGTTGATCGCATCGATGTTGATTCAAATCGCAACGAATCTGTTCAATGAATACTACGATTACAAACGTGGTTTAGATACAGAGGAATCAGTCGGAATCGGTGGATCGATCGTTCGTGACGGATTCAAGCCGGGGACGATCCTAGCGTTCGCACTTACATTGTACGGGATCTCGGCCTTACTCGGTGTGTATCTGTGCATCGAGACATCGTGGTGGTTGCTTGTCGTAGGACTCATTTCGATGTTCGTCGGATATATCTATACAGGAGGACCGCTTCCGATTGCCTATACACCGTTCGGAGAAGTCGTTGCAGGCTTTTTCATGGGGTATATCATCATCGCGATTTCGGCGTACTTGCAAATTGGTTATGTTCCGACAGAAGCCGTTGCGATTTCGGTACCAGTCGCCATCTTGATTGGTTCAATCCTACTTGCGAATAACATTCGGGACTTGGATAATGATAAGGTCAACGGACGAAAAACGATTGCCTGTCTTGTCGGACATCGCCGTGCCGTGTACGTCTTGATCGGATTTTTTGCGGCAGCTGTCCTGTCTCTCATTATTGCTGTACTCGCATTCGAAGTCTCATGGTTTGCGTTACTCGCGTTATTGAGTATTCCGCTCATGATCAAAGCGGTCCGTCTCTTCTGGGAAGACTTACCACCGGAAAAGCTGATGCCTGGCATGGCACAGACCGGTAAAGTGAACACGATTTTCGGACTCTTACTTGCCATCAGTCTCGTGATCGCGAATATCTAATCTTTAATCAAAGCAGCAGGCGATCCGCTTGCTGCTTTTTTAACGTGAAGATAGCGAACAGTTAGAAAAAAACTACTTCGGTTGTCACTGATTTAAAATTTTACTATAATTGAAGCAATGTGCCTGAAAGATCAAACAAGGTCGGAAATCAGGAAATATGGTTAGAGGTGGAACTGAAATGAATAAAATCGCGGTAATCGGAAAAGTATTCGTCGACATAAAAGGAACTTCGTTCGCTCCTTTGCATAAGGATGCGAAAAACGTAGGAGACATCACGTTTTCAAATGGAGGAACAGGACGCAACGTAGCACAAAATCTAGCCGTCCTCGGGAATGAAGTTCGCTTTATCTCGACGGTTACGAATGATCAGATTGGCGTGGGAGTGCTCGATGAGCTGAAATCTTACGGTGCAAATGTGGATCACGTCGAAATGTTAGAAGATCATGGAATGGGCATGTGGCTAGCTGTCATGGATAATGAAGGCGATTTGCAAACATCGATCTCAAAACAACCGGATGCCAAGTTGCTCGAAGAGGCGATTTTACGTCAATCAATCTATGCACTCGATGGAGTCGATGCCGTTGCAATCGATCTTGATTTGTCCGTTACGGTCTTAGAACGTTTGATTCATTTATGTCGCAAAATGGAGTTGCCATTGTTTGGTGTGTGTGGTCACTTGAGCGTCATCGAACGAAATCGTCATCTGCTACAAGGGTTCACTGGATTCATTTGTAGCCGAGAAGAGGCGGAAATTCTGTCTGATCTATCGATCGTAACGGTTGAAGATGCGATTCATGTAGCGAATGAGCTAGCGAAAAAGGGTGCTCCGTTCACGGTCGTGACGATGAGTGAACTCGGGGCGGTCTACGTTGATCGTCGTACAGCGACATCAGGTCATGTCGGAACGAAAAAAGTAAAAGTCGTCGACTCAACGGGAGCAGGCGACTCCTTCTTCTCCGCTGTCTTGTCTGAATTGACACAAGAAAAGTCAGCAGAAGAGGCATTGAAGCTTGGCATGAAGGTTGCAGCAGAAGTCATCGCTTCGACAGAGAATGGACTCATTCCTGAAATGCTGGATGCTCTTCAATAAGTCGAAATAATAAAAGGGGAGGTGGCGTCATGCCGATTCAACGAAGTGCAATCATTTTACGAAACGAACAGGATGAAATTGCGTTGATTCGTCGGGATAAACCGAACGAAACGTATTATGTCTTTCCAGGCGGTGGGAAAGATGATGGAGAATCGTTAGAAGAAACAGCGGTTCGTGAAGCACATGAAGAACTTGGAATCGACGTGGAGTTGACCGGTATTGCCGCCATCGTCCGTTTTAATGGATTCGACAATCCTTATTTTTGGGCGAAAACAATTGGGGGTCGCTTTGGAACGGGGACGGGTGAAGAGTTCGAAGAGGAAGGATCGGGTTATACACCGGTCTGGATCAAGCGTTCGGAGCTACCTTCGTTACCGGTTCGTCCACCGTCACTTGCGAAACAGCTGGCAGAAATGACAGAACCATTCTATGAATTGATCCTTTCTGAAAACGAATGAGGTTTTAGTTGAAATAAAATGGGAAAAGTATATTAAAACAATGAGGTGGTCGTTGACTGCCTCTTTTTCATGAAGGAGAGATGACGATGGCGCATTCACGCGATCCAAAAGGGCTTGCCCTGAACTTAAAGCAACGAATGTCCGATCATAATATCACGGATTATGCAGGGACACTCGCTTATTACTGGTTTTTATCCATTTTCCCAGGTATCATTTTCGTCATTTCCGTCTTATCTTTCTTTGACATCGATCGTCAGACACTCGAATCACAAATTCGCGACTTAGCACCAGGTGGGGCCGTCAACACATTCACCGATACGATTTTCCAAGCCATCAAGGAACCACAAGGTGGTCTGTTATCGATTGGTGCGATTCTTGCTGTCTGGTCTGCTTCCAAAGGGGTCGATCGTTTGATCACGACGGCGAACCACGCCTATGGTGACTTCTCGCCCCGTGGTTTTGTCGCAGCACGTGGGATTGCCTTATTGCTCACGATCGTACTCGGAATCGGGATGTTGTTGCTGATCGTCTTGAATGTGCTCGGTGGTCCGATCATTACGTATCTTGCCAATTTCGTGTTGCCGATCGATATGGGGCAAAAAATCCTACTGACGGTCTTACGATATGTCGTGTCGACGATTCTATTGATTGGTATCTTATCGATCTTTTACCGCGTCGCACCAAAGCGCCCGATTACATTCAAAGAAGCAATTCCAGGAGCCGTTTTTGGTGTCATCGTCTGGCAATTATTATCGGTTGGATTCGGATTTTACGTCTCGAACTTCTCGAATTACAATCAAACGTACGGTTCGCTCGGTAGTGTCGTCATCTTGTTACTATGGCTCTACTTCACAGGGCTGATCATCTTACTCGGTTCTGAATTGAACGCGTCATGGGAACGGTTCATGAAAAAAGCGGATCCGAAGAAAATGGAAGAAAAGCGCTTGAAGGAACAAGCTGAACTTGATGCGATTCCGACGAATACGTTCGGATGAAGATACGAAAAAACGTCTGACTGCCTTCCGGCAATCAGACGTTTTTTCGTGTTAAGCAGCTAATCGTTTTTCAGATGAACGCTGTGGAAGACTTGGTAAAGCATCCTGTTGAAGAAGGCGTAAACCGTTCAGGATGACGAGAATCGTTGATCCTTCGTGTCCGACGACGGCGAACGGCATGATGAGGAACTGGGACAAATTCGATGCGATCAATAGGAGGATGACACCGATCGCAAGCGTGATGTTTTGTTTGACGATCCGGTTCATCTTCCGGGCTTTGTGCACAGCATAGGCAAGACGACCTAAATCATTTTTCATCAAGACGACGTCAGCGGTCTCAAGCGCAGCGTCCGTTCCTTCACCCATCGCAATCCCGACATGTGCTAATGCAAGGGCTGGGGCATCGTTAATGCCGTCACCGACCATCGCGACGGTCCGACCTTCTGTTTGGTATTGTTTGATGTAGCGTACTTTATCTTCCGGTAGGCACTCAGCGACGAAGTCCGTCAATCCCGCCTCACGTGAGATGGCAGCTGCCGTGACCGGATTGTCACCAGTTAACATGATCGTTGCGATGCCGAGATCATTTAAGGCAGCAATCGCTGTTTTGGCTTCCGGACGAATCGTATCACGTAACGCATAAAGCGCTACGATCTGTGTTCCATTGCTGACATAAACGATCGTATGCCCTTGTTCTTTCAATGACTGTTCGATTGCGACGAATGGATCGTCTAAACCATCGTGGAATGCCCGTTTACCGATACGATACGTGACACCATCGACGGTCGCTTCAATCCCGTATCCTGTCACATCTTTAAACGTTGACGGTTCGCGGACATCGGTTTTTAAGTGATCGACGATCGCTTGTGCGAGCGGGTGGTTCGACTGTGCTTCGATGGAAGCAACCGCTTGTTCGACGGCTCGGACATCGATTCCTTCCGCATACCGACTTTCAGTGACGACCGGTTTACCCGTTGTCAGCGTCCCCGTTTTATCGAAGACGATCGTATCGACTTGTCCGAGCGTCTCGATGTGGGCGCCTCCTTTAAAAAGAACGCCATTTTTCGCAGATGCGGCAATTGCAGACAAAGCAGCAGGTGTAATCGACGCGACAAGGGCACAAGGTGAGGCGACGACGAGAAGAATCATCGCGCGATAAATACTTGTCTCAAATGTCCAACCAACGACGTAATGAGGGAGGACCATCATCAGTGCGACGACAAGCAATACGATTTTGACATAACGGCTTTCGAAACGTTCGATGAACTGAGCAGATGGAGACTGTTCACTTTGGGCGTTTTGGACCATATGAATGATCTTTTGGAACAACGACTCGTCAGCAGCTTTCGTCATCTCAATCGTCAAGACACCGTTCATGTTGACGGTCGAGTTATAGACGGTATCGCCCGTTTGTTTTTCAACCGGAATCGATTCTCCTGTAATCGATGCTTCTTCGATCGCCGCTTGACCACGGACGATGACACCATCAACCGGAATCCGCTCACCAGGACGAACATAGACGAGGTTACCGATCGCTAATTGTTCGATTCCGACGACTTCGAGTTGACCGTTTGCATTCAAACGTGTTGCTTCCTCCGGTTGTAAGGACATCAAGCTTTGCAAGGCACGTTCGTTTTTATTCATCGTGTATGTCTCAAGGGCACCGGATAACGCGAAGATGAAGATGAGGATCGCACCTTCCATCCAGTAGCCGATGGCAGCCGCACCGATGGCAGCTAAAATCATCAACAATTCGACGTTCAACGTTTTTTCTTGATACGTCTCCGTCAATCCTTCCTTCGCTTTCGCATATCCTCCGATTACATAAGCCGATAAGTACAATGTGACATAAACGGCAGACGCCGTATTGAATTTTTCGAGTCCGTAAGCAACTAAAATCAATATTCCGCTAAACAATGCTAGAATCAATTCGTGATGCTCATCCCAAGCATGACGGAATACGGAACGCTGTTGAACATCGGTAGTAGTGGAAGTCGTCATATTAAAACTCCTTTCAAAATGTAAATGAGAAATGAAATCATTATAGAAAGAGAATGAGAATGTGATATATCAATGAGTTTAACTGATTGATAATGAGTTTCATTGTCTCTAGATTATAATTATTATTATCTGTAGAATTACTATACCATGCTTCAGTGAAAAGGAACAGGAAAGGAACTAGAAAGATGCAAAAAATTTTAACCCATCGGATTGGACTCGTCGTCTTTGCGTTACTGACGACTTTTTTGTGGGGAAGTGCGTTTCCCTTCATTAAAAAAAGTTATGACTTATTACAGATCACATCTTCCGAATACGGAGAGCAATTGCTGTTTGCGAGCTATCGTTTCTTTTTAGCAGGTGTGTTATTACTTGTCGTCAGTGTCTTCGTCTTCAAACAGACGATCACACTGAAGGAGCGGACCTACGCCTACAGTCGTCTTGGCTTCTTTTTGACGTTCTTGCAGTACGTCTTCTTTTATATCGGTCTATCTTTATCAACCGGCGTACAAGGATCGATCATTGCCGGATCGACTTCGTTCTTCCAGATGTTGCTGGCACATTTTCGATATGAAGACGATCGACTGAATCGATTTAAAGGACTCGCCTTATTCCTTGGATTCACAGGTGTTATCTTGGCTAACTGGCCGCAAGGTGGGCAAGGTGTCTCATTTGGAGTAGGGGAAGGATTGTTGATCGCAGCAATGGTTTCCGGGGCGTTCGGTAACTTGATTGCCAAAGAATACTCGGCACGTTATCCGGTGGCACCGATGACTGGATGGGCGATGGTCATTGGATCAATCGGTCTCTTTATCGCAGGAGTCATTCTCGATGGTCACGTCGCACCATTCACCTTTTCAACGACAAGTGCTTGGATGCTCGTGTATCTTGCCTTCTTATCAGCGACTGGATTTACGCTTTGGAACTTACTAATGAAATATAATCCAGTCAGTAAAGTGTCGTTGTTCATGTTCTTCGTACCGATCTATGGTGTCAGTTTATCGGCATTGATTCTCGGCGAGACGATTCCACCGCAAGCGTTGCTTGGATTACTCTTCGTCGTCAGTGGTATCTTAGTCTCGACGTACCTTCCTGTATGGTTTCAAAAGCGAGGTTGACGAAGATTCAGAATCGTGCAAAAATAGTTTCAATCAAAGTAACTCCCAATCGTTCGTTGCTCAAGCCGACCCGTTCGGCTTTTTTCTGTACGGTCAAGTGAAGACCGATTCGGCCTTGTCTGAAAGGCTAGTGCGACTATAAAACGGAAGGAGATGAAAACGAATGGAACGGAATGAGATCGTTCGAAAGATCATTGCCACTCGTCGTCCACGTGATGAGTTTGCCCGGTTCGTCGTAACGTGCGTCAGTCAACAATTGAAGGAAACCCATGGAGATGTGGATGTGGAAATCATCGAGGCGGAGAGAGGTTACGATTCAGTGTGGTCAATCAACGGTCGAGAGGTCGTCGTGCTGCTCGAGACAGAAGAGCTAAAGCGTGCAAAAGAACAGCCGTATGCGATCGACGATAAGCTCTGGCGGAGTTTTCGGCAAGAAGGAATCGTGAAATAAAACAAAGGGAATGACTTAAAAGTCAGTTTCCACAAAGGTAGGGGTGGCAGATTATCATTCTGCCACCCTTATCTCATAACAAAAAGAATGACGCGTTTCACGCCACTCCTACAGGAAAAAGCGCATTTGCGCTGTCAGAGACAAACAAGCCAGTTTTCCTGCTGAAATGAAGCAGGAAAACTGGCTTGTGTCTCGCCTGAGGAACGGGTGTGAAAAGACGCGTCATTCTTTTTAGGGTCAGCCTCTTTTTTTAGATCCGGGATGATTCGTGACGTTTTGCGTATCGTAAGAGAAACGCAAGTGTCGCTAGGACCAGAACGAATAGGCTGAAATAAAGCATAGCTGGAAGCAGAACGAACAAGCTGCCGGCAATCGGTCCGAGGATCGAACCAAGACTAAAGGCAATCCCCGCAAGCAAGTTGCCCGTCGGAAGAAGGTGTCGCGGTAACTGTTCCGTCATATAGGCGACGCCGAGCGAGTACGTCGAGCCAAGTGCCATCCCGCTGACAGCGAAAATCGCAAACAACCAACCGTATCGTTCGAAGACGAAGCAAGCAACCAGGAAAGCGACAGAGCCAATCGAAAGAACAGTTACTAACGTCCGACGTTTTCCGAAGTGATCCGCAAGTCGTCCAAGTGGAAGTTGCATGATCAACGAGCTGACGACGAATGTCGTGATCAAGGTACTCGTCTCAGATAGACCGTACCCGTTACGCGTCGCAAAAACAGGAAAACTGGCATTCAGTGTGGCTTCGAGAAAACCATATGTAAAGCCAGGAAGTAACGTGAACCAAGCGGTTGACAAGACAAGTCGATACCGTGAGGCAGCACTTTGTAGCTCCTCCGGCATGACGGAGGATGGTTTTTCGTTCGGCATACGCGATAACAAGATCAGGACGATGACCGTCAATGTACCCGTCAACACGAACGGTAGCCAGTTGATGACATCAACGAGAGGTGCCGCAAGAGGACCGAGAGCAAAACCGAGACCGAATGCCATCCCGTATAGTGACATCGTTCGCCCTAACCGTTCATTTGGGGTAATGGACGTCACCCAAACCTGTGATCCATAGTGTAACGTCTGATCACCGAATCCGACGAGGAACCGTAAAATCATCCAAGCAATGACGCTTGGAAGGAGTGGGAATAAGAAGACCGCCACTGCAACAAGAGCGAGTCCGAACGAAATGACGGGAATATAACCACGTCGTCGCAGTGGACCTTCCATGAGCGGGGCAGCGACGATGACACCAATGTATAGAACGGCAGCGCTGAGACCGTTGATGAAGGCGGGTGTCCCTTGGCGTTCAAGTAAAATGGATAGCAATGGAATCAGCAGACCTTGCGTGAAACCGGAAATGAAGACGATTGATAAAATGAGAGCAAAACGGCGTGACACAAGTAACGACGACCTTTCTTTTTTCTTTTAGCATAACACGCCCCAGTCTCTGAAACGGGAGACTGGGGCGTGCTTCATTTATTTTCTTGTTCAAAACGTGTCGGACGCGGCATGTGCAGCAGATGTTCATCCCAATCTGTCTGATCGAACACTTCATCATGTTCGATACTGTGTGAAGCACGAATACCAACCATCATGACGAACAAGACCATACTGAACGTACCGATGATTGCGACAATACCTACGAGCCATTCCATCCCGGTCACCCCTTTTTAGAAAACAGAATGTGTCTACTTTGTGACATTTTTCCCGGGACGCCATTGTTCAAAACCTATTTTTGATTCTTAAAGCCGACTCGATTGTTTTGTGAAATCAATCTCAGGGTAATATGCGTTTTTCACAAGCGCGTTCGGTCCAAGGCACTGCACCGCAGGACAGTGACATGACAAGCTTTTATTCAGTTCTGTCTCTTGCCACTGGGCATACGCATCATTGAAAGACGTCTCGTGAATCGTACCGAGCGAAGCGAGTTCGTCGCCGAAATCGGTCACGATGATTTCACCATCAAAGATGTTGACGTTAAGACGAGAACGACCATCTGGGTCATTGCGAACCGATACGTTTTTTTCTTGACGTAAGCGACGGTGCAATTCTAAATCTGCCTCTTCCATCGAACATGCGTAGAAAGGAAGTGTTCCGAACAACATCCAAACGTTCGGATCGCGGACGTCAAGCAAACGATGAATTCCGTCACGGATTTCAGATAAACTAGCTGCTTCGATCATAGACGCGAAGTCAGCGGGGTACATCGGGTGCACTTCATGACGGACACATCCCATATCGACGATTTCCTTATGGATTGCTTCAAGGTGTGGCAACGTCCGCTTGTTGATCATCGTCTCAGCAGATACGATGACACCTCGTGCATTCAGGACACGAGCATTCTCTTTCATCGTCTCGAAAAGTTTCGTCCGTGCTTCACGTGACGGTTTTCGTTCCATCATCGCAAAGCCACCATCGATGAAATCATCGGCTGTTCCCCAGTTATGTGAGATGTGCAAGACATCTAGATAAGGAATGATTAATTCATAACGAGATAACGGAAGTGTTAAATTTGAGTTGATTTGGGTTTTAGCGCCACGTTCGTGGGCATACTTAAGTAAAGGGACGACATATTCCTTGACGGATTTCATCGAAAGCATCGGTTCTCCACCTGTGATGGAAAAGGCACGCAGGTGTTCGATTTCATCCAGACGTTGAATGAGTAGTTCGACTGGGATTTCAGGTGACTCGCTACTAGATAACATGTAACCGACGGCGCAATGTTCACAGCGCATGTTACACAGTTTTGTCGTCGTGACTTCGATGTTCGTCAAACGGACGGTGCCGTATTGTTCAATGTCACGATAAGCTTCCCACGGATCGTTTGCGATCGTGATGGGTGATGATTGTGGCATGGGTACTCCTCCTTTTTAGTGCTCCACTTCGTATCGTATGCTAAAATAACGTCGGAATCCAGCGGAAGAAAGGAAGTCTGAATAATGGGAAAAGCAAGAACTGATAAACTTGGTCAAATGAATGTGCTAAAATCAAGAATGCAGCTTCTCTGTCATACAATCGATTCACTCGATGAATCATCAGATATCGAAGATTTGGAACGACTGATCGTATCACTGGATCAACTCAAGGCGAAGGTCGTTCGATATGCGAAGGATATGAAAGAACAAGAAGAAACGAAAAAAGCGGTAGATTGAGACCGCTTTTTCATTTGCACAAACGGAAAGGATGAAATCAATGGCAACAAAAATCAAATTAAAGACAGGTGAGGTCCGTTCGGTCACGTGTCTCCGGATGGGAATCAACGGTGAAGGGATCGCGACGCTCGAACGACAAATCGTCTTCATCCCAGGACTACTCGTCGGGGAAACGGCACAAATCGAGATCACGGAAATTCATGCGAACTATGCGAATGCGAAAATCTTAAAGCGCGACGATCGTTCACCAGACCGTGTTACTCCACTTTGCCCGGTCTATAGTGTCTGTGGCGGCTGCCAATTACAACACATGAGTTACGACGGACAGTTGCGTTATAAGGAAGAAATGCTTCGCAACGCTTTCTTGAAATCAACGAAGTTGAATGTCGAGAAAGCAGATATCCGTCCGACGATCGGTTCGAAGGAATGGGAATACCGCAACAAGTCGCAATTCGTCGTCGGTAAACAGGGGAATGAGATTGTCAGCGGTCTCTATTCCGCTAATTCGAATCGTCTGGTCGCGATCGATGATTGTGTCGTCCAAAACAAGGACACGCTTCGCGTCAACCAAGCTGTCACGAAATTACTCAATGACTATAAAGTACCCGTTTATCATGCAGCAAAACAAGATGGTGTCATGCGCCATATCGTCGTCCGGACAGGAATCAAAACGGGTGAAATTCAAGTCGTACTGGTTGCTTTTAAAGACGGCTTCCGTGATTTAGAAGGGTTGTCGCGCGATATCATGGATATCCCAGGTGTCGTCTCGGTCGCACTGAACATCAATGATAAGTTGACGTCACGTGTCTTCGGAGAAGAGACAGAAGTCTTGCGCGGCGTTGAACGGATCGAAGAAGAGATGGGGGAATTCACGTATCAATTGTCCCCGCGTGCCTTCTTCCAGTTGAACCCGGAACAAGCAGAACGGATGTATGAAGAGATCGCACGTGCCGCTGCTTTGACAGGCGAAGAACGTGTCGTTGATGCATACGCAGGTGTTGGTTCAATCGGACTCTGGATCGCCAAAGGAGCAAAAGAAGTTCGCGGCATGGAAATCATTGAAGAAGCTGTCGAAGATGCCAATGCGCACATGAAGCAATACGGATTCGACCATGCCCACTACGTCGTCGGTAAGGCCGAAGCGTGGATTCCACGTTGGGTCAAGGAAGGCTGGATTCCGGATGTCTTTATCGTCGACCCACCACGTTCAGGTTGCGATACACAATTGTTGAACGCGATGATTTCTTCTAAAGCTAAAAAAATCATCTATGTCTCGTGTAATCCGCAGACGCTTGCGCGTGATTGTGATCACTTGATGAAAGCAGGATACAAAGTATCGTACATCCAACCGTACGATATGTTCCCACAAACAGCGCACGTTGAAGCAATCGTCGTGCTCGAAAAGAAGAAAAAGAAAAAGTTCTAAGTAAAAAAGCCCGTATGCACTCCTTGAACGAGTGGACATACGGGCTTTTTATCATGTTTGCGAAGGATAACCGAACGTTGCGTCACACTCAGCGAAGCGTTCCTTCAACTGAGCAACACGGTCAGCGGGTAGTGGACCGCGCTCGATCAGTTGCTGATTCAACGCGAGATGTTCGGGTCGAGACGTGCCGATGATGGCCGTCGTGATTCCTGGTTCAAAGACCGTGAAACGAAGCGCAGTTTCAAGCCAACTCGATTCCTCGAGTGGATAAGCGAGTTGTTGCGCACGTTCCCAATATGGTTCGACATACTGTCCGACCGGACGCTCCGTGAAGCGCCACGGGGCGTTGCCGATCGGACGCTTGGCGATGACTCCGTGATCTAGAAGAGTAGGCAGGATATCATCGACACGTTGGTCAAACAGATTGAACGATGTTTGAAAACTGTCGAAGCGATTCGTTTCGATAGCATATATCAAGTCTTCCCGATCACCGGAATAAGCAATGACGCGAACTTTTCCAGCTTGTTTTGCTTGTTCAAGCGCTTCGATGACATCTCCTTGGGCGAGGATTTCTTGACTGCAAGAATGTAAGTGTACGATGTCGAGATAATCCGTTTGCATCGTCTGTAAGGCTTGATCGATGCCACCATGGACCGCTTCAAAGGTCCAGTCCTGCGCACCGGGAACATCATAGCCGACTTTCGTCGACAGAATGACGTCGTGCCGGCGATTCTTTAGAAATTGTCCGACGCGTTGCTCCGATAAGCCGTAGCCGCGTGCCGTATCGATCAGGTTGATGCCAAGATCACGTGCTTGTTCGAGTAAATAAACTGCTTCCCGGTCCGTCATCTGTTCTGCACCGATGTGACCGGCTCCGAACCCAAGCGGGGACACGAATAAATCAGATGTTCCAAAACGTCTTAACTCCACGAACAATACTTCCTTTCAGATACCTGTAGTTTTAAATCGATGGTGTTCGTTTTTGATGAATACGGTATAGCAGATAACCAACGAGTGCCACGCCTGCAATCGACCATTGAACGATGGACGAGGATTGCATGAACTGATGGACGGCGAGCACTTCGACTAACATGGCTGGAATTTTTCCAATCGTACTCGCAGTCAGGAAAAGTAGGATGGAAATACCACTCGCCGCACTGATGATGTTGACGATGCCAGACGGGACGAACGGTAATAGCCGCAGCAAGATGATCGTCCAAAATGCTTCATGTCCTCGTTGTGCTTGCAGTTTTTGTTGCAAACGAGCGAATCGATCGGGAAGTGGGCGACGAAGGGCATACCGCAGTCCTTTTCGGTAAAGTAGGAACGCACAAACCGCACCTAAGACTTCACCGATGAAAGAGAGCAATGTACCGATCCATAATCCGAAATAGACGAGATTCGCAGCGGTGACGAACGTACTCGGTAGGACACCAAGCACACTGACGACGACGCTGACCAAGACACTAACGAACGGAGCGAACGGTCCGAAGAGTTCAAAGGTTTGGATGACATGTTGTTCCATCATTCGAATCCATCTTCTTCATCTGGAAGAAGCGGTAACTCGATGTGGACGGTCGTTCCTTCTCCAAGAACGGAGTCGAACCGGATCGTCCCATCATGACGATCGATGATGTGTTTTGTGATCGCAAGACCAAGACCAGTTCCGCCATCTTTCCGCGTCCGTGATTTATCAACACGGTAAAATCGTTTTGTCAGTCGATCAAGATGCTCTTCCGGAATGCCTTCTCCTTCGTCCCGGATAAGACAATGCGTCCGGTCGCCGATCGTTTCAGTCGATAAGAAAATCTGTTTACCAGGCGGTGTGTACCGTAAGGCGTTATCGAGTAAATTGCCGAAGACTTGCTCAAGACGGTCTGTATCGCCTAAGACAATTTGATCCGGATCGAGATTCATCACGAACGTGACTCCTTTTGACTGGGCGATGGGTTCCATCCGGTAAATGACATCTTCAAGTACTTGGCTGAAGACAAGTGGTTGTTTCGACATCGGATAGGAATCGCGTTCAAGTTGAGCGAGATCGAGCAAATCATTGACGAGACGTTGCAGACGCTCTGTTTCCCGCTCGATGATTTGGTAATACTGCGCACGCTTTTCTTCCTCGAGCGAATCATCCTGCATCATCTCCGTATAGCCACGGATGTAGGAGAGCGGTGTCCGCAATTCATGACTGACGTTCGCGAGGAACTCCTTCCGCTGCTCGTCGACTTCTCCGAGCGATTCCGCCATCTTGTTTAACGTTTCTGCGAGTTCTCCGATCTCATCGTCCGATTGAATCGGAATCCGATAATCAAAGTCACCTTGTGCATAAACAGTCGAGGCGCGCTTCATGTCGATCAACGGACGGATGATCGTATCGATGATTTGTCGTCCGAAGATGACGAGATTCAAGACGATCAGTCCGATCATGAAGAAGATCATCAGGCGGAGTGGGCGGAATGGTTCACTGATTTGACCGAGTTCCAGATACAAGATCAGCGTACCAACCAGTCGATTGTTTTCGATGATCGGAAATCCGGTCATCAAAATGTCCGTTCCTTCAATCGGATGGGTCCGACTGGAGACGACGGTTTCACCGTTTCGAAGTTCTTCGATATCCGCATTCGTCAAAAAGCGCAGTCCAGCTGGATTTTTCTTCAGGAAATCGATAAAGAAGACTTTCGATTCCGTCAACTCATTCGTATAAGTCATTCCATCGTAAAAAGCACCAGACAGTCCTTCGGATTCATAGATGTTGATCAGCTTTTCGCCTCGGTTCAATAAGATATCTTCCTGCGTCTGAAGATAGAACCGGTCGTAGAGATAGAACGTCAGCAGGACGAATAAAATGGCGGAAAAAACGCTCGTGAACCAAATCGTGATCCAAATCCGGCGCCGGATCGTATAGCGCTTAATCATACTTCCTCGAATTTATAACCGATGCCCCAGACCGTTTGAATCGAGCCACCGGCTTCCCCGAGCTTTAGGCGAAGTGTTTTGATGTGTGTATCGACCGTCCGTAAGTTCCCGATATAGTCCGCACCCCAGATTTGATCGAGTAACTGTTCGCGAGAAAAGACCTTATCATTGTTTTGAGCGAACAGGTGCAACAAATCAAATTCCTTACGCGTCAGACTGACCGGCTTGCCATTGACGTGGACACTCCGACTTTCCGTATCGAGTTCAAGCATGCCGAGCGTCAGGGTAGCCGATTGATCAACTGTAAAGCGGTGAGAACGACGAAGCGTCGCTTCGATGCGAGCAAGCAATTCTCGAGGGCTGAATGGTTTTGTGATATAGTCATCAGCTCCGATTTTCAGACCGTGAATCCGATCGAGCTCGTCCGAACGTGCCGTCAGCATGATGATCGGAACGTTTGAGAATTCACGGATACGCATGCATGCTGTCAAGCCGTCCATTTCCGGCATCATGACATCGAGTAGAACGAGATGGAATATATTTTGTTGAATGAGATGGATCGCTTCTTGTCCGTTAGAAGCTGTCATCGTCGTGTAGTGTTCTTTTTCAAGATTCGAGACGAGAAGGTCACGCATTTGTGCTTCATCATCTACTACGAGAATGTTAAACGATTCTGGCATTAGTATTCGCTCCATTTCCTGTAGAAGAAAGTGTTTCTTCCATAAAGATGAGTTTTCTTATTTATCATACCATTTCAAACTTTAGAAGCGCATGTGTGGACACAAAAAAGCATGAGAGACAAGACTCTCATGCTTCGAGTTGTTGATGATCGTATAGTGTTTCGAGTTCCCGACCATGAATGTACATGTGGAAACTAGATTTTGAGACTTCATATAGCGTGAACTGTGTCTCGCCAGCATTCAATTGCTCAAGAAGCGCAGGGCGCAACTCATCCGCACAGAACGCATACGGCAATTTTTCAGCAGCTTTTTGTGACCGAATATTGCTTTTGCGAATTTTCATGAAGACACTCTCATATCCAAGCTCGAAGAACAGCTCAGAGAAGAAGGCTTCTTTCGCTAAATGATTGTATCCTTTACCATGATACGGTTTACCTAACCATGTACCGAGAAACCCATATTGTCCTTCGATATCGAGTAAACTAATCGTACCAATCGGTTGATCGAATTCATCTAGGATGGTACGTGATACGATTTCACCACGTTCTTCCTCTTCGATTGCCTGCTTTGTAGTAAACAGAAATTCATCAAAGTACCGTGTTTTTTGGCGGACGTACGGATATACGTCTTGATGCTGCATCAGTTCGAACAAATCAGCGCAGTCGCTCAGCTCCCGTTGCTTGAGCATACTTCCATTCCTCCTTTTAGGACCGCAAGAATGATTGTCGAAAGCTACCTGTCTGACTCGTTTGAACCGCGCATGGTATGCCTTCTTCAGTTGTCGGATAAGATAATATTACCTTCTTTTTTTAAAATTGCAAGAAAATAATTTTTGTGAAAAAAGATACAAAAACAAGATGTTTTCCGTAAGCGTCTAAAACCCCCGAAAGGTGCAAAAAACACCTGGCGGGGGTGGGATTAAGTCAAGTTCAGTTGAGCGTGTTCAAAAATGATTTTTCCATCAATCATCGTCATGAGCGGCTTCGCTAAATAGTCGAGTGGGAAGTGACTCCACAAGACGAGATCCGCGTCTTTTCCGACCTCGATCGATCCGACACGATCGTCCACACCGAGCGAACGGGCTGGATGAATCGTGATCGCGCGTAAGGCGACATCGACCGGTAGACCTTCTCGTGCGGCAAGACCGGCGCAAAGGTTCAAGTACTGGACAGGGGTATACGGATGATCGGTCGTAATCGAGATTTCAAGACCATGCTCATGAAGAATCCGATACGTTTCCCATGTCTTATTCTTCAGTTCGATTTTAGACTTTCGCGTGAAGGTGGGTCCGACCGTTACTTTTTCAATCGGTAGCAGCTCCATCTCTTTTGCGACGAGATGACCTTCCGTACAATGTTCGATACGTAAATCAAGATCGAATTCTTCCGCAAAACGGATGGCAGAAAGGATATCATCTGCTCGGTGCGCATGTACACGAAGCGGCATCTTATGATCAAGGACTCGTTTGATCATCTGGTGGGCAAAGGTTTCAGAAACCGATTGTGTCCGAACTTCAAGAAAGGCTTCGCGCAACATCCCCATGATGCCCATCCGTGTCAGTTCACCGGCACGACCAGCACTATGGACACGCTTCGGGTTTTCACCGAGCGCCACCTTCAGACCTGCGTACTTTCGAAGAATCATATCATCGATGAATCGTCCGTGCGTCTTGATGACACTCGTGACGCCACCGATGATGTTCATGCTACCCGGCATGACTTGAACGGTCGTGATCCCGTGTTCGACAGCTTCCTTAAAGCCTTCATCCAGCGGATAGACGCCATCAATGGCACGCAGATGAGGAGTCATCGCGAAAATCGTCTCATTCGCATCATTTCCGACGGTTCCGGTACCTTCGTCATATAATCCGAGATGTGTATGGGCATCGATGAAACCGGGCAATAAAAAGTGACCTTCTGCTTCAATGACTTGATCGTCTTCTAAATGATCCAGTAATTCACCGATTTCAATGATTTTCCCATCACGAATGCGGATGTCCCCGTAAAAACTGTCCGAAGTAATCGGATAGATATGTGCATTTCGAATTAAGATATCCAAGTATCGTCCACCCCTGTACTAGTTTGAATGCTCGATTGCTCGTAATGCATCCTTTAGTTCAGCATACCGAAACTTGTATCCGTTTTCGAGCGCTTTTTTCGGGACGACACGAGCTCCTTCTAGTACAATCGTACTCTTTTCACCGAGTGCGAGTTCTAATGCGAAGCGTGGTGCCGGGAGCCAGTGTGGGCGATGTAAGACTTTTCCGATCGTCTGTCCGAAACGGCGCATCGTCTCCGGGTGAGGCGCAGTGATGTTCAGCGGTCCTTCGACTGTCGGGGTCTCAAGTGCGAATAGGAATAAATCGACTAAATCATCAATGTGGACCCAGGAGACCCACTGTTTTCCGTCGCCCATCGTCCCACCACCAAACAAGACATAAGGCAGGCGCATTAACGGATAAGCGCCACCGGCTTTCGTTAAGACGACACCGATTCGTGGATGGACGAGTCGAATGCCAGCGTCAGCAATCGGACGAGCAAGATCTTCCCACGCAACACAGACATGACTTAAGAAGTCAGCGGTCGGTGGAAGGGGTTGATCTTCAGAGAAGGTTTGATGCCGATCTTGTCCGTAAATGCCAACCGCAGAAGCAGACAACACGACATTTGGTTTTTGATCGAGTGCTTCAACGATTCGCACGAGCTCCTTCGTCGTACTGACGCGGCTGTCGAGAATGACGCGTTTACGTTCATCCGTCCAACGTCCGTCGTTGATCGACGCACCAGCCAGATGAATGAATGCATCGACGCCCTCTAAGTGCTGTTCCGGTTTTGCGTCTTCTGTCATCCACTTGATATATGTGACATGCGCATCGTTCGCTTTCGGATGACGCGTCAAGATAAAGATATGATGTCCTTGCTCGAGTAAACGCTTCGTCAAGGCTTGACCAATCATACCGGTTCCACCGGTAATCGCAATGTTCATGTAATCCATCCTCCCTGAAATAAGTAAAAGTAGCTTCTTTCCATTTGTTCCCGTTCCATGGTTTCACTCAAACATAGACCTGCCTGTTCATGATATCGTAGAACTACCGAATCAGGTTAGGGGAGGGAACGACATGAAGATCAAACGGATCTCGACGCAGAAAAAGAACAGCGAACGATTCAATATCTATGTCGAACGTGATGGCAAAGAGGAATATGCTTTTGCCGTAGACGTCGATATCTTAATTAAATATAATCTACAACGCGATAAGGAACTCGATGACGACTTCGTCAAGGAAGTGTTGACGGCTGAAGAACAGCAAAAAGCGTATCGTCTCTCATTGAATCATCTATCGTACCGCATGCGGGCGACGAGTGAAGTCGTCGCGTATTTAACAGAGAAAGAGACACCGGAGCATGCGATCAAACATGCAATCGAGCGATTGACAGAGCAACGCTATCTGGATGATCAACAGTTCGCACTTGCTTATACAGCAACGAAAAAAGCGACGACACCTCAAGGTCCGGGACGGATTCGCCGCGACCTTGAGGCATTGAAGATACCGAAGACAGCTATTGATGAAGCGATCGTGACGTTTACGGATGAAGAGGAATACGAAAAAGTCCTGAAGTTTTTGCGGCAAAAGCAAAAAGAGCTGCAACGGCGTTCCGTGCGGGAACTGACGCAAAAGCTACAGATGACACTCATGCAACGAGGTTTCTCGTCCGACTTGATCAAGGCGGGTATCGAAGAGGTGTTCCGAGCTGAAGAAGGGGACGAAGAAGAACAAGCGGCCCTTTATCAAGCACGCAAGTATTATCCAAAATACCGGCAACTTGAACCGTTCGAACGCGAACAAAAAGTGAAGCAAGCGCTCGTTCGAAAAGGATTTCCATACGGTCTAGCGGCTCAAGTCCTCGAACAAGTCAAAGAAGAAGAGGCGGAATAATAAAAGCAAGACGAAAAATTGACAATTATCCGACAATTGTGCTATTCTACGCACAGACTAAGAAAAGGAGGAACCGTCCTATGAAAAAGCCAATTGGTTTCACTCATATCCAACAGCTGAATACGACGGAGACTCTTGAGCACGTATAAGTAATTCATTTCATGTGCGAGCAAGGGGATTCGTCTCCCGAGCGCGCAGACGAACAAGAATGCATCATGCCCATTTCAAGGCATACTGATTCTCGGACTGCATCCGGAAATCCGTATGCCTTTTTGCGTGCTCGGAAAAAGTAATTCATTTAACAGTAAAGGGGGGACCCTCATGCGTTTATTTCGGCAATTGAGTTGGTTTCTAAAAGAACACAAATCATCGTATCTCGTAGCAGTCGTATTATTGATCATCACCGGCTTTATCGATTTAACGCCGCCATGGCTGATCGGTAAGGTCATCGACGGATTACGGTCGGGATCGATGGATCGAACGACACTCTTACAGTATGTCGGCGGATTAACGGTTATCTCCATTGTGTCCTTCATCTTGACGTATCAATGGTTAGCGAAATTATTCGGAACGGCATTTTTATTAGAACGGACACTTCGGAGTCGCTTCTTTACGCACTTATTGAAACTGACGCCGACGTTCTACCAAAAGAATCGGACGGGAGACTTGATGGCACTCGCGACGAACGACTTGAAGGCGGTCGAGCGGACCGCCGGATTTGGTGTCTTGACGCTCGTCGACTCGTTGAACATGACGGCAATCACGCTCGTCGTCATGGGGGTGGCAATCGATTGGAAATTGACGCTTGCTGCCTTGTTACCGATGCCACTTCTCGCTTACGCGATGAATAAGCTCGGAAGTCAAATTCACGGACGTTTCATCACTGCCCAGGATTCATTCGGAACGATGAATGACCAGGTCGTCGAGTCGATTTCCGGACTGCGTGTCATCCGCTCGTTCGTACAAGAACCAGTCGATGTTAAACGCTTCGACGATGTCACGACGGATGTCTTTGAGAAAAACATGCACGTCGCAAAAATTGATGTCTTATTTGAACCGATCATCAAGCTGCTCGTCGGCTTCAGTTACTTGATCGGCTTATCGTTCGGGACATATCTCGTCTTTACGAACGACATCACGCTCGGACAATTGGTCGCCTTTAACATCTATCTCGGGATGCTGATTTGGCCGATGTACGCCTTTGGTGAATTGATCAATGTCATCCAGCGCGGAACAGCAAGTCTTGACCGCTTGGAAGCAACGATGCGAGTCAAACCGTTGATTGCTTCGACACCGCGGGAACATATTAATCGCCCTGAACGGATCGAGATGAACGATTTGACGTTTACGTATCCAGAGACAGCCCATCCGGTCTTACGAGATTTGAATATGACGATCGAACAAGGATCAACGATCGGTATCGTCGGACCAACGGGATCCGGGAAAACGACGTTCTTGCGTCAATTCTTACGTGAGTATCCAATCGGACGGGACATGTTGACAGTCAACGGCGTACCGTATGAAGATGTTGCACTAGAGACGGTTCGCGGTTGGACGGGTTACGTCTCACAAGAACATTTACTGTTCTCAAAATCTGTCCGGGACAATATTCTATTCGGTGCAGGTGAAGCGACAGAAGAAGAATTGCAGGAAGCGATTCGTCTCGCATCGTTCGAAAAAGATATCGAGACGCTGGAGCAAGGACTTGAGACGATGGTCGGTGAACGTGGCGTCACGTTGTCGGGAGGACAAAAGCAACGTCTCTCAATCGCGCGGGCGATGTTAAAAAAACCAGAGTTGCTGTTGCTGGATGATTCATTATCAGCGGTAGACGCGAAAACGGAATCACATATCATTGATTCGATTCGATCGAATCGCCACCAATCCACGACATTGATTGTTGCCCATCGCTTATCGGCAGTGGCACATGCGGACGAAATCATCGTCTTACAAGACGGAATGATTTCTGAACGAGGAACACATGACAGCCTGATGGCACAAAATGGCTGGTACGCTCAACAATTCGAGCGACAAAGTGAAGAGATGTAAGGAGGTGCCTCTGCATGAATGAATTGGAATTATATCAACTCGATCCGGCACGTCGGAAGACGACAATCCGTTCGTTGATCCGCTATGCGATGCATGAGAAACAAGCGATCTTTTTAGGATTGTTTCTACTCGTACTGGCAGTCGGAGCGGAATTGACAGGTCCGTATATCGCGAAAGTCATCATTGATGAACATATCGTGGCAATTGAGAAGGACTGGGTCGAAGTTAAAGCGGACGGAGCGGTCACGTATGACGGTCGTCAGTTCGCCAAAGCACAGGATGTCTCGAAAAGTCAGATCGTTCAATCCGTCTCGATCGTCCAAACGACCAGCGGCTACTTTTTCGTACCAAAACAAGTCGTCAGTGGAGGAGAGCGGAAAATCAGTGGAAGTACGATGACGGTCACGCGTGGAGACGACGTCTACACGTATGATAATATTCAAAAACTGACACAAGGGCAGGTCTATGATTTTTATTCAAAGGACTTAAAAGCGATCGGCTGGTTATCGTTGATTTACGTCATCTTACTGCTGGCAGCAGCTGGTTTGAACTGGATTCAGCAAATCTTGCTCCAACGATCTGCTCATAAAATCATTAAACGGATGCGGCTTGATGTTTTTACGCATCTGCAACGATTACCGGTCCGTTATTTCGACCAGACACCGATTGGAAAAATCGTCAGTCGCGTCACGAATGATACGGAAACGATTCGCGATTTATATCTCGGTGTACTCGCCCGAGTCTTCTCAGGGATCATCACGATGGCAGGGATTCTCGTCGCGATGTTCTTCCTCGATTATCGTTTAGGATTGGTCTCACTAATCATCATTCCGATCGTTTATTTCTGGATTCAGCTGTTCCAGAAACTCGCGACGAAGAATAACTTCAAGGTTCGCTCCCTCGTTGCCGACATGAATGGTCAACTGAATGAGAACATCCAGACTATGCCGATCATTCAGGCTTATGCACGTGAGAAGGAAGTCCTTGCTGAATTCGAACAAAAGAACGAAGAGAACTATCAGACACGGGCAAAGTTGTTACGACTTGATGCCCTAATGTCACACAACTTATCCTACTTTTTGAAAAACTTGACGCTCGCCTTGTTGATTTGGGTCGTCGGTGGGAAAAGTCTGACGAACGGCTCGTTTTTATCGCTCGGGATCTTATATGCGTATATCGATTACGTGTCCCGGTTATTCGAACCCGTCACCCAAATCATGAATCAACTGTCACCGCTACAACAAGCACTCGTGTCAGCGGACCGAATGTTCCAGTTGCTCGACGAAAAGGGAGAGCCGGTCGAACAAGGTCGCGTTGCTCGGTTTAAAGGAGCGGTGTCCTTCAAAGACGTCGAATTCAGTTACGAAGCGGGAAATCCCGTATTACGTGAAATTCAAATCGATGCTCGTCCTGGCGCGACGATTGCCCTCGTCGGTCACACGGGCAGCGGGAAAAGTTCAATCATGAATTTATTGATGCGTTTTTATGATCCGTCAAAGGGACAGTTGTTGATTGACGGACAAGACGTGACGACTTTACCGAAACAAGCGGTTCGTGAGCATATGGGGATCGTTTTACAGGATCCGTTCCTCTTCACAGGAACGATTCGCTCGAACATCACACTCGGCAATCCTGATATTTCCGAAGAACGTGTTCGCCAAGCGATCGAAGCCGTCGGCGCGGATCGGTTCATTGATCGTTTACCGAACGGGCTCGATGAACCAGTCATCGAAAAAGGTGCCACGTTATCAGCGGGTGAACGACAGTTGATCAGTTTTGCCCGTGCGTTAGCGTTTGATCCTGCAATCCTAGTTCTTGACGAAGCGACAGCGAGTGTTGACTCGGAAACGGAAGCGGTCATACAAGATGCCTTGCTGACGTTAACGAAAGGACGAACGACGTTCATCATCGCCCACCGCTTATCGACGATCAAGGATGCGGATGAGATTCTTGTTCTCGATCATGGTCGGATCGTCGAGCGAGGATCCCATGATGTGCTCCTTGCAACGTCCGGGATTTATGCGAAAATGTATGCGTTACAAAGTAAACGGAATCTTGAATTGAAATCAAGCTAATCCATCCAGTTTCTCCTCCTTTTCGTTTATACTGAAAAACGAAGAGGGGGAGTTTTTGTAATGGAGACACGGATGAGTCAATTATCGAAATACGAGCTTGAGATGTTGATCACGAAATTAAGTGAACAAAAACGAAAAGCGGAGCAGCACGGGAACGTCAGTGAAGTGGAAGTCGTGACGCGAAAAATCGCCATTGCGAAAAGTTATTTGATCGATCCGGCACGATTCGAACGGGGAGCCTTTTACCGAATCGAAGGAGAAGAGGCACGATTTGAGTTACACTTCGTCAATGGCGTCATGGGCTGGGGGCATTTTGAAGGAACCGCTCAGGAAGTCGCGATTCCGCTCGCGTTATTCACAGGAGAGGGAGAACAGACATGACGAATCGAGAACAAGCCATTCAGCAACTGGCTGAAGAATTATTGCAAGTGAATGAAGTATTAACCCCGGAAGAAGCACTGACGTGGGTCGAAGTGCTGTGGGAAGATTTCGAAGCGACACTCGCGCGCGCAGGTGAGAAATATCAAGGTGAAGCCGTTGCGGTTCATTTCGTCGAGCAGCAAATCAAACAGCACGGGGCAATGTTACACCGGTTTAATACGACGAGCGAAAAATTCAAGCATTTGATGACAGGTCGAAACGTCGAATGAAAAAAGCTCCGCACATCGGGATTTCCGTTGCGCGGAGCTTTGTCTTTATAATGCAGGGATGAACAGTTTTTTCTGCAAGGTCCGTTCGCTAAACACCCAGCCGGTATAGGAGCTGACGATCTCTTGTGTGGCAGCGTCGATTCTGACGACGGCAACGAATGGATAGACTTCCTTCGTGAAGTAACGCAGGTTAGTGAAGCGGTATTCGACAATGCCATCCTTTCGTGAGACCGTATACGTATGAATCTTCGAAAACTCAAGAAACGCTTGCAAGTCCGGGTTTTGTTTGACGATTTCGTACAAGACGTCACCGTGTGGTTCGTCCTTGATCCGGAAGTTTCCGCATTCGACGACGGTTCCACTGTTAATCTTAACGACGGAATACTCATCGCGTAAACGTGCCGCGACATGCCACTCATCCCATTTCATGCCAGGGGAGATGAACAGTTTATGCGCACCGCGATAATAGCGGGCTGCGGTCGCGAGGGCATCGTTTCGTAACTTGAATTGAACAGCGTAGTAGATGATGACGATGGCGATTAAAATCGGGAAGATGACGATCGTCGCTCTCGTTAGTAGCCAAATCCCGAACGCGGCATAATACATCGTGAACAGATATGGATCAAATGTATTGATGACACCCCAACCGATCCAGGATTTTTTGAACGGGTGTAAGGCTTGTGTACCGTAAGCGTTAAACAGATCGACAAAGACATGAAGAGCGACAGCGATCTGCGCCATCAGCCATAATGAAGTCGGAGGTACACCGAATAACGTGCCGATGACGATTGAAAGTAATAACGGCCAGGCGAGCAAAGCGATCAACCCGTGCGATTTTCCGCGGTGTTGACGCAAGTAGGCGCTGTTTCCTTTAAACTTAAAGACAGTATCGAAGTCCGGTGCGTGTGAGCCGACGAGCGCCGTCGTCGTCACGGCAGCAAACATCGTCGTGCTCGCTGCGACGTCAGGGTGTAGCGTCGAGATGGCGGCGAGACAAAGTCCCATGCCGATATGCGTACCAGTATCCAATGCGAATTCGCTCCTTCTATAAAATCGTGATGGTGAATCCATCGAGGTTCTGCCGAGTAATTTTTAATAAATATATCGTATCCAAGAGAAAAGAGGTAACCTTTTGACTGTCGTTCAAGAATATTTCACAAACTTTAATAAAACACAATTTACCACAGAACTGATTGCCTGGTTCCTTCGTGAACAGCGGGATCTCCCATGGCGAAGAACCAAAAACCCATATCATATCTGGATTAGTGAAATCATGCTTCAACAAACGCGCGTCGATACAGTCATTCCGTATTATGAGCGCTTCACGAAACGTTTTCCGACACCGCATGATTTAGCAGAAGCGGATCAAAGTGAAGTCCTGAAGCACTGGGAGGGTTTAGGGTACTATTCCCGTGTCAAGAATCTTCAAATCGCGGTTCAGGAAGTTGTTGAAAAATATGATGGGATCGTTCCGGACGAAAAGGAATTGTTCAGTCAACTGAAGGGTGTCGGTCCGTACACGACAGGAGCGGTTCTATCGATTGCTTATGGGCAAGCAGAACCAGCAGTAGACGGAAACGTGATGCGCGTCCTCTCACGTGTACTTGGGATTTATGAAGACATTGCTGCACCGAAGACACGGAAATTGTTTGAGGCGGCGGTACATCAATTGATTGATCCGGCTGATCCGTCCAGTTTCAATCAAGGCTTGATGGAACTCGGCGCGATGGTCTGTACACCGAAGTCTCCGATGTGTGGACTCTGTCCTGTTCAAGACGTTTGTTTTGCATATGATCGAAATGCACAGGAAGAACTACCTGTGAAGACGAAGAAAGGGAAGACGCAAATTATTCCGTATGATGCTCTCGTCTATGAAACGAACGGAAAAATCGCAATTGAACAACGAGCAGAAACGGGCTTGCTCGCAGGTATGTGGCAATACCCACTTCGAGAAGCAGAAGAAGATCGTAATGGAACGCTTGTCGGACACGTTCGACATGTCTTCTCACACCGGATTTGGGAAATTGCTGTCTATCGCGTGACGGAACAGCCGGACCAGACGGTACTGGTTGATCAGGAAACGTATGCGACGCATCCGGTATCTGTCGCGCAAATGAAGATTGACCGACTATTAAAGGGGGAAATCTAATGCATACTTTTCGTTTTGAGACACGTGTCGATACATCAAAGGAGCAAGCGTGGGATTTTTTAAGTGACGCCAAGGCCTTAAGTCGATTGACGGTATTTCCACAAGTGAAGACGTCGGGCGATACGCGGACACGAGCGGGAAATACGATTCGTCTACGCGTTGGTGTTCCTCCACTATTTGTCTCGTGGACGTCTTGGATTCCTTTCGTAGAAGAATATGTCTTCGTCGATGTCGGTACAAAAGTGCCGTATCCATTCCGGGCATGGTGCCACGTGCACCGAGTCGAAGAACGTGAATCTGGCGTCTATTTCGTGGATGAAGTGACGTATGCATCCTTCTTGCCCGCCTTCGTCATTGAAGCATTCATCTTGAAACCGATGTTCAAACAACGAAAAAATGCGATTTTGAATCACTTTCAAGCCTGAATTCCGTCATTTTTCTGAAAAAATACCCTTTCGTTTTTCATGCGTTCTGAAAATGGGTATAATAAGCACGAGAGTATAACAGAATGGAAGAAAAACGCTTTAGAAAGGAGTAGCACATGAGTCGATTCCCAAAAGAAAGTAGCAAGATTGAGATTCAAAGTTTCAAACATAACGGGAGCTTACACAGAGTTTGGGAAGAAACGCTCGTGCTGAAATCGACGGAAGAAGAATTGATTGGGTTCAATGACCGCATCATGGTCAGTGAATCGGATGGTCGTCAGTGGCGAACACGAGAGCCTGCAATCTGTTACTTTTCAACAGAACTCTGGTTCAATGTCATTTGTATGATTCGGGAGGATGGCATTTATTATTACTGCAATCTTGGATCACCTTCTACGTTCGATGAGAAAGATCGAGCAGTCAAGTACATTGATTACGATTTAGATATCAAAGTGTATCCGGACATGTCCTACATGATCCTCGATGAGGACGAATATGAGAAACATCGCCGCGAGATGAATTATCCGAAGGCGATTGATCGTATTTTGAAAGACAATGTCCAAGTCCTGATTCAGTGGATTCGCAGTCGGAAGGGTCCATTCAACCCGGCTTTCGTGGATATGTGGTATCGTGAATATGAAACAAGATATCGGAGATGATGGTTCGCCATCGTCTTTTTTTAATTGAAGGAAGTGAAACACGTGGCAACACAAGCAAAACGTAAGAAACAAGGTTCGATCCGCCGCTATATGGCGTTCGTCAAGCCGTATCAAAAACAGATCCTCCTGACGGTCTTCGTCGGGATCATCAAGTTCTCGATCCCACTCGGACTTCCGTTGTTGTATAAGTACATCATCGACAATATCCTAACTGGAAACACGATGCCGATAGCGGAAAAAAGTAAACAATTGGCGTATTTGATTGGAGCGGGTGTCTTCATCTTCTTGATCGTCAAGCCGCCGCTCGAATACGTTCGCCAGTACCTCGCGCAATGGTCCGCGTCGAAGATTTTATTTGACGTACGGAATCGATTGTTTGATCATGTTCAGAAATTATCGCTTCGTTTTTATTCGAATACGAAAACGGGAGAAGTCATCTCGCGAATCATCAATGATGTCGAGCAGACGAAAGATTTTGTCGTCACAGGACTAATGAACCTGTGGCTCGATATGATCACGATTTTCATCGCGATCGCCATCATGTGGACGATTGATCCGAAGTTGACACTCGTCGCGATCATTCCATTACCATTCTATGCTCTCGCCGTTAAGTTCTTTTACGGGCGTTTACGCGGATTGACACGGGAACGTTCGGCAGCCCTTGCGGAACTACAAGGTCATTTGACGGAACGGGTCAATGGGATGGCAGTCATTCGTAGTTTTGCACTCGAACCACACGAGAACAAAGCGTTCAAACATCAAAATGATGGATTTTTAAAAGCCGCGTTGCGTCAAACGAACTGGAATGCGCGGACGTACGTCGTCGTCTCGACGATTACGGACTTCGCACCAATCCTGATTTTCGGAACGGCGGCGTTCTTCGTCTTGAACAATCAAGTGACACTCGGGACGATGGTCGCGTTCATTGGTTATATCGACCGTCTGTATGCACCGCTCGGTCGTCTCGTCAACTCTTCAACGACGTTGACACAGTCAATCGCTTCGATGGACCGGATGTTCGAGTTTTTAGATGAGCCGTATGACATCACGGAAAAATCGAATGCACGTGAACCGAAAGATGTCCGCGGAAACGTTCAATTCGAAAACATCAGTTTCGCCTATGAAGAAGGCGGTGAGCTGGCGATTGATCGCTTGACGCTTGACGTTCAGGCAGGCGAACGGATTGCTTTCGTCGGGATGTCAGGTGGCGGGAAATCAACGCTCGTCAGTTTGATTCCGCGTTTTTATGATGTGTCTGCCGGTCGGATCACGCTTGACGGCGTTGACATTCGTGACTTGAAATTACGTGGTCTTCGCGATCAGATCGGGATGGTCATGCAGGAATCGATTCTCTTCAGTGAATCGGTCCAAATGAACATCAAGATGGGGAATCCGGACGCGACGGACGAGGAAGTCATCGCGGCGGCAAAAGCAGCGAATGCCCATGAATTCATCGAACGATTACCGAACGGTTATCATACGCCAGTCGGTGAACGAGGCGTTAAGTTATCGGGTGGTCAAAAGCAACGTCTTGCGATTGCGCGGGTCTTCTTGAAAAATCCACCGATTCTGATTTTGGATGAAGCGACGAGTGCGCTCGATTTAGAGAGTGAGGCGATGATTCAAGATTCGCTAGCACGTCTCGCGAAAGGGCGGACGACGTTTACTGTCGCGCACCGTTTATCAACGATCACTGATGCCGATAAGATCGTCGTCATCGAAAATGGTCAAATTACGGAAATCGGAACACACGAAGTCCTCATGCAAAAACGGGGTGCGTATTTCGAACTGTATGCCATTCAAAATCTGGAACTCGTCGAATAACACAAAAGCAGCGATCCTCGTGAGGATCGCTGCTTTTTTAGATGGAAGACTTAGAGTCGAGCAAAGGCACGATCGACTGCTGCGATCGTCTCTGTGATGTCGGCTTCCGTATGTTCCGTCGTCAAGAACCACGCTTCGTATTTCGAAGGGGCAAGGTTAACGCCTTCTTCTAGCATCAATTTGAAGAAACGTCCGAACATCTCGCTGTCTGCACGTTCTGCACCATCGTAATCGATGACTGTTTCATCCGTGAAGTAGACCGTCATGGCACCTTTTAGACGGTTGATCGTAATCGTGACGTCATGACGTTTTGCTGCTTCTAGCACACCTTGTTCGAGTAATGCGCCAAGGTGATCGAGTTGTTCATAGACACCAGGCTGCTCAAGTAATTCAAGACAAGCGATACCGGCAGCCATCGATGCCGGGTTACCTGCCATCGTTCCCGCTTGGTAAGCTGGACCGAGTGGCGCGACGTGTTCCATGATTTCTTTACGACCACCATAAGCGCCGATCGGTAAACCACCACCGATGATTTTGCCGAGTGCCGTCATATCGGGACGGATATCGAGTAACTCTTGTGCACTGCCGTACGTGAAGCGGAAGGCTGTGATGACTTCATCATAGATGACAAGTGCGCCGTGTGCATGCGTGATTTCGTTGACCGCAGCAAGGAATCCAGGTTGCGGTTCGACGATACCAAAGTTTCCGACGATCGGTTCAACGAGTACACAAGCGACTTGATCGCCCCATTGTTCCATGATTTGACGGTACGATTCGATATCATTGAACGGTGTCGTGATGACTTCTTTTGCCGTCGCTTTCGTGACACCAGCTGAATCGGGAGAACCAAGTGTCGCCGGTCCGCTACCTGCTGCAATCAGCATCAAATCCGAGTGACCGTGGTAACACCCGCTGAACTTCACGACGAGCTCACGACCTGTATACGCACGTGCGACACGAATCGTCGTCATGACAGCTTCGGTTCCCGAGTTCGTAAAGCGTACTTTTTCAAGCGATGGGATCGCTTTTTGTAGTTTATGTGCAAAGTCGATTTCTAGACGGTGTGGTGTGCCGTAAAGAAGACCGTTTTGGGCAGCATGGGTGATCGCTTCCGTAATGTGAGGGTGACCGTGTCCCGTGATGATCGGACCATAGGCTGCTAAGTAATCGATATAACGATTGCCATCGACATCATAAAAGTAAGCACCTTCTCCGCGTTCCATATAGACAGGTGCGCCGCCACCGACGGCTTTGAATGAACGGGATGGGCTGTTGACGCCACCAACGATACACTCTTGTGCGATTTCATATAACGCCTCTGAAGTAGGACGTGTAGTGTGGGTAGACATGAGGATTCCTCCAATCGATGATTCGTGAAAAATATCACGATATGATTGTATCATGGACGTCAAATCCGGTGCAGAGCCGTTGACGGAATGCCTATTTGTAGGTAGACTAATTATAAAGATTACAATCTGATAATCAATGAAAGATAGAAATGAGGGGATGGACGTGGCTAACGAAATGCTGGATGACGCCGTGAAGTCGCTTCGGGAATCAGGCGTTCGAATGACACCACAACGTCACGCGATTTTGGAATATTTAACGACGGGACACACGCATCCGACAGCGGATGAGATTTATCGTGCGCTCGAACATCGTTTTCCAAACATGAGTGTGGCGACTGTATATAATAACTTACGCGTGTTTCGAGAAAAGGGAATCGTTGAGGAAATGAATTACGGAGACGCTTCAAGTCGCTTCGACTTCGTTACGACACGCCATTACCACATGATCTGTGAAAATTGTGGAAAGATCGTTGACTTCAACTATCCTGTGCTCGATGATGTCGAAACGGTTGCGGCGCACTTAACAGGCTTTAAAGTCGATCGCCACCGATTAGAAGTGTACGGAACTTGCCCGGACTGTCAATCGAATGTCCAATAAAAAAACGAGCTGCCTTAGCGGGGAGCTCGTTTATTGTGTTTATTATATTTTTCATCGAATTCTTTTCCTTCAAGAGATGGATCCATCGTCAATGGTTCATCGCAATGCATACATAAGTCGACGCGACCAAGGACCTTTGTTTCTTTTCCACAGTTCGGACAAGTGACGACAGCTGCCTTCGTTGATGTCAGACCAATCAAGAAATAGAGTGCCGTACTGGCGAGAACCATGACGAAACCGAGAAGCATGAGTAAGACCATGATGATTTCAAATTGTTTGAGCAATAGACCGCCATACATGACGAGCATCCCACCGAAGACGAGAAACATAGCTAAGTTTCGCGCGCGGTTTATTTTATTTTTACGTTGTTTTTTCAAGTGAATTCCCCCTGTTGTCAGTCTAGCATAAGAAGTGGGATTGCCTGAAGAAGGAAAGCTTGTTTTTTTGTCGAAAATGGTAACGACGAGTTCGTATAGAAGGGTGAGAAGTACATGGAACAAGCAACACGAACGATTTATTCGGAGTACGCGGCTTATCGCGAAACACAAGGGATCATTGCTGTTGAGAAACGGCAACCACGGGATTCCCTGACGGATCAATTTGATACACTTCTTGTCGTCATCACGAGAGACCCAGAAGTCGAGTGGACGATTAAACATTATCGACTGAATACACTAAAGGTGTCGTTACACCTCGTACATGAAGATGTTTTATCACGCTGGATTTTGTTAAATGCCAATCGACGCGCGATTCACTGGATTGCAGAAGGAACGATCGTGTTCGAACGGAACGATTATTTAGTTGACTTAAAACGGCAGCTATTAAACTTTCCTGATGAGGAAAGATGTTTACAGATGACGATTTCGTTCGCTAAACTTTTGCGTCGTTTCCAAGACGGAAGGAACTTGTTCAGTCGCGGACATCATTATGATGCCTATACACACGTCCATCATGCATTACATCATCTCGCGCGATTATCTGTTCTGGAAAAAGGAAAACATCCCGAGACGGTCGTCTGGGAACAAGCGCGACTCGATGATCCGGATGTCTATAAACTGTATGAACAATTATTGATGAGTGAAGAGACATTAGATCAACGTATTCACCTCGCCTTGATTGGACTTGAGCATCTTCTGCAGTCGAAGGTCTTATCGGGAGGACGCTATTTATTTGAAATCATGCGTGAGCGGACAAGTCCATGGACGATGTATGAATTGATGGAAGAAGAGCGACTACAAGAAGTCAAAGTGGATTTAAGTAGTCTGATTGATTTCTTCATGCGAAAAGGTCTGATCAGGATTTCGTATCAAACAACTAAGGGAGCAGGGGTCGAACTCGTAACGTATGAGCCGGTCGTATGACGATCGGCTTTATTTTTTTCTATGTGTTGTTTTCGCTATATATAGAAGGAAAAAGATTTTAAAAGTTTTTTTAGAAAAACTATTGACGGTATTATACCGAGATAGTATATTAATACATGTCGACAGGGCAACACGCACTGGACGGTGACGAGAAAGAAAAAAGATTTCAAAAAGGGATTGACGCTTAAGTTATTCCGTGATATCTTATTAAAGTCGCTGAAAACGACACGACGAACTTTGAAAACTGAACGATGAGGCAAAAATCGTATTCTACGGAATACAAAAACGAATGAAGCGCAAGCTTCGTCAATCGTGACTTCGGTCACAACAACGAGCAAGTCAAACACTTCATGGAGAGTTTGATCCTGGCTCAGGACGAACGCTGGCGGCGTGCCTAATACATGCAAGTCGAGCGCAGGAAACTGACGGAACTCTTCGGAGGGAAGGCAGTGGAATGAGCGGCGGACGGGTGAGTAACACGTAAGGAACCTGCCTCAAGGATTGGGATAACTCCGAGAAATCGGAGCTAATACCGGATAGTTCATCGGACCGCATGGTCCGTTGATGAAAGGCGCTCCGGCGTCACCTTGAGATGGCCTTGCGGTGCATTAGCTAGTTGGTGGGGTAACGGCCCACCAAGGCGACGATGCATAGCCGACCTGAGAGGGTGATCGGCCACACTGGGACTGAGACACGGCCCAGACTCCTACGGGAGGCAGCAGTAGGGAATCTTCCACAATGGACGAAAGTCTGATGGAGCAACGCCGCGTGAGTGATGAAGGTTTTCGGATCGTAAAACTCTGTTGTAAGGGAAGAACACGTACGAGAGGAAATGCTCGTACCTTGACGGTACCTTACGAGAAAGCCACGGCTAACTACGTGCCAGCAGCCGCGGTAATACGTAGGTGGCAAGCGTTGTCCGGAATTATTGGGCGTAAAGCGCGCGCAGGCGGCCTTTTAAGTCTGATGTGAAAGCCCCCGGCTCAACCGGGGAGGGCCATTGGAAACTGGAAGGCTTGAGTACAGAAGAGAAGAGTGGAATTCCACGTGTAGCGGTGAAATGCGTAGAGATGTGGAGGAACACCAGTGGCGAAGGCGACTCTTTGGTCTGTAACTGACGCTGAGGCGCGAAAGCGTGGGGAGCAAACAGGATTAGATACCCTGGTAGTCCACGCCGTAAACGATGAGTGCTAGGTGTTGGGGGGTTTCCGCCCCTCAGTGCTGAAGCTAACGCATTAAGCACTCCGCCTGGGGAGTACGGCCGCAAGGCTGAAACTCAAAGGAATTGACGGGGACCCGCACAAGCGGTGGAGCATGTGGTTTAATTCGAAGCAACGCGAAGAACCTTACCAACTCTTGACATCCCATTGACCGCTTGAGAGATCAAGTTTTCCCTTCGGGGACAATGGTGACAGGTGGTGCATGGTTGTCGTCAGCTCGTGTCGTGAGATGTTGGGTTAAGTCCCGCAACGAGCGCAACCCCTATCCTTAGTTGCCAGCATTCAGTTGGGCACTCTAGGGAGACTGCCGGTGACAAACCGGAGGAAGGTGGGGATGACGTCAAATCATCATGCCCCTTATGAGTTGGGCTACACACGTGCTACAATGGACGGTACAAAGGGCAGCGAGACCGCGAGGTGGAGCCAATCCCATAAAGCCGTTCCCAGTTCGGATTGCAGGCTGCAACTCGCCTGCATGAAGTCGGAATCGCTAGTAATCGCAGGTCAGCATACTGCGGTGAATACGTTCCCGGGTCTTGTACACACCGCCCGTCACACCACGAGAGTTTGCAACACCCGAAGCCGGTGAGGTAACCGCAAGGAGCCAGCCGTCGAAGGTGGGGTAGATGATTGGGGTGAAGTCGTAACAAGGTAGCCGTATCGGAAGGTGCGGCTGGATCACCTCCTTTCTAAGGAAAACGTCCCTTACGGGACATGCCCATCGTTCAGTTTTGAGAGCTCGTCTCTCAGTCTCGATAGAGACACTCGCACCTTGAAAACTGAAGACATCAACAAGACATCAAACTTTTAATTAACCATGTCATTTAAGACGTGTGTTCTTAGAATACCAACGCTAGATCAAGGTATGAAGGGCGTACGGTGGATGCCTTGGCACTAGGAGCCGATGAAGGACGCGACGAACAGCGATATGCTTCGGGGAGCAGTAAGTATGCTTTGATCCGAAGATTTCCGAATGGGGGAACCCACCATCCGTAATGGGATGGGACATGTTACGTGAATACATAGCGTAGCGTGAGGCAGACCCGGGGAACTGAAACATCTAAGTACCCGGAGGAAGAGAAAGCAAATGCGATTCCCTGAGTAGCGGCGAGCGAAACGGGAACAGCCCAAACCGGAGAGCATGCTCTTCGGGGTTGTAGGACACTCTATACGGAGTCAAAAAGGAAGACAGTAGGTGAAGGACCTGGAAAGGTCGGCCGAAGAAGGTGACAGCCCTGTAGCTGAAACTGTTTTCCCTCCAGAGTGGATCCTGAGTACGGCGGGACACGTGAAACCCCGTCGGAATCCGGGAGGACCATCTCCCAAGGCTAAATACTCCCTAGTGACCGATAGTGAACCAGTACCGTGAGGGAAAGGTGAAAAGCACCCCGGAAGGGGAGTGAAATAGATCCTGAAACCGTATGCCTACAAGTAGTCAGAGCCCGTTAACGGGTGATGGCGTGCCTTTTGTAGAATGAACCGGCGAGTTACGATAACGCGCGAGGTTAAGCCGATGAGGCGGAGCCGTAGCGAAAGCGAGTCTGAACAGGGCGTTCAGTGCGTTGTCGTAGACCCGAAACCAGGTGATCTACCCATGTCCAGGATGAAGGTCAGGTAACACTGACTGGAGGTCCGAACCCACGCACGTTGAAAAGTGCGGGGATGAGGTGTGGGTAGCGGTGAAATGCCAATCGAACCTGGAGATAGCTGGTTCTCCCCGAAATAGCTTTAGGGCTAGCCTCGAGGTTGAGAGTTCTGGAGGTAGAGCACTGATTGGACTAGGGGCCCCCACAGGGTTACCGAATTCAGTTAAACTCCGAATGCCAGCAACTTATACTCGGGAGTCAGACTGCGAGTGATAAGATCCGTAGTCAAGAGGGAAACAGCCCAGACCGCCAGCTAAGGTCCCAAAGTGTATGTTAAGTGGAAAAGGATGTGGCGCTGCCTAGACAGCTAGGATGTTGGCTTAGAAGCAGCCACCATTCAAAGAGTGCGTAATAGCTCACTAGTCGAGTGGCGCCGCGCCGAAAATGTAACGGGGCTAAACATACCACCGAAGCTGCGGATTCCGTAAGGAATGGTAGGGGAGCGTTCCAAACCGCTGTGAAGCTGTACCGGAAGGAGCAGTGGAGCGTTTGGAAGTGAGAATGCCGGTGTGAGTAGCGAAAAGAGGGGTGAGAATCCCCTCCGTCGAAAGCCCAAGGTTTCCTGAGGAAGGCTCGTCCGCTCAGGGTTAGTCTGGACCTAAGCCGAGGCCGAAAGGCGTAGGCGATGGATAACAGGTTGATATTCCTGTACCGCCGATCCACCGTTTGAACAATGGGGGGACGCAGGAGGATAGTGACGCATGCGGATGGAAGTGCATGTGCAAGTTTCAAGACCGTCTGATTGGCAAATCCGTCAGGCATCAAAGTCAAGGAACGATGCGGAGTCCCGTAGGGACGTAGGTCACGATTTCACACTGCCAAGAAAAGCCTCTAGTGAGGGGGAAGGCGCCAGTACCGTAAACCGACACAGGTAGGCGAGATGAGAATTCTAAGACGCGCGGGATAACTCTCGTTAAGGAACTCGGCAAAATGGTCCCGTAACTTCGGGAGAAGGGACGCTCTACATGAGTAGAGCCGCAGTGAATAGGCCCAAACGACTGTTTAGCAAAAACACAGGTCTCTGCTAAATCGCAAGATGACGTATAGGGGCTGACGCCTGCCCGGTGCTGGAAGGTTAAGGGGATGGGTTAGCGCAAGCGAAGCTTTGAACCGAAGCCCCAGTAAACGGCGGCCGTAACTATAACGGTCCTAAGGTAGCGAAATTCCTTGTCGGGTAAGTTCCGACCCGCACGAAAGGCGTAACGATTTGGGCACTGTCTCAACGAGAGACCCGGTGAAATCATAGTACCTGTGAAGATGCAGGTTACCCGCGACAGGACGGAAAGACCCCATGGAGCTTTACTACAGCCTGATATTGAGGCTTTGTGCATGATGTACAGGATAGGCGGGAGACGTCGAGCCCGGAGCGCCAGCTTCGGAGGAGTCACCCTTGGGATACCGCCCTTCATGCATAGAGTCTCTAACTCGCAGCCGTGATCCGGCTGGAGGACCGTGTCAGGCGGGTAGTTTGACTGGGGCGGTCGCCTCCTAAACAGTAACGGAGGCGCCCAAAGGTTCCCTCAGAATGGTTGGAAATCATTCGTAGAGCGCAAAGGCAGAAGGGAGCTTGACTGCGAGACCTACAAGTCGAGCAGGGACGAAAGTCGGGCTTAGTGATCCGGTGGTTCCGCATGGAAGGGCCATCGCTCAACGGATAAAAGCTACCCTGGGGATAACAGGCTGATCTCCCCCAAGAGTCCACATCGACGGGGAGGTTTGGCACCTCGATGTCGGCTCATCGCATCCTGGGGCTGGAGTAGGTCCCAAGGGTTGGGCTGTTCGCCCATTAAAGCGGTACGCGAGCTGGGTTCAGAACGTCGTGAGACAGTTCGGTCCCTATCCGTCGTGGGCGCAGGAAATTTGAGGAGAGCTGTCCTTAGTACGAGAGGACCGGGATGGACGCACCGCTGGTGTACCAGTTGTTCCGCCAGGAGCATCGCTGGGTAGCTACGTGCGGACGGGATAAATGCTGAAAGCATCTAAGCATGAAGCCCCCTCCAAGATGAGATTTCCCTTTGAGTAATCAAGAAAGACCCCTCAGAGACGATGAGGTAGATAGGTCACGGGTGGAAGCATGGTGACATGTGGAGCTGAGTGATACTAATCGGTCGAGGCCTTGTTCTAGCAGATGCTTGTTGATGACTTCAGTTTTGAGGGCGCGAGCCTTTCAAAAAAACGAAAAAAAGTCTTGACGTTATGCGAACATAATGTTAAGATAATAAATGTCTGGTGGCGATAGCCAAGTGGTCACACCCGTTCCCATGCCGAACACGGAAGTTAAGCACTTGAACGCCGAAAGTAGTTGGGGGCTTCCCCCTGTGAGGATAGGACGCTGCCAGGCGATCGTTCCGCAATAGCTCAGCGGTAGAGCAACCGGCTGTTAACCGGTAGGTCGTAGGTTCAAATCCTACTTGCGGAGCCATTTATTACTTCTTCACCACGTACAATGGAGAGCTGTCCGAGTGGCCGAAGGAGCACGATTGGAAATCGTGTAGGCGTCAAAAGCGTCTCAAGGGTTCGAATCCCTTGCTCTCCGCCATCATCACTTTCAATTTATAATGGCCCGTTGGTCAAGCGGTTAAGACACCGCCCTTTCACGGCGGTAACACGGGTTCGAATCCCGTACGGGTCACCATTTATAGCGTCGCGGGGTGGAGCAGTCTGGTAGCTCGTTGGGCTCATAACCCAAAGGTCGTCGGTTCAAATCCGGCCCCCGCAATTACATACGGTCCTGTGGTGTAGCGGTTAACATGCCTGCCTGTCACGCAGGAGATCGCGGGTTCGAATCCCGTCAGGACCGCCATTGTTAAGGCTTTGTAGCTCAGTTGGTAGAGCAAAGGACTGAAAATCCTTGTGTCGGCGGTTCGATTCCGTCCAAAGCCACCATCTTTATTAACAACATGATTTTCCCATTTGTGGGGGGGTAGCGAAGTGGCTAAACGCGGCGGACTGTAAATCCGCTCCCTCGGGTTCGGCGGTTCGAATCCGCCCCCCCCCACCACCATAGGGGCATAGTTTAGCGGTAGAACTACGGTCTCCAAAACCGTCAGCGCGGGTTCGATTCCTGCTGCCCCTGTTTACCATGGCGATTGTGGCGAAGTGGTTAACGCACCGGATTGTGATTCCGGCATTCGTGGGTTCAATTCCCATCAGTCGCCCTCTTATTATTGGGCTGTAGCCAAGTGGTAAGGCACTGGATTTTGATTCCAGCACGCGAAGGTTCGATCCCTTCCAGCCCAGCTTTTCAAGCGGAAGTAGTTCAGTGGTAGAATACGACCTTGCCAAGGTCGGGGTCGCGGGTTCGAATCCCGTCTTCCGCTCCAATGAGTGGCGCCATAGCCAAGTGGTAAGGCAGAGGACTGCAACTCCTTTATCGTCAGTTCGATTCTGACTGGCGCCTCCAACTATTTCTCAATTAAATAGTTTTGCAAGAGATTGTGCCGGTGTGGCGGAACTGGTAGACGCGCACGACTCAAAATCGTGTTCCTTTGGAGTGTCGGTTCGATTCCGACCACCGGTATCTTGCGGGTGTAGTTTAATGGTAAAACCTCAGCCTTCCAAGCTGATGACGAGGGTTCGATTCCCTTCACCCGCTTTATACTTTTTACACAATCTGATGTTTCACCTGATCATGCGGGTGTAGTTTAATGGTAAAACCTCAGCCTTCCAAGCTGATGACGAGGGTTCGATTCCCTTCACCCGCTTACCAAAAAAGAGCAATGTGTCGTTTTCGCTGACACCTTGCTCTTTTTGTTTAGGAATGGGATTTTAACGAGGAAAGGAGTAGATCGTGATGGATGGTGTACAATTGAAATTAGCTTTACAAGAGTACGCAGCAGAGATTGGGATCGATGAATTGAAGGTGACGACGGCTGATCCATTTCTTGTCTTAAAACGTCGCTTGAAAGCGCAACAAGAAAAAGGATTCGCTTCTGGTTTTGAAGAGCCCGATCTCGATCTTCGAACGACACCGTCTCTACTCGTTGAAGATGCCGCTTCGATTATTGCCATTGCGGTCGCGTATCCAAGTACTCTCAAAAATGCACCTCGTGGCAAGGAAGGGGAGCGACGGGGAATCTTTTGTCGATCGTCCTGGGGACTGGATTATCACCAAGCGTTGCGCCAACGCTTGACGTTACTTGAAGAAAAAATTCAAGAATTGAGTCCAGGTGCAAGGACGCGCTCGATGGTCGATACAGGAGAACTCGTCGATCGTGCAGTAGCAGAACGAGCAGGTATCGGATTCAGTGGGAAAAACTGCTCGATCATCAGTGAGGAGCACGGATCCTATCTCTATCTTGGTGAACTGATTACAGATATCGTCCTACCGCCGGATCAGCCAGTCGAAGAATTATGCGGGACATGCAATAAGTGTATCGACGCTTGTCCAACGGATGCGCTTGTTGAACCTGGCGTCATCGACGCTAAACGGTGCATCTCGTTTTTGACGCAGACGAAAACACTACTACCAGAACCATTCCGAATGGCGCTTGGGAACCGTCTGTACGGTTGTGATACGTGTCAGCAAGTATGTCCGTATAACCGGAAGAAAAATGCGACACATCACGCTGAACTGCAGCCGGATCCAGAGCAAGTCAAACCGCTCTTAGTTCCACTCTTATCCATGAGTAACCGTGAGTTCAAGAGCCGGTTCGGTACGTTGTCTGGCGCATGGCGTGGAAAGAAGCCGATTCAACGTAATGCGATTTGTGCGCTCGTCCATTATCGAGACAAGAGCGCGATTGAGGCGTTACGGTTAATGACGGAAAACGATGCCCGTGAAGACATGCGGGCACTGGCACTCTGGGCAGTCGGTCGGATTGGCGGAATTGATGAGAAGTCGTACATCGAATCACGTCTTTTAGCCGATATTGCAGTGGATGTGCAAACCGAAGGACAACGGTTACTTGAGGAGTGGGGGGAAGCAGATGCCATTTCAACAGCTCACTTATGAATTTGGTACATTGCTCGTCGCATGGGAAAAAGAGCACATCGTGTATCTCGATTTTGGATTGAATGAAGAGCGTGCTCGAACCTATTTGCAAGAAGAAACCGACGACGGTGAATTACCAAAAGCTTGGCGCATGGCGTTTGATCGTTACGCAGTCGGCGATCGACAAGCGCTTGATGCACTTCCTTGTCAGTTGCGTGTCACACCATTTGCAGAGCAAGTATTGCACGCTTTACGAACCGTTCCGTTTGGTCAGACGATCAGTTACGGTGAACTGGCTCGAATGATTGGGAAACCAAAGGCAGCACGAGCCGTTGGTGGTGCCTTGAACCGGAATCCGATCGCGTTAATTTATCCGTGTCACCGTGTCATCGGGGCGACTGGTAAACTGACGGGCTTTGCAAGTGGGATTGCCCATAAAGAAGCGCTTTTAGCGCATGAGATAGGAGAGAATTAAACCATGGCTATTCATGTCGTTATGTATCAACCGGAGATTCCTCAAAATACAGGAAATATTTCACGCACATGTGCAGCGACGCATTCCGTCCTTCACTTGATCCGACCGCTCGGCTTCTCGACGGACGATAAGCAACTTAAACGTGCGGGTCTCGATTACTGGGAATTCGTCGATGTCCGTTATCATGATTCGTTAGAAGAATTGTGGGAGAAGCATCCGGAAGGTATTTTCTACTATATTACGAAATATGGAGAACAGTACCCGAGCCAGATCGACTTATCGGATGTCGAACAGGATTATTTCTTCGTCTTTGGTCGGGAAACAAAAGGATTGCCGCTTGAAGTCATCGATGCGAACGCAGAGCGTTGTATCCGTCTACCCCAATCGAATCTCGTTCGTTCACTGAACGTCTCGAACACGGCAGCGATCATCGTCTATGAAGCATTGCGTCAGCAAGGATACGCAGGTCTTCTATAAAGCAAAAGCTCCATCCTGAATCAGGATGGAGCTTTTATGAATTATTCGTTACCTTCAGGTTTTTTGTTGTAGCCTGCAGTGAAGATTGCTGTCAAAAACGCAAGACTTACGCCGACCATTAAGATAAATGCCATTTTTGTTTCCCCCTTCAGTCTCTTGAACCGATATAATCTATTATAGTATACCTGTAAGTGAAATTGTGTGCTACATATGAATTTTCTATGAATGGAGACTCCACATGCGTACGAATGTTTACCTATTAAGTTATGCTCCGCTGATCAGCATCTTGTTATTTAGTACGTCCCTTGCGATTGCAACGACGGAACTTGCACTACATTGGCTCGATCAAGTCGGAGTGTACGATGAATTGTTACAACTCTTGACGGCACGCGATACGAAGCTCGTTGTTTGGCTCGGCTTCCTGATCGTTTACTTCATGATCTTCAGTTCACTTAAACTATTGTCAGATACGATCAATCAGCTTGGTTTCGCCTTTTTCATCAAGGAACAAGAGGGAACGACACTCGGCATGTTACGTCCGGGAAGTATTCTGCTACTTATCGGAGGTTGTGTTAGCTTCGCCTTCATGACGTCCTTCTTGCATGTCGGAATCGTCTTGCTTGTGTCTTTTTTCATCTACTTCATCTTTTACACGGTACAAATCAGTAAAATGACGAGTGCAGCAGGAGCCGTTGGTTTGATTATCTTTTCTTTCTTAGCCTGGGGTGTTCTGCTTGCTGGTCTATCCTGGGTCGGTCTGACTTTATTCAATTCGTTCGGGGAAGCGATTTTATTTCCGAGTTGATTTAAGGACGTAAAATCGTTGCCCACGTCTGGACCTGTAGCGTTGCATTTGCCTCAACAGGGAAGGGACGTGGGCGATCTGCCCCTAGCCAAATCCCTCCGATATGTTGATTTTTGATGCCAACGAACCACATGTCCTTATTGTCGTTCGTTGTTCCTGTTTTTCCTCCAATATAGCGCGCAGAGGAATCATATCCTTTGCGTCCCGTTCCATACGTCATGACATTTTTCAAACCAGCCCGTAATTCTCGGTTCGTCTGACTGGACCAAATCCGTTGTTCTTTTTCTTGTGGTCGTTCGACCGTTCCATTCTTAAGCGTAATACTTTTAATCATCGACGCCGGTCGATAGAGCCCATCATTAACGAATACGGTATAGGCGTTTGTCAGTTCATACGGACTGATCCCGTATTGCAACCCACCTAGAGCACTTGTAAAAGCATCATCCTCGCGCGTCCATTGGCTGAACTGGAACGGACGGATCGACTTCAATCCTTCCCGGAAAGAGACAGCAAATGCGCGAATAGCTGGTGTGTTATAGGAGTAAGCAATCGCATCGGCAATCGTTACTTGTCCGAGAATTCGATTTCCGCTATTTGACGGACAGTATCCATCGATACAGACGGGACTACCGTCTAATGTGCTCGATAAGCGGGCTTTCGTCTTCTCAAGGTAAGGACCATAGACAAGTAACGGTTTGATGGCTGAACCAGGTTGTCGGTACGACTGCACTGCTCGGTTGAACTGACCTGTCAAATTCGATTTGTAGCCGACAAGAGCGGTGACCCCGTGTGTTTGTCCGTCGATGCCAACATAAGCACCCTCAATCGGGTTGGGTAGATTGCGAAGAGCTTCCTTAGCCCGTCGTTGTTCTGCTGAGTCGAGATATGTCGAGATGACCGCCCCTTGTTGATGCAGATATTCTGCAGCACGCTTCTCACTCCAACCTTTTTTTTGAGCGGTCATTCGAACCGCAGCTTGAACGGTGGCATCGATATAATCTGGATAAGGGACACTCGGTTTATAGGATCGAGGCGACACACGAGAAATAGCAAAATCTTTCGTCAGTACACGATCGCGTATTAACGCTTGAACGATTCGTTGCTGACGTTTTTTTGTGTTTTCAGGAAAGCGTAGCGGGTCATAAAGAGAAGGATTATTCGGAATTGCTGTCAGAAAACTGATTTCAGACCAACTCAACTCGCGTGCCGGCTTATTGAAATATGATTTTGCGGCAAGTTCAATACCATAAATATTATTCGCGAAATAGGCTTGATTGACATACGCCGTCATCAGTTCTTTTTTTGAATATTTTTGCTCCAAAGACACAGCAATTAACAACTCTTTTATTTTCCTAGTATATGTTTTTTCGTTTGATAGATACGTCATTCTTGCTAGTTGTTGTGTGATCGTACTGCCACCTTGAGATTTAGAATCCGACTGATTTTTTGTAAACGCGCGTAAGATTCCTGTGATGTCATATCCGTCATGTTGATAGAAACGCTGATCTTCGATGGCAACAAACGCTTGCTCGACTTTTTTCGGCAATGTTCGAGGAGTTAGATCATCCCGTCGCAATCCGTCATAGAGCTCGACCCGTTTGTTTTCATAGGTTACGGTGATTGGTTGATAGGAGGTCAGTGGATGTCGCGTCGTCTGTTCATCGGCCCAGAAAAAAAGTGTACGTGCTGTTTTCAACTCATCTTTTATTGAAAATAAGGAAAATAGAAGCATCGTCGCAAGACCAAGTAAGACAAGATATCCTGTAGTAATTCGCATGAGAACTCCTTTCAAAAAGCCATTTCATTCCTATTATCGGTCTTTTATGGAGAAATCAGTAGATTTTTTTTCGATTTTTGTATTTTAATAAACCTATTTTGCAGGAATGTTATATTAAAAAGAGAAAAGATTGGGTATATAGAAGTATCTGTGGATTTTACAACGCGAATTGTCTGAAAAAAAAGAGCATAAATGGAGGGGACGAAATGGCTAAAAAGAATGTCGTTGCGATGTTACTTGCAGGCGGAGAAGGGAAACGTCTGGGAGCTTTAACGAAACATACTGCAAAACCAGCTGTTGCATTTGGAGGAAAGTACCGGATCATTGATTTCCCGCTATCGAACTGTACGAACTCAGGAATCGATACAGTTGGTGTATTGACGCAATATGAACCACTTGAATTAAACCGCTATCTCGGAATCGGGAGTGCATGGGATTTAGATCGACGTAACGGTGGTTTGACGATTCTACCTCCTTACCAGGCGCAAAACGGAAAGAACTGGTATGAAGGAACGGCAAATGCCATTTATCGAAACATGAGTTACATCAACCAATTTGACCCTGACTATGTTCTTGTCTTATCAGGCGATCATATTTATAAAATGGATTATGAACAGATGATTGAAGAGCATCGTCTTGGCGGAGCGGACGTAACAATCTCTGTTCGTGAAGTGCCATGGGAAGAAGCACCACGGTTCGGAATTCTCAACACGGATGATGCTCTCCGGATTAATGAATTCGAAGAAAAACCACAGAATCCAAAATCGAATCTTGCATCGATGGGAATCTACGTCTTTAACTGGGATGTATTAAAACGCCATTTGATTCAAGATGCTGGTGATGCGGAATCAAGCTTTGACTTCGGTAAGAACATCATTCCGAACATGCTCTTTGAAAACCTCAATATTCGTGCTTATAAATTTAAAGGATACTGGAAAGATGTCGGAACGATTCAATCGCTCTGGGAAGCGAATATGGACTTGTTGACGGCAGAACCAGAGTTTGATTTATATGATCCTTCTTGGAAAGTCTATTCGGTCAACCCGAATCAGCAACCACAATATATCGGGAATGCTGCGACAGTCGAGACATCGATCATCAATGAAGGATGCCATATCGAAGGTGAAATCAATCATTCGGTTCTCTTCCATGGTGTCGACGTAGCAGAAGGATCACTCGTCAAAGACTCGGTCATCTTCCCGAACGTCAAAATCGGACGAGACGTCACGATTCATCGGGCGATCTTAGCAGACGGTGTGATCGTAGAAGATGGTGCAACAATCGGCTCTCCAGACGGAGAAGTTTTCGTCATTGAAGCAGACAGCATCGTCAAGAAGAACGAAGTCATCAAAGAAGCGATTCAATAAGGGGGATATTCGGATGAAGGTCGATTTATTAGGTGTCATCAATTTAAGCGGAGAAGAAGGCTTTTTCAAGGAATTGACGGAACATCGTAACTTAGCGGCAGTTCCATTTGCAGGACGTTATCGGTTGATCGATTTTACATTAACGAACATGGTACAAAACGATATCGCAAACATCGGGATTTTTACACTCGAGAAATATCGTGGAATGATGGACCATCTTGGATCGGGTAAAGAGTGGGATCTTGACCGTTCAAACGGTGGACTCTACATCTTCCCGCCTGCATTGTCACAAGATGCGAACGAGTTCCGTGGAGATTTATCGAACTTCCACCTCCACCGTGACTTCTTCCTTCGCAGTAAGGAAAACTATGTCGTCGTTTCTGGTTCAAACATCTTATCTGCGGTAGATTATCGCGATGTGTTACGCGAACATAAAGAATCGAATGCGGACATCACGGTCGTCTATACGAAGCGTGAGCTGCCTTGTAAATACTGCCGTCCGATCCGTTTTGGCGAACAGAATCGCGTGACGGCAATCGGATCACGAGGGTTCCAACCGACGGATGAGACGTTCTACATGGAAACGGTCGTCCTATCGAAGAATCTCTTTGTTCGTTTAATCGATGAAGCAATCGCACGTGGTGAGTACGATTTACTTCAAAGCATCATTCGTTCGCAACTCAATCGCTTGCACGTTCACGGGTATGAGTACCGTGGTACATCACAAGTCATTCATTCGCTTCGTTCGTACTATCGTGAGAGCATGCTGTTACTTGAACAGTGGGGAGCAATCAACGACTTCCAACACGTTTATACGAAAATCAAGCATGAACCACCGACACGTTACTTACCGGGTTCAGCCATCAAGAACTCACTCGTCGCAAACGGTTGTAAGTTAGAAGGCACGACGACGGATAGTATCTTGTTCCGTGGTGTCAAAGTCGGAAAACACGCTCGTGTCAAAAACTCGATCATCATGCAAAAATCAGTCATTGAAGAAGGCGCGGTCGTCGAGTACGCGATTCTCGATAAAGAAGTCACTGTCAAACGCGGTCAAGTCATCCGCGGAACGGCAGAAGAACCAATCGTCATCAAAAAACAAACAATCGTTTAAAGGAGATGTCATTCATGAAGGTATGGTTTGCTGCCACGGAAGCGACACCCTTCATCAAGACAGGGGGGCTAGCTGACGTCGTCGGCTCGCTCCCCTTAGCGCTTGCTGAGGAAGGGGCAGACGTTTCAGTCGTCTTACCCAATTATGGTCAAATCAAGGAACAATACAAATCAGAGATGGAGTTCTTGTTCGACTTCATCGTGCCAGTCGGTTGGCGCCAGCAATTTGGTGCTGTCCTCCGTTTGAAACAAGATGGTGTGACGTTCTATTTCATCGATAATGAGTACTACTTCAAACGGGATGGCGTCATTTATGGACATTACGATGATGCGGAACGGTTTGCGTATTTCTCACGTGCTGTCCTTGAGATGATTCAACATTTGGATCGAAAGGAAGTACCGGACGTCATCCATTGTCACGATTGGCAAACAGGTGTGATTCCAGCGTTCTTACGCATCCATTATCAACATCTTGAGCGCTATCAAGACATTAAAACGGTCTTTACGATTCACAATCTACAATACCAAGGTGTCTTCCCGGAAGAAGTGCTCGGTGACTTACTTGGTTTGAGTCATGAACACTTCACAGCGGATGGGATCGCTCATAATGGACTCGTCAATTACATGAAGGCAGGACTCGTCCACTCCAATCAAATCACGACAGTCAGTCCATCGTACCGTGATGAAATCATGGATCCGTATTACGGTGAGACACTTGAGCCGGTCTTGCAACATCGCGCTGTCGACGTGCGTGGCATCTTGAACGGGATCGACTATCGTCAATTTGATCCTGCGCATGATACGCATCTCGTTGAGACGTATTCCGTTGATACCGTCACGGAAGGAAAAGCAAAAAACAAGGCGGCTTTACAAGAGGAACTAGGTCTCCCGATTAATCCGGACGTACCATTGTTCGGTTTCGTGTCTCGTCTCGTTGACCAAAAGGGAATCGATTTACTCGCGCATATCTTGCCAGACTTGTTCGAACTCGATGCGCAGTTCATCATTCTCGGATCGGGTGAAGCGGAATATGAAGGATTGTTCCATCATGCGACATCGATTCGTCCAGACAAAATCGCTTCTTATATCGGATTCGACGTTGGTCTCGCACAACGGATCTACGCGGGCAGTGATGCCTTCTTGATGCCATCGCGTTTTGAACCGTGTGGTCTCAGTCAGTTGATTTCGATGAAGTATGGCTGTTTACCGGTTGTTCGGGAAACAGGTGGGCTCCGTGATACGGTCAAACCGTTCAATCAATTCACATTAGAAGGAAATGGATTCTCGTTCGCGAATTATAATGCACATGAGTTTTTAGAAGCGATTAAACGTACGATTGAGGTGTATCATGATCGACCGGTCTTTGATCATTTGATTGAGACAGCGATGAATGAGGACTTCAGTTGGTTGCGTTCAGCCGACGAATACTTGGCGTTATATCGTTTGATTGCACCGTCCGCCACTTGATCGTATCACTGGGAAAAGGGGTTACGTCATGTTCAAAGATAAAGAGAAGTTCAAGGAGAGGTTTACGGAACGATTCGTTTCGATGCATGGTAAAGCCATAACGGAAGCAACAGAAAACGATATTTATCAGACACTTGCCTATCTGGTACGCGAGACGGTCACGACCGATTGGTTACGGACGAAGGAAACATATATCCATAAAAAAAGTAAGCAAGTCTATTACTTCTCACTCGAGTTTTTACTCGGACGTTTCCTGCATAACAATCTATTGAGTCTTGATGTCTTAAAGGATGTCGAGCGGGGACTTGAAGAACTCGGATATCAGCTCAGTGATTTGACGGAAGAAGAGCCGGAACCTGGACTTGGGAACGGGGGTCTTGGACGTCTCGCGGCATGTTTCCTTGATTCCCTGGCTGCGCTCGGTCTGCCTGGACACGGGAATGGGATCCGGTATCAGTATGGTCTCTTCAAGCAAAAAATCATCGATGGTTATCAAGTCGAGTTACCGGATAACTGGCTGAAGAACGGGAACATGTGGGAAATCAGACGTTCTGATAAAGCGGTCGATGTGCCATTCGGTGGGCATGTCTGGCTTGAAGAGGTCGGTGATGGGTATCGCGTCCATCATGAGCCGGCTGAAATCGTTCGTGCTGTTCCGTACGACATGCCGATCGTCGGCTATCAAAACAAGGTCGTCAATAACCTGCGACTCTGGAGTGCTGAGTCTCCACTTGATGATGATGAATTACTTAGCCAATACCGTGGGAACTATAAAGATTTACTGGCACATAAACAATCGATTCAGACGATTTCAGAGTTTCTGTATCCGGATGATACAACGTATGAAGGAAAAGAGTTGCGGCTGAAGCAACAATATTTCTTCGTTTCTGCTGGATTACGAAGTATCTTAACGTCCTTTAAAAAGCGAAATCATTCATTGAAGCAACTCGGCAACCATATCGCTATCCATATCAACGATACACATCCGGTCGTCGCGATTCCGGAGTTGATGCGGATTCTTGTCGATGAAGAAGGATTTGGCTGGGAAGAAGCATGGCGCATCACGAAGAGTGTCATGTCGTTTACGAACCACACGTTACTGTCAGAAGCACTCGAGCGCTGGCCGATCGATTTGTTCCGTCGCTTATTACCGCGCATCTACCTCATCATCGAGGAAATCAACCGACGCTTCTGTAAGGATGTGCTTGCGAACTATCCACACATGGAAGCGCATATGCGAGATATCGCCATCATCGCGGATGACCGGATCAACATGGCGAACCTGGCTGTCGTCGGCACGCATTCGACGAATGGAGTCGCACAGATTCATACTGAGATTCTGAAGCAGCGCGAGATGCGCTTATTTTATGAGATGTTTCCGCTTCGCTTTAACAATAAGACGAACGGAATTACACATCGTCGCTGGTTCCTCTCATCAAACCCAGCACTGGCAAATCGTGTGACAGAAGCAATCGGGGATGGTTGGATTCAGCATCCGTCTGATTTGCAAAAGTTGACGAAATGGGCAGAGGATGCAGCGTTACAGAAGGACATCGCTGAGATCAAACTTCAGCGTAAAGAAGAATTAGCATTGCTCATTGAAAAAGAAACCGGTATCGTCGTGGATCCGACCTCGATTTTTGATGTTCAAGTCAAACGATTGCATGCGTACAAACGCCAACTCTTAAATGCATTACACATTCATTCGCTTTACTATCGTCTGAAGGAAGACCGTTCCTTCACGATGACACCGCGGACATTCATCTTTGGTGCAAAGGCTGCGCCAGGCTATCATTATGCAAAAGAAGTCATTCGTTATATCAATGCGTTAGCTCGCTTGATCAATCAGGATCCAGACGTCAGTCCATACTTGAAAGTCGTCTTCCTAGAAAACTATCGTGTATCGCTTGCTGAGAAGATTTTCCCGGCAAGTGATGTCAGTGAACAGATTTCGACTGCAAGTTATGAAGCCTCTGGAACCGGCAACATGAAATTCATGATGAATGGCGCCTTGACGATCGGAACGCTTGACGGAGCGAACATCGAAATTCGAGACGAGGTCGGGGATGCGAACATCTTCATCTTCGGCTTAACACCACAGGAAGTCATGAATTATAAGCAGTACGGTGGTTACAGTGCATACGATCAGTACAGTGCCCAACCCGAGCTACGACGGATCATCGATAGTCTCGTCGATGGAACATTATTTGCTCCAGGTGAATTCCAAGCGATTTACGATTCATTATTGACGTATAATGATGAGTATCTGATCCTGAAAGACTTCATGTCGTATCAACAAGCGCAAGAACGAATCGATCGGATGTATCAGCAACCAGAAGAATGGTATAAACGCGTCATTCTTAATATTGCACGGTCAGGTGTGTTCTCAAGTGACCGAACGATTAAAGAGTATGCGAATGCGATTTGGAACATCAAACCGATTCAACTCTGAACAAAAAGACACTGACAGATGTTTCTGTCAGTGTCTGATGTTTACGAACGGGAGACATCTTCACCACGGCTGACCCAATCACTATAAGAGCCGGCGTAAAGCCGGACGTCGGTTTTCCCGAGTGAATGGAGAGCGATGACATTGACACACGCTGTCACACCACTTCCACAATAAAGAATGGGTGCCGTGACCGGTAGGATGTCGGCGTACAGTTCTTTCAAATCTTCCGCGTCCCGTAAGCGACCATCTGGTGAAAGTGCTTGTTCAAAGAAACAATTCACGGCACCTGGAATGTGACCGGCGACGTGATCGAGTGGTTCGATTTCTCCACGGTATCGATCAGGTGCACGGGAATCGATGATCATCGTTTCTGTCAGCTGATCTTTCAGCTCTTCGAACGAGACGAGCATCTCATCTTGAAAACGAGGCGCGTACTGAGACGGTTCATAAGTAGGAACATCGTCCGTGACCGGAAGATCGAACGCTAGGTAAGAGGAGAATCCGCCCTCAAGGACGACGACACGCTCATGTCCGATCCATTTAAATAACCACCACGCACGAGCTGCATACGGAAAACCATCGTCATACAAGACGACGAAGTCTTCCGGTGTCACACCATGCTGTTCCAGTGTGTGTTGCCACGCTTCTTTTGAAGGAAGCGGATGCCGACCGCCGACCTCATCGACGGGACCGGAAAGGTCAGTCGTTAAATCCAGGTGCTGTGCACCTTCGACGTGTTGTTCCAAGAAAGCATTTCGTCCATATTCAGGTTGTTGCAAGTCATATCGGCAGTCAAACCAGCGAATCTGATCCGTTCGGACGAGCTGTTGAAGATCTGCCATTTGAATCGTAGGAAACATGCCTCATCACCTTACCCTTTCTAGTGTTAATCATATGAAAGGTATCGCTTCATCGCAAGTCTTACCCTCATTCAAAAAGGAGTCGATTTACCATGTCATGGAAAGAAACCTATCAAAAATGGGATCAGTTCGCTGATTTAGACAGTACATTAAAAGAAGAGTTAGTCACGTTAGCAACGGATGAAAAAGCAGCTGAAGAAGCATTTTATAAAGAACTCGAGTTCGGAACAGGTGGTATGCGTGGGGAAATCGGTGTCGGGACGAACCGGATGAACGTATATACGGTCCGAAAAGCATCACAAGGGTTCGCGGCATTCATTAAGGCGTCGGGGGAAGAAGCGGCAGCAAAAGGAATCGTCATCGCACACGATTCACGCCATTTCTCACCAGAATTTGCGCTAGAGGCGGCACGTACGCTCGCAAGCAACGGCATCAAAGCGTATCTGTTCGACGGTCTACGTCCGACACCGGAACTTTCGTTTGCGGTTCGGTCTTTACAAGCGGCGGGCGGGATCGTCATCACGGCGAGTCACAACCCACCAGAGTACAATGGCTACAAAGTATACGGGGATGACGGTGGACAACTTCCGCCAAAAGAAGCAGATGAACTCGTTTCTTATGTCAGCCAAATCGAAGATGAGCTATCGATTGAACTGGAACAAGAAGAAGTCCTTCGCGCGAACGGTTTGATCGTCCGTGTCGGAGAAGAGCTCGACGAAGCGTATCAAGACAAATTACAAACGATTCGTGTTTTACCTTCGATTCAATCGGAATTAGCGGATCCACTTAAAATTGTCTTCACACCACTTCACGGAACAGGTCTTGTGCCGGTAACAGAAGGCTTGAAACGGTATGGATTCGAACATGTGACAGTCGTTAAGGAGCAAGCGGAACCAGACGGTGCGTTCCCGACCGTGACGTCGCCGAACCCGGAAGAACATGCTGCCTTTAAACTGGCGATCGAATATGGTGACCGGACAGATGCCGACATCTTGATTGCGACGGATCCAGATGCTGACCGTGTCGGAGTCGCAACACGTGATGCCGACGGAGAATGGACAGTCCTGACAGGGAATCAGACGGGCGCGTTATTGCTCGACTACATCCTTTCACAAAAAGCGGCGCAAGGAACACTGCCAGCGAACGGATTCGTCGCGAAGACGATCGTTACGTCAGAACTGGGTGCATTGATTGCGCGTCATTATGATCTCCATGTCGAGAACACATTGACAGGCTTTAAGTTCATCGGGGAAAAAATCAAACAATACAATGCATCGGGTCAATATGAGTATCTCTTCGGATACGAGGAGAGCTATGGTTACCTCATCGGTGACTTCTGCCGAGACAAGGATGCCGTCCAAGCGTGCTTGTTAGCTGCTGAGATGGCTGCGTACCATAAGAAAGAAGGACGGACGCTCTATGAGGCATTACAGGCGATTTACGAGCAGTTCGGGTACTTCGAAGAGTCACTCCGCTCTCTAACGCTCAAAGGGAAGGATGGCGTGGCACAGATCGGGCGTATCATGGATACGTTCCGTGAGAATCCGCCAAAACAAGTGGCTGGAGAACAGGTCGTCTTATTCGAGGACTATGATGCGAGCATCGCCCACGATTTGAAGACGCATCAACCTTCACCAATTAACTTGCCAAAATCCAACGTACTGAAGTTTACGCTCAGCGATGGATCGTGGTTCTGCCTTCGTCCATCGGGTACGGAACCAAAAATCAAATTCTACTTCAGCGTCACGTCACCAGATGCTGCTGAGACGACACGGAAACGTCAGCAGATCGAAGATGAAGTCATGCAAGAAGTCGAACAAATTCAATAAGTCCCATGCAGGATCACGTCATCGACGGGGTCCTGTTTTTTTGTCTGAGAGCATCAAAAAGTGAAATCCGTGCAACCGGTACCATTTTGGGGTACAGTAAATGAGATAGAGTTTATACGATAGAGGAGTGGAAGATAGATGGAACGGATTCAACTAACAGAAGATTTATCATTCTCACGCATCATTCATGGTTTATGGCGATTGAATGAATGGGAGATGACGAAAGAAGAGCGGCTTGAATTGATTGAAGCATGCCTTGCTTTAGGGATTACGACATTTGATCACGCGGATATCTATGGTGACTACACGAATGAACGCTTATTCGGAGAAGCACTTGCTTTAAAACCGGAGTTACGTGACCGAATGGAGATCGTTACGAAGACGGGCATCAAGATGAAAGGGAATCATTTCTCGGATCAGTCGCTGTCATTCTACGATACGACGAAAGAGCATATCATCAAACAGGTGAACCGTTCTCTTCAAGAACTTGGTGTCGAGTACGTGGATACGTTGTTGATTCACCGTCCAGATCCATTGATGGACCCGAACGAGATTGCTGAAGCATTCGTAGAGTTGAAGGACGCAGGAAAGGTACGGACATTTGGTCTCTCGAACCATACACCTGCGCAACAAAGTCTGATTCAGTCGCGCTTACCATTCATGCTCGTGACGAACCAACTCGAGTTGTCGGTTTCTGAACTGAAACATTTCGAGGACGGATCCGTTGATCTCTGTCATGAAAATGAGATGCCGTTAATGGCATGGAGTCCACTTGCGGGCGGTCGTCTCTTCAAAGACGAGCAATATGCACCGTTACGCGAAAAATTAGCTGAGATTGCAGAGACAATCGGGGCAGAGGAAATCGACGAAGTCGCATATGCATGGTTGCTTAAACATCCAGCACGTATCATGCCAATCGTTGGTTCGGGTAAGATTGAACGCATCGAATCTGCGGTTCGTTCGACGAAATTATCGTTGACACGCGAGCAGTGGTTTGAGATTTTGAAGGCATCACGTGGTCGTGACGTCGATTAAGTGGTTTTGAGACAGAAACGAATCGATTCGTACGTGTGCCATTAATAAAATAAAGTGAGAGGTTCGTTTCTGATATATCATCCGGAAGCGATCCTTTCTTTCGTTTATGAATAGAGTGTTCTTCTCATTTAAAAATAAACAAAAAAAGCCCCATCTCAAGGGGGAGGAGAGATGGGGGATCTATGAGGTTAAGCTTCTAAGCGAAGCATCTCCTGACGGTATTTATCTAAACGATCTTTACTTGCTGACATGGCAGCTTGGTCATTGGCTTGAATCGCATCGAAGAGCGTACTGAGCTCATAATCGATTTCGAGACGTAGCACTGGAATTCGCTGCTCTGCATCTTGTCTACGGAAAGCTTCAATTACTTGTTTCATCTCGGCCACGCTCCTTTGTAAGTTGTCAGATAATTCTGATTTTTATTAGTATACTTGATTATTCCCGGATTGCCTAGTGCTAAACCTAAAAAAATCTAAAAAAACACACTTGAAATCCTGACGGTTCCAAGTGTGGAAAATTCATTCTGGAATGCTGAATCGTGCCTCTAAGCGATGTTGCACACTTTGAATGAGTGTTGACATGATCCAGTAAATCGCAGCTGAGAATAGCAGCAACGGCATGACGAGATACGTCGTCGCTGAAATCTGGTCAGAGACATATGTCAATTCTTCAACAGCAACAATCGTACCGAGTGATGTCGACTTGATGATATCGATGACAGAGTTCGAAAGCGGTGGAATCGCTCGAGATAATGCTTGCGGCAAGATGACATCCTTGAATGTCTTACGACGCGGAATACCGAGCGAATCAGCGGCTTCCCATTGTCCGCGATCGACAGAGGAGATGGCAGCGCGGAACGATTCTGAGATATACGCAGAAAAGTGAAGCGATAAGCCGAAGGCGAGAGCTTGGAATCCAGTCAATTGAAGGACAACAAGACCATTGTATAAAATCAGGATTTGTAACAGCAATGGTGTTCCTCGGAAGAAGGAGACGTATAAACGTGCAAAACCGCTAAAGACGGCAAGGCGGCTATCACGCATGACGGCAAGAATCAACCCGAGAATAAGCGCAAAGACGATGGCGAGACCACTTGCTAGAAGGGTCGTACCAATCGCCTTTGCGTAGACGTCCGAGTTATCCCGGACGATCGTCAGTAATTCACTCACTTACTGATATCCTCGTTGAAGTACTTCTCACCGATTTTTGCAAGAGTGCCGTCTTCTTGCATCTCAGCGAGTGCTTTATTGAAGTCTTCTGTATACTTGCTGTTTTTTGCCATCATGAAGCCTGATTCGTTCTTGTCGAACGTCTCACCGACCGCTTTGACTTTATAGCCTGCTTTCTTCAGCTCCGTTAAAACGAAGAGACGATCGTTCATAGCAGCATCAACACGACCTGCTTCAAGATCTTTTAAGACTTGGTTCGCACCTTTGTAGTATTTCACTTTCGCGCCAGCTTCTTCAGCCGTCTTCGCGTAAAGTGAACCTTGTGTCGAACCGACTGTCTTTCCTTTTAAGTCGTCGAGTGTTTTGATGTCGTTCGTTTTATTGTTGACGATGATCGTTGAACCAGAGACCGTATACGCATCAGAGAAAGCGTATTTTTCTTGGCGCTCAGGCGTGATTCCCATTTGGTTCGCGATGACATCGATTCGTTTTGAATCGAGTGCTGGGATGAGTCCTTTGAAGTCCATCGCTTTGTAATCGACTTTATAGCCGGCACGTTTTGCGACTTCGTTCATGACGTCTACGTCATAACCTGTCAATTTTCCTTTTTCTTTATACGTGAAAGGTGGGTACGTTGCTTCTGTACCGACTGTAATGACTTTTGACTCTTTATCAGAACCTGCGTTGTCGTTCGAAGCGCCGCATGCTGCAAGCACCCCCGCTGTCGATAATGCTGCTACAGCTAATTTCAAACCGTGTTTCATAGCGCTCTCTCCTTTATAAATAAATGATTTCAATTCCTAGTTTTCGAATAGGATTAATTTTAAGCTACAAGCAGTATCATACAAAGTTACAGGAACGTCTGTCAATAAAAAAGACTGCCCTTAAAAGGACAGTCTGAAACATCGGAACTGATTAATGATGCGATTAACGGATTGTTGCTTCTGTTGAAGCATCGAAGAAGTGTGCTTTCGTCATATCAAAGAAAAGATCAAGCTGCGATCCCATCTCGACGTGTGAACGAGAATCAACACGTGCCGTGAACGCTTGTTGCCCGACTTTTGAGTAGAGGTAAGACTCTGCACCCATCAATTCGGAGACTTCGATATGTGCTGGGAAGCGGTGTGCAGTTTTCGTATCTTGGTAGATCAATTCCGCATGAATGTCTTCTGGACGAATTCCGAGGACGAGATCCTTGTTCGTGTAACCACGGTCGCGGAGAACTTTCATTTTTCCTTCTGGTACTTCGAACTTCTCTTCTGTTCCTGAAACATGGAAGAGACCGTCTTCTGCTAATTTACCTGTCAAGAAGTTCATCGATGGTGAACCGATGAATCCAGCGACGAACATGTTATCCGGGTGATCATAGACTTCTTTCGGCGTACCGACTTGTTGAATGATACCCGCTTTCATGATGACGATTCGTGTCGCAAGCGTCATCGCTTCCGTCTGATCGTGTGTAACGTAAATCGTCGTCGTCTCAAGACGTTTGTGTAACTGAATGATTTCCTTACGCATTTGTACACGTAATTTAGCATCTAAGTTCGAGAGTGGCTCATCCATCAAGAAGACTTTAGCATCACGAACGATGGCGCGACCAATCGCTACCCGTTGACGCTGACCACCAGAAAGTGCTTTTGGCTTCCGCTCGAGGTATTCTTCAAGACCAAGGATACGAGCTGCGTTATCGACGCGTTGCTTGATTTCATCTTTTGGGAACTTCCGAAGCTTTAATCCGAACGCCATGTTATCGAAGACGTTCATGTGTGGATACAGCGCGTAGTTTTGGAAGACCATCGCGATATCGCGATCTTTTGGCGCTACATCGTTCATGCGTTTACCGTCGATGATGAAATCCCCACCTGAGATTTCTTCGAGCCCAGCGATCATCCGGAGCGTCGTTGATTTACCGCAACCTGATGGTCCGACGAAAACGATGAATTCTTTATCTTTAATGTGGAGGTTGAAGTCATCAACCGCTTTTGCATCACCTGAGTAGATTTTATCGATATGTTCAAGACGAATTTCAGCCATGTGTAGTTCCCCCTAATGTAAATGATGAAATAATAACGCTTACAAGATTCAGTATAAAAGAAGTCAGGGAGTCTGCCTATGGACAACCTGACTAAATGCAAACGTTTTCAATTAGGCATCATGCTACAAGAAGTAAGGTATAGAGGAAAGTAGCGCCTTCAAATGAGCGAACATCGATTCCAGTCTGCTCCGTCAACCGGTCGAGTCGATACTGGAGGCTATTTCGATGTAAGAATAGATGTTTTGCTGTCAGGGAGACGTTCAAATTAGCTCGACAAAAAGCAAGGATCGTCTCACGAGACTCTGGCTCGAGTAAACGGATGAACTGATCGACGAGTGTCGCGCGGTGCCGGTCATCTAGACTTGCAAGACGGATCATGGCAGGCAAGAAACGTTCGATTTGCATCGAAGGAACGAAAGCAAGCGCTGCTTGTTCAAGTTGGAACTGAACGGCGATATCACCTGCAGCACGTTGTTGACCAAGCAATACCTTACCGTCGAGTACAAAATCAGATTGTAATGCTAAAAATAAATCGGATAGTTCGGACTCAATGACAAACTCTTCGCGTTCAACGACCGTGAAGCGGTGTGTGCTAAAAGGAATAAGGATGCTCGTCTGCGAAAAGAAAGAGGAGAGCAATTGTTGAATTTCTTCACTTGTCCGTTCATCGGTTGGATTGAACAAAAAATGGACAAGTCGGAACGACTGATCTTCGAGGGCATGAGCAGATTGGATACGCTCTCGCCATAGATCGATATCAGACCGCGACGTCGTAATGATGCGTTCAGCGAATACATCAAGCAGTTGTTGTTCACGGTCAGAGATGGCAGTCGCCTTGATTCCAAAACAGAGTCCATCTTCAAGGCGATATACGCTATACTGTTCCTGGCAATAAACATTCGGATCGGTCGTAAGCTGGTCATTGAATACAGTCATCAGTTGTCGTAACAAACGGCATCACTCCTAAATCGTACATAACTATCTCGACTTTACCATAAGTCGAAAATCGGAAGGAATGATAACTTATGTCAGATACGTTTTTACTCGTATTGAAACTTGTTGGAATCATCGTCATTGGGGCCCTGATTGGCGCAGTCACGAATCATCTAGCGATTCGGATGTTATTTCGACCACTTGAACCGAAATACATCGGAAAATTTCGCGTACCCTTTACGCCGGGTCTGATTCCTAAACGGCGGGATGAACTGGCAGCGAATCTCGGACGGACGGTCGTCAAGCATCTATTGACGCCAGAAGGGATCGGGAAACGTCTCGCATCACCAGCTGTTCGTGGAGCCGTCACGCGGCTTGTCGAACAAGAAGTCATGAAATGGACACGCTCGGAAGAGACGACGGAAGCGTGGATTAGTCGCTTCATCGACGAACCCAAACAACGGATCCAAGGGAAAATCAGTTATCACTTGGAGCAGGAGTTTTCGCTCCTCATGGGTAAATGGCGTGAAAAATCCTTACGCGAGTTGATTGGGGAAGCCGGAGAACAAAAAATCGAGGAGGTCATGCCAAGACTCGTCACATCCGTATTGCACCAAGCAGAGGAATATTTTGATGGACCAGAAGGACGTCTACAACTCGAGGAAACGGTTGCTCGTTTCATTCAACAGCGTCTCGGGGGTGGGATGTTCGGGATGTTGCTCGCGAACGTCAACGTCGTTGATATGATTCAGCCGGAGCTGAAACGGGTACTTCAATCAGAGTCGACGTCTCAGTTCATCCTTGCCTTATTACGTCAGGAATGGCAAAAGGGACTGGATCGTCCACTGTCGTCTTATATGACAGAAGAGACGGAGTCACGGATTCGACAGACCGTCAAAGAACAAGTCTTGGCGCGTTTACCGATTGAATCGATGCTTGCTACACCATTACGCGTCTGGTTGAATCCACTCGAAGCACAATTACTCGAGCAACATGTCCCTGTCGTCATCGATCATCTATTCGAACGGACGACGAATCAAATCGGGCAAATCTTGCAGACACTCGATCTCGAAACGATTGTTCGAGAAGAGGTCGGTTTGCTGGATACTGCATATCTCGAGGAAATCGTCTTATCGATTTCTAAGCGAGAATTCCGGGCTATCACTTGGCTTGGAGGGTTGTTAGGTGGTTTAATTGGATTGATACAGGCGGGGCTTTATCTCGTCTAAACAAATTGGAGGTTTTACTCATGGCAGAAACAAACTTATACGATCACGCGTACACACTGGAGCGTGCATTACGTGAAACTTCGGAGTACACGGCATTAAAAGACTTGTACACGCAAGTTAACGCGGATCCGGAATCAAACGAATTGTTCGCATCGTTCCGTAACATCCAACTCGAATTACAACAAAAACAGATGCAAGGTGAAGAAATCACACCAGACGATATGGCGTCTGCTCAAACAAAGATGCTCGAAGTACAAAACAACCCATTAATCAGTCAGCTGATGCAAGAAGAGCAACGGATGCACACGATGTTGACAGAAGTCACACAAATCATCATGAAGCCGTTAGAAGAACTCTACGCGCCAATGATGGAGCAACAAGACGACGTTCAATAAGTCATCAAAAAAGGAAGACGGCCATAGTGGCGCGTCTTCCTTTTTTTGTATGGCTCAAGATGAAGCAGGAACGATCCGTGGCAAGTAAGCGCGCTCGAAATGAATCAAACGACCTGAACGTGTGACACGAGCGGCATGATGGGCGTACCCACTCTCATTGAGACGCCGAATCCCTTCTTCTCGTGCCTGTCCATCTGTTTCTGCTTCAAAAACGTCATCGAGTAACGTTTCACCACGATCTGAAAAGACTGTAATCGTATACTGCATACTTGTTCCTCCCTTGTCTGATCGGTCTTGTATTTAGTATAGTGAATATCCATTCATTTTACAAGCGCAAGTCTAAGTCTTGCCACGTCAACTGTCGCGCAGCGGGAGGAGTAGTCAGGTGACTGACCGTCATACCAATCAAGCGGATCGGTCCGTCGAAGGTGATGCCATTGAACAGTTTCGTTGTTTCCTCAAGTAATCGTTCTTCGTCCGCCGTCTCTTCTGAAAATGTATGCCGTTTCGAACGTGACTGGAATGTATCGGTCTTCCACTTGATCGTGATCGTCCGGCAGACGAGTTCTTTTTTTTGAAGACTCGCAATGACGGATTTTGATTCTCGAATCAACGTCTCGAATATCGTATCGATATCCTCCGTATCTTCTTCGAAGGTCGTCTCAGAACCAATCGATTTTCGCTCGCGTTCCGGACGAACGGGACGTTCATCGATGCCATGCGCCATTGCATGCAGTTCCGTTCCGCGATCGCGTCCGAGCAATGCTCGTAATTGTTCGACGGGCATTGCTTGGACATCTGCGACGGTTTCAATTCCTTGTTTTCGTAACGCTTGTTCCGTGACTTTTCCGACGCCATGTAAATCTCCAATTTTTAATGGAGACAAGAAACTGAGGACGTCCTCTGGAGGAACGACCGTCAACCCGTTCGGTTTCTCGTATCCGGAAGCGACCTTCGCGACGAGCTTAGAGTTCGAAACACCAGCAGAGGCCGTCAGACCTGTCCGTTCTTTAATTTGCTGTAGAACATATTGCGCGATATAGGTTGCACTTTTTTGATCAAAATAATTTTCCGTGACGTCGAGGTATGCCTCATCAAGCGAGAGAGGCTCGACGAGTGGTGTCACTTCTCGAAAAAGCGCCATGATTTGCGCACTGACAGCTCGGTAGACGTCAAAGCGGGGACGAATGAAGACCGCACGAGGGCAGAGCTGAAAGGCGCGTCGTGACGGCATCGCGCTATGGATGCCATATTTCCGTGCTTCATAGGAACAGGTTGCTACGACACCACGGGCATGAGGCGGTCCACCGACGACGACAGGAACACCTTTTAATCGAGGACGATCGCGTTGCTCGACGGAAGCGTAAAAGGCGTCCATATCAATATGAATGATTTTTCGTTCCATCGGACAAGCGTCTCCTTTCAGTAGATATGATACAATTAGTATAACGAACTTATGTTCTGATATCTATTTTTTTGGTCGACTATTCTTTGGCATCCGAACAAGAGCGCCTAACCATCCGCGCCAGCGCATCCAGTAGAAGATACCACCGGTCGAGAGAAAGATCAGACCGAGGGATAGAGCGTAACCATATTTCCATTCTAATTCCGGCATGATTTTAAAGTTCATCCCCCAAATCGCACCGAGGGCCATCGTTGGTGTCGCGACGGCAGTAAAGATCGTTAATGCCTTCATGATTTCGTTTCCACGGAAGTTCGAGACAGTCGTTGATAAGTCGAGCAGGACCTCAATGTCTTTTTGATAATGTTCGATGAGCATCAACAGACGGCGGACACGTTTTGTAGCTAGTTTCAACGAAAGATCCTCAAGATACGCGTCCTCGTCGAGAAATGATTCTTCGCCAGCCATGACGAGCTCTTGAAACGGAACGATCAAATCGGACCAGTTCTCGATCGTGTCGCGTAACGCGAAGATGCTATCGAGTGAATCTTCATTGATGCTACCGCGCAGTTCATCTTGTCTTGAGAACAGTTCCGTCTCAAACTGATCGATACCGGCAAAATACGTGTTCAGCTGTAAAGCAAGAATCGTATAAAAAGCCGCAAAGGGATGCGCAGGAGAATAGGGAGCGACCAGGGACACGATCGAATCCGACAATCCAATCGTGATGAGTTTTTCTTTCGTTACGTAAAAGCAAATCGAGCGGCGATCACTTTTGTCGACAGGATTTTGCCAGGTGACGACAGCGCCATAGAGAACCCCTTTTTCCGAGCGGGTGAAGTTCATGTCTTTCGATCGCAGCTGTGTGACCCAGTCCATTTCGGATTGGTCGACGGCAGCCGTCGGAAAGGTTTGTTCATAGTCAGCTAAATCGAGATAGCGGGACCAATTAAATTGAGGTTCCAGTTCCATGTTCATGACTCCCATATAGTAGAATGAAATAGTATATGCCTTAAGTGTAGTCAATGGAATATAAAAAAGACACCTATTTTACAGATAAAGGACGTGTTTCAAGTATGAAAGGAATCGGTAAATTAGCAGTTGGAGAAACGCTCGATCAACGAGCGATGATCAAGCAAGCGGTCAAAGGAATTGCAGCAAATGGGAAACCATACTTGACGCTCATCTTGACGGATAAGACAGGCGAAATCGAGACGAAGATGTGGGATACGAGTGATCTTGAAAAATATGCACCGAAATCAATAGTCCATGCTGCTGGAGAAGTTATGGACTATCGGGGACGGACACAACTCAAGCTCAAACAAATCACGGTCCTAGAGGAGACGAATGTCGAGGACTACGTCCAATCCGCACCGATTCCGCGAGAGCAGATCGAGACGGAAGTCCTCGCGTTCGTAGAATCGATTCAGAACAGTGATATGAAAAAGCTCGTTAAACATTTGATTACTTCACGATTTGACGCCTATTTCACGCATCCGGCAGCGGTCAAGAACCATCATGCTTTTTACTCGGGGCTGTCATACCACGTCCTTTCGATGTTGCGTCTAGCGGATCAAATCGCTCAACTCTATCCGACCTTAAACCGTGACGTGCTAATCAGTGGCATCATTCTGCACGATTATGCGAAAATCAAGGAGTTATCCGATCCGGTTGCACCGGAATATACGTTGCCTGGTAAACTCGTCGGTCATATTACGATGATGGTAGCGGAACTTGAGAAAGTCGGAGCAGAATTACAAATTGACGCAGAAGTACTGACGGTCTTGCAACATCTCGTCTTAAGTCATCACGGACGACCGGAATGGGGTTCTGCCGTCGCACCACAGATGCGCGAGGCAGAAGTTTTGTTCTTGATCGATAACCTTGATGCACGGATGACGATGATGGATCGTCTCCTTGAATATGTCGAGCCAGGACAGTTCTCGGAACGATCATTCGCACTAGATAATCGTGCTTTTTACCGTCCGAAGCTATAAGGGGGAAAAAAGATGAAGACGAAGTTGTTTGATACGGTTCAACTCGGAACGTTGACATTCCGAAATCGGGTCATCATGGCGCCGATGTGTATGTACAGTGCAAAAGAAGATGGACTCGTTACGGATTGGCATGTCACGCACTATGCAACCCGTGCGATGGGTGGTGTTGGTGGCGTCATCTTAGAAGCGAGTGCCGTCACGCCAGACGGTCGCATTTCAGCCGGTGATCTTGGAATTTGGTCAGATGCGCATATCGAAGGCTTACAACGGATCGCAGAGCAAGTCAAAGCAGCGGGTGCCAAAGCGGGGATTCAACTAGCTCATGCCGGGCGCAAAAGCACGACGGCAGAACCACCCGTTGCACCGAGCGCTTTACCGTTTGATGATACGTATACACATCCACGAGCATTAACGCTTGAGGAAATCTCAACGATCAAACAACAGTTCATCGATGCAGCACTGCGTGCGGAACGAGCAGGGTACGATTTCATTGAAATTCATGGGGCTCATGGTTACTTATTGAACACGTTCCTCTCTCCGTTATCAAACGTTCGTGAGGACCAATACGGTGGATCGGTTGAAAATCGGATGCGCTTGTTGCTAGAGATCATTGATGGCATTCAAGCCGTTTCAAAGCTGTCGATTTGGGTCCGGATTTCAGCAGCCGATCACGCAACAGGGGGAATGACTGCGACGGATTATATTCCACTCGCGAAAGAACTAGCTGCACGTCACATCGATTTACTCGACTGTAGTTCAGGTGCTGTCGTCGCTAATGCCGTACCGGAAGTGTATCCAGGCTATCAAGTGAGCTATGCAGAAGAGTTGAAACGAGAGACGGGTATTGCAACAGGCGCGGTTGGATTGATTACGACAGCTGCCCATGCAGAAGAAATCGTCCGTAACGGTCGAGCAGATATCGTCCTGCTCGCACGTGAACTACTTCGCCAACCGTACTGGGTCTATCATGCGGCAGCCGAACTAGGAGACACGGTCGCTTTGCCGAAACAATACGAACGGGCACCGATTCGGACGGTTCGTTAACTATCGCTCATATGAATGAAAAACGACACGAAAAAGGAAGCCTTCGCGGCTTCCTTTTTTGATTACTGCTGTTGTTGTTGCATCATCTGTTGTTGCATTTGTTGTTGTTCTTGTTTATCTAAATCAAAAGCATCCTTGAAGTCTTTGTTTTCGATTTTAACATCGTATTCTTTCATGAGTGAACGGTAGATATCGTTCGGGTTGACTTGTGCTGCTTTTTCTTCAGCAAGCGCTTTTTTGATGCGAGCTTTTTCTTTATCAAGTGTAAAGTCTTTCTTTTCTTTACGATCGACTACTTTAATGATGTGGTAACCGAATTGTGTTTTGATTGGATCGGAGATTTTACCTTCAACGCCATCCTTGAACGCATAATCTTCGAATTCCTTGACCATTTTACCTTTTGTGAAGTATCCAAGATCTCCACCTTTTGTACCGCTACCTGTATCTGTTGATTTCTCTTTTGCGAGTTTCGCGAAGTCCGCGCCGTCATCCAATTGCTTTTTGATGTCTTTTGCTTCTGACTCTTTCGCAACGAGGATATGGCTTGCTTTGACTTCGACTTTTTCTTGGTCAAAACGCTCTTGGATTTCTTTATCTGTTACTTTTGATTTCGCAGATTTTGCTTCCGTTAAGAGCATTTGTGTGCGAAGAACTTTCTCGAATTCTTTTTCGTTCTTGATTCCAGCAGATTTCAATGTTGTACTGAACTGCTCTTTATCCGGGAACTGGTCTTTGGTCTTCTTGACTTCTGCTTCGACTTCTTTATCCGTGACTTCTTTGCCGTATTTCTTCTCAAGCAATTTGTTCATCGTTTGCTGGAAGGCGATTTGAGCACCAGCTTTTTCGTATGCTTCTTCTTGGACGTCAGCCTTGTTGACTTCGCCACCTTTGTAATTGATGACGGCTTCGTCATTTGATCCACATGCTGCTAACGTAAATACACTTGCGACTGCTGCTGCGCCTAACAATTTCTTTTTCATACATACACCCCTAATTTACCATTTATTTCAACCGTTTTATCATATCATATTCTCGTCTGGTTGACAGCTGTATCTTGTCATGCCAAGAGATACTTGCTCTTTTCCATGCTATCACATCCAAGTAGTCGGTTGAGGATAATTTTTATGGGAAATTGTGAGGGAAATAACGCTCTTGAGACATAGTAGTAATGTCCTTGTCATGAGGAAAAAAGACCTAAAAAAAGCATTCTAGCTAGAGGCTAAAACGCTTTTGGTAAGGTTATGCTTTTTTGATTGAGTCCATGACTGGATCTTGAGGGCGACGATCTGCTTCTTCTGTGATCATCTTTGATGTCTCAGCAAATATGTCCATGAAGCTGTCGCCATACAAGCGACGTACGATCGCAGAAATGTCCGTTAATTCCGGGAACTTCCCGTACAGTTCCTGAAGAGGAAGTGATGCACGGAAGACACCGTTTTCTTCAGGGCGGAACGCTTGAATCGTCTCAAGTAAGAGTGATTCGCCCTCTGGTGTCAACTGGACGTAGGTATTTCGTTTATCTGTTTCCTTTTTTGAGAACGTCAACAGTCCACGGTCTTCTAACTTCTTCGAGAAGTTGAATGCCGTCGAGACGTGCATGACACCATACTTCGCGATCTCTGAAATTGAGGCACCGCCTAGCGCGTGCGAAATCCACAAGATATGATGTTCATTGATGTTCAGATCAAAAGGCTTGATCCAATTTTGCCAATCTTTTTCTACCGTTTTCCATAGTGCTTTGCTTAACTGGACAATCTTGTGGCTATACAACAAAGCCTCTTGTCCAGGATATAACTTTTCGTGTTCCATATCTGACTCATCCTTTCGAAAGGTGACAATGGCTCAAACGCGCAAAATGCAAACTATACAAAAACAAATCGAAGCAACGGATCTTACTTTTGTGGAGAAAGCTGGTCTGCTTCCTGTTTCGCTTCATCAGCGAGAGACTGGATCTTCGTGAGCGATGCTTGGACTTCCGTTTGGTATTCCGAGACGCTCTGCATGACTTCTTCTTTGAAGTGCATACCAGACGCTTTTGCTGTCTCTACTAAGTTCTTGCCCTCCTGGGTCAAATCCTGCACATTCGTTACGATTGTAGAATAAGAATTTCGACGTTGATGACCGTTCGAAGAGTCGCTTTTCGTACCTTGGCGAAGCGCCTTCAGACCGTAAAAAGTCACAAGTGTTAGCGTAGCACCAAAAGCGACCCAGTTACGGGCGGGACGCTTCGACATATTGAACCTCCTTTTTAATATTAAAATATTTGTTTCATATTATTTTACCGAAAATCGAATGAAAGAAACCTATTTCGGCAATATTTTTCTAAGAATAGAAGAAAAAGAACAAACTTAGATGCGAGAAGCGATCGAGTTAGCGAGTTCAGCCAATTCCTCTGCCGTGTAATCGTCATTATGAACTTCCCATTTCGCGCCGAAACCGTCTTGTTTATCGTGACGCGGAATGAGGTGCAGGTGGAAGTGGGAGACCGATTGACCCGCTACCTTTCCTGTATTCGATAAGAGATTCATGCCAGCTGCTTCTGTCTCTTGTTGAAGCGCACGACTGATTTGCGGGATCGTCGCAAATACGTCTTGTGCTTGTTCAGGAGAAAGATCATACAAATTATCAGCATGTTGTTTTGGGATGACGAGCGTATGTCCTTTCGTCACTTGTGACAGGTCAAGGAAAGCGAGAACTTGTTCGTTCTCGAATACGATATGACCAGGGACTTCTTTGCGAGCAATTTTACAGAAGATACATGATTCTTTTTGCATGGAACGTTCACTCCCTTGGGTAAGATAATATTAGTATACGGAAAGTTTCCGACTTCCGCACGATTGACAGTCAAATTGAACCCGATACACTTAGAAACATACAGCTACTGAAGAAAGGAGCGAATTGCATGGCATCACGAGTAGCCTCGACGGCACAAAAAAAACGAAAACGGCGTCTACTCGTCGGTAGCGTCATCGTCGTCGGTCTTTTCTTATTATTTGCCTTTTGGTTTGGGCGTAACATGCAAGAAGCCTCGAGAATGGAAAAAACAGATGAGCGTCTTGCTACCTTATTAAAGGAAAAGGATCAGCGTGGATTTCAACAACTCGTCACGATGAACGGTAAGTCACTACCGATGAGTGAGGCGACGCGACTCGTTAATTGGTTGACAGCTGACTCAGAGCGGACGGACCGGGTCATCGCACAAGTCAAACAGGATCAAGACGCAGGGAAGCAAGTGAAGACACATCTGTTTTCGTTACAAGAAGAGGATGGATGGCTTTGGTATGACCGGTACTCTCTCGATGTGAACCCTCAACGGTTAACCGTTTCGAGTGATCTACCGGGAACAAAGGTTTCACTAGATGGAGAAGAAGTCGGGACAATCGATCAGAAATCCCTTGAAGTCAAGCGATCTCCTGGAGAGTACGATGTTCAAGTAAGTGCGGAACAATCAGGACAGACCGTCCAGGAATCAAAGACGGTACAATTCGGAGATGAACCGAACGCGACAGTCGACTTTAAATTGGCTGATCGGTTCAATACGACCGTTTCGAACGAATATGCAGTCGATATCAAAACGTTACTTGAGACGGAAGTGAAAGCCCGAACTGGAAAAAGTATCGATACGATGACGGGCTATCTTGGACGTTCGCGTGATTCGTTCGAGAATACGTTCGGCACGCCTGATTCGACTGTTGCTAACCGAGCACGATACGATGGATATGAAGTGACCTATCAGTCGGGTCAGGTGCAAGAATTGTTGATCCGATTGAATAAGACTCCGGATGAACTGGAAGCCATCGCTGGAAAACCAGAACGAAAGAAGCGCGAGCAAGTCGGTACCGTTTGGGAATATCCGTCTAGTTTTCTCGAAGGTGTGTTCGAATGGTTGAACTTACGAGCAGAAAAACGAGTCGTCGAGCGAGAAGACAGCATGTGGTTACAATTAAAAGACTAAAAAAATCCTCGGACAGAACGTCCGAGGATTTTTGGTTATCGTTTATTCACCGCACGGAGAATGAACGATACGATAAGGATAAGAATGATAGCTCCGAGTAAAGCAGGAACGATTGCGAATCCGGCAACGATTGGACCCCAATCTCCAAATAATGCTTGACCGATGATTGCACCTACGAAACCAGCGATGATGTTACCGATGATACCGCCTGGAACATCTTTACCTAAAATCAAGCTTGCTAACCAACCAATAATACCGCCGACGATTAACGCCCATAAGAATCCCATTTAAAACACTCCTTTTCAATTTAAAATTTATGATTACTTGCGTACTGCCCGGAGAATAAGTGAAACGATGAAGATCAAGATGACTGCTCCGAGAATAGCCGGAATGACTGCGAAACCAGCGATTTTTGGTCCCATTGAACCAAAGATGGCTTGACCGATCATCGAACCGATGAAACCAGCGATAATGTTACCGATGATGCCACCCGGTACGTCTTTCCCGATAATTAAACTTGCGATCCAACCGATGAGACCACCAATGATGAGTGCCCATAAGAAACCCATTTTTAAACATCTCCTCTACATATTAGTTTTACCTGTTTTCAGGCAGTTATAAACACGTGCGAAAATGAAAAAATCTGAAATCGTTCATTCTTTAAATGACTAGACGATTAGACCACTTGATAGAGAATAAATGGACGATTCATTGATTTCACTTTCAATTTACATGTAAATCGTTTTCATATATTGATGTAACGATTACACTTAGAGTAATTGCCGAAAAAACAAGTATTAAAACATTATATTTTAAAAAACTAGGCGTTAAGCTAGAAAAACGAAGCAAATCTACTTTACGATGAGCCTAAAGGGAGTGGCGAACATGTTATTGGATATCAAAAGTTTATCAGGAGGATATGGATCGAAAACCGTTCTGCATGACATTAATATTGAAGTCGATCAAGGTGAACTCGTTGGTTTAATTGGGTTAAACGGTGCGGGGAAATCGACGACGATCAAGCATATCCTTGGTCTTTTACCGGTCAAGACGGGATCAGTTCGAATCAATGGATTGGATTTAACGACGAACGAAACCGAGTATCGTCGTCAAGTCGCATATATTCCGGAACAGCCGATGTTATATGAACAACTGACGTTGCGGGAGCATCTTCGTTTGATGGCGCAAGGATATGACGTCGAAGAAACAATCGCGACAGAACGCGCGCAACATTACGCTGAACGACTTCGAATGACGAAGCAACTCGAATGGTTTCCAAGTGTCTTCTCAAAAGGGATGAAGCAAAAAGCGATGATTTTATGTGCACTCGTCACAGGGAGTGAATTGTTGATCGTCGATGAACCGTTCGTTGGACTTGACCCTTTAGCGATTCGCGAGTTACTTCAGATTTTTAGTGAACTGAAACAGGATGGAAAAGGGATCTTAATGTCAACACATATCCTTGAGACAGCCGAGCGTCACTGTAATCGATTCGTGCTCTTACATGAGGGGCACATTGCAGCAGAAGGAACGACAGCTGCTTTACGAGCGCGATATGGACTTCAAGATGGAACGCTGGATGATCTGTACGTTGCCGCAATCGAGGAGGCGGAACGATGAACAGCCAGTCCTTATGGAAGGAACGATACCAGGCGGCGATGACGGAAACAGTGAAATATACACGATATATGGCGAATGGTGGACTGTTATTCACCGTTTACTTCGTTATTTTGTACGGTTTAGTCGTCTACGGTCGTTTCCTCGACCAACTCGATCCATCGTTTCCTGGTCGATTCGTCATGGCAGCCTTATTTCTGATTTTACCGCTCTACCGAACAAGTCGGACGTTTCTCGTCGAAGCGGATCAAGTGTTTCTGTTACCGGTATTAGCGAAGTTATCAGGGTTTATGCAACAAGTCCGAGCGTATAATGCGATCTTTGGTATCATTCGTGCGGTGCTTCCGTTTCTAGCAGTCGTTGTCCTCTATGTTCGAACGGAGCAGACGACACCACTTGAACTTGTTTTACTTGGAGCAGCACTTGCTTTGTTCGGAGCGGCTGCGAATTTATCAAAGCTTGAAGGGATCGCACATCGGACGGTGTTACTGTATGCGTTCGGAGCGGCGCTACTCGTCATCATCGATATGGCGTGGATGGCAATCGTCGTCGCACTTCTCTTAATGGTCGTACTCCATTTGAAGCGTCAGGACCATCTTCCTCTACGCGAATGGATTGCACTTGAGCAGGAATCGCGCGATCGTTTTTACCGACTAGCAAATTGGTTCGTCGATGTACCTCATTTGACAGCAACGTATAAACGCCGTCGTCTCTTAAGTAACATGGTCGAGCGGATTCCACATCGAGCGCAAACGACATTCGATTACCTGTATGTCAAACAGTTCATCCGGAGTGGGGACGGCATCGGATTGATTGTTCGTTTGACATTGATTGGGGTCGTATTCATGTGGTTGGCAAACGGTAACGAGTTGTTCGTTGCGCTTGCAATCCCTGCGTTTGCAGGATTGACAAGCTTTCAACTAGCACCGTTTACGAAGGCAGTAGACCAACACCTATTGACTCGTCTATTACCGTTTGGAAATGCTGTACAGGCGAAACGGAAAATCATCCGCTTCGCAGCAATCAGTCAATGCATCGTTTTGACGCTACTTGGATTCTTTTTAAGCGGATCCATCTATGTCGTTGGTGGGGCAGCCTTGGCGCTTGTGATTGGTGAATACTACGCTCGAAAATAATAAACAAGAAAGAGCCTACGCGATGAATCCATCGTGTAGGCTCTTGTTCTTTACTAATTGTTAATTGACGCGTTCGTTTGAGAGGTCTTCTTCTTCGACCATACGTAATTCTTTGCTGACAGGAGCAGGGAGATCGTAAGAAGATTGACCATGTTCCGCAACGTCCAGTCCACGGAGTTCATCTTCGCGTGTGATCCGAAGACCAATCGTAAGATCGAGAACTTTTAAGAATGCGTAACTCAAGACGCTGACGATGACGACGGCAAAGACGACGCCAAGTGCTTGAACACCGAGTTGCGTAAAACCGCCACCATAGAAGAGACCAGCTTGTCCGATCCCTGTGATTTCAACGAGTCGTGGTGAAGCGAAGAATCCAGTTGCGAGTGTGCCCCAGATACCAGCGACGCCATGAACGGAGAAGGCACATAATGGATCATCGACACGGCTTGCGAGAAGAATGCTCGTTCCATATGTGATCACACCAGCGAGGAAGCCAATGACGACGGCTGCCCACGGTTCAACGAAGGCACAGGCTGCTGTGATGGCGACAAGTGCAGCTAATACGCCGTTGATGATCGAAGGGATATCTGCGACACGACGGTGCCAGAATGAGATGGCAAGAGCACCGAGGGCACCTGCTGCAGTCGCAAGTAACGTCGTCAAGGCAACGTAACTAAAGAACCCATCGGCAATCGTTAGTGTCGAACCAGCGTTGAAGCCGAACCAACATAACCAGAGGATGAAGGCACCAACGACAGAATAGATGACGTTATGTCCGAGTAACGGTGTTTTTTCAGCACCGATTCGTTTCTTAAGCAGTAAAGCAGCAACGAGTGCAGCGATCCCACCTTGTAAGTGAACGACCGTTGATCCAGCGAAGTCTTGCATCCCGAGCGAACCAAGGAATCCACCTGCCCAAACGGAACGTGCGATGATCGGATAGATGATGGCAACGAAAAACGTTCCGAACAACAGGTAGACGGATAATTTAGCACGTTCTGCGAATCCGCCCCAAGCGATCGCGAGGGAGACAGCGACGAATGAGAGTTGGAAGAGGAACTTCACATCAATCGTGATGTTCGACCAATCAAGACTGCTGAACCCTCCTTGTAAGAAGAATCCTTCCGTTCCGATGATGGAGTTGCCATCACCGAACGTCAATCCGAATCCGATGGCCCAAAAGGCGAGAGCGGCAACCGAGAAGCTGATGATTTGTTTGACAGCGACGTGCCCCGCGTTCTTCGCTCGTAACATCCCTGTTTCTAGAAGTAAGAATCCGATTTGCATCGTAAAGACGAGCAGTGCTGCGAATAAGACATAAAACGTATCGACTGAGATAGCGAGTTGTTCCAGTTTCATTGTCGTTCCTCCTTTATCCATTTAAAGTATGTGTTTACTTTAGACGGAAATACTTTCAAAGAAACGTGTTGTGTCAGAAAATCTGACATGGTATTTTTGTGGAAAGGAGTGACGAAGATGAACTACCGTGAAAAAAAGGTGATGTCGATCGGAATCGTCTGTGAATTGACCGGATTGTCAGAACGTCAGATTCGTTACTATGAAGAACGGAAGTTGATCTTTCCAGAACGGACAAATGGAAAGACACGAAAATATTCGTTTACGGATGTCGAGCGACTCGTCGAAGTCGCGGAAAAAATCGAGGATGGCTGGCGCACGCACGAAATTCGAGAAAAAGAACGCAAGGTAACGGAACAGCAACGTTCTGACTTGATTCGTGGTCAGTTGAATGCTGCATTCGGTCTTTACAAGAAACAGTGAACATTTCATGAACTGGTAACAGAACTGTCATTTTGTAAACGATTTATTGGCACAGACTTCTTAATTTCAGATATAATGTTTCTGTGTTCACAAACTTATCGTACGTTTTTTTGGGGCGTTAGAACGAGTATAAAGGGGTAGTTATGATGAAGAAATTCAATGATACGTTTTTGCGGGCGATCCGTGGCGAGCAGATTGATCACGTTCCCGTCTGGTACATGCGACAAGCAGGTCGTTATCAAGCGGAATATCGTGAAATCAAGAAGACGCGGACGCTTTTCGAGATCACACATGACTCGGAACTAGGCGCATATGTGACAGAACTACCTGTAAAACAATTAGGGGTCGATGCAGCGATTCTGTATAAAGACATCATGACGCCACTTCCATCAATGGGCGTTGACGTCGAAATCAAGAGTGGTATCGGTCCAGTCATCGCGAACCCGATTCGCACGATGGCAGATGTCGAAGCATTACAACCATTCAACCGTGAAGATATTCCATATATCTATGAAACGATTCGTTTGTTACGGGAACGACTCGAAGTACCGTTGATTGGTTTTTCCGGGGCACCATTCACGCTTGCGAGCTACATGATTGAAGGTGGTCCTTCGAAGGGATACCATAAAACGAAAGCATTGATGTATGGACAACCTGAGGTATGGCATGCCTTAATGGAGAAACTAGGTGACATGGTCATCGATTACATCAAATCACAAGTGGATGCAGGAATCCAAGCGTTCCAAATCTTTGATTCATGGGTCGGAACGACAAGCCGGAAAGATTATGTCCGTTACATCAAGCCAACGATGGAACGCATTTTCACGGAATTAAAAGATACAGGCGTGCCGATGATCATGTTCGGTGTAGGAGCGAGTCACTTGGCAGAAGAATGGCACAGTTTACCGTTAGACGTCGTCGGACTTGATTGGCGTTTGTCGATTGACGAAGCGCGTGAGCGTGGACTGACGAAACCTGTCCAAGGAAACCTCGACCCGTCTTATCTGTTAGCGCCGTGGGATATCCTTGAAGCAAAAACGAAGGAAATTCTCGACATGGGAATGAAGCAACCAGGCTTCATCTTTAACCTCGGTCACGGCATCTTCCCGGAAGTCGATCCAGAAGTATTGAAACGTTTGACTGCATTTATCCATGATTATTCGAAAGAAAAAATGGAGGTAGGAAAATGAAGACGTTAGGACTACTTGTTATGGCGTATGGTACGCCATATAAACCAGAAGATATCGAGCGTTATTATACGCACATCCGTCGCGGGCGCAAACCGTCTCCAGAAGCATTGGCAGAGTTGACGGAACGTTACGAAGCCATCGGTGGTGTCTCACCACTCGCACAAGTCACGATTGATCAGGCTGAAGAGCTACACCGTCAACTGTCTGAGAAATATGCTGGTGAAATCGAGTTCAAACTCTATCTTGGTCTGAAACACATCGAGCCATTCGTTGAGGATGCTGTCGAGCAAATGGCAAAAGACGGCATTACGGAAGCGGTCACGGTCGTTTTAGCACCACACTATTCGACGTTCAGTATTCGTTCATATAACGGTCGTGCGAAGGAAGTCGCGGATAAGCATGGTATTCGTCTCGCATCCGTCGAATCGTGGTACAAAGAAGAAGCGTTTCTCGATTGGTGGGGGAAAGAAATCCGCAAGACGTTCGACGCTTTACCAGTACCTGAAGAGAAAGCCGTTCTCGTCGTTTCAGCACACAGTCTACCTGAGAAAATCATTGCAAACGGTGATCCATACCCAGAGCAATTGAAGGAAACAGCCGAATTGATAGCGCAACGTGCTGGTGTACCGCATATGATCACAGGCTGGCAATCGGCTGGACAAACGCCAGAACCATGGCTTGGACCAGATGTTCAGGATTTGACACGTGACGTCTACGAAGAAAAAGGATACGAAGCATTCGTCTACGTACCCGTTGGTTTCGTTGCCGATCACCTAGAAGTATTGTTCGATAATGATTACGAGTGTAAAGTCGTCTGCGACGAACTCGGAATTCATTATGCGCGACCTGTCATGCCAAACGCGGATCCAGCTTTCATGAAAGCTGTCACGGAAGCCGTCGCGAAACAGGTGGGTAGTTATGTCCAGTAAACGTCTCGTCATCGTGGGCGGTGGTATATCAGGACTTGCAGCCGCCTATTATGCAGAGAAGCAGTTTCCGGAGATGAACATCACGTTACTCGAGGCAGAAGGTCGTCTCGGTGGCAAGGTGGCGACATATCGGGACGAAGGATTGACGATCGAGCGGGGACCAGATTCATACGTCGCACGGAAACACGTGTTGACGGATCTCATTGAAGAGATCGGATTAGGGGATCAACTCGTTCGCAATAACACGTCGCAAGCGTATATCTTGGATGCGCGCGGTCTCCACCCGATTCCAAAAGGTGCCGTCATGGGCATCCCGACCGATTTAGAGTTATTCGCAGAGACGTCTCTACTGACGGAAGAAGAAAAAGCAGAGGTGACAGAACGTTTGCTTCACCCTGCTCCTGATTTGACGATTCCGGAAACAGACATCCCATTAGGGGAATACCTGCGTCCGCGTCTTGGAGATGCGCTCGTCGAGAAGTTGATCGAACCGCTTCTTTCAGGCATCTATGCGGGTGATATCGACCGGATGAGTACGTTCGCGACCTATCCGCAATTCGTTGCGAATGAGCAAAAGGCGGGAAGCTTGTTCGAAGGAATGCGCCTCATGCGTCCGCTTGATCAACAACAAGGTCCGACGCTCAAAGCGACAGGTCAATTCCTATCACTTGCTACTGGACTCGAGTCTCTCGTCGAGCGTTTAGAAGAAGTGCTCGAACGGACAGAGATTCGTCTAGAGACCCCACTTCGCTCGATTGAACGGGAAGACGACGGGCGGTATCGTCTCGAAACGGATCATGGTCCAGAATATGCCGATGATATTTTGTTGACGATTCCGCATCGCCAAGTCGTGTCCCTGTTACCAGATGCGACGCTTCCAGGGCTTGCGAACCTTTCGACACACTCGACAGCGACAGTTACGTTGATTTTCGATAAGGAAACGGCGTTACCGATTGATGGAACGGGATTCATCGTCAACCGTCGAGCACCGTATTCAATTACAGCATGCACGGCGATTGATCAAAAGTGGAATCATGCAGCACCGAATCATACTGTTCTGCGTGCCTTCATCGGACGCCCCGGAAAAGATGCACTCGTTCGTGAATCAGACGAAATGATTGAACGCGTCGTCTTAGAAGATCTTGAAAACATCTGTGGTCGTCCATTGCAACCGGAACGTGTCGTCATCAGTCGTCTATTAGACGGCTTACCGGCCTACACGGTAGGTCATGCACAGCGGATTCAAGAAGTGCGAGAAATCGTCGCTTCGCATTATCCACACATTCATTTAGCTGGACTTGCCTATGACGGTGTTGGTTTGCCAGACTGTGTAGCAGGTGTCAAAGCGACGCTTGAACAAATGGCGTTACAACAACCGGAACCATGTAAAGAATCATGACACACCTAAACCTTTTTGAAGCTAGCAGTGCTTCAAAAAGGTTTTTTTGTCTTCAGAAGAATGACACGGAAGGAAACGGGAATAAGAGACAGAGGAATCAAAATTGAAGAATACCGTTGAAGCGGGAGGGAATCGTATGGTGGAAGTATGGAGTACGTTCACGATCATCATCGTCTACGGATTACTTATCATGAATATCTTGGCTGTCCTGACGGTTATTTTTCTCGAACGGCGCGATATTGGTGCGACGTGGGCATGGGTATTCATCTTGTATTTCGTTCCGCTCGTTGGGTTTCTCGTCTATCTGTTTTTCGGAAGACTATTGAAAAAAACGAATTTTTATCGTGTCACGGATGAAGAACAACTGGAACAGGATAGACGGATTGCCTTACAGAAAAAAGAACTTGTAACGATGGGACGGCACCCGATGATTCAAAAGCACCGGGATATGATTCGGATGAACTTAATGTCGAACGGTTCCCTGCTCAGTCTCTCGAATCAACTGCAGATTCTTTCGGATGGCGAGCAAAAATTCAATCGGATGATTCAAGATATCCGTCAGGCTGAGCATGAGGTGAATATCCAATATTACATCATTCAGAAAGATCGTCTCGGGTTAGCGTTGATCGATACATTGACCGATTGTGCCCGTCGTGGGATCAAAGTTCGTCTCTTGTATGATGCTGTCGGATCACGGAGTCTCAAACGGACGGACTTCAAGGAGTTACTCGCACACGGGGGAGAAGTGTTTGCCTTTTTCCCGTCGACGATTGGTTTCGTTAATTTTCGATTGAACAACCGCAATCACCGTAAATCCTGCATCATCGACGGTCGAATCGGCTATATTGGTGGGTTCAACGTTGGTACGGAATATCTCGGTATCGATGAAAAGTTCGGCTACTGGCGGGATACACATTTTCGCTTGGAAGGTGACGTCGTTCATGATCAACTCGACCGATTTATTCTCGACTGGAACCAAGCAAGCGACGTCTATACGGAAAAATCTTTATTTTACTATGGAACGCATAGAATTCAGGATATATTACCGATGCAAATCGTCACATCGGGTCCGGATTCTCGTTCAGAGTATTTGAAGCTTGCCTTGATCAAGATGATCAACGAAGCAAAACGGACGATTTATATCCAATCGCCTTATTTCATTCCAGACACGAGTTATTTAGATGCATGTAAGGCAGCCCTTCTGTCCGGAGTGGAAGTCCGTATCATGATTCCGAACAAGCCGGACCATCCATTCGTTTACTGGGCAACGACTGCGGCTGTAGGGGAGTTGTTATCGTACGGAGCTAAAGTCTACACGTATGAACCTGGATTTTTACATGCGAAGACAATCGTCGTTGATGGTGAGATTGCTTCAGTCGGGACGACGAATATCGATGCGCGAAGTTTTCGGTTGAACTTTGAAATGAATACGATCGTCTATGATCAGGCAGTAGCGATTGAACTAGAGCGTCTTTTCCTCGCTGATTGTGAGGTATCAAAGCTCATGACGGTCGAGTCGTATGCCGCGCGATCAAGAACGATTAAATTCAAGGAAAGTATTTCGCGTTTGTTGTCACCGATCTTGTAAACCGCGTTTACGACCAGTCAAAATGTGAAAAATGGTATAGTGGTATGGAAATAGAAAAAGAGGAGAGTGAAGACGATGGCAAATCCAATCAAACTACTCGTATCAGACATGGACGGAACCGTTCTTTCGGGCAAGCAACGAATTGAACCGGAGACGATTCAGGCAATTGAAGCGGCACGCGAACAAGGTGTCGAATTTGCAATCGCAACAGGACGTAACTACTTAAATGCAAAAGAATTAACAGATGCAGCAGGAATCCACTGTCCGATCATTGCTTCAAACGGGGCACGTGTGATGACCGTCGATGGAGAAGAGTTGAGTGCGACGACGTTGACGACGGAACAAGCACAGCAAATTTACGGCATCATCAGTCAATATGAAGTTTTCTTTGAGATGTTCTGTGATCAAGGGCTCGTAACAGCACAAGGAGCGACGATCGACGCAGCCTATGATTCGCTGAAAGAGTTGAGTGAAGAAAGTGATCGGGCGAAACAAGTGCTTGATTTCTTCCACGATCGTTATTATGTCCACGAAGACGTCAAGATGATTGATGGATTCCGATCATACATCCGTAACCAAGCGGGAAAAGTATTTAAATTCATCTCATTCTCGTTTGATCAAGAATTAATGAAAAAAATCTGGCAGGAAATCGAGCAGAAGGTCGACGGTGTCTATGTCACGTCGTCAGGACACGATAACATCGAAGTCATGGCAGTTGGTGCCGATAAAGGAACGGCGGTTAAAATCCTCGCAGACCACCTCGGTGTGCCAATCGAACAGGTCGCTGTCATCGGTGATAATCTAAACGATCTTCCAATGTTCAAAGTTGCCGGAAAGGCGATCGCGATGGGAAATGGTCATGATGAGGCGAAAGCGATTGCCCATCACGTGACGAAATCAAATGATGAGCACGGCGTCGGATATGCGATTCAGCAGTTGGCGTCCCGCGCTTGGTAAGGGGGACGTTTCATGTTTAAGGCATTCAAGGAATTCGCATTTCGAGGAAATGTGATCGACTTAGCGGTCGGAGTTATTCTTGGTGCTGCGTTTAGTGGGATCATCAAATCACTCGTCGACAGCGTCTTCATGCCACTGATCGGTATCATTATCGGGGGCATTGATGTCAAAGGATTGTCGGTCATGGTTGGAAATGCAGAGTTGCAGTACGGTCAATTTCTTCAAGCGAGCATCGAATTCTTGTTGATCGCTTTTGCACTGTTTATCTTCGTCAAAGGAATCACTTCATTCCGGAAGAAGGAAGAAGTCGTCGAAGAAGAAGCGGTACCAACGACAGAAGAAAAATTATTGACAGAAATCAGAGATGCCTTGATTCATCAAAATGAGTCATCGACGAAAAACTGACGTATATAATTGGGATTAACTTAAAAAAGAAGGACTCGTCTTTTCACGCCCTTTCCTCAGGCGAGACACAAGCCAATTTTCCTGCTTCATTCAAGCAGGAAAGCGGGTCTTGCTTGTCTCTGACAGCGCGATGCGCTTTTTCCTGTAGGAGTGTCGTGAAACGAGGCCTTCTTTTTTTACGTGATAAGGGTGGCAGATCATCATTCTGCCACCCTTATCTTTATGGAGACCGACTTATGAATCAGTCCATTTAAATCATAAAATTTCGAGTAATGCATTTTCAGAGCAGACTTGTAACGAAAGCTGTTTTTTCATTCCTTGATCAAATGAAATTTCTAGCACGTCGTCAACCAGGTGCAAGACGGTTCCGGGACCAAATGCTGTATGCGAGACACGCATGTTCTCAGTGATCGGTAGAGGAGGAACGCTAGCTCGCGCTGTAACAGCAGTTCGCTTGCGCTCTACTTTTCGTTTTGCAGCATCAGGCGTGACGAGGCGATGGACGTCTTCGACGAATGGCGAGACATCAAATGATTTCGATTTAAAACGATAGGACAGAAGATGTAGTTCGTGTCGCGCCCGTGTCATGCCGACGTAAAACAAACGTGCAGCTTCTTCCATATCATCGAGTTGTCCATTCTTGTATGCCTTGATCGTATCAGCCGATGGAAGGATACCAGCAACGAGATCAATCATGAAGACGCGATCGAATTCAAGTCCCTTTGCACTATGAAAGGTCGAAAGGGTGACCGCATTTTGATTTTTATTTTGTTTCGCATCACGCATCAATTGTTCGAGATGCGCGATCCGTTCACGAAAGGCAAGTAGTGTCGGTACATCACTTGCGATGTTATCGATCGTGTTTAACGTCTCAAGCAGGTGATCGAGACTAAAACCGAGGCTCTCACTCATTTTTCGCAAATTCTTTTCGTAGCCCAGTTCATGACGAATCAAAGAGAGGGCAGCAGAGGGTCGAACGGTTTGGATGGAAGCGAACGTGCGCTTCATTTGTTGAAGTTGTTTCTTTTGATAAAACTTCATCTCGATTTTGTTTATGAGTAGATCAAATACAGATTCACCCGTACCGAACTGTTGCAATTGAGAAAGTTGCGCTTTTGAGATATACCCGGCGAATTTCGTATGAATAGTTGCTAACACATCGATATCTGTCGGATCTTGTGCGAATGTCATGAAGTTTAAGATATCCTTCAAAATCCAATGACTGAAGAATTTATGATCGACATCCTTAATATAAAACGGAATATTTGCTTGATCCAAAGCATTCATGACGTTGATCGAAGAAGCATTGTTGCGATATAAGATGGCCACTTCGCGGTAATTCGTCTCTGTCCGTAGTTGATTCAACAGATAGCTGGTCTGATCCTCGTAAGTTGGTAACGTCTCTAAGATGATCGGACGAACAGCAGCGTTCTCCGTGAACATCTGTTTCGGATAGCGTGCTTTATTGCGCTGAATGAATTGGTTCGCGACGGATACGATGTCTTGAGACGAACGATAATTTTGTTCCATGTAAAGAATCGTCGCATTCGGATACGTATCTTTGAAGTGCAAAATTTTAGAAGCGTCCGCGCCACGCCAGCTGTATAGCGTCTGATCATCGTCTGCAACGACACAAAGTCGGTTATGCGGTAAGGCTAACTTTTCGACCAATTGATGTTGAACGAGTGACGTATCCTGGCTCTCATCCGTTAGGATATAATCAAAGCGACGCTGATAATGTTGCAACAGACGACGGTCTTGCTCCAAAATCGTATTCGCATACGTCAACATATCATCAAAGTCGAGTAACGGATGTAAGGGATCACGCGACTTGAATTGTTCATACGCCACATAAATATCAGGGAAATGTTTGATCGTCGTCGGTACTGCCTTGATTTCCTTTAAAGAAAGAAGACGGTTCTTGACAAAGGAAATCATTCGTAATAACTCATCCATCTGGTCGTCGGTAATGACACTCCGATTAATTTCCTGGAAAATACGCCGGAGTAACATGCGTTTATGTGGCGCATTCGGATGTTGTTGATCCATTGGTCCCTCAATGATCGTATAGGAAAGACGCTGCTGGGATGTATGATCCCGAACGACTTGAAAAGCAAAGCTATGAATCGTCGAGAATGCCGCTGTCGTTCCAATTAATTCGTGAAATAGATGATAAAAACGATCCGCCATCTCGCGAGCTGCTGCCTTACTGAAGGTCAGCCCTAAAATACGATGTGGTTCGATCTTTTTTTGTAAAATCAAATAGGCAATCTTAAAATTAAGCGTCGTTGTTTTTCCAGAGCCGGGTGAGGCGAGTAACAGCAACGGACCATGGTCATGTTCGATTGCCTGTTGTTGGACAGGATTCAGTTGAATACCGGTCAATCGCTCCATCTGTTCGAAAAAATCTTCATGCATGATACAGTTCACCTCGAGCGTATTTATTTCTCGTCCAATAATCGAACTTTCCCTAGTGTATCATTTTTAGTGTCAGGATTGGATTACGGAAAGAAGAACCGTGGAATAAAGAGACAAGAGCTTATTGGATGTTATGTAAGACGAGTACCCTAAAAGACTAGGCAAATGGACACAAAAACATTAAAATGGGAATAGATGTAAGAGAGTACTCTCTTGTCCTGTACAAAGAGGGAAGGCGGAATGAGAATGTCTGTAGTGAAATTACACATGTATACGAATGAACATTATGAACAATGTGATGCGTTCATTCTTCCAGAAGAACAAGTCCAGTTTACTTCTTTTCCGACGGATGTCGTCACAGATGCAGTTGCCCATCCAGATAAATTCCCGGTTGTCATCAAAAAAGACGAGCTCGTCGTCGGATTTTTTATTCTTCATCTTAACCCCCCTAAAACACATCGAACACATGAACAAAGTGTCCTGTTACGTGCCTTTTCCATTGATGCACGCCATCAGCACCAAGGATATGCGAAAGAGGCAATGATGCAGTTGCCAGAGTTCGTGCATCATCATTTTCCAGAAGTCACAGCAATCACACTAGCGGTCAACAAAAAGAATATTGCTGCAAAGTCACTGTACTTCAAGACGGGATACGTCGATACGTTACAGTCCGTCATGGGTCCGATTGGGGAGCAGCACATCCTTGCCTTTGATCTAGAAAAAGAATCACGATTGAAGCATTGAAGCAAAAAAGCATTTTCCTGAATAGAATCAGGAAAATGCTTTTTTGCTTAAGATAAATCGTAGAGCGATAGGTGCGCACCTGCTTCACCAGAGAAGACGATCCCTCGACTGGATGTTTTCGGGAAAATTCGTCCAGATGCAACGGCTTCTCCGTCATTCAGGAAAAGTTCAAACGAAGAACGATCCACGAACAAACGTAATGTATGCAAGTCCTTCGCAAGAATCGTCGATCGCGAAGTACCGAATGATTCGGCAGGTACTTCCGCACCTGAACGGCTTCGATCGATTGTAAATTGACGTGATACAGCATCGTAATGGAATACGGTTTCTTCAGTGGCGTCTTGACGAATCGAGAAGCGGAACGAGTCCGACGACAGTTTTAAGTCTGTCATCACGAGCTCGAAAATCTCGGCTTCCGCAATTGTCACGTCTTGTTCGAAAAGAATCGTTTCGTCAAACAGCGTCTCTTTTCGTAGCTGTGTCAGTTCATTGACAGGTCGTTGACGAAGTTGCCCCTGTTCAATCGTTAATTCACGTGGCAATGTCAAAGCATGTGCCCAGTTATAGATGTCAGAAGGATAACTGATATCCGGTAACCCCATCCAACCAACAAGAATCCGTCGACCATCTGCCGCCTCAGTTGTTTGTGGCGCGTAGAAGTCAAATCCGAAATCGAGTTCTTGGAACGATTCGTGTGTGAATGTTAAGTCGGGTAAAGCTAACGGTTCACCGATGAAATAACCGGACTGGAAAATATTTTGATAGTTCGGACCATCTGGTTCAATCCCTTGAGGACTAAAGAGGAGGATTCCTTTTCCATCCAGCTCGAAATAATCAGGACATTCCCACATATAACCGAATGTCGGGTAGTTCGTCTGTAACTCACCGAGGAATGTCCAGTGCTCTGCATCTTGCGACTGATAGATGACAGTACAGCCCGTCAAGTCACTGCGCTGTGCACCAATGATGCAGTACCAGATACCCGATGCATCTTGGAAGACTTTCGGATCACGGAAATGTTCCGTATATCCTTCAGGAACGTTTGGAATAGCAGGTGGTAAATGTTTTTCGATTCGTCCATCCGAGCGGAGATGACCGACGATTTGGCTCGTATGGCGATTCCAATCCGCATCCCGTTTATTACCGGTATACATGATGTGCACTTGATCATCTTTAATGAAGCCACTACCGGAATAAGCACCGTGCGAATCAGGATCGTCATTTGGGATCAAGGCGGCTCCTTCATCGAACCAATGTACAAGATCTTTTGATGTCATGTGATACCAGTACTTCAGCCCGTGTACGGGTCCGAGTGGAAACCATTGATAAAACAAATGATAGAGACCATCATGATAGACGAAGCCGTTCGGATCATTCAAAAGTCCGGTCGGAGGTTGAATATGGTAAGAAAATCGCCAAGGAGATGTTCGAACTTCTTCCTTCATCGCTTGGTAAACGCTCGGATCGACATCCGAGAGGGGACGGTATCGTGCTTCACGTGTCCATTGATTCATGTTGACAGCTCCTCGTTGAAAAATTATACGCTTCTCGTTCACCTTACGGAGGAGAACTGCGCTTGTCAATCCTCCGTCCTGAATGGTCAATGAACGGACATACATCCTCTGCCGTTTTGCTTCGAACGATAGAGCGCTAAATCAGCGCGATGCATGACTTGTTCAAGTGATTCTCCTGTCACCTGTTCGGCGACTCCGATACTCATCCCGATGTGGACGGTTTGTTCTTCTAAGTGATACGGCATCGAGACGTGAGCGATCCATTGTTCACCTAAGTATCGTGCTTCTGTTAAGGATTGAGTGGTCAAGACGATGATGAACTCATCGCCGCCCAGACGAGCCACGAATCCACCAGGTGGAAGCAACTGTTCGAGACGTTGACTGACCTCGATCAGCAGGAGATCACCTAGCGCGTGACCATACGTATCATTGACTGCTTTAAAGCCGTCTAAATCAAGGCAAAGATAGATAGAATGCGTTTCTGCAGGCAATTGTTCGATGTATTGAGCGAGACCGTTGCGGTTCGCGAGACCCGTCAGGCTGTCGCGTTGTGACAAGCGTTCAAACGTCAATTTCTCTTGTTCGGTATGTAGCAAGCGATGAATCAGTCGTTGTAAGGCATCCGTCAGTGTCTCGATTTCTCGGATTCCACGATGATTCGGGAGTGATTTTGAGGGATCATCCTGCATCTGTTGGGCGGCATGTGTGATTTTTAATAATGGTCGTGTCAATAATTTCGCTAACATCCATCCGAGTACGGCTGTAATGAGAGAGGCAATCAATCCGGCGATAAAAATCGTTTGACGTAAAGCGTCGGCATCAGCGAAGGCAATCGAAGTCGGTTGACGCACGAGAACCGTCCAACCTAATCCATCGTAATCCTTGTAACCTCGGCTTGTACTTTGACCAGAGACGAATTCTTTCCCTTGCCAAGAGGCGGTCGCAGAAGCATTCGAAGTCAGCGTTACGCTATCAGGTAATGTTTTACCGCTCCATCCGTTCGGTCCAAGCAAAATCGTCTTTCGATCTTGACTAATGATGAAGACATCGACTTGTTGGAGAGAGGACGTGGCGCTCTGAAAACTTTGTTCGATCGCTTTTGCCCATTCGAAGCTGAGATGTGTCGCAAGGACACCAGAAAATCGCCCCTTATCGTACAAAGGTGTACTAATATCGACGAATTGTAACGGTTCACCGCTTGGGTTTGGCAATAATTTTGCGAGTAGAACAGCTTCATGGACATCGCCGATGAATGGTTGTGACAAGGCTTGTTGGAAGACAGGGCGTTCCTTGATCGATGTTCCTTCAAGAATCTGATTCGTTGACGCAACGACTTTACCTTTCGCATCTAAGCGACCAATCCAAGAAAAGTCAGGAATCTGTCGTTGTAACTCTTCGAGTGTCTGCCGTGTTTCTGCTTTTTGTTCTGTTTGTTGAATCGTTGATAAGGAACCCAGCAATTTTACTTCGGCATAACGTGACCACATGTAATGATCAAGCTTATCAGACAGTTGGTGAGCGGTCGTTGACAGATTCATCCCGACTTCTGATTGGAGTCGGTTTGTTGCATGTTGACTAATGAAAAAAGTTAATCCGAGCGTCATGCTAAAAAATAGCAGGGAAATCAATCCCGCTAACAAAACATCAAAGCGAAGTGAGGGTCTGGACATTGTGTGATACTCCATTCATGCGTTTTCATTTGTTTTTACTTACATCATACACGTAGACGTCTACGTGTTGTTCGCGATTCGAGATACTCGTTCGCGCGTATCGGAATCCGTGTTTTTCCCAAAAACGACGGGCTCTTAAATTATCGGGTAAGACCGCGAGATGAATGTGAGGTTCCTGACTTAGGAACTGATCACAAAAAGCGGATAATAACCGACTGCTAGTTCCCGTACCGTGCTGAGAAGAATCCAGTAAGAATAGACCGATCCAAGGTGTACCGTCTTTTGGATGCTTCGGTAGGTAGTCAATCAGTAGGACGGGTTCTCCGTCTACATACCCAATCAGCGATACGGTATCGGGATTTAAAAACTCTTCCTGTAAGGTCGAATCAGAGAGCGGAAGCACTCGTTCTTCTAAGAGCGCATATTCAGGAACGCTCGCGTATAACGATTGGATGATCGGAAAGTGATCATGTGTTACTTGTTCAAAGAGAATCATCTAGCGACTCCATTCTTTATTTTTAGTATAAATTTCCGCTGTTACGCCTTTTTAATTGGAATCAGATTACATATTTGTAAGAAATGAAACTTATCCTTTAAAATCACGTACACTACTAGCATAGACAAAATATGAATGAGGAGGAAGAGCAGATGTTAAAGATTGAAAATATCTCAAAGCGTCTCGGAAAAGAGCAAATTTTAAAAGACGTCAGTTTTGAGGTATCCCCAGGAGAAGTGTTCGGCTTCCTCGGACCGAACGGAGCAGGGAAGACGACGACGATTCGCATCATCACGGGACTACTCGAGCAGGATGCAGGGAAAGTCACGGTCAATGGATTTGATGTCGTAGAAGAGCGTTCGAAAGCGTTGACGCAAATCGGAGCAATCGTTGAGAATCCAGCGTTTTATCCTTATCTGACAGGAAAACAAAACTTGGTTCATGCAAAAAATCTCATTCCGGGACTCGGTCAAGTGGATTATGATGCACTAGCACGACTCGTTGGTCTTGAAGGAAAGCTTTCAAAAAAAGTCGGAGAGTACTCACTCGGAATGAAGCAACGACTCGGAATTGCTCGTGCCTTGCTACATAACCCGCGCGTCTTGATTTTAGATGAACCAACGAATGGTCTGGATCCATCCGGAATTGCGGAGCTTCGTGAATATTTACGCCAAATGGCGCGTGAGCAAGATATCGCGATTTTAATTTCAAGCCATATGTTGAGTGAGATGGAACAAATCAGTGATCGTTACGCAATCATCGATCAGGGTGTCATCAAGTCGGTCGAGTCCGTTCGTAATGAAACCGGAGCGAAAATCGCTCTTCGTGTCAATGCGGAAGCGATGACAGATGTACTTGATGCCCTTCGCGTCGCAAACTACCCATCAGAAGTACTCGAGAATAAAATCATTATCACCGCACCGGAAAGTGAATGTCCAGCTATCGCTCGACTCGTCGTGCCGATTGCCGATTTACATGAACTGACCGTTAAACGTTTGACGCTTGAGGAACAATTCCTGCAAGTAACGAAAAAAGAGGGGGATTCACATGCTTTCGCTCATACAAAATGAATGGATGAAATGGTGGACGACTAAAAAAGCGAAGATCGTCTTAGTATTATATGTATTAATTGCTGTAGGTCTGATCATTATTGCGAAAACGAATGATATTTCATTTGATCGGAGCGGCTATTACTCGGATACGCTTTCGATCTTAACAGGACTGCTCGGGATCATTACGATTGTCTTCACGGCAGAAGTGATCGGGAATGAGATTCGCTACGATACGATGAAACATTTGTTGATGAGTCCGTATTCCCGAATGACGATTTATTTCTCGAAACTGATCTTTTCGATCTTGATCATGTTGTTCCAATTCGCGTTCATCGTCGTCGTCCTTTACGCCGGTTCTTTTGCGTTTTCAGAGGCAGGCGATCCACTCTTGTTCCGTGATACGATCGTTGAGCTTGTGAATCCGATCTTTACGATTTTCATGACACTATTCTTCTCTTTACTGTTCCGCTCAGTTGGAATGATCATCGGTTTTACCGTGTTGGCTCAATTCTTCACAGCGATTGTTGGTGGCATTTTACTTACTTTAAAACCGGAAATCGCTAAGTGGATCGTATTCATGCATCTCGACTGGTCGATGTACTTTAAAGGGACGGCAGGTTATGGGATGGGCGAAGTCATGGGAACAAGTTTGACGTTCTCCGTTTTATTCGTTCTTGCGCATATTATCGTCTTGTTCGGTGGTTCTATCTTGATTTTCCAAAAAAAATCATACACTTAAGAAAAAAATGTACACTTCCAGATAATCCATCTAGAAGTGTACATTTTTTAGCTTAACTGCTTGTCCGTTTAGGTGGACGTGCCGTAATCGGGAACAATCGCTGAAACCATTCGATCAGTGGACCGTTCAATAAGAGGAAAATAAAAGTTCCGACTCCGATGCCGATCAGTTCGCGTTCAATCAGTGAAAAGAGGCAAGCGATCAAAAAAGGAATGCCGAGGCTGATCGTTGCTCCAAGCGATGTACTTTTAAAGCGGCTGATCAGTGACTTCATCAAGTAATCCGGTGGCATCAATACGAATCCGATTTGGAGATAGAGAGCGAGTCCAAGTGAAATCAATGGCATGCCGATCAACATGTACACGGCACGCATCCAAAGTCCCTGTGGTGTATAAATCAATTGATGGATGGATAAGAAGAAATCAATCGCAGCGCCGAACAGGACAACGAGTGCGAAACTGAGGACGATCGTCCACCAACTAAATCGACTCCCAAGAGAGAGTGCCGCAATCAAAGCAAGCACATGTAAGACGATGATCGCTAGTCCGACAGTTAAAGGAGAGATGGCCGCGACGGCTTCACTCGCTGATGTCCAAGGTGCACTCCCGATCGAGGCGGTGACCATGAAGCTGTTTCCTAAGGCGTTAATTAAAATAGAGAATAAATAGATGACAATCCGTTTTTGCTGACTCATTGACGTGCACAGACGGTAGGACTGCGCGTTCACCTCCTGAAAAGAAATCGTTTCGTTAAGCTATACCCTAATCGTAGCGCTCTTTTCACTTATTTTCATGAAAAGAGCATTGCCTATTCCTTATGTTTCACGACATACTTAGGACACATTACGAATCAGGGGGAGAACATATGACATATTTCGGACAGAAGATCCTGCCTTCCGTTAGAAAATTAGAAGACTTTGAAAAGATGCTGAAGAGTCCATATGAATATGGGGTCTTACTCGAAATGCATGTCTCGCGTTTAAAAGCAGTATATGAGATGGCACATCGTTACGACAAAAAAATGTTTTTGCATATGGATCTTGTTCAAGGGTTAAAAAATGATGAATATGCCACAGAATACGTCTGCCAAGAATTGAAGCCGTATGGTGTCATTTCGACGAAAGCGAGCGTCATCTTGAAAGCACGTCAAAAAAAGGTCAAGACGATGCAACGCATGTTCTTACTCGATTCCAGTTCACTCGAAAAAAGTTATCAACTCATGGAACGGACGCAACCTGATTACATCGAAGTGTTACCAGGGTTGATGCCAAAGTACATTCAAGAAGTGAAAGAAAAGACAGGGCGTCTCGTATTCGCCGGTGGACTCATCGATACGGTCGAGGAAGTGGAACAAGCGATTGAAGCAGGTGCCTCTAGTATCACAACATCGAATAAGGACTTGTGGCGTCATTTTGAACCACGCTCTTAACTTGATTGTGATGAAAATCATTCGGATTATTTGACAGCGTTTTCACTGATTGTTATAGTGATATCAAGTTGATACAAAGTGACGGAGAAAAGGGAGATTCACGTGTGAGTCCTGCTTGAAGAACATTCAAGCATGAACTGACGTGGATCTCCTTTTTATGTTGCTTTTTTCACATAACCAAAAGGAGGAACATATATGTCACCCTTACTAGCGGAATTTTTAGGTACAGCCTTGCTTGTCGCGCTTGGGAATGGTGTTGGTGCAGGCGTTAGTTTGACGAAATCGTTTGCGAAGGATGCAGGCTGGATCGTCATCACGTTTGCGTGGGGTTTTGCCGTGGCGATTGCAGCGTATGCTGTCGGTCAATTCAGTGGAGCACACCTTAACCCAGCAGTAACGCTTGGTTTAGCCTTTGACGGTTCATTTGCATGGGCAGACGTACCAGGCTATATCGTCGCTCAAATTGCCGGCGGGATACTTGGTGCAAGTCTTGTTTTCGTCCATTACTTACCACACTGGGCGGAGACGAAAGACCCAGCAACGAAACTCGGCGTCTTTGCGACGTCACCAGCGATTCCACATACATTTGCCAATCTAATGAGTGAAATGATTGCGACATTCTTACTTGTCATCGGGTTGTTGTCGATCGGAGCGAATAAGTTCTCCGATGGTCTAAATCCATTGATCGTCGGTTTCTTGATCGTCAGCCTCGGTATGTCGTTCGGAGGCACGACAGGATATGCGATGAATCCGGCGCGGGACCTTGGTCCACGTATCGCTCACTTCATCCTACCGATCCATGGAAAAGGATCATCGAACTGGGGATACTCATGGATTCCGGTTCTCGGACCAGTTCTCGGTGGAAGTCTTGGCGGATTGTTTTATCGTTCGGTCTTCACAGGAAAAGATACACCGGCTTTTTGGATTGTAGGACTTGTGACAATCGTCATATTAGGCTTATGCTATAGATTCGGTGTTCGTCCGAACAAAACAACGTCAGTGGAGTCAAAGTCAGCTTAACTTATTTAGATACAAAAGGATGGGGAAGAGATGGAGAACTACATTTTGTCATTGGATCAGGGAACGACGAGTACACGTGCGATCCTGTTTAATCGTGCCGGCGAGATCGTCCATTCAGCACAACAGGAATTCACGCAGTATTTTCCGAAACCAGGTTGGGTCGAACACAACGCAAACGAGATTTGGGGAAGTGTCCTTGCTGTCGTGGCGACTTGTCTGACGGAGGCGAACGTAAAGCCGTCGCAGATTGCTGGTATTGGGATCACGAATCAACGTGAAACAGCTGTCGTTTGGGAAAAAGAAACAGGGAAACCGATTCACAATGCAGTCGTGTGGCAATCGAGACAAACGGCTGAAATCTGTGAAGCGCTTCGAGCAGCCGGTCATGCCGAGCTCTTCCGTGAGAAGACAGGTCTATTGATTGACGCTTATTTCTCTGGTACGAAAGTCAAATGGATTTTAGATCATGTCGAAGGAGCACGGGAACGTGCTGAACGTGGTGAACTACTGTTCGGTACGATCGATACGTGGCTCATCTGGAAATTATCCGGCGGAAAAGCACATGTGACCGACTATTCGAATGCAAGTCGTACGTTGATGTATAACATTCATGAATTAAAATGGGATGACGAGTTACTCGACATCTTAGATGTCCCAAAAGCGATGCTTCCGGAAGTACGACCATCTTCTGAAGTGTACGCAGAGACAGCAGGGTATCACTTCTTCGGAGAAGCGGTTCCGATTGCTGGAGCAGCGGGCGATCAGCAAGCAGCATTGTTTGGTCAAGCGTGTTTTGATACTGGAATGGCGAAGAACACGTACGGTACAGGCTGCTTCATGTTGATGAACACAGGGGAAGAGGCTGTGAAATCAGAGCACGGATTGCTGACGACGATCGCATGGGGCGTCGATGGAAAAGTGGAGTATGCTCTAGAAGGAAGTATCTTCGTCGCAGGATCTGCGATTCAGTGGTTACGTGACGGATTACGTCTCATTGATGATGCCAAAGAATCAGAAGGATACGCAACACGCGTCACGTCTTCAGACGGTGTCTACGTCGTACCAGCGTTCGTTGGTCTCGGTACACCTTACTGGGATTCAGACGTTCGTGGTGCAGTCTTTGGTTTGACACGTGGTACGGAAAAAGAACACTTCATCCGCGCGACACTTGAATCACTCGCTTATCAGACACGCGATGTTTTATCGGCGATGGAGCAAGATTCAGGCATCGAGATGAAAACGCTCCGTGTCGATGGTGGAGCAGTCAAAAACGACTTCTTGATGCAGTTCCAAGGTGATATCATCCAAGCACCAGTTGAGCGTCCGGAAATCAATGAAACGACGGCGTTAGGTGCAGCGTACCTCGCAGGTCTCGCTGTTGGATTCTTTGAGAACCGTGAACAAATTGCGACGCAATGGAAAAAAGAACGTCGTTTCGAGCCGAGCATGGCAAAAGAAGAGACGGATGCGCTCTACGGTGGATGGCAAAAAGCTGTTCAAGCTACGATGTTGTTCAAATGATGTGAGGTATGTTATAGTAAGGTCAAGTTAATAAATCGGTCGGAGAATATGGAGAGACCACAGCAGCAGTTGACATAGTCAGCGTGTTTGTTGTGGTCTCTTTTTTTTTCGAACCTAAACAGGAGGAACTATTCATGGCTAACCAACCATTTTCAAGCAAAAACCGTGCAGATGTCTATAATCGATTAACACGTGAAGAACTCGATCTACTCGTCGTAGGTGGCGGTATCACAGGTGCGGGGATCGCCCTCGATGCAGCGTCACGCGGTATGAAGATTGGCCTCGTCGAAATGCAGGATTTCGCGTCCGGTACGTCTAGTCGTTCAACGAAATTAGTCCATGGTGGTCTACGTTATTTAAAACAATTTGAAGTTCAAATGGTCGCGGAAGTCGGTAAAGAACGTGCGATCGTTTACGAAAACGGACCACACGTCACGACACCAGAGTGGATGTTGCTTCCGATGCATAAAGGCGGTACGTTCGGACCGTTCAGTACGTCAATCGGTCTTCGTGTTTATGACTTCTTAGCAGGTGTTAAACGTTCGGAATGGCGGACGATGTTATCTGCGAAAGAAACATTGGCAAAAGAACCACTCGTCAAACAACAAGGTCTCAAAGGTGGCGGTTACTACGTTGAGTACCGCACAGATGACGCCCGTCTAACGATTGAAGTCATGAAAGAAGCGGTTGAACACGGTGCGCGCGTCGTCAACTATACAAAAGCGGAAGAAATCATCTACGATGCTGGAAAAGTCGTCGGCATGCGTGTGACGGACCTCTTGACAGGTGACGTACATGAAATCCGTGCGAAAAAAGTCGTCAACGCGACAGGTCCATGGGTTGATGAATTACGTGAAAAAGATGGCTCTAAAGTCGGGAAACAACTTCGTTTGACAAAAGGTGTCCACGTCGTCATCGATCAATCGAAATTCCCGCTTAAACAAGCGGTCTACTTCGATACACCAGACGGTCGGATGATCTTCGCGATTCCACGTGATGGAAAAGCGTACGTTGGTACGACAGATACGTTCTTCGATAAAGATACTGCACATCCGAAGTTCACAGTCGAAGACCAAGACTACGTCTTAGACGCGATTCACTACATGTTCCCGGATGTTAAAGTGACAGCAGAAGACGTTGAATCAAGCTGGGCTGGTGTACGTCCATTGATTTATGAAGAAGGAAAAGATCCTTCTGAAATCTCTCGTAAAGATGAAGTATGGCAGTCTGAGTCAGGTCTCATCACGATTGCGGGTGGGAAATTGACTGGATACCGTAAAATGGGTGAGCACGTCGTTGATCTCGTCGCTAAACTCTTGAAAAAAGAAGAAAACGTCGCGTACGCACGTTGCTCAACGAAAAACATGCCAATGTCTGGTGGACACGTCGGCGGAGCAAAAGGATTTGCTGAATTCCTAAAAGCTCAAACAGCAACGAACGGTCTAACGACAGAAGAAGTTCAATTCCTAGCAAAACGCTACGGTTCGAACTTACCGAAAGTACTTGAATATGCAGCAGCATTCGATGCAGCAACGACAGCTCTTCCACGTTCTGTCTATGCACAACTCCACTACAGCATCGAACATGAAATGGTCGCTCGTCCGATCGACTTCTTCATCCGCCGTACAGGTGCTGTCTTCTTCGACATCGCTTGGGCTCGTGCTCACAAAGATGCCGTCATTGAAGAGATGAAATCTGTCTTGAACTGGACAGCAGAACAAACAGATGCTTATACGAAAGAACTCGATATCGAAATCGAAGATGCAGCACATGCACTCGTGACAGAATAAGCTCTCTAACTCATCAAGGAATCAAGATCAATATGATCTTGATTCCTTTTTTGTATATTCGTATTGGCGCGGGCGGAAAGATTGCAACTCTGTCTAGAGGCGACTATGCTTAATGTATGAAATTGCACAAAAGGAGAGAACACAGATGAAAGTAGAAGTATGGTCAGATTACGCATGTCCGTTTTGTTATATTGGGAAGCGTCGCTTAGAACAAGCGATTGCGAACGAAAAGTTAGATGTCGAGGTCGAATTCAAGAGCTTTGAACTCGATCCAGATGCACCAGCAGTACCGACGCAAGGCTTATACGAAATTCTTGCTTCAAAATATGGAACGACTCTCGAGCAGGCACGGAATATGTCGCAAGGTGTCGTTGATACGGCACGTCAGGAAGGCTTGCACTACGAGATGGATCGTGTCATCCCAGCCAATACATTTGAGGCTCACCGTCTGACTCAATTCGCTAAAAAACATGGTAAGATGAATGCAGTATCAGAAGCCTTGTTCACAGCGTATTTCATGAATGGAGAAGATCTGAATGACCCAGCCATTCTGACACGGATCGCAGTAGATGCTGGACTTGCTGAAGCAGACGTCACAGCGTTTCTTGCGTCAGAAGAACTGGCGACAGATGTTCGAGAAGAAGAAGCGATGGCACAACAACTGGGTGTTCGTGGTGTACCGTTCTTCGTCTTCGACCGGAAATATGCGATTTCAGGCGCACAACCAGTGGAAGCATTCGAACAAGTCTTCGCGAAGATGCGCCAAGAACAAACACTTGAAGTCATCGCTGAAGGTGACGCGTGTGGTGTTGACGGCTGTAACTGATCACATTATGATTCCATCACAAAGGAGCACGAAACCCTTATGAAATTCATCTTCCACCCTGAGATTCGCGATGCGCGAATCAATCTCGCTGTCGAAGAATTCATCTTGAACAACCTAAACGTCAATGAAGAAGACTATTTCTTGTTTTATATCAACGGTCCGTCGATCATCGTCGGAAAAAACCAGAACACGAACGAAGAAGTCAATTTGAAGTATGTCGAGGAAAACGGGATCCACGTCGTCCGTCGTCTTTCAGGTGGTGGCGCTGTGTATCACGACGAAGGAAACTTGAACTTCAGTTTCTTGACAAAAGATGACGGTGATTCGTTCAACAACTATAAAAAGTTCACGGAGCCAGTCGTACAAGCGCTGCATAAACTCGGTGTCGAAGCGGAGCTATCCGGACGAAACGATATTCATGTCGGAAGTCGGAAAATCAGTGGGAATGCCCAGTTCACGACGAAAGGACGGATGTTTAGTCACGGTACATTGATGCTCGATTCGAACATCGAAGAAGTCGTCAATGCGCTTGTCGTCAGTGAAGAGAAGATGCGCTCTAAAGGCATCAAATCAGTCCGAAGTCGTGTCGCGAATATCTCGGAATTCCTGTCAGAACCGTTGACGATGGAACAATTCGTCGATCATCTCCTTGCTTCGATCTATGAAGGAAAAGAGATTGAACGGTATATCTTAACCGAAGAGGACTGGGATAAAGTACGTGCCATCTCAGCAGAACGTTATGGCAACTGGGAGTGGAATTTCGGAAAATCGCCGAAATTCGACGTCATCCATAAAAAACGTTTCCCGATCGGTACGATTGACTTCCGATTGAACGTCAAAAAAGGCATCATTGAAGAAGCGAAGATTTACGGTGACTTCTTTGGTGTCGAGGATGCAGAAGAAATCGCACGGGCGCTCGAAGGTTCACGCTATGATCGCGCGTCACTTCGCGAAGTGCTCGGTCGGTACGAATTGAAAAAATATTTCGGTGCCGTCGAACTAGATGAGGTGCTAGACGTTTTAGCGTAAGTCTTTATGGGAAAACTCCTTCTATCAACTGCATAGGGGGAGTTTTTTTCATGGGCTATAATAAAGATAATTTTTTAGAAGGTTCGTTGACGGACTTTATTGATTTTGAACGGATTTCAGAAGGATTACCAAAAACGGAGGATGAACAGCCGTTACCATATTATGAGCGTGATGATTATAAGGCAGCAGGAAAATTAGAAGGAAAAGTCGCGATTGTCACAGGCGGCAACTCTGGAATCGGTCGTGCTGTCTCAATTGCTTATGTCCGAGAAGGAGCAAAAGTCGTCATCGCCTTCTACGGTGATCAAGAAGGGGCAGAAGAAACGAAGGCTCGCCTTGAGGAATTAGGCGGCGAAGTCCTACTTTCTAAAGGGGATATCGGAGATGCAGATTACTGTGAAACACTCGTCCAAAAAACGATCGATCGTTTCGGTCGCTTAGATATCATCGTCAATAATGCGAGTATGCAAAAACCAGAAGATAGTCTGAAGGACATCACAGACGAGTCAATGGAAAAGACGTTCAAGACGAATATCTTCGGAATGATGCGTCTTGCCCGTGCTGCCTTACCGCACCTTTCACTCGGTTCTGCCATCATCAATACGACATCGTCGACGGCATACGAAGGGAACGCGCTTTTGATTGACTATTCTGCGACGAAGGGCGCAATCGTCAGCTTCACGCGGAGTCTTTCGATGAACTTAGCGAAAGAAGGCATTCGTGTCAATGCTGTCGCACCGGGTCCGATCTGGACGCCGCTCATCACGGAAACGTTCCCACATGAATCAGTCAAGACATTCGGGAAAAATACACCGATGGATCGCCCAGGGCAGCCGGCTGAGATGGCATCGGCATATGTTTTCCTCGCGTGTAACGATTCAAGTTATATGACAGGACAAGTCCTTCACTTAAACGGTGGCGTCATCGTCAACGGTTAAAAAGAAACTCTGTGAAAACGTTTCCAAAAAGTGTTACACTATCCATACGGTCGCTTTTGACTACGTATGGATTTTTTTTACGTAAAAAATGAATAGTCATTCATTCGAAAGGGGAATTTTGCTCATGCTTGGATTGATTCAATCCGTCGAAGAAACTGCTCGAACACATCCGGATTCAACGGCGTATGTGTTTGAGGACACGCAAGTCAGCTATCGTGAGTTTGTCGAGAAGTTTCACCGGGCAGCCGGTGCGCTCGAAGCGAACGGGATCCGAAAAGGCGATCATGTCGCGCTGATCTTAGGGAATAGCCCAGCATTCCTAGTGGCATATTACGCCATCATGAAACAAGGGGCAATCGCGATTCCAATCAACCCTACATATACACCGGATGAAATCGGGTATATCCTGATGAACGGTGATGTGAAGGGGATTTTAGGGATTGCACCGCTCGTCGAAGCTGCAAAAGATCGTCTCGTGCATTTACCGAATCTCAAGATTGTCGTCTCTGTTCCTTACGCGGATCAAGAAGGACCGAACGAAACACATCAACAAGTGACGTTCATCACGCTCGATCGCTGGCTCGAAATCGAACATCCATTGACAGAAGTGACGAATGAACTGGACGACATCGCTGTCATTCTCTATACGAGTGGAACGACAGGAAAACCAAAGGGTGCGATGTTATCCCACCGTAATCTGACGTCGAATGCGCGCTCGATTGGGGATTATCTACATGTATCCAGTAGCGACCGGACACTTGCCGTATTACCAATGTTCCATGTCTTTTGCTTGACGGTCGTCGTCAATGCTTCACTCGCACATGGAGCGTCAATCATCATTGCTTCACGTTTTTCACCACAAGAGACGTTTGAGTTAGCAAAAAAAGAACAGGTGACGATTTTTGCGGGTGTACCGACGATGTATAATTTCTTACTTCAAACCGTGAAGGCTCATCCGGAATATGCGACCTATTTTGAATCAACACGTTTGTTCGTCTCAGGGGGAGCGAGTCTTCCAGTGCCGCTTCTTGAAGCATTTGATCGAACATTCCAATGTCATATCCTCGAAGGATATGGTTTATCGGAAGCATCACCCGTCACTTGTTTCAATCCGGTCAATGGTGTTCAAAAACCAGGCTCGATTGGAACATCGATCGTCGACGTCGAAAACAAAGTCGTCGATGAACTCGGACAAGAATTACCAGATGGTCAAGTCGGAGAATTGATCGTTCGGGGACCAAACGTCATGACGGGTTATTACAAGATGCCGGAAGAGTCGCAAGCGACGTTACGCGATGGCTGGTTATATACAGGTGATTTGGCTCGTCGAGATGAAGACGGGTATTTCTATATCGTCGATCGCAAAAAAGATATGATCATCGTCGGTGGTTACAATGTCTACCCGCGTGAAGTCGAAGAAGTCCTCTACCAACATCCGAACGTCATTGAAGCCGCCGTCATCGGCATACCGGATGAGGAGATGGGCGAAGCCGTCAAAGCATTCGTTGTTGCTCGTGAGACGATGACGGAAGAGGAAACGCAGGCATTCTGTGCTACATCACTCGCGAAATATAAATGTCCGACACAGATTGAGTTCATTGATCAATTACCTCGTAATACGACCGGGAAGATTTTACGGACCGTGTTGAAGAAACAACCGACGAATTCATGACTGTCTCAAGAACTTCAGGTTTCTGAAGTTCTTTTTCTGTGCATAGACAAGAAGGAGGGGATACGAATGAATATCGCATTGATTGCACATGATGAGAAAAAGGATGAGATGATGGGCTTTACACGGGCTTACGCCGCATTCTTTAAGAAAAATACATTATACGCGACAGGAACGACCGGACAACGGATCATGGAAGCAACCGATCTGCACGTCCATCGCTGTAAGTCAGGTCCACTCGGCGGGGATCAGGAAATCGGAGCGCTTGTAGCACAAGGAAAAATCGATATCGTGATTTTTTTACGGGATCCACTGACGGCCCAACCTCATGAGCCGGACGTCTCCGCACTCATTCGATTATGTGATGTGTACGATTTACCGCTTGCGACGAATGTCGGAACTGCTGAAATTTTAATCAATGGCCTCGAACAAGGACAATTTGATTGGAAGGAAATCATTCGAAAACGCCATGAACTGGAACAACAAAAGTTTTTAGACGATTAATTTCATGAGAACGCTTCTCATTTTCGTTTGAGCATGCTATAGTCAGTTTGAGGATGATACTGATTATCAATTGCGATGGAAAAGGTGGCGAAGAAAATGGAGATTCTATTAATGACGGGTGTAACGGTATTGCTAGGAGGCGGCGTTGGATTTTTGACGCACGTCGTAAAAATGGAACGTCGTCAACAGGCAACACCTGTGACTTCAAAGAACGAGCAAGTAGCGTATCCAGCGCTCCGTCTCGTCAAATAATAGAAAATTTATGACTTCGCCTTTCTTTTCTTTTGAAAAGAAAGGTTTTTTTGAATTATTATCCACTCTCCCATAATTTTGCGGAATTCCTTTGATACACTGAAACAAAGCACATTAGTCGAGGAGTGAGAGCCATGCATACAATCTATTTAGTTGATGATGAAGTGAACTTGAATCGTGTACTCGTGAAATATTTGGAGCAAGAAGGATGGCAGGTGAAATCCTTTACGTCTGGTGAAGCAGCAGCCTCTGCCATCGTTGAAAAGCCTGACTTATGGATTTTAGACATCATGCTACCGGATATGGATGGTTTTCAATTGATTAAGCGGATCAAGGCACATGATGAGACGACACCTGTCATCTTCATCTCGGCTCGTGATGAGGACATCGATAAAATCATTGGTCTTGAGATGGGATCAGACGATTACATCGCAAAACCGTTCCTTCCGCGAGAACTCGTCATCCGCGTCAAAAAGATTTTGGCACGAACGTATGCGACACCAAAGAGTGGTGTCATCCAATACGGTGATTATATGATTTATCCAGAGAAACGAATCATCGAAGAGAATGGTCAAGAAATCGATTTGACGTCGAAAGAGTACGATTTGTTGATTTTATTCGCCACACAAATCGGGACGCCGATGTCACGCGAGCAGATTCTCGTCAGCGTCTGGGGTGACGATTATTTCGGTTCGGACCGAGTCGTCGATGATCTCGTTCGTCGCGTCCGTAAAAAATTATCGAAACTCGAGCTCGAAACGATTTACGGGATCGGTTATCGCTTGGTGTCTGCATGAAAAACCGCAGTCTCGGATTCCAGATTTGGGCGATGTTTCTGCTCGTCATCGTCACGCTTTCTGCGGTCATTCTCCTGGTCATTCGGTCATCGATTGGAAATTTCATCGATGAACAGGTCTATGCGACACTTGAGAATAGCGAAGTCTTCTTCTCGAAGGACGCCTCCGTCATCGAGATGCTTCAGGATAATCCGATTGAATTCGACCGCCGAAAACAGGAGTCCCGTTCTGTTAACATCTTACTCCTTTCTAAAAACGGAAAGCTCTATTACGGTGGAGCGCCACAACAGCTGATCAATCAGATGTACCGTGATGCGATTGATCAAAAAACGGTTACGGCAAAGTATACGACGCGTCTTGATAAAGAAGATGTATACTACAGTATTCGAAAAATCGAGGTTAGTGGTGAAACGTACTATCGTGTCTCCTATGTTTGGGATGCGTATCGGCAAGAACTGATTACACAGTTGTTCTCGAAAATCGGATTCGTCGTCATCATTGGGAGTATCTTTACGTTATTCATTGCCTTTTGGTTAGCGCGACGTCTGACACATCCACTTGTCGAAATCGAGGGAGCGGTTGGGAAAATTGCGGCTCAAAAGTGGGATACACCACTTCCGCTTGACCGTGGGGATGAGATTGGACGACTCGCACGATCCGTCGATGCGATGCGAATGGATCTTGAAAAACAAGATAAGGCACAAAAATCATTACTTCAAAACATCTCCCATGATTTGAAGACGCCGATCATGGTCATCCGAAGTTATGCCCAGTCTATCTCAGACGGGATTTATCCAGATGGTGATTTGACCGGATCCGTATCCGTCATTGATGAAGAAGCGGAACGGTTAGAGAAAAAAGTCGCGGCTTTACTCTACGTCACGAAGCTCGACTATTTCGAGCTCGATCGTTCGACGTGGGACAATGTTGACATCGACCGGATGGTGCATCTGTTGAAAAATCGTTTTTCTGGGACGAAATCACTTGAATGGCATGTCAGTGGAGAAGCGGGAATTGTTCTTGGTGAAGGAGAGCAGTTACGTGTTGCGCTCGAAAATGTCATGGACAATGCGATTCGTTATGCCGAAACACGAATCGATATCCGATTGTCTGGAACAGCGGATCATGTTCATATTGAAATCGAAAATGATGGACCACCGCTTGACGCCTCCTCGCCACTGTTTCATCAATTTTCACGTGGTAAGGAAGGAAAGTTTGGGCTTGGTCTCTATATCGTCAAACGGATTGTCGAGCGTCATGACGGGACGGTCGCAATCGAGAATCGCTCTGCGGGAAATGGAGTCGGAAAAGTTTGTGTGATTTTTAATTTCCCGCGTCATTTCATTGAGCAAGAGGAAAAAAAACCAAAAGAATTTTAAAAACGGGATCTTTGGATCTCGTTTTTTTCGTTAGGAAATAATCGTTCCGTTCATGCAAGGCAAAAGGAAGTTTGATATAACCAATATAATCCAGGAAGGGAGCGAAGGAGATGTCATACCCAATCACGGAAGAAACGTTAGCCTTGATCCCGCGATACGGTCAATACGGTGAACCGCAGACACTCGTCATCAAGGAGCATTCTGAAAGTATTTTAGATGGTCATCCGATTAAGTTGATTGAAGAATCTTGTTTGTATTTTGGTTCGTCCATGCGTGGAAGAATCGAAGCAGCGCGGCATATCCTTGGTCCGAACCGAAAGACACCTGTTTTAGTGGATTGGCAAGCACAGACGATTTTCTTTCCGACGACCGCAAAAGAAAAGGCGGAATGTATTTGGATTAATTTTAAACAGATGAAGACTGTTCAGAAAAAATCCGGCAAAGTACAAGTCGAATTTCAGACCGGTCAATGTATCGATACGGATGCCTCTGCATACAGCATCGAACGACAACGGATTAAAACGCTAGAACTGGCGTACGAAATGCAACGTCGTTTTCAGTTGCCGGAGTTTAAGAATCGGTGAAAAGTGGAAACACATAACAGGAATCTTACTTACGTAAGGAGAAACAGTAGAGAGAGAAATCATAGGGAGGTGAAGCGGTAACTTTTACCGCGACACGATGAATGAATCATACGAATGGTTAAATCGCCGAAAATTACAGCCTGGATTTGGTGCGACTGGAGGCAGACGCTTTATCAGTTCCCGCATTGTGCGTCCGGAAAATACACCGGGTAAACGAATCAAAGGAATTAAACGGGCACGACAATTGGTCGTTGATGATGCTGGAAATCGCCGTTGGGTCACGAAACGCATCGTCGTGACGGATGCTGCGAAACACGTCACGATGAACCGTCGGACATCCATCGCCTTGAAAGAGACGAATGAGTCCCGCCTTGAGCAAGTCAAACAAAAACTAGCATCCAACAAAAAGGTCTTATTACCGATCTTGGCGGCAACAGGGATCGCTGTCGCAGGTGGCGTTCTTGCTTACGTCCTTCGTCGGAAGAAAAAACAATCTGATCAATAAAAAATAAGCCGTTCTCCAATCGGAGGACGGCTTATTTCATGCATTACAAGAATCGTTTTCGTAAAGAAGTCGAGAGTGCTTTTTCTGCGATTTCTTCTAGTTCCGTCAAGTTTGTCGGATCAAAGCTATCATTGTAGAAACGACCTACGAAGTCGACACGGTCGTAATCGAGTTCCTTGAAAATCAAGTGTTTATGGTCGTCATAAAAAACGACACGATAGTAATCAGATCCGCGTTCAAGGGTTACGAGACCTTTGATGTGATCCAATTTTTTTTGTTCTTCGGTTTGCTCTTCCTCGAGCGTGTCATCCTCGTTCGTCGATGCTTCGGCTTGCTCGATCGCATTCTTTACGAGTTCAGGTCGTTGTTCTTGTTCTTCCGTCATGTTTTATCGCCTCCATTTATTATTTTACATGGAAATGGACAGATGAGAAAGAAAAATCCCTCAGTCCATCTGGTGTGCTTCACAAACGCGTAGTACATTCATCGCGCCAATTCGTAATCGCTCGAGTAGTTGAAGTCGTGCTTCTTCATTTGGAATTGTATCAAGAGCAGCTACTTCCATCAGTTCCAACCAACGGATGGCATGTTCTTTTTGAATCGGTAATAACCGGTGAATCATCGCTAAACTCGCCGGCGGTTGATCCGGGTCGCGCGGTCCCCCTGTCAATTGGGTCAAGAAGACGAGTTGTGCCTGTTCGACACGTTGCCGATCTTCAGGGAATAACGGTCGCAACAGTGAATCATGGTAGACTTGATGATAGAACGAGCGAACCAAGGATGTGAGTATATGCTCGCCTCCGACGGTTTCGTAAAGTGACAAGAACATCACCTGCCTTACATAGGATGTGTCCTGATTATAGCAAATTTATACGTAGAAGACATGCGCCAAAAACAGTACATTTGTTCTTGTTTGTGAGATACTAAGAGTAAAGAAAAACGAGAAGGAGGTTTTCTTGATGAACCATATGCATATTGGTCGTGCCGGTAGTGGGAAAACGACACAATTGATCGAGCGCGTCGTACAAGAACTCGAGCAACGACCACTAGGGGAGAAGATGTATTTCATCGTTCCAGATCAGATGTCATTTGAAATGGAGCGGCGGATTGCGACAGATGAACGGATAGCAGGTCTTGTTCGTCTTGAGGTCATGAGTCTACGGCGCTTTGCGTTTCATATTTTACGCGATTACGGGAATCAAGCGATTCCATTTCTTGATGAGACGGGAACACAGCTATTACTGCGACAGGTCGTCGAGGAATCAGAAGACGAACTGAAGATTTTTAAACGAACTAAAAACATGCCAGGATTTTTCCAAGGACTTGATGAGCTCATCGCGTCGTTTAAACGCTCGTTGATTGAGCCAGACATGTTGCGTCAAGTGAGTGATCGCTCTCTCGAACGGTCACCGAAATTAAACGACCTTGCGTTGATTTATGAGCGCTTTACGGAACGAATCGTCGATAAAGCACTCCATGCAGACGATTACTATACGACGTTACTCGAATTACTTCCTAAAGCGCGACTGGATCAAGCGACAATCATCGTCGACGGATTTTATGAATTTTCGCTCCAGGAACAACAAGTTTTACTCGCCTTGATGCAACAAGTGGCTGAAATGCATATTAGCTTTACGATGGACGCAACGGATCCTTATGCGAAACAAACCTCTTTTGGTGTGTCTCAGCGATGCTACATGCAGTTGATCGGTCAGATGCAGGAGCTGTCGATTCCATACGAGGAAATCTTGTACGATCAACCAATCAAGTTTCAATCAGAAGGGTTACGACATTTGGAGCAGGCCTTGTTGAAGCCGGGATATCCTCCTGTCGATCATGACGTGGACGGCTTTCAGATGACAGCTGCAGTCAACCGGCAAGTCGAAGCAGAATCAGCTGTACGAAAAGCGATTCAACTCGTTCGACAAAAAGGGTATCGGTTTCATGAGATGGCATTCGTCGTGCGGCATCTTGAGCCGTATGCGGATCACTTGGAACGAGCCTTCCACATGTATGATGTCCCGTATTTCTTGGATCAACGTGAGTCGATGGTTCATCATCCGCTCGTTGACTTGATTCAATCTGCTTTAGACATCGTAACGTCGGGTTATCGGGAAGAAACGGTCTTTCGTTTACTGAAGACGGAGCTCTTACCGATTCCCGCAGAAGATGCGCGTCTAGCGCTCGATCGTTTCGAGACGTTCGTGCTCGAACGCGGCATCAAAGGATCGATGTGGCAACAACCGTGGCAATTAAAGCGACGCCTAGCAGAGGAAGTTCGTTTAACGGAAGAGGAGCTTGCGCAAGAAGAAGAACTGAACCATTTACGAACATTCGTCGTCGACTTGGTTGAACCGTTGCACCGTCGGTTGAAGCAGGCGAAGACGATGAGCGCGTATACGAAAGGTCTTTATCAATTCCTTGAAGAACAAAAAATTGCAGATCGTTTAATGGAGTGGCGTAAGCAGGCACTAGAGCAGGATCAATTACTTGTTGCGCGCGAGCATGATCAAGTGTACGAAGCGATACTGCATCTGTTCGAACAGCTAGAAGCTGCTGCGCCTGAGCATACCTTATCAACGGACTTGTTCGTCCAGATGGTCGAGACAGGACTTGAGAGCCTTCGTTTTGCACTTGTTCCGCCATCGCTCGATCAAGTCATCGCAACGGATTATGTCCGTGGACGATTACAACGAGTAAAAGTCGTCTTTTTACTGGGGGCGAATGATGGTCTGATTCCGTTCGTTCAAGATCAATCAAAGTTACTGTCCGAAAATGATCATGACTTTTTACATGAACACGGTATTCCGGTTGGAAAAGCATCTCTTGATGTGTTTGATGATGAGCTGTTTTACCTGTATCAAGGGATGATGGCTCCAAGTGAAGCCTTGTATGTTAGTTACGCACTTGTCGATGAAGAAGGAAAGGCGCTTCAGCCGGCAGCAATCACAAAACAATTAAAACGACAACTGTTGCTCGATCGTCCGATTAAGACACACTTTGCGGAAGCTGGGGAACACGCACCGCAAGAACAACTTGATTTCGTGACGAGTCCAGAGCGTGCGGCAGCAGCGACAGCGATTGAACTCCGGCGTCTTCAACGACGTTATCCGATTCAACCGATTTGGTTCGAGGTGTACAATACGCTTCTCGAAAACGGACAGGGACGTGAACGGATGGGGTTATTCTCGAGTGCCTTGTTCTATCAAAATCAAGCGGAAGCGTTGCCGGAAGGATTGGCGCATCGTCTATATGGTGATTCACTGCAAGCGAGCGTTTCGCGTTTTGAGACCTATAACGCCTGCTCGTATAAGCATTTTGCTCGATATGGACTTCGTTTACGCGAGCGAAAGCTGTATAAATTTGAGGCACCGGACATCGGGAATCTGTTCCACGGCGCATTAAATGATCTGTCGCTCAGTATTAAAGCTTCTGGACGACACTGGCGAGAGATCGACGGCGAGACGTGCGGAACACTGGCGAAGGAAGCTGTCGAAAAGGTGACACCGGAAATTCAGAATGCGATTTTGATGAGTTCGAGTCGCTTTGGGTATATCAAGAAAAAATTGACGGATGTCGTGGAGCAAACAGCTAAAATGCTTGTGGAACAAGCAAAACGAACAGATTTTGAACCCGACTTATTTGAAATCAGTTTTGGTAACGCGACGTTCCCACCATTACGCTTTACGTTACCAGACGGAACGGAAATTGAATTCACAGGTCGCATCGACCGGATTGATCAGGCGACGATCGGTGATCAGTTATACGTTCGAATCATTGATTACAAATCAAGTGCTCGAGGACTTGATTTTGCGGAAATCTATTATGGGCTTGCCATTCAGATGTTGTTGTATCTGAAGACGGTCGTGGAACAGTCGGAGTTGCTCTATCAACAGCAGGCAAAACCAGCTGGTGCGTTATATTTCCACGTCAAAAACCCGATGTTACGGGGCGATTTATCGGCTGACGAAGAAAAGCGTAATCAACTGTTACTCGAGTCCTATCAAATGCAAGGCGTCATCCTCGAGAATGACGAGGTACTACGAGCGATGGATCATATTGCGTACGATGAACGAAAAAAATCACCGCTCGTTAAAGTGACATTCACGAAAAACGGACTGCATAAGACGCAGACGAAAGGTGTCGTACAAGAGGAAGACTTATCAGCACTGATGGATCATGCATGGGAGGCATTAAAAGACAGCAGTCAAGATATCTATGATGGGGATATCGCCATCAATCCATTCGATTATCAGGAACGGACACCATGTAGTTTTTGTGAGTATCGTTCAGTCTGTCAGTTCGATGAATCGCTTGGGAATCAGTATCGCCCATTAAAACCGATGTCTGAAAAAGAGGTACTGGAACGGTTGAAGGAGGAAGAAGAATGAGCGTGCGTTGGACGGAAGAACAACAACAAGCCATTTCAGCTAGAGGTGGACATATCCTAGTCTCAGCGGCAGCGGGATCAGGGAAGACAGCGGTCCTCGTTGAACGGCTGACGCAACGATTGATTGATCCCGAAGATGAGTTATCGGCTGATCGGATTCTCGTTGCTACCTTTACGAATGCGGCAGCACGTGAGATGAAGACGCGGGTCATCGAGGTCATGGACCAGCGCATCAAAGAAGCACCTGATGATTTGTATTTGAAAAAACAGCGTCAATTGATGAACCGGGCACAAATTACGACGATTCATTCGTTCTGTTTGTCGATTCTGCGCGAGAATTATTACCGGATTGGTCTGGATCCTGCGTTTCGAATTGCCGATGAATCTGAATTACTGTTATTGCAAGACGATGTCTTAGAAGCGGTCTTTGAGTCTTTTTATGCTTCCGAGGACCCGGGATTCTATGATTTGATTGATAGTTATACGTCAGATCGGGATGATCAAGCGATGCTGACACTGATTTCGAATCTCTATCGCTTTTCCCGTTCCTTACCGGATCCGGAAGCATTTTATGCACATTTAATCAGTCAGTACGATCAGCCGATTGACCCGGATGATTCTCCACTTATGCAACGACTAGTCGAATTAGAGTGGGAAAGTCTCTCGAATTTATTAGGACGTTACCGAGAACTTGCTTTTGAGCTGGAGCAGTCTGGTTATACGGAAATGGGACAGATGATGCGTCAGGACATTGCTCCTTTTACCTCGCTTGAGACGTCGGCACGCCACTGGTCGATGGTTGCGCTTGCTTTTCAAGCAGTAGAATTCGGACGCTGGAAGAGTCCACGCGGGGATGAAGGAATTAAAACGTTTCAAGCAGAGCGGACGCGACTCGTAGCGGAGTTCAAGAAAATGAAAGAGCTGTTCGTCCAAAAGACCGGTGTCGATTACTTGGAGGACTTGCGGTCGCAGTTGCGACACGTCGAGACGATCGTGACACTCGTACGTCAATTCGCAAGCGATTATCTCGAAGCGAAACAACAACGTGGTATCGTCGATTTTTCGGATCTTGAACATTTTGCATTAGAGATTTTGACGGACGAAGGACAACCGTCAGACGTGGCAAAACTTTTGAAGGAACGTTTCGTCGAAGTACTCGTCGACGAATATCAAGATACGAACGAGGTTCAGGAACGCATCATTCAATTGGTCTCGAAGACGGATGAGGCGACAGGAAATCTATTCATGGTTGGTGACGTCAAACAATCCATCTATAAATTTCGTCATGCAGAGCCAGGACTGTTCCTTGAGAAATTCAAACGATTCCAACAGACCGATGTCGGTACCCGGATCGATTTAACAAAAAACTTCCGAAGTCGTCTTGAAGTGCTGGATGGAACGAATCAAATCTTCCGCCAAGTGATGGATGAGACGGTCGGGGAGATTGATTACGATGAAGCCGCACACCTTCGACTCGGGAATCTGAGTTATCTCGAATCGGAGCAAGTGGCACCTGAATTACTTTTGATTGATCCACTTGATAGTGAAAAGGAAGAGGTTGAAGCACGAGCGATTGCAACGCGAATTTTAGAACTCGTTGATTCGAAGCATCCACATCTGATCTATGATGCGAAAGCAAACCGATTCCGGACCTGTGAATACCGCGACATCGTCGTCTTAGCACGATCGCGTGGTAAGCGTGTCCAAGCGCTTGTCGAAGTGCTCGAACAGTATGAGATTCCAGTCTATGCGGATACGACGGGCGGGTACTTCCAAGCGACGGAAATTCAAATCATGATGGCGTTGCTCAAGACGATTGACAATCCCCTTCAAGACATTCCATTCGCGAGTTTGTTACGATCGCCGATTTTTGGGGTAGCGGATCGAGATTTAGGACGGATTCGAGCAAAACAAAAAGAAGGAAGCTTTTATGAGGCAGCGCTCGCGATGGCGGCAGAGGAATCATCACTCGGAATTCGAATGGATGAAATCATCCGTCAGATTCAATCATGGCGAACTGAAGCGCGTGGGAGTGCCTTACCTGCTTTCATTCGATCGCTCTTTGATCAGACCGGCTATTTTGAGTACGTCGGCTGTCTCGCCGGAGGAAAAAGTCGTCAAGCCAACTTGAACGCTTTATATGAGCGAGCGAAGCAATATGAGACGTCCGGTTATCGTGGACTATATCGCTTCCTTCGTCTAATCAATCGATTAATTGAACGAGGAGAAGACTTCGCAGAAGCCCGTTCGCTTGGAGAAGACGAGGACGTCGTTCGCATCATGACGATCCACCAATCAAAGGGACTCGAGTTCCCCGTGACGATCGTCAGCCAATTGACGAAGCAATTCAACAAACAGGATCAAATGCAGGCGATTCAGTTGCATAAGACGTATGGCATTGCCCTAGATGCGATTGATCCGATTCGTCGTTTACGATCTGGGACACTCTTGAAAGAAGTCATTCGTCGGGAAATGGATCGAGAAATGAAAGCAGAAGAGATGCGCGTCTTGTATGTTGCGATGACTCGAGCGAAGGAAAAGCTGATTCTCGTCGGAACCGTCAAGGATTTAGAAGATCAAATGGCGACCTGGCAGATGACGCCACCAGATGAAGTCTTACTACCTGAAAATGATCGACGCCAAGCGAAGAGTTATGCGGAATGGGTCGTTCCGGCAGTCTTACGCAGTAGTTTACTACGTCCGGATGAAACGGATTGGTCGATTCGTGTGATGTCGTTAGAGGAGTTAGCACCGTATCAAGAAATCTCAACACTCGTGGAGCAACTCGAACACGTCCAGCAGCTTGAAAAAATCGATGTACCGGTTAATTCGCAAGTCAAAGAAATCCTCGAAGCGGCATTTTCGTATCAATATCCGCATGCACTCGCGACAGAGACGGCAGCAAAACAGACCGTCACGGAACTGAAGCGCGCAGAACAGTTGGAACGTGCAGCATTCGAAACGACATATCGCCAGACGACGTATTACCGAACGCCGCAATTCCTCGGACCTGTTTTAAGTGGAGCGGAACGAGGAACGGTCTTACACTTAGCGATGCAATTATATGAACCGGACGAATCGATTTCGCAACAAATTGATCAGTGGGAAGCAACGGAACGCATTACGCCGATTGAAGCGACGACGATGCGGGAAGCGACAACACAGTTACAAGGATTCCTCGACTCCGAAATCGGACAATTGTTCAGCGAACGATTACGGACGAACCACGTCTATCGAGAGTTGCCGTTCACCTATAAGATCGGGGCATCTCGTTTCCGGAAAGACTGGACAGGTCCAGTGGATGACGCAGTCATGCAAGGAATCGTCGATTGTTTGATTCAAGATGAGGAGTCCTATATCTTGCTCGATTATAAATCGGATCAAATCGTTACGACGGAAGTCGGACAGACACCTGCTGATGTGTTACGGGATCGGTACGCAACTCAGTTGAATCTGTATCAAGAAGCGTTAGAAGCGATTCTTCATATTCGAATTTCACGCAAGGTCATCTATGCGTTTGCTTTAGAAGAAACGATTGATTTAGTTTAATTTAATGTTGATACGATCGAGACCTTCCTCGTCCTCCTACTTAAGGTAGAGATGAGGGAGGTTTTAGTATGGGTCGAAAGAGGGATGAAGAAGAAGGAGGTAAAATCAGTTTCTAAAGTAATTTCCGTTTCTTATTGTGAAGGAACTGTGTAAAATAAAGAAGATATGTCACTTTGATGATGGATAATTTTGGGAGGTTTTAATAGATGGCGCGCATTTTATTAGCAGAAGACGAAGATGTCTTACGCATGTTAGTACTCGATACACTAGAAGATGAAGGATATACGATTGACGAAGCGACGGACGGTGACGAAGCGTATCAAAAAATCATGAACGCTGAATATGATCTCGTCTTACTCGATTACATGATGCCTGGAATGACAGGGATTGAAGTCATCGAAAAAGTCCGACAACATCCAGATAAGCAACACTTAAAAATCATGATGCTGACGGCTAAAAGTCAACAATCGGACCGCGAACGAGCGGAAGAAATCGGAGCGAATTACTTCTTCTCGAAGCCCTTTAGTCCGTTAGAACTGATTGATGTCGTGGGAGGAATATTGAGTGATCACCAAGTGGATTAATCGAAAAATCGGGCGCCAACTCATGGCTTCCTTTTATGTCGTATTAGCTACATTGATGATTTCATCATTGATCGTGTACAACTATACCGATACGAAACTACAGGCGACTCGAGCGAAATTAGAAGATATCCGTGACCGGAGTGCACGTGCGGGTGCTTTATGGGAAGAGTGGCAGGATGTTCAGTTCAATATGCGCGGTTATGCATTGATGGGAAATGGGGAGTTGTACAATCAAGTCATGGCTCAACAAGATAAGATTGATCAGCAGACAGAATGGTTCGAAAAAAATGCGATTTATGATCAAGGAAAGGCATTCGCCCAGTCCTCGAGAGAATTGTATGGTTATTATTTCGATGCCATCTTGCCGCTTATTCAATCGTATGTCAAAGCGAAAGAGTCCGGGGATGTCACGGAATCCTTCTTAAAAGGGACAACACTTGCTGAATTGCCACTCGGTCAGAAGTTATTAGCTGAAGGTAAGATTCAATTAGATGCTCAAGGAAACATCGATGTACTATCGGAAATCAATAAGAGCGAGCTAGCACTCGGCGGTTATCGCGAATTTTTAGAGGATTGGGCACAACGGACGAGCGATCAGTTGGAACGGGAAATCCGGACGACACAGCTGATTTGGTTAGCGAATATTGTCGTCTTACTTGCCGTCTTGATTTTCTTTATTTATCCGTTTATCCGCCGCATCACGATGGAATTATTATCTCTCGTCAAGAACAGTCAACGGCTTGCGAACGGTGAAGATGTTTCGAGCGTCAAAGTACCGAATCGTAAAGATGAAATCGGAATTCTGGCGTTATCCTTCAATCAGATGGCAAGTTCGATTTCAGAGAACAAGCAGCATTTATTAGCGAAAAATGAAGAATTACAAGCGCAACAGGAAGAATTGCAAGCACAGCAGGAAGAATTGCAAGCACAGCAAGAAGAACTTGAAGAAGCATTAGAGCTGACGATGCGGAATGAGCAACATCTGCAGTATCGGAATGATTTGACAGAAACGCTCGCGGCGCGTGAGTCGTTGACTGCTTATCCGGAAATCATCGAGAAGCTCGTCACGATCACGGATTCTGAGATTGGTGCATTAGTATTTGTTGATGAAGAAGACAGTTATTCTGTCGTTACGTATGGAATGACGGATGAATTGGCAGAACAGCTGCTTCAAAATGATGCGTCTCTCTTAAAACGAGCCGAGTCACTGAAGTCACCTGTTCATTCTTCTAAACAAGTCGCAAGCAATCATCCATTGCCATATCCGTACTATATGTACGAAACAGCTGTACCGATTCTCGACCCCACTGCAGATGATATCATTGCGTACATCTACCTTGTCCGTTACCGCGATCAGTTTACGAACGAACAGATGCGTGATGTCATGTCCTTCTCCCGCCAATTATCGCTATCGCTTTTACGGATGCGATTGTTTGACGAAATGACGAAAGAGAAAACGAAGACGGAGCGGATTCTTGATTCGATTCGAGAGGCCGTCATTTATCTTGAACCGGGGAAAGAAGAGGTCTTCGTCAATCGACCATTATATGATTTATTCCCGGAATTACGTTATGGTGTCCAGACTGAACGGGAGACATTGCAAACGTGCTTAGAAGTCATTCGATCCGTCGTCGACGAACCAGAAGTCTTTAGCCGTTATGTTGATTCAGTTCTGCGTGGAGAATTACCGACCGATAGTTTACAGTTCTCGATTCGAAACGAAACGGTATTCATTCAATTTTATGTCGAGGTGATCCATATCCATCACGTACATAAAGGAACGATGCTCGTCATGCGTGATGTGACGAAAGAGACTGAAATGGATCGTTTGAAATCAGAACTCGTTTCAACCGTTTCTCATGAACTTCGGACGCCACTCTCTTCGATTTACGGATTTACAGAACTCATGCTTAACCGAGACATCGAAGAGTCGCGCCAAGATCGATATTTGCGGACAATCCATTCTGAAACGGAACGTCTTGCGAATCTCGTCAATGATTTCTTAGATGTCCAGCGCATGGAATCGGGCACACAATCGTATAAAAAAGCATCCGTGAACATCTATACGATTGCTGAAGAAACGACTCAGTTTTATGCGGCTTCGACACAGGCTCATCGGATTACGTTCCGTCACGAGGGAAATCAGTTGCCTGTCATTGAAGCAGACGAAGAAAAAATCAGACAGTTGCTCAATAATTTATTGAATAATGCGGTGAAATATTCACCATCTGGTGGTGCGATCGATGTCGTACTCACGACATCACTTGATCAAGTCATTCTTCAAGTTCGAGATGAGGGAATCGGGATTCCAGAACAATCGCTGAGTCGTTTATTCGAAAAGTTCTATCGCGTCGATAACTCGGATAGTCGAAAAATTGGTGGGACTGGTCTAGGGCTAGCTATCTGTAAGGAAATCGTCACGGGTCATGGTGGAGAAATTCATGTCGAGTCAGTCGTGAAGGAAGGTAGTCTTTTTACCGTCAAATTTCCACTTGTCCAGTCTACACATGTGACAATCTCCTGAAAAAACCATATATCAACAAAATAACACTAGGTGTTCGTCCTGAAATCAGATACGATGAAGTAGGAAAAGAAAGGAGGAAATGAAATGCCAATCACAGCATTCGTTCACACACACGTCTTACTTTGGGTACTTTTATTGGTTACGTTCTTCGTCGCTTTTTCGATGTACAAGAACAACAAAAAAGCTGCAAAAGGGATTCATATGGCGTTCCGTCTGTTGCTCTTATTGACGTTCGCGACAGGTCTTTATCTGTACATCAAAATCATGGGGATGTCTGAAAATCCAGACCCACTCTATCATGCGAAGATCACAGCAGGTCTTTTGACGCTCATCTTCGGAGAATTGACACTCGTTCGTGTCAAAAAGGGCAAAGCCTATTCCGGTTTCGTCATCGGATTCATCGTGCTTGTCCTTGTAACAGTGTTCCTAGGTTATTCACTCCCATACGGCATGAAATTCTTCTAAGTTCATGCGGGATCAAAGAGTCCTTTTCGACCTCATAGGTTGAAAAGGACTCTTTTTGTCGTGTTCGTTAGTAATTTTTGTTTACAAGTGGTTGTTATTTGGGAAAAGGGATGTATTACACAGTAGAGAGGGGAACGCTTGTGGCACAGTTGAAGGAATGGACGAAAGTTTTTCGGGCACGAAAATGGATGAAACGCGCAGAACCGGTGTTACCACTTTGGCATGGGTATATCGGTTATAAATATGGGTTATTCGATGCTCTTCAAACAGGGGCAACACAAGCAGAGGCACAGCTACGAATGCAGCGTCCGCTGACACAGGAAGCGTTATCCCGCTGGTTCGAAGTCGGTGTCGCAGTCGGTCACTTGAAGAAAAAAGATTTACGCTATACAGCGACTCGCCATGTTCTTCCAGAACTCTCTCAATCAGACGATCGCAGTATCGGATTCATGTTATCGGAAATGATGGAGCTGCATTTGCCAGCACTATTCTCCTATCCTCAATTTTTAGAAGAGGGTCAACAAAAGACATTTAATGGAGAGGAACATGGAGACATCGTGGCTGAAACTTCAGCTCTCGTTGAGACGGTTGCTTTCCCGGCAGTACGCCATATCATTCGCAGTCGTAATCTGACCTCACTCCTTGATATTGGTTGTGCTTATGGTGGATATCTCCGTAAAATTCACGAGGCATTGCCGGACTTACGACTCGCTGGAATCGATATTGAAGAATCCGTCATTGCCGAAGCAAAACGACGAGATACGAGCGGAGAGATTGATTTTGTCGTCGGAGACATTAAAACGTTTGATGTCAAAGAGACCTATGACGGTGTCATGATGAATAATATTTTATATTACTTCCCGCAACCGGAACGCCTTGCGCTATTAGAAGGAGTTCGTCGTTTCGTCAAGGATGATGGAACAGTCATTCTCGTCACACCATTACGTGACAGTTCACATGGTGCACCTTTCTCAGCAGCATTCAATGCCTTCATGACGTTGCATGAGAATCTGTATCCATTACCAAGTAAGGAAGAATTGAAAGAAGATCTATCGAAAGCTGGGTTTGAAAACATTTCGATTACACCATTCTTAAAAGAAGGTGCCTGGTATATCGTCACTGCAAACGCCACTTCCTAAGCGAAGTCTGGCGTTTTTACAGTTGGAAGACAGTTCAAATTTGTTGCTTTCACTATGTGCTTAGTATAATAGTTGAAACGATGAGAGATAAAAAGGAGAGATTTGGGTGAAGCGACGCGTAGCAGTGATAGGAGCAGGACCTGGGGGACTTGCATGTGCCTTGTTATTAGCAGGAAAAGGAGTAGACGTCACCGTTTACGAAAAACAAACGCAAGTCGGTGGACGAACTTCTGCCGTCAAGCTAGGTGACTATACGTTCGATCGAGGACCAACATTCCTTAATATGCCGCATATTTTAGAAAATGTTTTTCACGAAGCCGGTTTACGATTAGAAGATTATTTAGATTTAAAGGCACTTGATCCGATGTATACACTCTATTTCAAAGGCGGAACAGAGCAGTTTACGATGACGACGGATCGGGACCGGATGAAAGAGGCAATCGAGCGACAATTTCCTGGAAACGGAGAAGGATACGATCGATTCATGGCAGAGCAAGCACTTAAGCTAGGAAAACTCATGCCAATCTTACAGACACGTCACGATCGGCTGACGGATTACTTATCACCGCGTGTCTTAACGGCACTTCCACGCCTATCGCTCGGACGATCGCTTTATGATGTTTTATCCGATTACTTCACGAGCGAAGAATTGAAGTATTCTTTTACATTCCAAGCGAAATACTTAGGCATGTCAGCTTGGGAATGTCCGGGTGGTTTTTCGATCTTGTCTTACATGGAACATGCTTACGGTGTCCACCATCCGATTGGTGGGATGCATCAAGTACCACTTGCAATGCAACGTGCGATTGAGGAGTTAGGCGGAACCGTACAGTTGGGTGCGGGCGTCGAACAATTGATTTTAAACGGAAAAGCTGTCGAAGGAGTCATCCTCGAATCAGGTCAACATGAGTTATTCGATGAAGTCATCATCGGTGCCGATTTCGCACATGCGATGAATCATCTGGTGCCGGAAGGGGTTTTGAAAAAATGGTCCCGACCAAAAATTGACCGCAAAAAATTCTCGTGTTCGACGTTCATGTTATACCTTGGTGTCAACCGGACGTTCGATGCACCACACCATACGATTTACTTTGCAGAGGATTATGAGAAAAACGTTCGCGAGATGACGCAGACGTTAGAATTGTCGGATGACTTTTCATTCTATGTTCAAAATCCATCCGTCCTTGATCCAACGCTAGCACCTGAAGGCAAGTCTGCTATGTATGTCCTAGTGCCGGTGCCGAACAATTACTCTGAACTCGATTGGTCGATCGAAGGACCGAAACTACGTCGTCGTGTTCTGGACGCTCTTGAAACGCGTTCACCGTATCAAGGGATTGAGGCGGCAATCGAAGTCGAAGAGATGTTCACGCCAGACGACTGGGAAGCGATGGGGATCCATCAAGGCGCGACGTTCAATCTCGGTCATCAGTTGACACAGATGATGTACTTCCGACCGCATAATCAATTTGAAGAGCTCGATCATCTGTATCTCGTCGGAGGTGGCACACATCCGGGTAGCGGATTACCGACGATTTTCGAATCCGCGCGTATCACGGCAGAACTCGTGCTCAAAAAAGAAGGGGTGCGGACATGAAAATAGGATTCGTAGGAGCCGGTGTCGGTACACTGCATGCAGCGCTTTTGCTGACAGCAAGACATCTCGGAGTCGAGATTACGATTTTTGAAAAAGAAGCGCATGTCGGTGGTCGATTACGATCCGTCGATTTTGAATCGGGTGGCCGTATCGATGAAGGTCCGACGATCGTCCTGATGCCAGGCAAGTTAAAAGAGCAGTTGGCAGAAGCCGGCGTGACGGGAGTAGAACTTGAACGGGTCGATCCATTGTATGACCTTCACTTCGACGATGGTACGGTCGTTACGAAAGTAGCCGATGTCGTGGATCAAGCGATCGCGATCGAACGTCAATTCGGTGAAGGGCGTGGATTTTATGAATTCATGCATCAAAAAGAAAAGGATTATGAGACGAGTGTATCGAAATTTTTAGAACGTGGTTATCGTCGGAAGACGGAATTGTTGCACCCAGACATGATGCGTCCATTACTACAGATGCATGCTCTAGAGACTGCACATGACCATTTGAAGCGATACTTCAAGAGTAAATATTTGCGCATGGCATACAGTTTCCCAACATTTTATATCGGCGGAAACCCTTATACGACACCATCGATTTACGGTTTGATTCCGTACCGGGAACAAGCAGAAGGTGTCTGGTATGTAAAAGGTGGCTATTTCTCGCTTGCTGAACGCATGTACGACACATTAGTCGAACGTGGTGTCCGATTCGTCTTCGAGGCACCCGTTGAACGAGTCGTCGTCGACCAAGGACAGGCAAAGGAAATCGTCTTACAAGATGGCACCCAGGAAGCATTCGATCAAATCGTATTAAACGGAGAGTTTCCATTGATGGAACGCCTTGTAGAAGGTAAACAACCTAAGACCTATACACCTTCAGGCGGTACGCTATTGCTATATTTCAAGATGAAAGGAAAAGTCGATTTACCGGTGCATCGCTTTTTGATGCCAAACGACTTGGAACCGCTCATGACGAATATCTTTAAAAAAGGACGATTACCTGAACATCCGGCAGTCTATCTGTTCCATCCGAGTCGGATTGACCGTAGTTTAACAGGAACGGACGATAGCGTCGTCTATTCATTAATTCCTTCTCCGCGTGGCTATGGTGTAGAAGATTATGAAAAAGTAGACTTCATTGAGACCGTACTTGAAAAAATCGAGCATCATCATCCGGGATTCCGGGAAAAGATACAAGAAATGAAGATTCGTACACCGAATGATGCACAGGCCTTTGGATTATATCAGGGAGGTAGTTTTGGGATTGCGCCGACGATTCGTCAATCGGCTGCCTTAAAGACACAGGCAAAACCGTATCCGGATATCGATCGATTATATGCCGTCGGTGCATCGGTGCATCCGTGTGGAGGAGTACCAGTCGTCATGATGGGCGCAACGATACTCGTAAACCGAATGGAACAAGAGATGGGGTGGAAACATGAATTCAGTGACGATCCAGAACGCGTATATCAAATGTGAGGAAGTCATTCAGTCCGGATCTAAGACGTTCTATAAAGCCTTTTCACTCTTACCAAAAGCAGATCGACAAGCTGTTTATGCCATCTATACATTTTGCCGGTTCCTCGATGATACCGTCGATGAGTCGGATACGCCGAAAGATAGCTTGATGGCTTTCTTAGATGAATTCAAACGATTCCGTGATGGCGAAGTATTAGATAAACCGTTATGGATTGCGTTGGCAGACGTATTTGAACGTTATGAAATGGATGAGACACCATTCCTTGAGCTCGCGGAAGGGATGCGTTGGGATATCGAGAAAAATCGTTATCAGACGCTTGAAGAGACAGAGCAATACAGCTACTACGTAGCGAGTACTGTCGGTTTGATGCTGTTGCCCATCCTTGCACCGCAACAGCCTGATCTCCGTAAGTCTGCTATTGATCTTGGAATCGCGATGCAATTAACGAATATTTTACGAGATGTTGGTGAAGATGCAAAACGCGGCCGTATCTACTTGCCTCATTCATGGATGGAGACATACGGTGTCACAGCCGAGTCGTTACTCGCTGGTCGTCCTTCAGGAGACTTCATCGGTCTCTGGGAAGAGGTTGCACTTCGAGCAGAGCATCTGTATGACGCGGCGATTCCATCGTTTGAACGGTATCCACGAGAGAGTCGGCGTGCTCTAAAAGCTGCTGCCTTCCTGTACCGTGGTATACTCGATGCAGCGCGGGATAATCACTACGACGTCTTTACAAAACGGGCGTACGTCAGCCGTTGGCAAAAAATGAAGTTACTTGCAACGATTTAATACATGACCATAGAAAAAAGACCTTGGCGGGGACCAAGGTCTTTTTTCTATGGTCTGAGACCGGGGAGTCTCAGATTACTTCTAAACCAGAGCGAACATCTGGACTACGAGATAGGTCTGTTTCGACCACGGGGATGGTCTTTTCTTTATCGAGCTATCTGTGGACCATTCGGATGAGACGATCTAAGGGGGAACGTCGTAAGTCATGCGAATGGACACACGATGAGTCACGTGATGAAATGGGTGGGTCCCATTTGATTTCGCTGGTTAGAAAAAGTAAGTTCTTCAACGCTCTTGACTCGGGGAAGTCACCTTGCGCTTGATTGAGGATGTGGGGTCAATCACTACCTCTTGAACTCGAAGTAATCGTATCAAATCTTAGTTGTCCGTACAAGTGATTGATATGCAATTCACATAACGTTCACAGGGTAGCGGCGACAGCGGAGACGATTCGTTCACTTGCTAGTTTTCCTGAAAGCGTCACCATTGGACTACCACCACCAGGATGCGTTGATCCACCGGCAAAAAACAAATTGTGAACATTCTTTGAACGGTTGCTCGGACGGAGGAAAGACGACCGGATGCCATTGGAGGACAAGCCATACAATGAACCGTGATAAGCAAAGAAGGTTTGTTCAATATCCTGTGGCGTGACTCGTTGTTCGAAGACGACATCGGACGAAATATCAATTCCAAAGGACTGCAATCGTTGATTGATCAGTTGATCATACGTATCAAAATCAATCGCATGTCCAGTATCCGTTGCCGGTGCATTGACGAGCACGAATAAGTTGTCACCCGCTTGTCCCATTTCTGGTGCTGTGACGGAAGAATTCGAGATATAGATCGTCGGCTCCTCAGCGTACCGTTTTTCATCAAAGAGTGCCTTGAACTCAGCTTCGTAATCCGAAGAGAAGAAGACGTTATGATGAGCCAGCCCTTCGATTCGACGTGAGAGACCGATGCATCGGACGTAGGCCGAAATCGACGGTTCGACTTGAGCAGGTGTTGGATTTTTAAAATCAGGTCGTGCCGTTTCTGAAATCAGGCGTGGATATTGTGTCAACAAATCACCGTTCATGACGACGAAGTCAACCGGTAGATATTCCAAGTGATTCAATTCAATTTCCGTTGCTTGTCCATCGACGACTTCGATCTGTGTCACTTCATCGCCAAGACGGAAGACGACACCTAGTTCTTTTGCACGTCGGGCGAATCCTTCTGCGATTGCTGTATTACCGCCATTTGTGAAGTAGACACCGTCATTCAGTTCTAAATGAGCGATTAAACTGAAAGTAGCGGGTGTTTGATACGGACTACTCCCGATATACGTCGCATAACGATCGAGTGCCTGAATCAACCCTTTATCCTTAAAGTAGTGCTTATGCAACCCATGAAGGTTTTGGAAAGGATGCACTTTCAACATGTCTCGCCAGAGTGAGGGGCGGATGAATGAATCAATGTTCGTAAAGAATTGTTGTTTTGCGATCGTATGCAACTTCGCCACTTCTTCTTGGTAACCTGTAATATCGTTCTTCGACAACTGACCGTTCGTGAAACGATCTACTTCTGTCCGCATCGCTTCGCGTCCAGACGAAAATGTTAATGTTCTTCCGTCGGAAAAATGATTGACCGTATGACGTTCAAGTTTCGTGAATGTAAAGTACTCATCGGGATCCGCACCGGATTCAAGAATGACAGACTGAAAAACTTCCGGCATCGTGATTGTGTTCGGACCAAAATCGAAGCGATGTCCTTCTGTGACGATCGGCATCATTTTGCCACCGATATGTGTATTACGCTCGATGACCGTGACGCGAAATCCTTTTGCTGCTAATGAGATGGCAGCGCTTAGTCCACCAAGACCGGCTCCGATGACAGCTATATGTTTCATGATACTGATTCCTCCTTATGAATAGGTCCTACCCTTCCATGTGATTTCCCGTTTCCTAAAGCTTCGAATCATTGCACTTGCTAGCAAGATGACATAAAGGAATACCGCCAGTGGATGGAGCCACCAAACATGTCGGATTCGTGCCGCACGATCGATCCGGAATCGTGCTAAGTAAAGAAGAATCAGTGCGCCACCCATCTGCCAGGATGGGTGAAGGATGAGATAAGGTAGGACACTTGCTTGAACCAAGTAAAAGAGTAGAAAGTATAATCCGACGACATAAGAATCGTTCATCCCACGAAAGACATTCTTTAGAAAACCTTGCCAGACTTCGTCGTTCGTGGCGTACATATCACAAGAGACTGCTGGGGCGACTTCGACGAGCGTCGTCGTCAACCCGTATCGTTTAAATGTACGACAAAGTTCTAAATCGTCAACGAGAGCCGATTGGATGCTTTCATGTCCACCGACTTGGTCATACGCGTGTCGTTCGACGAGCACGACCATGCCGTTGGCTGCAGCAAACGCTGGATGTTTCACCTTGCGAAACGGAATCGGAAGATGCTGCGCGATAAGAACATGTTGCATCGGAATCAAACACTTCCCGAGAAACGTCGGTACAGGAAAGGATGGGAAACCGGAAAGGAAAACGGCTTGTTCTGTTCGTAACGTTCCGTATAAGCGACAAATCGCATCCGGTGTCAGTGTCACATCAGCATCGAGAAATAACAGATAGTCCTCTGTCGTTCGTTTCGCGAGTTGATGACACGCATGAACCTTTCCTGCCCAGCCTGTTGGTAAGGGAAGACCATCAATCACTGTAAAACGGTCGTCTTGACCGATCCGATTAAGCAATAACTCGCGTGTCCGATCGGTCGAGCGGTCTTCATATAAGTAAACGTGCATCCCTGGTGTCAGAGCGGGTTCTAATGCGTCTAATAATTTTCGTACATTACGCTCCTCATTCCGTAACGGGATGCAAATTGCTAGACTATCTGGTTGAACGGGATCCGTTAATCGTGGTAAGAAAGCTAAATTGATCCATGTGTAGAGACAGACAGCTAGAGCGAAGAAGAGAAAGAACCAACTCATGACCGAAGTGCCCGTAACCAGCGCTCCGTTCGTGCAGGAAGTGGTTCCCTTCGGGTAGAGATACAGCGATACAAATCAACACGTTCCGCAATGGCATCTGCTCGAATGTCGTCGTATAAAGCAGTTAGTTCTGTTGTCAGTCGTTTTGCCTGAGCACTTGATCGTTCGTCAGGTAATGGATGAAAGCGACGCGTCCGGATGTAGACGTCCGGTTGCTGTTCATGGCCATATGAATAATAAAAGGCGACGAGAGACACGTAATCCGTATGACGCGTCAAATGTGTGGCACCACTTGCTAAGCGAAGCGGACGGTCCTCTTGATGACGTTCCTCGCCTTGAGGAAACATCCAGACGCTGCTGCCATTTTGAAGTCGTTCTTTTGCATAATGAAGGCTTGTCTTGATATCAGCGAATGATGTCCGGTCAACAGAGAAAGCTCCGAGACGGGAGAAGAACGGGAAACGAGCAAGACCTGCTTGGTCAATCATGACGTAGGGGTCGTGATGAAAACAGGTCTGATCCAAATGAAAAAGAATCATACCATCCCACCAAGAACTGTGCGTAGCAAGCATGAGACCAGGGACAGGTAGATCGTCTGCTCGATATAAGACACGGTGGAAATGACGTCGGATCAAAGCATGATCGACATACGTATGAAATACGAATTCAGCTAATTTGCTTTTGTTTGCTTCTTTCAACGATAACCCCTCGTTTCACAATGAAATAGGCGATGAATGCACTTAAGCTGACCAAAGTGACACCATAGAGACCAGCAACTCCTGCTGTTACACCGAATAAAGTATGCAACATCAAAAAGAGATACTGATTGTTTTGTTCGAGTGCAGCATCCGTCGCCTTGACTTGATAGCGATTGATGAAAAAGGAAAAGACGAGCGCTGTTCCATACCACCCGAAGAAATTCTGTGTCGGAATATCGTAATACCAGCCACCATCTTGCCAAAGCCAATACGACTTCACGTTAGCAGCAACAGGATCGATCGCTAAATCGAGCCAGACGGCGAACAATGGAACGAGAATCAGTGTACTATAGCGAAACGAAAACAAACGGGAGAAAGCGAGACTCGCCCCCATGACCGACAGCCATGCAGCCCCGATCGTAATCGGTACACCTAATAATTGGACACCGAAATCCGACTCGTAACGATATGTTCCAAACGGCCAACCGGTATGGACCCCAATCGACTCAATGATGATCGAACCAAAGAAGATGAAGGGGATGACAAGACGTCCCTTCGGTAAGACATGCCAAAAATAGAGTGCTGCGTATAAGCCGGAAGCGAATAAAAAGACGGCATTGGCCCACTCGAGCCAAGTGGGAAGTAACGAAAAACCAACTAAGATCAAGCCGATGGTGAACCAAATCGAAAAGAAAATCCAAAGACGTTTATGAAACTGCTCCATGCGTGACATTCCTCCATTTCCAAAATAGCTTCTGTCATAAGTATACCCATATATCTTGAAAACGAGCGAGGGAGAAGCGGTCTTGTAAAAAAAGTGGTCCGGCTTCTCGTAAGAGAAACCGAACCACTTCCTATCATCATCCGTTTGAATGTTGTTTTTGCTTCTTCTTTTTGATGAACGAGAAAAGGAGAAACGCGATATACAACGGAACAGCAACGAACCAAAACGTCGACCACTCATTGCTACGGGCAATCATGACATACGTCACGTACAGTAACGTAAAGGTGATGACGAACGTATGGCGCGGAACGGGAATGTCTTTAAAACTTGGAATCTTGACACGACTGACCATCAAGAAGGCAAGACCTGTAAAGACGAGTGGGACCATCAAGTCGTTCATTCGTCCGCTAAATAACGTGACGACGGCCAAAATACCACCTGCCGCTGTAATCGGTACACCTGAAAAATAAGCAGATGCCACATTCGTTGCCGATAAATTAAACCGGGCAAGACGGAATGCGCCGAACAACGGGAACAGAGCAGAGATGAGTAAACCAACTTCTCCGAATTCATAGAAATACGTATAGTAGGCCATCATTGCAGGTGCGACACCGAATGTCACGATATCTGCTAATGAATCCAGTTCTTTTCCGAAGTCGCCTGCTACACCAAGCATCCGAGCAAGACGTCCGTCCAGACTATCAAGCATCATCGCGATGACGATTAGTAAGGTGGCATTTTGAAAATCACCTTTTGCTGCCATGACGATGGCTAAAAAACCACAATACAGATTTCCGAACGTAAATAGGTTGGGTATTGAATTACGAACACGATCTTTCCACAAAATGATTCCTCCTGCCACTTCATCGATACTACTCATCATACCATAATTAGGAGATGGAATTCAGCCGTTCGTAAAGAGAATCCCCTGAGTGAAAGATAAAAAATCATGAGGATTCAATCGAACTTGATGTCCACGTTTTCCAGCGGATATGATGATGAATGGTTCATGAATAGCACGATCCGATAAAAGAACCGGAAAATTCTTCTTAGCACCGATGGCAGAGACACCACCTCGAATATAGCCAGTCAGGCCTTCTAACTCCCTCATCGGAACAAGCGCGACTTTTTTCGAATGCAATGCTTTAGCCGCTGCCTTTAGAGAGAGTTCTTCTTCCCCCGAAATGACGACGAAGACATATTTATTTTCGACCATTTTCAAAACAAGGGTTTTAAAAATGGTCGAAAGGGGGTAATTAATCTTTCTAGCGACGGCTTCAGCAGATAAATCATCAAGATCAACAGGATAAGTGAGGGATTCGAAGTCAATCTTAGACTGCTTCAGAAGCCTCTCGACGTTCGTTTTGCTCATGTGTTTCTCCTTTGACGAGTGAGTATTGGACCCATTTCCGTCCATGCCAACGTTTCATGGCGAAAATGCCACGGAACCATTCGTCAGCAGAGAAGGCAATCCAGATTCCAAGTAAACCGAGACCGAAACCAAGACCAAGTGTATAACTGAGGACGACCGCGATTCCCCACATTGATAGAATACCGATGGCGACAGGGAAACGAACATCTCCTGCCGATTTAAGAGTTCCCATAAGCACGATGTTCATCGCGCGACCTGGTTCAAGAATGACGCTTGCCCAGAGTAGTGGGATACCGATTGCAATGATTTCAGGGCTCGATGTGAACGCTGATAGAATCGATGAACCGAATGAAGCAAGTGCTACAGCTGAGATGAAGCTTGCGAAAACAGCGATCTTCAATGTTTTCACAGCCCGTCCATATGCTTGTTCAAATTGTTGAGCACCAACTTGGCGTGCGACGAGTAATTGCGTTCCTTGCGCGATCGCAAGTGTAAATAGGAAACAAAGCATCGTGATGTTTGATACATAAACACGAGCAGACAACGCTGCTTCACCAATTGTTGCGATGAATCCTGTGATGATGAGTTGTGAGAATTGATACGAGATCCCTTCACCAGCAGATGGGATTCCGATGTTCATGATTCGTTTCACATCCTCACGATTGAAATGAATCAAGTCTTTTACTGTAAAACGTAAAGAAAGTTTGCGGTAAACGACAAAGAACAAGACAAGGACAGCGATTGTCCGGGCGATGACGATCGACCAAGCGACACCAGCAACACCGAGAACGGGAATGCCGAAGAGTCCAAGAACAGCGATGACGTTACCAAAAGCACTAACGAAATTCATGAGTAGCGTGACATACATAGCATTTTTAGTGAATCCATGACTCCGGAGAATCGCACCCAGTGTCAATGAGATAGCTTCTAAGAAAAGGAATAGACCAACGATCTTAATGAACGTTTCGCCATAGACGAGCGTCTCTCCTTCTAACGAGAAAAATCCAAGGAGTTGTCTTCCGAACAACACGACGGTCAGAGAAACGATGAGACCGGTATACAAGTTAATCGCAAAAGCAGAACGAGCCGTTTGACGAGCGTTTTGCGTCTTTCTTGCACCGAGGTACTGACCAATGATGATCGTTGCACCGACCGAGGTGATGTTAAAGAGAATAATGAAGATATTCAAAATTTGATTGGATACACCGACTGCCGCAGCAGCGCTATCCGAGTAATAACTTAAAATCAACGTTGCAATGATCCCGAGGCTCATATGCAATGCGATCTCGATGAATAATGGCCACGTAATGTGGAATAAGCTTGGTTGCTTGACTGTTTTCATAAATAAATCCCCTTTGTTTCATAAAACGAATAGTGTTTCTTTATCTTTTTGAAACTATACGCCTTCGATTTTCATAATGAAAGAGGGTTTTTTGTCTTTCATCGAAAAAAAAGAGATTTAAAAGGATTTTCATAAAATATCACGAATACATCATAATGAACAATCATTCATTTTTAAAAGGTAGGGGAATCCGATGAAACGAGAAATGCATTATGTCGTCAAGGATCAAATCGCAACGCTAACGCTGGCTCGACCCAAACAACTGAATGCATTAACGTCGAATTTATTAGAAGAGTTGGCAGACGCTCTAGAAGAAGCGAATCAGGATGAGGAAGTTCGTGTCATCGTCTTGACTGGTGAAGGACGTGGTTTTTGTGCAGGACAAGATTTGAAAACCGTCTCGCCTGAGCTCGATCATGGTGAATATCTACAGCAGTATTACCATCCTGTCGTGCGGGCACTCGCTAAATCGAAGAAACCGACGATCGCTGCCATCAATGGTGTAGCGGCAGGTGCGGGGTTATCACTAACGCTCGCCTGCGATTTCCGGCTCGTCCACGCTGAAGCGAAATTGTCGCTCGGATTCATCAATATCGGTCTTGTCCCGGATGCAGGAGCGCCGTATTTCTTACCTCGGCTAATCGGTGCGGCAAAAGCAACGGAGCTTGCGTTACTCGGTGACACGATTTCAGCAGACGAAGCCGTTTCGCTCAATCTTGCGACACGAAGTATCGAATCAGAGAAATTTGTAGAAGAGGTCACAGCGTTTGCTCGTCAGCTGGCAGATCGTCCGACAAAAGTGATCGGGTACATCAAGCAGCTGCAAGCAGCGAGTTATGAAAATAACTTGGAGGAAATGCTTGCTCAAGAAATCATCTATCAGTCACGTGCTGGAAAAACGGAAGACCATCGTCATGCTGTTGAATCCTTCATCGAAAAAAAACGTCCCGTTTTTGTCGGACGATGAATCGAAGAACATATATAGAAGAAAGACGTCGGAAACGCACGATGCGCCGACGTCTTTTTAATTTAATTTCTTTTTGATTTTTCGTGCGGTCGCATGTGTGCGATTCGTCAATCCTGTAGAGATACGGAATAGTAAAATTCCAAGAAAAGCAGAAACAAAAATGTATATCCCGGTCAACGTCACGAATGCGCCACTAGCGAGCGTGATGAAGAGAATCGAAAATTCACCACGTGGACCAAGACAGAATCCTGATTCGATCGCATGATAATTTGATAGACCGAACGATTTTCCGCCGAGGTAACCGACTAAGAATTTAGAGGCGACTCCCCAAATGACAAGAGCGAAGAAAAATAGATCAATCGGTAATCCGTCAGTCAACTCGAATGACATTCCGAACGTGATAAAGAACAATGGTAATAATAAGTCTTGGAACGGCGTGACTAGTCGTCTAAGATAACGCGTCTCATCCAGTTCGGTTAACAGAATACCGATGATAAAGGCGCCAAGTACTTCTGACAAGCCGAATAAAATACCGACACCGGAAAATAACAAGATTAACCCGATGATTCCGATGCCGGCATCAGGATGACGGTAGAGTGAATCGACGAGACGTTTCCGTCTTCTGATGAACAACGTCATGATGATTAAAGCAATGAAGAAGAAGCCAAATCCGAGAAAGATGATACTAATTTTTGCTACCGAGAACGTCTCAGTTCCTAAAACGAATGGTGCCGTCGTCAGTAGGATCGGTGCCATCAAATCTTCGAAGACGAGTAGGGACAGCACGAAGCGATTCACATCCTGATGTTTATCCGGTTCCCGATCGAGCAGTCGAGCTGAAATCGAAGAACTCGTCGCGTACAAGACACAGCCGATCAAAAACGATTCGGCGATGGAAAAACCGAACGATAAAGTCAACAGGATTGTTCCACCAAACGAAAGTAGAATATCGATGACTCCTGCTTTCCAAATGGAACGGAGCTGAATCAGCAAGTCCGCCACTGAAAATTTTAGACCGAGTAAAAAGAACAGGACGATGATGCCCGCTTCTCCCCCGAGTTTCAGCTCTTCGGGAGGGTCGTAATAGAATCCAAGGACGATTCCGATCAAGATGAAGGCTAGAATACTCGGGACATGGAATCGTTCACTCAAGTAACTGATCGTAAACAAGCCGATGAGGATGAGACCGGCGTAAAAGAAAATTTCCATGGAGGATGTCCTCCTTTCTGTACCCTATACCCTAATTCGATGGCATTCATTAACTTGTTTCTATCCTGGAGAACGGATACAGAAAAAACCTGTACACAAAACTTCTTTTTTAGAAGGTGAGTGTACAGGCTTTTAGATAATTATAAGACTTGAACGATCGTTCCAGAATACGCAGGGAGAGAGACATCAAGTGTCTGCTGGTGCGTGTTCGTCAATAAATCAAGCCCCCGACCAGCTTGTGGAGCGGTCAACGAAACGGGAGCATCTGAATTGTTGAAGTAGATATAATATAATCCTTCCGGGCTCATGCGACGCATGATGATCGTATTCGTCTCATCATTCGCATGAACGAAAGAGATATGTCCTTTGTTCGCAAGCGTCTTATGCTGCTTTCGAAGCTGTAACAAGTGTCGCGTATAGGCGAATAACTCCTGATCCTGCTCTTCAGGATCCCACGGCATACATTTTCGGCAGCCTGGATCTTGATCGCCATCGAGACCGATCTCATCACCATAATAGATGACGGGACTACCTGAGAACGTCAACATCGATAACAAGAGAAGACGAAGCTTCTGTTTGTTATTCCCAGCACGCGTCAACGCACGCGGTGTATCGTGTGATCCGATCAAATTAAAGGTCACTTCATTGACATTCATCGTGTTTGAGAACAACACATGCGACATATCGTTCGCATACGAGCTTGCTTTAGTCTTATCTAAGGCAAAGAAGTTCAAAGCGGCATTCGTAAATGGATAGTTCATGACGGCATCAAACTGGTCACCGAGCAACCATTCCTGTGAGTCATGCCAAATTTCACCAAGGATATACGTGTCAGGGTTGACTTCCTTGACGACTTGACGGAAATCACGCCAAAATGCGTGATCGACCTCGTTGGCGACGTCGAGTCGCCAGCCATCGATTCCGAATTCTTCGACCCAGTAGCGGGCGACATGGAGTAAGTATGACTTTACTTCATCGTTCTCGGTGTTGAATTTCGGCATTTCAGGTACGAAAGCAAACGTATCGTAGTTCGGCAATGGTTCTGTCACGAGCGGGAAATCACGCAGATGGAACCATTCTTTATAGGTTGAATGACTACCATGTTCACGGATGTCAGCGAATGCTTTATGGTGGAAGCCGGCATGATTGAAAACGGCATCTAACATGATGCGAATCCCGTGTGCGTGTAACAGATCGACCATTTCCTTGAATTTCTCTTTCGTACCGAATTGTGGATCAATTTCTAAGTAATCGATTGTGTCATATTTATGATTCGATTTCGCCAAGAAGATCGGGCAGAAGTAAATACCAGTGATACCAAGTTCAACGAGATAATCGATGTGGTCGATGACTCCTTGGAAATCTCCACCGAAAAGATTCGTCGTCGTCGGTGCTGTACTATTCCATGGAAGTGTACCAGCTGGATCATTCGTCGCATCGCCATTTGCAAAGCGATCTGGGAAGATTTGATACCAAACTGTATCCTGGACCCAATCCGGTGCAGTGAATACGTCGACTGCATTAAGGAAAGGAACACAGAAATAGTAGCCTGTATCATCGAGCGGTTTTTCATCGAACCATCCACGCTCTGTAAAGACTTGGCTTGTTGCACCGTCATGGAGACGGAAACCATATCGTAGGCGACGGAAGGGAGGAACAACATCGATGAACCAATAATCATATAGTTCATCTGATCCACTTCGCTTCATCGGCGTTTCGAATGTATTCCAGTAGTTGGATTTTGAGGGATCGAAGTTCCAATCGGCAGCATCTGGGTTTTCAGTATGCCAATCATACGGATCGCCCCAAATCAAATCGACGCGATCAACGTCATTTTTTTTTGTTTGTAAACGGATGTGGATTGTTCGCTCATCGTATTTATAGACGAACGGAGACATCGCACGGTGAAACACAGCTTCTTTGAACATGGCAGTCACTCCTTAACGCAATCGCTTGCATCATATTGATTATGTCTTCGACCTAAGAATAGTAAAGCGCTTTCTTAAAGTCAATTCCAATCCCGTGAAATCAAGGATTCCTGATAAAAGTCGAGAGTATGATGCAATCGTTTGCATCATGTTGTGCAAACAATAAAAATGAAAACGTTTTCTTTTTACGCACTTATTCTCTATAGCATTTGATTCAAATAATGAAATCAAAAATAAAAAGTTTTTGAAATGTAAGAAAATAATTGAATAAAAGGACTTGTCAAAAGGATTTTAGATTGTATAATAAAAATGTAAAGGTGATGCAAACGTTTTCATAAAACGCTTACAACCACTCGGTTGTTATCATGAGAAAATGGTTGTGCCTTTATGCAAACGTTGTGCATTAAAACTTATCATTCATAAGTTAACTTGGGGAGGAAATTTCAATCATGGAAATGAAAAAATTCGTAGCAGGTCTCTCTGTATCTGTCATGGCAATCGGTGCACTTGCAGCATGTGGCGGTGGATCGGATTCTGAATCATCATCTTCAGATTCAGGCAGTAAAAAACCAAGCAAGATCGTCATCTGGGAAGACACTGAAAAAGCTGAAACGACTAAAGCGGCAGCTAAAGCGTTCGAAGAAAAAGAAGGCGTCAAAGTTGAAGTTAAAGAAGTTAAGATGACAGATCAGCAGAAGAAAGTAGCACTTGACGGACCAGCAGGTAAAGGGCCGGATATCATGCTTCTTCCACACGACCAAATCGGTACAGTCGTTGACCAAGGCTTGATCGCAGAACTCAAAGATGGCGAAAAAGCACTTGAGCCATTCATCGATACAGCGAAATCAGCAGTAACGTTTGACGGTAAAGTCTACGGATATCCGAAAGCAGTTGAAACACCAATCCTCCTTTTCAATAAAGATGAATTAAAAGAAGCACCAGCTTCAATGGATGATCTGTACAAGATCTCAACAGAGCAAAAGAAAGACGGTAAATACGGATTCCTCGCGCTTTGGGATAACTTCTACTTCGCACACGGTCCAATCGGTGGCTACGGTGGGTATGTCTTCAAAGACAACGGTGGCAAATTGGATCCAGCAGATATTGGCTTGAACAACAAAGGTGCTGTCGAAGGTATGGATTACATCGGCAAGTGGTACAAAGAAGGTCTCTTCCCGAAAGGTCTTATCGGTGGTGGCGGTGGTCAAGCACTTGACCAACTCTTCGGCGATAAAAAAGCTGTTGCTGTCATGAACGGTCCATGGGCAGTTGCGAGCTATAAAGAAAAAGGCATCAACCTCGGAGCTTCAGCACTTCCGAAACTTCCAAACGGTGAGCCGATTAAAACATTCGTTGGTGTAAAAACATACGCGATTTCAGCATACTCGGAAAATGCAGAGTGGGCTGAGAAGTTCTTGGCATCACTCACTGGTGAAGAGAACGCGAAAGCTATGTTCGAAAAATACAATGAGATCCCACCAGTCACTGCGCTTCAAGAAGATGCAGCAATCAAGGATAACGAAGTCGCAGCAGCAGTCTTTGCACAATCACAAAACGGTGTGCCAATGCCGAACATCGCTGAGATGGGTCAAGTTTGGGAACCAATGGCAGCAGCACTCCAGCTTGTTGCAACAAACAAACAAGACGCACAAAAATCAGCTGATGATGCTGTCAAACAAATTAAGCAACAAATCGAAGCTAACAATCAATAAGCGTAAATGGAACGCGTGAATCCATGAAAAAGAGATAAAGAGAGGGGGATCTTGGATTCCCCCTCATCTTTATGGTTGGAAGAGAAGCCTGAGGTCAGACATGACCTTTGGAAAGGAGAACGGACGATGGCTGCGATTGCAACACCACACCCGACGAATCCAACGCCTGAAAAAAAGACGAACCACCGCACGATTGCGGCGCTGATGTCGATCATTCCAGGAGTAGGACAACTATACAATAAACAATTCCTTAAAGGCGCGACATTTTTTGTCGTCGTACTATCATATTTTCTCGTCAACTTTGAACTGTTCTTCAAAGGAGCCGGAAATGGTCCTGGCGATCGCGGAGCGATCTGGGGCTTGATTACACTCGGTGAGGTACCAGGCGTAAGGGGGGATCACTCGATCTTTCTAATGGTCGAGGGCATCATTGCCTTGATTTTACTTGTCTTTGGTATCGCCATTTACGTCTGGAACTTTATCGATGCGTATCGAATCGGTAAGTTGCGCGACATGAACCTCGAAGTACCTTCCTTGAAGATGCAACTACGGAATTTCCGTGATAATGGATTCCCGTATGCGATGTTGATTCCTTCATTAGTACTTTTAGTGTTCACAGTCGTCTTACCGTTGATTTTTACTTTCTTGATTGCTTTTACAAACTATAAGTTCAACAACTCTCCTCCAGCGAAATTGGTCGACTGGATCGGGATTCAAAACTTCTTGAATATCTTCACGGTTGATATTTTCCGCGACACATTCGTCAGCGTTCTTGGTTGGACGCTTGTCTGGACCGTCGCTTCGACGACAGGTGTCATCGCGATTGGTATCGGACTGGCAGTCTTACTGAACCAAAAGGGACTCAAAGGAAAACGGTTCTTCCGTTCCATCTTGATCCTGTCATGGGCAGTACCAGCGTTCATCACGATTTTGATCTTCCGCTCGATGTTCAATGAGACATTCGGTGTCTTCAATACGACGTTACTACCAGCGATTGGTCTCGATAATGGTCTCGACTGGATGACGGATCCGACGTATACGAAGCTTGCATTGATCGGGATTCAGTGGTGGTTAGGTTTCCCATACATCATGACGCTGACGACGGGGATCTTGCAGTCGATACCAGAGGATCTCTATGAAGCAGCAACAATTGATGGAGCGACAGCAGGAGAGAAATTCCGCTTAATCACGTTGCCGATGATTCTTTTCGCAACAGCACCGATCTTGATCACGCAGTATACGTTCAACTTCAATAACTTCAATATCATCTATCTCTTCAACAACGGTGGACCGGCAGTACCGGGTCAATCGGCTGGTGGAACGGATATCTTGATTTCGTGGATTTACAAATTGTCGCTTGGTGCGAACCCGCAGTATGGATTTGCAGCAGCGATCACGCTTGTGTTGTCGTTCTTCATCATGACGATTGCCGTCATTCAGTTCAAGCGTTCAAAATCATTCAAAGATGAGGATATGATCTAATATGAGAAAACAAAACCGAATCAACATGGCGTTGTCATATCTCATTTTGACGGTCGCCTCCATCATTATCGTCTATCCACTCCTTTGGGTCGTTGGGACTTCACTTAACCCAGGGAAAAGTATTACATCGGATATCTTCCCAAGTAATCCGACTTTGATTCACTACTTCGATTTGTTTGATCCGTCAAAAACGGATTATGGCATGTGGTATTTAAACACAATCAAGATTGCCGTCATCACGATGGTCGTCTCCGTCGCGCTAATCACGTTAACAGGATACATTTTTTCACGCTATCGCTTCGTCGGTCGGAAAAATTCACTCATCTTGTTCCTCGTGTTGCAGATGGTACCGCAATTCGTTGCCATTATTGCGATTTATGTCTTGCTTAATATGTTAGAATTGTTTGATACGCATCTGGCGCTCATCCTACTCTACTCGGGTGGCGCGATTCCAATGAATACGTATCTTGCAAAAGGATATTTCGATACGATTCCAAAAGAACTCGATGAGGCGGCACGGATGGATGGTGCCGGTCACTTACGAATCTTCTGGCAAATCATCTTACCGCTCGCAAAACCGATGGTTGCCGTCATCGCGTTGTTCAACTTCATGGCACCATTCAACGACTTCATTTTAGCATCGCTCGTCCTGCGTTCTCCTGAGAAACAGACACTTGCGGTCGGGTTGTACAACATGGTGTCGGAGCAGTTTGACAATAACTTCACGTTATTTGCGGCAGGTGCCGTATTATCAGCAGTTCCAATCGTTCTTCTCTTCTTCGCATTCCAGCGCTTCTTCGTGTCTGGATTGACAGCAGGTGGAACAAAAGGATAATCATAAGGGGGAAATCAGCGGCATGAGACGAGGCATAATGCTTCTCCTCTTGCCGCTTCTCTTGTCTATCGGGCTTCAACCGATGACGGGTGAAGCAGCAGGTTGGGAAAAAGAACGAATGTATTTCATCATGGTGGATCGGTTCGAGAATGGCGATCCGAGTAATGATCGAGAGGCGGATCCTGAAAATCCAAAAGCGTTTCAAGGTGGCGATTTAGCAGGCGTGACGAAACGTCTCGATTACATCAAGGAAAAAGGATTCACTTCGATTTGGTTAACGCCGATCTTTAAGAACCGTCCGAATGGTTATCATGGATACTGGACGGATGATTATTACGAGATTGATCCGCACTTCGGAACAAAGGAAGAGTTTAAACGTCTCGTCAAGGAAGCACATGAACGGGATATCAAGGTCGTCCTTGACCTTGTCGTCAATCATTTAGGACCAAATCATCCAATGGTGAAAGAAAAACCGGAGTGGTTCCATAAAAATCAACCAATCATGAACTGGAATAACCCGTCGGAAGTCGAGAATAACTGGCTGTTCGATTTACCGGACTTCAATACGGAAAATCCGGAAGTCGTCGATTATTTAGTTGATGTCGCGAACTACTGGGTCGATGAAACGGGTATAGACGGATATCGGCTCGATACGGTTCGCCATGTGCCAGCGTCATTTTGGGAAACGTTTATCCCAGCAGTCAAAGAAAAGCATCCAGACTTATTCTTGTTGGCTGAAGTATTCGATGGAGATCCACGAAAAATCGCGTCCTATTCAAAATTAGGTTTTGATTCCGTGACGAACTTCCCGTTTTATTATGGAGTCAAGGATCAGTTTGCCCGCAAAAATGGTTCAGCGGAAGAGCTCGATTCAGTTTATAATCGAGATACTACGTTTAATCCGAATGCCAAGGGACTTGCAACCTTCATTGATAATCATGATGTCAAGCGCTTCATCACGGAAGCAAAGATTGGTGGAGCAGATGAAGAGGAGCGGCAACTTCGATTAGCGCTGTTCGCACTCTATGCTGCACCAGGGATGCCGATCGTCTACCAAGGAACAGAGGTGGCGATGCCAGGTGGTGAGGATCCTGGAAACCGGATGATGATGACATTTGATCAAAATAAGAAGATGCAACAGTACGTAAAAACGTTGAACGAGATGCGTCAGGACTACCCAGCGTTTGCAACAGGGAAGCAACGCTTGATCGCAAAAACCGATCATATGGCAGTCTACTCACGGGAGACGAAACAACAACAAGTCGTTTACGCCATCAATCTTGGAGAAAAAAAGACGAGCTTACGCGTGTCTGCGAAAGAAATCGGTGATGACCAGCGTTTAAGAGGACTTTTATTCTCAGACTTGGTGCGTCAAGATGGTGACGCCTATGAGATCACGCTTGATGCAAATAGTGCGAACAGCTATGTCATCGAAAAGTCACAAGTCAACTGGTGGTCGATCATCGCAATTGGTGCGATTGCTCCGATTTTAGCGCTCATACTTCTTCTCGTTCACCGTAAACGCATGCAACGTCAAACAAAATAAAATACTTAACTAGGGGAAATGTGAGGTGAAGGGGATGCAGGTAACAATCAAGGATGTAGCACGGGAAGCGAATGTCGCACCCTCGACGGTATCACGCGTCATTGCGAATAGTTCGCGCATCAGTCAAAAGACGAAGGAACGGGTGCGGCAGGCGATGGATGAGCTCGGATATTATCCGAACGTTCATGCACGCAGTCTAGCGAATCGAACGACACAAGCGATTGGTCTCGTCATGCCAAGTGCTGCAACAAAAACGCTACAAAACCCGTTCTTTTCGGAGGTCATTCGAGGAATCAGTACAAAAGCGCATCAAAATGGATATTCGTTATATATGACGACAGGTGTCTCGGAAGAAGAAGTATATGAAGGTGTCGTGTCGATGGTTCAGGGCCGTCGTGTCGATGGTGTCGTCGTACTGTATTCCCGTACGGATGACAAAGTTGTTCAATTTCTGCAAGATTCGAAGTTTCCGTTCGTCGTCGTCGGAAAACCATTCAGTGATTCATCACATGTCACGTATGTCGATACGGATAATTATCTAGCCGGTCGCGAAGTGACGAAGTACTTGCATCAACTTGGGCATGAGTGTATCGCATTCGTCGGAGGTGCACAGGACCTAGCTGTGACGCAAGAACGTGTCGGGGGTTACAAGACGGCTCTCATGGAAGAGGGGATTCCGATTCAGGAATCCTACATCGTCAGTGCACCATTCATGACGACAGGAGGCGCTGAGGCAGTCAAACGACTGATGTCGCTTGAACATCCGCCGACGGCCGTCGTCGTCAGTGACGATATGATGGCACTTGGTGTCATGAGTACACTGAATGAGATGGGGATCGGTGTGCCGGATCAAATGGCCGTCGTCAGTTTCAATAACTTGTTCATCGCAGAATTCTCAAGCCCGCCGTTGACTTCTGTTGAAATCAATATCTTTGGACTTGGTTTTGAAGCGACGAATTGTTTGATTGAACAAATCAATGAAGATGCGACCCCTTATGGGAAGCGCGTCATCGTCCCGCATTATCTCGTCGTCCGTCAGTCTTGTGGCGGAAAATCTGAAGCATGAAACGACAGTCTATTTTTGAGCCGATTGGTTTAAAAATAGACTTTTTTTGATTCAAATGGCTATCGATTTCTAGTAAAAGGAAGCGGTTGCAGAAAAAGAAATTTATTTTCGTGCAAACGATTGCATTGATGCTTTTTATGTGTACAATAAAGAATGTATAGTATAGATGAAACGCTTACATGATCAGGGTGACCGACATGCGTAGCATAAAAAGGAGCGACTTGACGATGAAACGACTTTTTGAGGTCAATGAGTGGAAAATTACAGAGCTTGGTTTTCATCCAGAAGATAATCGATTGGCAGAATCGATGACATCGATCGGAAACGGTCATATGGGAATGCGCGGGACGTTTGAAGAAGAATACACAGGGGACACGCATCAAGGCATGTATGTCGCAGGTGTTTACTATCCGGATAAGACACGTGTCGGCTGGTGGAAAAACGGTTATCCGGAGTACTTCGCGAAAGTACTCAATGCTGTCAATATCATGGGATTGAAAGTATCCGTCAACGGAAAAGCTGTTGACTTGAACACGTGGGAAGTCATCGACTTCAAACGCGAACTTGATATGCAACACGGTGTGTTGACACGGACGATGCTATTGAAGAATGGGGTAGAGGAAACGAAAGTCGAATCCAAGCGTTTCTTCTCGATCGTCGATAAAGAAATCGCTGCCTTGCAATATACGGTGACACCTGTCAATTTTGAAGCAGAAATCGTCATTGAATCGTATCTCGATGCAGATGTTGAAAATGAAGACTCGAACTATGACGAGAAGTTCTGGCTTCCTGTCGAACACGGAATTGAAGAACGGTTTGGTTATGTCACATCAAAAACGAAAAAGCTCGATTGGCATGTGACAGCAGCGATGATCACGGATGTCGAAGGCGCACAGTGCGAAGTCGTCGATGGCAATACGCAGTACGTCGCGAATCGTTTCACGAAACAAGCCGCAGTCGGAGAAGGCGTCACAGTCGAAAAATTCGTCGCACTCGTAACGAATCGCGATCATGACATCGATGCGTTACTGGAGCAAGCGATGAAACGGGTTCACGTCGCATTCGAATCAGGATTTGAATCGTTGCTTGCGACACATGAAGCAGCGTGGTTGCACCACTGGGAAGAAGCGGATGTGAAGATTGAAGGGGATGTCGAGGCACAGCAAGGGATTCGTTTCAACATCTTCCATATGTTCCAGACCTACACAGGTGAAGACTCACGCCTAAACATCGGACCAAAAGGCTTCACGGGCGAGAAGTATGGTGGTGCGACGTATTGGGATACAGAAGCGTACTGCTTGAACTTCTACCTTGCGACGTCGAAACCGGAAGTGGCTTGGAATTTACTCAAGTATCGCCACAATCAATTACCGCAAGCAAAAGAAAATGCGGATAAGAATGTCGGCATGAAGGGTGCACTTTATCCGATGGTAACGATGAACGGAGAAGAGTGTCACAACGAGTGGGAAATCACACATGAAGAAATTCACCGGAACGGTGCAATCGCGCATGCGATTTATAATTACACGAATTACACGGGAGACACATCGTACCTCGGACAATACGGATTTGAAGTATTAGTCGAGATTTCCCGTTACTGGGCAAGCCGTGTCAATTACGTGGCGCATAAGGACGTCTATATGATTCTTGGCGTGACGGGACCGAACGAATATGAGAACAACGTCAACAACAACTGGTATACGAACCTAATTGCGGCTTGGTGTCTCGAATATACGCAGACTGTTCACCGTCATTTAGCACAAGAAGAGCCAGAACGTTTGCAAGAACTCATGCATCAATTAGCGTTGACGGATGAGGAACTGGCAAAGTGGGCAGATATCGATGCGAAGATGTATTATCCAAAAGATGAGGCAGCACCAGGAATCTTCATGCAACAAGATGGCTTCATGGATAAGGAACAAATCTTGGTCGCTGACCTCGATCCAAAACATCTCCCGCTAAACCAGAATTGGTCATGGGACCGGATCCTTCGCTCTGTCTTCATCAAACAGGCAGATGTCTTACAAGGTCTTTACTTCTTGACGGATCGCTTCAGTGTAGAAGAGAAAAAAGCGAACTTCGATTTCTATGAACCACGCACGGTTCACGAATCGTCATTATCACCATGTATCTACTCGATCATTGCGGCGGAAGTCGGCTATGAGGAAAAAGCGGTCGAACTGTACCAACGTTCAGCACGACTTGATCTTGATAACTACAACAATGATACGGAAGACGGATTACACATCACGTCGATGGTTGGATCATGGATGTCGATCGTCCACGGATTCGCCGGATTACGGGTGGCGAACGATACGTTATCCTTTAAGCCGATGTTGCCAAAAGGCTGGACGAGCTATACATTCCGGATGCAATGGCGCGGTCATCATATCCATGTCCATGTACAGCCAAATGCCGTCGAAATCGCCCAAACAGAAGGCGAAGCATTCAGCTTAAACGTTCATGGAACAACTGTAGAAGTTCCGGCAGGAGGACAGATTACAGTTCCTGCTTCGATGACAGTATAAGAGAGAAAAAGAACCGATGTTTGAGTCGGTTCTTTTTTTGTGTGTAACAAGAAGCAGGACACCTTTGTCACAAATGAAAACGCCATCATGAAAAAGAACATCAATCTTTGGAAATCTTGACTATCCGGCGACATTTGAATGTGCTAAAGTGTTTCAAGATAGTTATGAATGAGAGGAGAACGGCGTGTGACAGCAGTAGTAAAGGAAAGTATGTTAAAAGTGATCGTGGCATCGATTGGGGGATTCGTCATTGCCGTTGCCATGAACTGGTTTTTGATTCCGAGTGGGGTCTATTCGACAGGATTTACAGGACTTGCCCAAATCCTGACGCAAGTCCTTCAAAATACAGCATTTGCGTTTGGGGAAAACGTCTGGTTCTTGGCGTTGAACATCCCTTTAATCGTGCTCGCATGGATCATGTTAGGTCGAAGTTTTACAATCATTACGTTGGTTTCGGTCTTGGCAACGACGATTTTCATTGGTCTTATTCCTCAATACGCTGTCATACCAGGTGATCAAACACTGAATGCAGTGTTTGGAGGGGTTTTGCTTGCGATTGGTACCGGTATCACGATTAAGTTCGGTGCTTCGACGGGTGGTTTCGATATCGTTGCCCTCATCTTTGCCCGTTTCTCCGATCGCAGTGTCGGCTTGTATCTGTTCGTCTTGAATTTCTTAATCGCCTTATTAGCAGGCGCATTGTTCGGTTGGTCGACTGCTTTGTATACGATCGTCTTCATCTACGTGACGTCTAAGGTCGTCGATGAGATTCATACGAGCAATCAGCGCCTGACGATCTTCATCGTCACGAATCATGCGGATGACATCACGACGGCTTTGCATCAGCATATCATCCGAGGAATCACGCAAATTCCTTCGATCGGTACGTATTCTCGAGCTGAAAAAGCGACGTTGATGATGGTCATCGAGCGTCACGAATTGCGGGACATTGAACGGATTTGCCGGGAAGCGGACGAGACGGTCTTCATCAACGTCGTCGCAACGGACTCGGTCGTCGGATACTTCCGAAAAGGATAATGAAAAAGGCACTTCTGCAACATGCAGAAGTGCCTTTTATCTGTTTTCATGCGAGTCCAAGGACGTGTCTCAAGTAATACGCGATTCCGTCATCCTCATTTCGCTTCGTCGTGCCGTTTGCCAGATACTTCAGCGCGGGGATGGCATTACCCATCGCGACACCATGTCCAGCATACTCGATCATCTCTAAATCGTTTTCCTCATCACCAAACGCAACGATCTGTCGCGAATCAATTCCAAGGTGTTGGGCGATATGAGCAAGACCGACCGCTTTGCTTGTACCTTTACGCATCACTTCGACCATGAATTCAGGCTTCACCCATTGACGATTGAGTACCGTCTCAGCATGAATGCCAGATAGTTCGGAGCGGATCTCATCGACATGTTCTCCTTTGGCATGAATTAAAAGAGATGTTGGTTCATGCATAAGCACCTTTCGTAAATCTCCGGTCGTGACGGATAAGGCATGGTCGGTATAAAATTCGTAAATGCCGACCGGGTCATATTGAAAATAGACATGATCCGTGACTTCGCAGACGATATTTTGTGTTTTCGTCTCAGCGACAGATTCTAAAATATGTTGAACAGTTTTTAATGGAATCGGATGATGCTGGACTTCAAAGTGATTATCTTGCGGGTGATGAACGAGACCACCGTTAAAATTAACGATCGGTGTCGTCAAACCGAGTTGTTCGTAATATTTCCTGGCGTGACGAAATGGTCGTCCGGTTGCAATGACGACTTCGTGACCGTTAGCACGTGCACGCTGGAGTGCAGCGATGTTCGCAGCGCTGATTGTCTTATCATCTTTTAAAAGGGTGCCGTCGAGATCGACAGCGATTAAGTGACGGGTCATGATGAAATCCTCCGCTTTCTTTTCGTTAATTCTACTGTAGCATATGAAGCGATTGTCCTTCGTATGAAACGATTAAGTTTTTCAAGGAAAAGAAAGCGCTTGAAAAAATTAGAGAAAAGCTGTTGCTTGGATTAAAAAATGGTATACTACAAATCGTAGGATAACTCTATAGTACGTTATGGAAACGGAGGGGAAATCATGCGTTTTCTCGTTACATTCTTTTGGTCATTCTTACTCGTGAACACGGCTGTGTTCATCGTATCGGCAGTTGATGCAGTAACGTATAGCTTCGGATTCGCGACAGCTATGTCTGTCGTCACTTCACTTGTCGTCTTCGCACTCGATGCTGTCAATGAAGATTTAGGTCTTGGTCAAGGGACTAAGGCAGAATAAGGAAAAGCGAGATGTCGTCACATGGGCGATAGGCTCGCTTTTTGTCTTAAGGAGGAATGATCGATGATCGTCATCGAACAGGTTCTGTGGCAAGAGATGCCGCAAAATGTCTACATCGCAGGGAATCAGATCATCGGAATCGGTTCCTACACCATAGATGAAGCACTCATTACGCACCGGATTGATGGTCGCAACAAACGGCTAGTCCCCGGATTCATCGACGGACACTTACATCCGATCGGTGGAGGAGGAGAAGGCGGATTTGCCACGCGAACGGCTCCGTTGACTGTTCGCGACATATTCGAAGGCGGTGTCACGACGGTCGTCGGATTACTCGGAACGGACGGCTGGACGCGAACAGGAATTGACCTACTGGCACACATACGGGGATATGCTGCATCTGGTATCCGTCCCTTTCTATTAAGCGGAAGTTATATGGTTCCGCCGGTCTTCCTGACGCAATCGACAGGACATGATATCGTCCTCATCAATGAAGTGATCGGTATCGGAGAGATTGCCATCAACGATCACCGATCGACACAACCGACGGCTCATGAACTCGCGCGATTAGCGTCAGAAGCCCGAATTGCCGGCATGGTCAAAGGTGTGTCGGGAACGATGAACGTCCATATCGGAGACGGGAAACAAGGGCTCGATCTATTACATGAAGTGATCGACACGACCGATCTACCGATTCAACAATTCCTTCCGACACATATCAATCGGAGTGAACGGATTTTTGAGGCAGGACTCGCCTGGGCGAAACGGGGAGGACGGATCGATTTTACGACGTGTACGACGGAAAGCTTCATTGCGGAAGGCGAGATTCCAGCAGGACAGGCTGTTGTTCGTGCTTTAGCAGTGGGAATTCCACCCGAACAGATCACGATGTCGAGCGACGCTGGCGCAAGTCTTCCGGCATTTGATGAGGCAGGTCGATTAGTGCGAATTGATACAGGAAAACCCTCTTCCTTGATGCAAGCCGTACGCGATGCAGTGGAGCAGGGTGTTGCTTTTGATCAGGCAATCGCGACGATCACGCGACATGTCGCGGATGCATATGGTATACCGGGCGGACGAATCGCGGTTGGAGAACGAGCGGATCTGTTACTGATTGATGACGCTTTGCAAATCGATACGATTCTTGCGAATGGTCATGCTATAATGGTTCAGAAAAAATGGCTAATACCAGAATGACGGAGGGATAGACGTGTCAAAGAAGTCGAAACGTAAAAACACGAAAAAACCGCAATCCAAGGCGAATTGGATTACAGCGGGAGTCATCGCCTTGATCGTATTGGTGGGAGGATTACTTCTTGTCTTCACGGATCGAGAAGATTCTGCATCGAAGAATGGCAATCTAACGGCTACACAAGTCGCAGATAAAGTAAAATCCGGTGATGAATTCTATACGTATTTCTATCAAACGGGTTGTTCCCACTGTGAAAAAGTAAAACCATATCTTGTTCCGCTTGGTGAAAAACAAGACATTCCGTTCGAACAGATCGATCTTGCTGTCGAGCAGTCGGCTTGGGATACGTTTGGCATCGAGGGTACACCAACTGTCGTTCACTTTAAAGACGGTAAAGAAGTCGGACGCGTAGCAGGTGAACAAACAGAAGACAGCTATAAAGAGTTCTTCGCTGGAAAAGACGTAAAGGACTCAAAAGAAGAATCATCTGGTGATCTCAATGATTAAAAGATGGTTTTACTCTCGCGTGTTCGAATTAAATGGACACCCGCTTGTTGCCAAACAACTGAAACGTTTTGCGATGAGCCGTATCAGTCGTCCGTTCATCCGTCCGTTCGTTCAGGCATACGATTTAAATATGACAGAAGCGACTCAGAATTTAGAAGCGTATTCGAGTTTACATGACGTTTTCATTCGTCATGTCAAACCGGAAATGCGACCGATCGATCAAGCAGAAGGTGCATTCGTCAGTCCGTGTGACGGTGTATTGTCTGTCGTTGACGATTTGACGGCTGATAGTCGCTTTACTGTCAAAGGACAGTCGTATACGGTATCCGAGTTACTTGGTTCCCATCACGAGGCACAGCAATATGTTGGTGGACGTGTGATGATCTTTTACTTAAGTCCGCAAAACTATCATCGTGTTCATGTGCCGATGGATGGAACAGTCCGGACGAGTTATACGCTCGGTCGCGATTCAGCACCGGTAAATGAGATTGGTCTCACACATGCGCTTCGTCCATTGACGCGGAACTACCGTCGCGTGACGCGCATCGTCCAAGGGAAACATGCACTTGAACATGTCATGGTCGGTGCACTCAACGTCAACTCGATCGTTCGGACGAACGAGTCAAAGGAGCTTCGTCGCGGGGATGAGTTCGGATACTTCTCATTCGGTTCAACGGTCGTCTTAATCTGTCCGAAAGATGCATTGACGTTAGACAGTCAAGCGATCGGACCAGTTTTAATGGGGCAGCGTCTCGGACAATGGCATTCATGAAAGCGAGGCGCCCGTTCGGGGCGTCTCCTTACGTTTAGGAGGTATGAATCATGCCGGCACTGGCATTAGCAGAAATCGGAAGTACACAGGTCCAGACGTATATCGCACTCATCATTTTTTTAGTGACCTATGGCTTCATCATCAGTGAAAAAGTAAGTCGGGCGATCGTCGCCTTGCTTGGAGCGCTCGCGATGGTCATCATCGGTATCGTGGACCTTGAGACCGCATTGTTTGAATACATTGAATGGGGAACGATCGTCTTATTGATCGGCATGATGATTCTCGTCACGATTGCCAACCAATCTGGCTTGTTCGAATACATCGCAATCCGCGCTGCGAAGACGACGAAAGGTGATCCGATCAAGGTACTGATTTTACTGTCCGCATTGACGGCACTTGGATCGGCATTCCTTGATAACGTCACGACGGTCTTATTGATCGTTCCGATCACGTTCTCGATTACGAAGATACTGAAAATCGCGCCGTTTCCGTTCTTGCTCGCAGAAGTCCTATTTGCGAATATCGGTGGGACGGCGACGTTGATCGGGGATCCACCGAACATCATGATTGGTGCTGCGAATCCACACTTGACGTTTAATGCCTTTTTAATGAATCTCGCACCGATCATCCTGATCATTACGATCGTCACGATCGGCATCCTGTATTTCATCTTCCGGAAGCAATTGCATGTCGAAGCAGAAGATCGACAAAAATTGATGGAAATCGATGAGAAGAGTTATATCGTTAGTCGAAAATTGGTCACGCGAAGTAGTATCGTGCTCGTCAGTACGATTGCGTTGTTCGTATTGCATCCGCTGCTTGATCGCATCGGGCTCCATCTCGAAGCACCAGCGATCGCGATTCTTGGAGCGACGATCCTGATGTTGCTGACGATTGAAAACGATCATCAGCTAGAAGGAATCTTTGCTCGTGTTGAATGGACGACGATCTTCTTCTTCGCCGGACTATTCGTGCTCGTCGGCGGGATTCAAGAAGCAGGTATCATTCGCTACCTTGCTGAAAAGACGATTGATCTGACAGGCGGTGACATTCAGACGACAGCGACTGCTGTTCTTTGGTTGTCTGGTATCGCCAGTGCGACGATCGATAATATCCCGTTCGTTGCGACGATGATTCCACTCATCAATGATGTAGCTGCTGGAATTGGATTATCACCAGCAGATGCGAAAGTGGACGTATTATGGTGGTCCCTCGCACTCGGTGCCTGTCTCGGTGGTAACGGAACATTGATCGGTGCATCGGCGAACGTCATTGTCGCGGGTCTCGCGACACGACAAGGTGAAAAATTCACCTATATGCGCTTTTTGATTTACGGAGCACCGATCACGATTGTGACGTTGATTCTATCCCAACTCTATTTGTGGATTCGGTATTACTAAGAAAACGGAAGGTCCGCCTTCCGTTTTCTTTTGTTCGTCGCTCTTACTACCTGATTGTGCTATAATCGAACGATAAGAGCATAACTGTTTCTTAAACTTAACTATAGAGCTAGACCATTATCTGGAGGTTTTATTCTTGTTCAAACGACTTTATCCGAAACATTTCGTGGCTTCGATCTACGATATCGACCTTGAAATGCTCAAACGAAACGGTGTCAAAGCGATTTTGACCGATCTTGATAATACGCTCGTCGCATGGAATATCGCAGATGCTCCAGACGAATTGGTTGCTTGGCTGGATATGGTGAATAATCAATATGGTTTCGACGTCATCATCGTATCGAACAATAACGGAGACCGCGTCAAGAAGTTTGCGGATCCACTCGGATTGCATTATATTGCGCCTGCTCGAAAACCGCTTCCTATCGGGTTTAAACGGGCATTGACGGAATTCGGTTATCACGCGAAGGAAGTTGTCTTCTTAGGAGACCAACTCTTCACGGATGTACTCGGTGCAAACTCCGTTGGAATCGAAGTCATCCACGTTCAACCTGTCGTTAAGACGGACGGTGTCGTCACGAAATTCAATCGCCTGATGGAACGTGTCATTTTCCGCCGGATGAAACGCAAAGGAATCTATAAATTGACACAACGCGTCAAGGAAGATCCTTCTGCACTGGAGCATCCGATCGAAACACTTCGTCAGGATAAGCAACAATAACCCTGTCAGATCGGTAGATGAAAGGGAAGGCAGCAGTCGCAACATGTACGGCGAGAGGTCGGAAGTTACGCTCTTGGAGTAGCGAGCAGGGCGCTACGGTGAAAAGAGAAGGGATATCGTTCCCGCATGCGGCTCAACATAATATGATCGAAGAAATCCACTGCGCTGGCTGTGGTGTCGCCATTCAAACGGAAGACACAAAAGCACCAGGATACGCACCTAAATCTGCACTTGATCGTGAAATGGTCATTTGCCAACGTTGCTTTAAATTAAAGCACTACAATCAAATTCAAGATGTATCGTTATCGGACGATGATTTCGTTAAAATCTTAGACGGAATCGGTCAAAAAGATGCACTTGTCGTTAAAATCGTTGATATCTTCGATTTTAATGGAAGTTGGTTACCGGGATTACATCGGTTTGTCGGTAAAAACGATGTCTTACTCGTCGGGAACAAAGCCGATTTATTACCGAAGTCACTCAACCCGAACCGCCTCATGAACTGGATGCGTCAAGCATCGAAAGAGCTTGGATTACGTCCAGTTGACGTTCATCTGATCAGTGCGAAAAAGGGGCACGGAGTTGATGAACTCGCTGAAAAAATCGATTATTATCGAAAAGGTCGCGACGTCTATGTCGTTGGTTGTACGAACGTCGGTAAATCGACACTGATCAACCAAGTCATCAAACGCTTCGGTGAAGAAGATGAAGCCGTCATCACGGTCAGTCACTTCCCAGGAACGACACTCGACTTGATCGACATTCCACTCGACGATAACTGTAACTTGTATGATACACCAGGGATCATCAATCATCATCAGATGGCTCACTATGTTGATGCAAAGGACTTGAAGCTGATCACACCGAAAAAAGAGATCAAGCCACAAGTCTTCCAAATCCATCCGCAACAGACACTCTTCTTCGGAGGTCTTGCACGATTGGACTATATGGAAGGGAACAAGCGTTCATTCGTCATCTATATGTCGAACGAATTGAAAGTTCACCGGACGAAGCTTGAAAAGGCAGACGATTTATATGCGAACCACAACGGTGAGCTATTGTCTCCGCCAAACGAAAAGACGCGTGAGATGCTACCGCCGCTTGTCCGTCATGAATTCAGCCTCCGTGACAACATGAAGACGGATATCGTCTTCAGTGGACTCGGGTGGGTTGCGGTTCACGGAAAAGGTGGACGTGTCGCTGCTTACGCCCCGAAAGGTGTCGCTGTATCCTTACGTGAGGCGCTCGTCTGATGCGCTTTGCCGTCATCGGTCATCCGATTGCCCATTCACTTTCACCTGAGCTGCATACAGCTTGGCTGGAAGCGGCTGGGCTTTTCGGCTGTTATGACCTCATCGATGTAACGGAGCAGCAATTGCCGCAAATCATTACGAAATTACGTACACATCAGCTAGACGGAATCAATGTGACGATTCCGCATAAAACAGCAATCATTCCGTATCTGGATCGTCTAGAGCCGGCAGCTCAAAAAGCAGGCGCCGTGAATACGGTATATCGGCAGGATGGGCAGTTGATTGGTGCGAATACAGATGGAATCGGATTCGTCCGCGCGTTGACAGAACGTCGTCCGTCATTTCAAAAGACGCTCGTTCTTGGTGCGGGCGGTGCGGCGCGAGGCATCATTGCTGCGTTGCCCGGAGATGTGACGATCACGAATCGTACAGAAGAACGCTCTAAGGCAGTTGCCGATGAATTCGGAGCAACCGTTCTACCATGGCAAGAAACATTTGATTTAACGAGTTACGACGTCATCATCAATACGACTTCTGTCGGGATGGCGCCACATATCGAGGCACGTCCGATCGAATTGACGGAGACGCACGCCTTGATTTGTGATATTATTTATCGACCGACGCCGACCCGTCTATTACGTGAAGCGACCGAAAAAGGTCTCGACACTCTTGACGGCGTCCCGATGTTCGTCTTACAAGCGGCTGAAGCATTTGAACGCTTCACCGGACAAGCACCTGACCTTGCACTTGGCGAGCAGGTGATACGAAAGCAATTGGAGGAATTTTAATCATGTTAACAGGTAAACAAAAACGTTTTTTACGCGCGACAGCTCACGATTTAAACCCGATTTTCCAAGTCGGTAAAAATGGAGTCGGCGAAGCGATGTGCGCTGATTTGATGGATGCGCTCGAAAAACGGGAACTCTTGAAAGTACAAGTATTGCAAAATTGTGCGGACGCGCCGAAGGATGTCGCACAAGAACTCGTCGCAGGAACGAATGCTGAACTCGTTCAAGTCATCGGAAAAGTCATCGTTCTCTATAAAGAATCAAAAGAGAACAAGACGCTCGAATTGCCACGATGAAAATCGGACTGATGGGCGGAACGTTCGATCCTCCGCATATCGGTCATCTCCTGATTGCCGAACAAGCGCAGGAACAACTCGAACTCGATGCGGTCTGGTTCGTACCAGCGAATGTGCCACCGCATAAACAACGTACAGTCACAGACGCAACCAAGCGTTTACGCCTTGTAGAAGAAGCAATTGCATTGAATCCGACCTTTTCCGTCTCAGCAATCGAGTTTGAGCGCGAAGAGCCTTCCTATACGTATGATACGATTCGTGCACTCAAGCACCGGTACCCGGAGCATGAATTTCTGTTTCTCATTGGAGCAGATTCACTCGTGAGTCTCGATACGTGGTATCAAGCCGAACGGTTATACGAGGAAGTCGTCTTTGGTGCCGTCGCTCGACCGGGCAGTCGGTATCTGATTCCACGTGGTGCCCGTGTGAAAGCGGTCGATATGCCATTGCTAGAAATTTCTTCGACGGATATCCGGCAACGGGTCGCGCGCGGACGGAGCATTCGCTACCTTGTACCGGAAGCCGTTCGACAACGGATTGAGGAGTGGAATCTATATGCGCCTTGAAGAAGCACGACAAATCATTGAGCGTACGTTGCCTGAGCGACGCTATGTGCACACATTAGGTGTCGTCGAGACAGCACGACACTTGGCTCTTAAATATGGTGTTGACGAAGAAGAAGCAACGCTTGCTGCTATGCTTCATGATTATGCGAAATACCGCGATACGAATGAGATGCGTTCGATTGCCGTTGAATTGAATCAACGTGTTTTACTCGATTATGATGACGAACTGCTTCATGCGCCAGTGGGTGCGGAGCTTGTCCGTCGAGAACTTGGTCTTGATTCAGAAGTGATTTATCAGGCCATCGCAAATCACACGACGGGGGCACCCGGTATGCCGTTGCTCGATCAAATCATCTTCGTCGCGGATGCGATTGAACCAAATCGCAGTTATCCAGGTGTCGAAGCGCTTCGTGAAGTAGCGGAGCAGGATTTAACGGACGCCGTCATCGCGACACTCAGTCAGACGATTCATTTTTTATGTAAAAAACAAGCCATCATCTTTCCGCGTACGATTGAGACGTATAATGCCTTCGTCGCGGCCAAACGAAAGGGGACCGTCCTATGACAGTCGAACAAGAATTACAATTAATCGTAAATGCCATCGACGATAAACGCGCTGAAGATATCGTCGTCCTGAATATGTCGAGCATCTCACCAGTTGCCGACTACTTCGTCATCTGTGAAGGGAATTCAGAAAAACAAGTACAGGCAATCGCACGTGAACTCAAAGAAGTCGCGCACGAACATAACCTGCCGATCAAACGTCTCGAAGGATTCGATGCGGCACGTTGGGTGTTAGCGGATCTTGAAAACGTCGTCGTTCACGTCTTCCACCGTGACGATCGTGATTACTATAATCTCGAAAAACTCTGGGCAGATGCTCCAAAGGTTGAAGTCGAGGTCAACTAATGGCATACGAACAGTTCGCCTACATCTATGATGAATTGATGCAAGACGTCCCGTACGATCAATGGGTCGACTGGGTCAAAGCATACGTTCCGACTGGAAGTACGATTGCTGATATCGGATGTGGAACAGGTACGGCGACGCTTGCATTAGCGGCACACTATGAGATGCTCGGAATCGATTTATCGGAAGAGATGCTCGAAGTCGCGCAGGAAAAAGCGATGGAAGAGGGATTACGCATTCAATTCTGGGCGCAAGACATGCGCGAAATCGAATTGCCGACACCTGTCGATGCCGTGACGATCCTATGCGACTCCTTGAACTATCTCCGGACGGAAGAGGATGTCAAACAGACGTTTACACATGTAGCAGCAATCCTCAAAGAGGGTGGACGTCTCTTATTTGATACACACTCTCCTTACAAGATGGAAACGTTGTTCAATGGAAAGACGTACGCGACACATGCGGAGCAAAGTTCGTATATCTGGTTCGCGGATCCTGGTGAAGCACCGCTTTCTGTCGTCCATGAACTGACTTTCTTCATCGAGGAAGAGGACGGTCGCTATGAACGTGTCGATGAAACGCATCATCAGCGGACGTATCCTCCGGCACAGTACGTGACGTGGTTACGCGACGCCGGATTCCGGGTTCTCGCGGTCACAGGCGATTTTGGACCGGATGCTCCTTCTGAGACAGCCGAGCGGATTTTCTTCGTTGCTGAAAAAATGTAAAAGTGATCTCATCCGTTTTCTTTAAGCGATACACGTTCGTGTTGCTTGAAGGAGACGGATTTTTTGTTCGTCAAACAGATGCTAATTCAAGTAATGGTATGGATGATATGACCTTCATCCGACATAACATACCGTATCGTGTTGTAAAAGAGTGGTTAGTGCGTATTCCTTCGTTTCCTGAAGTCCGTAGCGACCTGTTAGAGTCGTGGGAAAAGGAGGGATTCGTCTTGACCGTTCCACGTTTGCAACAGATTGCAGGTCTCGTCGTCGTCCTGCTACTCATCATTTTATTGTTCGTACCATTACCCTCTTGTTCGAATGAAGCGATGGTCGATCAACCGTCCTTAACGGATAGACAACAAGAGGCAAAAGCAGAGCCAGCAGAAAAGGAGACCTCGATTCGTGACAAACTCATCATGGTCGATGTGAAAGGAGCGGTAGAAGCACCTGGACCCTATCAATTCCACCTCGGTGATCGAGTGAAGGATGCCATCGAAAAAGCAAAGACGACTGAGAAAGCTGACATTCGACAAATGAATCTCGCGGCACGCCTCATTGATGGACAGGAGGTCATCGTGCCGGTAAAAAAGACGAAAAATCAGCCGAAACCAACGAAACGCTCAAAAGCAGAGATACCGAAAGGATTGATTGACCTCAATGCGGCAACGGCGGAACAATTGATGGAGGTTCCGGGAATCGGTCCTGCAAAAGCAGAAGCAATCTTGGCCTATCGTGAGGAGAAGGGAGGATTTGCGACGTATGAATCACTCGGAGATGTGAAGGGATTTGGGGAAAAGACGTTAGAATTGCTAAAATCCTACCTGATCGTCTACTGATGCCACTTCATGCGCTGTTCGTCCTTTTATTCATTGTCGCCATTAAAGAATCGATTTGGTGGTTAGTGTTCCTGATGCTCTTTGCGATCATGAAGTCATGGTCTTTTTCAATCGGTCGTCTCTTCTTCTTGTTCATTCTGAGTTGTCTATTCATCGGAATGGGTCATCTGTCACCTGAACCGCACGACGTCTCGTCTGTTGACATCTTATCAGGGAAGCGTAATGGGGATCGAATTCGCTATGAGGCGGAGAGCAACGGTCAATCGGTTCTATTGACAGCAACAATTGCAGAAGAAGAGACAGGATACGAACGAATCGGATACTCCTGTCGCGTCACTACGGAACCGCTTGATGTCCGCCAGCAATCGAATGCGGGAGGTTTTGACGAACTGCAATTCATGCATACACATCGTTACGCTGGAAAGTGGGAAGTTCGTTCGTTTGATTCCTGTCATCCGACACCTGGGTATGCGGCAGAAGGAAGACGGGTACGTCAAGCATGGTTGAAACGGATTGAAGACTTGTTACCACAAAAGCAAGCATTCTACGTCGAAGCACTTGTATTTGGTGAGGATCGATTAATGGATCAAGTGACCCTCGAACGGTTTAAGAAATTCGGCTTATTACATGCGATCGTCATTTCAGGATCACATATCGCTTTTTTAGTGTTTAGTCTGCTGTATGTCTTACGAAAAATCAGAATGACAAAAGAAAAACGACTTGATATCGTTCTGATCTTACTACCGATTTACGGATGGTTGACGGAGTGGAGTCCACCGGTCACGCGGGCTGTGCTCGTCGCGATCATTCTGTTGCTCGGTCGTCGTTTCCACAAACCGTTAGATCCTTTGGAGGTCATTGCGGGGGTCGCGGCTTTTCAATTGGCGATTCAACCAACTGTCATTTACGATATCGGATTTCAATTGACGGTCGGACTGACGCTTTTTCTTGTGCTGTCGAGACGACTCATGGGTTCGGTTCGTCGTCCTTGGAACTGGCTGCTTATCAGTGCTTGGGCACAGTTTGGAACACTCCTCTTTTTACAGGTTATTGAACAGACGACGGTTTCAATTTGGTCGCCATTCTTGAACTTATTGATTGGTGGCTGGATTGAGTGGGTGATTCTGCCGGGATCTTTCCTCCTTGCGACGCTTCCGTTTTTACCGCTCAGTTCGACGTTTCAGATCGCGCATCAGTACGCGATTCAATGGATGGACCAAGCGTTACGACTGGCGGAGGATCTACCGTTAGCAATGGTTGCCGTTCCAGCATTTTCTCCGATCGTCTTGACAATCGTCGTTGTCGGAACAGGAATCGCTTGGTATATTGCTGAACGGAGATGGTGGGGGCATGCACTCCCGCTGATTCTTTTGCTTACGGCATGGGGTTACACGGAGTGGCGCGCATCTGAACAAATCACGTTTTTAGATGTCGGGCAAGGGGATAGTATCGTACTTGAGAAAGCAGGAGAGACGTTCGTCATAGACACAGGTGGTGTTTATCAGCAAACGACGCATCCACTGCTCCGTCCGTTTGATCCGGGTAGTCATATCGTCGCGCCCTTTTTATTCACACGAGGAGAAGCAGAAATCGACGGTCTCATCGTGACGCATGCTGATCATGATCACGTCGGTGGACTTCTAGGATTACTGCGTCAAGTTCGCGTGAAAACCATTTATTTAGGTGCGTATGACAACACGGATGAGAAGCGAAACGATTTGATTCGTTCGATCGAAGCAACTGGAACGCGTGTCGAGTTCGTTCAAAAGGGGCAAACGATTCGTCCTTGGTTGCATGTACTTGCACCGACTGAACGAAAAGAAGAAGAGAACGATCGATCTATCATATTACTTGCACAGATCGCCAAACAACGTGTTTTACTGACGGGTGACGCTGGACTAGCAATCGAGGACGAGTTAACGATTGGTCCGATCGATATTCTAAAAGCAGGTCATCATGGTTCGAACACGTCGACCGGTGAAGAACTCTTGCAGAAGACGAACCCGAAGATTGTCATCTTGTCAGTCGGGCGAAAAAATCGATACGGGCATCCGCATCCGGACGTGCTTGAGCGAATCGGGACAGATCGGATCGTCTTTCGAACGGATGAGGACGGGAGTGTAACTTGTTCTTCAGCGGGCTGTGAACCTATGATAAAATAAAAAAACAGCAACCCCCCAAGGTTGCTGTTTTACTGATTATAGACTTAAGAACTTAATTGCGACACCGATGATGAACAAGACTGCGAAGAAGCCGAATGATGCACCAAAACCAACGGCAGAGTCGAGCGCATCGTTGCGTTTTGATTGAATATCGTTCTCGAACGCGTTTTCACTTGGTGGGCGTACTGAATGTGCCATGCTGCATTCCCCCTTAATAGATTCCGCTTCTAGTATAGCGGAATAAAAGAGGATTATCTATGATGAAGTTAAGAACAAACTGTGAAATGTGGTGGGAATGATGAAAACTCCTTGGCTCGTCAACGGAAAATTAGCGAATTTATACTTATTATATGGAACAGAACGACACTTGTTAGAAGAATGGGAACGTGAAATCGTAAAAGCGGCTCTTCCAGACGGAGAACGTTTTGATTATATGAAAATCGATTTGAACGACCAACCGCTTGATGCGGTACTCGATGAAGCGGAGACAGTACCCTTTTTAAGCGACTACCGCGTCGTCGTTGCAAAACCTGCAACGTTTCTGACAGGAGCGAAAGATAAAAAACAACATAACCTCGAACGATTAGCAGATTATATCCTACAACCGGCAGACTACGCGGTCGTTGTCTTGATCGTCGAAGCAGAAAAGCTAGATGAACGAAAAACCGTCGTCAAACGATTGAAGGAGCGCGCGACGGTACTAGAGGCAAAAAAACCGACGACCGAAGAGTTGTTCCGCTTCGTTCTGGATGCTGTCAACGACAAAGGATACCGGATGGAACGTCCGGCAATCGAGCGACTCATTTTTTTGACTGCTGAGATGTGGGGGACATTAGCCCATGAACTTGAAAAGTTGATGTTGTTTGCAGGGGACCGACCAACGATCGAAATCGAAGATGTCGATTTGCTTGTTCCGCGGACACTAGAGGACAACGTCTTTCAATTAACGGACTACTTGATGAAGCGTCAACTCGAACCAGCGATCCGCTTGATTCGCGACCTTGAAAAACAAGGACAGGAAGTGTTGGCTCTCCTTGGGCTGATGGCACGCCAATACCGGATGATGCTGCTGTCGAAACGATTAGCAGAACAAGGATACGGAGAACGACAAATCGCATCAAAAGTCGGAGCTCATCCGTATGCGATTAAATTGGCACTCCAGTCTGCCAAGCGGTTTACGTTTGCGCAGCTCGAGCAAGCACTCATCGCCATCACGACGACAGATGAAGGTATGAAGACAGGACGCGGTGATAAGAAGATTCTATTCGATGCGTTGATTGTTCGCTTAGCGACGCTATAAGAGGAGGCAAACGATGATGGAAGTCCAGATCATTACAGCAGAAGAGGTCATCCCATTACGGCATGATGTGTTACGTCCGCATCAACCACGTGAAGCATGTGTTTATCCAGACGATGCCTTGCCATCGACGTTTCATCTCGGCGGGATAAAAGCACAGCAAATCGTCGCAATTGGTAGTTTCTCGGAACAATCGCATGCACAAGCGCCAGGAGCGACGTATCAGCTTCGTGGTATGGCGTCGAGTGAAGATGTGCGTGGTGAAGGGTATGGTCGGGCGCTGATCGAAGAAGCCCGTCGCCTATTGAAAGAACGACAAGTGACAGCATGGTGGTGTAACGCCCGCGTCACGGCACTTCCTTTTTATGAGCGCCTCGGACTGGAACGTGTTGGAGAACCGTTCCTCATTGAAGGAATCGGTCTTCACTATGTCATGATCGATCGTCTAGACGACAAGTAAGACAAGAAATGGCGGACGAAGGAATCGTTTTACACGAGTCCTTCGTCCGCCATTTTAGATCATATAAAAAATCGCCACTGGAGAACCCTCCTAGTGGCGACCCATCACCGTATTCTTCGGAAAGAATTAAAGTGCGTTTACGAGTTTAGCGAGACGTGATTTGTCACGACCAGCTTTGTTGCTGTGGATGAGACCTTTAGCAGCAGCTTTGTCGATTTTTTTAGAAGCTGTAGCGAAAGCAAGGACCGCTTGGTCTTTGTTACCTTCAGCTGCGAAAGTTTCGACTGCTTTAATCGCTGAACGCATTGCCGATTTACGTTGTACGTTAGCGACGCGGCGTTTTTCAGCTGTTTTAACGCGTTTGATTGCTGATTTAATGTTAGCCATGGATGATTCACCTCCAATAAAACTCATTCGAGATTTATATTCGCATATCTGCAGTTATCGTTCAACAGAACAAACACAATTGTAGCAAACGTTTTTCTTAAAAGCAATACGACGTCTAGGGAATCTTCACATTTTGTTTTTCGGGTAAAACAAAACGAGATAGTACAGTGAAGCGCTTTTTGGTATAATGAACCGTATGTACGTTTGAAAATAAGGTAAGGTGACTCTAAACATGACGAATGAAGACCGTTTAAAGCGGCAGAAGAGTATTCGTAACTTCTCGATCATTGCCCATATCGATCACGGGAAGTCGACACTCGCTGACCGAATTTTAGAAAAAACTGGCGCGTTGACATCGCGCGAAATGAAAGATCAGACGCTTGATGCCATGGATCTCGAACGTGAGCGTGGCATCACGATTAAACTCAACGCTGTTCAATTGAAGTATACAGCAAAAGATGGGGAAGACTACATTCTTCACCTCATTGATACACCTGGACACGTCGACTTCACATATGAAGTCTCGCGTTCACTTGCAGCTTGTGAAGGGGCTGTCCTCGTCGTCGATGCGGCGCAAGGAATCGAAGCGCAGACGCTTGCGAACGTTTACTTAGCACTCGACAACGATCTCGAAATCCTTCCGATCATCAACAAAATCGATTTACCTTCTGCGGATGTCGAACGCGTCCGTCAAGAAATCGAAGATGTCATCGGACTTGATGCATCTGAAGCCGTTCCGACTTCTGCGAAGGCAGGGATCGGTATTGAAGAAATTCTCGAACAAATCGTCGAGAAAGTACCAGCGCCGACGGGTGATCCGTCTGCACCACTCGAAGCATTGATCTTTGACTCCTATTATGATGCTTACCGTGGTGTCGTAGCATCGATTCGAATCGTCAACGGAACAGTTAAAGTCGGCGACAAGATTCGGATGATGTCGACAGGTAAGGACTTTGAGGTTCTGGAGCTTGCCGTTGCGACACCAAAACCATTACGTCAGCAAGAATTGACGGTGGGTGATGTTGGAACGTTGTCTGCGTCGATCAAAACGGTCGGCGATGTACGTGTCGGGGATACGATCACGCTTGCGAAACAGCCGGCTACTGAAGCACTGCCAGGATACCGGAAGATGAATCCGATGGTGTACTGTGGACTCTATCCAATCGATGCTGCGAAATACAACGATTTACGAGAAGCGCTTGAAAAACTACAACTCAGTGACGCGGCGCTTGAGTTCGAACCAGAGACATCACAAGCACTCGGATTCGGATTCCGTTGTGGATTCCTTGGGATGCTCCACATGGAAATCATCCAGGAGCGGATCGAACGTGAGTTCAACATCGATATGATCACGACGGCACCATCGGTTATCTATCACGTGACGACGACAGCGGGTGAAGTCTTGCACGTCGATAACCCATCGAAGATGCCGGATCAGCAAAAAGTCGAATTCATCGAAGAGCCGTTCGTTAAGGCTGCTGTCATGACACCAAATGATTACGTCGGTGCGATCATGGAATTGTGTCAGAAGAAGCGTGGGACATTCGTTGACATGCAATATATCGATACGACACGTGTCAAAATCACGTATGAGTTACCGTTATCTGAGATCGTCTACGACTTCTTCGATCAGTTGAAATCGAGTACGAAAGGGTATGCGTCACTTGATTATGAATTGATCGGCTACCAACAGTCGCGTCTCGTCAAGATGGACATCCTGCTCAACAACGAGAACGTCGATGCGCTCAGCTTCATCGTTCACCGTGACTTTGCGTACGAACGCGGGAAAGTCATCGTTGATAAGTTGAAAGAATTGATTCCGCGGATGCAGTTTGAAGTGCCGATCCAAGCAGCAGTCGGAACGAAGATCGTCGCTCGTTCGACGATTAAGGCATTACGGAAGAACGTTCTCGCGAAATGTTACGGGGGAGATATCTCTCGTAAACGGAAGCTGCTCGAGAAGCAAAAAGAAGGTAAGAAACGCATGAAGATGGTAGGCTCAGTAGAGGTACCGCAAGAAGCCTTCATGTCCGTTCTATCCATGGACGAAGATTAAACAGGTGGGGGGCGCTTGCGTCCCCTTTTTGGTTTTTATAGAGAAAGGATGAGGCGAAATGGGAATACGCGCCGCATATGTCCACATCCCTTTTTGTGAACATATTTGTTATTACTGTGATTTCAATAAAGTCTTTTTAAAGAATCAGCCCGTCGATGAATACCTCGATGCGCTCGAACGCGAAATCGAACTGACGTTGAAACAATACCCGACGGATCATCTCGAGACGATCTTCATCGGTGGCGGCACACCAACCGCTTTGAATGAACCACAGATGCAACGGTTGATGGAAATCATCCAGAAGCACTTGTTGCCACTGACAGGCGATGATTTAGAGTACACGGTCGAGTCGAACCCGGACGGTGTATCGGAAGAGAAACTCGATATCATGAAAGCGGGCGGTGTCAACCGCGTCAGTTTTGGTGTCCAATCATTTGATGACGGGTTGCTCGAACGCATCGGTCGGACGCACCGGGAAGCGAAAGTCGCGCAGACGCTCGACGCAGCAGCAAAACGGTTTGATAACATCTCCGTCGACTTGATGTTCGGCTTACCGAATCAGACGCTCGATCAGGTCCGCTACGACGTCTCGCGGGCGCTTCAATTACCGATCACGCATATCTCTTCTTATTCATTAATCTTAGAACCGCATACGGTCTTTGCAATTCAAGAGCGAAAAGGAAAGTTACCGCTACCGACGCAAGATCTCGAGGCAGAGATGTATCAAGTGATGATTGATACGATCGAAGCAGGTGGATATGCGCAGTATGAGATCTCGAACTTCGCGCAAACAGGAAAAGAGAGTCGTCATAATCGCGTCTACTGGGAAAACGATGAGTACTACGGATTCGGTGCAGGATCACACAGCTATATCAATCAGACGCGTCGTGCGAACATCGCACCAATTCCGCACTATATCAAGGCGGAAGGGTTACCGGTTCGAAAAGAGACGCCGTTAACGAACGTAGAGCGGATGGAAGAAGAGATGTTCCTCGGACTTCGAATGAAGGATGGCGTATCACTCGAACGTTTCCGGACGAAATATGGAGTAGCGTTTAAAGATGTGTTTGGTGAAGTCATGAAACGTTTATTGCCAAACGGTCTCGTCGAACAGACGGAGACACATATCCGTTTGACGCCTGCTGGAGTTCCATTAGCGAACGAAGTCTTTGCGGAGTTCATCGGTGAAGCGCAGGTTCAATGAATCTTGAATAAATGAAAGGAAGCGGTGTTCCCTTAAAAAAGAGGAATACCGCTTCTTTTCATTTTTTGGATTTCCTTAAAAAATAGGCAGTCGTTCCGATGACCGCGATGAACAGCCAGACAAAGACTCCTGCCATTGCCAATAATTCAATCATCCGATTCATCCTTTCCGTTCTTTGTTTCACTGTATCGCAGAATGGGAAACTGTTCAAAGGGTCACGCAATTCGGTTGACATCGGACGGACAATTCCTTATAGTAAAAGATGTAATTAGCACTCGTTAAAAGTGAGTGCTAACAAAATAAGGTGGTGAAGAAGGTGCTGACGGATCGTCAATTGTTGATTTTACGTGCAATCGTCGATGATTACATTAAGACTGCTCAACCCGTCGGCTCACGGACGCTCTCCAAGCGAGACGACGTGACGTTCAGTTCCGCGACCATTCGTAACGAGATGGCGGACCTCGAAGAGATGGGTCTGATTGAAAAGCCACACACTTCCGCAGGACGGATTCCTTCCGAACTCGGATATCGTTTTTATGTCGACCATCTGATTCGTCCGGAAAGCATCACACCAAAAGAAGCGCAGGCATTGAAATCACTCTTTGCCCATTCCGTGAATGAGAATGATCGGTTGATTCGGCACACAGCAGACCTGTTGAGCGATTTAACCCATTACACGACGCTTGTACTTGGACCAAAAGAAGAAGGACAACGCTTGCATCATCTGGAATTGATTCCTCTTGCCGAAGGTCGTGTCGTCATCGTTCTCGTCACCGAGACGGGACATGTCGAACACAAGACCCTGCAATTGAATCAAGCGTTGTCCCAAGAAGCAGCGAGCCGGCTGATGGAACGTCTGAATCAGACGTTGCGCGGTACGCCGCTCTCAGCCTTGCGCAGTCGTCTGCTCGAGGAAATCCGTCGCTTTCGTTCAGAGCATTCTGAACAGACGGTGTTGCTCTCGAAGGCACTTGATCTCGTCTTGACGGATCAAGAGGAGCGACCGTTCATCTATTTGGGCGGGAAAGCCAACATGTTCGATCAGCCTGAATTTCAGGACGTCGCCAAACTACGACCTGTTCTCGAGTTGATCGAACAGCAAGAAGCCGTTCTCGATTTCCTCCGACCGAATCTCGATAATCAAATCCTGATTACGATCGGGAGTGAGAACAATGTGGATGCATTAAAAGATTGTAGCGTCATCCGGGCCCATTATTCGGTCGACGGTGTCTCGATCGGGACACTCGCCTTGATCGGACCGAAACGGATGGATTACAACCGGGGAATCAACTCGATCATCCATCTACTTCAAGCATTCCAAACCGAATTGCATAAGAACAATTTGGATTGAATATAGAAAGGGGCTCGATTCAGAGTGGAAGAAAAAGAACAGAATCAAAACCTCCAACAAGAAGAAAACGTGACAGAGCCGACTGAAACCGTCGAAGTCACAGAAGAAGAAGTCATCCAAGCGGATCTCGTCGAAGATGAGAAACCAGACTTCGAAGCACAACTCGAAGAAGCGAAAGCTTCAGAATTACGCCTCCGTGCGGATTTTGAGAACTTCAAACGTCGCAACCGTGTCGAAGCAGAGAATCGCGCGAAGTATTCTTCACAAGCCATCGTCGAAAAGCTATTGCCACTCGTCGATAACTTGGACCGTGCGCTCCAAATCGAGACGGAAAACGAAGAAACGAAATCCGTCTTGACGGGTGTCGAAATGGTGAAACGTCAACTCGTCGAAACGCTTCAAAATGAAGGCGTCGTCGAGATTCCAGCTGTCGGTGAAGCGTTCGATCCGAACTTACACCAAGCGGTCGTTCAAGAAGCGAGTGAAGAACACGAATCAGGCGTCGTCATCGCTGAATTCCAAAAAGGGTACAAATTGCACGATCGTGTGATTCGTCCGAGTATGGTTAAAGTAGCTGAGTAATCGGCTTACACTTTATTATTCCAATCATTGAAAGCGAGGAAATAGATCATGGCAAAAATCATTGGTATTGACTTAGGTACAACGAACTCATGTGTCGCAGTAATGGAAGGTGGCGAACCAGTCGTCATCGCTAACGCAGAAGGAAACCGTACGACACCATCTGTCGTCGCATTCAAAAACGGCGAGCGTCAAGTAGGGGAAGTCGCAAAACGTCAAGCGATCACGAACCCGAACACGATCATGTCGATCAAGCGTCATATGGGTACGGACTATAAAGTAGAAGTTGAAGGCAAAGACTACACACCACAAGAAGTCTCTGCAATCATCCTTCAAAAACTAAAAGCGCAAGCAGAAGACTACCTCGGTGAAAAAGTCACAGAAGCTGTCATCACAGTACCTGCTTACTTCAACGATGCAGAACGCCAAGCGACAAAAGACGCTGGTACGATTGCTGGTCTTGATGTAAAACGGATCATCAACGAGCCTACAGCGGCAGCACTCGCATACGGTCTCGAAAAAGGCGAAGATCACACGATCCTCATCTATGACCTTGGTGGCGGTACGTTCGACGTGTCGATCCTTGAACTCGGTGATGGTGTCTTTGAAGTTGTTTCAACTGCTGGTGACAGCCGTCTTGGTGGAGATGATTTCGACCAAAAAATCATCGACCATCTCGTAGCAGAATTCAAAAAAGAAAACGGCATCGATCTTGCTCAAGATAAGATGGCGCTTCAACGTTTGAAAGATGCTGCTGAAAAAGCGAAAAAAGACCTTTCAGGTGTTTCTTCAACACAAATCAGCCTTCCGTTCATCACAGCTGGCGCATCAGGTCCACTTCACTTGGAAATGACACTTTCACGTGCGAAATTCGATGATCTCACAGCAGATCTCGTTGAACGTACGATGGAACCAACACGCCGTGCTATGAACGATGCAGGTCTGACACCAGACAAAATCGACAAAATCATCCTCGTTGGTGGTTCGACTCGTATTCCTGCAGTTCAAAAAGCAATCCAAGACTTCACTGGTAAAGAATCGTTCAAAGGGGTTAACCCGGATGAAGTCGTTGCCCTCGGTGCAGCGGTTCAAGGTGGCGTATTGACAGGAGACGTCAAAGACGTCGTTCTTCTCGACGTAACTCCACTCTCACTCGGTATCGAGACAATGGGTGGCGTGATGACGAAATTGATCGATCGTAACACAACGATCCCAACTTCGAAATCACAAGTCTTCTCGACTGCAGCAGACAGCCAACCAGCTGTTGACATCCACGTCCTCCAAGGGGAACGTCCAATGGCAGCAGATAACAAAACACTTGGTCGCTTCCAATTGACGGACATTCCGCCAGCACCACGTGGTGTGCCACAAATCGAAGTTAAATTCGACATCGATGCGAACGGTATCGTTAACGTTTCTGCGAAAGATCTTGGAACGAACAAAGAACAGTCGATCACGATCCAATCATCAAGCGGTTTGACTGAAGCGGACATCGAGCAAATGGTCAAAGATGCAGAAGCAAACGCGGACGCAGACAACAAGCGTAAAGAAGAAGTCGAATTACGCAACGAAGCAGACCAACTCGTCTTCGCAACAGATAAAGCAATCAAAGACCTCGGTGAGCAAGTCGCTGACGCTGATAAAGAAAAAGCAGAAGCTGCAAAAGAAAAAGTAACAAAAGCTCTCGAAGGAACAGACATCGAAGCAATCCGTTCTGCAAAAGACGAATTGTCGACAGTCGTCCAAGAGTTGACACAAAAAGTCTACGAGAACATGGCACAGCAACAAGCTGGCGCTGAAGGCGCACAAGCTGGTGGTCAAGACGACAACGTCATGGACGCTGAGTTCGAAGAAGTCGACGAGAAAGACAACAAGTAATTCATCCGACCGATTTTTCGGGCGCTAGAGAGAGCCAAAGCGTATCCGCGCTTTGGTTCTTTCCATGTCGCACGAAGTTCGGTAAAATCAAACAGTATGAAATGAATCGGAATAGAGAGAGGAAGACTGCACGTGGAAAAACGCGATTATTATGAAGTACTAGGCGTCGCGCGCGATGCCTCATCAGCGGAAATCAAACGCGCGTACCGTAAGCTTGCCCGGACGTACCACCCGGACGTCAACAAGGAAGCAGATGCGGATGCGAAATTCAAGGAATTATCGGAAGCGTATGAAGTGTTATCCGATGACAATAAACGAGCACGTTACGACCAATTCGGTCACCAAGATCCATCACAAGGTGGCGGTGGATTCGGTGGAGCTGAAGGATTTGGCGACATCTTCGACATGTTCTTCGGTGGCGGACGTCGTCAAGATCCAAACGCACCACGTAAAGGACAGGATTTACAATACGTCGAGGAAATCGACTTCATGGAATCGGTCACAGGCGTCGAGAAGACGATCACGATCCCAGTCGAAGAAGATTGCGGTACATGTCATGGTTCGGGTGCCAAACCAGGAACACATCCGGAAACATGTAAACGATGCGGTGGTTCGGGTCACATCAACGTCGAACAAAACACGATGTTCGGTCGTGTCGTCAACCAAACGACATGTTCGACATGTCATGGCCGTGGACAAATCGTCAAGGAGCCATGTGAAACATGTCGTGGAGCTGGTCGCGTTCGTAAAAACAAAGATGTCCGTGTCAAAATTCCAGCAGGGATCGATAATGGGCAACAAATCCGCTTAGCAGGAAAAGGGGAAGCTGGTGTCAACGGTGGACCAGCGGGTGATTTGTATGTCGTCGTTCGTGTCGCAGCACATGAACTGTTCGAACGTGTCGACGATCATATCGTCATGGATATGCCACTTACATTCGCACAAGCAACACTTGGCGATGAGATCGAAGTGCCGACTGTTCATGGTAAGGTCAGTCTGAAGATTCCAGCGGGCACACAGACAGGATCGCGATTCCGTCTCCGTGGAAAAGGGATGCCGAACGTTCGGTCCGGTCACCATGGCGACCAGTACGTCAATGTCGTCGTCATTACACCGAAGAATCTGACAGAACGTCAAAAAGAACTCTTACGGGAATTCAATGAAATCAGCGATGAAAAAGGTGTCGAAGAGCAACACGAAGGTGTCTTCAGCCGGATCAAGACATTCTTTACAGGGTGATCACTACAGAGGAGCGTGACAAGAAATGAAATGGTCAGAGATCTGTGTCCATACGACACAAGAAGCCATCGAAGCAGTTTCAAACATCTTACATGAAGCGGGAGCAAGCGGAGTCGTCATCGAGGACGTTGAAGATTTCGAGATGATGTCCCACCGCGAAGATAACTTCGGTGAAATTTGGGATGAGACGAAACGGGACGAGTACCCGACTCAAGGTGTACTCGTGAAGGCGTATCTTGCAGAAAGCAGCGATTTGACGGACACGATCAAAGGCATCGAACATGACATCCAACAATTGACGAACTTCGGTCTGTCGATTGGCACGGGTGCTGTCACGCTGACTCAAGTAGATGAAGAAGATTGGGCTCATTCATGGAAGCAATTCTATAAGCCAGTCAAGATCAGTCGCCATCTGACGGTCGTCCCGATGTGGGAAGACTATACACCACAACCGGATGAAAAAATCATCGAGCTCGATCCAGGTATGGCATTCGGAACGGGAACACACCCGACGACGGTCCTCTGTATTCAAGCGATTGAGAACTACTTGCAAGAGCAAGACCGTGTCGTCGATGTCGGAACGGGATCCGGTGTCTTAGCGATCGCAGCAGCGAAGCTTGGGGCAAAAGATGTCTTTGCACTCGATTTAGACGAAGTCGCTGTCAAATCAGCGACGGAAAACGTCGCTTTGAACGAAGTCAGTGAGCAGATCACGGTTCGCCAAGGCGACTTGATGAAGGAATTGAGTGAGCCGGTCGAGTTGATCGTCGCGAACATCTTAGCGGAAGTCATCCTCCTTTTCGTCAAGGATGCCTATACGTTGACGTTACCAGGTGGTCATTTCATCGCTTCCGGTATCATTAGTCAGAAGAAGGATATGGTCGTCCAAGCGATGCAAGAAGCAGGATTTACGATCGTCGAGACAACGAAGCTTGAGGACTGGGTCGCGATCATCGCGAAACGGGAGGCGTAAACACATGCAACGGTATTTCGTCGAGCCCTCGATGCGTCAGGGAGATGTGTTTCATCTCCCGAAAGACGACGCACACCATATGAAAAACGTCATGCGGATGGAAGTCGGCGGAGAGATTCTCGTACTCGACGGGACAGGTCTTTACCGGTGCCGTCTGGAAGCACTCGATAAACAAGCGGCTTCTGCCCGGATCGAAGAGACTCTACCGATCGAGACGGAGTTACCGATTCGTGTGACGATCGCTCATGGATTGCCAAAAGGCGATAAGATCGAACTCGTTGCCCAAAAAGCAACGGAACTCGGGATCCATCATCTACGAATTTTCGAAGCCGACCGTTCCGTCTCGAAATGGGACAAGAAGAAAGTCCCGAAAAAGCTTGAACGACTCGAAAAAATCGTCAAGGAAGCAGCGGAACAATCGTACCGTGCCCACTTGCCGACAGTCGACTTCGTGGCGTATGATGAAGTCTTACAGGATGCATCGAACTATACGGCTTGTCTGGTTGCCTATGAAGAATCAGCAAAACAAGGGGAGGCCTCCGTCCTCGCTACGACGCTTGCTGGGCTGCAAGAGGGTGATTCCCTTCTTGTCGTCATCGGACCTGAAGGTGGGTTCGCTGAAGCAGAAATCGCACGTTTGACGGATGCCGGTTTTAAAAAAGCCGCTCTAGGGCGCCGCATCTTACGGACGGAAACGGCACCATTTTATGTCCTTTCCGCCGTCTCGTATCATTTTGAATTGAAAGGGTGAACGAAATGGCAACTGTTGCCTTTCAAACGCTTGGCTGTAAAGTCAACCATTACGAAACAGAAGCTGTCTGGCAACTGTTCAAGGACGCTGGCTACGCACGCGTTGATTTTGCTGATCATGCGGACGTGTATGTCGTCAATACATGTACGGTCACGAATACCGGAGATAAGAAAAGTCGCCAAGTCATCCGACGGGCGATTCGCCAAAATCCGGATAGTGTCATCTGCGTAACGGGTTGTTATGCTCAAACGTCTCCTGCTGAGATCATGGCGATTCCTGGCGTCGATGTCGTCGTCGGAACGCAAGATCGGCATAAAATGATTGGATACATCGAACAATTCCGTGAAGAACGCATGCCAATCAATGCGGTCGGAAACATCATGAAAGCCAAAGTCTATGAAGAACTGGATGTACCGGCTTTTACGGACCGGACACGGGCTTCGTTGAAAATTCAAGAAGGTTGTAACAACTTCTGTACGTTCTGTATCATCCCATGGGCACGTGGTCTCATGCGGTCTCGTCAACCAGAAGATGTCTTGAAGCAAGCACAACAGCTCGTTGATGCGGGTTACAAAGAAATCGTCTTGACGGGAATCCACACAGGTGGATACGGAGAAGACTTAAAAGACTACAACTTAGCGAAACTACTTAAAGCACTCGAATCCGTCAACGGACTCGAACGCTTACGGATTTCGTCGATCGAAGCGAGTCAAATCACGGACGAGGTACTCGATGTCCTGAAGGACTCACCGATCGTCGTTCGTCACTTGCACGTTCCGATCCAGTCGGCATCCGATACGGTCCTTCGCCGGATGCGTCGTAAATATACGATGGCGGAATTCGGAGAACGGATCACGCGTCTGAAGGAAGTCCTGCCTGACTGTGCAATCACGTCAGATGTCATCGTTGGTTTCCCAGGCGAGACGGAAGAAGAGTTCATGGAAACGTTCAACTTCATCAATGATCATAAGTTCAGTGAATTGCATGTCTTCCCGTACTCGAAACGGACAGGAACACCGGCTGCGATGATGGACGATCAAGTCGAGGAATCAATCAAAGAAGAACGCGTCGCGCGTTTGATCGCCTTATCGGATCAACTCGCGAAGGAATATGCTTCGAAATATGAGGGAGAACTGCTTGAAATCATTCCGGAAGAATTCTCGGAAGAAGCAGGCGGTCGTCTCGTCGGTTATACGGATAACTATCTACGTGTCGCAATCGAAGGCGATGAGTCGATGATCGGACAACTCGTTCGTGTCAAAATCACGAAAGCGGGTTATCCGATGAACGATGGTCAATTCGTTCGCATCATGCAGACACTTAAAGACGCTGCAGTCTAATCGAAAGGGCAAAGGAAACCTCTGGTTTTCTTTGCCACTTTTTTTGTTTTCATTTCAGGAATGCGCTACACTGAATACAGTTCAATTAAGGAAAGAGGATATCATTCATGCGAATCAACAAATTCATTAGCGAAACGGGCTTTTGCTCAAGGCGTGCTGCCGATAAATTAGTCGAAGCAGGTCGTGTAACGATCAACGGTCTGACAGCAGAACTCGGCTCGCAAGCTGAAGAGACGGACGTCGTCGAAATCGACGGTCAACCGCTCCAAACGAAGCCAAAACCTGTCTACATCGTCTTAAATAAACCAGTCGGCATCACGTGTACGACAGAGCTTGACATCGAAGGAAACATCATCGATTTCGTCAACCATCCGAAGCGGATTTTCCCGATTGGTCGTCTCGATAAAGATTCAGACGGCTTGATTCTGTTGACGAATGACGGTGATATCGTTAACCGGATCTTACGAGCAGAAAACAATCACGACAAAGAATATATCGTAACCGTCGATGCACCAATTACGGATACGTTCATTCAAGGGATGGCGAGTGGTGTTGACATTCTCGGTACGACAACGAAGGAATGCATCGTTGAACCACTTGAGACACGGACATTCCGGATCATTTTGACGCAAGGGTTAAATCGTCAGATTCGCCGTATGTGTAAAGAGTTCGGCTACCGGGTCAAACGTCTCCAACGCGTCCGGATCATGAACATCGAGCTTGGCGATTTACCAATTGGTTCTTGGCGTGATTTGACAGAAGAGGAATTACGCGAGTTGTTTACGACGCTTGACGGGCAATAAGGTTCAAAGAAAGTCGCCACTGGCGGCTTTCTTCATACATAAGGGGGATGACCGTGGATAAACGGGGTATGAGTGCGACATTCGTCGCCTACGTGATTGGTGGACTGTTGCCGATCTACAAAGTATTTGCTGCTGGTATTCCAGCATGGACGGTCGTTTCGATTCGGATTTTGAGTGCGTTCATTTTCGTGACACTGTTGTTACGCCTGACGAAGAAATTCCAATTCGTTCGTCAATTATGGCAAAACAAACGTCAGCGCTATACCGTGCTTGCGGCAGGGCTTGTATTAGGTGGGAACTGGTCGCTCTATCTGTACGCCATCGGGGAAGGGTATATCGTTGAGTCGTCACTCGGGTATTACATCAATCCGCTCGTCAGCGTCTTGTTCGGTTTGATCTTTTTTAAGGAACGATTGACGCGTCCGCAAGTGATTGCGATTTTATCAGCAATCATCGGTGTGATGATTTTAACGCTCGGTTATGGTCAATTTCCGATTATCGCCTTTTCACTTGCCGTCTCGTTCGCATTTTACGGTGTGCTGAAGAAAAAGGCAGCAGCCGAACCATTATCCGGATTATTTTTAGAGACACTGGTCACCCTTCCGTTCGCTCTCTTGACGCTTGGTGTGACAGATAGTCAACCGCTTGCGATGCCGACGAGTGCATTGATTGCGATCATCATGCTCGGGATCGCAACAGCAGTCCAATTGATGTTATTCGGATACGGAATGCCGAAAATTCCGTTTGTCTACGTCGGGATTCTGCAATACATTGCCCCGACGCTGACGCTGCTCCTTGGAATTTATCTATTTAATGACGTCTTTACGACGATTCACTTCATCGCTTTCCTGTTCATTTGGATTGCCGTTGCTTTATTTACGATCAGCGGTTTATCGGCAGGGAAAATGCGAATGAAGAAGGTATCATAATGAAAGAAGGGATTACGTGAATCTACCAGGATTCTTTGCGACACTTGTCGCGTATATCATTTGGGGACTCTTACCGCTCTACTGGAAGATGCTCGCCAATGTACCGAGTGAAGAGATACTGGCACACCGGATCATCTGGTCGTTCTTATTTCTACTCATCTTATTGTCGTTTCAAAAAGCACTTGGAAAATGGAAGGCGGCGTTACGCGATCCGTTCACGCGCCGACTCTTTTTCTTAAACGGACTGATCATCAGTCTGAACTGGTTCATCTATATCTGGGCCGTCAATCATCAATTCATTGTCGAAGCGTCGCTTGGTTATTACATCAATCCGCTTGTCAGCATCGTCTTCGGTGTCGTATTCTTTCGTGAAAAGCTCTCACGGATCGAATGGATCTCGATTGTTCTTGCGACAATCGGTGTCCTGATTTTGACGATTGGCTACGGCGAGTTTCCATGGATTTCGATCGCGCTTGCCTTAAGCTTCGGCTTTTACGGCGTCGTCAAAAAGCGACGACCGCTCGAATCAACGGTCAGTCTGACGCTCGAGACGATGGCGCCGCTTCCGCTTGCTTTGATTTTCCTCGGCTATTGGCAAGTACAAGGGACGTCTTCGATGACCGAATCTGTCGGTACAACGACCGGACTCATCTTGACCGGGATTGTCACCGCTGTTCCACTTTTGTTATTCGGATTCGGGGCACAACGGATTCCGTTCACATGGGTCGGATTCCTCCAATTCGTCGCACCAACCTTGTCGCTTGGACTCGGTGTATTGCTGTATCACGAACCATTTACTAAAACGCACATGGTGGCGTTTACATGTATTTGGGCAGCAGCGATCGTCTTTACGCTCAATGGTGTCTGGATTCGAAAAAAACAGCTCCGAAAAGTCGCTTAAAAAGATAGAAGTCTGACCTCTTGCGTGATAGAATAAAAACAGAGTCTAAGGGATACCCTTAAGGAGGACAACAAACATGAATTTAGCAGGAATGATCGACCATACGGCACTGAAGCCAGAAACATCACGTGCTCAGATCGAAACACTCTGTAAAGAAGCATTAGAATACAAATTTGCAAGCGTCTGTGTTAACCCAACATACGTCGCGTTAGCAGCAGAACTCTTAAAATCAGATGATGACGTCAAAGTATGTACAGTCATCGGCTTCCCACTTGGAGCAAACACACCAGAAGTGAAAGCTTTCGAAACAAAAGATGCGATCCAAAACGGTGCAACAGAAATCGATATGGTTCTCAATATCGGTGCATTAAAAGATGGCGACCTTGAGTTAGTAGAACGTGACATTCGTGCGGTTGTCGAAGCGGCAAACGGTACACTCGTTAAAGTCATCTTCGAAAACTGCCTTCTTACAAAAGAAGAAATCAAAACAGCTGCTGAACTTTCAGTTAAAGCAGGTGCTAACTTCGTGAAAACATCGACTGGTTTCTCAACAGGTGGTGCAACTGTCGAAGACATCCGTCTCATGCGTGAGACAGTTGGTCCTGACATCGGTGTTAAAGCATCTGGTGGCGTTCGTGACTTCGAAGGTGCAAAAGCAATGATCGATGCAGGTGCATCACGCATTGGTGCATCAGCAGGAATCGCAATCGTTACAGGTGGTACATCTGATAGCGATTACTAAGAATATCTGACATGTCCCTCTTTTTTAGAGGGGCATTTTTTTGTTATGGGACTATTCTGAATTTAAATTTTGTATTAAGAAGTCAGACATCGCTTCCGATAATCAGATGTAGAATGTCGGAAGGATGTGGAATGAATGAAACGGTGGAGCGGAATCATACTGGCATCGACACTTAGCCTTGCAGGGTGCGGCAGTGTCATCGATGATCCAGAACGGGCAGTCAAGGAACGAAAGGAAATGGCGGTCGTCTTGTCGGATGTTGGTCTTGGCGATCAATCGTTCAGTGATGCGGCGATGAGCGGCATGGCGTTGTTACGGGAGAAGGAAGGTTGGTCAATCGATTACCGAGAGTTGAACGAAACGAAGACCTATAAAGCAGCATTCGAAGCGTTAGCGAAAAAGAAGCCGACTGTTATCGTCGGACTCGGATTCATGGGGCAGACGGATCTTGAAACGGTTGCAAAAAAATATCCGAAACAACAATTCGCCTTGATTGATGCTGTATCGACGTTACCGAACGTACTCTCGGTTACGTTCAAAGAGGACGAAGGAAGCTATTTAGCGGGTGCGGCTGCAGGGATTCAAACGAAGACGAATACGATTGGTTTCATCGGTGGGATGAAGTCGCCTCTGATCGAGAAGTTTGAAAAGGGATACATAGCTGGCGCTAAAGCGGTCAATCCAAAAACGAAAGTACTCGTCGAATATGCAGAGGACTTTGCAGCGCCCGAAAAGGGACGGACGCTCGCAAACGAAATGATGCAGAAAAAGGCAGACGTATTATACGCAGCTGCTGGATTGACGGGAAGCGGTGTCCTGGAGGCAGCGCAAACGAAAGGAAAAAAAGCGATCGGTGTCGATAGCGACCAAACCCCGATTGCACCTGACGCTGTCATGACGTCAATGCTAAAACAAGTTGATCTTGCGATTACGAAAATCGGACAAGATGTGGCTGCGAAGGGTCTACAGTCCGGACAAGTCGTCCTGGGTGTCAAAGAAGGAGCAATCCAGTTGGCTCCAATCCGAAACACGAACTTTACGGACGGGGAACGAAAAAAATTAGAGCAGTTACAACAAGACGTGCTCGAAGGTAAGGTGACGATCCAATGACGTTACGGAAACGATTTTTACTCTCCACGTTAGTGACGATTTTGAGTGTCGTCATCTTGATGGGATGGACCTTGTTCCAACTCCGTCAAATTCAGTCCTATAACGAAGATTACGGGAAACAGCTCGTTGAAATCTCAGAGCTTGAAACGAAGCTCTTATATGAACAGGCAGCATGGAACCGACTGGCAAGCCAACCGTCTGAAAGTCAGGCGGAGCAAGTCCAGGCACTTAGCAAAAAGAACGAACAGGCATTAAACGAGTTACAAAAGACGTATTTGATTCCAGCATTTCAAGAAGAGTTGAACCGGGCGGATATGAAATATAAGACGCTTGCTGTGAAACGGACGGAACTGACGGACGCGATGAATCCGATTGAGATTCGCTCCCATGCCGCACGAATCGAAGGTGTCCTCAGTGATCTCTACACGTTACATACGAAAAATGGAGAGTTTTATGATGTCTTACAACGTGAAGCGAAAGACGAGACATTGAATTTGACACGGACCGTATTGATTGCGACATTCGTTCTCCTGATTGGTCTTGCATTATACAACTGGTACTTCGCACGTAGTATCACGCGACCGATCAGCCGTGTCGTTCGGACAGCAGAACAGATTTCGGACGGAGACTTATCGCAGGAATTAGTCGTATCCGGTCGAAAAGATGAGATTGGTCGACTCGAGACAGCGGTTGCGCAGATGCAAGGAACATTGCATGAGGTCATCGGAACGATCAGTCGTTCGTCGAACACGATTCGTCAGATGAGTACGGAAGCGACGACAGAGAACGCGAACATCGTTGAAGTTTCTGGCAACATGACCCATGCGATTAATGAAATGGCGAGTGGTACTCAAACGGTATCGGACGATATTCAGACGACGGTCAGTACGATGTCAGATATGCAACAGCTCTTTGAAGAGAGTGAACAACGTGCACAAACCGCTTATGCAGAAGGACAGGCGGCCGATCACGTGATGGTTCAAAGTAGTTCCGTCATGGAACAGCAAGCACGGTCACTTCGCGCGTCAACAGAACAAAATCGCGAACTCGGTCAGAAACTGGAAGGTTTCTTAGAACAGACGCAACAAATCGAACAAATGGCGCAACTCGTCGCTGGAGTTTCCGCGCAGACGAACTTGTTGTCACTCAATGCGGCCATCGAGGCGGCGCGGGCTGGGGAAGCCGGTCGCGGATTTGCTGTCGTGGCTAGTGAAGTTAAAAAGTTAGCGGATGAGACAAATGAGGCGACGCGCTCAATCTTCTCACTCGTCCGTTCGATTCGCCAAGACGGGGCTGTCTTACAAGAAGCACTCGTCCAAGCGGAGCGGGAGCAGACGAATCAGGTCGAGAACTTTACGCACGTCCAGCAAGCTTTCAGTGAGACACGTCAAAAGGTAGCAAACGTGACGGAAACACTCGATTATGTGACGAAACAACTCGTACATTCGAAACAACAAGCCCGCCATGTCGTTGGTCAAGTCAGTACAGTCAGTGGTGTCATGGAAGAACTTGCAGCTGGAAATGAAGAGATCGCTGCTTCAATGCGTGATCAACAGGCCTCGTTCGAACAGATTCATCAATTGATGCAAGAACTCGAATCGACGACGACGTCGCTTGACAGTCAGACACATCAATTCAAAATTTAATGAACACAGCAAAAAGTGCACGCCTTCTTGGGAAGAGAAGGCGTGCACTTTTTCTTGAATCGACTTAGAAGAAGCTTTCTGGATCGAGCTCATTCGTCCGTCCATTCGCATCATACTGGTATCCACCATCGTGGATTTCAAAATGCAAGTGTGGACCAGTCGAGTTACCGGTGCTTCCGAGAACACCGATTTGCTGTCCTTGTTTGACTTGTTGTCCCTGTTTAACGTTTAAGGCATTCATATGGGCATACACGGTCGTATATGTTTTCCCGTCGATATTATGAGAGATATAGACGTGGTTGCCGTAAGGACCGCCTGAACTTGCTAAGATGACTGTCCCGCTTGCAGATGCAACGATTGGCGAGTTGAGTGGACCAGCGAAGTCGGTTCCATTGTGGTACGCATAACCATTACTTCCGCTTGCTGCACCCATTCCTTGCGAAACAGAACCTTGAGCAGGTTTGATGAATTTACCTTTTGCTTTTGAGATGACTTTCGTACTAGCTTTGCTAACAGATGCTGGTGCTGCCGATTGTTTCGCAGCTTTTGCGGCAGCTGCCTTTGCTGCTCGTGCTGCTGCTTTTTCAGCTGCTTCCTGTGCCTTCAGTTGGGCCGATGCCTCTTTCAGGCTGAGGATGTTGGATTCGATTTTTTTCTTTTGTGACGTCAAGCGTTTCAACAGTGCTGTGCGCTTTTGTTTTTCTTGTTTTAGTTCACGTTGTTTCTTTTTTAAAACATTACGATCTTCAATCAAGTCTTGGCGTGTCTGCTTCAGCTCTTCTTTCGCAGTTGCCAGTTCTTTTTTGTTTGATTCGTAATCTTTTAATAAAGAAGCATCGCTTTCCGCAATCGTATTGAAGGCATTGAAACGGCTAATCATATCACCGACATCTTTTGCACCGAAGACGGCTTCAAGTAGCGGGGCATTATCGGCTTTAGACTGACGAACCGCCAGACGATCACCGAGCATTTTTTCTTGCTTCTTGATTTTCTTTTGCAACTTCTCAATCTTATCTTCTAATCGAGCAATCTGTTTCGTGTTTTCGTCGATTTTCTTTTGATTCTCGACGACTTGTAATGTCAGCCCGTTAATCTGTTGATCCAGGGCGTAGACTTGTTGCTGTGCTTTAGATAATTGATTATTTTTTTGAGACAACACCTCGCGTTGCTTCGATTGTTGTTGCTGGTTTTGTTGTTGCTTTTCTTTATATGAACTTGCCGCGTCGACGGGAGTTGTCGTCATGAGCGGACTTGCGAGTAAAGTGAGTGTCATGAGCGATAGCCCGAGTGACTTTCCGAAAGGTCGTTTCATAAACTAAGCGTCATTCCTTTCCCTTATGAAGTGTTACCTTTCCCACTCTAACAAGAAAATCGGAAAATCCACTTTACAATTCTTTTAAAAAAATACAAGAGAAGCTAGCAGAAAGTATGAAGAATTTATGAAAATAATGATGCGTGAACAGAAGGATAAATAGAAAATGTTGATATGAAGGGAAAAATCATTGTGTAATTGATTGATTTCCGAATGATGTCAGAAGATATATTTTTGTAACATCGTATGAATAGAAGGTTTATTAATGTTTGAAAAAGGTATAAATATAGTTTTTGTAAAATGAAAAAGTGCCCCGAAAGGCACTCCATCCGCATCATTCTTCATAAATCATCTTTCGTGTCATCCCACCGTCTAGGACCAATGTTTCGCCCGTCAAGAAGTCGTTATCTGGATGCGTTAGATAAAGAGCTGCACGTGCGACATCACTTGGTTTTCCGACGCGACCAGCTGGATGCTGACTGTGGTCTTCAGGTGATAATTCTTGATAGTCACCGGTTTCGATCCAACCCGGAGCAATCGCGTTGACGAGAATTCCGTCTTCCCCGAGTGAGACAGCAAGTGCATGGGTCAGTGCAAAAATGCCACCTTTCGTCGATGCATAAGATTCTGTATGCGGTTCCGACATGAAGGCGCGTGTCGAAGCCAGGTTGACGATCCGACCACCACTTTTACTTTGTTTCAAATAAGGTGTAGCGGCCTTAGTCGTTAAAAAGATACTACGCAGGTTCGTATGATGAACCCGATCCCATTCCTCAAGTGACAATTCGAGTAAGGGTTTTCGAATCATGATACCGGCGTTATTGATGACGATGTCGATGCGACCAGTATGTTCAATCGCTTTCTCAATCAACAGTTGAACGTCTTTTTCGTGTTGGATATCGAGGTGATAGAAGTAAGCCGTCCCTCCATCTTCTTCGATTTGTTGGACCAGTTCGTCTCCTGTCATCTGATCGATGTCAGCAAGAACGACATTTGCGCCATGCGCAGCGTAGGTGCGGGCGAGTTCTGCACCAATTCCATTCGCGGCTCCCGTAATGATGACGGTTTGATTAACATGATTCATAAAAATCATCCTTTCTGTAACGCTTCTCTCCCTTTTTTACCGTTCCATCATATCCTGAAACCTGACAGGATTATCATCCGTAGGAACAGGGAAATAGAAAAGCGTTGAAGTTACTTTAGAATGGGGGAAAACAGGAATGAAATTCTCGAATCAACAATTAGAAAAACAACAAAATCAATATGCCGAAGATGCAAAAGATTATATCGATCGCCCGAAAAAGACGAACTCGCTGTTACAACGAGCAACTGCAAAGGTAAACGGTAACTCTCGTTTGTCCGTCGTCTTCTCACCGTTGACGTTGTTCGTCGATATGATTCGCGCGTATCAGTCAGGTGAATATCGCAACATTCGTCGTACGACGATCTTAAAAGTAATCGGAGCGTTGATTTACCTCGTGTCACCGATTGACCTCGTACCTGATTTCGTACTCGGATTTGGTTTCGCAGACGATATCGCGGTCATCCTTTTCGTCACGAAAACAGTCTTTGAAGAATTGACACGTTTCAGTGACTGGCAAGATGAACAACAAAAGCGCCGTACGCAACCAGTACAAAGTGAGGATGCGTATTAATCATATAGATAATGATCCGAGCGACTTCACTATGAGAAGTCGCTCTTTCTGATGTAAAAAGAGCCGTTTCCTGTACGCCCTCTTGAAAGTTCGATACACTAGAAATAGTTGGTAAAGAGAGGGGGAGGGCGAAGATGGGACACCACTGGATGGAATCATACGGTTATATCGGGATCATGATGACGCTCATGTTTCCATTCATACCGAGCGAAGTACCGCTCGCGTATGCCGGATATCTCGTGCACACCGCACAGGCGAATCTTTTATTCATGTTGTTCCTCGCTGTAGTGAGCTTCGTCATTAGTCAGAACCTCTTCTTTACGATTGGTCAGTTCGGGAGTGAACGGTTATTGAATCGTTTGTTCAAATGGTTTCGGATTTCGGAAACAAAAATGCTTCAGTTTCAGACACAAATGGAGACGAAGGGACGCTATATCCTTCTTCTGTCTCCAATGTGGCGCATCGGATTTGCAATTGGTGCCGGTCTGACTGGTGTTTCACGCTGGACGTTTACCGTCGTGACGACGATTTCCTTTTTCCTTTGGTCAGCGATCTTCATTTGGGGCGGGAAAGCCGTCGGGCATGAATGGCGAAAATTGCACCATCTCAATCATCCAATAGTTTGGATTGGTTTAGGTGTGTTGATTACGGTTGGCTACTTGATTCAAAAAAAGAGAAAAGCAAAAAAAGAGATCTAAAAGGAGTGGGAACATGGCAATTATCTTATTCGATATTGACGGTACATTGATCGATTCAACGGAACAGATGACAGAAGCAATCCATCGGGCGATGGAGGACATGCCGCATCTTCCAAAACCTTCTCAAGCAAGTGTACAAGCAAGCTATGGTTTAGCAGGAAGTGCCTTTTGGCGTAAGGCGATTCCGGAAGCCTCAGAAGAGGATATTCGGTTGATTCGTAAAAAAAGACATGGTCATCTAGAAGCGACGATGGCAGAACAGAACGTCTTGTTCGACGGAATTCGATCTTTATTAGAAGCGCTAGTGTCTGCGGGACATACCATTTCAACTGCGAGTAATTGTGGCAACCACTATCTAAACCTTGTGCTGGATAGCCAAGACATTCGTTCGTTCTTCACGAGTCCGAAATGCTTAGAATCCGTCAACGGGAAAGAAAAGGCGGATATCTTGCGAGCGCACCGTGAGGAGTTTGGGGAAGAGTCCTACTGGATGATCGGGGATCGGTCTTCCGATGTTGAAGCGGCCCGTAAGGAAAAGATGCCGGTCGTCTTATGCCAGTACGGTTTTGGGACACAATCCGAGTGGGATTCGGCGGATCATGTCATCGAAACACCGCTTGACTTACTATCAGTAATCAAATAAATGTACAAAAAGCCAAGCTCAATCCGTCGATTTTTTAGACGGTCGGCTTGGCTTTTTTTTGTGCTGAAAGAGTGATTACGATGAACTTACTCGAAATCCAGTCGGTATGGCTCTGCACTCATCCATGGACGGAATCTTCGGAAGAGCATATGGAACAATAGACAAAGGATGACCGGCAAGACGATGAATAATCCCAGAACGAATGTCATGTTGAACAATGTCCAGCCTCCTGACATCAGATGTAACGCATTGATCGGACCGATTAATCCAGACATTCCGAAACCGGCACTGAACGGTGTACCTTGGACGCCGAGCATTCCTGCTAGTGCGCCAAGGATAGCAGCACTACACATGACAGGAAGAATCATCAAGGGATTACGAATGAAGTTCGCCATCTGGATTTTAGGAGAACCAAGAAAATGAGCAATCGACGTTCCGCGCGAATTGGCTTGCCATCCGGCAATTGCAAGACCGAATCCAGCGGCACAGACGCCTAGATTTGCAGCTCCGGCGGCAACACCCGATAGACTGATGGCGGTCGCAATACCGACCGTTGAAAGCGGAGAGACGATCAGTACGGAAAAAGTAATCGCAATCAGAATACCCATTAAGACGGGTTGAAGTGCCGTAAAGTCTGAGATGACATGTCCGATCGCTGTCGTGATCCGTGTCACGAACGGATACGTCAATACACCAATCCCACCGGCACCGACAATCAAAATCGTTGGCATGACAAGCACCGTATACGTCTTGAAACGTTCACCGATCAATAAGACGATTGCCGTCGCAACAGCTGCCGTCAGTCCGGCATTGATGACGTCACCCGTACCGACGAAGACGAACGTCGCATCTGCACGAGTCGCAACACCTGAGCCAACGACCGTCGCGAGTCCAATCGACGTGGTGGCAATCGGTGTCACTTTAAATTGCATGGCTACGGCAACACCAATCACCATCGGCAAAAGGCGCATCGCGAGTGTGGTGGCATCTAAAACATGTTGGGCTCCGGACACATATGGCAACAATGCCTTAGCGAGTTCACCGAGTAGTGCTCCTGGAATAAGGGCAACGAGAATTCCGATACTGAGTCCGTTTAAAACATGAACAGCAAATTGACGCGGCTGACGCAAAATAGATGAATCCATACAAGTCCTCTCCTTATGTAACGCTTTTGTGCATAACAGTATAAAAGTTATGAATTGTGTTTTATCTTACGGTAAGAACAGAAGGACGTCAAGGAAAAGTTAGAAAATTCCAAACGAGCAAAGGATTCGTCTTTCAGAAACGGAATTGTTACAGTGAAGAAGTACATTGAATGAGGAGGTCATGAATCATGTCAGAACAACGTATCGTATTAGCAGCACGACCAGACGGAAAACCAACAGGGGAAACATTCCGCTATGAATCATTTGAGTTAGCAGAGCTGAAGGAAGGACAAGTCGCATTAGAGTCACTCTATATCTCGGTCGATCCATATATGCGGGGTCGTATGAACGATGCACGTTCTTATTCGCAACCATTTGAGATTGATGAACCGATTCACGGAGGTGTCGTAGCACGTGTCATCGAGTCTAAAAGTGAAGGTCTCAAGTCAGGTGATGTCGTTGTCGGGATGCTCGATTGGGCAACAAAAGCAGTCGTCGATGCGAAAACCGTTCGTAAAATCGATGAGCAGATCGCACCGATTTCAACGGCACTCGGTGTTCTCGGAATGACAGGGATGACAGCGTATTTCGGATTACTTGATATCGGGAATCCACAACCAGGGGAAACGGTCGTCGTATCGGCAGCAGCGGGGGCTGTTGGATCGATCGTTGGTCAAATCGCTAAAATCAAAGGCGCACGTGTCGTCGGAATCGCAGGAAGTGACGAAAAGCTACAACACTTAAAAGCAGATCTTGGTTTTGATGAAGTCATCAATTATAAAACGGAAGACATCCGGGAAGCGTTAGACCGGACATGTCCAGACGGCATCGATGTCTACTTTGAAAACGTCGGTGGGGAAATCGGTGATGCAGTCCTTGATCGACTCAATCCATTCGCACGGGTACCAGTCTGCGGTGCCATTTCTGGATATAACGCACAACAGGACATTGGTCCACGTGTTCAATCGAAATTAATCATCGCGCGTGCGCGCATGCAAGGTTTCTTAGTGGGCGATTATGGCAAACGATTCAAGGAAGCGGCTGAGCAGCTCGGTCAATGGGTTAGTGAAGGGAAGTTACAATACGAAGAGACGATCTTTGAAGGATTCGATCGTGTACCAGATGCTTTCCTCGGATTGTTTGATGGATCGAACACGGGGAAACTATTAGTAAAAGTGAAGTAAACATGCCAAAAGAGGTTGCGGAATCATTTCCGCAACCTCTTTTTCTATGGCGTGAGATTCATGAATCTTTTCGATCGCGCTCGAGCTCTTCAGGATCAGGATCCGGATGCTGTGTTTCCGCAGGCTTGATGCCGGGATCTGATGTCTCAGCTGGATCAGGATCCGGGTGAAGACCAACGTCTGCCTTTTCATCTGGTAAATCATGATTTTTTTCGTTTAACATGTCCAGTCATCTCCTTTTATCAGTACGTAGTAATGTTTCCCCGTTTTTTAAATCCAAAACAATGAGGGTGCATAGGATTCGTTTTTGAAAACATGTGAATGACTTCCACGGACAAGAAAGTGAAAGTGGTCGATTTCCTAGGAAATACAGGTTGACTGAACTGGAATGTAAGGAAAATCCAAAAAAGCTTCATGAAGTCTTTACAAAAACCTTGCAAGTCCTTCAAGTAGCCTTTGAACTGCTTCCGTAGACTAAGAAAGAGTTGAAAAGAGGAAGGGTGTTTACGTGTGAGTGATCAAAAATGGAAACGACAAATCATGCAACAACTGAACTGGGTCCGCGAAGAGAAAAAACGGCTGACGAGCGCGACGACAGCAAGTAAAGATGCACTCGAAAAACTCCGTCAGCTAGACGTCTTGCGACTGCCGACGGTTCGAACTTCTAATAACACGACGACACGTTACCGACAAAATAGCCAAGCTTCACTACTAGATCAATTGGATATCTCGGAGATTCCGGTCCGGACGACGACGCGTTACTATGAAAAGCGACCAATCGAGATGGCGATCGTCTGCTCGGAATTCATGTACGCCTATTATGAAGATGCCGTTCATCTCCACTACGTCAATGCGCATACATTCGAAGAAGTTTTCGAGCGCGAGATTGATCTCTTTTTAGTCGTCTCTTCATGGAAGGGGTTACGAGGAGACGATTGGAAAGGTGTCGCCACACCGAATTCAAAGAAACGCCAACGACTGCTTTCTATGATGCAGGAAGTCAAAGCCAAAGGAATTCCAGTCGTTTTTCAATCAACGGAAGATCCGAGCAATCATGAACGGTTTCAAGACGTGGCGCAAGCTGCTGATTATGTCCTGACTTCAGATGAGGCGATGATTCCTGAATATCGCGTCTTATGTGGTCATGATCGGATCATGGCGATGCCGTTCGGTATCAATCCATTGATTCACAATCCAATCGGAGCGACACGTAGCCGTAAAAAAGGCGTTTTATTTGCCGGTAGCTGGATGGCGAAATATCCGGAGCGCGTGAAAGATACGGAGATGTTGTTTGATGGGGTGATGCAATCCTCGCACGAACTCGATATCGTGGATCGGAATTATCATCTTGACTTACCAGCCTATCAGTTTCCGGAGCGCTATCAATCACGGGTCGCACCAGCGATTCCTTATGATGCTTTACAACAAGTTAGTAAATGTTACGACTGGGTCTTGAACCTGAATAGCATCAAGTACAGTAAAACGATGTGTGCTCGTCGCGTCTATGAGTCGCAAGCACTCGGGAATTTAATCCTGTCGAATTACAGTATCGCCGTCAACAACGAGTTTCCGAACATCTTCACCGTGCATGACGCACAGGAGGCGACGGCGATCGTAGAACGTACGTCGCAAGAAGAAATCGAACGATTGCGAGCAGAAGGACTTCGTGCCGTCATGACGGAACATACAGTCTTCGAACGGATGGATCAGATTCTAGCGTTCATTGGACGAGTACCTGAGACACGGGAACATCGCTTATTAGTCGTTGTCGCTCAAAACGGGGAAGCCATCCGTGACGCAATCGATCGCCAAAGTCTCACACCAGATGAAATCGTCTCAGCGGATACGTTGACGGAGCAAACCTATAATCAAGCCGATCTCGTTGCTTGGATGGATGGAGAGGAATCATACGGCGAATATTATTTAGAGGACCTCGTGAATGGCTTTAAATATAGCGATGCCAGCATCGTTCGAAAGGGAAGCGAGCATCCGTATCATGTACAAGAGATGAGCGGTAATCGAAACGGTGCGATTGTTTGGCGATCAGCTATCGGATATGACATGTTCCAAGCAGGTGAACTGAACGGAAAAACACTATTGCTCGATCAATTGGAGTGGAACGAGCAGGCGGTAGTTCCGACGAATCGGATTCCGCAACTGTCGGTCGTCGTTCCGATCTATAACAATGGAAAACACCTCACGTATAAATGTTTCGCCAGTCTAACGCGGATGGATCGATTCATGGAGTCAGAGATTTTACTCGTAGATGATGGATCAACGGACATAGCGACACGTCAAGCCGTAGAGCGTCTCGCGCGACGCTATGGAAATGTCAGAACTTATTTCTTCGAGACAGGCGGAAGCGGTAGTGCTTCACGTCCGCGTAACAAAGGAGTCGAGATGGCACGAGCTGACTATGTGACGTTCCTTGATCCGGATAACGAGGTACTCAGTGATCGATATGCCTTTTTGCTTCAAGAACTAGAAAAAGATCCATCACTTGATTTTGTGGCGGGGCATATGAAAAAGCTTGCCGAGAAGACGAGTATCATTGCCTTACCGACGATTCGTAAACAAGGACGAACGGTTTGCGAGGATCCGAAAGCTTTTCTATTGAAACATCGGTTTGCGGTACAAAGCATTCAAGCACTCGTCGTCCGTCGTACCTTCTTGCTTGAACATCAATTGGAACAGGTCGTCGGTGCGGTCGGTCAGGACTCCTTGTTCTTCCAAGAATTGATGCTTCGCGCGAACCGTGTCTTACTCGTCAATCGAGTTATCCACTATTACTATGCAGCCGTTGCAGGATCAACCGTGAATGCATTGACGGTGAAGTTCTTCGAACGAAGTGTCGTCCGAGAGCGGGCACGCGCTGAGAAATTCGCTCGTTATGGAGTGCTAGAGGAATACAAGGAAACTCGATTCGAGCATTTCTTTGAGCATTGGTATCTTGTCAAGTTACGCTACTGCAGTGATAAGGATTTCGCACCGAGTGTCGCATTGTTGCGCACGATCATCAGTTTCTATGAACCGATCACGTTGACGAACCCGTTGATTCGTCGATTCATGGAGCTTGCAGATCGCCAGGAGACGGATCGACTTCAACACTTATTACTCGAGGAGGTGCAGAAATGACGGCATCGATGAAAACAGCACGACCAAAAGATCAAATCCGAGCTGCTTACTACGATCAGTTAGGCGGTGGATTCGGTAAAAAAGTCCGCGCACGTGTGCACTGGATCATTCGACAAGCAAAAGGGGAGCACATTTTAGATATCGGTTGTTCGGGTGGAGTCGTTCCGATTTTACTTGGACGGGAAGGGAAACACGTCGTTGGAATCGATGTATTACCGGAAGCAATCATCGAGGCCAAACAAGCGTTACTGGAGGAACCAACATCCGTTAAAGAAAAGGTGGAATTACATGAAGCAAATGTCATGACGTACACACCTGACATTCAATTCGATACAGTCTTGATGACGGAAGTACTGGAGCATATCGGTGAGCCGGAACGCTTCATCGCCCGTGCCGTCTCCTTCATCGCACCAGAAGGACGACTTGTCATCACAGTTCCATTTGGAGTGAACGATTATGCGGATCACAAACGGACGTATTATTTAAACCGACTGCTTGAACAGTTGACACCCTTCGGTAAAATCGAGACGGTCGAGCGGATTGATAAGTGGCTAGGGATCACGATGCAAGTCTATCCGGAACCTCGAGAGGGTCGAGCCATTTTACCAGCGGAAGTCGAATGGCTCGAAGACGCCTTTGAAGAGGTGGAACGATTGCATCTCGCGACGATCATTGATTTAAAACGCAAGCAACAGAATCTAGAACGAAAAGTACAGCGGTTAGGAGAACAAACGGACCAATTGGAACACGCTCAAGTCGAAGTGCTACGTCATGAACAGCAACTACAGGAACAGCGTGAACAATACAAGATGCTCGAAGAACAATATGCCGTACTGCTTGATCGGTTCGAAGGATCATTGATGACAAATCTGGAATTGTTGGAGGCGAATGCATCATGGAAATCAAAATACCGCTCACTCGCGCGATCAAAGCTCGGAAAAATCGTCGTCCGCTACTGGAAGTTCCGACGTCAACTCAAGCAGCGCCGGAGTCGTCAATGAACGTCTTGATGATTTGTCAAAATTTCTATCCGGAAATCGGGAGTGCGGCAAACCGAATGAAGAATATCTTCAAACGGATGGAACAAGCCGGAAGTGACGTCCATGTGTTGACGTCAGAACCGCTCTATCCGACGGCAGAACTTTATACGGATTCGATGTTCTGGGATGAACCGAGCCTTGATACGGCACATGTAACCCGTATCCAACCGCGTGACATCCGGGCGACGAATAATTTATGGCGGCGTCTTCGTTTATTCGTCGAACAATTCGTGCTCGCGGTAAAAGAGGTGCGACATGACCCGAAATCCTATGCCTACATCTATGCGACGACGCCATCCATCTTCATGGGACTCGTCGGGGTCGTCGCGAAACACGTCAAAAAGGCTCCTTTGATTCTCGATGTACGTGATTTATGGCCGGAATCATTGATTGGCGTCGGCATCACGAAATCGCGTCTCTTATTGACGCCGCTCTACTGGCTTGAAAAGTGGATGTATCGTCAGGCAGATCAATTGGTCATCAACAGTGAGGGGTTTCGATCATATATTGAAGGGCGGGGCATTGCACCCGAAAAAATCCATTATATCCCGAACTCGATCGAGGAAAATGAGTGGTTGATCAAACGCCGAAAAGTATCGGAACAAGTCCGCGTCGTGTATACAGGAAATATCGGTCTCGCACAAGATGTGTTCTTGTTGCTTGACGTCGCACAGGAACTTCAACAAGAGGAAGATATCTGTTTTCAAGTCGTCGGTTACGGCTATCACAAGCAAACGTTCGAACGACTCGTCAAGGAACGTGGGTTGACCAACATCGAATTTCTTGACGCGATGCCACGCTGGGATGCGTTGAAACAACTTGCGAAGAGTGACATTGCCTTTGCAACACTCGTCGAAAGTACAGCGTTCGATACGGTGACACCTGGAAAAATCATCGACTACATGGCGATGGGGTGTGCCATCGTCGGAGCGGTATCCGGACACGCGGCGCATGTCATCGAAGAGGCAGGAGCGGGTTACGTGTCTGTCCAGCGAAAAAAAGAGGAGATCGTCGATCATATTCTCGAGTTATCAAGAAATCCAGAGAAACGTGCAGCGATGGGGCGTGCAGGTGTGGCATACGTCCAACATCATTTTGATTGGGAACAAAATCAACAGCGTTTGTTTGAAGCCATCGAACAAACGCAGTCACGAAAGGCGGTCGCAGAATGAAGCGAATTGGAATGTTTGTTTGGAATCCGTTTACGAATGACGCTCGTGTCTTGCGTGAATGTACAGCACTCGTCGAAGCAGGACACCGCGTGGACCTATACTGTCTAAATGACGGCACACTTCCAGAAGTCGAATACCCGATGTCAGGGTTTCGCGTCATTCGAATCGACCGGACGCCACCTTTTGCGAGGTGGCTCCCGTTCTTTCGCAAACGGAAAAAACGGACACTTGTCATCGGCGTGATGGGTGCGCTTCTTGCGCCATGGCTTATTCCCGTGATGCTCGTGCTCTTTTTACTGATGCGAAGTCGATTCATCCGTTACGCCCTCTATAACAGTTTCGGCATTCTTCGTATGACACGTGCTGCCCGGAAGCATGATTATGACGTCATGCATGCGAACGATGTCAATACGTTACCACAAGCGATTGGGGCAGCGCGTGGTGCACAAATCGTCTATGACTCGCATGAAGTCCAGACCGATCGGACAGGATACGGGAGCATGCAAGGGAAATTAGAGCGCTGGTTGCTTCACTTCGTCGATCAGACGATCGTTGAAAATGACACGCGTGCAGATTACCATCAGAAGTTATATGGAACACGACCGTCTGTCTTGCACAATTATCCGTTTTACGAACCGATTATTCCGCAACCGCGGCCGTTACGCGAAGAGTTAGCACTCGCGCCAGATGAGCCGATTTTGTTGTATCAGGGTGGAATTCAAGAAGGACGTGGACTGGAGCGACTCATTGAAGCGATGCCGTTCATCGATCGAGGAACACTGATTTTCGTTGGAGATGGAAAGTTAAAAGGGAAACTGATGCAATTGGCTGCACAATCATCGGAAAAGTCTCGTATCCGCTTCATTGAGAAGGTTCCGCTTGCTGAACTACCCAGTTACACGGCAGCGGCAACAGTCGGCTTTCAGGTTCTCCAGAACGTTTGCTTCAATCATTATTCCGCTTCTTCAAATAAACTATTCGAATACATGGCGGCGTTGATTCCTGTCATCGCGGCCGACTTACCAGAAATTCGTCGTGTCGTCGAGACAGAAGGAGTTGGATTAATCGTCGATGTCGAATCCCCGCAGAGTATTGCTGCAGCGGTCAATCGTCTAGTGAAGGATGAGAGCTTGCGACGGGCGATGCAGGAGCGGGCAAGCGTAGCAAGGAGACAATACAACTGGGAGCAAGAAAAAGGTCGACTTCTTGCTGTCTATGACTCGATTTTCATGGAATCGGGCGCAAAATAAGAAAAATAGTCAACGACTCGAAGGGAAATCCACGTGCAATGAAGGCGGATTCCTGACGAGTCGTTTTGTTTCATTCGAATAGACACGAAGGATTCGCGAAAGCTTCATAAGATTTACAAAAACGATAGAAAACACTGGAAATGTAAGGTCTGTGAAGAATGGTTTAAGAGATGGTTAGAAGCATTGGAAAGCAAAGGAAATGTCGTTATGGTCTAGTTACAGCCAAGCCACAGACCGTTTGTTGGCTAGTATGACTAACTCGATGGAGGAATGACAAAATGAAACTTTGCACAATCGGACTAGGATATATTGGATTACCTTCTTCTGCGATGTTCGCGGATCACGGCACGGAAGTCGTAGGTGTCGACATCGATCCACAAATCGTCAATCTTCTGAACACGGGAACGATTCATATTGAGGAACCAGGACTCGAGGATGTCATCAAACGGGTCGTCGCGAACGGAAAATTCCGAGCGACACTTACGCCAGAACGAGCCGATGTCTTTTTAATCGCCGTTCCAACGCCGAACTTAAACGATGCGTATAAATCATGTGATTTGAAATATGTCATTTCAGCGGTCAACAACATGCTGCCATTCCTGGAAAAAGGAAATGTCGTCATCGTCGAATCGACGATCGCGCCACGTACGATGGATGATCATGTCCGTCCCTTAATCGAAGCAGCTGGATTTACGATTGGAGAGGACATTTATGTCGTCCATTGTCCCGAGCGCGTCTTGCCAGGACAAATCTTGCATGAACTTATCCATAATAACCGCATCGTCGGCGGCTTGACGCCAGCGTGTGCGGAGGCAGGGGCTGCCGTCTACGAAACATTCGTTCAAGGTGAAATCGTCCGGACCGATGCCAAAACAGCCGAAATGTCGAAGTTGATGGAGAATACGTTCCGCGATGTCAACATTGCGCTCGCAAATGAATTGACGCAAGTATGTCATCAACTAGAGATCAACGTTTTAGATGTGATCGAGATGGCGAACATGCACCCACGGGTGAACTTGCATCATCCGGGACCGGGAGTGGGTGGTCACTGTCTCGCAGTCGATCCGTACTTCATCGTCGCAAAAGCCCCATCGCTTGCACGCATCATTCATACGGCGCGACAAACGAACGTTCAGATGCCACAATTCGTTGCCGATCAAGCAGCTCGTCTCGTCGGTTCGCGTGTCCGTCCAAAAATCGCTGTCTTTGGTGTCACGTATAAAGGAAACGTCGATGATATGCGCGAGAGTCCAGCTGTCGAAGTCATTGAACAATTGCTCGACCGTGGACTTGACGTCGCTGTCTGTGATCCGCACGTCGAACGTTCGATCTCGACACGATTCGAACTCGTCGATGAGCTGGAAGCGATTCAAGGCGCTGATCTAGCACTCGTTTTGGTCGATCACGATGAATTCAAACAATTCGATTCACGTCGTCTTGCAAACTACATGCGGACACCGTTACTCTTTGATACGAAAGGGATCGTCAAAGCGCTCGACGCTGTCAAAGTCCTGAACTTCGGTAATTTGCATACGCACCGCGTGACGGAAGTGGATGCGAAAGCGATATGAACGCGTTACGAACGATTGGGGGAGAGTTGAAGGATCATCTATATCTGATCTTTCGACTCTCGCTTTATGAAACAAAGAGTCAATATAGCATGCAATACCTGGGTTGGTTTTGGGAAATCATGACGCCACTTCTCCAAATCGGTGTCTATTGGGTCGTATTCGGCTTCGGGATTCGTGGTGGGCATCCAGTCGATGGAATTCCGTTCGTCTTTTGGCTCGTCAGCGGATTGATTGCTTGGTTCTTCATCGGCAGTACGATTCCAAGTGGTTCCCGGTCGATTTATGGTCGGGTCGCCCTCGTCTCGAAGATGCATTTTCCATTGAGTACGATTCCAGCGTATGTCATTTTGGCACAATTCTACCGTCATCTCGCGATGATTGCTTTGACGATCATTTTAGGATGTGCCTTCGGTTACTTCCCGGGATGGCATACGTTTGAACTCCTATATATCGTACCGGCTGGCGTCGTATTCCTCTATGCGGTTTCCTTATTGTTATCCGCACTTGCGACGATGATTCGAGATGTGCAAAATATGGTGACATCTGCGATCCGCATGCTGATGTATTTAACGCCAATCATGTGGATTCCGCCAGATCACTCGTTATTTAAGATGTTGTTGATGCTAAATCCACTCGTTTATTTGATTGAGGGGTATCGCTCAGCACTCATCGGAACGGGTTATCTGCTCGATCATATGTGGTACGGCGTGTACTTCTGGTGTATGACGCTCGCAATCTTACTTGTTGGAGCATCGATTCACATTCGATTCCGACGCTATTTCATCGATTACGTATAGGAGGGAGAACGATGGGTCATGTCGTGTTTGAGAATGTATCGAAACGGTACATGCTCTATGCCCGACCGATCGACAAGCTAAAAGAAGTGTTGTTCGGTAAGGTGAATGGAAAATCGTTCTATGCTCTGAAGAACGTCTCCTTTTCTGTGGAAGAGGGAGAAATCGTCGGTGTCGTTGGCATCAACGGAAGTGGGAAATCGACACTATCGCATCTGCTTGCTAACGTGACACCACCGACGTACGGTCGGGTCACATTGGGTGGAAAGTCAGCCTTGATTGCCATCTCTAGTGGATTGAATAGTCAACTGACAGGGCGAGATAACATTGAATTAAAAGGGCTGATGATGGGCTTGACGAAACGACAAATCGAGACGATTACTCCAGAAATTTTAGAGTTCGCTGACATCGGGGAGTTCATCGATCAGCCAGTCAAGACTTACTCGAGCGGCATGCGCGCTCGGATTGGTTTTGCGATCTCGATTCATATTAATCCAGATATCTTGATCATCGACGAAGCACTCTCAGTCGGAGACCAAACGTTTACTGAAAAGTGCCTCGATAAGATGCGTGAATTCCGCGATCAAGGGAAAACGATTTTTTTCGTCAGTCATTCGCTCAGCCAGGTAAAGAGTTTCTGTACAAAAATCCTTTGGTTGGAATACGGGGAAGTACGTCTATTTGGTCCGACGAATGAAACGTTGGCTGAATACAATAAATATCTATATTGGTACAAACAGTTATCAAAAAAGCAAGCCTCCCATTACGTAGCTAAGAAACGAACGGAACGGATTGGTTCCGTGAATCAGCAGATGATGGGCGAGACGATTGAACGATCGTCATGAAATGAGATAGGGGATGAAGTAAATGAAACGTGTCATGCTTGTATTCGGAACACGACCAGAGGCGATCAAAATGGCGCCGGTCGTCAAAGCACTTGAAAATCGTCAGGACGTCGAACCAATCGTCGTCGTTACAGCACAACACCGAGAGATGCTCGATCAGGTCCTTGAACTGTTCGAAATCACTCCGGACCATGACTTGGATTTGATGCGTCCGCGTCAGACGTTAGAGGAAATGACGGCGCGTATTTTAAACGCGATGCGTCGCGTCCTCGAAAAGGAACAGCCGGATCTCGTCCTTGTCCATGGGGATACGACGACGACGTTCGCTGCTTCTTTAGCGGCGTTCTATCAACAGATTCCAGTCGGTCATGTGGAAGCAGGACTACGGACATATGAAAAGTATGCGCCGTTCCCAGAAGAGATGAATCGTCAATTGACAGGTGTGTTGGCGGATTATCATTTTGCACCGACCGAACAGGCTGCAATGAACTTACGTGCTGAGAACAAGCAGACACCGATCATCGTAACCGGTAATACGGTCATCGATGCGTTGAAGACGACTGTATCACCGACATATACGCATCCTGTCCTATCACGTCTCGAAAAGTCGGGACGAAAACTTGTCTTGCTGACCGTCCATCGCCGTGAGAATCATTTACAACTAGAAACGATTTTTGATGCGATCGAACGGTTAGCGAATGATCATCCAGAAATTGAAATCGTCTATCCGGTTCATCCGAATCCGGTCGTACTAGAAGCGGCAGCTCGCTTGGAACATCATCCGCGGATTCAATTGATCGAACCGCTTGATGTCTTTGACTTCCATAATCTTGCGGCACGGGCATCCTTCATTCTGACCGACTCAGGTGGAATTCAAGAGGAAGCACCTTCGCTCGGCGTGCCTGTCCTTGTCTTACGGGAAACGACAGAGCGTCCAGAGGGAGTCGAAGCCGGAACGTTGAAGCTCGTCGGGACGAATCCAGAGATGATTTATACGATGAGTCATCAATTGTTGACGGATCAGGTGTTCTACCAATCGATGGCACAAGCGGCGAATCCTTATGGCGATGGACAAGCGGCGGAGCGAATCGTCGATGCCATCATGAGTGAGGTACCTGTATGAGTCAACGTATTCCTCCAGCGATTTATCAATTCTTTCCATTCGGAACGCAGGAAAAAATCTTGCTTGAGGATGCTACAGATGGTGTCTATTTTGATTTTCAAGAAGCAACGGCAGACGACAAATTGTACATTCAGTTGTTTGATCAAGGATTTCAACATCCGCCTTCAAAGTTATATCGGTCAGACGCCACGATTACAGGAGACATCATCGAGGTGACCTGTCATTTCGAAGTCGATGCACCATGTGTCGTTCAGTTATTCAAGATGCAATATGGACAGAAAAAACGGATGGGATCGGAAACGGAAACCGTCACATTGACGAATGAGACAGTCGTTCATGTACAGATGAAACGAGTACCAGGAGCGAAGTATTTCAAGGTGGCATGGAAGTTCTTGCAAGAGGGGAGCTTCCGGGTCCATCTCCGGGACATTCAGATTGTGCAACATGTCACGGCAGGGGAGGAAGCGACGTATGCTATTTAGTTCGACGATATTCTTATTTTTGTTCTTACCGACTGTGTTGATCGTCTATTACCTACTCCCACGCAGCTTCCGAAATGGTTGGTTATTAGTGACGAGTCTATTCTTTTATGCATTCGGAGAACCGCGTTTTGCATTGCTGATGCTACTGAGCGTCACGATCAACTACTTCTTCGCCTTGTTCGTCGATCTGTATCGACACCGAATTGGCGTCAAATGGATCATGTTCAGTATGATCGCAGTCAATCTGGGGTTACTCGGCTGGTTCAAGTACAGCGGATTTTTTGTTCGTTCAGTCAACGAGACATTCGGATTAGGATGGTTCGTCCCAGAAGTCGTCTTGCCACTCGGGATCTCGTTCTATACGTTCCATGCGATGAGTTATGTCATCGACATCTACAAAGGGAAGGAAGCGGTGCAAAAGAATCCGCTTGACCTCGCCCTTTATATCGCGTTCTTTCCCCAACTCGTCGCGGGTCCGATCGTTCGCTATAACACGATTGCGAGCCAAATCGAGTCACGAGAAGAGACAGTTTCCGATTTTGCCCGAGGGGTTCGTCGGTTTACGATCGGCTTAGCTAAAAAACTGATTCTTGCCAATGGATGTGGTCAGGTCGCGGATGCCATCTTCAACATGAAAGATCTCTCGATGGGGCTTGCTTGGATCGGGATCATCGCCTACGCCTTACAAATCTATTTCGATTTTTCAGGATACAGTGATATGGCGATTGGACTAGCTTTGATGTTCGGATTTCATTTTCTTGAGAATTTTAACTATCCCTACATTTCAAAGTCTGTTTCTGAATTTTGGCGTCGATGGCATATTTCGCTTGGATCGTGGTTCCGGGATTATGTCTACATCCCGCTTGGTGGAAATCGTGTCTCACCGTGGTTACAGTATCGCAACTTAGCAATTGTCTGGATGCTGACAGGTCTTTGGCATGGTGCAAGTTGGACGTTTGTCGCGTGGGGAGCGTATTACGGAATCTGGATCATGCTCGAGAAAGCATTTCTCGGGAAATGGTTGGAGAAAATGCCAGTATTCTCGACCGTTTGGACGCTCGTACTCGTGTTGGTCGGTTGGGTATTCTTCCGTTCCGAGACGTTCCCAGAAGCCGTTACGTACATTCAAGCGATGTTCGTACCAGATGTGATTTGGGATGAACGCGCGAGCTACCAGCTTGTCCAAAATGGTGTTCTATTGCTTGTCGCGTGTATCGCAGCGACACCGATTCCGAAAATCATCGGAGAGCGATTAGTCGTGTCACTCGGAAGAATTGGTACGACGATGCAGTATGGGTATGCGATGTTGCTACTATTTTTGGCGACATCAGCACTTGTTGCAAGTACGTTTAACCCATTCATCTATTTCCGCTTCTAAAAAGGAGGTCTACTGATGGCACAGCCACTTGAAACAGAAAATAAGCAGGGACAAAAACGGACGACTTCTTTTGAACGGATCATGATGTGGGTGACGACGATTAGTTTTTTACTCATCTTGTTAACGATTGGTATCGGAACGATCGTCCGAGAGGATCATGTACGTTCCCAGCTCGAAAACCGTACACTCGCACAATCGGTCGATCCGACGATCGAAGGAATCGCGACTGGAAAAGACATGCTGAAGATGGAGACGTATTTCACGGATCAACTGCTGTTGCGGGGAACGTTCGTTGAGATGCAGGCACTACTATCGAAGGATGTCTTTAGGCAACCTTTTCGTAATGGGATCTATACAGCTAAAAATGGCTATATGATCGAACCGAGTGCCTCGACTCAAGTTCAGATTCCGAACGCGTTTCAAAAATTCGTTCAAGAAGTCGACCGTCCGGTTTATATGGCACTAGCTCCATCGAAGACGGTCATTGCTGAACGCGATCAGTTGATTCCATCGTATGTTGCTTCGAACGCACGGACACGGTACGCAGGAATGATTCGTGACTTCAAGGCTGCCGGGATGACGAATTTGTCACTTGATCAATTAAAGTTAACGGATTACTTCAAGACGGACCATCACTGGAATATCGACGGGGCAGCGTCGGCGTATCAGACGATTACGAAAGGGATGGACTTACGACCAGTCACACCATCAAAAGCTAATCGTAAAGAGGATGAACATGACTACTATGGTTCATTGGCACGAAAGACGACACTTGCGTACGCAACGTCTGGTGATCAACTAGCGTATTATGGACCAGCATTCTTCAAAGGGATCGATGTCTGTTACGACGGGGCATGCGGTCGCCCGGTGATCGATGAATCCTTCGTTCAGCAGGAGGGAGATTACGTCGATCGGTATGAAGTATTCTTGCGCGGCAATCACGGCGTCATGTCGATGAAGGAGAAGGCGAAGAATGATCGACCAACGATTCTCGTCTTAAAGGATTCATTCGCGAATCCCGTCTTACCGTTCCTTGCTAAAAGTGCCAATCTGGAAGTCGTCGACGTTCGTTATGTGCCAAAATCATTCGACGTCTCGCAGTTCGCTAAACAAAAACAAGTCGACTCCGTGTTGTTCCTGCATAACTCGAATATTGCTGGATTGATGAAGACGTATGAAAACACACTATGAAGGAGTTCATGATATGAGATCCCGAATGGCGAAAAGAAAACCGCGTCTTGTTTGGCGCGTATTGAGTGCGCTCCTACTAGGGTTCGTTCTGATTGCTAGTACATCAGCTGGTTTAGCTTTTTTAAAAGTGAAACAAACGGCAGATGCGTTCTTGACACCGTTAGATGGAGAGCAGCCGAAGCCACTCGAATCGATGAAGCCGGTCAATGTCTTGTTACTTGGCGTGGATGAACGAAAAAATGATAAGGGACGTGCCGATGCCATCATGCTTCTTTCATTCAATCCAAAAACAAGACAAGCGACTTCCCTGTCTATTCCAAGAGATATGCAGGTAACCGTGCCGTCTGGCGAAAAGACTAAGATCAATCATACCTATGCCTATGGGGGTGTGAAAGAGACAGTCGAAACGGTGGAGCAGACGTTTGAAACTGATATTCCTTATTATGCGAAGATCAACATGGATGGATTGATTGAGTTGGTCGATGCTGTTGGGGGTGTCACGGTCGACAATCCATCTGCCTTCAGTTGGAACGACCGTCGTCTTCAAAAGGAGTATGAGAAAGGGAAAATTCATCTGACGGGTCTTGAAGCGAGTGGTTACGCTCGGATGCGAAAGCAAGATCCACTCGGCGATATGGGACGACAAATTCGTCAGCGTCAAGTGCTAGAAGCCGTCGGAATGAAGCTTGCTGGACCACAGTTGTTGACGCAACTCGAAAAAATCACGGATGTCATGAAAAACAACTTTACGACGAATATCGGACTTGATGTCGCAGCGCAACTAGCGCAAGAGAATCAGCGTGGATTCGAACAATTGAAGCCGCTGAAAATCGACGGAGAAGGATATATCGCAAGTGACGGTGTTTGGTATTTCTTTGCATCGGACGAATCAATGGAACAAACGAAGCAAACGATCGCTACACTTCTCGCACGATCGTAAGCCATAACTAGTATTACCATCAAACAAACCAGGATGAGCGTCTCTAGCACATGATTGTGGAGACGCTTTTTCCTGTTTTTCTCTAAAGTAACATCGTTCTTTTTGAAAAAAAGTGCTTGGTTCAAAAGTCTTATTTTCGATCAAACCGATGAAATAGGCTTTGACAGGACTTGTAAACGGATGCAAAATGAAAACGATTACATACCAAAAGGAGATGGCTACCGTATGAAACGCATGAGATTCGTTTGTATCGTTGCGCTAACGTTTGCACTGATATTTAGTGGACTCTCTTTATCCGGTCAAGCACTGGAAAAAGGAAAGTCGACATTGGTCATCATTCACTACAAGGCAGACCCGAATGCCACAAAGGATTGGAATCTGTGGTTATGGGCAAATGGACCGGATTATTTTCCGAATAAAGCTCACGCTTTTAACGGCGAGGATGCTTACGGAAAAATCGCAGCTTATGAATTCCCAGTTGATCAGCCGGAAAAAATCGGCTTCATCGTTCGAGATGATAACTGGAACAAGGATGGGGGATCTGAGAATGATCGCTTCATTACGAAAGACATGATTAAAAATGGTGTTGCTGAAATCTGGATCGAGTCGGGAAGTAAGAACATCTCGACAGTCAATCCAAGCAATGGAGCAGATGTCGAAAAAATTGATACGAACATCCATTATTACCGGTATGACAATGATTATGACAAGTATGGTGTCTGGTCTTGGCCGGAAGAGCAAGATGGAAAGCGATTCGAGTTCGACAAGCAAGATGAGTTTGGTGCCGTTGCCAAGGTAACACTCGATAATCCGACGAAAGCACGTCTTGCAGGCGTCATTCCTCATCTTGAAGGATGGTCGGAAAAAGACGGAGCTGATCGTTTCTTTTATGCAGGGGCGAAAGACATCTGGTTGATTGAAGGGGATCAGACGGTATACTACAGCAAACCGGAAATCGATCGCACACCGAAAATCACAAGCTTTTTAGCAGATGACTTCCGAACGATGACATTAAAAACGAATGCACCATTGACGGAAGAAGACTTGAAAGCATTTACGTTTGAAGGCGTGACGAATCCAGTCGTGTCAGCAATCGATGCCAAAACGGTAAAAGTCGAAGTCACTTCAGATATCGATTTAGCAAAAGTCGTCCGAGCATCTCATCCTGTTTTTGGAGAAGCAGTCCTCGAAGCAGGTAAAGTGCTCCGTTCGAAAGCATTCGACCAAAAGTATGCCTACGATGGAAAACTCGGTGTCGACTATCAAAAATCAAAGACGACGTTTAAAGTTTGGGCACCGACAGCACAAGCGGTCGAGCTCGAATTGTATCGCCTACCAAAACAAGAAGCTGCTACGACAAAAGATATCACGCGCGAAATCAAGATGGAACGAACGGATCGTGGTGTGTATCAAGTGACGGTCAAGGGCGACCTTGACGGTGTCGGATACACATACGAAGTCAAACATGCCAAAGAATCGACGCGTGCGGTTGATCCGTATGCGACAGCAGTCGCGGTCAATGGCGACCAAGGTGTCGTTGTCGACTTACGCGAGACGGATCCAAAACGCTGGACGAATGGAAAAATGCCACTTCGCCATGCGACGGACGCGATCATCTATGAATCACACGTCCGTGATTTATCGATGTTTGATGTGACGAACTCGGGTTACGATTCAGGCATCAAACAAAAAGGGAAGTATCTCGGCGTCATCGAGCCAGGTACACGTTTGACGAAGGATGGTAAAAAAACGAAGACGAAGACGGGACTTGATCATCTGAAGGAACTTGGCATCACGCACGTTCAGTTCATTCCAGTCTATGATTTCAACACAGCATCCGTCGATGAGACGAACCCGCTTAAATCGTACAACTGGGGTTATGATCCGAAGAACTATAACGCACCAGAAGGATCGTATGCGACAAATCCATATAATCCAAAAGTCCGAATCACAGAAATGAAACAGATGATTCAAGGGCTACATGACAATGGACTTCGTGCTGTCATGGATGTCGTTTACAACCACATGTTTGACGCAAAAGCATCAAACCTTGATAAAATCGTTCCTGGTTATTACTACCGTTATACAGAAGGCGGCGATTTAGCAAACGGAACGGGTGTCGGAAACGACACAGCGTCTGAGCGTCAAATGATGCACAAATTGATCGTTGACTCTGTCTCTTACTGGGCGAAAGAATACCACTGGGACGGATTCCGCTTTGACTTAATGGGTATTCACGACGTCAAGACGATGAATGCTGTCAAACAGGCGACAAAACGAATTGATCCGTCGATTCTCGTATTCGGAGAAGGATGGAGCCTTGGAACACCGCTTCCAGATTCAGAGAAGGCCAACCAAACGAATACAAAACAAATGCCTGGAATCGGACATTTCAATGACAATCTACGCGATGCGCTCAAAGGTAGCGTCTTCATCGATTCAGATGCTGGTTTCATTAACGGAGCAACTGGTCTTGAAACGCGCATCAAACGTGGAATTGTCGGAGAGATTGCTTATGACAAAGAGATTCAAGGATTTACGCAAGAACCAGATCAAGCGATCACTTACGTTGAAGCACATGATAATCATACGCTTTGGGATAAGTTGAACCTGACGAATCCACAAGACAATGACGCAACGAAGACAAAGATGCATCGTTTGGCTTCAAGTATCTTGTTGACGTCACAAGGAACAACGTTCATCCATGCAGGACAGGACTTCATGCGGACGAAGGGCGGAGACCATAACTCGTATAAATCACCGGATTCTGTCAATCAGCTCGATTGGAAACGGAAAATGGACCGTCAACAAGACGTTGATTATATGACAGGATTGATCGAGTTACGCAAAAAGAATCCAGTACTTCATTTAGCAACAGCAAAAGACATTCGTCGTTACCTGACGTTTGAAACAGCACCGGCACAAGTCATCGCTTATCGACTAGATGATGCTGCGCCACAACAAAAGGATGATCTCTACGTCATTCATAATGCGAATCGAACAGCAGTCGATATGAAGCTACCGACAGGAAAATGGAAGTTGCTTGTAGACGGTAAACAAGCAGGAACCAAAGCAATCCGTAAAGTATCAGGTACGGTTCGTGTCGAAGGACTTAGCTCATTCGTCTTATCAAAATAAGTGAACAGATAAAAAAGGACGTTCCGCAGTTGGCGGAACGTCCTTTTCGTCAGTCGAGAAACGTGCAATCAAGCGTAACGCTCATCCGTTTCTTCGTTCTCTTCTTCTTTCAGATTACCTTCTTCCGATTTCGAGACGATGACGGCACATGCTGCGTCACCAGTAATGTTGACGGCTGTCCGCATCATATCAAGAAGACGATCGACACCGATGATCAAAGCAATTCCTTCGACCGGTAGATTGACCGATTGAAGAACCATCGTCAGCATGACGAGACCGACACCCGGTACACCGGCTGTACCGACTGATGCAAGAACAGCTGTCAGGACGACCGTCGCAAGTTGACCTGGCGTTAAATCAACCGCGTAGACTTGCGCGATGAAGACAGTCGCGACACCTTGCATGATCGCTGTTCCATCCATATTGATCGTCGCACCAAGAGGTTGGACGAAACTTGAGACGGAACGCGGAACCTTCAACTCTTTTTGAGCCGTTTGCATCGCAACAGGAAGTGTTGCGTTCGACGAAGACGTCGAGAAAGCAAACAGCATGACAGGTGCGAACTTCTTAAAGAAGAAGAATGGGTTCATCTTCCCAAGAAGTGAAACGGTCGAACCATACGTCAATACGGAATGGACAAATAGTGACAAGATGACGACACCCATATAAAGTCCCATCGCCTTTAGGGAGTTAAGTCCTTGAGAACCGACGGCTGATGCGATCAGAGCGAATGCTCCAAGCGGAGCCATCTTCATGACAAGTGTGATCAAGTACGTCATTAAATCATTACCCTGCTCGATGAATGTCCGTAACGTCGAGACTTTTTGACCGAGGAACGTGATCCCAAAACCGATAAAGACACTGAAGACGATGATTTGCAACATGTTGCCTTCTGCCATCGACGTGATCGGGTTCGTCGGGAACATACCGACGATTGTGTTGATTATGCTTGTATCTGGTAGATTTCCGTTATCATATTCAAGACCTTGCGTCTCGAAGTTACCGAACGTACCCGGCTTGATTAGTAATGACAAACCGAGAGCAATGACAATCGCGACAGCCGTCGTCGTCATGAAATAAGTGATGGCTTTACCACCGACACGACCGAGTTCTTTTGGATTTCCGAGTCCCATGACTCCGAGGGCGATTGAGAAGAAGACGATCGGTACGACGAGCATCTTAATTAAGTTCAGGAAGATCGTTCCGATGGGTTGTAAAGCATATTTATTCAATCCCTCATAAATCGACTTGTCCGGTAAGCTAGCAAGAATGATTCCGAGGATCACCCCGAGAATCAATCCCCAGATGATGCGCTTTGCTTCTTTCATAAGTGATGTCACACTCCTTTATTTGATAATTGTTTATATTTTGACACATTATCACCCATTTTGACAAAACATTTTAAAAAATACATGATAACGCTTACAAAAAAGTTTCTGGATTTTGATGCAGGAATGACTAGATTTTGTTGTCAAACGGATGCAACCATGAGAGGATAGAAAAGAACAAAAAGGAACAGCGTAGGGTATAGAAAAGTCGCTAGAATCAACTGTTGACCAAATTGTATATTCCTACTATAATGTTGTATGACGTGTCTGACACGTTTCCTTTAGTCGGTAATATCGGAGGGAGGGAAAACTAGTGGAAACTCGTGTACGTAAAAATGAATCACTTGAAGACGCACTTCGTCGCTTCAAACGTGGTGTTTCAAAAGATGGTACGCTTGCAGAAGTTCGTAAACGTAAACACTACGAAAAGCCAAGTGTAAAACGTAAGCTTAAATCGGAGGCTGCGCGTAAGCGTAAGAAGTTCTAACGTTAGAGAGGGTGTATCCTCATGAGTCTTCAGGAGCGTTTGACAGCGGATATGAAAGAAGCCATGCGTCTACGTGAAAAAGATCGTCTTACGACGATTCGGATGGTGAAATCATCGCTGCAAAATGAAACGATCAAACTCGGTAAGCAAGAATTGACGGACGAGGAAGAATTAACGATTCTTTCACGTGAAATGAAGCAGCGCAACGACTCCCTCCGAGAATTCGAAAGCGCTGGTCGTCACGATCTCGTCGAGAAAATTCAAGCAGAGATTGTCGTGCTCGAAGCTTATATGCCAAAACAGCTTTCCGAGGAAGAAGTACAGGAAATCGTCGACGCAGCTATTGCGCAGACGGGTGCCTCTGCTCCTTCAGATATGGGGAAAGTAATGGGTATCGTCATGCCACAGCTTAAAGGCAAGGCAGACGGTGCGTTAATTAATCGACTCGTCAAACAACGGCTCGCTTAATACATGGAAAAGGTGTCCTTCGGGGCACCTTTTTTGTCGTTCCTGTCACAATTAAAAGTTTATTGATGAATTCAGAATAGTCATGAAACCTTTTTGTTTTGAAAGCGTATATAATTATAGTAACGAATCAAAGTGCAAAAGAAGCAGCTTCTGACACGAATGAAAAGGGGTGAACGTACGCATGACGTTTAGCTTAGGGATGATTTTGGCGGTCTTCATGATCGGGGTCCTCATGTTACTAGTCGAAATATTCGTCACAGGGTTCGGAATCTTTGGAGTCCTCGGAATTGGCGCTGTCCTTGCTAGTCTGATCATGGCAGGTGCTACAGTTGGTCAAGTAGGCATAGCGGTTGGACTTGCTGTATTTCTATCACTTGCGGCCGGATACTGGGCATATCGCAGAATTAAATCGAATCAATCCTTATTATGGAGAGGTTTGATTTTGACAGATTCCACATCGTCTGAAAAAGGCTATCTTTCTCATCAAGACAAAGTGCAACTGTTAGGACAAGAAGGAGTCAGTCTGACACCTCTTCGTCCGTCAGGAACAATTGAAATCGACGGAAATCGAATCGATGCCGTTACGGAAGGGACCTTCATTCAAGCGGGGGAAACGATCGTCGTAAAAGAAGTGACGCATGGACGCGTCATTGTTAGAGTCCAACATACGAAGGAGGAGTCCCACACATGACACCTGAATTATTGACTGTATTACTCATATCCGGAGGAATTTTAATTTTCCTCGCCATCTTCTTCACGCTCGTTCCGATTCCACTTTGGATCAGCTCGCTCGCAGCGGGAGTGCGCGTATCGATCTTTACATTAGTCGGGATGCGTCTTCGTCGAGTCACACCGTCTAAGATCGTCAATCCGTTGATCAAGGCGGTAAAAGCAGGATTGAATTTGAATACGAATCAACTGGAAAGTCACTTCCTTGCCGGTGGTAACGTTGACCGCGTCGTCAATGCCTTGATTGCAGCACACCGTGCGAATATCGAGTTGAGCTTCGAACGCGCAGCGGCAATTGATCTTGCTGGTCGTAACGTTTTGGAAGCTGTTCAAATGTCGGTTAACCCGAAAGTCATCGAAACACCATTCATCGCCGGTGTGGCAATGAACGGGATTGAAGTGAAAGCGAAAGCCCGGATCACGGTACGTGCGAACATCGATCGTCTCGTCGGTGGTGCTGGGGAAGAAACGGTCATCGCACGTGTTGGTGAGGGTGTCATCTCAACCATTGGTTCGTGTAATGACCAAAAAGAAGTACTTGAGAATCCAGAGATGATCTCACGGACGGTTCTTGCGAAAGGACTCGATTCGGGTACGGCGTTCGAGATTCTCTCGATTGATATCGCGGACATTGATATCGGTAAGAATATCGGTGCGGTTCTGCAGACGGATCAAGCAGAAGCAGATAAGAACATTGCGCAAGCGAAAGCGGAAGAACGTCGCGCAATGGCGATCGCAAGTGAACAAGAGATGAAATCACGTGTTGAAGAGATGCGTGCGAAGGTTGTCGCTGCTGAAGCGGAAGTGCCGCTTGCGATCGCTGAAGCGATGCGTGACGGTAACTTTGGCGTCATGGATTATGCGAACTACTTGAACGTGACGGCAGATACGAAAATGCGCCAAGCAATCGGTGGGCAATCATCACCAAATGACTCACAATAAAGGGTGAGACGGTATGGATATCATATGGGTCGGATTGATGATCGCATTCGGTGTCATCTCCGTCATCTCAAAAGCAGCAGATAAAAAACCGAAGCAGACGAACCGGACACCTTCAAAGGAGTTCGGCGACTATGTGAAACAAATAACCGAACAGGTCGATACGGCGCGACAAGAGACGGTACCTCCACCTGTCGTTCGTAAAAAAGCACCCGTGAAGAAACAACCGGGGGTAACGCAAACAAAAGCGCGACCCGTTCATGAACGAACGGAATTGCAACAACGTTTGGACCAACGTCAAAAGCAACATTCGAAAAAAGGGATGTCCTCGTCGACGATCGGCGAAATCAAAGATAGCGTAGCAGACGGTGCCATTGGATCGTCGAGTCGTTCAGCATCAGCAACGACGATTTCACAAGATGAAATGCGACGTGCCATCGTTTGGAGTGAAGTTCTTGGTGCGCCTGTTTCCAAGCGCAAACGCTAATATTTGTATAGTGAGTCGATCCTACGAAACGTGTAGGATTGACTCTTTTTATTTCCTAAAAGGTGGGAACGGGTTTTTCTTTCCATCTTTTCGGCGGAAGTGCTAAAGTGGAAGAGATTAGATATGAAGCGATGACAACTTGTTATCCATGACTAGGAGGCCATTCACAACGTGATATTCAACGAAAGAATCCCATTTGCATTTTCGAATTCAGAACAGATTCAAGCATTCGTCGGTCCGAATGATGCAGTCTTACGTACGATGGAAGCAGAACTTGACGTTCAGCTGACGCATCGAGGAGATGAACTGTTGGCACAATCCGAACAGGAGCAGTCTGTGATCTTAGCAGGACAGGTCGTAGGCGTCTTGAAACAACTTGTGAATCGTGGTGCTGTTTTAACAGAGCGTGACGCGACGAGCGCCATTCAACTCGCACGTCAAGATCGTGTGGATGAACTGCTAGAACTTTACGATACGGTCATTCATACGAATCATAAAGGAAAACCACTTCGTGCAAAGACACTCGGTCAAGCACGTTACGTTCGGGGAATCGACCGCTGTGATTTGACATTTGGTATTGGGCCAGCGGGAACCGGAAAAACGTATCTTGCTGTCGTGATGGCGGCAAAAGCGTTAAAAGAAGGTCACGTCAAACGACTCGTCCTGACGCGTCCGGCAGTAGAAGCAGGAGAAAATCTAGGATTCCTTCCAGGGGATCTGAAAGAAAAAGTCGATCCCTATCTACGTCCTTTGTACGATGCGCTACATGACGTGCTTGGTGTCGAACATACGGCTCGTCTGCTTGAACGTGGTGTCATCGAAATCGCACCGCTTGCTTACATGCGAGGACGGACGCTTGAACATGCTTTTGTCATTCTCGATGAAGCGCAAAATACGACACGGGAACAAATGAAGATGTTCCTGACGCGTCTCGGATTCCATTCGAAGATGATTGTTACGGGCGATTTAACACAAGTCGATCTTCCGCGTGGAAAAACATCTGGTCTACAAGAAGCGTTACATTTGCTCGGTAATGTCAAAGGGATTCATTTTGAGCACTTTGGCTCAGCTGATGTCGTACGTCACCCACTTGTCCGGAAAATCGTTGATGCTTATAGTCAGGATTTGACCTAAGCCGTTACGGAAATAGAGGGAAAAGGGGGAGATGATATGCGCAAGGTTGGGGTCTGGGTCGGTCTTTTGACAGTAGTATTCTATCTCATCGTATCGACGATGATGTATGTCAGCGTTCGACCAGAAGCCTTGTCCGCAGAACCATTCTCAATTGCAGAAGAAGATATCCGGTCACCCTTGACGATGGAGGACCGGGTCGCAACAAATCAAATCAAGGAAAATTCGGTTGCTGCAATCGAGAGTCAGTATACGATCAAACAAGAGTATGCAGCACAGCAAATTGATAAAGTAGAACAACTTTTTGCTAGTTTGTCCGGTATTAAAAAAGCAAATGAGATTGGTAAAATCAAGCAGCGTCTGCGTGGAACAGAGGCGGCGACACTGTTGAAGGATGATGAGTTACGCTTGCTTGTGACTTCGACGACAGCACTGCGGAATACGACACGTGACGTCGTCATTACAGCGATTGAAGAAGCGATGCGTCAACGCATCTCGTCCGATGGTGGTGAAGTAGCGGAAGCACGTGAGAATGCGCGGACGGACATCGACCGTTCGCCGCTCTCCTTCTCATTAAAAGCAGTCGCTAAAGCGTTGACCGATCAAATGATCGTGACGAATTACGTCTATGATCCGGAAAAGACGGAACAGCTCCGTAAGCAGACGAGTGATAAAGTCGAACCGGTTATCATTTCAGAAGGTGAAGTGATCGTCAAACGAGGCGAAGTGATTTCACAAGATGCCTATCGTCAGCTACAACTCGTCGGATTGATTTCTGATCGACAGTCGTTGAAACCTTTACTCGGTGCGATGCTTGTCAGTGCGTTGATGACTGCCTTTTTATTTGGCTTCATTCACCGTTCGAAACTGCGATACGCTCAAATGGGGCGGATTCGTTTATTCGGGCTTGTCTATCTCGTCGTCAGTCTACAATTACTCGTCATGTATGGTATGGCGTTCTTAGCAGACGACATCAATCCAGCATTTTACTTACTCACGCCGACCGCTTTTGCTGCGCTCGTCCTGCGCAATTTATTGAACGAACGGATTGCCTTATCGAGCTCTCTGTTCACGGCGCTTGCCGGAACGTTCTTCTATAGTGTCAATCAAAACTTCAGCTTCAATATTGCGATCTATTTGTTGGTTGGTGGGTTAGTCGCAACATTTTTCCTACAATCTAGTTTGTCGCGTCGTCGTATTTTCATGAGCAGTATTTCGATTGCCGGAGCAAACATCGCGATTTTCTTAGCATTCGTCCTGTTACGAAGTGGTACGTTCGAACTGCGCGAAACGCTGATTTTAATCGGTTTTGCGATTGCGAGTGGTATCTTGAGTGCCGTCCTAGCAATTGGACTATTGCCGTTTCTTGAAATGACGTTCGGTATTTTAGCACCGACCCGCCTACTCGAACTGTTGAACCCAACACATCCGTTACTCAAAAAACTATTAGTTGAAGCACCGGGAACGTACCATCATAGTATGATGGTCGCGAACCTAGCAGAAACAGCCTGTGAAGCAATCGGAGCAGATGGGTTGCTTGCACGAGTCGGAGCCTACTATCATGATTTAGGGAAAACACGACGGCCACTTTATTTCATTGAAAACCAGCATGGACGTAATCCCCATGATCGATTGACACCGGAAGAGTCGGCACGTGTCATCTTGGCACATACCGAGGATGGCGTTGAATTACTCGAAGACGCAAAACTTCCTGCAGCGATCATCGATATTTGCCGTCAGCATCATGGAACCTCTCTGCTTCGATATTTTTATGTCAAGGCAGCAGAACAAGGTGAGGTCGACGAAAAGACGTTCCGTTACACGGGTCCGAAACCACAAACTCGTGAAGCGGCGGTCATCATGATCGTTGACTCGATTGAAGCGGCCGTTCGTTCGATGAAAGCTCCTTCAGAAGAAGGAATTCGGGACTTAGTCGCGAAAATCATTCGTGAAAAGATGATGGATGATCAATTTGCGGAATGTGACATTACGACACGCGAGATTTATCGCGTCGGTGAAAGTGCGTGTCATACCTTATCCGGTTTGTTCCATGAACGAATCGAGTATCCAGAATTAAAGAAAGAGGCAACGACATGAATATTTATATGACAGACGAAAATAATCGTCTAACGGAAGAACAACGACAGCTTGTCGAATCGATTTTGATTTACACGGCGGAACAAGAAGAAGTCGATTCAAATAGTGAGTTGTCCGTGACTTTCGTCTCAAACGATGAGATTCAAGAGATTAATCGTGAATGGCGTGGAAAGGATCAGGCGACAGACGTCATTTCCTTTGCGATGGAAGAACTCGGAGAAGATGAAATCGATTTTGGATTGCTCGAAGATGAACCAATCGTCCTTGGCGATTTGATCATTTCCGTTGAACGATGCCGTGAACAAGCGGCAGAGTATGGCAATCATTTTGAGCGAGAGCTCGGTTTCCTCGCTGTCCATGGTTTTCTCCATTTACTCGGATACGATCACATTGAAAAAGCAGATGAGGAAGTCATGACGAAGCGACAGGAGGAAATCCTGCATCACTTCGAGTTATATCGGGGCACATTGTGAAAAGCTGGTGGCAACCCTTTCGGCATGCCATGAACGGATTGCGCCAATCGATTCGAGAGGAACGGCACATGAAAGTTCACGTTACAGTTGGTGCCATCGTGTTACTTGTCGCCTTTCTATTACCATTGACATCTGTCGAGCGAGCGATCCTCTTCTTGACGGTCGGGATCGTCATCAGTGCCGAGATGTTCAATACAGCGTTTGAGCGCGTCGTTGATCTCGTGACACAGGAATGGCATCCGCTGGCAAAAGCAGTCAAGGATATTGCAAGTGGAGCTGTTCTTGTGTTGGCGCTTACATCTATTGCAATTGCACTATGCATCTTCATCCCATATTTGGTACAATAAGAATCCGGCCTTTTTGGCCAATACCGTTCCTAAGAAGGGGATATTCACATGAAAACAGAACAATTACTCGAACAAGCTAAACGTGCACGCGAAAAAGCGTATGTTCCATATTCGAAATTCCAAGTCGGTGCTGCTCTACTAACAAAAGACGGACAAGTCTTCCATGGCTGCAATATTGAAAACGCTGCATATGGTCTTTGTAACTGTGCAGAACGGACGGCAATCTTCTCTGCGTGGGCACAGGATGCGCGCGAGTATGCAGCGATGGCTGTCGTTGCGGACACGGAAGGACCGGTCGCACCATGCGGACAATGCCGCCAAGTGTTATCAGAGATGTGTGATGCGGATATGCCAATCTATTTGACGAACCTTAAAGGGGATGTCACAGAAACAACAGTGGGTGCCCTCTTACCAGGAGCATTCACGAAAGGGGATTTACATGTTTAAAGAAGGATTCAAATCGGGCTTTGTCTCGATCATCGGACGCCCGAACGTCGGAAAATCGACATTCCTCAACCGTGTCATCGGACAAAAGATTGCCATCATGTCTGATAAGCCACAAACGACGCGAAACAAGATCCAAGGTGTCTATACGACAGAAGACGTTCAGACGATCTTCATCGATACACCAGGGATTCACAAACCAAAACATAAACTCGGCGACTTCATGATGAAGGTCGCGACGAACGCATTGCGTGAAGTTGATGCGATTTTGTTCATGGTCAACGTGACGGAACCAAAAGGAAAAGGTGACGATTTCATCATTGAAAAATTGAAGGAACTCGATACACCCATCATTCTCGTCATGAATAAGGTCGACTTGATTCATCCGAATGATATTCCGCCCATCATCGAGTCATATAAAAATGAGCTCGAATTTGCGGCAGTCGTTCCGATCTCTGCGTTACAAGGTAACAACGTCGGACCGTTACTTGAAGAAATCGCGAAGATCTTACCGGAAGGACCAATGTATTACCCGGCGGATCAAGTCACTGACCACCCGGAGCGTTTCATCATCTCAGAGATGATCCGTGAGAAAGTTTTGCAAAAGACACGCGATGAAGTACCACACTCGATCGCAGTCGCGATTGATCAAATCAAGACGCGTGAGAATGGCAACATGGTCGATGTCCATGCGACAATCTTGATCGAGCGCGATTCCCAAAAAGGCATCATCATCGGTAAACGCGGAGCACTTCTAAAAGAAATCGGCTCTGAAGCACGAACGGACATCGAGATGTTACTCGGAACGAAAGTTTACCTGAACTTGTGGGTCAAAGTCCAAAAGGATTGGCGCAATAAGGCCGGTCAATTGCGTGAACTTGGCTTCCGCGATGACGAGTATTAAGCGATGATCGATAAGGCGGAAGGGCTTGTACTACGAACGGTCGTATACGGTGAATCGAATAAGATCGTCACGCTACTGACACGTGAATACGGCAAGCTCGCCGTCATGGCGCGAGGAGCGAAGAAGCCGGGTAGTCGTTTCAATGCGGCAAGCCAGCCTTTCGTTCGAGCCGTCTATATCTATCCACGGTCACGTGGTCTCGGTCAGTTGAAATCGGCAGACGTCATCACGAGTCATGCGCATATCCGGCAAGATGTCGTCTTGATGGCGTATGCGATGTATCTACTGGAGCTTGCAGATAAAGCGCTTGATGAACGTGTGCCGCAACCGGCGCTGTACGATTTATTCGTCGAAGGACTGGAGGCGATGGATGAAGGACTAGATCCCGACGTCGTCTCTTTCATCATCGAGTTGCGCCTGTTGCGTCATCTAGGGATTGCGCCACACTTGAACGGCTGTACGATTTGTGGGAGTGCTGAAGCACCGTTTGCTTTTTCGTTACACCACGGCGGTCTACTCTGTCGCCGGCACCGTCATGAGGATGAACATGCCGTCTTCATGTCAGAAGCAGTCGCGAAGATGCTCTACGTGTTTTCTGTCTACGATTTTTCGCGGATCGGTACCGTGACGGTGAAGCCGGAAACGAAGCGTCTACTACGTCAAATCATGGATGCTTATATGGAACGCTACAGCGGGTTACGTCTGCGTTCAAAACGTGTTCTCGACCAGTTGATTGATTTCGGCAACGATTGACAGCAACAAGCGGGTTCGGTAGAATAAATGCGGTAGAAGTAACTAAATGAACACGATGACGAAAAGGAGTACCGTCTTTTTCTCAATCAAGCGATTCCAGGGTGGTGTGAGCTGGGAATGAGAGGGGCGCGAATGGCGTTTCGGAGTGTTCTTTGTCAAAAAGAGTGGCATGCGATGCATGCAAGTAGGGTGGAACCGCGGGCTCGTCTCGTCCCTATGTGCAACGATTGTTGTACATAGGGGCGTTTTTTGCGTTCCTTAATCATTTCGGAGGTGAAAGTCGTGAAGATGACAGTACAAGACATGATCTTGACATTACAAAAATTTTGGGCAGAACAAGGCTGCTTGACGATGCAAGCATACGACGTAGAAAAAGGAGCCGGTACGATGAATCCGATGACATTCTTACGGAGTCTCGGACCAGAACCATGGAACGTTTGTTATACAGAACCATCACGCCGTCCAGCTGACGGTCGTTACGGGGAAAACCCGAACCGTCTGTATCAACACCATCAATTCCAAGTCATCATGAAACCATCACCTGACAACATTCAGGAATTGTACTTACAAAGTCTCGAGTTGCTCGGTATCAACCCACTCGAACATGATATCCGTTTCGTAGAGGATAACTGGGAAAACCCGACATTCGGTGCTGCAGGTCTCGGCTGGGAAGTATGGCTGAACGGAATGGAAATCACACAATTCACGTATTTCCAACAAGTCGGTGGAATCGAGTGTAATCCAATCGCAGTAGAGATCACTTATGGAATCGAGCGTCTTGCGTCGTACATTCAAGACGTTGAGAGTGTCTTTGATCTCGTTTGGACGGATGGCTTCAAATACGGTGATATCTTCTATCAACCGGAGTTCGAACATTCGAAGTATACGTTTGAAACATCAGATGTCGCCTTACTCTTCACGTTGTTCGATCAATATGAAAAAGAAGCGAATCGTGCCTTGGACGAGAACCTCGTCTTCCCAGCGTATGATTACATCTTGAAATGTTCACATACCTTTAACCTTCTCGACGCGAAGGGTGCGATTTCCGTCACGGAACGTACAGGATTCATCCATCGTGTTCGGAACATGTCGCGCCGTTGTGCGCAAAGTTTCATCGAAGAACGGGAACGTCTTGGCTTCCCATTGATCAAGTCGAAAGCAGGTGAGTCACATGCATGAATTATTACTTGAAATCGGTTTAGAAGAGATGCCGGCTCGATTCGTCCTTCAATCCGAAACACAACTCAAGGAACGCGTGACGCGTTTCCTTGAAGAAGCTCGGATTGAGTTCACAAGTGTCGAATCCTTCTCGACACCACGCCGTCTTGCAGTGTATGTCAAAGGTCTCGCAGCACGTCAAAGTGACCTCGAAGAGACGCTAAAAGGACCAGCAAAACGCATCGCGATGGACGAGGCAGGGAACTGGACGAAAGCAGCCGAAGGATTCGCGCGTGGTAAAGGGTTAACGACGGACGATCTCTTCCTTGGAGAAGAAAAAGGAGTCGAATATCTCTATGCGACACGTAAGGAAGTCGGACAAGCGACAGCCGATCTACTTCCTGGACTAAAACAAGTCGTCGAAGCGATGACATTCCCGAAAAACATGCGTTGGAGCACACAATCATTGCGTTACATGCGCCCGATTCGCTGGTTGATTGCGCTTCTTGACGATCAAGTCATCCCGTTTGAAGTCGCATCCGTCGAAACAGGTCGGACATCACGTGGACATCGTTTCCTCGGACAGGACATCACGATCCTGCGTCCGAACGCTTATGTCGAAGCGCTCGCAGGAGAAAACGTCATCGTCAGTTATGAAGCACGTCGTCAATTGATCGAAGAACAAATCGCAGCGCTTGCGGCACGCGAACAATTCGAAGTGCCGATCGATGCGTCTTTACTTGAAGAAGTCACGAACCTCGTCGAGTATCCGACAGCCTTGTTCGGTGCATTCGATGAAGCGTATCTTGAGTTACCAGAAGAAGTCTTGATTACGACGATGAAAGAACACCAACGTTACTTCCCGGTCAAACGTGACGGGGCATTGCTCCACTATTTCGTCACGGTACGAAACGGAAACGCAACACATCTTGAAAACGTCGCACGCGGAAACGAAAAAGTCATCCGTGCCCGTTTAGCCGATGCGCAGTTCTTCTATGAAGAAGATAAAAAAGCAGATATCGATGAACAGGCGAAGCGTCTTGATAAAATCGTCTTCCATGAAAAATTAGGAACGACAGGCGAAAAAGTCCGTCGCGTCCGTCAGATGGCACTCGCACTTGCAGATCGTGTCGGTGCGGACAAAACACGTGTTGAACGTGCAGGACAAATCTATAAATTCGATCTCGTCAGTCAAATGGTCTATGAGTTCACAGAATTACAAGGTCTGATGGGTGAGCGGTATGCAAACATGAAGAATGAGGATCCGGAAGTCGCGGCTGCGATTCGTGAACATTACATGCCACGCTTCGCGGGGGATGCAAGTCCGGAGACACCGACAGGAACACTCTATGCGATTCTTGATAAGATGGACAGCGTCGCTGGATTCTTTGGTGTCGGTATGATTCCGAGTGGATCAGCAGATCCGTATGCATTGCGTCGTCAAGCACAAGGGATTGTTCAGATTTTATCCGATCGTAAGTTGAATCTGACATTGACTGAATTGATTGCTTTCGTCGTTTCAGAACAGGTGGCAGCAGGTCTTTATGCGAAGGATGCCGAAGAAGTTCAAGCTGCATTACAAGACTTCTTTGCACAACGCTTGAAATACCGTCTATCGGAAATGAACTTCCGCCATGATGTCGTCGAAGCCGCTCTGGATCATACGTTGACAGTCGAAGCGAATGAGCAACGTGCTGCAATGCTAGAAAGTGCGACGAAAAAAGAATCGTTCAAGAAAACGGTCGAACAACTCAGCCGTGTCTTAAATATCTCGAAAAAAGCAGAAGACGTCACAACTGTTAATCCAGCGCTCTTTGAAAATGATGCAGAACGCGCGTTGCATGAGGCGATTGAGAAGACCTTGCCAGAGGTTGATCAAGCCATCGCGTCACTTGATTATGAACGAGCGCTTGAGGCACTTGAGGCAACCGTTCCGTCGATCACAGCCTACTTTGACGGTACGATGATCATGACGGACGACGAAACAGTCCGTACGAACCGCCTTAGCGAAATGAAACGATTTGCGCAAGCCATCGAACCAGTCGCCCGGTTCAATGCACTTACTTTAGCGTAAAGAAAAAGGACGGATGAGCCGATGAAGTTAAATGAACGGCAAAAAAAGATACTCCAAATCGTCAAAGAGAACGGTCCGATCACGGGAGAGCAGATTGCTTCTGCACTCTCCCTGACACGGGCGACGTTACGACCCGATTTGTCGATTTTAACGATGACCGGCATGCTAGAAGCGCGTCCACGTGTCGGCTATATGTACGTTGGAAAGAAAAATGCGTCCATGCTTCATGAGAAACTCGACACCTTGACCGTCGGTGAATTCATGTCGTCGGCAAAGGTCATTCATGAAGGGATGACCGTATACGATGCGATCGTTCACTTATTCCTGGAAGATGTCGGTTCGCTGTTCGTCGTCAGTAAGGACCATGCGTTAGTCGGTGTGTTGTCACGTAAGGATTTTCTACGTGCGGCAATCGGTAATCAAGAATTAGACTCGTTACCGGTCAACATCATCATGACACGGATGCCGAATTTGACGGTCTGTGAAAAATCGGAGACGTTGATTGGTGCCGGCATGAAACTGATCGAAAAGCAGATTGATTCAATGCCAGTCGTCGAAGAAGAGAACGGCGTCTTGAAAGTCGTCGGTCGAATGACGAAGACGAACATGACGAAAGTGTTGGTCGCTTTAGCACGTGATGAAGAAATTTAAGGAGGGTTCCTGATGCGTCAACGGATTTATGTCGTGAGTGACTCTGTCGGAGAGACGTGTGAACTCGTCGTCCGCGCAGCTGCAATCCAATTCCCGGAACAAGCCATCGAAACGGTCCGCATTCCGTTCGTCGATGATGATCAAGTCATTTATGACTTGGTTCTTCATGCGAAAGAAGAACAAGCGACGATTGCTTTTACGATCGTTCATGCGACCCATCGTCGTTTGCTTGCAGACACAGCTCGCGCCCACGGTGTAAAAGCGATTGATCTACTTGGTCCATTGCTTGACACGATGGAAGATCGCTTGCAGATGCAACCAAAGGAAGAGCCAGGATTAATCTATCGCTTAGATGAGGAGTATTTCCGAAAAATCGAAGCGGTTGAATTTGCTGTCAAGTATGACGATGGACGTGATCCAAAAGGTATCAAACGTGCGGATATCGTCTTGATCGGGGTGTCGCGTACATCAAAGACACCACTTTCGCAGTATCTAGCCTTGAAGCGATATAAAGTAGCGAACGTACCACTCGTACCTGAATCGATCCCGCCAGCGGAGCTATTCGATATTCCAAAAGAAAAATGTTTTGGACTACTCATCTCACCGGAAAAGTTGATCGACATCCGAATGGAACGCCTGCGTTCATTAGGACTCAAGCCAGAAGCAGCATACGCGCAGATGGACCGAATCAACCGGGAACTCGAATACGCACGGAATTTATACGAACGAATCGGTTGCCAAGTCATCGACGTGACGAATAAAGCAGTCGAGGAAACGGCGAACCTGATTTTGACCGGAATTTCTGGGAAAGCGCATGACTAGTCAAGCAGTCAGGAACATAGTATACTTGTTTAGCTGATAAATGAGATAATGCCCTTTTTCTAATGAAACGGAACGAGTCATCGTTCCGTTTCATTGCGGGTATGGTCATGTAAGGATAAGTTCTCAAGGAAAGGGGAGAGGACGGAATGAAGCGAATTCCTGATGAAATCGTCGATCAGGTCCGCCAAGCAACGGACATCGTCGAATTGATTTCAGAACGTGTAGAATTAAAAAAACAAGGGAATCGATATTCAGGGCTTTGCCCGTTTCATTCTGAGAAATCACCTTCCTTTTCTGTTTCTCCTGATAAAGGGATGTACTACTGTTTTGGATGTGGTGCAGGTGGAAACGCGATCACTTTCGTCATGGAAACAGAAGGAATGAGTTTCAAGGAAGCCGTCTCTAAATTAGCGGATCGCAGTGATGTCACACTTCCGGAACTGGAGCCGGACCGATTCGAACAATCGGAATCGACACCTGAACAGGAAAAGAAGTTCCGGATGCGCGAAGCACATCGAATCGTCACCGAGTTGTATCATGAGGTGTTGATTCAAACGGAAGCAGGCGACGCGGGGCGGATCTATTTAGAGAATCGCGGTATCCGTGAAGGTGCAATGCGTGAGTTCCGACTCGGGTATGCACCGGATCAAGATCGTTTTACAGTGGATTCCTTGGCACGACGTGGGTTTGATTTAGATGAGATGGTCGAAGCGGGATTGATTTCAATCGGACGCGATGGCGATTATCGAGATCGATTCAACGGTCGAGTCGTATTCCCTATCTCCGATCGTGATGGCACGATCGTCGGATTTAGTGGACGTTCGATTGATGGTCGTGATCCGAAGTATGTCAATACAGCGGAAACACCTTTGTTCAATAAAAGTGAACTGTTATTCGGATTTGCTCAAGCACGAGGAGCGATGCGCAAAATTAAACAAGTCGTTCTCGTTGAGGGGAATCTTGATGTTGTGCGTGTCGCTCAAGCGGGTATACCTTATACGGTAGCCTCTTTAGGAACAGCCTTAACACCGGTTCATGCCCAAAACCTAGCACGTATCGTCGATGAAGTCATTATTTGTTATGACGGAGACAAGGCAGGACGCGCTGCGACGTTAAAAGCCCTACAGTTGCTTGAAGCCGTTGCCGTCGACTGTTCCGTCATCCGTTTACCGGATGGCGAAGACCCGGATTCCTTCATTGGGAATCAGGGCGAAGAGACCTTTTTACACTGGATCGAACAAGAACGGGTTTCAAGTCTTGAATTCAAATCTTTTTATTTTCGACAAGGAAAAAACTTGCGATTAGAAGGAGAACGCGTTCGATATATTGAAACTATGCTTGAAGAGATTGGTCGAACATCCAATCCGTTGTTACGGGACATTTATTTAGGAAAACTTTCTGAGGAGTTCAAACTCTCGAAAGACTCCTTGATCGCACAAGTGCGTCCAACCGTCCAACAACCGAAGAGAGAACAAATCGTTTCCGATCGCCCAGCTGCTCTACCGACAGCACCTCCTGACCGAACGTTCGCGAACTGGAAGAAGGCAGAACGCTTCTTACTTGCCTACATGATCCGTTCAGAAGAAGTATGTCTTGAAGTGCGAGAGCAACTAGGTGTCCAATTCAATGATCCGGCACACCAATTGATTGCCGGCAAGCTATATGAATTTTACGGAGCAGGTACGCAAGGAAGTCCTGATCGTTTTTTGACGATGTTGCACGACGCCTCTTTGCAACGAATCGTAGCGGATTTAGAGTTCATGCTGATGCCTGAATATGATCCTGATTTGCTCAGTCACTACATTCGTGCCGTCCAAAATGAACAGCAACGTCGGTTGTTAGAAGAAGAAAAGTCACGATTGAATCAACAAACAGATATCCGTGCTCAAGCGGAGCTGATGCAGGCGATCATAGAACGGAAGCGTCGTTTAAAAGATCGATGACCTGCTGCATGATGTGGAAGGAGTGTATGGTTCGATGGCAGAAAAAGCAAGATCAGAAGCTGAATTACTCCGTCTCGCGAAAGAGGAACTCATCGCGCTCGGACATAAAAATGGTGAATTGTCACACCAAAAGATCGAAGACAAACTAAGTTCGTTCGAATCAATGGATGCTCAGCAGTTCGAGGAATTCCTTCAATTGCTTGAAACAGAAGGTATCAAGGTCAACAATGACGGCACAGGCGATGAGAAAGAAGAGGCGGATCTAAACGATTTGTCTGTTCCTCCTGGTGTCAAGATCAATGACCCTGTCCGGATGTATCTAAAAGAAATCGGTCGCGTTGATCTGTTGAATGCAGAAGACGAAGTCGAACTCGCGAAACGAATCGAACAAAACGATGAAGAAGCAAAAAAACGATTGGCGGAAGCAAACTTACGTCTCGTTGTTTCGATTGCGAAGCGTTATGTCGGACGCGGTATGTTGTTCCTTGATTTGATCCAAGAAGGAAACATGGGTCTGATCAAGGCGGTCGAGAAATTCGACTATACGAAGGGATATAAATTCTCGACGTATGCAACATGGTGGATTCGTCAGGCAATCACACGTGCGATCGCTGACCAAGCGCGGACGATCCGAATTCCGGTTCACATGGTTGAGACGATCAACAAATTGATTCGTGTCCAGCGTCAACTCTTGCAAGATCTTGGACGTGAACCATCACCGGAAGAGATTTCGAAAGAGATGGAAATCACGCCGGAAAAAGTCCGAGAAATCCTGAAAATTGCGCAAGAGCCGGTTTCTCTTGAAACGCCAATCGGGGAAGAGGACGATTCACATCTCGGCGATTTCATCGAGGACCAAGATGCGACGGCACCACAAGATGCTGCGGCATACGAACTCTTGAAAGAGCAACTCGAAGATGTGTTAGATACCCTGACGGATCGTGAAGAAAACGTCCTTCGTCTTCGTTTTGGTCTTGACGATGGTCGGACACGGACACTTGAAGAAGTCGGGAAAGTATTTGGCGTTACACGTGAGCGGATTCGTCAAATCGAAGCAAAAGCACTTCGGAAGTTACGTCATCCGAGTCGTTCAAAACGTTTGAAAGATTTCCTCGATTAATTCAAAGTGTGAAGAATATATGAAATTTTAGTGGGAAGGAAGAAAAAAGTTTCGTTTTTTTCTTCCTTCCCTGTTTTTTTTACAGTAGAATAGTAACGGGGAATACCATTCAGTCACCAACTTGGTTGGGTATAGAATATGGGGGGAATCCAAATGCGTAATCCATTAGTACCGTTCGCGGCGATCGCAGTCATCGCCATCATCGCTATGATTTCATTGTCTTACTTTGGGGTCGATCAGGTGAAGGAAGCTCGTAAAGGGCCGTCAACTGCAGAAATGAAGCCGGAAGACTTGTTTGCATCTAAAGGATGTACAGGATGTCACGGTGGAAACTTAGAAGGCGGAGCAGGTCCGAACTTAACAAAGATCGGCGCGAAGCTGAAAGAAGACGAAATTAAGAACATCGCAATGAACGGTAAAGGGCAAATGCCTGGCGGTCTTGCGAATGACGAAGAAGCAGCTGTTCTAGCCAAATGGTTAGCTGCTAAGAAATAAGAACAAGGGCATCTATCTCGTTACGAGATGGATGTTTTTTTGTGGTGTATGGTATCTTTTTTAGCGTAAATCCGCTATTTTTAAAAGAGAGTTTTTCGGAAAATAGGAAGGATGAAGATGATGCAAATGAACGTCGTATTGGATCAACGACTCCAAAAAGTCGTGTCGTATATTCCACAAGGAGCGATCCTCGCAGATATTGGATCAGATCATGCATTCGTACCTTGTTTTTGTGTACAACAAAAGAAAATCGAGCGTGCGATTGCAGGAGAGGTGAATGAAGGACCGATGGAAGCGGCAAAAGGACAAGTGGCGCTTGTCGGTCTTGAATCACAGATTGATGTCCGTTTAGGAAGTGGCTTATCGGTTTTGAAGCCGGGCGAAGCAACAGCGATTACGATTGCGGGAATGGGCGGAACGCTGATTGCCTCTATCCTTGAAGAAGGAAAAGATCGGTTGTCAGGTGAGGAACGCTTGATTCTTCAACCGAATGTCGATGCAGTCGATGTTCGGAAGTGGTTGCTGACGAATTCATATGCATTATTGTCTGAAGCCATCGTCGAGGAGAACGGGAAGATCTATGAAATTCTCGTTGCAGAACGTGGAGATGAAACACTTTACTCAGAGGACGAAACAACACGTCAGTGGGAATTGTTCTTTGGACCACAGTTAATGCGGGAACGTGCACCAGAATTCATCGAAAAATGGCAGATCGAAAAACAAAAGCGAGAGTATATCCTAGCTCAGATGAAACAAGGACAAGCAACGGAGATTTTATCTGAAAAAATCGAAGCCATCGAACAATTGATTCAAAAGATGGAAGAGGTGACGAACTAATGGCGAATGGGAACCATGTCATTGAGCAGTTTGAAGCATTTGCTCCGAAAAAATTCGCACTCGAAGGTGATCCGATTGGTCTACAAATCGGAACATTGAACAAGGACGTCAAACGTGTGCTCGTGACACTTGATGTCTTGGAGTCTGTCGTCGATGAAGCGATTGAAAAGAAGATCGATCTCATCATTGCGCATCATCCCCCGATTTTTAGTAAGTTAGCAAATGTGACGGATCGTTCTGCCGCAGGACGGATTGTCACAAAATGTATCAAACACGATATTGCGGTGTATGCTGCGCATACAAACCTTGACGTAACACCAGGCGGGGTCAATGACTGGATGGCAGATGCACTTGGTCTTGAGTCTTGTGAAGTACTAGCACCGACGTTTGAAAACACGCAATATAAACTAAGTGTCTTCGTACCGACTGAGGCTGTAGAGCGCGTTTCAACAGCCCTTGCACAAGCGGGGGCAGGAAAGGAAGGCGACTACAGTGATTGTCAATTCCACGTCGAGGGAACGGGTCAATTCCGACCGTTGACGGAAGCTACCCCGTATATCGGTGAAGCAGGACGACTCGAACGCGTTTCAGAAGTTCGAATCGAGACGATCGTCACGGAACTGAATCAGAAACAAGTCATTCGAGCGATGAAACAGGCTCATCCATATGAGAAAGTCGCCTATGATCTCATTCGTCAAGAACGCCCGGCAACATCACTTGGTCTTGGACGGATTGGTCGGTTACCGGAAGCAATGACATTACGGGAATTTGCAGAGCATGTTCGCGATGCGTTTGGTGTACAAAACTTGCGCTTCGTCGGAGACGAATCACGCCACATCCAAAAAGTAGCAGTCCTCGGTGGTGACGGCAATAAGTACGTCTCGACTGCAGCATTTGCGGGAGCAGATGTCCTTGTGACAGGAGATCTCTATTTCCATGTGGCGCATGATGCGATGGCACTTGGACTAGCAGTCGTCGATCCAGGACATCATGTGGAGTCGGTCATGAAGGAAGGTGTCGTCAACGAATTGAAGCGTCGATTCGAACAGAAAAAAATCGACGTCGAACTGCTGATTTCAACAGCGAATACGAATCCGTTTCAGTTTTTATGATGAATCGAATGGAATACGTCGATGTTACCGTCGTATTCCATAACAAAAAAACCGAGTCGCGAATGACGATCGCGACTCGGTTTTGCTGTATCGATTGTAATGATTAAAGTACTTTGACTTTAGGCAAGATACGTCGTAATTCAAGGAACGGTGTCTTGTCATGCGTACTGATATCAGCAGGATCATATTGTTGGAGGAAATCAATGACCTTTTTCGTGATTGGTGTTGGCGTTGATGCACCTGATGTGACACCAACTTGAGTCACACCCTCAAGCCAAGTCAAATCAAGCTCCGTCAAGTCACCAATCCGATGCGCTGGAGTTCCTGCGATATCGAAGGATACCTGTGCGAGGCGGTTCGAGTTGTTCGAACGCGGATCACCGACGACGATGACGAGATCGCAATCTCCTGCTTGATCAGCCACCGCTTCTTGTCGGACTTGTGTTGCGTTACAGATTTCATTGTGTACTTCTACATGCGGATACTTTTTACGAACGTGTTCCATCAAAGCTTGGACATCCCATTGGCTCATCGTCGTCTGATTCGTGACGATGATTTTTTTGTGAGCAAGCTGAGGCGGGAGTTCATCGATATCTTCGACTTTTTCGATGAGGTGCACGTGCTCTGGTGCTACACCGACTGCACCTTCAGGTTCCGGGTGTCCATGTTTGCCGACGTAGATGACTTCATAATCATCCGCGACGACTTGTCGAATCAAATCGTGCGTACGCGTCACGTCAGGACATGTTGCATCGACGACATGTAAGTTCTTCTCAGCAGCACGTGCATAAACTGCAGGTGAGATGCCGTGTGCGGTAAAGATGACAGTACCTTCTTGAATCGTCTCTAACGCTTCGAGGCGATCGGGACCGTCGACAGTGATGACACCCATATTTTCGAACTCACGTGTCACGTGAGCATTATGGACGATCATCCCTAAAATATGGATCGGACGTGGCAAGTCTTTATTCAATGCCGCTTGTTGTGCAAGTTTCATTGCATCGACGACACCGTAACAATAGCCGCGGGGGCTGATTTTTTTTACTAGCATAGTTATGGATTCTCCCTTTGTGAAAAAGAATGATTAGTTAGAGTGTACCATTGATTGAAGCTGAATGAAAATAGAGGAGTCTGTTTCATCCACAGAACATGCTATACTAATGAAGTTGTCAATTATTCAAAAGGGAGGCGAAGGGATGGAGTCTAAGAAAATGATGCGGTCGTATTTTTTTCAAATCACCGCCGTCTTATTCATCCTGATTTGTCTTGTCATTTCAGCGCTTGCCTTCACTGCGGACCGGGTCACGATTTCTCGGGTCGAGCAACAAACAGAGAAACAGAGCGAGAAGAGTGTCGAGGTCTCAGGAAATGCGATTCGCGACAATATCGGGAATCTGCATGAAGAGATCATGAGCTTGCAGTTGAATGTCAAAAACCCCGACAAGCTGAAACAAAAAATTGAAGAATCAAATCTACTAGACATCGATACAGGGTTTAAGAGTTTCTTCTACTTTGATCGACAGACGAAGCAAGTCACTTGGTTCTCAAGTGAGGATCGACGTATAGAAAACAGTACGATCCTAAAAGACGATGAATTTTTGCAAACGTTGACGAGTACGGACTTTCATATGAGTAAGCTGTATACGATGGAATCAGATGCTGTCACCTATATGTTCGTTCCGGTTCGAGACGGCAATGAACGCGTCGGTGTCTTTGGTGGTGGGTTAAGTGTGATGAACTCGATCGTTTTTCGGAATTCGCTTGAATCATTTGACGATCAGACGATTGCCTACCTATTCAATAGTAAAAAAGAATTACTAGCCACATCCAGTAATCTGGTACCGGATGAAGAACGCTTATTATCAAAAAGTGTCATTGAACGTGCGTTTCAGTCGATAGAACCTTCTGAGATTTTTAGTACGAACCAAGATATGTATTACTTCGCGAAAGATTTGAAGGTGACGGATTGGAAGATTCTCGTTCGAACGCCACGAAGCGTCTTTTATGAACCGGTCTACACGACACGGCAACAGTATTTGATCATCGCTGCCTTGACGCTTGTCCTCAGTCTGATCGTCGGTTATTTGATGTCAAAACAATTGACGGCACCGATGCTTGAACTTGTGAATAAGATCGAGAAAAGCACCTCACCCAAACCGATTGTTCTCGAGCGTGCCGGATCAAACGAAGTCAAGACACTCGTTGCTGCCTATAACGAGTATGCTCAACGGATGGAAAATGCGCGCCTTGAGCAGTTGAGTCAACAACAAACGATGTTACATCAAGAAAAATTAGCATCACTCGGTCAACTAGCAGCAGGAATTGCCCACGAAATCCGTAATCCACTAACGCCAGTCAAGATGACGTTACAGTTGTTAGCAGCAGAAAAGGATCGTGATCCAGAAATGTTGATTCTCGCTTTATCGGAACTGGATCGAGCAAATGGCATGATTCAAACGATGCTTGATTTATCGAAAGGCGAAAACAATGCACTTCAAAAAACGACGATTGATATGAATGATTTAATGAAGAAGCTGACATATATCTTAGAAGCGGAAGCTCATCATTACGAAGCGGACTGCAAGATTTATACACCGTCCTTCATGCCAAAGATTTATGCATCAGAAGAGGGGATTTTGCAGATTTTAGCAAACTGTGTTCGAAATGCCCTTCAAGCTGTCGCGTTTAAAGGACCGGATGGAATCTGTCATCTGCATGTCCACGTTTATCCAGAAGAAGTCGTCTTCATTGTTCAGGATAATGGGGTGGGGATGGATGGAAATCAGATTGATCATGTCGGTCAAGCGTTCAAGACATCAAAAGTCGATGGCAATGGACTTGGACTTTTCATGTCGAAACAAATCGTTCGTGATCATAAAGGCAAGATGATCTTTGACAGCAAGCCGGGTGTCGGTACGACGATTCAAGTCCACTTACCTCGAAAGGAGCAAACGGAATGAAATTCAATAAGGCCTGGTTATTCGTCCTGATTGTTTGGATTTCATCCGTTTTGTTCATTTCCAATTTATTCGTCAATCCGGATCCGAGTCCACGTCGTCATCTCATCGGCTTCACGATCGTCAATGATAAACATGAATTTGCGCAACGGCTCGTCGACGCGTTCAAGACACAAGCCAAACTGAATAAATACGAAGCAGTCGTTGCGACGTCGCATAATTCACGCATCAATGAGCGTGAGCAAATTCAAGAGTTCATTCGAATGAAGGTGGATGCCATCTTCGTGACGACGCTTGATGATGTCTATATCGCTAGTACGTTAGAAGAGGCAGCTCGTGCTGGGATTCCGGTTTTCGCGATCGATCGATTGATTCGCTCCGATGCAGTCGTCAGTTCGATTACCTCGAATAACCAATTGATCGGGGAACAGCTTGCCTCATTCATCAAACACGAACGCATCAAGCAGACGGGACGAGCTACGGCCGACATCATTGAAGTCGCGGGTACGGCAAACGTCAATACGACGAATGAACGACACCGGGGATTTTTGACTGGTCTTGAGCGTGAGCCGGAACTTGAAATCGTCGAATCCGTGAATGGGGATTACGACCCCGTCACTTCAGAAAAGGTCATGACACAGGTCATTGAGTCAGGAATTCCGTTTGATGCTGTCTATTGTCACAATGACGATATTGCGCTAGGTGTCCTCGAAGCATTGAAAAAAGCAGGGATCAAAGGAAAAATAATTGTCGGCATAGACGGGAATCGTGCTATATTAGAAGCTGTTGACATGAAATCGATGGATGCGACGGTCGTCCAGAGTGCTGATGAGATGATGAAAGTCGCCTTCAGTGCATTGAAGCTTCATACGAAAAACAAAAAGATTCCAACTCGTTTTTATACGTACTCCTATCTGTATGACGGTAGTAGACCCATAACCATGTTGAACTAATCGAGAGGCAGAAGCCTCAGCAAATAAGGAAAGGACGGTGTCAATTCATGAATGGATTCAGCCATTATCAATTACACCCGTTCGTCATCGAAGCACTCGATGACGCCCGCATCACAAAACCGACCGACATTCAGTCGCGGATCATCCCAGCTGCAGTAAAGGGACGCGATATCATCGGTCAATCACAAACAGGAACAGGAAAAACGTTATCGTTCCTTCTTCCAATCGTTCAAAACGTCGATCCAAAGCTTCAAGAATTACAAGCAATCATCGTTGCTCCAACGCGCGAACTTGCTTGGCAAATTCATGAAGAACTGAAATCGTTACTCGTGAAGGAACCAGACTTCATCAAGACGAGTCTTATTACAGGTGGAATGGATCGCGAACGTCAAATCGGTCGTGTGAAAGTCTCACCCCAAATCGTCATCGGAACACCGGGACGTATTTTAGACCTATTCAAAGAACAGGCTTTAAAACCGCATTTCGTGAAGCATTATGTCATCGATGAAGCGGATCAAATGCTCGACATGGGCTTCTTGCCAGAAGTTGACCGGATTGCGCAAGCTCTTCCAGAACAGCTTCAGATGATGGTCTTCTCAGCAACGATTCCTGAGAAATTGCAACCGTTCTTGAAAAAATACATGAACAACCCGCGTTATGCGCATGTGGATCCAAAACAACAGACAGCGAAGAAAATCGTTCACCATACGATTCCGGTCAAGCATCGTGAGCGCTCACAATTGACGTTGAAAGTCGCGAAAGCGCTGAATCCGTATATCTGTCTAATCTTTACGAATACAAAAGCAGAAGCAATCGAAGTCGAAGCTTTGTTCCTAGAAGCAGGACTGAACGTTGGTTCCCTTCACGGAGATCTTCCGGCACGTCGTCGTAAACAAGCCATCAAAGAAATCAACGATGCGAAGTATCAATACGTCATCGTGACGGATCTTGCAGCACGCGGAATTGATATTTCAGGTGTCTCACACGTCATCAACCACGGTATTCCAAAAGATTTAGACTTCTACGTCCACCGTGTCGGTCGGACAGGTCGCGTCGATCAAGATGGATTGGCATATACACTGTTTGAAGATCACGAGAACGGCATGATCAATCGCTTAGAGGACCGTGGCATTCAATTCACGAACGTTGATGTCAAAGGCAGTCAAATCGTCGAAGTCAAAGAACGTCGCCGTGCGAAGCCGCACATGAAGACTGCCGTCTCGAAGACAGCGCACAGCCGTCTGTCGGGTGAAGCAGCAAAAGCGAAAAAACGTGTTAAACCAGGTTATAAGAAGAAGCATCAATATAAGCTGAAAGAAACAGCAAAACGTGAACGCATCAAAGAACAACGTGGTGTCGGTCGCGCGCAACGTAAAGAAAACGCACGCAAATCAAAATAATTCCATTGATGACACCCGTGAAATGAAAAAACATTTTTCGGGTGTCTTGTCGTTTTCAAGATTTGGTACACTGTAAAAAGAGAAAGGTGGAAAAGAACATGAAAATAGGTTCACACGTCTCCGTTTCGGGGAAAAAAATGCTGTTAGGTGCAAGTGAGGAAGCGGCATCTTACGGTGCAACGACGATGATGGTCTATACAGGAGCACCTCAAAATACACGCCGTAAGCCGATGGAAGAATTACGGATTCAAGAAGCATTGCAACATATGAGTGCTAATGGAATAGAGGAAATCGTCGTACATGCGCCGTATATCATCAACTTAGGGAATACGACGAAACCCGAGACATTCGAACTCGCCGTTTCGTTTTTAGCAGCAGAAATCAAACGAGCAGAAGCGCTTGAAAAGGCGCAACACATCGTATTACATCCTGGTGCGCATGTCGGTGCTGGGGAAGAAGTCGGAATCAAACGGATCGTCGAGGGACTCAATGAAGTACTGACGGGTGACGAACAGGTCAAGATTGCGCTTGAGACGATGGCTGGAAAAGGATCGGAAATCGGAAAAACTTTTGAGGAACTTGCTCAGATCATCGAAGGCGTCACACATCATGATCGTCTGTCGGTCTGTCTCGATACATGTCACGTGCATGACGCAGGATACGATATCGTGCACGACTTAGATGGTGTCCTTGAACAATTCGACCGGATCGTCGGACTGGATCGTCTTGGCGTCATTCATGTGAATGATTCAAAGAATATCCGCGGTGCTCGAAAGGACCGTCACGAAAATATTGGTTTCGGTGAGATTGGATTTGATGCCTTACATCGTGTCGTGCATCATCCTGCCCTGGCACATTTACCGAAAATCTTAGAGACGCCATACATCGGGCTCGATCCAAAGAAAAAAGTGGCACCATATAAACAAGAAATCGATATGTTACGTTCAGGTGCGTTTGATGCAGACTGGCGTCTACCGATTCTAGGAGCACCGGTCGAATAATTCATAAAGGGGTGTCTGTGATGTGTCATATACTCGTCGTTGATGAGACTAGTTTTGCGATACGACAAGCTGTTGTCCACTACTATGAAACAAAGGAACCATTTTATTTGCCGGCAGAACTGGCAGAGGGAGAAGAGGTGTTTCTTGCGACGACTGACGGTATCATGGCGTATGCTGAAGCCTTGTTCACCGAGTATACGACACGTCCAGAAGATCCATTTTGGCTGACGAACGCTGACGACTCAGAAGGGTCGTATGTGTGCCTGGACCTCATCAGTGTGGATTTACGTCATCCGTTACTTGGACGACCACTCGATCAACTTGGTCTTAAAACCGGATCAGTAGAAGGCGTGGTTCGCACACGTCTGCTCGATTCATGGCAGTATGGGTATTTCGAAACGGATGTACTGACACTCGAACAGTCTAAACAACGTCGAATCGAGCGCTTCAAGGAGCGAAATCATCTGGAACAAGTCGCGCGTCAATGTGTTCATTGTGAGGAGTCTAGGCAGTCGTTACTTGAATGGCATTTGACACCAGAAGGATATCAGACGGTTTGCCCGACCTGTCACCGATGGTTACATCAACAGATGCTGCATGCGGTGGATACGGCAGCAGCAACGGAAGAAAGTGAATAAAAGCTCTGCTTTTTCCTGATCTCGGTCAGGAAAGCAGAGCTTTTATTATTGAGGCAAACATATCCAGTTGATTCATTTATTGAATTCCTATGTAACTAAGGAATCGATGGTGTTATAATCAGGAATGATAATTGTTATCAATGAATGAAAAGATAAATGGGGGAGCAGCTATGATGGATTTAGCTACGGTTTCAATGAACCAGCCTGTCGTGATGACGAACATGAACCACATCGATGATCGATTACGTCGCCGATTACTCGCGCTTGGTTTTTATGAAGGATGTCCGGTCATCGTGCGACGAAAAGCGATATTTCAAGGTCCTATGACAATCGAACAGCAGGATCATCACCAAATGGTTGCTATCCGCCGCAGAGATGCAAAACGAATCGAGGTGTATGTCCCATGACGACGCAACGCATTGCCTTGCTCGGAAATCCGAACACTGGAAAAACGTCTTTGTTTAATCGGTTGACGAATTCCTATGCCCATGTCGGGAACTGGTCGGGAGTTACGGTAGATAAAAAAATCGGACAGTTGCGTGGGGATCGTGGGCAATTGATTGATTTACCTGGCGTATATGACTTAGATCCATTGTCTGCGGATGAAGCAGTCGTCGCCCGATTTTTAATGGAGGAGTCGTTTGACTCGATGATCAACATCATCGATGCGTCACAGCTCGAGCGAAATCTACAATTGACCGCTCAGTTGCTTGAAATCGGGAAGCCGCTTCAAATTGGGCTGAATATGATGGATGTAGCCGATCATCGCGGAATGAAAGTCGATCCAGTGCGTTTAGCAAACGTCTTACACGTTGACGTTTTTCCGATCGTTGCCCGCACGGGTGACGGGTGTGATGTATTATTATCTTCCTTACAACAAAAACCACAGCCCATCCTTCGAATCGATTATGGTTCAGAGACCGAACAGGCGATTGAGGATATCCTCGAAATCGTCGACATGCCGGAGATGGAACGGTGGATGGCTGTTCAATATTTAGCGGGGAATCGTGTTTTTGTTGATGTGCTAGAGCAACGGACACCACAGATCGCAACGATTCGTAAACAGCTAGAACAACAGCTAGGACGATTCGTTCATGCGCATATCACGGAGTGTCGCCGGCACTGGGCAGTGGCGACGAGAGCTGCTGTCGTCACGGAAGAACAGACGACAAGAACGAACTGGACAGAACGGATTGATGCCATCGTCACACATCCGATTTTAGGATTACCAATCTTCTTTGCGATTCTTTATCTTTTGTTCCATGTGACGTTCAACTGGATTGGATCGCCGATGTCAGATTTGCTGGATGGATTCATCGCTGGACCACTCTCAAAAGGGCTCATTAGTCTATTGAGTACGCTTGGTGCCTCACAGTTCATTCAAGATTTACTTGTCGAAGGTGTCGTGGCTGGAGTTGGGGGTGTCCTGGTATTCGTCCCGCAAATCTTCGTCCTCTTCTTCTTCATCTCATTTTTGGAGGACTCGGGTTACATGGCACGTGTTGCAATCGTCATGGATCGATTCATGCAAATGGTCGGCTTAAACGGAAAAAGCTTCATTCCAATGATCATCGGCTTCGGTTGTAACGTGCCAGGAATCATGGCTGCTCGTTCTGTAGAAGAAGAACGAGAGCGTTTAGTGACGATCTTTATCTCACCATTCATGTCCTGTTCTGCTCGTTTACCGATTTACGCTGTATTTGCGGGAAGCTTCTTTGCAACGAATCAGGCACTCGTCGTCTTATCGCTCTATATCCTTGGGATTGTACTAGCCCTCATTGCGGCAAAAGTTTTTTCAAAAGTGTTAGCTGCAGAAGATGCGACGAGCTTGTTCTTAGTCGAACAACCACCATACCGGATTCCGCAAGGGTTAACGCTATGGCGGAGTACATGGCAAAAAGGAAAAGGATTTGTTCGAAAGGCGGGAACGTTCATCTTCGGTGGATCAGTCGTCATTTGGTTGCTCGCCTATACAGGACCTGGTGGACTGGACGTCAATATGAATGATAGTTTTCTTGCGATGATTGGCGGCGTCATTGCCACGGTGCTCGTACCGCTTGGATTCGGAACATGGCAGGCGGGTGCCGCCCTTATTACTGGATTTCTTGCGAAGGAAGTGGTTGTCTCAACGATGGCAATCATTTATGCTGTCAATGAATCGGAACTGGGACGTCATATCGCGCAACAGTTCACACCGCTCAGCGCGTATAGTTTCATGGTCTTCGTCTTGCTTTACGTCCCGTGCTTAGCAACAGTCGCTGTCATTCGCCGAGAAGTCGGAAGTGCGAAGTGGACGTGGATTGCTAGTTTATATGGCTTATTCGTTGCTTACGGGGTGGCGTTCATCATTTATCAAACAGGACATTGGTTGGGATTCGCTTAAGGGGGAGAACAGATGCATTTCATCGATATACTCATCGGACTCATCGTCTTTGGTTATGCTGGTTTTTCACTTGTTCGCTTTACGAAAAAAGCGAAAAAAGGGAAATGTGCGACATGTGAAGTAGAGCCGACATGTGAGACGGCATGTGATGAGGTCAACTGGGATCGTGTGATCGCTGAAGCCTTAAAAAAATAATCAAAAACCCGTTCTCTTTCTGCGCGAGGCAGTCAGAGAACGGGTTTTGTTTGGATTAGAAAAAGCGTTCTACTATAAATAAATAGATTTTCATCCCAAGGAAGACACCAAAGATTCCGACGACAGCTGGAAAGACGGGTGGAGCAGGAATCGGCAATTTCAGTGCGGTAAACACGACGCCGCAGATGACGCCGGCGAGAAGGGATAATAAGATTTGCTGAAGCATACACTTCGTCCTTTCTGCTTTAAATCAGCATTTGAAGTAGAGTACGTGGTAAAACATGACCAGAATCATGTAGCATTTTGATCAAGAATGACTTTGTCCTCTTTCTTTTCGATCGTAATCCACTTGTGTGTTAATGGAGTTGTAAAACTAGGTTTTTGTTTGAGTTTGCCGCTCGTATAGTCTTGAATCAGCAACTGGGATTCACAGCTCTGTTTTCCATCCTTCACGTAATGATAGGATCCATCGGCTGCCTGCTCACGCGACTTTACATTATCAGCAAGGGCGAGGGCAAGACAATCCTTTAAATACTCCTTATGTTCTTCATCCATGATCGGGAACAAGATTTCAATCCGTTTTCTCATGTTGCGTGTCATCCAGTCTGCGCTTGATCCATACATCAAATCCTGACCGTTGTGATGGAAGTAGAAGATGCGTGAATGCTCCAAGTAACGATCGACGATCGAGATGACGCGAATGTTCTCTGAAACATCTGGAATTCCAGGACGTAGACAACAGACGCCCCGAACGATGAGTTCGACTTGGACACCGGCGCGCGATGCCTTGTAAAGCCGTAAAATGATGTCTTTTTCCGTCAGACTATTCATCTTAGCGACGATTCGACCATTTCCGTGCTTTTTATGATGATGAATCTCTTCATCAATCAAGGACAGGAACTTCTCAAGCATCGCGTTCGGTGAAGTTTGAATGACGTTCCATTCCGGCTGTTCCCCGTATCCAGATAACCAATTGAAGAAGTTCGTCGCATCCTCGGCGATCTCTTCACGAGCGGTCAATAATCCAACGTCCGTGTATAGTTTCGCCGTCGAATCATTATAGTTGCCGGTACCAAGATGGACGAAACGTTGAATCTTGCCTTCGTGGAGTCGGACGACGAGCGTGATCTTTGAGTGTGTCTTTAAATCGCTATATCCGTAAATGACATGAGCGCCGGCCTTCTCCAGTTGCTTCGCCCACTCAATGTTCTTTGCCTCGTCGAATCGAGCCTTCAGTTCAACGAGAACGGTGACCTGTTTCCCGTTCTCCGCTGCCGTTTTTAAGGCCTTGATGATCGGAGAATCACCAGATACACGATAAAGTGTTTGTTTGATGGCAAGGACGTTCGGGTCATTCGCTGCTTGGACGATGAACCGGACGATCGGATCAAACGTATGATATGGATGATGCAAGAGATAGTCGCGTTCGAGTAATTGATTGAACAGATTTTTTGAACTATCGAGTGCTGGTGGGTCGACCGGCATGATTGTCTGATAGATCAAATGATCATATTCAATACCGATTTGACTGTAGAAGGCAAAGGAGAACGTTAAATCAATCGGACCATCCACGGCAAAGATGTCGCGTTCCTGCAGATCCAGTACATCGCGCAACATGTTGAGCAGTTCGGTATTGATGGCAGCTTTTTGAACTTCGAGTCGAATCGCGACTCCCCAACGCCGTTTTTTTAATTCTTTCTCAATCAGCTTTAATAAATCATGCGTACCTTCCTCATGAAACGGAAGGTCGGCATTCCGCGTAATCCGAAACGGCATGGCAGACAACACACGATAGCCTTTGAATAGACTATCGATGAAGGCGATGATGACGTCTTCGAGTAAGATTACAGCCGTCGTCTCATCATCTTCTACCGGTAAATCGACGAATCTCGGTAAGACAGCAGGTACTTGTACGAGCGCTAAATTCCGTTTCGTCCCGTCTTCTGCTTCAAGAACCGTCGCGATGTTAAGTGATTTTGACGAGAGCATCGGGAACGGACGATAGGCATCGACGGCAACGGGGGTGAGTACCGGAAAGACTTGTTCGCGGAAAAAGGATTTTACATAGGTCGTCTGTTCTGAAGTCAGAGCGTCGTATTTCAAGAATGTAATGCCTTCATCGGATAACGTCTGATTGATTGCTTGAAATGCTTCGTATTGCCGATCGACTAACTCTTTTGTTTTCGCTGCGATCGCACGTAACTGTTGTTTGGGTGTCATCTGTTGTTTATTTTCTGGTTTATTGAATCCGGCGAGTACTTCATCCTTTAAACCACCGACCCGTACCATATAGAATTCGTCTAGATTGGAACTAAAGATACCGAGAAACTTAAAACGTTCCATTAACGGATTGCGTGTGTCAAACGCTTCATCCAGTACACGTTTATTGAACTGGAGCCAGCTGAGTTCACGATTATTGAAATGTTCCGGTATGTCGAGCTTCATGAAGGAAGATCTCCTTTCGTTTCGAAGGTAATCGTACAATCAATGATTCGTTCCAGGTGTTTCTTTTGTTTTTCCGCCTTTTCGACTTCGAATCCATAATCATGATCGCCTGTATCGAGGACAAACTGGAGTTGATCCTTTTGAAGGAATAGCTCCAAGTGATCGACGGCTTTTCGCTCCGTCACGTCGAGCGCATGACTTAATTTGAGGAGAGATCCAAGTAGGTCGAAGCGATCCAGCGATTTTTCCGTAAACCAGTCCTTAAAAGGTTTTGCAAGCTGGTTCATCCGCTTGGCAGAAGAATAGGAACTGACGAGCGAGAGAGCAACGCGATCCTTGTGCGTCATGCCATTCAGTTCGGTATTCGTCAACAGGTAGAACGTCTGGTCCGATCGTGTATCTGGATTAATGTATTGTCCACAATAAAATAAGCGGCTTGCTGAATCGAGCAGTCGTAGATCAGACGCGCGTTCTGAAATCAAGTCGAGCGTGACGAGCTGCCGGTACATCGATTTGGCGAGTGTTCCAATATATAACGCACGATCTCGATTGACCTTATAGTCGCTTTCGAGCTGATAAAGACTTTGCTCACGTACGTTTTCAATCCGACGGTATGCTTCGTCCTGCACATCGAACTCGTAAACAAGACCTTCGCGAAGACCGAGATTACTCATGACGAATTCTTCCGCTTCGATGTGATGGGCTAACTCTTGAATCGCAATCAATGCCGGCAGAAAGATATCAATTCGATCTTTTGATAGTCCTTCGATTTTCGATAGTTGTTTCGCCGACTTTCCTTCGAGATCGTCGACCATCTTCGTGAGTTCCTTCGCTTTGATTTGATATTGGTGAACACTTCGTAAGGGATAGTCCTGATTCGACTGATGGATCCGAACGAAATTTCGGGCAGAACCACCGACACCGATTAAAGGAAGCTTTTTGTCACTCAGCCATGGAATCGATTCGAATTGTTCCCGTAGGAATTTCACCAATTTCTTCTTATCACTGGCACTTAGTGTCTCGTCGGAAACGAATTGCCGTGTCAAGGTGACGGCACCAAATGGAAAGCTGTGATACGCCACCATTTCACGATTCTCAATCAAGGTGACCTCCATGGAACCACCACCGATATCAACGGAAAATCCATCTTCAAGGAAGGTCGAATTGATGATGGCAAAATAACCATAGTATGCTTCTTGTTCATCTGTCAGAACCTGAATGGAAAAAGGCGTGTTTTCTGTAACGGATTCAACGATGGCATCTCGGTTCGTCGCATTACGGATCGCTGCTGTCGCGACACAGATCGTTTCTTCGACCTCATGGGTGACGCCAACTTCATAAAAACGATGTAATGTTTCTTCAAGTAAGGCAATGCCTTCACCATCGAGTGCTCCATCCTCATTGATGTGAGCAGATAACCGGGCGACGACTTTAATATTAATCTTCTCGATATAGCGACCAGAAGCGATCGGATGGAAGATGACATAACGAATCGAGTTGGAACCGATATCGATGACTGCAAGTTCTTGTTTCAAATGACTCCGACTCCTCTCTGCGATGCGTGCACTAAAAGAATTCCCTCTCTGAACAAGCCGGAAACAGCTAGCTTCTGTCTTTATTGTACCTTGAATGTTTTCCAAGGAGGATAGGAAGTTGCTAGAGTTGCACCAATAATTGGCGGGCGCTATAATAAGACAGGTGATTAAGGCGTAATTATTCCGTTTTACGAAAACGGAAGGAGTGAAAATAAATGGAAACACCAATCATCGAGATTGATCAAGTCAGCTATGATTACCCGGATCGTCGGGTATTGAATCAAGTCTCGTTTCAGGTCGAGCAAGGACAATTTTTAGCCATCGTCGGAGAAAATGGATCCGGAAAATCGACGCTGATCAAATGTATATTAGGGTTATTGCAACCGAAAGGAACGATTCGTTTATTTGGACAATCCCAATCACAATTCAATGAATGGTGGCGAATCAGCTATGTTTCGCAGAAAGCGGCAGCGTTCAACTCCGGTTTTCCGGTGACTGTCGCAGAAGTCGTTGAGATGGGGCTGTACGCCAAAAAAGGACTCTTTCGTCGCTTATCTCGCGACGATCGAGACAAAGTACGAACGGCCCTTGAAACGGTCGGAATGTGGGAGCGACGCGATTCAAAAGTCGGCGACCTATCCGGTGGTCAACAACAACGTGTTTTCATCGCACGTGCGCTCGTCAACGATCCTGATTTAATGATCTTGGATGAACCAACCGTTGGTGTCGATCAGCGATACGTGAAAGAATTTTATGAAATATTAGAAGAACTTCGTCGAGATAAGCGCCGGACATTCGTTCTTGTCACGCATGATATCCACTTCGTCAGTAAACTTGTCACGGATGTGATCCATCTGGTCGATGGACGTTTAGGGTGTAACTGTGGCATCAAAGAATACTGGGAACTAGATGAACAGACGATCCGCTCCCTCTATCCGGTTCCGGGACGTGTCCTCGTTCATGAAGGGAAGAGTGTCCAATGATTGAAGCGTTCATGACGTTAAAGTTTTTACAGTACGCTTTGGTGGCTGCCATTCTGATCGGATTCACGGCACCATTGATTGGTTCGTTCGTTGTTGTCCGGCGGATGAGTCTGATCGCAGATGCACTATCACACGTCACGCTGGCCGGAATTGCGCTCAGTCTATTGATTTCTGGAATGGTCGCACAATTAGCGGACTTAAATCCACTGTATTTAGGAATCGTGACATCGGTCATCGCGGCACTGACGATTGATTGGTTGCGTGCAAAGTACAAGCATTTCCAAGAACTCGCAATCCCGATCATCATGGCGACAGGGATGGGACTTGGGGCAACATTCATCAGTCTCGCGAACGGCTTTTCAATGGATCTCGTCTCTTTCTTGTTTGGAACGGTCTCGGCTGTCGCCTTGACGGATGTATATACGATTCTTATCGTGACGGTCGTTGTCGTCATCTTCGTCTTTGCTTTTTATAAGGAATTGTTGTTCCTTTCCTTTGACGAGGAGCAGGCGCGCGTTTCCGGGATTCGCCTTCGCTTAGTGCATATTCTCTTTATGATCGTCGTTGCACTTGTCATTGCGATCAGTATGCGAATCGTTGGGATTTTGCTTGTCTCAAGCTTAATCACGTTACCGGTTGCGGCAGCACTTCGAATTGCGAAGAGTTTTAAGGCGACGATCTTTTTAGCTATCATATTTGGTGAGGTTGCGACAGTACTCGGACTCATCCTGGCCTATCAGTTCGATTTGGCACCAGGTGGAATGATCGTCTTGCTTGCGGTACTTGAGCTGATCATCGTGATGCTGTTGGAACGGTTTTGGATAGGAGGGAAAACACATGAAGACGAACATCGAACAAGCGCGTGAACGCATGAAGGCTTCCGGGTTTAAAATGACACCGAAGCGTCTCGATTTGCTATCGTATCTATTTGAAGTCAATCGTTATGTCAGTGCGCGGGAAGTAGCAGAAGCTCTTCGAACGTCTCATCCTTCGTTAAGTTATGATACAATCTATCGAAACTTGAATGACTTTTCGGAAATCGACTTATTAGAAGTGACGGAATTAGACGGTGAGATGAAATACCGAGCAGCTTGTGCTTCAGGACACCATCATCATCATTTAATATGCCGAATCTGCGGCAAGACGGAAACATTGAATGTTTGTCCGATGGAATGGGTTTCTCCGGTCCAAGAGACTGGCTTTGAAGTCGAGGATCATAAGTTCGAAATTTATGGACGCTGTGCGAATTGTCAACGCATGACATCTTAAATGAAAGAGGATGCCCGGTCGGGCGTCCTTTTTTCGTTTTAGAAGACTAGTCCTGTTCAAAACGGGAATAGTCGAACAGAGGTGATGAGAAGATGATTTATGATACACAAGAAGCGCGACAAATCGATGAGTGGGCACGGACATCCGGACTGCCACTTGAAGTGCTGATGGAACGAGCCGGAAGTCACATCGCAACACGTATCAAAGAGCGTCATAGGAAGACGGAGCGAATCTTGATTTTATGTGGGACAGGCAATAACGGTGGGGATGGGTATGTCATTGGACGCGAATTGATACGCGACGGATTTGATGTCACACTACATGCACCATTTGGAGAGAATCGTTCGGATACATCCATCGTCCATGTTCATTATGCAGAAGCATTTGGACTCGTGACCGAACAACCGTGTGGTCAATATGATGTCATTCTAGATGCCTTATATGGAACGGGATTTGATCCAAAGCGGGTGAATCAAGTGTTCGAAGCGCAATGTGAATTCGTATCGGAACAAAAGCGACAAGGGGCACGTATCTATGCAGTGGATGTGCCGAGCGGAGTACCGACGGATCACGCAACGGAATTTAAGGAGACAGCGGTTCGCGCAGACGTGACATTTCAACTGCATGCAATGAAACGATCTGCCTTTTTAATACGGACAGCACCGTTTTATGGCGAATCAGAAACGATTGATATCGGATTACCGACATTTGGTGAATGGCGCGTATCACCTAATGGTGTGACCGCCTTGTTCAAGCGGGAACCATACGGTCATAAAGGAACGTACGGGACGGCTCTATTGATTGGTGGAAGTGAGACGATGCCGGGTTCCATTCAACTCGCGACACGGGCAGCCTTACGAACAGGAGTCGGTAAACTACAAGTGGCAACGACGGCACTTGCGAAACATGGAATCATCGTCCAAGCGCCGGAAGCGATGGTCATTGATCAGACATTACCAGCAATTCAGGAGATGCTCCCCTCCATCTCAGCAGTTGGAATCGGTCCCGGATTATCGCAAGAGGCAGTCGAAACATGGGTGGACTATCTGCTTGAGAGTGATTTGCCGGTTGTACTAGATGCTGCAGCTCTAGTAAAAGAAAGTTATCCCGAGCGAACCGCGCCGATCATCGTCACACCGCATATCGGTGAATTCGCCCGGATGACGAATCAGAGTGTCGCAAGTATTCAAGATGATCTTTTCGGTCAAGCAACCGACTATGCCATCTTGCATCAAGTAACTGTCGTCTTGAAGTCTCATGTCATCTTAATCGCGAAACCGGATGGAGGCGGATTCGTCGTCTCGGGTGCATCAAGTGGTCTCGCCAAAGGAGGAAGTGGGGATACGCTGTTTGGTATATTAACCAGCCTTCTTGCACAACATCCAACAGGAGACATTGAAAGAACATTAGCGTTAGGAGCAGAGTGGTATGCACGTGCTTCTCGGCAAGTTGAACGACGTTTACATCCGAGCAGCTTGCTAGCAACGGATGTCATCGAGGAGTTAGGAAGAGTCGAGCTATAAAAACATCAATTTGAAAGAACAGTCTTCCACGATACGTATGAGGGAAGACTTTTCTTTTTAGGAAAGAATTGACACATTCCATTTGACAGGAGTATCATCAAGCGATGTCGAAACCTTTATACGGAAAATCAGACGGAAAGGAGGGAGAAAGCATGGAGGATATCGTTCGGAAACAACAATGGTGGATTGGAAATTTTGCCTTATTCATGATGTTCGTTGGTGCTTTGATCATTTATACGACGACAGAAGAGACAATTAAGAATGCGTATTTGAGTCGTTCTGTCATCATTTCATTTTTAATCGTCATGGGTCTATTTATTTTTTATATTAGTCGTCGCAAAATGGAAACCGTTTTGCAAACGCACTTATTGTCTTTGATGTTGCTCGTCGTTCCGATTACATCGATTAGCTTTTTACCTTATGCGGCAGTTACCGTTTGGGCAAGTAGCTTTTTGTTTTTGATGATCGCTTTAATCTCGTATCAACGAATCATGATGTGGTACGCCATCGCGATTGCCATCGCAACTAGTTTTTATGTCATGTGGAATGCCGATACCGTGACGGTAGAAATTGATCCGACAGACCATTATGGACGGATTGGCATGATTGTGATTGGCGTATCGATTGCGCTTGTCATCAATCACTTGCATATTCGCAATTTAAATCGGTTAAATGACCTTGCGATACAATTACACGATACGGCGCGACGTGATGAAGAAACAGGTGTCTTGAATCGCCAAGGATTAAACGAAATTGATTTTCCAAGACCCGAACAACAGCTCATTTTTGTCGGGATTCATTTAGAAAACTACTATGAGCTGGCACGTTATTTTGGAGAAGATATTCAGTTACAAGTACTACGCGCCTGTATCGAGCGACTCAAGAGACAACTACCTCCTTATCAAGCTTTTGCTCGGATTGAAGCAGGTACGTTATTGATCGTCATGGAAAAGCCGGACGAGGTGGCGTGTAAGGAAGCGATGGAAGAATTGAGTCAAGAAATCTCCATACCATACGAAATCGAGGGGCACCATGTCTATGTCAACATATCCATCGTCATTGATAACGGCGAAGGGGCGACCAACAATCGAAAGCGTCGGGTGCAACAATTATTGACTGCCTTACAAGAAGCAGCGCAACAAAACGAACGTGTGATGTGTATTGACAAAGAATGGCGTAAGGATCAAGAATTACGAGTCAAAGCAGCACAATCCCTAGCCCAAGCTAATATCGAAACGGATTTTCATCTAGTTTATCAATTACAATACGATGTTCAATCAGAGCGATTTATTGGTCTTGAGGCCTTAGTTCGCTGGAAGACCCCGTTACAAGGAGCTGATCGACCATCCGTATTCATTCCGATTGCTGAAAAAAGTGATTTAATCATTCGTCTAGGAGAATGGATTTTTGAGGAAAGCTGTAAGACGCGCAAAGCATTGGTCGATCTTGTTCCAGACGAGTTTACGTTATCTGTCAACGTATCACCACGCCAGTTGACGAGTGAGTCGTTCATGCCTTTCATCGAACGAACGCTACTGAAGTATGCCTTAAAACCGCAACAGATTAAAATTGAAATCACCGAGAGTCAGTCACTTGATTTTGAGAGCCAATCGATTCATCGAGCGCTCAAACGAATCAAAACGCTCGATTTCCCGTTGTCACTTGATGATTTCGGAACCGGTCATGCGTCCTATCATGTTCTCGAGCGTTTGTTACCGTTACGTCAATTAAAGATTCCAAAGCAATTCATCGAACAAATCGGTGAATCGGAGAAACGACAATCCATTCTCGAGTCGATTTTTCAACTGAGCCAGTCGATGCATGTCGAATGTATCGTCGAAGGAGTTGAGACAGGAGAAGAAGTACGCATTGCCAAGGAAATCGGTATTCATCTATTCCAAGGTTATTTCTTCGCTAAACCGGTACCACTTGAAGAAATCATCTGTCTACTGCAAAAGACGAATGAAGGAACGGTCCGTTGACCAACAAAAGCCACTTCAGTCCGAATCGCTCGGAGGAGAAGTGGCTTTTTAGTATTCATTTCGATCGATACAGGCGATACTGATTTCTTCCTTGCGCTTTTGCTTCGTACAAAGCACTATCCGCTTGCTTAAATACTGTTTCAGCTGGTTGTTGATGAGCGTAAGCAATTCCTGCGGATACCGTAATGGATACGGCATGATCTTGCATGACGAACGGTGTTTGCTGAACGGCTGTTACGATTGTTTCAGCTAGGACGACAGGAGGATGCAGTTCAATGTCTGGAACGATGACGATGAATTCTTCACCACCATATCGACCGACCGTAACGGGTGCCGGACAATGTTCGTTCAATAAGATTGAAAAGTGGCGCAAGACAGCGTCTCCGATTGCGTGACCATGTGTATCATTTACATTCTTAAAGTGATCCAAATCAAACAAGATGACTCCCCAAGAATCTTTACTCCTTTCGAGCGTCGTGACTTTTTCTAAAATGACATGGCGATTCGCGAGCCGCGTCAATTGATCGGTCGAAGCAAGGTAGGATTGATAAGAATAAAGAACGAAATGCTGCTGAAGGAGTGAAGACAAACGATAAAACAAAAGAGCTCCACCAATCGTTAAAATGAAATAAGGAATATAAATCGTTCCCCAGGCATCTGCTGGGGAGTTACTCATAATCAATCGCGAGAGTACGAGTAGGGAACCGACCGTGACGATTGCAGAAAAGAAGTACCCTTGCCTTTTGATGAATCGACGACAAATAAAAGAAAGTACTAGAAATCCAAGTAGTGTGATGACGGAACTAAATAGAGCACTTAGTGAATCTCCGCTATCAATCACGAATCGGTAGATCAAGAGCATCAGCCCTGTCACGGCAATACTGATATTACCACCGAACAAAGCGGACAAAGCGAGAGGTAATAACCGTAAATCAATCAATGCTCCATTTAAGTCGATTGCATTATGCATAAGTAGAATGCCAGTCATACCATTGGAAAGTCCGAAATAGAGACGAGTAGATATTTTTGAGTCAGGTTGAATTGGTAAACGATCACGAAGTAGGTAAAAGGTGAACGTAGAAACGAGAAAAATAATACAGATATTAATAAAAAAGATATTCACTGTCGCAAGCATCATGAAGCCCTTCCTATATCAAAGTTTCAATCTATCGTCATTGTACGATATCGAGTCATGCAATGACATGAAAATGGAAAAAACAGCCTAATCGGCTGTTTTAACGAATCGGTGCAAATTTTTGAATCTCTTGAACGGCTTCATTCCATGAAGCGACACGAATGACATTATTCGGTACAGCTTTACGGTTATAAGGTGCGTCGAACAAGATTACAGGAATAGATGTGTCTTCTGCGATTTGCACAGCATTCTCTAATCGATCTTCCATGAATAAATCGAGTGATAAATCACGGACGACTTGTACTTTGTCGTGTGATCCCGTCATGATCAAAGAATCAAGAGGAAGTTCGTGTTGTTTGATCCACTCTTCTGTTACAGGACGAACAAGCTCCGATCGTGCTGTTACGTAATGGAGATCATATTGTTTCCGCAAATTCCATAAGTGATGACGAACATGTTCTTGAGGGATGGATTCACGATAAATGCCGGTCTCGTGACCGGAGTTCACCATGTAGTCCCAAAATTCGATTTGATTCATATCGGTATACGTATGCAATTCATACTCGGACGCCTGATTGAAGTCAATCGACGTTCCAAGATGCTTATTCATGTAAGTGAAGCAAGAGGATGGATGTGTGATCGTTCCATCAATGTCGATTCCAATTTTCATTTACAGTCACCAACGTTCTAAAAATTTTTCTTCACTTAGTATAACATAGTCGAAATCGAGATAGGAAAAAAGACTCCTCGCGAGGGAGGAGTCTTCCACTTATGCATGGTTTGCTTTTTCGGCTTCTTTTTCAGCCTGTTTTTCGAGAACGATCGCATCGATTTCTTTCTTCAATTCTTCGACCATCGTTGCTTCCGGTACTTTACGGATGATTTCTCCGTGACGGAATAACAATCCTTCGTTGCGTGCACCAGCGATACCGATATCAGCTTCACGTGCTTCACCAGGACCGTTGACCGCACATCCGAGAACCGCAACTTTGATGTTCGCTTGGATGTTTTCGATATAGTCTTCGATTTCTGCAGCGATCGACATTAAATCGATTTCGATCCGACCACATGTTGGACATGAGATCAATGTCGCTGCGTTCGCTGCGAGACCAAATGATTTCAAGACTTCTTTTGCGACTTTTACTTCTTCGACAGGGTCCGCTGAAAGAGATACACGAACTGTATTTCCGATTCCGCGTGACAAGATCGCGCCAAGTCCCGCTGCTGATTTTAATGAACCAGAGCGAAGTGGACCAGATTCCGTAATCCCGACGTGAAGTGGATAGTCGAATGATTCAGAAGCGAGCTGATACGCTTCAAGCGCCAACTGTACGTCTGATGCCTTAAGCGAGACGATGATATCATGGAAGTCGAGATCTTCGAGAATCTTAATGTGGTGCAACGCACTCTCGACCATACCACGAGCAGTTGGGTAGCCATACTTTTCAAGAATATGCTTTTCAAGTGAACCGGCATTTACCCCAATCCGGATTGGGATATTTTTTGCTTTTGCTGCTGTAACGACGGCTTCGACCTTTTCGCGGCGACCGATGTTACCCGGGTTGATCCGGATTTTATCAACGCCAGCTTCGATTGCCATAAGCGCAAGTTTATAGTTGAAGTGGATGTCTACGACAAGCGGAATGTTAATTCGGCTTTTGATTTCTGCAAGTGCGAGCGCATCACGTTCTTCTGGACAAGCGACGCGGACGATTTGGCAACCAGCTTCTTCAAGGCGTAGGATTTCAGCGACTGTCGCTTCGACGTCGTGTGTTTTAGTTGTCGTCATACTTTGGATGATGACTTCATTATTTCCACCAATGACAAGGTCCCCTACACGAACGGGACGAGTCTTAGAGCGATGGACCATTTTCGGCATATCGAAAATCTCCTTTTGTGGCATACCGCCATATTGTTTATGTTTACCTTTTCTATCATATCGAACTATTCCCTAAAAATCGAGAAACAAGAACGAAAATTGAACATTTACAATTGTTTAATGAAAGAAGGGCGTCCGTCAATCCGTCGGACGCCTGATTTTAATACTCATTGAGGTTTACGTGAAGAACGTGGCTTCGAGGAACGGGCAATCCATAATGGCACTAATGTGTAGACGAAGTGTCCGATTACGAGTATCCCGATTCCGAAGCGAGGATAATCAAGTTGGTATAGAAGCATACCGATTGGGAAAGACCAGAGGTTCGTTGCGACTGTATAAGGAAACGTTTGGCGATATGCCCACGGACGGGGAAGTAACAATCGGACAAACCCTTTTGTTAGATACGCCATAAACAATACGTAAAGTAATACAGCGATTGCGATAAAGATGAAATGAAGGATGAACCAGACGACGATCGGAATGTTTTTTTGTAAAAAGAAGGAATCAATGACCGTCGTCCAAAATGAAATCCAAGCTAATCCACAAAAATAAAGGGAAACATCTGCTAAACGAAGACGCAAAAACGGACGATTTGGAATTAAGGAAGTTTGTAAGTAATTAATCAGTTGACGTAAAAATGACAAGTGAATCACTCTTTCTAATGTTTTATAACAGATTTAAATTATTTGATTTGTGTTTGTAATAAAGGTTTTTTGTGTAATGGTACAGATTAATAAAAGCTTAACAAACGGATATTGAAAAAACTATTTACAAGTTCACTAGACCTTTACATAATGGGGGAGTTGAGAAAATAAACTTTACAAACACATCAATCCACATGAAATAAAGGAGCTGGCAAGATGAACTATGATTTGCAGGAAATGATTTTCACCTTCATCGGTGGACTCGGGATTTTCCTATTCGGTATTAAGTATATGGGAGATGGGCTCCAAAAAACAGCCGGAGACCGATTACGTTACATCCTCGATAAATATACGACGAATCCACTATTAGGTATTTTAGCAGGTATCGTCGTCACGATTTTAATTCAGTCGTCGTCAGGAACGACCGTCATCGTCGTCGGTCTCGTTAGTGCGGGTCTGATGAATTTAAGACAGGCAATCGGAGTCGTCATGGGGGCAAATATCGGAACAACGATTACGGCATTCATCATCGGCTTTAACGTCAAGGAAGCTGCGCTTCCAGCGATCGCAATTGGTGCTTTCTTAATCTTCTTCTTCAATAAAGAACGGGTTCAATACATTGGACAGATTTTCTTTGGCTTCGGTGCATTGTTCTATGGTCTCACATTGATGGGCGACGGAATGGCTCCACTCGAGTCAAGTGTCTGGTTCCGTGAGTTGACTGTATCGATGTCGGATAACCCATTGCTTGGTGTATTCGTCGGAACGATCTTTACTGTTCTCGTCCAATCGTCTTCTGCGACGATCGGTATCTTACAAGAGTTGTATGCTGGTGGCATGATCGATATCAAAGCAGCACTTCCGGTCTTGTTCGGTGATAACATCGGAACGACGATCACAGCAGTACTTGCAGCACTTGGTGCGTCGATTGCAGCTAAACGGACAGCGGCAGCACACGTCATCTTCAATATTATCGGAACGATTTTATTCTTGATTGCTTTACCGATCTTCTCGAATTTCATCGCATGGATCACGGGTACGCTTGATTTAGGTCCAAAGATGCAAATCGCCTTTGCACACGGAACATTCAACGTCGTCAATACGTTGATTCAATGTTGGTTCATTGCACAAATCGCATGGTTGGTACAAAAAATCGTACCGGGAACGGATACGACGATTGATTCAAAACCGCGTCATCTGGATCAAAATATCTTGAACCAATCTTCGGCACTCGCATTAAACCAAGCAAAGCTCGAAGTATTGCGAATGGGAGAATTCTCGAAAGACGCACTTTCAAAAGCACACCGTTACACGCAATCGCATGATAAGAAAGATGTATCGGAATCACAACAGATTGAATATGCAATCAACCATTTAAATACAGAAGTCACGAGTTATCTCGTTAAAGTAGCAGCACATGATTTATCAGAACGTGAATCAAATGAGCACTCGTTACTGATGCACGCTGTAAATGATTTTGAACGAATCGGTGACCATGTCGAAAACATCGTCGAATTGGTCGACTTCCAAATCGTCAACCGAATCCAGTTCACATCAGCTGCGAAGAAAGAGCTTGATGACATGTATGCCTTAACGCAAGAAATCGTCGATTGTGCTGTTCGCGCTGTCGAAGAGGATGATGTTACACGAGCTCGTAAGGTTCTGGAACTCGAAGGAAAACTCGATGCGCTCGAACGGTCATTCCGGAAGCATCACGTCCTTCGTGTTAACGCTGGCGAATGTACGGGACAAGCAGGGATGATCTTCGTCGATCTCTTGTCGAACCTCGAACGAATTGGCGATCACGCTGTTAACATTACGGATCTCGTCCTAGAACAGCGGACGGCTTTAACGAACTAAGTGAAATACGATTTTCTTATAACAGCTGATTTCAAAAAATGAAATCAGCTGTTTATTTTTTTGAAATAGCATATTGACAAGTTTCGCCACATCTCGTAATCTAGTAAGAGTAAGAAACATACATCATGGCGGTGTAGCTCAGCTGGCTAGAGCGTACGGTTCATACCCGTGAGGTCGTGGGTTCGACTCCCTCCGCCGCTACTATTACTTAAGGACCCTTAGCTCAGCTGGTTAGAGCTGACGGCTCATAACCGTCCGGTCGCAGGTTCGAGCCCTGCAGGGTCCATTCAGTAGAACGCTTCTCGTTGAAAAACGGGAAGCGTTTATTTTTGTTCCCCCGGGGAATAGTAAAGATATTGTAATAATATTCATACTATAGTAACTAAGGGAGAGCGAAGAGAGATGGAACGTAACCATACGATGATGCAGTTTTTTGAGTGGCATGTAGAGAATGATGGGAAGCACTGGCAACGCTTGAAAGAGCGGGCGCCTGAATTACGTGCTGCCGGCATCACGTCCGTGTGGATTCCACCGGCGTCAAAAGGTCAATCGGATGAAGATACAGGATATGGCATCTATGACGTCTATGATTTAGGCGAATTTGATCAAAAAGGAACGGTCCGTACGAAATACGGTACGAAAGATGAACTCGTCGAAGCGATCCAGGTTGCTCGTGAGAACGATATCGCTGTTTACGCGGATGTCGTCATGAACCATAAAGCAGCAGCCGATGAACTCGAGACGATCAATGTCGTCGAGGTCCATCCAGAAGATCGTTCGAAAGAAATTTCAGAAGAGTTTGAAATCGAAGCTTGGACGAAGTTTACGTTCCCAGGACGTAACGGAAAATATTCAGATTTCATCTGGACACATGAATTTTTCAATGGAACGGATTTTGATGCCCGTGAAGAAAAGACGGGTGTCTTTAAAATTTCCGGTAAAAATAAAGATTGGAATGATCAAGTCGATGATGAATTCGGAAACTATGACTATTTGATGTTCGCGAACATCGATTATAATCACCCGGAAGTCCGAGAAGAAATGATCCGCTGGGGACATTGGTTCCAAGAAACAATTGATTGCCAAGGTTTCCGACTCGATGCCATCAAACATATCAACTATGAATTCGTTCATGAATTCGCAAAATCAATGATTGAAAAAAGTGAAGGTGATTTCTATATGGTCGGCGAGTTCTGGAAATCAGATCTCGATGATTGTCGTCATTTCCTCGATAGCGTCGACTATACGATCGATTTGTTCGATGTTCCGCTTCATTACAAGTTCCATGAAGCTTCGAAGCAGGGACAAGACTTTGATATGACGACGTTGTTTGCGGACACCCTTGTCGAATCACACCCGACGAATGCCGTCACGTTCGTCGACAATCACGATTCTCAACCGGGGGAATCACTTGAGTCGTGGGTGGATGACTGGTTCAAACAACACGCTTACGCGGCGATTTTACTTCGTAAAGACGGTTACCCATGTGTCTTCTACGGTGACTATTATGGAGTGCAAGGACCACATCCGGTAGAAGGAAAAAAAGAAATGATCGATGCTTTACTCTATGCACGGTATCACAAAGCATATGGTGAGCAAGAAGATTATCTCGATGATCCTCATTGTGTCGGTTGGGTTCGCCGTGGAGTTGAGGAAATCGAGAACTCTGGCTGTGCGGTCTTATTGTCGAATGCCGATATGTGTGAAAAACGGATGTTCGTCGGTGAAGAACGTGCAGGTCAAGAATGGTTCGACTATACGAACCATCAAGATCACCCTGTCGTGATCGACGATGAAGGATTTGGTGTCTTCCCGGTTCCAGGTGGTGGTGTCTCAGTTTTTGCTCCGCGAGAAGTCGAGTAAATCCGAGGGTCTTGACTTGCGTCAACACAGGTTCTTTTGCTAGTCTTAAAGGGTATTGAAGTTTTCGAAAATAGCACAAAGGGGGACATGAACATGTCAAAATTTGAATTACCAGAACTCGGCTACGCTTATGATGCGCTTGAGCCACATATCGATGCTCGTACGATGGAGATTCACCACACGAAACACCACAACACGTATGTCACGAACGTGAATGCGGCGCTTGAGGGTACAGAACATGAAGGAAAGTCACTTGAAGAACTTCTTCAAAACTTGGATGCTCTCCCAGCAAACATTCAAACTGCAGTCCGTAACAACGGTGGCGGTCATTGGAACCACTCATTCTTCTGGAAACTGTTGAAGAAGAACGACGGTGCTGCTCCAACAGGCGAACTCGCGACAGCAATCGACGAAGCATTCGGATCATTCGATGCATTCAAAGATGCGTTCGCAAAAGCAGCAACAACTCGTTTTGGTTCAGGTTGGGCTTGGTTAATCGTTGACGGTGGAAAATTGGCGGTCGTTTCGACACCAAACCAAGATACACCAGTCATGGAAGGCAAAACACCAATCCTCGGTCTTGATGTTTGGGAACATGCATACTATCTTAACTATCAAAACCGTCGTCCTGATTACATCAATGCGTTCTTCAACGTCGTTGATTGGGATCACGTAGCGAAGCTTTACGCTGACGCGAAGTAATGTGAAAACGAGCGTGTCGTTCAATTGTGAACGATACGCTTTTTTTAATGCGGAAAATGATGGGATAGGTTGTTATGGAAAGTTTCCTTCTATATAATGAAACAAGATGACTTTTGAACGATAGGGGAGTACGCCATGGCTAAACGAATCACCGTACGAGGAAGACGGCGTAATCATCTGCCGCTTCGTCTGAATTTAATGTTCTTCGTCGTTTTTTTATTGTTTGCGATTTTGATTTTCCGTTTAGGAGTCGTGCAAATCGTCAATGGTGAGAAAATTTCGCGGGAAGTTCAAAAAACAGAAATGATCGCATCAAAATATGAAGTGCCACGCGGAAAGATTTATGACCGGGATGGTCGTCTTTTGGTTGATACGATTTCTAAATACTCCATCGTCTACCGTCGAGCACAAACGACGAAAGTCGATGAACGCATTGAGATTGCACAACGCCTTGCGGCAATCATTGATTTGCCTAAAAAAGATTGGAAAGTCACAGAACGTGATATTAAGGACTTCTGGATCGCGACAAACACGAAAGAGTCTGATCGTCGTTATCAAGAAGCCGTCAAACAGAAATATCCTTCAGCAGAAGCACAAAGTAAACTATCAATCGCAGAACAGGATCAAATCCGATTAGATGCGATTACGAAAGACGATATCGATTATGACGATCAAACGATGGAAGTCATTGCGATCAAACACAACATGGAAGTCGGATATGCGCTTGATCCACAACTCGTCAAACTCGGTGCTTCCGCAAAAGAGATGGCGATCATCGATGAAAATCTAGAAGATTTAAAAGGTATATCGGTGGAACCGTTCTATGAGCGTTCTTATCCATATGAAGGAACACTTCGAAACATCTTCGGGAAGTATTCGAAGATTCCAGCAGAACAACAAGCGGAGTTCAAAGCAAAAGGTTACAGCTTGAATGACCGTGTCGGAACATCATTCCTTGAACAACAGTATGAGGATCTTCTGCGCGGGAAACCCGCGTACGATGTGTATGAGACGTTCAATGGAGAGCCGGTCGGTGATCCAAAACGCGAAGAAGGCGAGTCCGGTAAAGATCTCGTTCTGACCGTGGATGCAGAGTACAACAAACAAGTCGACCAAATCATGCAACAAGCGATTAAAATGGGGCGTGGCATGGGTAGTCGTTATCTAAAAGAAGGTTACGCCGTCGTCATGAACCCACAGACTGGTGAGATTCTTGCGATGTCTGGTCAAAAGCTGGATCCAGCAACCGGTAAGTTTTCGGATGTCGCAATCAATAACGTGTTGACGTCCCTTCAGATCGGTTCGACGATCAAAGGTGCAACGGTTGCGATGGGACTCGAGGAGGGCGTCATCCGTCAAAACGAAGTCATCAATGATGCGCCGATCACAATCGGGGGAACGAAAAAAGCATCGTACGTCAATATGGGAGCAATCACGGACTTGACGGCACTTGAGCGTTCATCAAACGTTTATATGTTCAACATTGCGATGCGGATGGCGAAGTACCCAAGTAACGGTATTGCCGGAGCGAGTGTAGACGGAGCAGCTGCCATCATGCAGAATTACTATAGCCAATTCGGTCTTGGGGTGACGACAGGTGTTGATTTGCCATACGAAGCAAAAGGTGTTCAAGGGACACCTGACCGTGTCACGCTACTCATGGACCGAGTCATCGGACAGTATGATGCTTTTACACCGCTACAAGTCGCACAGTATATTTCAACACTTGCCAACGGTGGCTATCGTGTTCAGCCGCACTTCTTAAAAGAAGTTCTCGCGTCGAATTCGATTGAAAAAGGAACGAAACAAGTTGATTATAGCTTTAAGACGAATTACCTGAATCGGATTGAAGTCAGTCAAGATAACATTGATCATGTCCGAGAAGGATTGCATCGTGTCGTCAAGGGAGAACGTGGTACAGCAAAAATCATCGCACAAACCGGTATTGATGCAGCTGCGAAAACAGGTACAGCGCAGGTCAGTGTCTATGGTGATGATGGGATCGCCTTACGTGACGGAAGTGGTCAACCGGTTCGTTCATTGAACTCGAACCTTGTTGGCTGGGCACCGTACGATAATCCAGAGATGGCATGGGCCGTGTTCCTTCCTTATATGGAACAAGAAACCGTCAACTCAAAAATCGGTCACGATCTTGTCAAAGCGTACTTTAATGTCAAAGATATCCCGTGGCAAACTAAGCCAAATTAACTAGATGAAAAACGAGAGTGAGCAATCACTCTCGTTTTTTTGTTTGCATTGACCTTTTTTTCTAATGGATTTCGAATTGTAAACACTAAAAAACACGCCTTTACAATTCTTTTACGTTGGATTCATTTCGTTTTAATAGTTCATCCGTAGTATAAGTCTTGTAAGGAAAACGGATAAAAAGTCGTAGCATCGTCAGCGACATACTTTCGAGGAGGAAAATTAATCATGTCTTGGATGAAAAAAACAGCACTCATCACAACGGTAGCATCAATCGCAGTAGTGGGGGCAGCATGTGGTAACGATAAAGGCGGTTCTGCTAGTTCATCTGATTTAAAAGGAAAAATCGCAATCGACGGTTCTTCTACTGTCTTCCCGATCATGGAAGCTGTCGGTGAAGAATATTCAATGGAACAACCTGACGTAGATGTCACAGTCGGTGTCTCTGGTACAGGTGGCGGATTCAAACGCTTCGTCGTTGGTGAAACAGATCTTTCGAATGCGTCGCGTGAAATTAAAGAAGAAGAAGCAGCTGAAGCGAAAAAGAACAATATTGAATTCACAAAAATGGCACTCGCATATGACGGTTTGACTGTCGCAGTCAGCAAAGAAAATACATGGGTAAAAGAGCTCACAATGGAGCAACTCGAGAAAATCTGGCTCGACCCGAACATCAAGACTTGGAAAGATGTCGATTCTTCTTATCCGGCTGAACCACTTAAATTCTTCAGCCCAGGGAAAGATTCAGGAACATTCGACTTCTTCTCTGAGGAAGTACTTGAGAAAAAAGATATGCGTAAAGATGTTCAATTATCAGAAGACGATAACGTTCTCGTCAAAGGTGTTGAAGGAACGAAAGGCGCAATCGGATACTTCGGTTATGCGTACTACGCTGAGAATAAAGATAAGTTGAAGGAAGTACCACTTTCTGCTGAAGGAAAAGACGCAGTCGATCCAACACCAGAAACGATCAAAGATCTTTCTTATCCACTATCACGTGAAATCTACACGTACATCAATAACAAATCGATGAAAGACAAAAAACAAGTCGCTGACTTCGTTCAGTTCACGAACGAAAACGCTGGTGATCTTGCTGAAGAAGTCGGATATATCAAAATGCCGCAAGATCGTTACGATGAAAACGCAAAAGCAATTGAAGACGCAATGAAATAAATCATCGAGTCATGAGGATGGCCCAACCGGGGAAGTCTGTACCGGTTGGGTCCCGTTCTCATGTCAAGAAGGAGTAGGGAGTGAAGAAGGATGAGTTCAACACAAAATAAATCGGTTCGCGAGCTGATTCAACAGAACCGACAGCAAAAATATAGTATGAAAAACGTCATGGAACGCGTCATGCCAATCGTGTTATTCCTTTGTGCGTTCGTCTCGGTCGTTACGACCATCGGCATCATTCTCACGTTAGTCATTGAAACAGAGCACTTCTTCGAAGTCGTTCCGTTCAAGGAATTCTTCGGCAGTACGAGCTGGTATCCACTCAACTCACAACCAGAGTATGGAATTTGGCCACTTGTCGTCGGGACGCTTGAGATTACCGTGATTGCGATGCTAGTTGCCGTGCCGATCGGTCTCACATCAGCGATTTATTTAAGTGAGTACGCGTCAGACCGCGCACGCCGTATCTTAAAACCAATTCTTGAAGTGTTAGCAGGTGTTCCAACAATCGTCTTCGGATTCTTCGCGTTGACGTTCGTTACACCATTACTCGTAAAATTGATTCCAGGAATTCAAATTTACAATGCGCTTAGCCCAGGGATTGTCGTCGGAATCATGATCATTCCGATGATCGCTTCGATTTCTGAGGATGCGATGAGCTCTGTCCCGAAAAAGATTCGTGATGGTGCGCTTGCACTCGGTTCGACACGTCTTGAAGTTGCATTGAAAGTCGTCGTTCCAGCTGCTTTATCAGGTATCATTGCATCGATCGTACTCGGTATGTCACGGGCAATCGGTGAGACGATGATCGTAACAATCGCTGGTGGTTCGAATCCGACAGCTGCGATCGATCCACTCGAGCCAGTCCAAACGATGACAGCGTATATCGTTCAGGTCGCCTTAGGTGATGCTGGATTTGGAACTGTCGAATATTACAGTATCTATGCGGTTGGTACACTCTTGTTCGTCTTCACATTAGTGATGAACTTACTTGCGAACTGGATCACACGCCGCTTCAGAGAGGAGTACTAAGATGGCCTTACCAGAAAAGCAACCTGTCTCAAAGAAATTCATTGATCCGGTCGCGGTGAAGAAATCCATTAGCCAGCGACTCGTCGTCAACAACGTCACAAAAGTCATTTTCCTTGCTGGACTGTTCTTCGGTCTCGTCGTCTTAGGTATTCTCTTGTTCGGCGTCATCCGTGACGGTGCATCATGGTTATCACTTGAGTTTCTACAAAATGCACCATCACGCCGTTCGGAACGTGCCGGGATTTATCCGGCGTTAATGGGCTCCATCTTCTTGATGCTCCTCATCATCCCGATGATTTTCATCATTGGTGTCGGGGCAGCGATTTACCTAGAAGAGTACGCGAAAAAGAGTCGGATGACTTCATTCATCGAAGTCAACATCTCAAACCTTGCTGGTGTTCCGTCAATCGTCTTCGGTTTACTTGGTTTGACGTTCTTCGTACGTAACATGGGCTTCGGTTCAACATTGATTGCAGGAGCATTGACACTCGCGTTGATGAGTCTTCCGGTCGTCATTGTCTCGTCCCAAGAGGCAATCCGTGCCGTTCCACAAGCGATGCGTCATGCATCACTTGCACTCGGTGCTTCGAAATGGCAAACAACGTTCAAAGTCGTTCTTCCGGCGTCACTACCGGGTGTCATCACTGGGATCATCTTGGCTGTATCTCGAGCGATTGGTGAGACAGCACCACTCATCATGGTCGGAGCTGCGATTTTCATTGCTCGTGCGCCAGAAAGTATTTTCTCAGAGTTCACAGCATTACCGATTCAAATCTACAACTGGACAAGTCGTCCACAAGCGGACTTCCAAGGACTTGCAGCAGCAGGCATCATCGTCTTAATGGTTATCCTCTTGACGATGAACTCACTTGCAATCTGGATCCGGAACCGATTCTCAAAACGCTACTAATCGAACGAGATAGATAGAAGGGATTTCTTTTAAGGAGGAAGACAGATGATGGATACGAAGCTGAATACGAAATCAGTCGTTACAGAAGGGACAGAGCGTATGAATCAACCAGTAGCAGCACGTGAGAGCGTCTATAACGTCAAAGACTTAAACTTATGGTACGGTGACGATCATGCGCTGAAAGATGTCAATCTCGACATTAAGAAAAATGAAGTCACGGCAATCATTGGACCGTCTGGCTGCGGGAAATCGACATTCATCAAAACATTGAATCGAATGGTCGAACTCGTTCCGATCGTACGGACGAATGGTGCAATCGAGTATCACGGACGTAATATCTTTGATAAAGAATACGGTGTCGAAGAATTACGGACATCGGTCGGAATGGTCTTCCAGCAACCGAACCCATTTCCAAAATCAATTTATGACAACATCGCTTATGGTCCTCGTGTCCACGGTGTTAAAAACAAAAAAATCCTCGACGAGATCGTCGAACGTAGTTTACGCCGTGCAGCGATCTGGGATGAAGTCAAAGATCGTTTGAACGAAAATGCCTATGGTCTTTCTGGTGGTCAGCAACAACGTCTTTGTATCGCGCGTTGTCTTGCAATCGAGCCAGATGTCATCTTGATGGATGAGCCGACATCGGCACTTGACCCGATTTCTACATTAAAAGTAGAAGAACTCGTCCAAGAGTTGAAATCAGACTACTCGATCATCATCGTGACACACAACATGCAACAGGCTGCACGTGTTTCAGACAAAACAGCGTTCTTCTTGAATGGTGAAGTCGTCGAGTTCGATCAAACAGACCGGATCTTTGGCAATCCGAGTGACAAACGGACGGAAGATTACATTTCAGGACGATTCGGATAAGAAGGGGAGACGAGACGAATGGCAGCGAACCGTACGATTTTTGGAGAAAATCTTGCAATACTCGATCAAAAGGTCTTTTTACTGGCTCGTAAGACGATGCAACAGATCGCAACAACGGCAGAAGCACTCGAAAAATATGATCAAGACATCGCGCGTGGTGTCATCGAAAATGATAATGAACTCGATGATCTTGAACTTGAAATCAACGATGATGCGATTTTATTAATCGCGAAGCAACAACCCGTTGCGACGGATTTACGACGAATTATCACCGCGATGAAAATTTCGTCGGATCTTGAACGGATTGCAGATTATGCGGGGAATATCTCAAAAGCGGTTCTACGTGTCGAAACATTCCCGTATGTCATCGATATTTCGTTGTTGAAGGAAGCATTCGAGACATTACTGGATATGACGGAAACTGCAATCGTTGCCTATCGTGACGGAGATGTCGAGAAAGCAAAAGCCTTGTCTGATCTCGATAACGTCATTGATGAGACGACATATAAGGCACTTCGCCAGTACATGCGTCATATGTCACTTCAGCCGATCGTCGTCGATGAAGTCATGCAATTCACGAATATTTGCCGCTACATCGAGCGGATGGGTGATCATTTGACGAACGTCGGGGAGCATCTGATCTATCTCGAAAAAGGAAAACATTATGATTTAAACGGATGAATCAAGTAGGCAGGAGGAATTTCCTCTGCCTACTTTTTTTGTAAAGGGATTCGAAACACGTTTGTAGAATAGGAAAGAAGTGAATAATGACAGAGAGGTGATTGGGAATGCTTGAGCAAATCATTAAAATGAAGGAACAAGGGCTGACAACAAAACAAATCGCAGCTCAATTGGATACGACTGAAGGAAAAATCAAATATGCTTGGACTAAATATCGTAAATCGTTAACAGAACAACCTTCTGTAGCAGCGCCGAAAGTAAAATCAAAAACGGTCAAGCAGACGAAAAAGTCGACTGCACCGGTATTAGACGTCGTACCGTCTGTGCAAGTGGTACCTTCGCTAGAACGCGATGCGTTTGGAATGGCGACACATTACGAGGATGACATCCTCCACGCCATCGTTCAGTCACCGACAGCGTTATACGTCTACTGGGAATTATCTGAACTGTCGAAACAGTTGCTAGAGACGCACTATCACACGACGTTTGATTCGTTCCGTAAAGAATTACGCATCATTGATATTACGCTTGTTGAATACGAACAAGGACAGGCAAATCGGACGTATCAGTTCGAGCTACCAGAAATGACGAATGCTTGGTTCGTTCGACCAGTCGCCCCGAATACTACATACATCATTGAATGGGGCATTCAAACGATCGACGGGGACTTTGTCCCAGTACTGCGTTCAAAACCAGTCGAAACGCCACGTGACGAGCCAGTCACGGACGGACGGTTCGCGGAAGTCGTGCATCATTGGCAATATGGAGAGGTCGAACAACCGGAATGGGTCGAAGTATTACGTCCTTATTCCTATTTCGATCGCGTCCGGTAATGGAATTAGAGAGAGGGAAAGGAAGAGAAGCTATGCGAAAAGGATATTTTTCACTCGTCTTACATGCACATTTACCATATATCCGTCATGAAGAGGCACATCGTCTAGAAGAGCGGTGGATGTATGAAGCGATTTCAGAAACCTACATCCCATTATTGTGGGAGGTCGATCGCTTATCACGTCCGCTCGGCTGGACGGTCAGCATTTCACCACCCGTCATCGAGATGCTTGCCGATCCATTGATTCAAGAGCGGTATATCGAGCATATCGAGGATACGTTACGTTTGATTCGCCAGGAACTAAAACGAGAGCTTGCTCAAAAGGAACGAGATGCGCTTCTTTTCTATCAAGACCGTTATCAAGACTTATTGAATACGTTCCTTCACTGGGAAAAAGATTTGAACCGCGCATTCCGTCATTACAAGGAGCAAGGTTATCTTGATTTGATTACGTGTACGGCGACGCACGGATTCAGTCCGCACATGTTGTCCGAACAAGCGGCACGTTCTGAAATTCAGACAGGATTGAACTGTTTTGAACGTCATTACGGATTCCGTCCAACTGGTCTTTGGATGCCAGAGTGTGCGTATACGCCAGGACTTGACCGTATTTTGTACGAAGAGGGTATTCGTTATACATTCGTTGACGAACATTCAATCTTAAACGCGGATCCGTCACCGAAACACGGAATCGGAGCACCTGTCTATTCGCCGCACGGTGTGGCACTCTTCCCCCGTGATCAAATCATTTCCGGGAAGATTTGGAGCTCTGCCATCGGATACCCGGGTCATCCGGATTACCGTGAGTTTTATCGTGACCTTGCGTACGATCGAGAGTGGGATCAAATCGCTGAGTTCATGCACCCAGAAGGACTACGTTATGATACAGGATTGAAATTGCATCGCGTAACAGGAGAAACGGATCAAAAAGACTATTATGTCCGTGATTGGGCATGGCAACGGACAAGTGAGCACGCAGCAGACTTCGCACAAGCACTCGGTGAACATTTAGATGCGCATCAAGGACAAGACTTCCCACCATTCCTTGTCACAGCACCATTTGATGCCGAATTGTTCGGTCACTGGTGGTTTGAAGGTCCCGACTTCCTCGGTAAAGCGATGGAACGTTTAGAAGATCAAGGAATTGAGTCGATTTCACCGGCAATCTTCCTCGAACGTCACTTCCAAGACATCGACACGGCACACGTCGCGATGGGAACGTGGGGACGAAAAGGCTACGCGGAAGTCTGGATCAATGAACGGAATGACTGGATGATTCGTCATCTCCATCAACTTGAGAAGAGACTAGCAGGTATCGTAGCCCGAAATCGTCATCAAGATGCATTGACTGTCAAAGCGAAGCGTCAACTCATTCGAGAATACCTCCTCGCTGTCTCGAGCGACTGGCCGTTCATCCTCGATGGACAGACGACAGCGCAATATGCTGCGAATCGTTTCCGTGAGCACATCCTACGTTTTGAAGAAACTGAGCGTCGCCTGGATGCTGAGGAGCTGACGGTGGAATGGTTGGATGATCGATATCGCGAATATCCTTTCCTTCAAGATTCAGATATTGAACCGGATGTCTTCTTGACGGCACATGATTACTACGTGGCAGTGAAGCGTGAGAAATCTTGGAATACGGATGCCATCTTGTTATTCGTCCGACAATATGATGCGTCAGACCGGCCAGCTTCGGAGCTCGCTCGACGACTTGCTGCTGCTGGTGAGAACGTCTATGTCGTCACGGAACATCCGGAAGCGTATCGATTTGAAGAAGGTGTTCACGTTTACGGAGTGCAAGTGACGGGTCTACCGCTGGTTCAGACCTATAACCAACTGGCGGCACTAAATTTAGCCTTCTTACGCCAAGCGCAAGCCTTGAGTAAGATCGTTGATTTCGCAGTCATTCACAACTTCAACATGGAAACCGCATCAGCTGCCCAAGCTATCGCGAAGATCAAAGAGTTGCCACTCGTCAGTAACGTCTACGATGTCGAAAGTGAGCGTTCTCCTGATCGTTCAGGTGGTTTGGTCGTTGCCTTAAAACGACTTGAAGGAGATGCGTTGCGCCAATCAGCGGTCGTTTATCTAGAACGAGAAGAGTCACGTCACGGGGTGGAACAAGAGTATCACGTCGAAAAGAAGCCACTGCGTTTTGAAGAGAACCTTGAAAAACCATATCAACACGTGACGAATCCGAAAAAGAACGGATGAACAGTTGCAATTCCTTTCCTTTCTTGGTACGATACTTGAGTATGCTTAACCTTATGTAAAGCAAAATCACTTGATACATCGAGAGCTAGATAGGAGGGAATCCCATGCGCGTTAAAATCACATTAGCTTGCACTGAAACTGGTGACCGTACTTATATCACTAAAAAGAACAAGCGTAACAACCCAGAGCGTCTTGAGTTGAAGAAATACAACCCACGTCTCCGTAAGCACACACTTCACCGTGAAGTGAAATAATTGAGATGGAAGCCGTCACTTCGTGTGATGGCTTTTTTTGTGGAAAGGAAGACAGTCATGAATAAACAAGAAGTACGCCGTCTGATCAAAGAACGACTCGATGTGATGGAGAACCGTGCGGAGAAGGAACGATTGATTCACGAACATGTTTTGTTGTTACCTGAGTGGCAACAAGCGACCTGTGTCGCGATCACATTAGCTTTTCGAAATGAATGTGATACAAGAATGCTGATTGAACAGGCGTGGCAAGAGGGCAAGACGGTCTTGATACCAAAAGTAGTGGGAGACGAGATGGTCTTTTATGAACATGGACCAGAAGATCAACTGCAAGCAAATCAGATGGGGATTGCTGAACCGACCGCTTCAGCACGTCGGGCTTCACTTGCTCAAGCAGAGCTTTGTCTCGTTCCGGGTCGCGCCTATCGACGGGACGGATATCGTTTAGGGTGGGGAGGAGGCTATTACGATCGTGCACTCGTGACCTATGCAGGACGTAAAGTATCGATTGCCTTTTCTGAACAACTTCTTTCCGATTTTGAAGTCGAAGCCTTTGATATCCCAGTTGACTTGATCGTCACTGACTTAGAGGTCATCCGATGTTGAGTGCTACCATTTTGTTTTGTCTATTGCTTGCTTGGACCGGACGATCTTTTCGTTTATTGACGACAAGTGGTGCGATCATGACCCTGCTCGTCGGTAGTGGTGTCTCATTCGGATTTAGTTGGCAAGGATTAGTAGTACTTTTGCTCTTCTTTGGTAGCTCGAGCTTGTTATCGAAGGTCGGACGGTCCAGAAAACAATCGGTCGATTCCATCGTTGAGAAAGACGGCGCGCGTGACGGATGGCAGGTCCTTGCGAATGGAGGGGTAGCGTTTGTTGCTGCTTTAGCGTATGCCATGACGATGGATTTTGCGTATCTCTTGTTATTTCTATTCGTCATCGCAGCATCGAATGCTGATACGTGGGCATCCGAAATCGGACCGCTCTCAAAACGTGATCCATGGTCTCTCAAAACGTTACGACGGGTACCAGCAGGAACGAGTGGAGCGATGTCGCTGATTGGGACGGTCGGTACGATCGTAGGAGCTGCGTTCATCGCGATAGCAGCGCATTGGATATTTTCTCTTTCTTTAAGGGACGTCTTACTCGTAACAAGCATCGGTGTACTCGGGAGTCTGCTGGATACACTATTTGGAGCAGTAGGGCAACGTGTTTACCGATGTACGGTTTGTGGAGAATACACGGAAAAGCGAGAGCACCATGGTCAACCGACCGCTTATGTTTCGGGCATTCGATTTTTAGGGAATGATGCTGTCAATGTCTTAACGAGCGGTTTGGCAAGTGGAATCGGGTTTATCATCGTTCGATTCTGGTAACTGGAAAGTATATGAGTATGTAATTCCTTATGTTAGGATATCAATGACACAAAATGGACAAATGTGATTAATTTCACATGATACAAAGAATGTGAAAGATGTTACAATTTACTTGTGAGATAGTTAACAAACTCTTAGGACGAATGAAAGGGTGGACATAACGATATGGAATTACATGCGAAAGTGACACGGGTAGCCCTCATTGGAGCTGGTGCAGTCGGTTCAAGCTTTGCCTATCAGATGTCAACAGCTGGACTTTGTGAAGAACTTGTCATCATTGATGTCAACAAAGCCAAAGCAGAGGGCGAGGCAATGGACTTAAACCACGGAACACCATTTAGCTCTTCACCGATGCGAATATGGGCTGGTGACTACGCGGACTGCCGCGAAGCGGAAGTCGTCGTCATCACGGCAGGCGCTCCACAAAAACCAGGTGAGACAAGACTCGATCTCGTTGCAAAGAATGCCTTGATCATGAAAGAAATGATTCGTCAAATCATGGATTCTGGTTTTGATGGGATCATCGTTGTGGCTTCCAATCCGGTTGATATCATGGCGCATCTTGCCTGGAAATATTCTGGTCTTCCGAAATCCCGCGTATTTGGATCAGGAACGGTGCTGGATACAGCACGTCTGCGTCAAATGCTTGGAGAATACTTTCACATTGATTCCCGAAATGCCCATGCCTATATTCTTGGCGAACATGGTGACACGGAATTTGCAGCCTGGAGTAACAGCCGCATTTATGGAAAAACGATTGATGAACTACTTGCTGAAGACGATCGTTATTCTCAAGCAGATCTTGATCAAATCTACATCAACGTCCGAGATGCTGCTTATCATATCATCGAGCGCAAAGGGGCAACCTACTATGCGATTGGGCTTGGACTCGTTCGGATCGTTCGTGCCATCCTCGGAAATGAGAACTGTCTATTGACGGTCGGCGCCCATGTCGATGGGCAGTACGGCATTTCTGGTATCCATATTGGAGTTCCCGCCATCATCAATCGTCAAGGTGTGCGTGAAATCATTGAAGTTTCATTGACGGAAGAAGAGTTGAAGAAATTCCATCATTCTGCTGATGTATTACGTCAGACGCTTGAACCCGTCTTGCAAGGATAAGCGTACGTATCATGATGAAGGTATTACGAAATAAAGTAGCAAAAAACTTAAGTGTCGGACTTGCTTCATATTGTCCACACTTGAGTTTTTTTGATGTAGAGAACGAATACATAAAAAATCACATCTATTCGTCCAGTAGTAAAAAGAAAAAAATCTAGGTTTTATTTTACTAGAAAAGGGTTAAGTAAGAGATAGAAGCATTTTTACGTCATTTTTTTGTACGTCATGATACCCAAAAAGGAGAGAACCGACAGTCATGTATACTTTTCGAAAACTAACTAAAGAGGATGCAGAACAATACTGGAATCTACGCCTTGAGGGATTAAAAAATCATCCAGATGCATTCGGTCATTCGTTTGATGATGAACAGCAAACCCCGCTCCGCGAAGTACAAGAAGGACTTGAGGGAGAACCCGACTCCGATGAGGTTTGGCTTGGTATGTTCGACGGTGATACATTGTTTGGGTTTGGTCAGGTCAAACCATATGAATTGTCACGTGAATCGCATAAAGCGATGATTTCTGGAGTATACGTATCACCTGAATATCGCGGTGGTACTGGTCGCGCTTTAATGGAAGCCTTAATCGAGGAAGCGAAGAAGTTACCGGACGTCGAGCAAGTCATTCTTGCCGTTTTATCAGGGAACGAGGCCGCGCAAAATCTTTATGAGTCGCTCGGTTTTGAAGTATATGCCGAAGATCCAGATTCCGTAAAATTAGAAGACGGCACATATCGTGATGATATTTGGATGAAGAAGTACGTCTAATTTCTTCAGATGATGTGGAAAGAAGCTGTAGCAAAAAAAAGTGCTACAGCTTTTTCGCATGGTATCCGTAGGATATCAGTATCGGCAAAGAATGAATATTTGTTATCATGAGAACAAAGCGGATGTCACGTCGTAGTCCGATTGAAAGGGAGCGAATGAACATGAAAGAAGTCATACGTACGATTGAAGAGCTTGTCTCGATTCCGAGTCCAACAGGTTCGACAAAAGAAGCGATTACATATGTAGAAAAGCGATTGATCGCAGAAGGGGTCACGTATCGAAAACTTGAAAAAGGAGCGATTTTAGCGACACTACCTGGTGCTTCAACGCGTACGCGGTTACTGACGGCACACGTCGACACACTAGGAGCGATGGTGAAAGAGATTCTACCAACAGGACGACTTCGTTTATCACAACTAGGGGGATATGCTTGGACAGCGATCGAAGGTGAGAACTGTCTCATTCACAAGATGGACGGTCAAACGGTTTCAGGTACGATCGTGTTCCATCATTCGAGTGTTCATACGTCGCGCGAGACGAACAAAACGGAACGATCCGCTGATAATATCGAAGTACGATTAGACATTCGTTCGACGACAGCAGAAGAGACGCGCGTTGCGGGGATTGAAGTAGGAGACATCGTAACGTTTGATCCGCGATTCCTCTATACGGAAACGGGATTCGTGAAGTCGCGCCATCTCGATGATAAAGCATCCGTTGCTTTGTTACTTGAATTGATCAAGGAATGGAAAACAATCGAGTTGCCACACACGATCCAGATTCTGATTTCAAATTACGAAGAAGTTGGATTCGGTGGGAATGCTGGATTCACGGACGAGGTCGCAGAATACATCGCGGTCGACATGGGGGCACTAGGAGACGGTCAGCATTCGGATGAATTCACGGTCTCGATCTGTGCGAAAGATGGTTCAGGTCCATATGACTTAGCTTTACGCCACCAGTTAACGCGTTTAGCACAACGTAACAGTATTCCATATAAGGTTGATATCTATCCGTTCTATAGCTCGGATGCCTCAGCGGCAGTAAGTGCGGGACACGACGTCCGGCACGGATTGTTCGGTCCGGGAATCGAATCGAGTCATTCGTACGAACGTACACATGAGACGTCGTTACAAGCGACATATGATTTGCTACATGCCTATGTAAAGGAGCCGATGGTCGATGAAGACACTGTATGACGTACAGCAATTACTCAAGACATACGGGACTTTCATCTATCTTGGGGACCGGGCGTCCGATATCGCGATGATGATGCTTGAACTCGATGAATTACAAGAAGCAGGCGTTTTGGAACAGCGACAGTATGATTCAGCAAAACTAATCTTGCGACATGAATTAAAGCGTTCACAATCCGATAACATTTAAGGTTGTGCAACCCTTTGCGCAAACGGGTTATGTCCGGTAAAATGAGGAAGCAGACATTATATGAGTATAGGGGAGACGAAGCAATGAAATGGTTACTCGGCATTGATATCGGCGGAACGACAGTCAAGATGGCAATTTTGGATTTGCAAGGGATCATCGTAGAGAAATGGGAAATCGAGACGGTCGTTTTGAATGATGGCGTACAAATTCCTGGAGATATCGCAAAATCCTTCTTTGAGAAGTGTCAAGAGAGCAACAAACGCCCAGAAGATTTCGTCGGAGCGGGCATCGGTGCGCCGGGATTCATTGATTTCAATACAGGTGTCGTCGAGAAAGCGGTCAATATCGGTTGGAATAACTTTGAACTCATCGGTGAATTCGAACGTTTGACGGGTTTACCGGCTGTTCTTGAAAATGATGCGAACGCAGCGGCAATCGGTGAGATGTGGAAAGGTGCCGGTAGTGGAGCAACCGAACTCCTTGCGGTCACACTCGGTACGGGCGTCGGTGGTGGTCTGATCACGAACGGACAAATCGTGCATGGTACAGTCGGAATGGCTGGAGAAATCGGTCATATCACGATGTTGCCTGAAGGTGGCGTCCTATGTGGATGTGGTCGCAAAGGGTGTCTTGAGACGATCGCGTCAGCAACAGGGATTGCCCGTCTTGGTCTTGAGAAGCGTAAAGGGAAGGAAACGTTACTTAACGACATCAAGGCAGTGACGGCGAAAGACGTATTCGAAGCGTATGAAAAAGGGGACCGGGTCGCAACGGAAGTCGTAGAAGAAGTGACGTTCCACCTCGGTCTTGCCATCTCCAACTTAGCGAACAGTATCAATCCGGAAATCATCGTCATCGGCGGTGGTGTCTCAAAAGCGGGCGAGACATTGCTTGCACCACTGCGTCAACAGTTCGAACGCTTTGCTTTACCACGGGTTTTCGGATCGACGACGTTCAAGATTGCCGAGCTTGGAAACGATGCCGGAGTCATCGGCTGTGCATGGCTTGCGAAGCAGATGTTTCTCAAAAAATGATAATATTCAATTTCAGTAAAAGGTTCGCTTCGGCGAATCTTTTTTTTGTTTACAAACGTACAGTAATTATGTGATTGTTAAGTATCTTCCGGATTCCAGTTGCATTTTTGTAAAACTAAGCGTAAAATTTTCACGTGATATGGGTATATGTAAATTATGATGTAAGTTGTGTGAACTGAAAGCAGAAAGCACATGTAAATTAGGAGGCAGGTTTTTATGCAGCAAGACGCAAACATCTGGTCGCGAATGCGCCTAAAGATGGGTCAAGGCGTTCGCAGCACCTATAAAGAGCACAAGCTCTTTTGGATTGCGACCATATTGATTTGGTTAAAAACGTATTTAGCGTATACACTTTTCTTTAACGTTCCCGTAACAAACTCTGCGCAAGCATTCATTCTACTAATTAACCCAATTAGTTCAGCGCTCTTCATGTTTGGGTTCAGCTTCTTCTTCCGGGGAAATGTTCAAAAATGGTTCATCTACGGCACATTGTTCGTCGCGACACTCATTTTATATGCGGACATCATTTTCTTCCGCTTCTTTAATGACTATCTGACGTTGCCGGTATTGTTCCAAACATCGAATGCAGAGACCGTTTCTGCATCGCTCGGTTCACTCTTGAACTGGTCCGATTTATTGATCGTCGGTGACTTGATCATCTTACCGTTCTTCCTACGGAAAATGGACATGTCAAAAAATGTGGCGTCACGTGGACGCGCAATTCTTGCATTCGTTGCAGCAGTCGTCGTTTTCCTTGGAAACTTGACGCTCGCTGAGACAGAACGTCCAGAATTGCTCACACGTGCCTTCGACCGAGAATTGCTCGTTAAAAACATCGGAACATTTAACTTCCATATGTATGATGCACTCATTCAGTCGAAGACATCTGCGCAAAAAGCACTCGCAGACAGTTCTGAACTGTCGGAAGTTCAAAGCTTCATTGATTCAAAACATGCCGAACCGAACCCAGCTATGTTCGGAAAGTACAAGGGAAAGAACGTCATCGTCGTTTCCTTTGAGTCGGCACAATCCTTTGCAGTTGGATTAAAAGCACCAAACGGACAAGAGATTACACCGAACCTGAATAAGTTGATCAAGGAATCGCATTCATGGGATAACTTCTATCACAACACAGGACAAGGGAAAACGGCAGATGCTGAATTCATTCTCGAAAACTCGATCTATCCACTTGGGCGCGGTGCAGCATTCTTTACGAACGGAGAAAACGAATTCCGGGCAACTCCTGAAATGTTGAAAGAAGACGGCTATTATTCAGCTGTTTTCCATGCAAACAACAAATCGTTCTGGAACCGAGACATCGTCTACAATAGCTTTGGCGTCGATCGTTTCTTCTCAGAGACGGATTATGACCTAGGTGATCCAGCAGATTTGACGGAGTGGGGCTTGCTCGATGATAAATTCTTTGAGCAGTCATTGCCGATGTTGAAAGATTTACCACGTCCGTTCTACTCGAAGTTCATCACATTGACGAACCACTATCCATTTGAGATGCCAAAACCAGAAGATGAACTCGTACCACCGCTTGAGACAAGTTCTACTACGCTCAACCATTACGTCCAGGCACTAGCGTATCAAGATATGGCACTCGGTAAATTCATCGAGGGTCTGAAAAAAGATGGTACGTGGGATGACACGATCTTCATGGTCTATGGCGACCACTATGGTATCTCGACGAACCACAATGCTGCGATGGCAGAACTCATGAACAAAGATGAGTTGACGCCGTATGATGTCGCACAATTGCAACGTGTACCATTCGTGATCCATTTACCGGGTCAAACGAAAGGTGTCAAACATGAAGACGTCGCGAGTCAAATCGACATTAAACCGACATTGCTACATCTGTTAGGACAAGACTTCAAGAATGAAGTATTGTTCGGTACCGATCTTTTCTCGAAGCAGCACAAGGATTATGCGCTGTTCCGCGATGGTTCCGTCATAACAGACAAAACGGTCTATACGCAGGAAACATGTTATGACCGCAAGACAGGTGAAGAAGTAAAAGATGGAGAGTTAGCGGAGATGTGTAAACAATCTACGAAACAATCCGAGAAGGAGTTAGGACTTTCGGATAAAGTCATCTATGGTGATTTGCTCCGTTTCCTTCAAACTTCAAAATAAGATGAGGAAAACGAATCTACTTTCGAGTGGATTCGTTTTTTTTTGTAGAAAGGCAAATAAAAAGAGAGATGCGCGAGGCATCTCTCTTCAGATTTTAGACAAAAGGGCTGACACCAAAAAATGACGCATCTTTTCACGCCCTTTCCTCAGGCGAGACACAAGCCAGTTTTCCTGCTTCATTTAAGCAGGAAAGCGGGTCTTGTTCGTCTCTGACAGCGCATAAATGCGCTTTTCCCTGTAGGAGTGGCGTGTGACGCGTCATTCTTTTTATTACGAGATAAGGTAAGGGAGGCAGATCATCAATCTGCCTCCCTTATCTTTGTAGATACTGACTTTTGAGTCAGCCTCTTTTTAGCGTATCTTGATTACGATGGAATACCGCCGTAAATCAATGTCGCAATCCCGAACCAGCCGAATAAGACGACAGTCAGACCTGCGAATACGAGTGGAAACATTTGGCGTTTCTTAAGTGAACGAACGACGGCCCAAACGCCGACGAGTGCGACGAAGAAGAAAAGCCAACCGATTGGTTGATCCAAATGCATGACGTACTCCCCCTTAAACAATCACGTTATGAATTTCACGAAGATTTCACTTAAATCTCACTTTTTAGTTTATCCGACTCGCGGGATAAAGTCGAGAGGGCGTTGCAGGAACTTTCGACAATTTCGTGTATAGTAGGAGAAGAGTCTATTGTAAAGGGGTTTTATAGAATGGAAATCGTAATGATCACTTCCGGTATGGCATCTGAGAATGGTTATTTGTTATTTAAAGATAAGGAATGTCTCGTCATTGATCCGGGTACAGAAGATATGCGGTTTTTCGATGAGATTGAAAGTCGGGGAGCAACATTAAAAGCGATTTTGTTGACGCATGCGCATTTTGACCACATTGGTGGTGTGGATATGTTACGACGCTTCACGGAAGCCCCTGTCTACGTGCATCCGGAAGAAGCAGGATGGCTTGGTAATCCAGAATGGAATGGTTCAGCAAAATTCGGAATGCCACCGATGCGGATGAAACCAGCGGATCATTTGTTGCAACCAGGACGATTGACGATCGGTAGCTTTTCGATGCATGTACTTGAGACGCCAGGACACTCACCAGGAAGTGTGACGTTTTACTTTAAAGGAGAGCGGATCGCGTTCGGTGGAGATCTCCTGTTCCAGCAAGGCGTCGGACGAACGGATCTACACGGTGGAGATCAAGACGTATTGATGCGTTCACTGGATCGACTCATCGCGGAACTACCGGCAGATACGACGGTTTATCCAGGGCATGGTTCGAGTACGACGATTCGTCAAGAAATGAAATCGAATCCATTCCTCTGACTAAAAAAACTCGCCATCCAAAAGGATGACGAGTTTTTTTCATTACATCTGGAAGTTCGACCAGTACGTAAAGACGATGAAAAATACAGTTAAGTAAGCTCCAAAGATATAGACATACGTTTTTTCAGTTAAGCGCAAGTAACCGAGCGCTGCAAAAAATACAGTTTGTGCTAAGAAGACGAAGCCCATGACTAAAAATGAATCCGTATGCTCACTTGAGCTTGCATCGCCACCCAATGCGCCGATAAATGCCATGACTGCGATGATACCAGTCCAGAAACCGAGTACGCGGTACATTCTCCCCATTCCTATAACCCCCTAAATCCGACAGATAGTCAATATACGTACTTATTTTACCAAGCAAACAATCATCCGTCCATCCTGTTCTAGTGATTGTTAAGGAATAACTGTGAACAAAAGATGAAGTTTCAAAAAAAGTTGTACAATAGTTGTACAAAAGGTGTACAAAGTCAAATTGACGTGCTATAGTAACTGTAATGAAACCCCACACTTTGAGAGGAGGAGCAAAAATGACGAATGAGTTAGTCTTTTTCACATACCCAAGCTGTACATCATGTCGTAAAACGAAATCATGGTTAAAAGAGGAACATGTTGATGTAGAGGAACGTCATCTGTTCAGAAATGCTCCAACAGTTGATGAACTCATGGAACTGTTGAAATTATCGACGGATGGGATTGAAAGTTTGCTCGCAACACGCAGTCAAGCCTTCAAGGATCTCGGCATTGATATTGAAGACATGAAACTCAGTGAGTTATTACGCCTCATGAGTGACAATCCGAAATTATTACGCCGTCCAATCATCACTGATGGAAAACAACTTGTTATCGGATACGATAAACCAGGTCTTGAGACATTGGCGAAGCGTAAACATCGGACAATCGCACACGTATCGTAAAGAAGCCGGTTTGGTCGGCTTCTTTTTTTTGTGTATTGTTTGCGGTAGGGAGGTGAAGAGAAATGAAGGAATGGACGACACAACTCATGGAACGATTCGAATCACTTGGTGCAACAGATGTTCATTTCGTACCGAATGAAGCTTGCGTCCGAATCGTTTGTCGAACGGGTGATGGTTTGTGTAAACAAGAAGAGGTGGAACTGACGCGTTACCGGACACTTGTCAGTCATGTCCGCTATGAGGCGAACTTAAAGGAACAGAATGAGCGGATTCCGCAAAGTGGTTTGTATCCGCATGGGAAAAAGGGCATGCGTGTCTCGTTGTTGCCGAGTCGACAAGGGGATGCGATGTCGTGGCGCTTCTATCGTTCAACGGTCTCTCGAGAGACGGCTTTACGAACATTACACAATCAATTGGACTTCGCTTGGTTAGCTGAACAACGACACGGGTGTATCGTCATTTCTGGATCGACAGGTGCAGGAAAGACGACGATGTTATATTCCTTGATGAGTGCAATGGAAGAAAAGCGAATCATCTCGATTGAAGATCCGGTGGAATGTACGGTACCAAACGTCTTACAACTGGAACTAAATGAAAAGGCAGGCTTCACTGCTACGCGATGTTTTGAGGAAATATTGCGAGCGGATCCGGATTGGATTGCTTTTGGTGAGGTGCGGACGAGAGAGGCAGCACGTTTGACGATGAATGCCGCACTTAGTGGTCACGTCGTGTTATTTACGTTACACGCTGGAAGTATTGATGAGGCGCGATTGCGATTGCGCAGTTTAGGGATCGAAGAGTCAGAACTAGCTGTCTGTCAACGCATCATTCATCTCGAGCGAAAAGGAGAGGATGTCCACTGTACCGTCAGAAACTTACAAGCCGCGATCAAAGTCGGTTCTTAAAACGATATCACCGTTTGTTATCAAAAGGCATTTCCGCGAAAGAGACGTTACTCATTTTAAAACGATTCGAGCGCCAGCCGTTCGCGGAAGTAGTCGGAGAAATGGAACAACGTCTTGAAAAAGGAGACTCCTTTGCAGCATCCCTTGAACCGCTTGCGTTAACGAATACCTTAAAACGACTTCTTTTTGTTGGAGAAAGGACAGAGCGACCGTTGCTCGTTCTTCGCCAAATCGTGAAACTGCTCGACCTCGAAACAGAAATGCGATCGAAGTTTTGGAAGATGATTCGGTATCCGCTTGTTCTAGCGACCAGTCTATTCCTTCTGTTCTTCTTTTATGCCCTCTACGTATTTCCGTCTCTCCTCGAGATGTCGGACCCGAAGACTCTCCCCTCATTTCTTCATCTCCTTCTTCACCCCTCTGCGAAGTATCTACTCGCAAGTATTCCCGTTATTTTGTTGACCTCCGGTTACCTCTTTTTTCGCTTCTTTCCGTTAAACCGTATTTTACGACTGAAACCGCTACAGCGATTGATTCGCCTCTACTACAGCTATTTATTCACGATCGAAGTAGGATCGTTCATCGATGCTGGCTTCTCGCTCGAAGAGACCTTTCGTCATCTGGAGCAAGGACAAGCGAATAAAAAAGGACATCTCTATGCTCGTCTACATGCTAAACAACAGGCAGGGGAACCACTTGCAGAAGCGCTTGGCGAAGATGAGATCATCGAAGCCGAGACGATTGGAATCGTCCATTTGGCGCGGGAAAGTGGTGATCTTGGGCCGTTGTTGCTTGAACAAGCGACACTCTTACATGAGTCGATGGAAGAGGAACTAGAGAAAAAGTTGTTATGGATCGAGCCGATTTTGTACGGCGGATTGACGATCATGACGGGAACGTTATTTCTCATCTTGTATTATCCAATTCAGCTAGCGATACAGCAGCTTCCATTCTAAACAGAGGAGACGATACGATGAAACAATTCTTAAAGCGACAGGATGGATTCACCTTACTTGAGATGGCAGCCGTCTTATTGATCATTTCGTTATTACTGCTCGTTTTGATTCCAACGATGACAAGTGGAAAGGACCAGGCGAAAGGTGTGAGTTGTGAGGCGAACATTCGAGTCATTCGGTCAGAGGTTAATTTGTATTACGCGAAAGAGAAAAAGTACCCAGAATCACTTCAGACGATCAATCGCGGAACAGCCGATAAACCGAATGCTCTCGTCTGTGATCAGGAGACGTATACGTATGATTCGAAGACTGGCGAACTTACGAAGTGAACGAGGGTTTACCTTATTTGAGATGACGGCGGTGCTGACGATCATTGCTTGTTTACTTGTTTTTTTATTACCGGCACTGTTTGAAAAACGACCGGACTGGATTCCGCTTGAACAAGAGGTTCGTCTGATGGAACAAGATATTCAGACACTTCGACTCATGCAGTACTCAAAGCAAGATCAAGCATTGATGCAGTTTCGATTTCGAGGAGACGGTACAGGATACCTTGTCCTTGCGGATGACCGGTTGTTATGGCAACGGACATTCCAAAATGGTCATACGTGTACCGTTCCGCCCTCGAATCGCATCATCTATTTTAAAAGCTATCACTCGATCTATGCAGCGACCTGGTCTTGCCGTTCGGCAACAGCCGAATATGAAATCAAATTCTTACTTGGGAACTATCAAATGGCAATCCGTAAAGTGAGGTGAGAAGTATGCAGAACGAACGCCAAGCGGGCTTCTCTTTGCTTGAAGTGATGCTCTCGATCGTTGCAATCGGTATCTTCATGATGTTAGCGATTGATCCTTATCTCGATTTACGGACGAAACAAATGAAATGGGAACAAGAGACGGAACAGCTTGAGCAGATGGCGACGGATCAAGTTGAAAACCGAACAGCGTCCTATGTCCTGAAACAAGGAGCGTGGTGTAATGAAACGATGTGTCTTGCGAGCGGAATCCGGAATGACCCTTCTCGAACTGTCATTCGTCCTATGGCTGAGTCCACTTCTTCTGCTAGCAATCTTGACATTGACCCCACTCGTTCGTCCGCCGGAAGTCAACCGAATGAATGAAGAATTGTTCTTTCATACCGTGGAACGACTGATGTGGCGAAGTACGATGTGCGAGCGCGTCGGAGACGAGATTCGTGGAATGGACGTCAACCCGGGAGAGACGGCTGAAAAGTGGCGTCTCGTCCGTGTGCAAGATCAACTACGTCTCAAAAAAGAACAGGGAGGTGAACTGACATACGCTCGCGATGTCAAACAATACACGGTGACAGATCATGCCGAGATCATCTCGATTCAGTTGAACGACAGCAGACGTTCCTTCCGATGCGTCAGGAAGGATTCATCTTGATTCAAACGTTACTGTTACTTCTAGGAATGGGAGTCGTGCTCTTGATTTCTTGCCAGCAGATTGACGAAGAGATGCGGCATCATCAGTTAGAGCGAGAAGCGCTCCAACTCGAGTCTCTAATCCGAGCGGCGAAAACAGATTGTACGAAGGACGAGACCCTCCGCTACCCAATCGGACAAGTCAGCTGTACAGCGACCGATAAAGGCTTTAAAATGGAAGCGAGATTAGAGAATGGTCAAAGAATCGAGGCGGTCGTCACACATGAGTAAGGTTTATTTGATTGGGTTTATGGGAACTGGTAAAACAGCCGTCGGACATCGATTGGGTACCCAATACGAGGTCGACGAACTGGATGAACGGTTCGAACAGGAACATGGACAAACGATTACTGCTTTTTTCGCTGAGCATGGCGAAGCAGGGTTTCGTACACATGAAAGCGAATTGTTGAAGAGTAGCAATGCGGAAGTAATCGTCACGGGTGGCGGTATCGTCGAACGAGAAGAAAACCGACTGTACATGCAGGAGTCCGGAACAGTCGTCTGGATCGATACACCCTTTGATTTGATTTGGGAACGGATCGCCTCTGATCCGAATCGTCCACTCGTGACAGAACGGGAACAGGTGAGACGATTGTTTGAACGTCGCTATTCCTTATATGCTGGAGTAGCTACTGTCCGACTCGAAGGAACGGCATCAATCGAAGAATTAACGCGTGCGATTGAAACTGTATTGGAGGAGAAGTCATGATTTGGATTACGTTAGGTATTATTTTACTGGCTATCATAGGACTCGTGTTGTTCGGATTCAGTCTTTACAAAAAGAAGCTGTCTCAGGATATTCGGCAGTTAAAACAACTGATGGAGCGCTTTACGATTCGTCAGCAAACCTTGCAGACGAACATTGATCATACGACGCAGCGAATCGATCAAATCAAAGGGAATATTAATCGAATCACTGAAGAAGGAAATCGTGTGAAGCAAGGAGCGAGCCAATTGGTGACGGAAGGTTGTCGACTCCAGGAGGAAATCAAACGAACTGCCGGAATCAAACAATTTTGAAATGGCTTTCATGGGAAGAATATGAAACAATAGGAGAGAAGGGACAGGGTCCTTTCTCTCTTTTCGTATGTTCCTTTTTCCGAATAATACTAGATAATTATGATCTTAATTGGTAAGATGGATTTGAAAATGGAACATTAAAGAGAAGAGAGAGTGAAAACGTTCGTAAATAGGGGGATTTGTATGAGTCAAACGACATTGAAAAGAACACCGTTATTCGAAACGGTTTCGCAAACCGGTAAGATGGTGGATTTTGCGGGATTTGAAATGCCAGTTTTGTTTTCCTCGATTAAAGAAGAACACGTTGCAGTAAGGGAGAACGTCGGCATGTTCGATGTCTCGCACATGGGAGAACTGTTCGTCAGCGGACCGGATGCTCTGACGTTTTTACAAGCTACATTATCGAACGATATTTCGAAGATTGCGGTGGGGCAAGCGCAATATAACGTCTTATGCCAAGAAGACGGTGGGACAGTGGATGATTTACTCGTCTATCGTTTGGCAGAAACGGACTATCTTCTCGTCGTCAATGCTTCGAACATTGAAAAAGACGAACAACATTTACGTCACTATCTAACAGGGGACGTCACGCTTGAGAATCAATCGGAACAATATGGTCAAATTGCGGTCCAAGGACCACGTGCGGAAGCCATCCTTTCCGGCATGACACCACTTGCTTTATCAGAGATCGGATTTTTCAAGTTCCAACGGGGGACGGTTGCAGGAGTGGAAATGATCGTCTCACGCAGTGGGTACACAGGGGAAGATGGATTCGAACTCTACATGGCAGCTGGTGACGCACCTGCTGTCTGGCAAGCACTGCTTGAGCAAGGTGTCGTACCATGCGGGCTCGGGGCACGTGACACATTACGTTTTGAGGCATGTCTTCCACTTTATGGACATGAATTATCAGCAACGATTTCACCCATCGAAGCGGGAATGGGCTTTGCGGTCAAACCACAAGTCAAACCGTTCGTCGGTTCAGAAGTCTTGTTGCAACAGAAAGAACAAGGAGCACCGCGTCGCTTGATCGGTCTTGAATTACTCGATAAAGGGATTGCGCGTCAAGATGCACCGGTTTGGCATGACGGGGAAGTCGTTGGTGTGGTGACGACAGGTACGTTGCCACCGACAGTCGGAAAAGCGATTGCTTGGGCACTCGTTCCTGCAGAAGTAGCGGAACAAGAGCAATTTGAAGTGGAAGTACGCGGAAAACGTTTAGCAGCGAAACGAACAGCGACACCGTTTTATCGTCGCACGAAATAAGGGGGATATTTCTATGGATTTTCGTTATTTACCAATGACAGCAGAAGATGAGCAGGCGATGTTACAGACGATCGGTGCAGCATCGATCGAAGATTTACTTGCTGATATCCCGGCATCCGTCCGTGATAACGGTACGTTGGAAGAAGTCGGTGTACCACTTCCGGAAACGGACTTGATTCGGACGCTATCGAAGCTTGCCGACCAAAACATGAATACGAAACAATATCCATCGTTCCTTGGCGCCGGTATCTATGATCACTATGCACCTGCTGTCGTCAACCATATGTTACTGCGCTCAGAGTTTTACACTGCCTATACACCATATCAGCCAGAGATTTCGCAAGGTGAGCTACAAGCGATTTTTGAATTTCAATCGATGATTTGTGAATTGACAGGGATGGATGTCGCAAACTCGTCGATGTATGACGGGATCACGGCGTTAGCGGAAGCGGCCATGCTTGCGTGTGCCCATACGAAGAAAAAGACGATCGTTCTTTCGGACGGTGTTCACCCGGAAGCACACGATGTCGTTCGGACGTATGCGAACGGTCCGGGACTAAACGTCGAGACATTATCGCTTGAGCAAGGTGTCACACGGATCGATCAACTCGATGCCATCGAAGACGTCGCCTGTGTCATCGTGCAGTATCCGAACTTCTACGGTCGTGTCGAAGAACTACAAGCATTGGCCGATGCGACACATGCACGTGGTGCGCTCTTCATCGTCTCTGCGAATCCACTGGCACTCGGTATCTTAGAAGCGCCAGGTAAACTTGGCGCTGACATTACGATCGGAGATTGCCAACCGTTCGGAATTCCACAAAGCTTTGGTGGACCGACATGTGGTTATTTCACGACGACAAAAGCGTTGATGCGTAAGATTCCGGGGCGTCTCGTTGGACAGACCGTCGATGAGAATGGAAAACGCGGTTTCGTTCTGACGTTACAAGCACGTGAACAACACATTCGCCGCGACAAGGCGACATCTAACATCTGTTCGAACCAAGCGTTGAATGCACTCGCTGCTTCGATCGCGATGAGTGCACTCGGAAAACGGGGGATCCGGGAACTCGCGACACGCAACTTGCAAACGGCACATGCCTTAAAACAAAAGCTGAAACAGGCTGGTTTTACGATCGTTGACGATGGACCGAGCTTCAATGAATTCGTCGTTACGCTACCAATCGACGCGACACGTGCGAGTCAACAATTGCTCGATCACGGGATCATCGGCGGTTTGCCGTTAGGATCGTATGACGCGGCGCGTCAAAATGAAATGCTTGTTTGTGCAACGGAATTACGGACGAATGAAGAGTTGGATCAATTCGTGACAGCGTTAGGGGGACTCACACATGAATGAGCAAACATTGATCTTTGAAATTTCTAAACCGGGTCGTATCGCCTATAGCTTACCGTTACCGACTGTCGATGAGGTGGCAGTAGAAGAATTGTTACCGACCTCGATGTTACGGAAGGAAGACGTGGCGCTACCGGAAGTATCTGAACTGGATCTCGTCCGTCACTACACGGCACTCTCGAATCGTAACCATGGTGTGGATTCTGGATTCTATCCACTCGGGTCATGTACGATGAAATACAACCCGAAAATCAATGAAGATATGGCACGCCTCCCTGGGTTTGCACACATTCACCCGCTTCAACCAGTCGAAAGTGTCCAAGGGGCACTCGGTTTAATGTTTGATCTGCAAGAAAAACTCGCAGTCATCACTGGAATGGATGAAGTGACGCTCCAGCCGGCAGCGGGAGCACACGGTGAATGGACAGGCTTGATGCTGATTAAGGCCTACCATCATGCACGCGGTGACTTTAAACGGACGAAAGTCCTCGTACCGGACTCGGCACACGGAACGAACCCGGCATCGGCATCAGTCGCTGGATTTGATACCGTGACGGTCTTATCGGATGAACGTGGTCTCGTTGATTTAGCAGACTTAAAGAAAAAAGTCGGTGACGATACAGCGGCACTCATGTTGACGAATCCAAACACGCTCGGTTTATTCGAGTCGGATATCGTCGAAATCGCAAAAGCGGTTCATGAGGCAGGCGGAAAACTGTACTACGATGGTGCGAACTCGAATGCGATCATGGGCATTGCTCGTCCAGGAGACATGGGCTTTGATGTCGTCCACTTGAACTTGCATAAGACGTTCACAGGACCGCACGGTGGTGGCGGACCAGGGTCGGGTCCAGTAGGGGTCAAACAAGATTTGATTCCGTATTTACCGAAACCGATTGTCCGCAAAGAGGAAGAGCGTTATGTCCTCGACTACGATCGCCCGGAAGCAATCGGTCGTGTCAAACCATTCTACGGTAACTTCGGCATCAACGTGCGTGCCTATAGCTATATTCGGACGATGGGTGGAGCAGGTCTCGCTCGCGTCTCGAAAGAAGCGGTCTTGAATGCGAACTATATGTTGGCTCGTCTCAAAGGTGCGTATGACGCGCCATACGACGTCTATTGCAAGCACGAATTCGTCTTGTCGGGTAAACGTCAAAAAGCACTAGGTGTCCGGACGCTTGACATCGCTAAACGTCTGCTTGACTTTGGATACCATCCACCAACGATCTACTTCCCGTTGAACGTCGAGGAGTGTATCATGATCGAACCGACGGAAACAGAGTCGAAAGAAACGCTCGATGCCTTCTGTGATGCGATGCTCCAGATTGCAAAAGAGGTCGAAGAGACACCGGATGTCGTCTTGAACGCACCACACACGACGGTCGTCAAACGGATGGACGAGACACTTGCTGCTCGAAAACCGGTCTTACGCTACGAACCAAAACAAGAAGTACACGCATAAGCTGTTTCATAAAAAAGAGGACCTCTCCGACGAAGGAGAGATCCTCTTTTTGCGATGAACGAAGCATTAGCTCCGTTTGATTTTTCCTGACCACTGCTTGAATCCGCCTTTTAACTGATACAGATTCGTATAGCCTGCTTTTTTCAAGACTTTTGCAGCCTGTGAAGAACGCATGCTCCCTTGACAATACAAGTAAATCGGCATGTCTTTTCGTAATTCCTTCGAGCGCATCTTCATTTGGCTGACCGGGATGTTACGGGCACCAACGATGTGTCCACCTTTGAATTCCTGTGTTTCGCGAACATCGACGATTTGTGCTTTACGGTAGTTCGCACGGAATTCTTCTTGCGACAATTTCGTGATGCCTTTGACCGGCATGAAACGCCAAGCGATGTAGGCGATCAGCGCGACCCATAATACGATCGTAATGATAGTTCCAGTTTCCATATTCGACTTCCAACCCCTTCGTTCGTTTAACCTCTGTTTCATTATAGTCAACGAAATCGATTTCGGCAATCGACTCGTGATTGCGCGACCGAGAATGGGTTTGATACACTAAGACGGAAACGTTTTGGGGGTGCTCAAGTGAACAGAGAGTGGCAAGTGTTGACGACGCCGGCGATGGAGCCGGCAATGAACATGGCAATCGATGAAGCATTGATTCAGTTCGTCGGGCGGGGGGAGATCGCACCGACGCTTCGTTTTTACTCATGGGAACCACGTGGATTAAGTGTTGGTCATTTTCAACGGGCAACCCGTGATATCGATCGAAAGCGGATTGCAGAGCTCGGGATTCCGATCGTGCGTCGGATGACAGGAGGGCGCGCTGTCTTGCATGCAGACGAGTTGACATACAGTGTCGTCATCCCGGAAGATACAGAAGGTTTACCACGCACGGTCATCGAAAGTTATCGGATGTTGACGGAAGGGATTCGCAAAGGATACCATCACCTCGGCATTCCGGTCGAATTTTCCGTTCCGTTGACGGAAGAGGAAAAAGAAGAATTACGGAAGCCGAAATCAGCCGTCTGTTTTGATGCAGCATCGTATTATGAACTCGCTGTCGGAAAACGGAAAGTCGCTGGAAGTGCACAAGTCCGCCATCAAGGCGTTGTCTTACAGCACGGTTCGGTCCCACTCTCTGTCGATGAAGGTGAATTATTTGATTGTTTCTTGTATGATGATGAGTCGATGCGCGAGCGGATGAAAGCGCGTTTCTCAGGAAAAGCTGTCGCTTTGAATGAGCTAGCAGGTCGCGCTGTCGCATTTGACGAGGTACGAGAAGCGTTCACGAAAGGCTTCGAAGAGGCGCTTGATTTGTCGTTCGTTCCGTTGACGTTCACGAGTGAGCAGTGGCAGGAGATTGAGCGTCTTGCCGAGAAATACCGTAGTGATGAGTGGAACTGGAAACGCTAATGAATGAAATGGGAAGGTGATGTCGTGCCAACTCCGAGTATGGAAGATTATTTGGAACAAATTTATAAACTGATCGAAGATAAGGGATATGCCCGCGTGTCGGATATAGCGGAGTCGTTAGGAGTTCACCCGTCCTCGGTAACGAAGATGGTTCAAAAGCTCGACCGGGAGACGTACCTCGTTTATGAAAAGTATCGGGGTCTCATGCTGACGCCTAAAGGACGCAAAATCGGAAAGCGTCTCGTGGAACGACACGCTTTACTTGAAGATTTTCTTCGTCTCGTTGGTGTAGATGAAGAACTGATCTATAAAGATGTCGAAGGAATCGAGCATCATATCAGTATCGAAGCGTTGGATAAGATTAACGGAATGATTCAGTTCTTTGCGGAACGTCCTGGTTTGAAAGAGGAACTGCATCGCTATCAACAAGCCCATCCAGAGGATTGAGGCTTGTTTTTTTATATTTCCTTACTAATAAAAAGTTCTTAAACACGAACAATTCATTATATTTTTATGATAAAGTGCGCATTTTAAGGAGGATATGCTATACTGAGCCTGAAAATGGACGAAGGGGGTGGCGGGTGTTCGCACCTTGTCATGGAAATCACGATTAAAGAAAAATTAGTGTCGGAGTCACAACTGAAAGAAAAGGTTCGTGAATTAGCACAACAGATCGAAGAAGATGCGGCTGGGCGTCAAATCGTTCTCGTCGTCGTGTTAAAAGGATCGATGGTCTTTGCTGCAGATTTGATGCGCGAAATCAAAGGAAGCGTTCAAATTGATACAGTCGCGTGCTCTTCTTACGGCACAAAGACCGTCTCTTCCGGGCGTGTTCAGTTGAAGAAAGATCTCGATCTCGATGTGCAAGGGAAATATGTCGTCGTCATCGAAGATATCATCGACACAGGGCGGACGCTCCATTTCTTATGTGATCATATGAAATTGCATCAACCTGGAGTTCTCAAAGTATGTACATTGCTTGATAAACCAGCACGTCGTGAAGTAGAACTCGACGCAGACTATGTCGGTTTCGAGATTCCGGATTACTTCGTTGTTGGATACGGAATCGATTGTGCGGAGGAATACCGCAATCTACCGTATATCGGTTGGGTCGAAACGGATTGAGCACGAAAAAAGGAGGTTCGTCGCATGACGAACCTCCTTTTTAATGTACTTCTGAAATTAGAAAGCACGTTTTTTCTTTTTGCCTTTTTTTCCTTCGATGACTGTCAGATGAGGCGCTTTTGAACGATCGCGCAACGGTCTGACTTTATTCGATGCCGGCGCTTTTGAAGACTTGACCGGTCTTTTCTTAAAGTCTGTCCGGCGAACAGAATTCGAAGAGCCATGCATTTTTTTTGATTGAGCGACGGATTTTCGGTACTGAGCATTTGCTCCCGTTCCGACGCTTCGATTACGAGTCAGGAACTTAAAGAGCAAGAAGATGATCCCGGCGGTAATCCCGAAGAACAGCAATTGTGAAAACAGACTACTTGGATTATTGACGAGTTTATATCCGAAGCCGACAAAAGCGAACAGTAACACGACGAGTGCAAATGTAGAACCAATGCGTTGTCTGATCATAATATCACCCCTGTTATCGATTAACCCAGTGCATTCTCATGTAGGTTATGTTCCTGTTTTTCCAATGCTTCAAACGCATAAATCGCAACCTCGATCTGTGCATCGTCCGGTTCTTTCGTCGTCAAGTACTGTAACCATAGACCAGGCAAGGCGATGACGCGAAGTCCTTTGATGTGCTGTGCTTTATTCGTCAGCTGTAACACTTCAAATGAAAGACCGATGACGACCGGTAATAAGGCGATCCGGCAGACGAGACGCAACCAAAGCGGATCCGTTGGCACGATCAGATAGACGAAAAATCCGACGATGACGGTGAAGATCAAGAAACTCGAGCCACATCGATAATGAAGACGACTGCTGACGCGAACGTTTTCGACCGTGAGTGGGCGTCCTGATTCGACGCAGTTGATGACCTTATGCTCTGCACCGTGATATTGAAAGAGTCGTTTAACGAGCGGAGTCAATGAAATCACGTAGAGGTAACTAAACAAAAGCGTTAATTTGATTGTTGCTTCGATGACATTTTGAATGACATGTCCCGATAAAGCAGGGAACACATCGAATAGTGACGCAAGGAAAGCCGGTAGTAACGTAAAGAGTAATTTACCGAAGAAGAATGATAGGATCCCGACGACAGCTACGCCGAGCCATTTAGTCAAAGGGCTGGCAGTCGTCTCTTCCGGCTCTTCTTCACCAGGTTTGACACCGTATCGGTCACTTGCGAAGTTCATATGACTGGCGCCATTCGCTGAGGACTCCATCAAAGCAAACAAGCCACGTAGAAGTGGGATTTTTTTGCCTTTAGCGATTCGTGGTCGAACCGGCTTTTGTTGGGCGAACGTCTCGATCGAATCATCATTTCGACGAATCGCCGAGACCGCATGGGTCGCATTTTGGAACATGACGCCTTCGACGATGGCTTGACCACCGACCGGCGGATTAGTCGTTTTCATAATAGAACGCATCCCGTCTTCATTAAAATTAGGTGTATCGTCAGTGTACTTGATTTACGACAAAAAAACTATGTTCGACTCGTCAAAACGAGGTAATCTTTAGGAGTCGGAAATCGGGTTATGATACAATGAAAAGGAATTCGAGGAGGTGTTTTTTTGCGTGTCTTGATATTAAACGGACCAAACTTGAATTTACTCGGAACACGCGAACCGGATACATATGGAACGGCGACATTAGCCGACTTAGAACACGATCTTCGCACTTATTTTCCGAACATTCAGTTTCGGTTTGAACAATCGAACCATGAAGGACGACTGATTGATGTTCTTCACGAGGAACGGGGGGCGGACGGTATCGTCTTCAATGCGGCTGCCTACACGCATACGAGTATCGCGTTACGTGACGCGATTGCCGCGATCGAAGCACCCGTCATCGAGGTCCATCTATCGAATGTCCATGCACGTGAATCCTTCCGTCATCATTCGATGATTGCACCTGTCTGTCAAGGAGTCATTGCTGGACTTGGCATGACGGGATATCGTCTGGCAACAGAAGCACTCCAAGCTTTACAACAATCGGAACAAGGGGGAAATCAATCATGAAACAACGGATCGAGGCGTTACAAGCAGCTTTAAAGGAACGGGACCTTCCAGGATTACTCGTCACGAAGGCAGAGAACATTCGATACATTTCCGGCTTCACGGGCTCAAGCGGTGCATGTCTCGTAACAGAAGAGCAAGCGTACTTCGTGACGGATTTCCGTTACACGGAGCAAGCGGCAGACCAAGTCAAAGGAATGGAGATCGTTCAAATCGAACGGTCGATTCCAGAGACGATGGGCGAATTGATGGCAGGAGCGCGTGTTCGCGCGGTTGGTGTCGAAAAGGATGCGATGACACTCGGTGCTTTTGAAGCATACGATCAAGCTTCGGCAATCGAGCTTGTTCCGACGACAGGAATCATTGAAAACCTACGCTTGATTAAGGATTCGTCAGAGATTAAGATGATTAAGGAAGCGGTGGAGCTCGCAGACGCGACCTTCCAACACATCTTGACGTACATTCAACCAGGACGAACGGAACTTGAAGTATCAAATGAACTAGAATTCTTCATGCGTAAGCATGGAGCGACGTCTTCTTCTTTCGATACGATCGTGGCATCGGGCTATCGTTCTGCTTTGCCGCACGGTGTTGCCAGCTCGAAGGTCATTGCGACGGGTGAACTCGTCACGCTTGATTTCGGAGCGCTCTTGAACGGTTATGTTTCAGATATCACACGGACTGTCGCAGTCGGTCCGATCAATGCCGAGTTGCAGAAGATCTACGATACAGTCTTGCAAGCGCAACTAGCGGGTGTCGACGGCTTAAAACCAGGCATCACTGGGATCGAAGCGGACGCATTGACGCGTGATATCATCAAAGAAGCAGGTTACGGTGAGTACTTCGGTCACTCGACGGGACACGGCATTGGTCTAGAAGTACATGAAGGACCTGGCTTGTCGTTCCGCTCTGAGACAAAACTTGAACCGGGCATGATCGTTACGGTCGAACCAGGTATCTACGTGCCGCAAGTTGGCGGATGCCGGATTGAAGATGACGTCTTGATCACGGAAACAGGTCGAGAAATTCTTTCGTCTTCACCAAAAGAACTGATCACTCTCTAATTCAGAGTGACGGAACATTTTAGGAGGAACCATTCATGGTATCAGTAAACGATTTAAAAACAGGATTAACGATTAAGACTTCAGACGGTATGATTTGGCAAGTACTTGAATTCCAACATGTTAAACCAGGTAAAGGGGCAGCGTTCGTTCGGACGAAAATGCGTAACATCCGTAACGGAAACATCCAAGAGATGACATTCCGTGGTGGTGAGCGTGTCGAACGTGCACACATCGAGCGTAACAAGATGCAATACCTTTACCCAATGGGCGAAACTTACGTCTTCATGGACACAGAATCGTATGAGCAATTGGAATTGACCACAGCACAAGTCGAAGCAGCTCTTCCATACTTGCTTGAAAACATGGAAGTTCAAATCGCGGTTTACAACGGCGAAATCCTCGGTCTTGAATTACCGAACACAGTCGTCATGACGATCGTTGAAGCAGAGCCTGGTGTTAAGGGTGATACAGCTTCGAACGTCAAGAAAAATGCAACAGTGGAGACAGGTCATATCATTCAAGTCCCACTCTTCATCGAAGCAGGCGAAAAAGTAACGGTTGATACACGTACAGGTGATTTCACAGGTCGTTACAACGGATAATATTGAAACGACAAGACGTCTCTCACCTTTTATCAGGTCGAGAGACGTCTTTTTTCATCCAGCTTGACTTGCATCCAATGGTATGACCAGTTAATATAAGTATTTGAGTAGGCATTAGCACCTGGTATAATAATTGTGAATACAGCATAGATGGGGGAAGAATGACAGATGAAAATCGATCAGTTGAAACAAGTACTCGAAATGCTCGATCAGTCGAGTGTAAATGAACTCTCACTCGAGACGGATACGTATAAATTAAAGTTGAAGAAACAAGGAGAAACAGTGACGGTCTCGCATCAAGCACCTGCTACTCCAGTGGCGGCACCTGCTCCTGTGAAGCAAGCGGCAGCACCAGTCGCGGAAGAGGCGACTACGGATGATACAGTCACGATCAATGCCTTGATGGTCGGAACGTTTTATTCGCGTCCGAATCCAGATAAACCGGCATACGTCAAAGTCGGTGATCAGATTGAAGTAGGTCAGATCGTTTGTGTCCTTGAAGCAATGAAACTCTTCAATAACTTAAACTCGGAAGTATCTGGAACGGTCGTCGAGATTCTTGTCGCCGATGGAGATCTCGTTGAATTCGGTCAACCACTCTTCCGGATCCGTCCGTAAACGGGGGTGAACAGCATGGAAAAATTATTGATTGCCAACCGTGGAGAAATCGCCGTCCGTATCATTCGAGCGGCAAAGGAGCTTGGAATACAGACCGTTGCTGTCTACTCGACGGCGGATAAGGAAGCCTTACACGTTCGTTTAGCCGATGAGGCATACTGCATCGGTGAGGCGAGTTCTGCTTCATCCTACTTAAACGTTACGAATATCCTTGCGATCGCAACGAACCGTCAAGTGACGATGATCCATCCGGGTTATGGTTTCTTAGCCGAGAACGTCGATTTTGCTGAGATGTGTGAAGCGTGTGGGATCAAGTTCGTTGGTCCGACGTCGGATGCGATCCGTCAGATGGGGATCAAGGACGTTGCGAAGAAGACGATGATCGAGTGTGGCGTGCCCGTTGTACCGGGTTCAGATGGAACGGTCACGGACGAAGAAGCGGTCGCACTGGCGCAAGAAATTGGTTATCCGGTCATCATCAAAGCAACAGCAGGTGGTGGAGGTAAAGGGATTCGGGTCGCTCGTTCGGAAGAAGAGCTGATCAACGGGCTAAGTGAGACACGCCGTGAAGCAAAACAAGCTTTCGGAAACGGGGATGTCTATTTAGAGCGCTTCATCGAAGAATTCCGCCATGTCGAGGTACAGGTCCTCGCTGACCGTCACGGGAATGTCATTCACCTTGGTGAACGGGATTGTACCGTCCAGCGTCGGATGCAGAAACTGATCGAGGAAGCGCCATCACCTGCGGTCAGTGAAGCGACACGATTGAAGATGGGCGAGGCTGCCGTAAAAGCCGCTAAAGCGATTCAGTACACGGGAGCTGGAACGATCGAATTCATCTTCGTCGAAGAGACGGAAGAATTCTTCTTCATGGAGATGAACACGCGCATTCAAGTCGAACACCCGGTAACGGAGATGATCACTGGATTCGACCTCGTTCAAGCACAATTACAAGTCGCGCTCGATCATCCGCTTGCCGTCAAACAAAAGGATATCAAGTTCCACGGGCATTCGATCGAGTGCCGAATCAATGCCGAGGATCCAGATCATGATTTCCGTCCGTCTGCTGGACGCGTCACACAATACGTGACACCAGGCGGAATGGGTGTGCGTATCGATAGCGCAGTCTATCCAGGATATATGATTCCACCATACTATGACTCGATGGTTGCGAAATTGATCGTCCATGCGGAAACTCGGGAAGAAGCATGTGCGAAGATGGAACGTGCACTAGCTGAATTTTGGATCGAAGGTGTCAAGACGACGATCCCGTTCCACGAACGTGTTCTCAGTCACCCGGTATTCCGGCGTGGGACGTTCACGACGAAATTCGCAGAGCGTGAGCTAAAAGGTACGATCGTTAACTGAATCAGGACGGGAGTTTGTGCGACGAACTCCCGTCTTTTTTTGGCGTTCTCTATGTTTTTTAAAAGAGGAATGTGCTAAACTAACTGATTGAGAACGACAAAAAAAGGAGCACGCAAAATCATGATGAAACGACACATGGCACGCGAACTCGCAGTCCAATCTTTGTTCCAAATGGAGCTTTCGGATCTGACTGCACAAGAGGCCATTGAATTCGCGGTAGAAGGTAAGGAATATGACACATTCGTCGAGCAATTGGTGAACGGTGTCGAAACGAACAAAGCAACGATTGACCAACACATCCGAGAAGCACTGGTCAACTGGTCATTCGAACGACTCGGAAACATCGAGCGGACGATTCTTCGCTTAGCCGTCTACGAATTATTATTCGAAACGAACATTCCAGTTCGAGTGACGATCAACGAAGCGATTGAATTGACGAAGGCGTTTGCTGACGAAGAAGCGACAAAAATCGTGAACGGTGTTCTCGGTAAGGTCGCACAAGGCGTCGTCAAAGAAAATTCATAAACGTGTAAAACCGAATAGAGACAAACAGACAGAAGAGTGAATCGAACTTTTTGGGGGAGTGGACAAATCATGGCAGTAGTAATCGATGGAAAACAGGTAGCCCATTCATATCGTATGAAGCTGAAAGAAGAAGTCGCACGTCTGAAAGAACAGCGGATTCAACCGCAATTGACTGTCATCCTGATTGGCGAAGATCCTGCTAGTCAGTCCTATGTACGTGGTAAAGAAAAGGCGGCGAAGGAAATCGGCATGGATTCGGAGTTGATCCGACTTCCGGCAGAAACAACGGAATCAGAGCTTCTTCACTTGATTGACCGTCTGAACGTTGATGCGAGTGTCCATGGGATTCTCGTCCAATTGCCGTTGCCTGACCACATTGATGAGAGTAAGGTCATTTTTGCGATTTCTCCTGAAAAGGACGTCGATGGTTTTCATCCTGTCTCTGTCGGGAAAATGATGATTGGTGAACCGACATTTTTACCGTGTACACCAAACGGCATTCTTCATCTCGTCAAAGAGATGAACGTACCGATTGCCGGTCAACACGTCGTTGTCGTCGGTCGTAGCCAAATCGTCGGTAAACCCGTCGGCATGTTGTTCTTGAATGAATCGGCTACCGTGTCCTATTGTCATTCCAAGACAAAAGATCTCGGTGCGATGACGCGTCAAGCGGATATTTTGATCGTCGCAGTCGGCGTACCGAAGCTGATTACGGCGGATATGGTGAAACCGGATGCTGTCGTCATTGACGTTGGTGTCAACCGTGTCGATGGCAAACTCGTCGGTGATGTCGAGTTTGATACGGTACAAGACGTTGCATCGATGATCACACCTGTTCCAGGTGGCGTTGGTCCGATGACGATCACGATGCTACTGCATAACACGATCGAGGCCGCGAAATGAGCGAACCTCTTCACGTTTCCGATTTAGTCCACTATGTCAAACGTGAACTAGAAGGCGACGCCCTTCTGCAACAAGTCCAGGTGGTGGGAGAAGTGTCGAACTTTAAACGACACTCTTCCGGTCACCTTTATTTTACGTTGAAGGACGAGCAGTCACGGATGAAAGCCGTCATGTTTGCCCGGGATGCGAGTCGAGTCAAAGCAGACGTTCGCGATGGGATGCGTGTCGTCGTCACCGCGCGCTTATCCGTATACGTCTCTTCTGGAGAGATGCAACTCTATGTCGAACGGATGACGGAAGACGGCGTAGGAGCGCTATATGAGGCGTTCTCACGCTTGAAGGTGGATCTTGAAGAGCGTGGTTGGTTTGATCCAGCGATCAAACAATCGTTGCCAGCGTTTCCCGAGCGCATCGGAATCATCACGTCGCCAAAAGGAGCAGCGCTTCATGATATCGCAACGACACTCCGGCGCCGTTACCCGCAAGCAGCCATCGTCTTTGCCCCGGTCCTTGTACAGGGAGCGGACGCGGCACCACAAATCAGTCGTGCCATTCAGCTGATGAATGAGCATGCTGCCTGTGATGTGTTGATCATTGGTCGTGGTGGTGGTTCGATTGAGGAGCTGTGGGCATTCAATGAAATGTCTGTCGTGACTGCCGTGTTTGAATCACGCATTCCGATCGTCTCTGCTGTCGGTCACGAAACGGATTTTACGATCAGTGATTTCGTCGCCGACGTTCGTGCGGCTACACCAACGGCAGCGGCAGAACTTGTCACTCCGGAAGCAGAGGCACTCACTCGACGGGTACAGGATGTGAAGCGACGTTTAGAACGAACGTATGCACAACTCCTCAAAAGTAAGCAGGAGCAAGTGACACGGCTTGCTGCGAGCTATGGTCTGAAATCACCACGCGTCCTACTCGGACTGAAGCAGGAGCAACTAGACCGAGCAGAGATGTCACTCCAAAAGGAGATCAAGCAAGTAGTAGCGCAACACCAGCAACAGGTGGAGCGTCTTGACACACGCTTACTGCGTGTGCCGATGCGGGATCGCTTCGTGCAACAACGGGCGATGATTGAACAATCACGACGTCGACTCGAAATCGTTCGTCGACTTTTGCAATCGAAGCAACAACAGGTGCGTCATGTGCTCGCGCGACTCGACTCCGTCAGTCCGACGCATGTTCTGATGCGCGGCTATACGTATGTCGAACAGGATGGACAAATCGTCCGTTCCGCGAAGGCATTGACAGCGTCTTCGTTCGATATCCGATTCCATGATGGAACGATTCGTGCTAAACGAGAGGATGGGGAGTAAGAATGGAGACGGAACAATCTTTTGAAGAAGCACTGGAAAGATTAGAAGAAATCGTCACGCTACTCGAAGAGGGCGAAGCTCCTCTTGAACAAGCGATGGCTCTATATGAAGAAGGCGTCAAACTGACGGCTCTTTGCCAAGGGAAGTTATCTGTTGCTGAGAAAAAACTCGATCAAATCCTGGAGCAAGATGGTACGCTTCGGGAAAAAGGAGGAGCGCAATGATTGCTTTGAATGAGTGGAAGACACAAGTCGAAAACAAAATGGAAGAGTTCATGGAGCGACTCGACGCACCGGATCGTTTACGCGATTCGATGCGGTATTCACTCGATGCGGGTGGGAAGCGAATTCGCCCAGCCTTGATTTATGCAGTACTCGATGCTTTTTCCATCGATCGTTCAAAAGGTGACGCGACTGCTGCGGCACTTGAGATGATTCATACATACTCACTGATTCACGATGACCTTCCCGCAATGGATGATGATGATCTTCGTCGAGGGCGTCCGACGAATCATATCGCTTTTGATGAAGCGACAGCGATTTTAGCAGGAGATGCCTTGCTCACGAACGCCTTCAGCTGTCTTCTTGAGACACCAGCTTCGTCGGAAGTAAAGCTTGCTCTTGTCGAACGCTTGGCAACAGCAGCGGGTGCTACGGGTATGGTCGGTGGTCAGCTCGACGATATGCTTGGTGAGCGTGGCGGCATCAATGACGTAGCAGAGCTTGAGTCGATTCACCGTCGGAAAACAGGAGCACTCCTCGTCTTTGCAGTCGAAGCAGGTGGTTTGCTTGCCTCGGTCAGCTCGATGGATCTTGAACACTTGAAGCAATACGGTCGCCATCTCGGAATCGCATTCCAAATTCAAGATGACATCTTGGACGTGACGGGAGATGCTGAAAAAATCGGCAAACCGGTTGGTAGCGACGAAGGAAACGAAAAAGCAACGTATCCAAAATTACTGGGTCTTGAAGGAGCGAAACGCGCACTGACAGCTCAGGTGGAAGCAGCGGAACAAGCGATTGATGCATTATCAGTCGAAGCGACGACACTTAAGGAACTGCTCGACTTCGTGGTCAAGCGCGACCATTAAGCAGGACGACGCATCTGCGTCGTCTTTTTCTATGCTGACAATGGCGCTCGATAGATTGTTCTAGTACAATGTAGGGTACAAACCCTATAAGATTGTAAGGAAAAGAGGCGGTAAGGTATGAAATTGACAGAAATACAGGATCCGTCATTTTTAAAGCGTATGTCGGTCTCCGAACTCGAAGTACTCGCAGGCGATATTCGACGCTTTTTGATTGAAGAATTAGCGACGACAGGTGGACACTTGGCACCGAACCTCGGTGTCGTCGAGTTGACGCTTGCGTTGCATCGTGAATTCGACAGTCCGAATGACAAGTTCGTCTGGGACGTCGGACACCAAGCCTACGTGCATAAGATTTTGACAGGACGCGCGAGCCAGTTTGATACGCTCCGTCAGCACAAAGGACTCTGTGGATTCCCGAAACGCAATGAAAGTGTGCATGACGTCTGGGAGACAGGGCACAGTTCGACGTCCTTGTCAGCAGCAATGGGGATCGCTGTTTCAAACGAATTGAGCGGTAAGGATGACCGTGCGGTCGCGATCATCGGTGACGGGGCATTGACAGGTGGGATGGCCCTCGAAGCATTGAATCACATCGGAGCAGAGCAACAAAACGTCATCGTCATCTTGAACGATAACGAGATGTCGATTGCACCAAACGTTGGGGCGATGCATCAAATGCTTGGACGGATTCGTTCATCGCGTAAAGTACGCTTTGCGCAAGACGAGCTTGAAACGTTGATCAAAAAGATTCCGGTCATTGGCGGACGCCTTGAAAAAGGAAGCGAGAAGTTGAAGGAAGCCGTTAAAGGCGCACTTGTTCCTGGCATGTTCTTTGAAGAGCTCGGCTTCAACTATTACGGTCCGGTCGATGGACACGACCTCAATGATTTGATTGAACAACTCAACTATGTGAAAAAAGAAGAAGGACCTGTCCTGCTTCATGTCATCACGAAAAAAGGGAAAGGCTATCGTCCGGCAGAGTTCGATGGCGTCGGCACATGGCATGGTCTTGGACCATACAAGATGGAGTCTGGCGAAGTCATCAAAGGGAAATCAAAAGCACCTAGTTATTCCTTTACGGTAGCGGATACTTTGACGAAGATGGCACGTGATGATGAAAAGTTGACGTTGATCACGCCAGCGATGAGCGTCGGTTCAAAACTCGATTGTTTTGAAAAAGAATTCCCAGAGCGGATGTTTGACGTCGGGATTGCAGAACAACATGCTGTGACGTTCGCAGCTGGTCAAGCGACGCAAGGCATGAAACCTGTCGTATCGATCTACTCGACCTTCTTCCAACGTGCATACGATCAGCTCGTTCACGACGTGGCGCGTCAAAATCTAGATGTGACGTTTACGATTGACCGATCAGGTCTCGTTGGCGCAGATGGTGAAACACACCAAGGCGTCTTCGATATTGCCTTCATGCGTCACGTACCGAACATCCGGATCGTCATGGCGAAGGATGAGAACGAACTGCAACACTTGCTCTATTCGGCCGTCAAATATGAAGGACCAATCGCCGTTCGTTTCCCACGTGGAGAAGGTATCGGTGTACCAATGGACGAGACACTGCAAGAAATTTCGCTTGATACATGGGAAGTCGAACGTGAAGGAACGGACGTCGCCATCCTTGCATTCGGACCACAAGTACAAGATGCGCTCAAAATCGCGGATCTCCTAGCAGACGAACTGTCGGTTCGTGTCATCAATGCTCGGACGATCAAACCGCTTGATGAGAAGATGCTGAACGCCCTTTACGCAGAAGGCATTCCACTCGTGACGCTCGAAGAAGCCGTCTTAAAAGGTGGATTCGGATCAGCTGTCCTTGAGCATGCGAATGAGCAGGAAGCATTCCCACGCGTCAAACGCTTTGGTATTCCGGATTGGTATATCGAGCATGGCGGTGTGAACGAATTACTGGAAGAAATCGGATTATTACCTGGACAAATCGCAGAGGAAGTACGCGCTTTCGTCAATCAAGGAAAGAAACAGAGTGTGTGACGATTCATGGAAAATGTAAAGAAAATCCGCCTCGACGTTCTTCTCGTCGAGCGCGGTTTGTTTGAAACGCGTGAAAAAGCGAAGCGATCGATCATGGCTGGACTGGTCTTTAGTGGTACGGAACGATTAGAGAAGGCCGGTGAGAAGGTCAAATCGGACATCGATCTGCACGTCAAAGGTCAATTGATGCCCTACGTCGGTCGTGGAGGCTTCAAGATGGAAAAGGCACTTCAAGTATTCGATTTCGATGTCACGGGTAAAACAGGTCTCGATATTGGATCGTCAACGGGTGGTTTTACCGACTGCTCCTTACAAAATGGAGCAGCACATATGTATGCGCTCGATGTCGGTTCCAATCAGCTGGACTGGAAGCTTCGCTCGGATGACCGTGTGACGGTGATGGAGAAAACGAACTTCCGGCATGCGACACCAGACATGTTCCCTGTTGCGCCGCAGTTTGCGACGATCGATGTCTCATTCATCTCGTTACGGTTGATGCTTCCGCCGCTGAAGACGATCCTCGTCGAAGGAGGAGATGTCATGGCGCTCGTCAAGCCGCAATTCGAAGCGGGACGTGATGATATCGGTAAAAAAGGCATCGTGCGGGATGAACGGATTCATGTCCGTGTCCTCGATGAGATGGTCGAATTCTTCATTCAACAAGGATTCTATGTGAAACAGCTCGACTACTCACCAATTACTGGTGGAGAGGGGAACATCGAGTTCTTATTGCATGCGCGCCTTGGTCAACCAGGACTTGATTCATCCGTCCATGCGACGGAGACAGTCAAGCAAGCACATGCTAGTCTTTAAACGAACAGATAAACGAGGACGGACCCGGTTCATGGGTCCGTCCTCCTTGTTGTTCAAAGCGACGAAAACCATATAATAAAATGGCAAACGTGGACTTTTAATGATTTATTGGATTACAATAGTAACATCGAAGAATACTGTGAGGTGCAGGGATGACAAAGGGGCAACGGTTGATTAAGATTCGGGAGATCATCACCCAGTCGGAAGTAGAAACCCAAGATGAATTGGTAGAGGAATTACGGAATGCAGGATATAAGGTGACACAGGCAACGGTATCACGAGATATTAAGGAACTTCATCTCGTTAAGGTCCCGTTGAATGATGGACGTTACAAATACAGCTTACCCGCCGACCAACGCTTCAACCCACTCGGGAAATTGCGGCGTCTGCTCGGGGACAGCTTCATCTCGATTGATTCTGCTCAAAATCTGATTGTCATGCATGTCCTGCCGGGAAATGCGAATGCAGTCGCTGTCTTACTGGACCATTTGAGCTGGAACGAACTGCTTGGCACGGTGTGTGGGGACGATACGATCCTATTGATCGCACGAAGTGAGGAACAAGCGAAAGAAGTGACGGAACGAATTTTAGAAATGCTGTAAGGAGTTGACAGGATGCTAGCTGAATTATCGATCAAACAATTTGCGATCATTGACGAGCTACAGATCGACTTTAAAAAAGGAATGACCGTCTTGACTGGGGAAACAGGTGCCGGTAAATCGATCGTTCTCGACGCGATCGGATTATTGATTGGTGGACGTGGATCCGCGGAATTCGTTCGATACGGGGAAGATCGGGCGGAGCTAGAAGGGTTGTTTCTGATTGAAGACGACCATCTCGTCTATGATCTCGCAGAAGAGTATGGTATCGATATCGAAGATGGATTGATCATCTTACGACGTGATCTGTTCGCGACCGGGAAAAGTGTCTGTCGCGTCAACAATAAGCTGGTCACACTGACGATCTTACGGGAGTTCGGACGTGTCCTCGTCGACATGCACGGGCAACATGAACATCAGCATTTAATGGACAGTACGTATCATCAAGCGATTCTCGATGACTTCGCGCAAGAGACGATTGCACCGCTCCTTCAAGCCTACCAGTCCGGTTATCAAGCGTATGAAGAAAAACGGACGGCGCTGCAATCGCTCGCGCAAAGTGAGCAAGAACTCGCTCAACGGATTGATTTACTATCGTTTCAGACGGAGGAGATCGAAGGCGCAAAACTTCGAGCACATGAGGAAGACGAGTTGCTCGTCGAACGAAATCGTCTCGCGAATTTCGAGAAGCTATATGCGTCACTGAAGACAGCGTACGATGCTTTGCATGATGAGATGCGCGGCATCGACTCTGTCGGAGATGCGATGCGTGAACTACAACAAGCATCAAGCATCGACGAACAGTTTTCGCAGCAGAGTGACGCGATCGCAAGCGCTTTTTATGGACTCGAAGAAGTCGGGTATGCGATTCGAGATCAACTTGAAACACTTGAGTTTGATTCCAATCGACTCGATGAGATCGAACAACGTTTATCCGTCTTTCAACAACTGAAACGAAAATACGGGGCGACGATCGAGGAAGTCATTGCGTATGGGGAAAAAATTCGAGTTGAACTTGATACGATGACGAATCGAGATGAACGGATTGAGCGCTTAAAAGCCGAAGTCGAACAGCTCGAAGGCGAATTGTTTGAGATAGGCGGGCGTCTGTCGCAACAGCGTCGAAAAGCGGCCGTTCAATTAAGCGAAGCGATTCATCTGGAGTTACGTGAGCTCTACATGGAAAAAGCGCGGTTTGAAATTCGTTTTCTTCAAGACGGGAAGACACCGATGCTACGCAAGAACGGAATCGACCAAGTGGAGTTCTTCATCATGACGAATGCGGGAGAGCCATTCAAGTCGCTCGGAAAAGTTGCATCGGGCGGGGAGTTATCTCGTATCATGCTCGGATTGAAGTCAATCTTCTCGCGCTCGGTCGGAGTTGCTTCGATCATTTTCGATGAAGTCGATACAGGAGTATCGGGTCGTGTCGCACAAGCGATGGCTGAAAAAATCTACCGATTATCGGTAGACGGACAAGTGCTTTGTATTACGCACTTACCGCAAGTCGCTTCGATGGCCGATCAACATCTCTATATTCGGAAAATCGAGGAGACGGATCGTACGACGACACAGGTCAACGTCTTGTCTCAGTCAGATCGAGGAAACGAACTAGGACGGATGATTTCCGGTGCACATATGACGGATTTGACGTTACGCCATGCCGAGGAATTGATGGATCAGGCGAAGACGATGAAAGAATCGCTTAAAAATGGGGTGTAAGGATTGATTAAAGTCGGGATAGCAGATGATAATCGCGAAATGGTCGAACTGATTCGCCAGCATATCTCTGCGCAAGAAGACATGGAAGTCGTTTGCGTCGCCTACAATGGCGAGAGTTGTCTCGAACGTATGAAAGAACATGAAGTGGACGTATTGCTTCTCGACATCATCATGCCTCATTTAGATGGGCTTGGTGTTCTCGAAGAATTGATGAAGAAAAAGAAGAACCCTGCTGTCATCATGTTGAGTGCTTTCGGTAAGGATGAGGTCTCACAACAGGCGGTCACTCTCGGAGCATCGTACTTCTTACTTAAACCGTTCAGCATGGATCAGCTCGTTCAAAAAATTCGTCTCGTGACGCATCAAGGACAAGCACCGATCGTCGAAACAATTGACTTAAGAGTCGGTACGACACTGCGAGAAGTGGGGATTGCTCCGCATATCAAAGGCTTCACGTATTTAAAGGACGCTGTCTTAATGGTGCTTGAACGGGAAGATTTACTTGGATTGATCACAAAGGAACTCTATCCGACGATCGCGAAAAAACATCAAACGACAGCATCTCGCGTCGAACGGGCGATGCGTCACGCCATCAAGTCCGCTTGGAACGAAGGGATGCAACAGCACGAGCTCTTCAATGGTCGGATCGAACAAGAGAAAAGTCCGAAGAACTCGGAATTCATCTCGTATGTTTCGAGTCATATGAATCAAGAACAATCTGGTTAAAGGAAACACACCGTCTGATGGTTAGACGGTGTGTTTTTAGTTCCGATCCCGTTCATAGTAAGCGATCAACACACCGTTATCAAACGTGTGTCGTTTCGTGACGTTCCAAGTGAGAGGCGTCATTCCATTGTCGGGAAATAGACGTTTACCAGAACCAACGATGACCGGATAGTGGATCAATCGAAGTTCATCGATCAGATCAGCTTGATAAAGCGTATGAACAAGTTGACTACTACCCCAGACGTGAAGCGGTGGTCCGTCTTGTTGTTTCAAGCGTGTTAGTTCTGAAGTCGGTTGATTCAAATATGTCGTCGGCTGCCAACGAATAGGTGGTGTATGTCGCGTAGCAACATACTTCATGGCACGATCGGCAACTGGCCAGATATGGGCATGGAGTGGCCAGTAACTCGACCATTGCTCGTAAGTCGCGCGACCGAGTAACAGGGCGCAATCCTCTTGCATCCATCCTCGGATGACCTGACCGATCTCAGGATGTTGAAATGGAGCAGTCCATCCCCCCTGTTCGAAGTCATTGCTCATGTCCTCATTCTTTCCGCTCGGTGCTTGAACGACACCGTCTAACGATAGATGTTCGAAAACGATGATTTTTCGCATGAAAGATCTCCTTTCGATTACGTTCTGCTTATAGCATACCGTAAAGCTAAAAATATATAAAAGCGCTTGCAAATAAATATTGCATAAACTGAAATGTTTGTTATAATAAAGGTACCAAATGATTTGGCAAGACGTCAGATGAACGTCGAGTCGACAAGGACTCCGGAAATCCTGTTGATGAACATCATCTCAGAACGCCGACTGTAAATGGCTCAAGAATGCCGGACGACATTCTCTTGGTAGAAGTCGTACCAAGGTATCTTGTTCATTCTAGATGGGAAATCTCGAATGAATGGGAGCTTCCATGATTTCGAAGCTAGGGAAAAGTGGAAGGTAACGGATCGTCTAAAATGAAAAGTACAGTTCGTGAAAAGGAGTGTTGTCTAGCAGTGATTGTTAGCAACCGAATGTTTGACTGCTTCAAGCGGATGACATTACGCTCCACCTAGGTCCCGAGTACAGTCAGATGATGGAACTGAAACACCATTCTATCGTTAGCCCGATAGCCAGATCTGATTTCTTTCTACCTCTTCATTAAGAGGAACACCTAAGGTTTTGGAGTACACGAATAGTTCTAACTATGAGAGGAGTTCATCCGTAAGTGAAACCAATTTTATACGAGTAAAAGGTCCCGCGCTTGAAATGAGTTCAAGAGATGGGGACCTTTTTCTGTGTTCATTTTTTTTGATAGCGGTCGGAGACTTTTCCACGTTTTCGATCGCGATAAAAGACATATCCTGCGACAAATCCAATGCCACCCATCGCAAGAACCAAACCAACGAGACCTTGCAATACATATACGTAAGCCGCATCGCCTAAGTATTTAAACGGCACTTGCGCAATTAGAAAAACACTATCACGCATGAGCTTAATACCAATCGCGCCGATGATGCCGGGGATTAATAATGAGAGCAAACCAATGATACGCATAGGACGCCACTCCTTTCCAAGCGTATTGTATCAAAAAATCGATCGTTCTGCGAATCGGGTTTGCTTCCCTATTTTATTCCGAGTACGATAGAAATGTAAGCAGTTTCAAAGGGGGAATTCATATGCATCATCTACTCGTCGTCGGGGCTGGTCAAGGGGGAACAGAAGTCCTGCATGCGTTTCAACGTTCACCATTATTAACAGTCATCGGTCTTGTCGATCCAAACATGGAGGCGCCTGGGGTGGCGCTTGCACGGCGTGCGGACATTCGGATTGAAACGAACTGGTCAGCTTTTGAAGGAGCTGATGTCGATTTCATCATTGACGCTACAGGAGAAACTGGCGTACTTGAGCAATTGATTCATGATTTTCCGGGAGCGGCGGTCTTACCGGGTGAATTCATTAGAGTATTGCTTGAGCGATTGACTGAAAAAGAGAAAATGCTCGAAGCAATCATTCATTGTACGAGCGAGGCGATTTCTGTCGCCGATCAAGACGGACAGACGATGCTGATCAATCCGGCATATACGCGTATGACTGGATTCACGGAGCGAGACGTCGTCGGAAAACCGGCAAGTGCCGATATCGGAATGCAGGAATCCGTTCATTTGAAAGTCTTGAATACGGGCGAGAACGTTCGAGATGTTCGCATGAAGATCGGGCAAGATCAACGCGATATCATCGTCAACGCGGCACCCGTCATCGTCGATGGACAAGTTCGCGGTTCCGTTGGGGTCATTCGGGATATTTCGGAAATGAAGGCACTCGCCAAAGAATTGAAGGCAGCGCGACAAAAAATCCGGACGCTCGAAGCCAAATATACATTCGATGATATCATCGCCGAGAGTGAAGCAATGCGCTTCGTCGTCGATCAAGCAAAGCTTGCGGCAACGATGCCCGTCAACGTCTTGATTCGCGGTGAATCGGGAACCGGCAAGGAACTGTTTGCACATGCGATTCATGCAGCGAGCGAACGTAAATATGAACAATTCGTCCGCGTCAACTGTGCGGCAATCGCACCGACGTTACTCGAAAGTGAACTATTCGGGTACGAGGAAGGCGCCTTCTCAGGAGCGCGACGTGGTGGGAAGCGGGGATATTTCGAAGAAGCACATGGAGGTTCGCTATTCTTAGATGAGATTGGCGAACTACCACTCGACGTCCAGGCCAAACTATTACGGGTGTTACAGGAAAATGAAGTCGTTCGCGTCGGTGGGACGAAGGCGATTCCAGTCGATGTCCGGATTATCGCGGCGACGAATGCGAATCTAGAACAAAAGATCATCATGAATGAGTTCCGAGAAGATCTCTACTACCGGATCAATCGGTTACCGATTCACATACCGGCACTACGTGAGCGACCGGATGATATCGCACCATTGACCTTACACTTACTCCGTAAATTGAATCAAAGTTATGGACGATCGGTCGGACGGATCTCAGATGATGTACTCGAAGCAATGAAGAAGCAACCGTGGAAAGGAAATGTCCGCGAGCTTGAAAATGTCATCGGTCGCGCGTTGATTTTTACGGATAAAACAGAAACCGTCTTACGAAAAGGTCATCTGCAGCTTGTCGTGCCACAAACAACGAAAGTTGCGACGAGACAGAAAAAGGAAATCAAACATTTATCGGACGAGATGTCACACGTCGAAGAACGGTTGATTCGGGAAGCGCTTACTGCCTTTAATGGCAACAAAACAGAAGCGGCGAAACAACTCGGGATTTCTCTTCGGGCACTTTATTACAAAGTGGAACGATTTAACATCTATTCATGAAGCGCAAATTTTTGCGTGCAATATATTGCAAAAAATGCAAAAGCGTGCAAAATTAAAGACGTTCTTGCTTAACCTACCGTCTCTTTTGAATTGGCACGAAAATTGCTATTACTATTTATGTATGACAGGTGAGGGGGGAATACGGTGAGATTCAGTGAAATGGTCGAGCAGGCAGCTCGACTCGAAGATTCCGTCGTTGCGATTGCAGCTGCGGATGACGAAGAAGTGATGGATGCTGTCGCATTAGCAATTGAGAACGATTTAGCGCGTTTTCATTTGTTCGGGGATGCGACACGGATTCAGCAGATGATTCAAAAACGAGCATTACGAGAGTCACAGTTCGTGATCACGCATACTTCTACATCGCAAGAAGCGGCAGAACGTGCTGCTCATGCCGTTCGCAAAGGGGATGCGAGCGTCTTGATGAAAGGTCTTGTTCCGACAGCTACGTTCATGAAAGCTGTCTTGAACAAAGAAACGGGTTTGCGTTCAGGGAATGTCTTGTCGCATGTCGCCTTGTTCGAAGTACCGGGGCGTGAATCAGCGATCGGATTAACCGATGCAGCGATTCACATCCAACCGACACTCGAAGACAAAGTGAAGATCATCGAAAACGGTGTCTCCGCCTTACGTGCTCTCGGATACGGCTTACCGAAAGTCGCAGTCTTAGCAGCTGTCGAAGTCGTCAATCCGACGATGCAGGCGACGATTGATGCCGCACTTTTGACACAGATGAACCGACGTGGTCAAATCAAGGATTGCCTTGTAGACGGACCACTCGCACTCGACAATGCCGTAAATCTCGTCGCTGCCCAGCAAAAAGGATTGACGGGAGATGTAGCAGGTCAGGCGGATTTACTCGTCGTTCCGCAAATCGAAGTCGGAAACGTCATCTACAAATCACTTATGTATTTCGCACATGCCTCGGTTGCGGCGATTCTCGTCGGAGCGCGGGCGCCAGTCGTTTTGACTAGCCGTGCCGATACAGCAGAAGCAAAAATGTACTCACTAGCCTTTGCGCTATTAAATGCCCAACAGACGAAAAAAGTAAAACAAACAATTTGAGGAGGAACTTAAAATGGTCGAAACAAACGTAGAATCACGCTTCAGCATCTTTGAAACAATGGAGATGGAAGATTACGAACAAGTCGTTTTTTGCCACGATAAAGTATCAGGACTAAAAGCAATCATCGCGATTCATGACACGACACTCGGACCGGCACTCGGTGGACTTCGCATGTGGAACTATGCATCAGACGAAGAGGCATTGATTGATGCGCTTCGTTTATCAAAAGGGATGACATATAAGAACGCAGCCGCTGGATTAAACCTTGGTGGTGGTAAAGCGGTCATCATCGGCGATGCGAAGACACAAAAGTCAGAAGCACTCTTCCGGGCATTCGGACGTTACGTCCAGTCACTGAACGGTCGTTACATCACAGCAGAAGATGTCAATACGACAGTTGCAGACATGGATTACATCCACATGGAGACAGATTTCGTTACTGGTGTCAGCCCAGCATTCGGATCAAGTGGTAACCCATCACCGGTTACGGCATACGGTGTCTATCGTGGGATGAAAGCAGCGGCAAAAGAAGTGTACGGAACAGATTCACTTGGTGGAAAAACGATTGCGATCCAAGGTGTCGGTAACGTTGCCTTCAATCTATGCCGTCATTTACATGAAGAAGGGGCGAAACTGATCGTCACGGACATCAACCAAGAAGCACTTCAACGTGCAGAAGAAGCGTTTGGTGCCTTGATCGTCGCACCAGAAGACATCTACAGTGTCGAAGCGGATATCTTTGCGCCATGTGCCCTCGGTGCGACATTAAACGACGAGACAATTCCCCAATTGAAAGTCAAGATCATCGCTGGTGCAGCAAATAACCAACTCAAAGAAGACCGTCACGGTGACATGCTTGAAGAACGCGATATCTTATACGTACCAGACTTCGTCATCAATGCCGGTGGTGTCATCAACGTTGCCGATGAACTCGACGGATACAACCGTGATCGTGCTATGAAAAAAGTTGAACTCGTCTATGATGCGGTCACGAAAGTGTTCGAAATCGCAAAACGCGATCATTTACCGACATACCGTGCGGCTGAGAAAATGGCAGAAGAGCGCATCGCGACGATGCGTAGTGCCCGCAGTCAGTTCCTGCGTCGTGATAAAAACATTCTAGGATCACGCGGCTGATCAGAGGAGGATATCCATGAGCGAACGTATTTTAACGATCAATCCCGGTTCGACGTCGACGAAGATCGGTATCTTCGAAGGAGCGAACCAGGTGTTCACGAAGACGTTACGCCATCCAGCGGAGGCGGTCGGAGGACCGCTTCCAGCACAGCTGGAGATGCGTCGTCATGTGTTACTCGAAGTGTTAGCTGAAGAACAGATTAATTTGAAAGCGCTTACCGCTGTCGTGGGACGCGGAGGACTACTCCGACCACTCGTCAGCGGTACGTACGCCGTCAATCGGGAAATGCGAGAAGACTTACTCAGCGGTATTTTTGGCGTCCATGCCTCGAATCTCGGTGGACTCCTTGCGGATGAGATTGCTCGGACACTCGACATCCCATCGTTCATCGTTGATCCAGTCGTCGTTGACGAACTCGAGCCGATTGCGCGGATTACAGGCTTACCTGAACTTGAACGAAAGAGTATTTTCCATGCTTTAAATCAAAAAGCTGTCGCGAAGCGGTACGCGAAGGAAATCGGACGTCCCTATGAGGAACTGCGCCTGATCATCGCACACATGGGCGGTGGGATTACGGTCGGTGCGCACCAAGAGGGGCGTGTCATCGATGTCAATAACGGACTCGATGGAGAAGGACCGTTTTCGCCAGAACGAAGCGGATCGCTACCTGTTGGTCAACTAGTAGAACTATGTTATAGTACCAAGTATAAACTTGAAGAGATGAAGCGTCTGGTCGTTGGGTCAGGCGGACTTGTCGCGCACTTGGGAACGTTTGACGCGATCGAGATCGAGCGCCGGATTGAAGAAGGCGACGAAAAATCGGCATTGTTATATGACGCGATGGCGTACCGGATCGCAAAAGAGATCGCTGGTCAAAGTGCTGTCTTGTTCGGTCAGATCGACGCGATCATTCTAACAGGCGGACTTGCCTATAGTGATCGGTTGACGCGTGCGATCGAAGAACGCATCGCCCACCTCGGTCAAGTCGTACGTAGTCCTGGTGAAGATGAGTTGCAGGCGCTCGCAGAAGGAGTGTTGCGTGTCTTACGTGGGGAAGAAGAAGTTAAGGAATATGGAGGCGAACCAACATGGCTAGAGAATTCGACGTCGTTGTCCTAGGTGGTGGACCCGGTGGATATGTCGCCGCGATCCGTGCGGCACAAGCCGGGAAGTCGGTAGCAATCGTGGAACAAGGAAAATTAGGCGGGACATGCTTACATCGTGGCTGTATCCCATCTAAAGCCTTTTTGAAATCAGCAGCAGTCTATCAGACGGTCAAACACGCTGCTACATATGGCGTGGACGTACCGGAATCGTTTTTACGATTCGAACAGGTCAAACAACGTAAACAAGAGATCGTAGATGGATTAGAGGCAGGCATTCAGCATCTGATGAAAAAAGGAAAGATTGAAGTCTTTCATGGTCGGGGTTCGATTCTTGGACCAAGTATCTTTTCACCAATGCCGGGAACAATCAGCGTCGAGCCGGAAGAAGGCGAAGGCGAGTTGATCCTTCCGCGTCAATTGATCGTCGCGACAGGGTCGCGTCCACGTCCATTGAACGGACTCGCTTTTGATTCAGAGTATGTCCTCAGCTCGGATGATGCACTCGATATGGCAGATTTGCCAAAGTCGATCGTCATCATCGGTGGCGGTGTCATCGGTGTCGAATGGGCATCGATGTTGACGGATTTTGACGTCGCAGTAACGGTCGTTGAATTCAGTGACCGGATTTTACCGACGGAAGATGCGGCAGTCAGTCGTGAAGTCGCTCGTCAATTGAAAAAGCGGGGCGTCAAGATTCATACCGGCGCAGCTGCACAAAGTAACACGTTCCGGATGTCAGAAGACGGTGTCTCGATCGCGATCGACCGTAACGGAGAACAAACGACGCTTGAAGCGGATAAATTGCTTGTCGCAATCGGTCGAATGGCGAACGTCGAAGGCATTGGGATTGAAAACACGAATATCGTCGTCGAAAATGGCTTCATCCAAGTAGATGACCATTTCCGGACGAAGGATCAACATATCTATGCGATTGGGGATGTCATCGGTCGCTTACAACTGGCGCACGTTGCGTCAGCAGAAGGTGTCAAAGCGGTCGAGGCGATCGTAAACGGAACGACGACACCACTTGAGTATGCGTTCGTACCACGTTGTATCTACAGCGTACCGGAAGCGGCATCGGTCGGTTTGACGGAAGACGAAGCGAAACGTGCCGGAATGGACGTTAAGGTCGGAAGCTTCTCATTCAACGGATTAGGGAAAGCGCGGATCGAAGGAGAAGCGGCAGGCTTCATCAAGCTCGTCTCCGATGCGAAGACAGATGATCTCGTCGGCGTCCACATCGTCGGACCAAAAGCAACGGAACTGATCAGTGAAGGTGGATTAGCGCTCGTACTCAATGCAACGGCATGGGAAGTCGGACAGCTCGTGCATCCGCACCCGGCCTTGTCAGAAGCATTCGGAGAAGCAGCACTTGCCGTCGACGGACTTGCGGTTCACGCCTAAGGAGGAATTACGGATGGAAAAAATAGAATTCAAAGAATTAGTAGAACTCGGATTAACGGAACAGGACGCGATTCAGATGTTCGAAACGATGGTCCGTGCGCGGAAGATCGACGAACGGATGTGGAAATTGAACCGAGCGGGTAAAATTCCTTTCCTCGTCTCATGTCAAGGACAAGAAGCGGCTCAAGTCGGTGCAGCGTTCGCTCTTGAAAAAGGAACGGACTACATTTTGCCGTATTACCGTGATTTAGGTGTCGTCTTGCACTTCGGTCAAACGTCACGCGATATCATGCTGTCGGCATTCGCAAAGGCAGAAGATCCGAACTCAGGTGGTCGTCAAATGCCAGGACACTACGGTTCACGTGCCTTGAATATCGTCACGGGTTCAAGTCCGGTTACGACACAAGTCCCACATGCTGTCGGGATCGCACTTGCTGCGAAGATGCGTAAGGAACCACTCGTTGCTTACGTCTCGTTCGGAGAGGGCTCTTCAAACCAAGGAGACTTCCATGAAGGGGCGAACTTCGCCGGAATTCATAAGCTCCCGGTCATCTTGTTCTGTGAAAACAATAAATACGCGATCTCGACACCTCTCTCAAAACAGCTGTCGGCGAAACACGTCGCTGATCGTGCGATCGGCTACGGAATGCCTGGTTATACGGTGGACGGCATCGATCCACTCGCTGTCTATAAGGTCGTCAAGGAAGCACGTGAGCGCGGATTACGGGGAGAAGGTCCGACCTTGATTGAAGTTGAAGTCGAACGCCTCGTGCCACACTCATCGGATGATGACGATAAATCATACCGTTCTGCTGAAGAACTCGATGCCTTAAAAGCACGTGACGGCATCAAACTCTTCCGGGCACGTCTGATCGAAATGGGCGTCCTGACGGAAGAGTCAGCGACTGAAATCGAACAAGCGATGGAAAAAGAAGTCGATGAAGCAACGGCTTATGCGGAAGCAGCGGCTTACGATGCGCCAGAAAATGCATTACGTTACGTGTACGACGAGGAGGAAACGAAATGACGACGTTAAGTTTAATCGAAGCGATCAATAGTGCAATCAAAGAAGAGATGGAACGCGACGAGTCCGTCTTCATCCTCGGCGAAGACGTTGGTGTCCGTGGTGGTGTCTTCCGGGCGACGCAAGGATTGCTCGAACAATTCGGAGAAGAACGTGTCATCGATGCGCCACTCGCTGAAAGTGCGATCGCCGGTGTCGGAATCGGAGCTGCGATGTACGGCATGCGTCCGATTGCTGAAATGCAATTCGCTGATTTCATCATGCCAGCGGTCAACCAAATCGTCAGTGAGGCAGCGAAGATTCGGTACCGTTCGAACAATGACTGGACGTGTCCGATCGTCATCCGCGCACCGTTTGGCGGCGGTATTCACGGGGCACTTTATCATTCTCAGTCGGTCGAAGCGATGTTCAACTCGACGCCAGGTCTGAAAATCGTCATCCCATCGAATCCATATGACGCAAAAGGATTGCTAAAGGCAGCGATTCGTTCGAATGATCCGGTCTTGTTCTTTGAGCACAAACGAGGCTATCGTCTGTTAAAAGGAGATGTTCCTGAAGGCGACTATACGGTCGAAATCGGTAAAGCAGACGTCAAGCGTGAGGGCGAAGACGTGACGATCATCACTTACGGGCTATGTGTCCATATGGCACTTGAGGCAGCAACACGCCTTGAAAAAGACGGAATCGATGTCCACATCCTTGACTTGCGGACCGTCTATCCAATCGACCGCGAAGCAGTCGTCGAAGCAGCGAAAAAGACGGGGAAAGTCTTGCTCGTCACGGAAGACAATAAAGAAGGTAGCGTCATGAGTGAAGTGTCGGCGATCATTGCAGAAGAAGCATTGTTCGATCTCGATGCACCAATCGAACGACTCTGTGGTCCAGACGTCCCAGCGATGCCATACGCTCCGACGATGGAGAAGTTCTTCAACATCTCAAGCGAGAAAATTGAAGATAAAATCCGGACGTTACACGCATACTAAGGGGGAACTGACCGATGAAGACTGAAACACTTACGATGCCACAACTCGGGGAAAGTGTTACTGAAGGAACGATTTCGATGTGGCTCGTCAAACCAGGCGATACTGTCAAAAAATATGATCCGATTGCAGAAGTCATTACCGATAAGGTAACGGCAGAAGTCCCATCTTCATTTGATGGTGTGATTGAAAAATTGCTTGCAGAAGAAGGCGATACGTTGCAAGTCGGTGACGCGATCGTCACGATGCAAGTCAGCGGCGGATCGACAGAAGTCGCGGCGACCGAACAAGAAGTGCCGGCTGTCGAAGAGACGACGTCGGCTGATACATCGATGAAAAAACGCTATTCACCAGCGGTCTTGAAACTCTCGGGTGAGCATGGCATTGATCTCGAACAAGTGACGGGTACAGGAGCGGGCGGCCGGATTACCCGGAAAGATCTCTTGAAACTGATCGAGTCTGGATCGATCCCGACACCACAAGCAACGGAACCAAAACCGGAAACGCAAGCGGCTCCGGTAGAGCCTCCGGCAGAAGCACCACCCGCACCAAAACGTCCGGTCAGTGCACCACAACCGACGGAAACGGGCGACATCGAGATTCCGACTGCCGGTGTGCGTCAAGCGATCGCTTCGAACATGGTTCGCGCGAAACACGAAGCGCCACATGCTTGGTTGATGATCGAAGTCGATGTCACGAACTTGGTCGAAGCACGTAATCGTCATAAAGATGCGTTCTTCAAACAAGAAGGGGTCAAATTGACGTTCTTACCATTCTTCATGAAGGCGACAGTCGAAGGATTGAAGAAACATCCAATCATGAACTCGACATGGGCGGGAGATAAGATCATTCAAAAGAAAGCGATCAATCTATCACTTGCTGTCGCAACACAGGACGCTCTGTTCGTACCGGTTGTTAAGAATGCGGATGAATTAAGCATCAAGGGGATCGCACGCGCGATCGATGACTTCGGGAAACGGGCACAAGCAGGCACGTTGTCATCTGCAGAGATGCAGGGCGGGACGTTTACGGTCAACAATACGGGCTCATTCGGTTCGATCCAATCAGCACCGATTCTCAACTTCCCGCAAGCGGCAATTCTGTCTGTTGAATCAATCGTCAAACGTCCAGTTTGGGTGAACGGCATGTTCGCAGCACGCGACATGGTCAACCTCTGTATGTCGATCGACCACCGGGTGCTCGACGGACTCGTTGCCGGACAGTTCCTACAGACTGTCAAACAAGCGCTCGAATCGATTGATCCGAACCAACTTTCCCTATATTGAGTTTTTCCAGTTGACAGGGAAGAAGAAGCATCGTAATATAGGAATCAATTCAACACACGATAGCAAAGACGAAGAGAAGTAACTTGTGAAACGATTCAAGAGAGCTGATGGGTGGTGCGAATCAGTATCGGGCAACAAGCGAATGGCCTTCTGAGCTTCAGACCGAATCCCTTCAATGGGTAGTAGGCTCTGACGGGTTCCTCCCGTTATCGGGGTCGACGAATCAGGACAACGGTCCGGTTCGTTTCAAAGGGGACGGTGTCAGCATCGTCAACGAAGGTGGTACCGCGGGTCTTCCCGTCCTTCATGTTCTACATGAATGGGCGAGAAGACCCTTTTCGTATACAATCGAATCGAACAAATTGTAGAGTGAGTTAAGTAGCGAGACAACATCGGCGTTTCAGAGAGCGGAAGAATGGTGCGACTTCCGTACGACGAGGTTTCGTGAATGGTCTCATGAGAGCGTGGCTGAACGAAGAAGTAGGTCGCGACGGATGCCCCCGTTATCGTAGGCTATGATGTCTCTTATTAGACGCATCAGACAGAGTGGGAACGGTCGAACCGTTCCAATCGAGAGGTGGCACCGCGAGATAATCGTCCTCCATGCAGCATACGCTGTGTGGGGGACTTTTTTATATTCCAGGAGGCGAACAGGGATGGTTCAGACAGACACACTTATCATCGAACAACTTGAACTAAACGGCGACGAGATGACGCCGATCATGATTTTTCAACAACTGAGCGGAACACAGAAATGTTTGCTTGAAAGTTCCGCGCATACGGATCAAGGACGGTATTCGATCATCGGTGTCGATCCGGTGGAGATGATTCGGGCAGAGGGACGAACCGTGACACGGGAACAATTGACGACAGGTCAATTGACGCAGGAAACGGGTGATCCGGTACGGCTGATGCAACAGATGATCCTCCGAGGTGGCATCGAAGAAGACCTTCCGTTTTTAGCGGGTGGGATCGGATATGTCGGTTACGACATGATGCGCGCCTATGAAACACTCGGAGCTGTTCCTGAGCGAACGCGCCAACTACCGGACGCGCTACTCGCTGTATACGACCAAATCATCCTGTTCGATCATCTCGAACATCGTGTTCATTTGATTCAGACGTCGCTCGGCGGCATCACCGATCGTGATGAATTACGTCAACGTCTAGCAGAACGGAAAGCACAACTCGAGCAACCACGGGAGCGAACGGACATCGAGCGACCACTTCGGGATGTCGTCTACGAACCGTTGATGGATCAAGAGACGTTTGAAGGGCTCGTCGAGCAAGCGAAGAGACATATTCGGCAAGGAGACGTCTTCCAACTGGTTCTCTCGCAACGCCTCGATGCGACGTTCTCAGGTGACCCGTTCCAGTTTTACCGGAAGCTCCGCAAGGATAATCCGAGTCCCTATCTCTTTTATATCGACTTAGGTGAAGCAATCGTACTCGGGGCCTCCCCGGAAAGTTTGGTTCAAGTCAAAGGGAATCGCGTGACGACGAATCCGATTGCCGGCACACGCCGCCGGGGGAAGACGAAAGCGGAGGACGAACGGCTGGCAGAGGAGTTGTTGCACGATGAGAAGGAACGGGCCGAGCACCGGATGCTCGTTGATCTTGGACGAAACGACTTAGGACGGATTTGTCAGATCGGTACCGTCGAGGTGACGCGATTCATGCAAATCGAGCGCTTCAAGAACGTCATGCACCTCGTTTCTGTCGTTGAAGGGACGTTAGCAGACGGAAAGACCGGCGCAGATGCACTCGTCTCTTGTCTACCGGCTGGGACGGTCACGGGAGCTCCGAAAATTCGAGCGATGCAGTTGATTGACCAGTACGAACAGGTGAAACGAGAAGTATATGCCGGGGCGGTCGGCTATTTCGATGTTCGGGGAAATATGGATTTCGCCCTCGCGATCCGGACGATGGTGATCAAGGATGGTGTCGCTTCTGTTCAAGCAGGGGCTGGTATCGTCTACGATTCGATTCCACGCCTCGAGTACCAGGAGACGTTACACAAAGCGAAATCACTACTGGAGGTTTGGAAATGATCGTCCTAATTGATAATTATGATTCTTTTACCTATAACCTATACCAATACGCATCCGTTTATACGGACGTTCACGTCATCCGAAACGATGCGGTCAGCATCGAAGAACTACGCGAGATGAAACCAGACGGTATCATCCTCTCACCCGGTCCCGGTCGTCCGGCTGACGCAGGCATCTGTATCGATCTCATTCGACAATTATCGGGTCAAGTACCGATTCTCGGTGTCTGTCTCGGACATCAGGCAATCGGCGAAGCATTCGGAGGACACGTCGTCGAAGCACCGGTCATCATGCACGGGAAGACATCGATGATTCGACAATCGGGACAACTCTTCGACGAAATGACGGAAACGTTAGAGGTCATGCGTTATCATTCGCTGATCGTCGCTCGAAACGACTTACCGACGGAGCTCGTCATCACAGCAGAAACGGATGACCGGACGATTATGGCACTCGAGCACCGGACGCATCCGACCTTCGGAATCCAGTTCCATCCTGAATCCGTCGGAACACCACAAGGACAGCAGATGATTAAACGATTCATTGAATTGACAAAGGAGTGATGAACGATGAAAGAGACGTTATTGAAATTAGCAGAAGCAAAACATTTACGATATGAAGAGATGCAACAGGCAGCACGCGAACTGTTTGCAGAAGACGTGACCGATAGCGAAATTGCCGCTTTTCTCGTCGCATTGAAAGCAAAAGGTGAGACTGCAGAAGAACTAGCCGGTCTCGCTTCAATCATGCGCGAGGTCGCCCTCGACATTCCGGTCACCGGCGATTTCATGGATAACTGCGGCACGGGAGGCGACGGCTCACAATCGTTCAACATCAGTACGACAGCCGCCTTCGTCCTAGCCGGTGCCGGCATGAAAGTCGCAAAGCACGGAAATCGGAGTGTCTCGAGTAAAACAGGCAGCGCTGATGTGCTCGAAGCACTCGGGGTTTCACTTGATGCGACACCAGAACGTTTAGCAGAACAGCTCGAGTCGAACGGAATCGCCTTCTTGTTTGCGCAACGGATGCACCCACGCGTTAAGCAAATCATGAAGGTCCGACGCGATCTGCGGATTCCGACGATCTTTAACTTGATCGGACCGTTGACGAATCCGGTTCCACTCAAGACACAACTTTTAGGAATTTACCGGGAGGATATGCTCGAGACGATGGCGTTGACTTTACATCGCCTCGGTCGGAAGCGGGCAATCGTCTTGCATGGTGCGAATGGAATGGATGAGGCTTCTCTTGCCGGAACGAACCAACTCGTCTTACTCGACGAAGGGGAGCTGATCCGCTTCAGTCTTCATCCGGAGGAAGTCGGACTGAAGACCGCACCGCTTGAAGCGATTCGCGGAGGTAGTGCACAAGAGAATGCGGCGATTTTACTGCAAGTCCTTGGTGGTGAGCATGGTGCTTATCGCGACACGGTCCTACTCAATGCCGGAATTGCCCTCTTTGCAGCAAATCGGGCGAAGACGATCGAAGAAGGGATCGCCTTAGCAGCGGATAGCATCGACTCAGGACGGGCGATGGAACGATTGAACCAATTACGACAAATGACACGGGAGGAAGCAATCGGATGAATATCTTAGATCGCATCATCGAAACAAAACGAACAGAAGTCCTGCAATTAAAATTAAACGGGGTCGAACGGATCAGTCGGGAGACATTGAAGCCGTCGATTAAGCAACGACTAGCGGGAGCGGATTTATCCGTCATCGCGGAAATCAAACGAGCGTCGCCATCAAAAGGTGCCATCGCACTCGACGTCGACGTCGTCGCTCAGGCAAAACAATATGAAGCGAGTGGGGCGACTGTCATCTCCGTCTTGACGGACGAGACGTACTTCAAAGGATCGATGGACGATTTAGCGGCAGTCGCTGCAGCAGTCGACATCCCGGTACTTTGTAAGGATTTCATCATCGACCGGGTTCAGATCGACCGGGCAAAAGCACATGGGGCACGGTTGATTCTCTTGATCGTCGCCGCTCTCGAGCAGGAGACGCTTGCTGACTTGTATGCGTATGCTTACGCGGAAGGACTTGAGGTCTTAGTCGAAGTCCATGACGAAGAGGAATTACGCCGGGCAGAGGCGATCTGTGCGCAAATCATCGGCATCAACAACCGCAACTTGAAGAAGTTCGAAGTCGATTTACAGACATCGGTCGGATTACTCGAACAGAAACAACCGGACGTTCGGTATATCAGTGAGAGTGGCATCAAGACGGTCGAGGAAGCACGATTGTTACATGCTGCCGGTGCAGACGGGATCCTCGTCGGTGAGACATTGATGCGGGCAGACGATCCACAAGTCTTCATCCGAGAAGTGAGTGGCGTTCGCGTATGACACGGATTAAGTTCTGTGGTCTCCGGGAAAGAGAACATGTCGAAGCGGCAGTTCGCTTAGCGGACTACATCGGCTTCGTCTTTGCTAAAAGCAAACGACAGGTAACTCTAGAAGAGGCGGCGCGTCTTAGACGCGACATTCCGAGTACGGTCCAGGTTGTCGGTGTCTTCGTCTCCCCGACTTACCAGCAGGTGACCGACGCCGTCGAACAAGTCACGCTAGATCTCGTCCAAATTCATGGGACGATCCCGGACGGCAATCTACCGGTTCCGATCATTCAAGCGATTCCCGTGACGGACATCGCAGAAGTAGAGCAACAGACGGAGTATTTGCTCGTCGACGCACCGGTTGCTGGAAGTGGCGAGACATTCGACTGGTCACGAGACATTCAAGCCGATCGTCCACTATTCATTGCCGGTGGCTTGACAGCAGGAAACGTAAGAGAAGCAATCAAACGATATCACCCGTTCGCCGTTGATGTCTCAAGTGGCATCGAGACGGATGGACGGAAAGATCCCATCAAAATGCAGGCATTCGCAGATGCCGTAAAGGAGAGAGAAGCATGAGCTACGCACAACCGGATACACTCGGACAATACGGTAAATACGGAGGGCGCTACATCCCGGAAACATTGATGCATGCAGTGATCGAACTTGAAGAAGCTTACGCAACCGTAAAAGAAGATCCAGCATTTCAAGCGCGAATGGACGAATTGCTGAAAGAATATGTCGGACGTGAAACACCACTTTATTTTGCCGAACATTTGACGCAAACGATTGGTGGCGCAAAGATCTACTTGAAACGAGAAGACTTGAACCATACCGGTGCCCATAAAATCAACAATACGATTGGTCAAGCGTTACTGGCTGAACGGATGGGGAAACGAAAAATCGTTGCTGAGACAGGGGCAGGACAACACGGTGTCGCGACAGCGACGGTCTGTGCCTTACTCGATCTCGAATGTGTCATCTTCATGGGCGAAGAGGACGTCCGTCGTCAAGAATTGAACGTCTTCCGGATGGAGTTACTTGGAGCAACCGTCATCCCGGTCACACAAGGCAGTCGGACACTCAAAGATGCCGTCAATGAAGCACTCCGCTACTGGGTCAAACATGTCGAAGACACGCATTACTTGATGGGTTCTGTTCTCGGACCACACCCATTCCCGCAACTCGTCCGTGATTTCCAAGCGGTCATCGGAAAAGAGACACGACGCCAAATCATCGAAAAAGAGGGGCGTCTACCAGAGGCGATCGTCGCTTGTGTCGGCGGCGGTAGTAATGCGATCGGGATGTTCCACCCGTTCATCGATGATACAGATGTAAAATTGTATGGCATTGAAGCGGCGGGCAGCGGAATCGACACAGAAAAACACGCAGCGACGATGACAAAAGGAGAGGTCGGTGTCTTGCACGGCTCGATGATGTATCTCTTACAGGATGCCCATGGTCAAGTACAAGAAGCGCACTCGATCTCAGCTGGACTCGATTACCCGGGTGTCGGACCGGAGCATAGCTTGCTAAAAGATATCGGTCGCGTCCAATATGAAGCGGTGACCGATGAACAAGCACTCGAAGCACTTCAGCTGTTAAGCCGCAAGGAGGGAATCATCCCGGCACTTGAGTCGGCACACGCCATTGCCTATGCGACTCAACTCGCTGCAGAGATGGACAAGGAAGAGATTCTCGTCATCTGCTTATCAGGACGGGGCGACAAAGACGTCGTCACTGTCAGAAACGCACTAAAGGGGGAAGCGTGATGCGATTAGAAACAGCCATTCGTACCGTTACGAGCAAAGGGGAGAAAGCCTTCATTCCGTACGTCATGGGGGGAGATGGAGGAATCGATCAACTCCCGGAGATCCTGTCGTTTCTCGCTGAATCCGGAGCGACAGCGATTGAAGTCGGTGTTCCGTTTTCGGATCCGGTTGCTGACGGTCCGGTCATTCAAGAAGCGGGACTCCGGGCGCTAGAAGCGAACGTCGGACTGAAGGATGTCCTCGAGGCAGTTCGCGTTGCTCGTCAGACCGTCGATGTTCCGGTCGTCTTGATGACGTACTTGAACCCGATTTTCCGCTACGGATTAACGGCGTTTCTAGCGACATGTCGCGAAGTCGGGGTCGACGGACTGATCATTCCCGATCTCCCACTTGAGCAGAGCGAACAGTTCTTCGAACAAGAAGATAAGTCGGAAATCGCACTCGTCCAGCTCGTCTCCTTGACGAGTCCGATGGAGCGGATCCAAAAGATTGCCGATAAAAGTGAAGGATTCCTCTATGCGGTCACGGTCAACGGAACGACAGGCGGACAGACGACGTTTGATACGGCGCTTGAAGACCACTTAGCGAACGTCGCAGCAAATAGTCCAGTACCAGTCCTTGCTGGGTTCGGGATCAGTACACCGGAACATGTCAAACAATTAAGTCGCCCAGTCTCGGGTGTCATCGTCGGTAGTAAAATCGTCGACTTACTCCATCAGAACGATCGAGAAACGATTCAACAGTTGATGGCAGCACGTCTTGCGGCGACGCCGTCACATTAATAAAAAGAGACTGACTCAACAGTCAGTCTATACAAAGATAAGGGTGGCAGAATGATGATCTGCCACCCTTATCTCGTAACAAAAAGAATGATACGTCACACAACACTCTTACAGGAACAGGCGCATTTATGCGCTATTAGAGACGAACAAGACCCGCTTTCCTGCTTAAATAAGGCAGGAAAGCGGGCTTGTGTCTCGCCTGAGGAAAGGGCGTGAAAAGACGCGTCATTCTTTTTTGAGTCAGCTTCTTTTTCGTATAGATGTCACTGTTGAACGAGCGACTTTTGCAAGTTGGTATACAGCGGCTCGAATCCAAGTTCCTCGTAAAACGTGGCAGCACGATCGTTGACCGCCCAGACGTTCAATCGAACCGCAGCCACACCTCGTTCGAGCGCGAGCTCTTCTGCCGCCTGCATCAACTGACGACCAATTCCGGATGAACGATGGGAAGCATTGACACCGATATCGGTAATGTTCAAGATTCGGACAGGTGTGAATCGATTGGCTGCTGGAGCCGTCCATTTACCGAACAAGTAACCGGTGATGTCGTCTCCGTTGAATGCCGTCAGACAAAGGTGTTGTTCTGAATCGAGCATTTGTCCTAAGGAATCGAGCGTGTATGGCGTCAAAACATCCGGATTAAAATGAGACGATAACCGCTTATGATGCTCGAACGTCTCTGCCGTCAAGGAAAGCAGAACAGGGAGGTCTGGAGTACGGCTCGTACGGATCATCAAGAAATCACTCCGATCATCGATTTTGTTTGAGTACTTCGGCGACGAGTCCCGATACATAGGGACTGCCACGATCTTCTTTTTCGACCGATTCGATCATGATGGCAACGAGAAGATCTTTTTTGTCGTTATCGTAACCGACAAAGAAGCCATTCTCTTTTCCATCGGTTTCGCCTGCTTTTTTCAATTCTGCCGTACCGGTCTTACCGGCAACATCGACTTCCTTGATGTCAGCTGGGAGCGTATAACCGTTATGGACGACGTCATAAAGATCATCGCGAATCATCTTCGCGTCTTTCGCATCCAGCAGATTCTTTTTGAAGACTTGCTTCGTTTTTTCCTCTTGTAAAAGGGTCGGACGATAAATCGTTCCGTCAGTCAGGAAAATTTCATACATCGACGCTAGATGGAGAATGTTCGTCAGCATCTGTCCTTGTCCGTAGGACGTATCCATCAGCTGTCCATCTGAAGCAATCGTCCCGTCGTTTGAGATTTGAGAAGCGCGTAATGGATACGCAAACGGTAGTTTCTCTCCGTAGCCAAGTGCTTCAAGTCCAGACGTGAACGCCTTCGTTCCGACCTGTTCGAGTGTGGAGCGGGCGAAATAGATGTTATCTGAATACACGAGCGCATTGTGCAGATTAACGGGTGCTGGCGTCTCGTGAATCCGCGTGACGTTAAAACCATCGATCTTATTTTTCAGTCCATTGATCGTATAGGCTTTTTCCGGGTCGAGTGTTCCACTCTTTAAGCCAACCGCGGCCGTCAGGGGTTTTTGGGTCGAACCGGGCGCGAAGGCACTCGTGAATCGGTTCAACAATGGTTGATCCGGATCCTGCGTCAGTTCATCGAGTCGCGCTTGCGAGATCCCTGACATGAATTCAGAAGGATCAAAGCCAGGGGAGCTGAGTAAGACACGTGTCTCACCAGTCCGCGGATCGATTGCCGATGCCGTTCCTGGATCCTCTTTCATCGTGTCATACGTCTTTTTCTGAAGCGTAGCATCAATCGTCAACGGGATATCCTCACCATCCGTCGGTTTCGTTTCAGCGACGGTGACGCTTGATCCGTCTTTCTTTTGTAGAATGATCGAAGCTCCGGCTTTACCGCGTAACCGATCATCAAGGACTTGTTCGAGACCCCGTTTCCCGACCTGTTCGCCAGCTTGGATTTTATTTTTTGATTCTTTAATCTCGTCTGCTGTCGCTGAACCGATATAACCGATCAAGTGTGAAGCGGCCTTCCCGAGCGGATATGTTCGGACTTCCGTCTCCTTAACGCTGATACCTGGAATGTCACGCAATTTCGCAACCATTGCTTCGTCGGTCAGTGTTTTGAGCGGAACGAATTGTCCGTCCTTGACCCAACTTGCTTTTAAGGAATCTTCGACCGATGAGGTCGGGCGATCGAGCAACTCGGCAACTTGTGCGACATCTTTAAGTTGTCCTGCAGTTGCGCCGACAGCATATCCTTTACCAGAGGTCGCGAGCGGTTTATCGTTCGCATCAAGCAAATCACCGCGTTTCCCTTCAACGGTTTGTAACTGAACCTTGTCTTCTTTCTTAAAGTCTTTTAGAACAAACGAAGAGTCCCAGTCGATGAACCAGTTTTCTGTTTCTCCTTGTTTCTCGAATGTTAACGGGACTTGTTTATCATAAGCAACGGCTCCTGCCACCGTATCAAAAGAGATCCGCACAGGAAGGGACGCTTTTTCGTCATCCGTTGCTTCCTTTGCTTTCTTCCGTTCGACGGATAGCTTTTTGATATCAAGCGTTTTCGACAACTGTTTCGTCCGTTCGATGAATTCTTTTTTGCCGTATTCTTTTTTAGTAGCCGTACTCGCGTACGTATACATATTATCGTAATCTTGTTTCTCCCAAAGTTTGATGTAGGCATCAAGCCGTTCTTCAGGTGTCGGCTGATCTTGACAACCGGCAAGCAGTGTCACGCCGAAAGATGCTGATAGAATCAGGGGAATGGTTCGTTTCATGTGATTGTCCTCCTATATGGATGAGAGCCTTGAATATACCGTACCACTCCTGTCAGGAGATTTCATCTGAAACAAAAAAACGGACTTCTCATGGGGAGAAGTCCGGTGAATCAAACTTAGTTGAAGTAATTGAGTGGATTAACACTGTTTGCAGCAGACGTTCCGCTGTAGACGTAAGGACCGCGATGCATTTCGAAGTGGAGGTGCGCACCAAACGCGTTACCTGTTGCACCAATCGTACCGATTTTCGATCCTTTAGCAATCGTTTGTCCGACTGAAACAGAGCGACTGTTTAAGTGTGCATATACCGTCGTATATTGGATGCCATTGACGGTATGTGTCATCATGACATGATTTCCGTATGCGCCGTAATAACGGGATGTGATGACTTTACCGGCAGCCGATGCATAGACAGGTGTGCCTGTTGGAGCACCGATATCGATGCCGTTATGGAACGTATAACCGTAAACGCCGCTTGCAGCACCATATCCTTGCGTGATTGGACCGCTTGCTGGACGCGAGAATCCAGTTGTTGCTTTTGTTGATGTCGTCGTACTGTACTTTTTAACATATGTAGAAGAAACGTAGCGTGATGCGCCGCCATAAGAAATTTTCGTCCATGAACCGGAAACACCAAGATAATTGAATGTCTGTCCTGTATTGACGCTACCGACGATTTTATAAGCTGTTGATGGACCTGTACGAACACGAAGCCCGTCTGCTGTGACCTTTACTTTATATGTCGTTGCAGCTTCAACTTTCGAAGCACTCGTTGTTGCAAAACCTGAAACTACCAAAGCTGTCATTGTCATTGTTGTAAGTAAACGTTTCATTGAGTGTATTTCCTCCTTAAAAATCTGAAGCGACAGAACGGATCATTACAAAATTGTAAGATTTTATGTATAATTATTTATTTTAAAGAATGATTTTTCGCCTGAGATGATTATAGCATCGTCAATAACACGAAAATATTTCAAATATGTTTCAAAATTACGCTTTGTTAACATATATTGTAATGGATTAATAAGTAAAAAAGAACTGACAAAGAGTCAGTTCTTTTTTCTATGAACCTATACTGTTATTCAGCAGAAGAGGGTGAAAACACGGTTAAATGTTGCGGGAGCACTTCGACAGTCACAGGAACATGACCTGCTGTATCCCCATCGGCATTAATCGGCAATTCTTCTTTCGAGCGAATTTCGACACGTGTCGTCGTGAAGTGTTCGATTTGATCGGCTTTTGATAAGCCTCCCGTGATGAGTTTTGGTAATGCTTGGAGCGCATCAAAGAATCCAAGCTTCGTAATGATGAACCCATGCAGCAGTCCATCATCGACTTTTGCGTCTTCTGCAAAGGATTCGAATCCGCCGACGGAATTCGTCAAGGCGATGATCAACAAGTGGGCTTCTCCATCAAATTGTTTTTCAGCAGAGTTGATTTCGATTGGATACGGGCTATGATCCTTAAAAGCTTTCAAACCCTCAATGAAATAAGCGACCGATCCAAGTGACGTTTTTTGTTCGACGCTCACTTCTTCAACGGCTTCTGCAATCAGACCAACAGCGATGACGTTCATGAAGTAATGGTCATCATATTTACCGATATCGAGCGGCCGGGCAGGGGCGTCAGCTAGAATCTGAATCGCCTCTTCGGGATCCGTCGGAATGTGTAAAGCGCGTGATAAGTCATTGACCGTTCCGAGCGGCACGATCCCGAGTGTTGGGCGATGCGGTTGTTCGGCAATTCCGGTGATGACTTCATTGACCGTTCCGTCGCCTCCCATGGCGATGACAGCATCGTAATTAGACTGGGCAGCATGACGCGCAAATTCCGTCGCATCGTGTTCTTTTTCGGTGAACCGAACGTCGACGGTTTCAAAACGAGTAGCAAGCGTCTCTTCAGCGAGCGTCGCGTGTTTTTTTCCGAGTTCTTTTCCAGAAGACGGATTGATGATCAACATGGCTTGAGACAAGATGAATTCCTCCTTCAGGACAATCTGTTGACTTTTTCCCTGTCCGATGAAAACATAATCCAAATTCTTTTTTACAAATAAAAACACCGAGTAGGCACAAGGCTTACTCGGTGCTGAAGTTCGAACTCAGAAGTGATTTATTGTGATGGCGGCACTTCGCCAGCCGCAGGACGTGCTTCTTCTTCAACGTCCCAACACTCCGTATTTTCGATCCCGAGTGCTTTTGCTGAGAAGACAGGGTCGAGTCCCTGTTTCCGTTGTTCCTGATAATCTTTGATGACTTTGAGGGCGATGCCGCTCAAGAGGAGAATCGCCGTCATATTGATCAATGTCATGCCTGCCATGAAGAGATCGGCAAAACTCCATACCATACCCAGGCTAAGAACCGATCCGATGAAGACGAAGCCCATTGTCGCAATTCGAAAACCGAAGACGGCTGCTGGACTTTGTTTGATGAACTCGATGTTCGTCTCGCCGTAGTAGTAACTTCCAACGATCGAACTAAAAGCAAACAAGAAGACGCTGAGTGCGATGAATGGTGGAGCAATTGCACCAAATTCTTCGGAGAGCGCGTTTTGTAACATGCCGATTCCTTCGCCATTTCCAGCAGCATAACTATCACTGAGGAGAATGATCGTTGCTGTCGCTGTACAGACGATTAATGTATCAAGGAACACACCAAGTGTTTGCAAGAAACCTTGTTTTGCTGGGTGTGAGACTTCAGCCGCAGCAGCAGCGTTCGGAGCAGACCCCATTCCGGCTTCGTTTGAGAACAATCCACGTTTGACACCGAGTGAAATCGCAGCACCGACCGATCCACCGAATGCTTGCTCGATTCCGAAAGCACTTTTAAAGATCATTGCGAACACACCAGGAAGTTCCGTCAGGTTCGTGACGACGACATAAAGAGCAGCGAGCAAGTAAAGACCTGCCATGATAGGAACGATGATTGCAGAGAACTTCGCGACACGGTGGACACCACCAAAGATGACGAGACCCGTCAAGACGACGAGTGCAGCACCGACGACAGCTGTGTTGATACCGAACGCATTGTCAAAGGCAGCGGCAATCGTGTTCGATTGAACGGAGTTGAAAATAAGCCCGAATGTAACGGCAATCAAGATTGCAAAGACGATTCCGAGAGCCCGGTTCTTCAAGCCCTTTTCGATATAGTAGGCAGGACCACCACGGTACGCGTTCGATTTCGTATCGCGCACTTTATAAACTTGAGCCAGTGTACTTTCGATGAGAGCCGTCGCACCACCGAGAAGAGCGACCATCCACATCCAGAAGACGGCACCCGGTCCGCCGAGTGTGACGGCAATTGTGACACCGGCAAGGTTACCCGTACCGATTCGTGTCGCAGCACCGATGAAGAATGACTGGAGGGAAGTGATGCTTTCCCCATTATCGTCTGTTGTTTGTTCACTTTTATCGAGCGTGACGCGGAACATCTCTTTTAAGTACGTGAATTGGATGAAGCCAGTTCGGATCGTGAAGTAGATCCCGCCGCCGATCAATACGGCGATTAATACATACGACCATAAAATATTGTTGGCGTAATCGACACTTCCTTGAATGACTTGCTGAATGGCGTTCATGATGGTGTATTCCTCCCAAAGAATAATAAAAGCTATACGCTAAATTATACGAATTTTCTGAAAATAATCAACAAGGAATAAAATAAAATTTTAAAACTTAATAATGTTAGCTAAAAAAATCATACGATGAAATCTTGGGAATGAACGAAAAAACTGTCACTCTCGGTATCGAGAGTGACAGTCAAGGAAAGCTGAATCATCCATATTGTAGCAGCTGTTCGTATAGTTCATCGAGTTGCTGTTGGATACTTTTAGAAACGGTATCAGTCGATTTTTCACGTTTTGCTAATTTCTGTTCAAGCCGCTCGATCTGCACTTCCAACTCGTGTTGTGACAAGCGTTTTGGTTTTTGAGGGGTTACGTGAAGTGAAGAAGATATAGCGAACTCAGTACGCTTCTGTTGAGCATACGTATACGTACCATGATAACGCGTCAAACCATTTTCGAGCCACAAGATCTGCGGAAAAAGCCGATTCAAGAAATAGCGGTCGTGTGAGACGGCAATCAATGTACCAGAAAAGTTCTCGAGTGCTTCTTCGAGTGTCTCTCTTGATTCAATATCGAGATGGTTCGTCGGCTCGTCGAGAATTAAGACATTAATCGACGAATGAACGAGGACGGCGAGTTGCAATCGCACACGTTCGCCTCCGCTAAGTGACAAAATGGACCGAAAGACAGTTGGTCCAAAGAACAGGAACCGGGCTAGGATATGGCGGGCTTCTGCTTCTGGAACGGCAATCCGGTCTCTAAACCAGTCGATTAACCGTGCGTCCTCTTCGAAATGGGCATGCTGGGACAGGAAACCGATCCGATTCGATGGTCCACGCGTGAGTGTGCCTGCGTCTGGTGATAATTCGTCAAGCAGCAGTGAGAGCAACGTCGATTTCCCGCTTCCATTCGTTCCGACGATCGCGATCCGATCCTGTGCCATGATCTCGAACGAAACGTCATCAAAAATGTGGCGGGTTCCGTAAGCAAACGAGAGTTCTTCAGCACGAAAGACGACTTGGCTCGTGTGATCAGTGGAAGAAAAAGAGACGTCAGCGGTTTTGGCTTCGAGTTGTGGTCGTTTAATCCGTTCGATCCGCTCGAGTGCCCGTTCCATCGATTTTGCTTTACGGAATAATTTCTCACTCGGTGGAGATGCTTCGTTTGCCCATTGCCGGAGTCGACGAATCGCTTCCTTCATTTTCTTTATTTTTTTCTGTTGCTCTTGGTAGGCGTGGAACTGTTCCATCAAGCGACGTTCTCGTTCGACGACGAACGCGCTGTAGTTCCCTATATAGGCTGTCAGTTCACCGTCTTCGAGTTCAACGATCGAGGTGACGACGGCGTCTAAGAAGACCCGGTCGTGAGAGACGAGCAGGATGGTCCCTGTGTAGTCCCGTAAGAACTGCTCCAGCCATTCCACGGCAGCTAAATCGAGATGGTTCGTCGGTTCGTCAAGAATGAGCAGATTTGGCTCCATGAGTAACATGCGACCGAGACAAATCTTCGTCTGTTCACCACCGCTCAACTGGTGGAAAGGACGAGTGAGTAACGGACGAAGGTGTAACCCGTTCACCATGCGCTCGATCTTCGAGTCGAGTAGATAGCCATCCTTTTGTTCGAACGCATTCGTCGCTTCCGCATATCGCGCGAGTAACGCATCAAGATTCTCTGGTGCTGTCGCCATCATTTGCTCCAACTGTTGCATCCGAGAACGGATCACGAGAGTCTCTGCAAACGCTGTCCAAAGGACGTCGAGTCCGGTCATCGTCTCACTATATACAGGAAGTTGTTCCAAATAGCCGATCGTCAAACCGCTCTTTTGATAGATGACACCACCGTCCGGTTGCTCAAGGCGAGCAAGCAAGCGGAGTAATGTCGTCTTGCCACTCCCGTTTCGTCCAATCAGACCGACACGGTCGTGTTCGTTTAAGAAGAGGGAAACATCCGTTAAGATCGTTTCGCCTCCGAATTGTTTGGTTAGGTGTTGAATGTCGCAAATCATCATAATCAATTGATCCTTTCGCGCGCATCAAAAAAAGGAGAGCGCAAATAGCACTCTCCATCACGTGTGAAAGATGCGCTTTGCTGTATTTTTCAATCATGAAGTTCTAAAAAAGGGCAGACGGGTGCCTTAGAACGCCATTCCATGAAAAATCGCGCGCAACAGATACAATTGTTCCATCAACCAGTGTTTGCACGCGGCAAAGTCCATCTTTTCACACCACCTTTCGTTTCAGATATCTCTAGTTTACTATTTTTTTGTCAGTTACGGAAGTCTGAATTATTTGAACACACCCGCGATTGAACTGAAGAAGTCACTGAGTCCATCGAATAATTTAGCGAAGAAACCTTTCGTTTCTTCTGATGTTGCGAAGGCATGGATGTCTTGTCCCGCATTTTTGAGTCCACTTTCGATTTGTCCCCAGTTGATGTTCGCTTGCTCCATTTGATTGAATAGATTCGTCAACCGGTCCATTTGTGCGTCAGACAACTGGATATTGTTGTTTTGAATGACTTGGACGATCAGGTTTTCGATCTCGACTTTGGTTTCCGGTTTTTGATTGGCGATCTCAGCCTTGATCTCATTCATTAAGTCAGCGACTTTATCCGTGCCGACCGTTTTTCCGACGTCTGATGTGACCGATAATTCTTGCTGTGCTAAATCCTTACGTTCGTCACTTAACTTAATTCCAGTCTCAGCGGAAGTTTGATCGTACGCTTTCATGATTCCTGTCAGTGCCGATGTCCCGGTCACCTTGTAGGGAGAAGTGATCGTGATATCGGCATCTTTGACACCCGCTGTGACGAGAGCGTTGAGATACATATCCTTTGTCACCCATGTGATGTTCTCCGTCGAGACGGAAAGTCCATCACCTTTTTCCGTCAGTTCAATCTTAGCCGACGAATACATATTGCCACCTTTTTGCGATTGTGGAATATTTTTCCCGAGATATTTTTCTTCGTCAGCAGAGGTTGCGATGATTGGCGTGATGCCTTCCGGTGCATTGAGACGAGAAAGCACCCAAGCCTTATCCTTTGCGCCGAGCGACTCACCGAGTGTGACGATCGTCTTATCGACGACTTGTTCGGCAGATGCGGCTGTCGGAAGTAATAGAGCAGAAGCGATAACGGCTGACGCCATGATTTTTGTTGGTGTATGCATAATGAAATCCTCCAATTGTAAGTAACAGAATGAATTATAGTATCAGGTACTAAATTTAGTGTACGAGAACGAAAGAAGTTCGGAATCGGTCTGTAGATGGAGACGGCATCCGTCTTCTGACACTCCATAGTATAGCGAAAAGAGGACAACTTGACTTCCATTTTCAGCATGCTATAGTGAATTTGAATCGAATAATGACCACTAGGGGAGTCGGTAGACCGACTGAGACGAACGAAGACGTTCGGACCCTTTGAACCTGATTAAGTTCGTACTTACGGAGGGAAGTGGCGTCAAGTCTTGTTCTTCTTGCGCCATGCCCGTGTGTTTCGGGGTGGTGTTTTTTCGTTTCATACTAAACGAGGAGGATGAGATCATGACATTCACACAAGAAATCAAACAAGCGGCACAAGCGTATTGGGATAGTAGTTTTACGCACCCATTCGTACAAGGAATCGGGGAGGGGACGTTACCACTCTCGAAATTTCGGCATTATGTCATGCAGGATGCCTATTACTTAAAACACTTTGCGAAGATTCAAGCGAAGGCAGCGTCAAAAGCAGACGACTTCGCGACGATCGCGACACTTGCCGAACATGCGACTTCGACTTACGAGGCAGAGCTGAGCTTACATCAATCATTTTTTGAGCCGCTCGGTATTACGGAAGCAGATCTTGAAGTATTTGAACCGGCACCGACAGCATATGCGTACGTCTCGCACATGCATCATGCGAGTGAAGGAACGCTTGGAGAGACGATTGCTGCCATCTTGCCATGTTACTGGTTGTATTATGAAGTCGGGCAACAATTACTGACGTGTACACCGGAAGAGAAAATCTATCAGCAATGGATCGACACGTACAGCTCGGAATGGTTTGAAAAGGTCGTCTTTGAACAAATTGCACGGCTCGATGCGCTGGCGGAGCAAGCGAGCCCGACGGAACGCGAGCGGATGAAACGTCATTTCGTGACAAGTTGTTACTATGAGTTACTCTTCTGGCACATGGGGTGGACGGAAGAGACGTTTGCGTCAGTTTACGAAACGATTCCAGCACGAGCGGTATCTTCTTGAATCGCTAGATGGTAGAATTAGGAATACCATCTAGTGAAAGTAGGGATTGGAATGGAAATTATCGTGATTGCACTTGTAATCAGTGCAGCATATGCTGTACAACGAATGCTTGGTAAAGTCAAAGTAAGATTTCTTGGATACATCATTCCGATATTAATCGTGTTATCCGGTATATCTGCTTCGACGCGTAACTTTAAGGTAGCGTATAGCATGGGGAGCTACATTTCTGCTGTTCTTGTCATCATCGTCTATGCACTACTGACTTATTGGTTATACCGCGTCTACCATCGTGCGAAAGAAGAAGCTGAATATCCGTATCAATCACTAAAAGACCGAGGCATCCTTTAAGGAGCTTCGGTCTTTTGGTGTATCACGTCATCATTTTTTCCAGTTTTTAAAGCCGTCACCAAATTCGAGATGCAGTTTGTCGGTAAAGACACCGTTCTGAAAGACCGGCACATCAACCGGTAAAGTGCCTTGCGGTTTGAACGTTCCGAAGATTGCGCGGATACCTGCAGGCAGGTTCGGTCCCGCTGATTTCAGATTGCCTGCTTCGGAGTCTGGACCGTTCGGGTCGCCTTTGAAGCCATAGATGAGGACATGTGCCGGTGCGTCTGGTTGAACAGCGACATCGTATGGGTTACGGAGACTGAGCAGGACGGATGGTGTATCCGTTTGTTTCGCATAGCGGAAGATCGAAGCCGGAATGGCTTGTTCTGGTGCAGTAGGGAGTAGTTTAGCACTCGTGTTGACGTTGGAGCCGACGATGATGTAATCTGCTGCATCGAGTTGCGCCCGTAATGTCGGGTTTTGGTCGAGCGGTAGCGTAGTAGCCGAGTAATTCGCTGTCGTCACGTGCCAGTTCCGGTTCTTCGGTAAGGAAGCGATCGTCTTTTTCATGCTGTCCGTCTGATCCGCCGCCGGAGCGATCACAAGAACGTTGGCATTCTTTTTCGGTTTGAATGGTAACGTCCGCTGATCATTTTTCACGAGTGTGACCGCGGCTTCCGTCATCGCGCGTTCTTTTGCTTTATGCTCGGGACTGCCGACGATTTGGTTCGCTTGCGCGATTTTTTCAGCTAGGGATGTCGAATCAGTCGTACCGTTCCATATTCCACGTTCTGCCTTCAGCGTCAGAATCCGCTCGACCGATTGATCAATTCGTTTCTCTGAAAGGCGACCATCTTTGACCGCTGCGATCACGTCTTTAAAAATCTGGTCGAGCTTTTCGACATCTTGCTTGGAACGAAGAATCGTCGGCATAAGCGCGATGTCGACTCCAGCGTCAAACGTCTTTAAGACTGCTTCTGATTCCGTGAAGTTGTCGACGATCGCCTGCATGTTCAATGCGTCCGTGATGACGATGCCATCGTAGCCGAGCTTTTCGCGCAGTACGCCCGTGATGACGTCATCCGATAACGTCGCAGGTAACGGGAAGGTACCGTTTTTCGACGTGACGACTTCGGGTTCGATTTGCGGCATTCCGATATGTCCCGTCATGACCATATCGATGTCTTCAGCGATGGCTCGCTTGAACGGGACGAGCTCGACTTGTTCCAGTTCCTGCAGGGACCGATCGACGACCGGCAAGCCATAGTGGGAATCGGTCGCTGTATCGCCGTGACCCGGGAAGTGTTTGGCGGTCGCTGCGACGCCTTCATCCTGAATCCCCTTCATCAAAGCAGAACCGAGCGTGCCGACGAGCGCCGGATCACTCGAGAACGAGCGGACACCGATGACGGGATTTCCAGGGTTGCTGTTGACATCAAGATCCGGACCGAAGTTGACATTGATGCCGAGTGCATGCAGCTCGGAACCGATGATATGACCGGCATCATTCGCATATGCACTACTACGGGTCGCACCTAACGCCATATTGCCAGGTAAGTTCGTTCCTGTCCCGAGCCGAGTGACGATTCCGCCTTCTTGGTCGATCGTGACGAACAGCGGAATATCGTTGCTGTCGTCTTGTTTGACGACTTCTTGCATATCATGAACGAGTTTCGTCGTCTGTTCGGTTTCGCTGACGTTCTCAGCAAACAAGATGACGCCACCTAAATCATAGCGGTCGATGATGTTCGCGACTTCTGGGGCAAGCGACGTATGATTGCTACCATTCCACTGCCGGAAGTCCGGCATGATCATTTGCCCGATTTTTTGTTCGAGTGTCATCGTGTCGATTTTTTGACTGATCCGATCGGCTGAAGCCCCTGCCTCTGCCATGACAGGCAAACTACTTGAGACAAGTACTGCTGCGAGTCCGGCAGTTAACGTGAACTGTCCGATTTTTTTCATGATGTATGTCCTCCTTTAGTCAAACCGTGACTGGAATTCTTTTCAATACGGACAGTATAGCAAGAAGGTTATTTTAAAACAATATTTTATTTGTAAACGATTTCAAATTGAAATAAAATTCAATAAAAAAGTGACTCCCCCTGAAGAGGAATCACTTTCAAGTAAATTCAATCGATTAATCAGCTATAGCGTTCCACGATGCTTGTCAGCTGACGTTCGACGAACGATTGATCTTGCAGTTCACTATTAGACAGACGCAATTTGATCATCGACTCATCCGCACCAGCCATTTCACTGAATAATGATCCGAGACTGTGCGCACGACGGTCGACTTGGACGATTAAATCAATCCCAGATCCGTCTTGAAGCATGATAATTTCGATCTCATCCAGTTTATGAGCGTAGTGTGTATTGCGAGCTGAATACTCAAGCTCCTGAGCAATCGGTAAATCTTTCCGGAATCGTCCAGGTAATTTTTCCGTGTCGGCTTTTTTCAATCGGAAGCCAAGTGACTCCATGGCATCTAAGACTGTTGCTTGGTAACGGTTTGCTTCGACGATGACGGCGTCACGGTCCGATGGATCGACGGCTTGAGCGATGTCGAGACCCGTCTCGATCCACGATTTCGATTGACTGACCGAGAGTGGCGTATTCAGCGGTACGCGTAATGTAAAGGGAATTTCCCGCTCGACACCCGCTTCAATCGTGAACTTCGCTTCATTTAAAGCAAACCGGTCGAGAGTGAAGGTCGTAAACGTCGTGCTATCATTGACTTCTTGTTTGTACTGCGTGTTGAATTCAAGATAAATCCGGTCAATTTCTTGATCGACGTTTCCGCCCTTGATATGGACAACACCGTGGATCTGACCGCCTGGTTCACAGCGATCATCCGTCAACCGTGTGTCGACCGTAGCGGCACCGATTCCGATTTGTGAGAGAATTTTTTTGAACATGATGAATTCCTCCTTTTGATTATGTGCGAATGATGAAGCGTGTAAACTTGTCGAACAGGTACGAATTTGCTACAGTTTCGAAAGAACATCAGAAAAGGACGGGACGACTAGTGGAACTACATGAATTAAAAGCGAGTCTTGCCTCGCAAATCACGCAAGGAACACTGATCCATGCAACGATAAGTAATCCGCGTCAAAAATCAAATGATCTCCGACGAATCAAGGTAAAACCGATTCTATTAAGAGATACGGTGATGATGCAGGTAGAGTTTCAATTTGAACGCGTTATGAAGCATGAAAATATTTTAGTGGACGATTTCGTCGGGCGACTCGATGACTGGTTCACGGAATTCCGCCAATTCTTATTCCGTTTTGAAGAAGAGGAATGGCAGTTCCAGCTCTCGAAAAAGCTGAAAGTCGCGCTCAAGACATCCAAAAAAGAGCCGATGAAAGCTCTCTTGTCGCATGACCGCAAAAAAACCTATCTATTAGAAGACGGTGTACCGGTTCCGTTTCTGATTCGCTTAGGCGTCATGACGGAAGCGGGTCAAGTCAAAAAACAGAAGTACGATAAGTTTAAACAAATCAATCGCTTTCTTGAATTCGTCGAGGATAGCATCGCTGCCTTGCCAAAAGGAAAAAAACTCCGGATCTTGGACTTCGGCTGCGGGAAGTCGTATTTGACGTTTGCTCTCTATCATTATCTAAAAGTCGTCAAAGGATTCGACCTCGAAGTGACAGGTCTTGATTTAAAGAAAGAAGTCATCGAAGAATGTACACAAATTGCGCGTGATCTGGATTATACCGATCTGACATTCCGTGTCGGAGACGTTCATGATTACACAGGGGAGACGGAAGTCGACCTGATGGTGACACTTCACGCTTGTGATGTCGCAACCGACGTCGCACTCGCACGAGCTGTTGACTGGAATGCATCGGTCATCCTGAGCGTACCGTGCTGTCAAAAGGAATTGAACCGTCAACTGGACTGTTCGCCTCTCGATGTCATGCTCCAGCACGGACTGATTAAAGAAAAATTCGCGTCACTGGCGACAGACTCGATTCGTGCCGAGTTGCTGACGCTCGTTGGATATGAAGCGCAATTGCTCGAATTCATCGATCTTGAGCACACACCGAAGAACATCTTGATTCGCGCATACAAACAAAACAAGCGACCAACGGAAGAGAAAATCGATCGCTACATCGCGTTCCGTGATTTGTTGCATGCCCGACCATTTTTAGAAACTGAATTAAGCGGCAGACTTGGACAGATTTCACCGAAACTCGTACAATAAGAAGGAGAACGAATCAAAGGAGGCAATACGATGGATTTCCAAATGTATTTTGAAGATGTCGTCCAAACAGCCCGCAAAGAAGCGCAAGCTGCTGGATTTGAAGAATTAACGACGCCAGAGAGCGTGGATGAAGCAATGAAACGCGAAGGGTTAACACTTGTCCTTGTCAATTCAGTATGTGGATGTGCTGGCGGGATCGCCCGTCCTGCTGCAGCATACGTTAATCGGAAAGAGGGCATCAAGCCCGATCATTTCGTCACGGTATTCGCTGGACAAGATCGCGAAGCGACAGACCGTGCGCGTGAATACTTCGAAGGTTATCCACCTTCATCTCCATCATTTGCATTAATGCAAGATGGAAACATCCTCTCGATGGTCGAGCGGTTCGACATCGAATCGTTCACGGCAGAAGAGGTCGTCGACAAACTTGAATCATTGATTGAAATCTACGCATAAGCAAAGAAGGCTCCTGATAAAGGAGTCTTTTTTTTTGCGCATTCATGAGATTAAAATAATAAATTCCAAAATTGAAAGCGTTTGCAAAATTGTATAAAAAGTCATTTATGCATGATTTATGAATAGAAACTCAAAAAAATTTATATATTTATGCTTTACAGTGAATAAATATTCGTATATCCTAAAAGCAATAGAACAGGTCAGGCTTTTCGGTATTGAATTGGACATACACATAAGTCATACTATTGTTAAAGTTCTGACAATTGAGCGTTGGAAGGGGAAAACTCGAATGAAAAAATTATTAGCAACGGCAATGGCAGGCATTCTGGCAGTCACGATGGCAGCATGTGGCGCTTCGGAAGAATCAACAGGTGGATCAAGCAAAAGCGATAAAGTATTGACGATGGGAACGTCAGCGGATTACTTCCCATTTGAATACATCGATACGAAAAAAGGAGAGGACATCGTCGGGTTCGACGTTGCGATCGCCAAGGAAGTCACGAAAAATCTCGGGTATGACTTAAAAATCGAAGACATGGAATTTGGTAGCTTACTTGGTGCCCTCAGCTCAGGTCGTGTCGATTTTGTCATGGCGGGCATGACACCAACAGAAGAGCGTAAGAAAAACGCTGACTTCACGGATATCTACTTCGAATCAAAAAACTTAGTCATGACGAAAGATAAAGCGATCAGTTCGGAAGACGAACTCAAAGGCAAAAAAATCGGTGTCCAACTTGGTTCGATCCAAGAGGGACTCGCAAAAGATCGCTTTAAAGATAGCGAAGCGGTTCCTTTAAATAAAATTCCAGAAATCATTCAAGAATTGAATACAGGTCGGATTGATGCCCTCATCATCGAGGATGCAGTTGCCGTCAAATACATGGATCAAGACGCATCCCTGAAAACGTACCAGATTAAAGAAGATGGTCCGGCTGGATCAGCGATCGCCTTTAAAAAAGGCGATAAGATGCGTGACGATTTCAACAAAGAGTTGAAGAAGATGATCGACAGTGGTGAAATCGATAAATTGGCAGAAGAATGGTTCCAAAAAGAAGCAAAATAAGTCAAGTGCATGGGGGTGGGGGTAACCTCATCCCTTTTGTGCGACGTTAGGAGATTGATTATGATAGACTTTACAAAGATTCAAGATTCAATTCCATATATTCTTGAGGGGATTCCGGTCCTGTTCCAAGTCGTCATCGTGGCAGCCATTGCCGGGATGCTGATCGGAATCGTCGTCGCGGCACTGAAAATCACGAAAAGCCGTTTCCTCCGTTTCATTGGTCATACGTATACGGCGATTTTCCGGGGAACCCCACTGATCTTGCAACTGGCGATCGTCCACTTTGGATTACCACAGTTGACAGGGTATGTCACGACAGGATACCAATCGGCAATCATCGCCTTCTCCTTGAACTCCGGAGCGTATATTTCGGAAATCATTCGGGCAGGGATTCAGGCTGTCGATCGTGGGCAGTGGGAAGCGGCAGATGCGCTCGGTATTTCGTATTTCAAACAACTTCGTTCGATCATTTTGCCACAAGCCTTTAAAAACATCCTTCCAGCGATCATGAACGAATTGATCACGTTGACGAAGGAATCGGCACTCGTCTCGACGGTCGGTGTGCTCGACGTCATGCGTCGTGCGCAAATCGTTGGAGGAGAAAAGGCGATTTATTTCGAACCATTGTTGTTTGCCGGATTCGTATATTTTGTTCTCGTCATGGGATTGAGCTTGATAGGCCAACAAGTCGAAAAAGCTATGAGAAAGAGTGGGTAATCAGATGGAACCTATGATCCAAGTCACCGATTTGCATAAGCAGTTCGGAAAATTAGAAGTATTAAAAGGTATCTCGACGACAGTTACACGCGGTGAAGTCGTCGCTGTCATCGGACCGTCGGGATCCGGTAAATCAACATTTTTGCGGTGTATCAACTTACTGGAGCAACCGACAAGTGGAACAATCATCGTTGATGGTTTTGAACTAACGAAACCAAAAGCAAATATCTCAAAAGCACGTCAGAACATCGGTATGGTGTTCCAACAATTTAACTTGTTCCCACATAAGTCTGTTCTTGATAACTTGACGTACGCTCCAATCAACGTCCTCGGTATCTCAAAAGACGAAGCAGTCAAGCGGGCAGAGACATTACTTGAACGTGTCGGTCTAGCTGAAAAACGCGATAATTATCCGAACCAGTTGTCAGGTGGACAAAAACAACGGGTCGCGATCGCACGTGCCCTTGCGATGGAACCGAACGTCATGTTGTTTGATGAACCGACGTCTGCGCTTGACCCGGAGATGGTTAATGAAGTGCTGGACGTCATGAAACAACTGGCGGAAAGTGGAATGACGATGGTCATCGTCACCCACGAGATGGGCTTTGCTAAAGAAGTCGCTGATCGTGTCCTGTTCCTCGATGAAGGCATTTTAATGGAAGAAGGTTCACCAGTCGAACTCTTCGACAATCCGAAGACGGACCGGGCGAAAAAATTCCTCGAAAAAGTTTTATGAGCACAGTACGCTAACTCTGAAAAAGGGTTAGCGTTTTTCGGTTTTTAGTAGAGGGGGGATAAGAATGAAAAAACTGCTTGAAGGTCATCATACTCGGCTGACGCGTTTTCAATCGGAAGATACCGAGGTGATGCAACGTCTACTCGACGATGTAACGTTTGCCCGCCATTTCAGTGCGACGCCATACCGTCACTTATCAATGGACAAGATTGAACAGATGATGGCGACGGATGCACCGGAGACGTTCCGGTTTGCCATTCGCAATTTTGAAGATGAACGGATGATCGGTGTCGTCGCGTTAGAAGATATTCTATTTACACACGGAACGGCATGGCTGATGATCGGCATCGATCCGGATTGTGAAGGGCAAGGATATGCGACGGATGCGCTACAGACGATACTAGAGTACGCCTTCTTAGAGCTGAATTTGTACCGGATTCAATTGACGGTCTTTGAGTATAATACACGTGCGGTTAAGCTGTACGAACGCCTTGGATTCGTTCAGGAAGGTAGATACCGTGCCTTTTTACGACGAGACGGAGAGCGGCATGATATGTTACTGTACGGATTACTTGAACCAGAATGGAGGGATCGCCAATGATTCAAGAAACAGAAATCTTCGTCCGGTCGTTTCATGCGACGGACTTTTCAGGTCATGATTATGCCCACATTGAACGGGTTCGTCGTTTAGCGTTACATATTGCTAAACAAGAAGGTGGGAACGTCAAGATCATCGAACTGGCGGCCTTACTTCATGATGTAGCAGATAGTAAACTCGGGGGAACGGCAGAGACGGTCGCGACCTTCTTACAAGGAAAAGTGACGGAAGAAGAACAGGAACAGATTCTAGACATCATCACGAGCCTGTCCTATAAAGACGGTACACGCCCACCGATGCAAACAATCGAAGGGCAAGTCGTTCAAGATGCTGATCGTCTCGATGCTATCGGTGCAATCGGGATTGCGCGCACATTTCAGTTCGCTGGGCGGTTCGGGGAGCCGATGCATGTACCTGGACTAGCACCACGAGAACCGGGTGACCGAACGGGAGAGACGAGTGCCCTGAATCATTTTGAAGAAAAGTTATTTCGACTAAAAGATTTAATGAATACGAAAACAGCACTTCATTTAGCAGAGGAGCGACATCGCTACATGGAAGAGTTCGTTAATCGTTTTAAGCAGGAATGGGAGGGTGCAACGGGAGAAATAGGTGATATGTAAATCGTTTTAAACACATAAGGCGCGTTGTCCGGTTCATTTTCCAGACAACGCGCCTTATGTTGGATTTAACTAAGGATGATGGCAGTAATTAACCCAAGTGCTGCGAACAGACCAACGATCGCACCACCTTCCTCGTGAGCTTCCGGCATCATCGTCGAAGCAAGCATCGCAATGATCCCACCGCTTGCGAAGCCACCGATCATGGCGAATTGCATGTCCGGGAGTTCTGCGAGAATCGTGTAGCCGGCGAGAGAAGCAAGGGCGGAGATCAACCAGACGACTCCCCACATCAGTAATACTTTGTTCTTCGAAAAGCCATCTTTTCGCAAACCGGTCGTACTCGATAAGCCTTCCGGGATGTTGCTGACGAAAATCGCCGCGACGAGTGCCGCGCTGACATTTCCCGATAACAGACTGGCACCGATCATGATTGATTCCGGGATCGCATCAAGAATCGTCCCGAAGAAAATCGCTGTTCCCGTGCCTTCGTTCCCACCAGACGAGCGTTTCCGTTTACTCGCGCCGCGTGACGAAACGAATAGGTCGAAGCCCGTAAAGACGAGTGCTCCGACAATGAAAGAGATCGCGACGACGAGTGTCGTTGACTTCTTTAATGCTTCATCGAGTAACTCGAACGTCGCTGCTCCAATCAAGATCCCGGTCCCAAACGACATGATGTAACCGATCAGGCGTTGTTTTAATGGTAAGTACAATCCGAACAGGGCACCGATGACAACGGCACCACCTGCTAGCGCTCCCCAACCGAACGCTTCCCACATACGATCGCCTCCTTCTTGTCCTTTCTACCTGTTCTAGATAATTCATAAACATAGCGAAAAGAAAGAAAAAAGTTCGCGACGCATGCAAGGGACTGACTTAAAAAAGAATGACGCGTCTTTTCACGTCCTTTCCTCAGCCAAGATACAAAATCCTGTAGGAGTGGCGTGAAACGCATCATTCTTATCTTTGTAGAGACCGACTTCTTGAGTCATTACATCTCAAACATTAGAACGGTTGTTTATTTAACCAATGTCCACCGTCAAGAGCGATACATTCTCCGTTCAAGTAGCGGGCTTGATCTGACACCATCCACGTTGCAAGTGTTGCGATCTCTTCCGGTGTCCCGAATCGACCGAGCGGGACGTTGCGACGAATTCGTTCCGCGTGTTCTGGTGATAATGCGAGTTTATCAGCACCACCTGTCCGTTCGATCGGTCCCGGACTGATCGCGTTGACACGGGCTTGATATTTATAGCCCCATTCGACAGCAAGCGTCCGCGTCAAGTTCAGGACGCCGGCTTTCGCAGCGGCACTCGGAGCGACACCAGCGCCGGCCTGCCACGCATAAGACGCAACGATGTTGACGATTTGTCCGCCAACGACTTGATCTTCCTGCCATCCTTTGACCAGAGCGTGACAGCAGTTGAATGTCCCGTTGAGGACGATATCGATGACCGTCTTCCATCCATTTGGTGATAACTCGTCGGTCGGGCAGATGAAGTTCCCGGCAGCATTGTTGATCAATGCCTCGAGACGACCGAACCGTTCGCGTGCTTGATTGACTGCAGCCAGACAAGCGTCCGCATCACGGACATCCATCTGAATCGTCAGATGTTCGCCTTGAATCTGACCCAATGCTTCATCCATTAGTCGCAAGCGTTCCGCGTCGCGTCCTGTAACGACGACATTCCAGCCGGCTTCTTTTAAGGCGAGCGCCATCGCTTTCCCCATTCCGTTCGTTCCACCCGTCACCATGATCGTTTGTGTCATATTGATTCCTCCTTTATGTAATGAATGAACAGCCATTCATATTCTGTATTCAAAAAAGAAGGAGCGAACTCCTTCTTTTTCTGACTTATTGTGTTGCAAGAGCTGTATCTGTTAAGACAGGAACGACTTGTTTCTTACGTGATACGACACCTTCGAGGTAAACAAGGTTGTTTGTCGCTTCAAGACCGTAAGCACGCTCGACGAGATTTGCTTCTTTCCCGAGGACGAGTCCGACTGAGTTGTTCGTCAAGATATCCGTGACGATGAAGACGAATAGATCAAGACCTTTTGCAAGGATGACTTCGTTGATCGCTGTTTCGAGTTCTTCTTGGCGAAGTAAGACTTCAGCTGTATCGACCGTGTTGACTTGAGCGATTTCGACTTTGAGTGTTCCCATCGTGAATTCTTTTGCATCAAGTGAGATCAATTCAGGAACGGATTTTTTCGAGAGATCAGCTCCAGCTTTGAGCATCTCAAGACCGTAGACGTTCGCATCGACACCAGCGATTTCTGCGAGTTCACGTGCTGCGATGATATCTTGCTCCGTGCAAGTCGGCGATTTGAACAGGAGCGAGTCAGAAATGATCGCTGATAACATCAACCCAGCGATTTCTGGTTTGATGGCAACACCATGCTCTTTGTAGAGTTTGTTCAGGATCGTTGCTGTACAGCCGACCGGTTCTGCCCGGTAGTAAACAGGGTCTGATGTCTCGAAGTTTGCGATCCGGTGATGGTCGATGACTTCTGTTACGGTAACAGCGTCGATATCGTTCGCACTTTGTTGACGTTCGTTGTGGTCGACTAAAATGACGTGTGACGCTTCCGTCGCGACTTCTGTCACGAGACGTGGTGCTGAAACTTTGAACGTATCGAGTGCGAATAACGTTTCATCATTCATTTCACCGAGGCGGATGGCTTCGGCATTGACACCGAGTGCTTTCTTTAATTCTGCATAAGCGATTGCCGATGTGATCGTATCGGTATCAGGATTCTTGTGACCAAATACTAAAACTTTTTCCATGACGTGTTCACTCCTCAATGATTGTTGTCTCGCCCTATAGTGTATCATATCTCGGATTTAGAAAGCGTTCATTTTCACCATGATACCAGCGATTTTTTCACTCCAGAAAGGGTCTGACGCGTAAAAGACGTTCATGCCTTTTTGTTTGTTCCCAAGGTACGCCCCGCGGAAATAACGTCCATCCCGATCAAGATAATCCTTTGCGATGAATCGACCGGTCTGCTCGATCGAGTCCGTCAAGGATTTATAGACGGTCGCATCTTCTCCCGGTGCGGAATCGGTCGCATTGACGCCGAACAAGTTATTTTTCTCGCGGGCAATCTCAGACCGTCCATAATCGGATTCGTGAATCGCATGTGCAAGCAGATAGGCCGCGTTGACACGGTATTTCTTTTCAACGGACTTAAAGACGTTTCCTTTACCGATCAAGGGACTGTCCGGTGCTTGCTCCTTGATGAACGCATCGAGTTGTTTGGCACTAAGACGCGTCGGTTTCGTCAAATCACGTGTTAATGTCTTCGATTCAACATATTTGCTCGTCCGAGGCGTCGTTTTCGTTGCTTCGCCTGCAACGATCAGTCCACCAAGTCCGCTGTCCGCGACGATGTAGTGAAGGAGACGATCACCTTTCGTCTGATAATACGATGCATTCGAGACACGTTCTGCGGGGAAAGGGCGTAAGCGGTCCGTCGGGACATGACCTGTCACGCCGGCGATGCTGACACGACTTGTCTGTTCCCCGAATTCAAGCAACTGGACACGTGTGCCGGAAGCGACGTACGTGAGCCGTTTCTTTAACTCAGGGTCACGATGAATCGATAGGATACCACGATCGTCGACGATCCCAGTACCTGGTCCACCGAGGTAGACGTAGCGGTCGTCCGATGAACGTTTCACCGCACCACGCTGACCCGCATATTCCTTCGCCTCGGCGAACGTCTGGAACTCTTGCTCGTTGATTTTACCTTTTTCATAGCGCTCAGCCGAATAAGGCGCTGGTGGGGTTAAGACGGTCTTCGGTTCCTCGCGGAGCCAAAAGAACAAGAGAACTCCGATGAGGAAGAAAAAAAGTAATCCTTTTATCGAACCGGTCCGGCGCACGGGGCGACCGGGGCGGATAGTGCGTGTCGTCAAAGTAAATCACGTCCTTTAAAAAGCAATGGACATTCCTGTCCAACGTAGGTAGTCTAACAAAGAAAAACAAAAGGGGGTGAACCTGTTGCAAATCGGTTATCGCACGCTGAAGACAGCGGTCGCTGCTGCGCTCGCGATGTGGATCGCAGAACAACTCAAGCTCGACTATTACGTCTTCGCTGCCATCATCGCCATCTTGAGCATCCAGTCGACACGAAAGAAGACGTTCCGGTCTTCTTACGAACGCATCATGGCATCATTACTTGCTATCGTGCTCGGATTCATTCTATTCGAGGTCATCGGCTATCGTCCGGTAACGTTATTGATCTATTTCATTTTATTCCTTCCATCCGTTCAACGCCTCCGACTTCAGGACGGTTTCATCACGAGTGTCGTCATTCTGACACATTTGTATACGGAGCGTCAGCTCAACCTGCACATCCTGTTAAATGAAGCCTTATTGCTTGGCATTGGTGTTGGTGTCGGATTGCTTGTCAACATGTACATGCCAAGTCTCGATTTATTGATTGACGACCGACGAGAAAAGATTGATCAACGGATCGCTGCCTTATTCTTCGAAGTCGCCGCTGCGATTGAAACAGGGCGGGTCAATCATCATGCGTTGACGCTTGACGAGACAGAACGTCTGTTACGTGAAGGGAAGGATGCCGCCTTAAAACGGATGGGAAACGCGATCGGTCGTCGGAACGATGACGAAGATTATGCCTACTTCCGGATGCGCGAACAACAATTCGAGTTACTGCGCGGTATCGTCCATCATGCCGAGGAACTGGTCCTCGTCGTCGAAGAAGGAAAAAAAGTCGCCGACTTCTTTCGGACGATTGGTGACAATGTCCGACCTGAAGCCGACGCAATGGTGTACATTTCAAAACTCGAGGCATTATTGACACGTTTTCGTGCCTCTGCCTTACCCGTCACGCGGGAAGAGTTCGAGGTTCGCTCTGCCTTACTGCATATGTTACAAGAAGCGGAGCAGTATTTACGTTTAAAACAACGTTACGTCAATCAAAAGAAATAAAACATCGTCGAAGCGAACGTGCCGATCAGGAAGATTGCTAAAATCCCGATCGTCGTCCATTTGATGATGCGTTGTTGTTTCGATGGTTTTGCCATATCCACTACTCCTCTCTTACATCAACTGATTAATGCCATTGTACAAACAACCTTTCAGAAGTGCAAATGACGATGGGGATGGTATACTAAAAAAGCGCTAGTGGATTGAAACATATTAAGAGGAGGGTTTTGTCATGGTCAATGAACAACGTGTATTAGATACGTTTTTAGAACTTGTCCAGATCGATTCGGAATCAAAAGAGGAGGCACGCATTTGTGCTCACTTGAAAAAAACGTTCGAGGATCTCGGATGTGAGGTGTTCGAGGATGACGCTTCGTCCAAGACGGAACATAAAGGAAACAATTTAATCGTCACGCTTCCAGCAACAAAAGAAGGCGTCGATAAAATTTATTTCACTTCCCATATGGATACGGTATTCCCGGGGCAAGGCATTAAACCAATCATCGAGGACGGTTACGTCAAGACGGACGGCACAACGATTCTTGGGGCAGATGATAAAACAGGTCTCGCATCTCTGATTGAACTCGTGCATGTATTGAATGAAACGAAACAACCGCACGGAAAAATTCAGTTCGTCATCACAGTCGGTGAAGAATCTGGGCTCGTCGGTGCGATGGTTCTTGATCCATCCAAAATCGATGCCGATTATGGTTTTGCACTTGATTCAGATGGAAAAGTCGGAGACATCATTACGGCTGCTCCAACGCAAGCAAAAGTCAATGCGAAGATTTTCGGGAAAACAGCTCACGCTGGTGTAGCACCGGAAAAAGGTGTCTCGGCGATTACGATTGCTTCGAAAGCGATCGCGAAAATGCCGCTCGGTCGGATCGATGAAGAGACGACAGCGAACATCGGACGGTTCAGCGGTGGTGGTCCATCAACGAACATCGTTTGTGATTATGTCGAAATCTTCGCGGAAGCACGGTCACTCGTCGCTCCGAAGATGGAGGCACAGACAGAGAAGATGAAAGCGGCGTTTGAAGAAGCAGCAGCAGAGCTTGGTGGTCGTGCTGAAGTTGAAGTCAAAGTCATGTACCCAGGCTTCAAGTTCGAGGATGGAGATCAAGTCGTCGAAGTCGCGAAAGCAGCGATCACACAACTCGGACGCACGCCACGCCTCTTACATTCTGGTGGCGGATCAGATGCCAACGTCATTGCTGGTTTTGGTATCCCAACGGTCAACTTGGCTGTCGGATATGAAGATATCCACACGACGAATGAGAAGATGCCGATCGAAGAACTCGTCAAAACAGCGGAACTTTGCGTGACGCTAGTCGATTACATCACGAACAAATAAGCTGATGAAACACAAAAAAGAGTGTACCGCAACATTGCGGTACACTCTTTATCATTGTACGATTAAACTACTTGAGGACGATCAACATATTCCATAGACTCTAGAACGAGTTCTTCTGTACATAATAAGGTCGAAGCGATTTCATCGATTTGAATCGACTTTCCGTATTTTTGCCGATAACTCTCGTTCAGTTTGCGGGCTTCCCGGACGATGCGGGCATAGGTCCGTTCAATCTTAGTCATGGAAAAAACCACCTTCCAAATCTGAATAGGTACAGTTTACCATGCTTCAACAGAAGAAAGGTGTATTTTGTGTATAAAAAATGCTAATTTTACGAAAAGGGGAAAAAGATGGAATTTTATTTTTTAGGGACAGGAGCCGGTATGCCGTCGAAACAACGAAACGTCACATCGATTGCCTTGTTACACCCCAAAATGACCTGGTTGTTCGATTGTGGAGAGGCGACGCAACATCAAATCTTACACAGTCCAATCAAACCACGGAAAGTCAACGCGATCTTCATCACCCATTTACACGGGGATCATATCTTTGGGTTACCAGGATTCATTAGTACAAGAGCAGCGCTGGAAGGCACGACACCGCTAACAATCTATGGACCAACCGGGATCAAAGAATGGATGGACGCGACATTACGCATCACAGGAACATATCTACGTTATCCACTCCGGATCGTTGAAGTCGAAGACGGTCAAACCTATGAACAGGACGGATTCCGCGTGACGGCGAGGTCGCTTGAGCATCGTTTCCCGGCGTTTGGCTACCGACTCGAAGGACCAGAAGAGCGGGGCGCCTTGCGTGTAGATGCACTGAAGGCACTAGGAGTGCCATCCGGTCCGATTTATCGCCGAATCACACTGGAAGAAACTTTCGAATTCGAAGGAACGGTCTATCCATCGTCCGACTTTTTAGAGTCACCAAAACCAGGTGTCAAGCTAGCCGTTCTTGGCGATACGATGCCGTGCGCAGCCTCAATCGAACTGGCGCGAGACGTTGATGTATTAGTCCATGAAGCAACGTTTGCCGATCGAGAAGTCGAACATGCGGGACGCTTCGGTCACTCGACCGCTCGACAGGCAGCTGTCATTGCAGAAACGGCACAAGCGAAAAAGCTTCTATTGACGCACGTTTCCGCTCGTTATGTCGATCAAGAGGAAGTACTGGAACAAGAGGCGCGAGAAGTATTCGCGAACAGCCATCTCATGTTTGATCACCGGGTCGTCCCGGTCAAAGGATAGACGATGGACTTTCTCATTCTATGGGCACTCTTTTTACTGGCTGCTAGCGGATTAGGTTTTTTACTCGAACGTCGGACGGAAAAAGAAAAATACTTGTACATGAAGTTCGTTTTTTATGCGTGTCTCGGTGCCGTGTCGTTTCCAGTCTATGATATTCAGTTACCGCTCGGCATCATCATTTTCCTGATCGTCCTGCACCCGAAAAAGAACTCGCGTTATAAACGGTACATGGCACTCTTTGGGTTCTTATTCTTCCTGTTCCAACTCTTTCTCGGTCCGTTTGATGCTGGGATGTTGCGGGAAGAAACACAACAGATTGGTCGCGTGACGATCACGGATGACTCATTCGACAATTTCCTTTCTCAAATCGAACGACGTGTCGGTGAAGAGGGACTGCGGATGGAACAAAGTCAGTTGATGTTCGATCGGGGCGGGAATCTCCGGAACGCCTCGTTTGAGATGCTCGTCGAAACACCGAAACGCTTCATTCGTTACGATGTCAGTTACCAGGAGCTGACAGGAACGATTTCCTATCGACCACGTGAAGAGTTGACGACAAAATCGTTGACGTCGTATTACCAGAAACTGATTGATGCGAATCAATCGTTTGAGATGTTGCGAAAGCTTTCGATTCATGAAATCTTACATGATTCTAAAACACCTTATGTCGAGATGGATCTCGATGGGCTCTATGAAACGTTTAGTCTGCAGGATGCAACGGTCTTCTTGATTGATGACGAAGGGAAACTGATTCCGTACGTCAATACAGGGGACGATGTCTTAGCGAATGCGGTCCGTCTGACGTATTACCGTTCTGACGGTCAATCCTTACGCGATAAAACCATTCTGCTATACAATTACAGCTTTGAGACATCAAGGCGAAAAGGAGTCGTACGATGAAAAAATGGCTATTTGCTGCAAGTATCGTGTTACTTGCCGGTTGTGCGGAAGCAAAAGAGGAACAACAAACAGCGTCTTGTGAGGCGGAAGTCAAGGTATCGGTCATGGATCACGTCAAGGATAAGACGTTGTTTAATAAAGACGTATGCTTGAACGAAAAAGATACAGCACTGGATGCACTGGAAGATACGACGCTCGATGTCGTCAAAACAGGTAAAGGTGAGATGGCATATGTCACGGCAGTCGATGGGATTCGAGAGAAATCAGCTGGAGCAGGTAGTGGCTGGGTCTTCGGAGTCAATGGCAAACCAGGCGAAGTCGGTGCTGGAAGTTATGAACTGAAAAAAGGAGATCGTCTCGAATGGCGATTTGAAAAAGATGCAATGGCTTATTTTGAGTAAACCAGAACGGGAGCGACTTCACCCAGTGAACGTCGCTCTCTTTTTCATCGGGATGATTACAATCCCGTTCGTCCTCACACATAATCAATCCGTGATCGTCGTCTATCATCTGCTCTTGTTTTTATTCGTTCAAGAACGGACTGTGTTTCGCTATTTAGTTCTCCCGGCTCTTTATGCGGTCATGATGTGTGTCCCGCTTCTTTATGGTGCAAGTATCGACACGGTGGCAATCTATGAAACGACGGTCCAAGTGACGTTATTCATCACGTCGAGTCAATGGATTTTTACATTGGTTCGACTCGATCAGATGGGACCGTTGTTTCGTTTCTTACCTCGACTGACACGATTGACGGGGATGGTGCTGGCGCTGATTCCGTCTTTCTTACGGACTTGGCCGGAAGTCAAGATGAGTCATCCGAAAGCGTCGCTTGCTGTTCGACTGGAGCGGATGGCCGCCTATCATATCGTACCGATCGAAGCGGTGCCGTCTCGCTTAAGACCGATCACGCGACGTGATGTTCAGACAGGCTTATTGCTTGCGGCAGGACTGGCTCTTTGTCTGACACCATGGGCGATCATTCCGGCGCTGATTTTGCCTATAGTGCTATTATTTACAAAAGGAGGAATCCGGGATGCCTATCATGTATATCGACACAAATCGCGAAGAGCGGCTACGTCAACAGGCGAGCGAACATGAACAACCGGTATTGACACCGGAGCGGTTGCTTCATGGACGTGTTCGAGATCTTCTGGCGACAGATTCCTTGTTCCGAGCAGGAGAACTCGCGACCTTGCTTGGACTAGAAGCTTTTTTCGAAGCAGAGTCGAGTGAACTCTCATCTGGAGAACAACAGCTCGTCGGACTCGGTCATGCGTTGTCTTCGTCACCAAAGGCCTTGTTCTTGTCGGAACCGTTTCTCTTTCTTGATCATGTCAGGCGAAAGCGATTGATGGGATTGCTTGAAGAAATCGAACGACGGTTTGATTGTCAGATCCATTGCTCGATGACGATACAATCCGACTTGGCGATTACGAGTCGCGCTACTGAACTGACAGGTCGTGTCCTGAATCGGATCGAAAACGTCCGACACCGTTATCCGTTACAGACACGCTATGCACTCGTGACAGAAAAATTGTCGTTTCATCAAGGTGAACGCATTGCGATCATCGGTGCGAATGGTAGTGGGAAATCGACGTTACTACGACTCGCGCTCGGTGTCGAGCGACCGCTATACGGAAAAGTCCGGCGGTCGGGGGAGACACATTATGTACCAGCGCATCCGATGCTTGCGCCATTAGACGATCGAAGCGGTAGTTTTACGACGCAAAAAAAACGTCTCTTGGACGGTATCGGTTGGAGTAAAGACAGCTATTACTTTGATGAACCGACGGCTGGTCTTGATGACAGCGCACGAATGGCTTTTGTCGCATCGTGGAAGAAGAATCCGACGAATCTGATCGTCATGGCGACGCATGATCCAGTCCTCATTCGGGCAGCACAGCGGATCATCTATCTCGTACACGGAGAAGTTGCTTTTGATGGACCAACGAAGGATTTTTTACAAGAAAGTCGGTTGTTCGTATGATCGTCGCAACGGTTCTAATCGTCTGTCTGTTTTTAGTCATGTTTGAGAGACTCCAGATGACGGATCAACGATTACGGTTCATCGCTATCATTACGGCGGCGGCAATCGTCGGACGATTGTTGTTCTCCAGTTTACCGAACGTCCAGCCGGCGACGGCACTCGTCTTGTTAGTAGCCGTCTTCATCCATCCGATCGTCGGTGCCATTTCTGGGATGCTTGTCGTCGTGTTAACGAGCTTGTTTCTCGGAAGCGGTCCGTTCGTACTCTTTCAAGCGCTGGCGTATGCAACAATTGCCAGTCTAGGATTCGTTCCGTTTCTTCGTTACCGGATCGTATTGACTGGGTATGGATTTCTCGCTGGTTTCTTATATGGATGGGTGAGCAATCTCGGGTTCTTGGTATTGACGGGATTCTCGTGGCAAGCTTTTTTGACACTGCTTGTAGCCGGAGGAACGTTTGATATGCTTCACGGATTCAGTAACGCGATCTTCATTTGGATATTGTTTCCGATTTTTTTACGAATTATGCATTCATTCGATGAAAAGAGGGGTACAGAATAGTAACATACCGAACAGGAGGGAAGGCATATGCTCGGATCGTCGATTTCGCTTGCTTATGTCGTCATGTTGCTCATCGTCTCAAGTGTCGGCTTAGTGTTTGGGAGTATTCTGTTGATGAAAGGTACGATTAGAGGACGTTATGCTGCTTGTTACTTACTTGCTGCCGCCATCTTCCCAAGCGCCATGCTCATTACCTCATCAGAAGGATTACTTTGGCAACATTTACGGTTCGAGAGTTCATGGTTTCTCGCGATTGTCTCCTGGTTACTCGTCTTATCGACGGGCTATATCGTCTCGATCACGGGTGCGCTCGTCATTCGTTATCTGTATCGCTATACGACGACCTTTGATCGCTTCAAACGTTATGCGACACGGCGTTTTCGTCATCATGAGGCATAAATAAAAAAACGGAAGAACCAGCTATCTGGTCCTTCCGTTTTTTTCATGAATTCGCGTACAGGAGTTCTTCTTCTGTCGACGATTCTTGCTGGCGAGCAGGATCTTGAATTCGACCTGTCACTTCTGTCAGGAGACGGCGTGGCAAGAGACGGGACAAGGAAACCATGGCGCGGTTGCTTGCGCCTGGAACAACGACGCGGCGTCCTTTGAGCATACCGCGGTATCCAGCGAAGGCGACGAGGTGTGACGGCATACTCTTGAACGGTAGCGTGATGTTCGCTCGATCAAAGAAGTTCGTATCGGTCGGTCCCGGGCAGAGACAAGTCACACTGACACCCGAGCCGTCGACTTCTGTCGCAAGTGCTTCCGAGAACGACAGGACGTAGGCTTTCGTTGCGTAGTAGACACTCATGTATGGTCCTGGCATGAAGGCAGCGACCGACGCGACATTCAAGATGCGTCCAAAGCCACGTTCGACCATTCCCGGTAAGAGACGTTTCGTCAAATCCGTCAAGGCGACGACGTTGACCTGAATCGAGTTAATGTCTTCTGTTGGATCGATTTCCGCAAAGCGTCCCGACGTGGCGAAGCCTGCATTATTGAACAATAGATCGACCGTCAATTCTTGTTCCTCTAAGTACTGCACGAGACGATCAACGCTGTCGCTCAGTGATAGGTCAGCAGCGAATACATAGACCTTGATCTGATAGCGTTTTTCAAGGACCTGTTGAAGCTCCTTCAATTTCTTCTCATTGCGGGCAACGAGTACACAATCGAAGCCATCTCGCGCCGCGAGGACAGCGAGATCTAGTCCGATTCCACCCGATGCACCGGTAATCAGTGCCGTTTTTCGTAACATAGGACATTCCTCCATTCGAAATCGTGAATCTGAGTCTAGTGTATACCATTCCATACCGTTCCCGCGAATCCTGTTTCTTGACACTCCCACGGCTAAAGCCGCAAGCTCATTCTTCGGGATGAGTGGGATTCCAAAGTGCTTGTGCGAGCGCAGTCCATTTCTGTTTTGCTCAAGCCTTCAGATGAGGGTGTGCCATCACCCCTCCTAAGACAGACCATATAGGTTCTCAGGCTGATTGACTATTACCATCAACCACAGGTGCGTATCGAATGTTCATCGCACCGACGATGTCTCTGTGTTTCTTGAATCCACATGAACAAGAATATGTTCGATCTTTCGCTTTGTTTCTTTTGCCGCAGGAAGGGCATGTCTGAGATGTATATGCCGGATTGACATATTTAACTTTAATCCCTTCTAATTTTGCTTTGTACTCAATAAATGTTGCTAAGCGATAGAATGACCACGTGTGTAGATTCTTATTGTTTTTACGGCTTGTTCTTGCCGTCTGTCGGATGTTCGCCAGTCTTTCGAGGCGGATGACAGAAATGTTGTTTTCTTTTGCAAACTCAACGATTTCACGACTGACTTTGTGATCCTTATCTTGCATCCAACGTTGCTCTTTATTATCTAACTTCTTGATAGCCTTTAACTTTTTCTTTTGACCGAGATCTTTTCGTTTTGCACGAAACTTTCGTTTCGTATACTTATTTTCTCGACCGTTACCAAAGAACCTAACTCGATCACAATCTGTAGTAGCGACTGCTGGAATCTTTAATCCCAGATCAACTCCTATTGTTTTTATTCCTGTTTTCTCTGTTGTCAAAATCGTGACAGCAATTTGTGCCATCCATTTGTTCGATTTTTTGATAATCCGGAGTGTTCCGAGTTTGTTGTTCAATAGTGAAAAGATACGATTATCTTGATCGACCATCTCGGCGCGGATTGCCGTTTTCTTCGCTTTACCGTTTATCATGATGGGTAGAGAAATCGACTCGAAATCGAACGAATAGTTCTGGTTGTTCCATGTGCAGTACGGTTTCTTGAGAATGGGGATGATTCCAAACTGTGATTTTTTCGCTTTCTTGAAAACACTTTGGGCGTCCTTGATAGCTTGGTTCTTGACGGCGCTAGGCAAACGAACGTGAACATTCTTGCTTGTCATTTTTATCATTGTTTCTGCCTCTACCATGTCTGAAACAAGCTGGTTGACCGCGTGAATATAAGCCCCCATCATACTTTCCAAAATAGGCTGCTGTTCTCTAGTAGGAAGAAGCTTGATATTTATCGTCAATGTCTGAGACACGGTTTCACCCCCTTGTTTTTTGTTGTTCGACATAACGTCTGATTGTCTCACTCGATACATTTCCAGCAGTAGAGACGAAGTAGGAACGCGTCCAAAGACTTGGCAAATGTTGAAGATGAGGAAATTCTTCTCTCAGCTTTTTAGAGGTCACTCCTTTAATTTTTGCCATGATGTCAGCAGGACTAAGTGTTGGTAGAGTATTGAGAAGCATATGCGAATGATCTTTATCGCATTCCAAAGCAATCACCGTGATCTCCAACTCTTCACATACCTCCCGTACCAATTGTTTGAAACGTGCTTCGACATCCTTACGAAGAAATATCTTTCTTCTGTATCGAGGGCAGAATACAAAATGATATTTAATCAAAGAAACGGTCGTGTGAGTTCTCCTGTAGTTGTTTTTCATAACATGATTGTATCAGTTTATCAGATTAATTGAAACGAAAAAACTTTCGGATACGTAAAGTGTCAAAACCGGTGGATTGTTACTGACACTCCATATCCGACATCGCTTTCATCCCACCCCTAAAGGAGTGGGATTTCTCGCTATGAAGTTCTGTAAGCATTTACTTTTCTTATCACTGGTTCAACCAGTATGATAGAACAGTAGAGGGGAAGTGGAACGAATGAGGAAAAAAGTAACCGTCGCCTTGTTGCTCGCGACGTTTTTAGCCGCGATCGAGGGGACGATCGTCGCAACTGCAACACCTGTCATGGCGAGTGAATTGAACGGGGCGAAATTAGTCAGTTGGATTTTTGCTGGGTTCTTGTTGTTCATGGCGGTATCGACACCGATTTACGGAAAGATGGCAGATTTATATGGTCGAAAACGGGTTCTGTTATTCGGGATCGGCGTCTTCACCGTCGCTTCGTTAGCCTGTGGACTCGCTCAATCGATGGAGATGTTGATCGTTTTCCGCGCCGTCCAAGGAATCGGGGCAGGAGCTGTATTGCCGATCGCGATGACGATCATTGGGGATTTGTATACATATGAGGAGCGGGGGAAAATCCAAGGAGTGCTCAGCGCTGTCTGGGGAATCTCGGGTGTCGCCGGACCACTTGTCGGTGGATTCCTCGTCGAATCGCTTTCGTGGCGGTATATTTTCTTACTAAACGTACCGTTTGCGTTATTGTCGTTCTTCATGATCGTCGTTTACTACAAAGAGACGGTTCGTGAAACAGAGCGGAAAATCGATTACCGGGGTGCGTTATTGTTTGCGCTCGGGATGAGTGCGTTTCTTTACGGCTTATTATCGGGCAGTGAGTCGGAGACGTTCTTGCGTCCGATCATTCTAGCCAGCTTTTTCATTAGTTTCGTGTTATTGTTCACGTTCTATCGGGTCGAGAAAAAGGCGAGCGATCCACTCTTACCACCAGCAGTCATTCGCCATCCGGTCATTCTCGTGATCAACTTAGCGGTCTTCTTTTCCGCCTGGGTACTCGTCTCGATGTCAGCGTATATTCCGATTTTTGCCCAAGGGGTACTCGGCAAGAGTCCGACCGAAGCTGGTTTCATGTTGATGCCACTGTCGCTTTTTTGGACGCTGACCGCCATCATCGGTGGACGGACGATTGGTGTCGCCTCACCCCGGTACCGGACGATGACAGGAATGGGGCTGCTGATCGTCGGTACAGTGATTTTATCGTTGATCACGCGCGAATCAAGTGATGTTTTCATCTATCTTGCCGTTTCGCTGATCGGAATTGGTTTTGGTCTCTCACAACCCGTCTTTATGGTCGTCTTGCAGACTTCCGTCGATTGGTCACTTCGTGGCTCAGCGACGGCCGTCAACTCGTTCTTGAGTACGACGGGACAGACGCTCGGTGTTGCGATCTTCGGTACGATCTTCAACCTATCCATCCTTCGTTCGTTTTCAGCGTCGGACACGCTCTCGGGGTACGCGATTGATCCATTTTTCCAATCGAGTACGGCAAAAACGTTCGGACAGGATGTGCAGTATGCGGCAGAAATCGCGTTATCACATGGATTACGTTACGTCTTCATCGGTGGAGTCGTTTGTGCCATTCTCGCGTTTGCGATGACATGGCGTTTACCGAAAGTTCGACCTGACGATCCACGATCGTAATGAAGGGGCTGACTCAAAAGTCAATCTTTACAAAGAAAAGGGTGGCAGACTGATGATCTGCCACCCTTATTTCGTAATAAAAGACTCGCCACACGCTACTCCTACAGGAAAAAGCGCACTTTTGCGCTGTCAGAGACAAACAAGACCCGCTTTTCTGCTCAAATGAAGCAGAAAACTGGCTTGTGTCTCGCCTGAGGAAAGGGCGTGAAGAGACGAGTCGTTCTTTTTTTTAGTCATCCTCTTCTTAATTAGGAGGATTGACTAGTGGCACTCTCACGCTGGGCAAGTTGTTCACGAATATCCCGTTCATTGCGTCGAAGGAACAATCCGATTCCGATCAACAGTAAAGCGGCACCGGTGATTTGAATCCATGTCAACTTCTCATCAAACAGATAGTATCCGAAAATCATCCCCCAAACCGCTTCACCAAGAATCGTGATGCTGACTATGCTGGCGCTGACACGAGCGAGCGCCCAGTTGAATAAATTGTGACCGAGTAACGTCGGGAAGACGGCGAGAAGAATATACAGCCACCAATCCTGTTGGAACGCAGCGACAAGATTCGTCGATTGAATCAACGATAACAAAAGCAAGACGAGCGACGCGACGGCGTAGACACCGAACGAATAGAGGTTCGTCGAGACGCTCGTGCGAACATGTTGACCGAGCAACCAGTAACCAGCGACGAGAATCGTTGCGAGCAAGGCAAGACCGTCCCCGATTAAGGCGCGCATGCCGACGGCGATATCTCCATAAGCGACGAGACCGCCACCAAATAAGGCGACAGCGACGAATAGGAGTGCTTTGCGTGACGGGTGTTGTTTGAAGAATAACGCGTTACCGGCCAGGACAAAAATCGGACTCGCGGTCACGAAGAGCGTCGAGCTCGCAACTGTCGTATAATCAAGAGAGAGGAACCACAGCCAAAAATGCCCGGCGAGCAAAATGCCACTTAATAGCATATGCCGGATCGTCGACGAACTGAGTTGCAACAGTTCCTTCAATCGAATGAGTGGGAGCAACAACAAGGTCGAAAACAACATGCGGTAAAAGGCGACAGCCTCGATCGGTGTCTCCGCCCACTTGACGAAGATTGCCGATGTTGAAATAAAGAATAAAGCCATGAATAACGTAAAATAGGGCATGGGTACCTCCACATGTCTGAAGTAAGGAAATGAGGGTGAAGCGTGTGCAATTGATCATTGCTGAAAAACCAAAACAAGCGGAAAAACTGGCAGCTCCGTATCCGTCGGTGAAGCGGGACGGCTACATTGAAATCAAACCATGTGACCGGTTTCCGCAAGGAGCAAAACTCGCTTATGCGGTCGGACACTTATGTGAACTGCAGGAGCCGGCGCATTATGACGCCAAATGGAAACGATGGAACTACGATCATCTGCCGATCATCCCGGAACGATTTGATTACCGACTGGCAAAAGGCAAGAGTAAACCATACCAGGTCATCAAGAAATTATTGAATGAGCGGACGACGACTTCCATCATTATAGCATCGGATGCCGAGCGAGAGGGAGAGGCAATCGTCCGATTGATCTTACGTCTCGCGAACAACGCGAAACCACTGCAACGACTCTGGATTTCGAGTCTGACGCCTCAAGCGGTTGATCATGGGTTTGCGAACCTGCTCGATGGCAAGGAAACGGAGAACATTTTTCATGAGGCGATGAGTCGCGCTTGCGCCGATTGGTTGATTGGGATGAATGCGTCACGTGCGTATACGACGTTACTGAAGAAGAAGGGCATCGCCGACGTCTTCTCCCTCGGACGGGTCCAGACACCGACGCTTGCACTGATCGTCGAACGGGAAAAACAAATCGAGAATTTCCGACCGGAGACGTACTACGAAGTCGAGGCGGATTTTACGCGATACAAAGGAAAATATATCAATGCGAAGAAACAGACGAAGCTGAATGACCGGGACCAGGCACAAGCGATCGTGGATCGGACAAAAGGAACCGGAATCGTCGCATCAATCGAGAAAAAGCGGCAGACGGAACGACCGCCGTTTTGGTTCAGTTTGTCGCTCTTACAAACAGAAGCGAGCCGACGGTTTGGTCTCGGTGCAAAAGAGACGCTCGATATTGCGCAAAAACTCTATATCCGTGGTTGGATCAGTTATCCACGAACGGACTCTTCCTTCGTAACGAAAGAGGAGGCGGGACAGTTCCCGGTCATTCTTGATCGGTTACTGAAGCAAGCGGAATATAGCCCAATCAAGGATGTCCTGACGAACAATCCGGCTAACGATAAACGTTACGTGAATCCGGCGAAGGTCAGCGACCACTATGCGATCATTCCAACAGAAGAAGCGGGTGCCGTCGCGAAGCTCTCCGGACGAGATGCGCAAGTCTACGATTTGATCGTTCGCCGTTTTCTTGCTGCCTTTGCACCGGACGCTGTCTCGGAGAAGACAGAAATCGTGACGACACGCGAGATGGACCGTTTTTTGACACGCGGCAGTCGGACGATTGATCCGGGTTTTAAACAGGTCTTACAAATCGAGTCAAAAGAAGTCGAATTGCCAGCCGTCGAACAAGGACAAGAGATGCCGATCAAAGGCTGTCGTCTGCTTGAGAAACAAACGGAGCCGCCGAAACGCTATACGGAAGGGACACTCATCCTCGGCATGAAAACAGCTGGCAAATTACTCGAAGATGAGCTACAAGCGATTATGAAGGAAGTCGAGGGACTCGGGACGGAAGCAACCCGTGCCGGGATCATCGACGGACTAAAACGGCGGGAGTACATCAAAATCGTCAAAAAGGAGATCCATCCGACGCCGAAAGGTCGAATCTTGATCGATGCCGTGACAGGAAGTATTCTTGCTTCGCCAGAGATGACAGCGAAGTGGGAGAGCCGTCTTGAGCAAATCGGGAAAGGGGAGGCATCTGCTGCCCAGTTCATTGAACAGGCGAAAAAATTGTCGGAGCATCTCGTCGTCGATGCCAAACAACGAATTGAACAACTCGCCGTTGATCCGACACAAGTCAAAAGCAAGTCCCCGCGGGGTGCGACGAATCGTCCAGTCGGTCCATGCCCACTGTGTCAATCAGCGGTGCTTGATCGAGGGAAATTCTATGGCTGCAGCGGCTATCAGAAGAATAACTGTGGCTTTACGTTACCGAAAACGATCCTTGGTGCCAAATTGACACAAACGGAAGTCAAAAAAGTACTCGCAGGTCAAAAGACAAAGCCACTCGAGATGAAAAAAAATGCGCGTCAGTTCAAGGCGATGCTCTATCTCGAACGCGATCAATTAAAATTCGAATTCACGAAAGGGGAAGACTGATGCAATACGAACTGATTCAAAATCAAACGTTTCGTCCTGTCTTTGAACGACTATTACAGGAAGGTCGCCGCTTGACGGTCTGGTTTCCGGATCATATCGAGGTGCAGTCGGCAGAGGGACTGGTCGAAGAAGCAGAAGAACTGTTTGGTGTGACAGCGGAAGTGATCGATGATCCACAATCATTCGGCAAGCATATCCTGCTTCCGTACTTGACGGAAGTCGAGCACCGGGAAGATGGATTCATCCGCTACGAAGCTGAGCTGACGGAAGAATTACGCCAACTCGTGCGCGAATTGACGTTACCGATGCTAACGGAGGGCGACTTCGAAGTGTTGTATTCATATCAAATCGAGACGGAGACGGAACGCTTCTTCGTTGAAGACTGGTTCCAAGCTGATTTGCAAAAACTACCTAACTAGGTGAAACTTTCTTGAACAGGATGACGTAATATAACTTAACGTCATCATACTGTTCAATTGGAGGGTTCATCATGTTCACACTAGCATTCATGGAAAGCGAACTGGGAGGCGACGGCTTCTTCTCGGGCATGCCAATTTTCATGGTCGGATTTTTCATTCTCATCATCGGTTTCATTCTGTTTGGAGTCATCTCTGCAGCCTCAAAGGGAATCTCAACGAATTCATTGACGCAACAACTGCGCGAGCATGCGGCGCGTCTCGTCAGTCCGGATGAATCGGATGCACTGAATTACGTCGCTTACTTAGAAACGTTGACAAGTTTTCCGGTCGAAAAGACGAATCTCGAACCGTTTCGGATTGCGACTGGCATCTTAAGGCTCGTCCAAGGAACAGATCAGATTTCCGAAACGACGAAAAAACAAGTCGTCGCCCAGTACCTACGGCTCGGCATTTTGGATGCGGATCATTTAGCGGACGAACAGCCGGTCCGGAGTCATAGTCATAGCCATCACCATCATCATTGAAAAAGGGTCCTGAGGGGCTCTTTTTTTGTTGAAAACGGTTGAATCGTGACATCTAATTGTCATATACAACGATTTAGATTAAAGTTGTATGAAATTGAAATCTTTTTGAGCAGAATGCTGTGTATCGATTGAAAAAAGTTTACAATGAATGGACGGGAATACCTTTATTGCTGGAGAAGGATAAAGGGAAAGGAGTTGAATTCCTTTAATGAAAACATGGCTGAATCGAACAATCGGACGGCAAATCATGTCTGCGTTTTATGTGATTTTTCTGACACTGCTGCTAACGACAGGTGGTGTCTACCTATATACGAAACAACAGGTGGATGAATCACGCCAAGAGTTAAAGATGTTAAACGAACATCGGACACGGGCGACGGATTTGTACGAATCATGGCAAAGCATGCAGTACGAGATGCGTGGCTTCGTCTTGCTTGGTGACGAAGAGATGTTAAAAGAAGTCGAAGCAAAGAAAAATGGCATCAATCGACAAACGACGTGGTTCGAGCGCAATGCACGTTTTAAAGAAGAACGACAGTATGCAACGGATGCACGGGAACTCTACACGGCGTATACCCAACGCGTCATGCCGAGCCTAGTCAATTATGTCGCGGCGAAAAAAGACGGAAAAGTGACGGAGCCATTCTTGAAGATGCCGACGCTCGGAAAAGTGACGAAATCAAAACCACTTGATCCACAGCGGAAGTTCAATATCAAGACGAAGAGTGCGGCTGATATGAGTTCAAGTATCGTTGATATGGAGACGGTCTTCACGAAATATCGTAATTCCTTAAACGATCAAGAGATGGCAGCGCAAGAGCGGCTTGGTAAACAAGTCAACTCGTCGCAAATTCTCGGAGCCGTCAATATTGCAATCCTCTTATTGATTACTCTCGTTTTCGTCCGACCATTCGTCCGCCGCTTGACGCGTCAGTTGCGTCAGTTGAACCGGGAAAGTGGACGACTCGCTAAAGGTGAGGATGCGACACCGATCGTCATCACGAATCGTCAAGATGAGATTGGTGAGTTGACGACGACGTTCAACCAGATGGCAGCCGCCATTTCCGGGCAAAAACATCAACTCGTCGCAAGTAACGACGAACTACAAAGTCAACAGGAAGAATTAATTGCCCAGCAAGAAGAACTTCAATCGCAACAGGAAGAACTCGAAGAAGCACTCGACATCACGTTACGTAACGAGACCCATTTGCGTTATCGCAATGAGTTGACCGAGACACTTGCGTCTCGCGAAACGTTGACGGCGTATCCGGCGATCATCGAAAAATTGATCACGATCACTGATGCGGAGCTCGGAGCGATCGTCTTCTTAGAGCAGGACCGCTATACGAATCTCGTCTCGTACGGGATGACGGCAGCTCAGGAGCACCAGTTATTACATGCTTCGACGTCATTACTCGAACGCACACGTCTAAACAAACGTGCTGTTCGCTCGACGAAACAAGTCGCGAGTCATCATCCGCTCCCATATCCGTACACGATGTACGAAATCGTCGTACCGGTGATGGATCCAGCGACGAACACGATGATTGCAAGCATTTACCTCGTTCGTTACCGGGATGCCTTTACGGAAGACCAGACGAACGAAATCTGGTCGTTCTCCCGTCAATTGGCACTCTCCTTGCTCCGGATGCGTGTCTTTGAAGAAGTCGAACGAGAACGGGAAAAGACGTCCAAACTTCTCCATTCGATTCGGGAAGCGGTCATCTATATCGAAGGAGAGACGATTTTTGCCAATAAACCATTGCTCGCTTTATTCCATCATCCGGCGCACGATCAAGTGGCGGAAGAAGGATTGATGACGCTCGACGTCAAAATCGAAGAGTTGGCAGTGCAAGTCGATCAACATGAGGCGTTCTTAACCTACATGGATCATGTCTGCAGTCAGGAAATTCCGACGGAGAGCTTGGCGTTGTCCTTAAACAAGGAAGAGCGATTCGTCACGCTGTATGCAGAGGAAATTCATTACGGTGGTTGTTTCCGCGGTACGATGCTCGTCTTACGTGACGTGACGGCAGAGACAGCAATCGACCGGATGAAATCGGAATTCGTCTCGACCGTCTCGCATGAGTTGCGGACACCGCTTGCCTCGATTTACGGCTACACGGAATTGATGCTCGCGCGCGACGTCCAGGAATCAAAACGTCAACGGTATCTCGAGACGATTCATGCAGAAACCGAACGGTTGACGAATCTCGTCAACGACTTCCTAGATGTCCAACGCATGGAATCGAGTCAGCAACAATATGACTTCAAACCGCTTGATTTGACGAAAGTCATTCAGGAAACGGTCGAGTTCCATACGGCTTCGGCAAAAGATCACGAACTCGTCCTTGATTTTGAAGAAACGACGACGGGACGGATTCATGCGGACGAACAAAAAATGCGTCAGCTGTTCACGAACCTGATCAACAATGCGATCAAGTATTCACCGGATGGTGGTCAAATCACGATTACGATGCGTCAAGTCGAAGATCGTGTCCAGCTGAAGATCGAAGATGAGGGAATCGGCATTCCGCGTCACGCGTTACCACAACTGTTTAGTAAGTTTTACCGAGTCGATAATTCGGATAGTCGAAAAATCGGCGGTACCGGTCTTGGTCTTGCGATTTGTCAGGAAATCGTTCGTTCGCACGAAGGAATGATTCATGTCGAATCAACGGAAGGTGTCGGGTCCGCGTTCATCGTCGAACTACCGATCGTCCAGTCCGTCGTACCGGTCACGGAATCGGCAGATGACTGTTAATGTCAAAAGCGTTCTTTGATTTTTTAATCAAAGGACGTTTTTTTGTTGGTTTCATCTGCAAAACGGGAATTAACTACTATCAAATAGAAAGGAAGTGAGGAGATGCGGCGAAGCAGATGGCCTTGTTAAGTCCGACGATCACTCATGCTTTGGATCCTGATCGAAGCCAGTAGTTCGTTCATTCCAGCTTATGTGATTGAGCGCTTTTACTGGGAAGACCGAGGAATGAGCATTGCTGACGTCGTCATCGCAGAAATCATCTTTGCTTGGGTCATGTTGATTGGTGAGGTCCCGTTCGGTTTGTTATCCGATCGGTGGGGCAGAAAGCCGTTCATTCTGGCTGGTTTCGTATGTGAGTGGTTATCGTTTACGGTGTTGCTTGAAGCCTACTCATTACCTGCCTTCCTCTTGGCGATGGTCCTTGCCGGCGTCGGTGGCGCAGCACTTAGTGGAGCGCTTGAAGCCCACGTCTATGAAACATTGCGAATGCATAGGATGGAAGAGCGATTCGAGACGGTCTGGCGAGTGATTTCAATCGGTGGTTTATTGACATCAGGACTTGCGGCACTTGTCGGGAGTTACGCCGTGCGATCGGTAGACTTGATTTGGCACTATCACGTGTCTTGGTGGGTTTTGCTCGGAACAGTACTGCTGACGTTTTTCTTAAAGGAAGCAGCGCGAGAACAAGACGGAGAGACGAGTTCGTTGAAGACATTGCTAAACGGTTTTTCGTTTCGACGCGTCTACGTCCGAATTCTTTGTCTTGTCTTGTTATACGGGGTGACGATTGATTTCGTTGATGAGTTTTGGCAACTCTATCTACGGGATCAAACGATACCGATGGTCCATTTCGGATTCGTTTTCGTGTTATTTCAAATCATGCAGGCGATTGGTGCGTCCTTATCTCGGTTCCGATCGCCCGTCGGATGGGCGATGATCTATATCGTGTGTCTTGCCGGATTGTCGGTTGCCTCTCCGCTCGTCAGTATCGGTTTACTCGGTATGCTGTACTTGTGCTATGGCTGGGCTGAGCCGTATGTGACCACTGTTATCCAAGATGTTGCGCCGCCAAATGGACGCGCAACGTTTACGTCGCTGATCTCAGTCATTGAACGTTTAGCTGTGCTTGGAACCGGTACGCTATTCGTCTTCGTCGAACGTGTCTTCTCGCTTCAGATGACCTATGCCGCGCTCGGTCTCGTCTCACTTATGTTGCTTCTGTTGTATAGTGTGACGCGCACGCGTCAGAACTGAATCAAAAAAAGGACAAAGGTGCATTGACCTTTGTCCTTTTGACTGTCATTTATTACGACACGTGTCGTTGCTCCTGAGAGGAATGTGCCAATAGCTGGCGAGCCGGTTGCCACATCAACAAAGAGAGGGCTCCTGCGAGCGCATAGACAAGCTCGATCGCAAACACATCGGCAAGCCATCCGAACAATAGACTGCCGAGGCAGAAACAGAGTGCATACACGGTTTGTTGCACGCTATAGACATACGGTAACCGTTCGAGTGGTGTCGTCGTCTGCAACAACGTATTCAGCTCAATCGCCCGGACTTGACTCGCAAACCCTTGGATCAGACAAGCGATCACGGCAAGTGTGACGATTGGAGCGAAAGCAAACAAGAAGGTCGCAACAATCGAAAAGCCGATGCTGCGATAAAGCAACGAACGCGTTCCACGACGACGTAACATCATGTAACTACCGGCAATCATGCTCAGCAGATAGAAGGCATTTAGAATGCCCCACCAGCGTTCCGATAGCTGGAAATGTGTATCGATATAGACGAGGAACAGAGCAGAAATCCAAGCCGTACTGACGAACGCATCGATTCCGACGAGATACGTGTTGGCTTTCGCGAAAGAATGCGCTCGCGTGTAGCGAATACTCGACCGGAAGGAAACGTCTTCCCCTTCCATCGAAGGGTCGGGTAGAGAGCGGACGCTTCGATGGAACAGATAGCTGATGAGACTCGCACCTAAAAACAGACCGGCCGAGACGGACAAGACGGAAAGCGGCGATAACCAGCTGACCAGAATGGCGCCGAGCGGCCACATGATGAGCTGAATCACTTGATTCGAGCCTTGTACGAGACTGTTAGCCTTTTGGACATCCTGACACAGTCGAGGGATGAAGGCACTTTCGATCGGACGAGCAAATCCGTCGAAGAAAGCGATACATCCAACGAGTGCGAGGATAAGTGGCAGTGGTAAATCAAGTCCCCAGATGATGCCTAAGAGAATCGTTTTGAGGAGTTGACTGCCGAACAACAACGAGGCATGGGGAACACGTTGAGCGACTTGGGCGAATAAGAAGCCGCTTCCTGTCATGCCTGCTGTGACGAGAACAGGAAACAGGGCAGCGAGACTCGCTTGCCCTGTCGTTTGATAGATCATCGCGATCAGGGAGACGATATAGAGCGCATCTCCCGCATTCGCAATCCATTGACTGACCAATAAAAGCGTAAACCGGTTCATTCTGAATGACCTCCATATCGTACGTATTTAGTTAGGAGTGAGAATTCAGAATGACTTACATTGGACGCCCTCATTTCATGTTTTTTTCTAGTGTAAGAGGAAAAAAATGGATTGTCAATCAGAATCGTGACGGGAGTTCCGGGCAACGAGTGTAAAGGGATCGACCATCGACGTCGCAGCGGCTTCGTCTTGAGCACGAGATGCCGATAGCTTGATTGGTTTTAGTTGCTGGCGGAAGCGGAAAGCCCGTTCGAGTCGACTCATGAATAGATTACTGAAAAAGACGACTAATGCTAGCCCAATCAGTGGAACAAGGAACATATGACTGAGCCAAGACGTCGCTGAAAACTGGTTATAGTAATAACCGAACATCGAGGACCACTCAAAAATCGTTGGGGCAGTTCCTACATGTAAATTAACCGTTCCAGCGAAGAAAATTTTGAAAAGTGATAAGTGAACGAGTAACATCAACGTTTGGATGAACTGTTGCATAAAAACGATTGTCAACGTTGGAACAAGATGTGGCCAAATGTGGCGTCTGAACCGATGCCACGGACTGCCACCAAGCGTCTGGGCGACAATCATGAACTCTTGACTAAGTAACTGACGGGTCTCAGCAATCAGATAAAGCGATAAAGAGGGGAGACCAAGCAAAATCAAGACGATCAACTCGAACGATACACGGTCGAACAACGGTGGGATAGCAGTCGAATCAAAGAACGTAAGTGATGGAAGCAAAAGGAGCAATGCGACAAGAGAGAGCGGTAAAACTAAAAATCCATCAAGAATAAGTTTTAAGTATCGATTGACGCGAGCACTTCTAAAAGCTAGCGGAATCGCAATCACTAGCGAAAGAAACATTCGACCGAGCGCAACAATCATACAAATACCGGCTGTCCATTTAAATCCTTCAATCATCAATTGAAAGAGGTCATAGCCAGAGCGGTCTGTACCGAGCCATTGATCACTTGACGGTTTTAGTGGTGACGTCGCAAGGAACGTACCGTCTTCAGCATACCGGTTCGAGATTTGATCGACTTGACCATCACGGAAGATCGTATTTCCAAAACTAAGGAGCAGTAAACCAGTGAGTAAAAATAAACATAGCCAGAAGACAGGATCTCGCATCAAAGTACGACGCATCAAATCCCCCCTTTCCAGGCGTTAGGAATAAGCCATTCTGCCAACAAATCAATGATGAAAATCGGCAGATAGATTAAGAACAAGATGACCATCAAAATCGGCATTTGTCCATTATAAAAGACGAACCGGAACATACCTTGCACTTCGAACGTGTATTCAATGATCACGAGACTCGATAAGACCGTAATGATGTTCGCTCGGAAAAACAGATAAAACCGATAGATCATTGTCGGAATCAAATGTTTCCAGAAAAGAGCGGCAGGACGAATGCCTTTAGCCCGTGCGAGTTCAAGGAAAGGAGCAGCTTCCTGTTCGAGTACTTGCGTCGTTAACCATTTGATGAAGAAGAATAGTGTTGTCAACGTTAGCGTAAGAATCGGTAAAAAACGAATGTACTCAGCATAGGATCCCGCAATTTCGATTTTGTCATACCCGGTCGTTTTAAACAGATAGAGGACAAGGAATTGCGAAAGAATGATCCAGAACAGATCCGGAACCATCTCAAGCGTCCGAGTCGTTTGTTTCAGCATCATGCGTGTTTTGCGGCCACTTCGATAAAACAAATAAGCATAAAAAATCGCACACACAGCGGAGACCAGCATAGCTGTCGTAAAGATGATCAACGTCTCTTTAATGAATGGACTGATGGTAGGAAGCAACAAGAATTCCTTTTGAGCGGTTACGTTGAAATAGGTAATCTCATCAAGTTTCGTTAATTGAGCAAATTGTTGCTTCAGACCTTCCCAGTAGCTTGCTGGGTTGAATTTCATTTGCGCGACGAGCGCCGGAAGAGCGCTGATCGCAATCAAGACAAAAAAAGCCACGATGAGCTGAATCGATTTTCGGGCGATAAAAACCATGAAGTGAGAAACTCCTTTCTTTGGATCCTCAGCCGATGGCGAGGATCCGGTCATTACCAATCTGGATCAACTGACTGTTCATATGTTTTCGGCGAAGCACATAACGTTCGAACTGTTCCGTCGCGATGAATGAATCACGCGTCGAGACCGTCGAGAGCGTCATCAGGACATGTTTTAATTGAGTAGGAGTGAGAATTCAGAATGACTTACATTGGACGCCCTCATTTCATGTTTTTTCTGGTTTAAGAGGAAAAAAATGGATTATCAACGTGTTTCTTGCTTGATGTGATGGCGAACGGGAGCGAATGGATCATCGAGTGATGTGACCGCTGCCTCGTGTTGAACAATCGATGTCTCTTCGATGACAGGTTGATCGTGACGGCGAATACGATACGCGCGTTCGAGTCGACTCGTTAATAGATTACATAAGAAAATCAACAAGGCAATACCAATCGTTGGAACAAGGAACATATGATTGATCCAAGAAACAGCAGAAAACTGATTAAAATAGTATCCAAACATCGACGCCCATTCGAAAATCAGTGGAGTGATGCCTTCATATAAGATGACCGTACCTGAGAAGAAGATTCCGAATAGCGATAATTGCACCAGGAGCATCAAAGTTTGAATGAATTGTTGCATGAAGATGATCGATAACGTCGGAACAAGATGTGGCCAAAGGTGGCGACGGAAACGATGCCATGTCCCACCCCCGAACGTTGATGCCACGACCATGAACTCTTGCGTTAAAATTTGCCGTGTCTCGCCAATGATATAGAGGACGAGTGAAGGTAAACCCAGTGCGATCAAAATCGTGAATTCAAAAGTCAGACGATCTGAAAGGTAAGGAACAGCCAACATCTCAGGAAATATAAGAGAGGATAACATAAGCATCAAGGCAAGTAGCGAGACAGGTAGCACTAAAAACCCATCCATGACAACTTTTAGTACACCGTGCAGTCGTTTTCCACGAAAGGCTAATGGAATACCTATCATCAGCCCGAGTATGAGGCGTCCTAAAGCAACAAACGCGCAGACACCAAAAGTCCATTTGAACCCTTCGATCATCATTTGGAACAAGTCGTTTCCTGAACGGTCGGTTCCAAGCCATTGGTCCAATGAAGGTTTTAGCGGAGAGGTGGCAATGAAGGTGCCATCATCAGCATAACGATTTGAAATACGATCCACTTGTCCATCTCGGAAAATCGTGTTTCCAAAACTCATCAAAAGCAGACTAGTCAGTATGATGATACATATCCAAAAAATCGGATCACGCACAAGAGTCCGTCGCATTAGAGTTCTCCTTTCCATGCATTTGGAATGAGCCATTCTGCTAGGAGATCCAATACGAAAATCGGAAGATAGACTAAAAATAAAATAACAAGCAGAATCGGCATTTGTGAATTATAGAGGACGAAGCGGAATAATCCTTGTACTTCGAAAGTATATTCAATGATTAATAAACTCGATAACACCGTGATGATATTTGATCTAAAGAACAAGTAAAAACGATAGAACATCGTCGGTAACAAATGCCTCCAAAAAAGTGTGCTGTTCCTAAGACCTTTCGCACGCGCAAGTTCGAGGAACAAGGACTCCTCTTGATCTAAGATTTGTGTCGTCAGCCATTTGATAAAGAAAAAGACCGTCGTCAAAGTTAGACATAGAATCGGTAGAAAACGAATAGAGTCAGCATACGTTCCGGCGACCTCGATTCGGTCAAAGCCAGTCGTTTTAAAGAGATAAATGACAAGAGATTGAGAAAGGATGACCCAAAATAAATCAGGAACCATTTCGAGCGTGCGGCTCATTTGTCTCAAGAACGTTCGCATCCATTTACCACTTCGATAAAAAAGAGAGACGTATAAAATCGCAACCACAAATGAGACGGCAAGCGAAGTCAAAAATAGAATCAGAGTTTCCTGAATCATTGGTTGTAAAGCAGGGAGTAGCAGATCTTCTCGTTCTGCAGTGACGTTATAGTATGTAATTTCATTCAGCTTGGTGAGTTGATGGAACTGTTCTTGTAAGCCAGTCCAGTAACTCTCGGGAACGAAATGCATACGGACGACAAGTGATGGAAGCGCACTGATTGCGATCAAAACGAAAAAAGCGATGATGAGCTGTAGTGATTTTCGAGCAAGAAAAGTCATGAACGAGACTCCTTTCATTAAAGTCATCCGATGGCGAGGATCCGATCATTGCCAATCTGGATCAACTGACTGTTCATGTGTTTACGGCGCAGTACGTAGCGTTCGAACTGTTGTGTTGCGATGAACGAATCACGCGTCGAGACCGTCGAGAGCGTCATCAGGACATGTTTTAATTGTGGTTGTCCTTCTTGTAGTGAAAGATGTGTCATTCGGTTCGATCCGTCGAGTCGATTGAGGAACAGTTCAATCTTACAGCCTTCCTTGATCAATTCACTGATCAGGAATGCCGCTTGTTCAATGAACGTCTCAAATTGTTGATGGAGACCGTAACCGCTCGGAGCTGATAAATTTAAGGCAATCGTAAACGTATCCTGATTGCTCGTTTCGAACACTTTCGCCTGCAGACGACCGGTCTTCGCCGTCGCATACCAATCGATTTCTTTTGACGGTTCCGCCGTATAGGGTTTTGCACCAAGCTGAACGAGTTTGTTCTTGAGCGGTGAGTAGCGGTCCGGTCGATCACCGATCCGTAAACGTTGTAAAAGAAGCGGCGTCGCTTGCGCCGTCAAGGACGGCAAGACTGTAAACGATGGATACGTATCGAACGTAAAGAGATAAACGCCCATCTTCCAAGGCAGGCGAATCGTCAAGATGATCTCATCGAATTCGGCGGGTCCACGACGAACCGTCTGAATCGGGATCGTCACTGCGTCTTCAGAGTCAATCACTGCATGAAACGTCGCCGGGTGTAGTGGATCCATCTCCGGGAAGATGACTCCGCCATCCGTGTGCAAACGAAGTGTCGCTTCGAGCCCAAGTTGACTCAAGGATTCGACGCCGAAGACTTGCAAATGGAGCGATGTCTTCTCCTGGTTGAACATCAATGATTCATAATGTTTCCATTCGATTGCGACATCCCGTCGTAACTGCTTTTCTGTTCGCCCGACGACGAAATGAATCGTCGCCAAAGCTGCGAACAGAAATCCGAGGACGGAAAGACGCGGAATGAAGAGGAAGATGAACGTCATCGTGACGTACAGTGGAAAAAGTCGGCGTTCAAGCCAAAACGGGACGGAACGTTCAATCTGCATGATTCGTCACCCCATCTCGACCGGAACCGGCACGTCGTCCAGAATATGCGTCAAGACAGCCGCTTTCGTCGTTTTGATTCCACCTTCGAGTGTCAGTGTCAGGCGATGGGATAAGACGTGTTTTGCAAGATATTTGATATCTTCCGGGATGATGAAGTCGCGTTGATTCAAGAACGCGTAACTTTGCGAGGCGCGAAGTAATGCAATCGCTCCACGCGGACTGACGCCGACTTCAATGAGTTCATGATTTCGTGTCGCTTGAACGATGTGTAATAGATAATCGAGCACGTCTTGCGATGCATGGACGCGGCGTGCCTCTTCCTGCCAGGAAATCAAGTCGCCACCTGACGCGATGCCGACGGCTGACCGACGGACGTTCGTCAGAATCTCAGACAATAAGCGACGTTCATTCTCGAAATCCGGATAACCGACTTCAATTGCGACCATGAATCGATCGAGTTGGGCGTCCGGTAGTGGGAATGTTCCTGCCGATTCAATCGGGTTTTGTGTTGCGATGACAAAGAATGGGGCTGGCATCTGATAGGTTGTTCCACCAATCGAGACCTGACGCTCTTCCATCGCTTCAAGTAATGCCGATTGTGTCCGCGGAACGGCGCGGTTGATCTCATCGATCAAGACGACGTTCGCAAACAATGGACCGCGTTTATTCTCGAACTCCTGCGTCTTTAAGTTGAAGAAGTCCGAACCGATGACGTCTGACGGAAGCAAATCCGCCGTGAACTGGATCCGCGAGAAGGCACTCTCGAAGCTTTGAGCGAGCGCCTTCGCGAGCATCGTTTTCCCCGTTCCCGGTACATCTTCTAATAGAATATGTCCTTCTGCGATGAGTGCCGTCAGACAGAGATCAATGACGTCCGGTTTACCGAGATAGATGGAATTGAGTTGGTCTTTTAATTGTTGTAGTTTCATAGGAAATCCCTCCAATGTTAAATGATTGAGTAGCATGCTAGTTGTTGTTCGAAGCGTAGAATCTCATCGTTCGTGACGATCGTTTCCGACATATCACCGTAGCGGATATTCCGATATAACTGAAAATCGACAGGGACTTCAATCCGACGTAACCAGTCTTCGAGCGTTTCGTTCGGACGACGTTGCTGACTGCGCGGTAAATGTTGCTCAAAGCGGATGACGAGGTCACGGACACGTGAAGACGAATACGATGCATACAGATAAGGCGATTTTCTTAAAGAAGCAGGACGAAAGATTGATTGAGCAAATGGAACGTCATCCGTTACTTCTCCTGTAGACCTGCGCCGTTTTTTCACGAGACGTGACTGAACGAGTTTCCAGACCATGAAACTAAACAAGCTGATTAAAATGATGTATTGCAGATAAGAAAAGGGGGAGTCAGAAGCATCCGCTTTAAGAGATTTCCAGAGCTCTTTTGGACTAGGTCGTGGATCGATCGGTTCAAAAGGCATTTTGCCTTTTGTTTTAGTAGGTGAGTGACCGTTTTTAAAACTAATTTCGCCGTTCGCTTCAGTTTCTGCAATCGAAGGCTTTTTAAAAGGATCCGGCATGATGTAATGCGTATAGACGTACGTCGTGACGGTTTGAAACAAGAACAGACCAATCAGAATGACACCAAGCGACATGATAAAGCGTTGCCGTAACACAAGCGATCCTCCTTCCTGTTTTTAAGGAAAAAATATCCATATGTACTTAGGAAGATTTTAGCATACACGCTTAACAAATAAAAACAATTTTCTGAAAATAAAGACAAAGTGAGACGATTCATTTTCAAGTGGTAAGGGTATGATGGAATCAGTGGTTCTTGAAAGAGAAAGGATGTTTTGTATGAAATTGATTATTTTTGGAGCGACGGGTCAAACGGGGCAAGAACTGGTCAAGCAAGCGATTGATCACGGTCATGAGGTCACAGCATTCGTCCGTAGTCCGGAAAAACTGACACTACGTGACGAACGGTTACACGTCGTTAAAGGCGACGTGCTCGATCAAGAAGCGGTGACGGCTGCTGTTGCCGGGCAAGAGGCTGTCCTGACAGCACTCGGTACGGAAAGTCTTGCTTACAATGGCTTTTTAGAACGAAGTCTCGTTCGGATCGTGACAGCGATGAAAAAACAGGGGGTAGACCGGATCGGTTATGTTGCGTCTGCCGGTGTTGATGATGAATTACCGGGTGTACAAGGGATGCTCGCTCAGCGGATTCTGAAAAATCCACTGAAGGATCACCGCCAAGCGATCGCGCTTTTGCAACAAGCAGATTTGAACTATACGGTAGCCCGACCACTCCGTTTACTGAACGGTCCGTTGACGGGACTTTATCGTCAAGCAGATACAGGTGTACCGGAAGATGCGAAACAGATCAATCGCGCAGATGTGGCGCATTTCCTCTTACAAGCGATTGAAACAGAAGATCATATCAAATCGAGTGTCGGTCTCGCTGAATGATGAAGAAGGGGCTGACTCAAAAGTCAGTCTCTACAAAGATAAGGGTGACAGAATGATAATCTGCCATCCTTATCTCGTAACAAAAAGAATGACGCGTCACACGCCACTCCTACAGGAACAAGCGCATTTATGCGCTGTCAGAGACGAACAAGACCCGCTTTCCTGCTTCAACGAAGCAGGAAAACTGGCTTGTGTCTCGCCTGAGGAAAGGGCGTGAAAAGACGCGTCATTCTTTTTTTGAGTCAGCCTCTTTTGATTTCTTATTGTTGACGATAGACGGAGACCGAACCACCATTGACGAAGAATTGACCGTAGCCATCTTGGTTGATCGTGACCGATGCTGTGTTGTTTCCAGTGATGTCTGTCCAAACTTCTCCTTTGTTCTGAAGCCCGACGTACATCCATTTACTCCCGCCAGGACCATCTGAAAGGATTGTCGCAAGACCTGATTTTGCCCGGTCCGAGACACCTTCACGTGTCCAACCGATGATGTCTTGGTTATCGAGGTAATCGTTTTGTTTCCCAAACGCGAAGTCCTTCCGTGCTTTAAGTAACGGATCAATCTTCGAAGCGAGTGCTGGAATTTCGCGATTCGATGTACCCTTTGTACCATAGTAGTCACCATAGAAGACCGACGGATAGCCTTGTTCACGTGTCAGAATCATCGCGTAAGCAAGCGGTTTGAACCATGACTGAACCGTTGATTCAAGCGATTGTCCAGGCTGCGAATCATGGTTCTCTACGAGTGTGACGGCTTGGACTGGATTGCTCTTGACGAGAGTACCGTCAAAGATCGTCCGCATGTCATAGTACCCGCCGCCTTTACTTGCCTGTTCGAACTTATAATGAAGCGGTGCATCAAAGACGGATTGTTGATAATTCGTCCGGCTTAAGTAGTTTTGCAACGTGCCAAGATCGTTCTGCCAATACTCTGCGACTGTGAACAATGGTTTGCCCGTCGTCTGACGAACGTTCGCGAGCCAGTCCGCTAAGTAACCATGTTTGATATGCTTGACGGCATCGAGACGGAATCCATCAAGACCAAGTTCGTTGACGTACCATTTACCCCAGTTCTTCATTTCTTGCTGAACTTCTGGATGATCGAAGTCGAGATCCGCATACATCAAGTAATCGTAGTTGCCATTTTCAGTTGAGACATCCGTATCCCACGCTTTACCGGTACCGCGGAACTTGTAGATGGCGCTTTTTGAACGCGATTGATCCCAATCCGTGCCGTCGAAGTGATACCATTTCCATTTGAAGTTCGAGTAGAGGTTATTTCGTGCTGCAAAATTGAAGCCCGTCCATGCCTGGATTTGATAATCGCCCGAGACTTCCTGATTGCGGTTACCCGGATTAACTTCGACTGCCGTGACGGCTTCCGTGAAATCGGCACCACCTTTATGGTTCATGACGACATCACCATAGACATCGATTCCGGCGGTATGCAATTGTCCGATTGCCGTTTTTAATTGCGCCTTTGTGCCGTATTTCGTACGGACTGTTCCTTTTTGGTTGAACTCACCTAAATCGTACAAATCGTAGGCGCCGTACCCGACATCATTTTGCGAGGTCCCTTTGTAGGCAGGGGGAATCCAGACTGATGTGATTCCGAGCTGATCGAGCTTTGTTGCGTCACTCCCGAGACGGTTCCAGTGGTTACCGTCATTTGGTACATACCATTCGAAATACTGCATCATCGTTCCATTGTCTGCCGTGGCACCGACTGCAATCGGTTGCGCAAGTGGCACTAAAAAAGCAGCGGATGCGACGGTTGCTAAAATCCATCTTTTTTGTTTCACGTAAAGACCTCCTCATGATTTGTGAAAGCGCTTGCATTATTTATTATAGAGAAGCTTCAGACAGGAGGAATATCGTCCCGGATTCTTATTTGTAAGTCTCTTTTGTTCGTGACTTTTGACCCTAGAATATTTATTCTGAAGAACTATTTTGATCGGATTGACGTCATGAATGAAAAAAATCAGGACCATCTAACCGTTGCCTTTCGATGAATATTCTGAACGACGACTCATCTTCAAAAAAGCAGGTCTATCGTCCATCTTCCACCAGGAATGGATTCGGTGTGAAAATGAGCGTGTAACATCCGCTTTCATACATACCATTTAAGGGGGAACACACATGAACTGGAAGTCAAAGGTCACAGGTGCGCTTGCCGCAACACTTGCGCTCGGGTCAATCGTCTTTACACCGGTCACAGCAAAAACAGTTGATCCAAAACAAGTTTCAGCAGGTCCGCAGATGGTCACGTCACAATCGACGATCGATGCGTACTATCTACCAGCAGCGGGCAAGACAGGGGCAGCGTTGAAGGCATCGCTGCACGATATCATCGACAACCATACTCAAGTGTCATACGACACGGTATGGACAGCACTGAAAGAAACGGATCAAGATCCAAACAATGCGAATAACGTTATCGAGTTATACACGGGGAAATCGATTTCAAAGAGCAGTAACGGTGGGAATGTCGGTCAGTGGAATCGTGAACATGTCTGGGCAAAGTCACACGGTGACTTTGGTACGTCAAACGGTCCAGGAACAGACTTGCATCACTTGCGTCCAGAAGATGTTGTCGTCAACAGCGCACGTGGGAATCTAGATTTCGATAATGGCGGTACAAAATACAGTGGTTGCGATTGCTACCGCGATGGCGATTCGTGGGAACCACCGAACCGTGTCAAAGGTGACATCGCGCGGATGATTTTCTACATGGCGGTTCGTTATGAAGGTGGCGGAGAAATCGATCTCGAAGCTTCTGAAAACGTCAATAATGGTACGAACCCGTTACACGGCAAATTGTCGACGCTGAAAGCCTGGAACAAACTCGACCCAGTCGATAGTTTCGAGAAACGTCGCAACGATGTCATCTTCGAGAAGTGGCAAAAAAACCGGAATCCGTTCATCGATCATCCGGAATACGTAACATCAATTTGGGGAAATTGATGACGAGTCAGTAAATAGGAAAGGGGCTGACTCAACAGTCAGTCTCTACAAAGATAGGGGTGGCAGAATGATGATCTGCCACCCTTATCTTGTAACAAAAAGAATGACGCGTTTCACGCCACTCCTACAGGGAAAGTGCATCTTTGCGCTGTCAGAGACAAATAAGACCCGCTTTCCTGCTTGAATAAAGCAGGAAGATTGGCTAGTGTCTCGCCTGAGGAAAGGGCGTGAAAAGACGCGTCATTCTTTTTTTGAGTCAGCCTTTTTTCATGGAGTCCGAACCTGTTATGCTGAAACTTTTTTGGAGAACCATTCGTATTGCCTACCGTAAGCCATTTTTTAGTAGAAAGGTCGTACGGTATGATCAAACGCACGTTTAACAAACGAAACATCAAATGGATGGTCGGTGGGGGACTCGTTGCTTGTGTCGCTTTCTGGTACAGTGTCGGTATTTTCGTCAATAAAGGGGAGCGACCACTCGCTGATGGAACGTCACCGTATGTCATCGTCCTCGGCGCTGGTGTCAAAGGCGAAAAACCGTCGCAAATCCTACATAACCGGATTCAGGCAGCTGCGGCATATGGGAAACAACATTCAGAAGTCCGCTTCATCTTGAGTGGTGGACAAGGTCCGGATGAAGATATTTCAGAAGCAGAGGCGATACGTCGTGGGATGGTGGCATCTGGGATTGCTGAAGAGCGGTTGATCCTTGAAGCTAACTCGACATCAACGACGGAAAATCTACAATTTTCAAAAGCGTTGTTGCCAAAGGACGTTCGTCGCGTCTCGATCGTCACGTCAGACTTTCATCTGTACCGTGCGCGACAAGAGGCGAAACAACTGGGTTTACAGACGGATGCGATTCCGGCTGAGACGCCACTTTCAGGAGTCCTTCGATTTGGAATGCGCGAACGCGTTGCGATCGTTGTTCAATTCCTACGCTAAAAACCCCGACATGCTGAACATGTCGGGGAGAAAGAAGTGCATTGAATAATTAGATGCCTTCACCTTTATGTTTTTCCTCAGAAGATTGAGAATCATTTGCTTGTTTGTCGGAAGCATCATGCTCAGCAGGTGGTTCTTCTTTGCCGAGTGCGACATCCTTCGCTTCGACGACTTTATTGCTGATCGCATTCAAGTCACCTTTCGTCTCATTTACTGTCTCTTTCACCGTCGAGGCATCTGATTTCACCGTTTCAAGCTCTGTGTTCACTTTGTCATAGACATTTTGAACGTCAGATGCGACTTCTTGAATGATGCTTGAAGCACTCTTCACTTGATTGATGACTTGTGATGCTTTACCTGACGGATCTTCCTTAATAGAAGAAGCGAGGGTAGAGACGGAATCTTTCGCTCCCCGTAAACTCTGTTTCGTATTTTGGCGAGACGAAGAACTAAGTAGCGTCAATAGACCGCCGACAAGGGCACCGAGCAACATCCCTGTGACGAGATTGATTTGACGACCTGATGATTCTTCCTGATCGAACTGGCGATTCGGATGTTCTGCGTGTGTTGCGTGTGGATCATGTTGAAGCTTCGGTTCCATGATGAACACTCCCTTGAGATAATATTTAACCATGATATGGATATACCCTTGTGAGTGAATAAAAAACATTTAAAAATAACATGTATTTGAAATGAATATAAAAAAGACCATCGTGATATGATGGTCTAAGAGGTTCATTTGTTGGATGAATCATCATCATTTTCGTGACGAAGTTTTCGGTTGATTTCATCATAATCGATTTCGATATCATCTTTGTTGCCTTTGTAGCCATATCCTTTCGAAATGACGATGATCGAGGCGACCAAGACGAATACGATGATGAGAATGGAGACGACATATAACCACATAGTCCACTCCTCCTTTCGTTCACTTTCTAGTATGACGGAAAACGCAGCTTCCGTCTAAACGAAATTGTAGGTTGTGTGCTAAACTGATGTCAGATAAACATGTTAAACGGAACGAGGTGACGGCGGATGAGTATTTTGGTCGTAGATGATGAGTTAACGAATTTAATGCTCCTAGAGCGATTGTTAGAAAATGAAGGCTATGACGTCGTCAAGGCGATGAGTGGGGAAGAAGCAATTGAATTAATGGAGGATCCGTTATTCATCGAACAGTTGGACGTCGTTCTCCTCGACGTCGAAATGCCGGGGATCAGTGGAATCGAGGCAACACGTTTGATTCGAAAACGGTTTGGTCTTGATGAATTACCGATTCTGATCGTTTCCGGGCGATCAAACGAAGAAGATATCGTTGATGGACTGAATGCAGGGGCATCCGATTATACGACGAAACCGATCCGAAAAACGGAATTGCTCGCGCGAGTTCGTAACGCGATTGGTCTGAAGCAAGCAATCGATGCGCGAAAACGCTATGAAAAAGTATTACAGGAAGACTTTGATTTAGCGCAAAAACTGCAACAGAGTGTGCTGAGTGCGAATATCGAAGACGATGAGATCCGCATCATGGCGACGTATATCCCGTCTAAGAAATTAGCAGGAGATATGTACGCCTGGTACCGCATCTCTCAGAATAAATACGGCATCATCTTGTTTGACGTCATGGGACACGGTGTCTCTTCTGCGCTGATCACGATGGGGATGAGTTCGATTTTGTTCGAACTCGTGCACCGGATTGGTGATCCGGCACAAGTACTTGAAGAATTGAATCAGCAGATGAGTCGATTGTTCCCGGGAGACGAGACGGAAATCTATTTCACTGCCGTTTACCTCTACATCGACCTAGATGAGATGAAGCTCAGCTATGCGAACGCAGGGCACCCACCTGGTTTGTTACGCATGAATGATCAAATCATTCCGCTTGAGAATACGGGACTTCCTGTCGGTATGTTCGAAGACTCGACGTATTCGAGTAAGACGATCGACATCGTTTCACCCGGATGTGTTTACTTGTATACGGATGGTTTCATGGAACTCTACAGTAAAGGCATTGATGAAGGAATCTTCGCCATCCAGAATCTGATCGAGCAACAAGGACCGAACATCCATCAGTTGATTCAACCGGATCAGAGCGATGAAGCAGATGATCTATGTCTCGTGACAGTCGAAATCAATTAACCTGTAAATGAAAAGACTCAGCGACGGAAGCACCGTCGCTGAGTCTTTTTTGAGTCATACGAGCTCTGAATCTACTTGAACTAAAAGAACCTTCTCCGCCATAAGATGAAGGCGGCAAGACCAGAGAAGAAGATCATCATACCGAAAACAATCCAGAATCCGATGACTTCTCCTTCCCATGGAACGTGGACGTTCATCCCGAACATCCCGGAAATCATCGTCGGAATCGAGATGACAATCGTAATCGAGGCAAGGAACTTCATGACGAAGTTGACGTTGTTCGAGATGACAGAACCAAACGTATCCATCGTCGAACTGATGATGTCCTTATAGATTTGAGCCATCTCCATCGCTTGTCGGTGTTCGACGAAGACATCTTCCAGTAAATCTTCATCATCTTCATGTTTCTCAAGACTCGGTGTCTTAATGATTCGGTCGAGCACACCATCGTTCGATTTCAAGGACGTCATGAAATAGACCAATGATTTTTGAAGGTTCATCAATTGAAAGATTTCTTGATTTCGCATCGAACGTTGAAGTTCTTCCTCAAGTTCGTCCATACGACGATCGATTTGACGCAAGAAACGTAAATACGAGGAACTGACTTTATAGAGAATCTGGAATACGAAGCGCGATCGGTAATTCGTCCGGAATCCTCGCAACTTACCACTCGAGAATAACGTCAGGACATCGAGCTGTTGCGAACAAACGGTGATGAAATGACGGGATGTCACGATGATACCGAGTGGAATCGTATTATAACGGCGTCCTGATGATTCTTCTTCGATGTAGGGAACGTCGACGATCATCAGTAGACCTTCTTCATCTTTTTCAAAACGTGGTTTTTCTTCCACATCCAAAGGGTCATAAATGAAATCCTCTGGAATATTCGTAGCAGCGATGACTTGGTCGGCTTCGTCCTTTGTCGGATTGACAAGATGGATCCAGGAACCTTTCGTGAACTCCTGTATCTCGTTGACTGCCCCGGTGACATCGCTTCGATAAATCGTCAACATATTGTCTATCCCTCCTGCTCTTCACTGTCTCATTATAGAAATAGATGTGACAGCGTGTAAATGATTCTCCGATTTTTTTTTACGAAGATTAGTGATAAGATGAAAACAGAGGAGGGGAAGACATGCCTTTTTTTAATGCTAAGAAGCTCGAAGAACTTCAATCGATCGCAGGTGGAGACCACGCGTTCCTTCAAAAAATCGGAGAAACGTATATCGCGCAGTTCGATCGAAAGTTTCCTGAACTAAAAGATGCCGTCGTCAAGCAAGATGCTGAGCAAACTGAAAAGCTCGCTCACTTGCTAAAAGGTGCTTCCTATTCCGTTGCCGCTGATGATTTAGCTGATGATTTCGAACTGCTTGAAAAAGAAGCAGAATCTGGTTCAATGACCGGAACACAAGAAATCGTCGATCGGATTGAGCAATGCATGGTAGAATTCCGTGTCGTCTGGCTCGATGTGTTTACTGGAAAAAATATTGACGCCCTGCGTTGAGCAATCGAATAGATCAAAAAAGCCGACATACTGTCGGCTTTTTTCTTATAAGACGTAGGAATCGACCGTTTCGATCAAACGACCGATTTCCGGTTTCGTGATTTGTGCATTGACACCAACGGATTCACCTTTATGGCGTAAATCGTCGGAAATCAAGGAAGAGAAGACGATGATTGGCAATTCCGCATAACGATCATCTTCACGGAGTCGTTTCGTCAAGTGTAGTCCATCCATCTTCGGCATCTCGATATCGGTGATCAAAAGGTCACAGTTGCTTCCATTCTCAAACGCATCAAAAGCTTCCTTACCGTTGATGAACCATTTCAGACCATGGTAACCGGCTTCCTCGAGTGTTTCGATGATCAATGTCCGGAGCATTTCCGAGTCTTCGGCGATCCAGATGACTTTGTCGGATCGATCACGGGACTGGACGCGACGTCCTTCTTCGCGGGCGAAGATATCCTTGCGTGAGAGCTCGAGTGCGATTTTTTCATAGTCGAGCAAGATGATCATCTTGTCGCCCGTTTTGACGACACCGTTCGTCAGTCCTTCGATGCCACGAGCGAGTTCGTTTGGTGTATCGATCTGTTCCCATGAGATACGACGGATTTCCGTCACGGAGTCAACACGCAGGACGCTCTTTTCTCCATTGAATTCACAGATGATCAATCGATCCTCTGTTGCTTCATCGTGGGGAACACCGATGACGGTTGGCAAATCGATGACCGTCATGACTTCGCCGCGGAGTTCAATCAATCCTTTGACAGCATCCGGTGTACCTGGGAGTGGTGTCATCGGGAGGGGAACGATGATTTCCCGGACCTTCATGACATTGATTCCGAACGTGTATGGTCCGCAATGGAAGATGACGATCTCGAGTTCGTTCGTGCCGGCTTCTAATAAAATATCGTGCTGATTATACATATGGTTGTGCCCCTTTCCATTACCTTCACTTCACTTCTGACTAGTTATCGGCATGCTACGCTAAAAATTCTAGTTCTGAATTGACAAAAAAAGTGTTGTAATCGCTTTCATAATATGTTAAGCAAAAAGTTTGGCATTTGTCAGACCAATTGATTACAATAAGCTATGCAGCCACACACTGAAATGAGAGAGATAAAAATAAATGGAGGTAGAGTGGAATGACTACAGCAACAACCTACACATTTTTACTAGATGGACAATGGCATGAAAGTGAATCAAAAGAGACGATTGAAATCTCTTCACCATATAAAGAGGATCTTGTCGGTCGCGTCCAAGCGATGACGAAACCGGAAGTCGATCGTGCCATCGCTTCAGCGAAAGCGGCACAAGCAGAGTGGGCAAAACAACCAGCGAACAAACGGGCTGAATTGCTTCACGCTTGGGCAACGGAACTCGAAAAACGTGCGGACGAAATCGGTGAAGTCATCATGCGCGAAGTCGGTAAAGGGCGTGCAGATGGCGTCAAAGAGGTCAAACGGACAGCTGAAATCATTCGCTACACAGCGGAAGAAGGTCTCCGTTTCGACGGTCAGATGATGCAAGGGGATTCGTTCCCTGGTGGTAGCGCGAAAAAAATCGCGGTCATTAAAAAAGCACCACTCGGCGTCGTGCTTGCGATTTCACCGTTCAACTACCCAGTCAACTTGGCAGCGGCGAAACTCGCACCTGCCCTCATGACAGGAAATGCCGTCGTCTTCAAACCGGCAACACAAGGTTCGATCAGCGGTATCTTGATGGTCGAAGCACTCGTCGCAGCAGGTCTTCCAGCTGGACTCGTCAACATCGTCACAGGTCGTGGATCGGTCATCGGTGATTACTTGACGGCTCACCCGGGCATCAACATGATCACATTCACAGGTGGTACAGGCACAGGACAACATTTGTCGCGTCAATCGGCAATGATTCCACTTGTCCTTGAACTTGGTGGAAAAGATCCAGCACTCGTTCTTGAAGATGCGAATCTGTCACTTGCGGCAGATCATATCATCAGTGGGGCGTTCTCTTACTCAGGTCAACGTTGTACAGCAATCAAACGCGTCTTCGTTCTTGATCACCAAGCGGATGCACTCATCGAAGAACTCAAGACACGAATCGCGAAATTGACAGTCGGTTCACCTGAACAAGACAGTGTCGTCGTGCCGCTCATCGATACGAAATCAGCGGACTTCGTTGAAGGCTTGATCACGGACGCAACAGACAAAGGCGCAACACTCGTCACAGGTGGTGGACGTACGGCGAACTTGATCGAACCAACACTTCTTGACAACGTGACACGCGACATGCGCGTTGCTTGGGAAGAGCCGTTCGGACCAGTTCTTCCAATCATTCGTGTCAACTCGGTCGACGAAATGATTGCATACTCAAACGAATCAGAATACGGTCTTCAAGCAAGTGTCTTCACAGAGAACATCGATGCTGCGTTTGCAGTAGCGGATGCGCTTGAAACAGGTTCTGTTCAAATCAATGGTCGGACGGAACGTGGTCCTGACCACTTCCCATTCATCGGTGTGAAATCATCGGGTCTCGGCGTCCAAGGCGTCGGACGAAGCCTCGCTTCAATGACACGCGACAAATTAACAGTCCTCAACTTAAAATAAGTTTTTTGACCGACCTTTCAATCTGCGGAAAGGTCGGTTTTTTGTGCATCCATTTCTTACGCTTTAACGTAAGCTAGAAAACAAATATCACCCTGTGACGCACAAAGTTTGGCGCTATAGCTTCATTCTCTCTATAATGAAAGAAAATGGACGAGAGAAAAGAGGCGTGTAGGTATGACTGTATCAGACGAAATCATCCCGATTCCGATTCCGACACCATTTCCGGTTGGAGACGTGAACTGCTATGTACTACGAACGGAAGGGGAAAACATCCTCATTGATTGTGGACCGGATACGCTGGAAGCATGGCAAACGATGCAACGGACGCTTGCGCGACATGAACTTCAGGTCGAGGATTTAGATCGTGTCATCGTGACACATCATCATGCGGATCATGCTGGGATGGCACATCGCTTTTCAGAGAAAGGCATTCCCGTCTATGGACATGCGCGATTACGCCCATACTTGGAACAGGACGAGACCTTCTTGAACAACGGGGACGCATTCTTGCGTCGATTAGCGACATCGTTTGGCGTTCCGCAAGCGATTCAAGAGATGTTACCAAGCTATCAATCTGCCTTGAAATGGCTTGGTAAAGGTCAGCTTGATTTCACATTAAAAGAAGGCGACGCGATTACGCCGTCTGGGCGATACCGTGTCATCGAGCTACCGGGGCATGCAAGTGACCAAATCGGAATTTTAAGTGACGATGGTGTGTTGTTCGCGGCCGATCACCTGCTCGACCGGGTCGAGCCGAATCCATTGCTCGAACAACCGCAACCAGGTGATGATGTGCTCGTAAAACGACCCGTTCTTGCGTATCTTGACTCCTTAGAAAAATTACAAAGTGAGCAGATTCGAATCGCCTACACCGGACATGGTGCTCCGATTCGAGATGTTGCGGTACTTGTCGAAGAACGATTAATGCAACGCAAGGCGCGTGGTGATCAGCTCTTGAAGTATTTTACGGGAGAACATACGTTATTCGAATTAGCACAAGTGACGTATGGAAACCGCTTAAAAAAATCATTCCCTCTTGTCATGAGTGAGATGAAAGCACGCCTCGATACACTCGTCGCCCGCGGTGCGATCACGGTCGAGAAACGATCAGATATCCTCTACTATTCAAAAGCGGAGGAAGTCTAATGCAACTCATCAACCGGACGATCGTCATCACGGGTGCTTCAAGTGGACTCGGGGAAGCACTGGCGCGCACTCTGCATAAAGAAGGGGCAAACTTGATTTTAATTGCCCGACGCGAGGATCGATTACAAACATTAGCATCTGAACTCCAGGCAGACTACCTGGTCTACGATTTGGAAGAGGCGCCTGAAATTCTTGCGGAGACACTCGCAAATCGTTATGGGCGGATTGATATTTTGATTAATAACGCAGGTTTCGGGGAATTCAGCTTCTTAGACGATACCTCGATTGAAACGATTGAGTCGATGCACCGGATCAACGTCTTAAGTCCCGTTCGCTTAACAAAGGCATGTCTGCCATTACTCAAAGAGGGTGGTATGATCGTCAACGTGGCAAGTCAGGCGGGGAAGTTGCCGACACCAAAATCAACGATCTATTGCATGACGAAAGCAGCGATGTTGCAATTTTCGAACGCGTTACGTCTGGAGTTACGTCCAAAAGGCATCCACGTCATGACGGTCAATCCAGGACCGATCGCGACAGAATTTTTTGTCCGTGCGGATGTCGACAGGAAGTATGAGCAAAATGTCGCTTCCATCGTCCTATCGAAAGAACGACTAGCTTCGACTGTCGTCCGAGCAATAGAGCGGCGTAAACGTGAAGTCAATGCACCATGGTGGATGGAGTTATCGGCAAAAGGGTACGGCGTGATGCCACGGTTGATCGAGTGGTTAGGAAAACCGGGCTTCGATAAAAAGTGATGACGGAGGAGAACGACAAATGAAAAAAAAGGTAATCAGCTTTCTTGCCCTAGGTACGCTGCTCGCAGGCTGTGGAACACCGGATGCGACACCGGAACCGAAGAATGTCTTAGGGACTTCTTATCAGACGATCGAAAAAGAAGCGGAAAAGTCAACGGTTCGGATGTATATGTGGGGCGGCGATGATGGCATCAATGCTTACATCGATGAATACGTAGCACCGCGTCTGAAGAAGGAACACAACATCACGTTAGAACGGGTCCCGATCGAGACGGCGGATATCATTCAAAAACTGCGTGCTGAGAAACAGGCAGGTAAGGAAAAAGGTGTCATCGATGTCGTCTGGATCAATGGCGATAACTTTTTAAATGCTAAAAAAGACGATTTACTCTATGGAGAAATCACAAAAGTCCTCCCGAACATGAAATATGTTGATGCTGCCGCACAGAGTTCAGATAGTGGTACGAAAACAGACGGACTTGAAGCCGCATGGGGGAAAGTTCAATATACGTTGCACTATGACGCAGCTGACGTGAAGTCGCCACCGACCGATTTGAAAGCACTGAAGTCATGGGTCAAGGAAAATCCAGGACGTTTCACTTATCCGGAAGTGACGGACTTTACGGGGAATGCCTTCGTCCGCCACGTCATGTATGGTGTCGAATCGAATGAAACCTTAAAAGACCCGAAAGCAGACTTCAAGAAGACATGGGCTTATTTGAACGAAATCAAACCGTATCTCTGGAAAAAAGGGAAGACCTATCCAAAGACACTTGCCCAACTCGATCAGTTATACGCGAAGGGAGACGTCGATTTCACGATGGGTTTCAACGAACGACGGGCTGAACAAGAAGTAACGTCAGGAACGTTTCCGAAACAAACACGTCCGATCGTCTTGAAGGATGGATCAATCGCGTCGACGCATTTCCTTTCCGTACCGTTCAACGCACCGAATCCGAAGGGCGCACTCGTTGCGATCAATACGTTGTTATCACCAGAAGCACAGTTGAAAAAATACGATGCGACGTATTGGGGTGACGGAACGAGTCTTGATTTATCGACACTGAATTCGTCAGAACAAAAGCAATTCGCTGATGTACCGGCTGCGCCGTCGACACCAAAGCCAAGCGTCTTCAAAGGAAAGGTCCGGACGGAACTCGACCCATCCATTTTCGAGATGATCCGTAAGGAATGGCCGTCTCGTGTGGCGCGGTAACGCGTATCCTGCTGCACTCTTGATGGCAGGAATGGTCTTATATGGGTTATGGGTCAGTATCTCGATGACGTCACTTTCCGACTACCGCGAGCTACTGACGGATGAGGTCTTTTTAGAGAGTCTAGCCGTCAGTAGTTATGTTGCCATCGTCAGTACGGTGCTCGCGCTGATCATCGGCGTGGTGCTCGCACGACTCTTGAGTAGAACACGACTAGCCGCGTTACTTGCGATTCCTTTATTCATCCCTCATCTAGGAGCGGCTTACCTCGCGATCCTCTATTTGAGTGATGTGCCTGTCATCGGACCGCATGAAGGGAATTATTTTAGTGTCATCCTGACGTATCTGTATAAAGAAATTCCGTTCGTCTTTTTTTATCTCTTACCGGTGGTCCGGCGCCTTGATTCGCGTTATCAAGAACTCGGTATGATGCTCGGTTTATCACCAGTGCGCCGATTTTGGCATGCGCGGGGCGTTTTCCTACTCGTTCCGATGCTTGAGGCAGCATTTATCTTGCTTGCCTTCATCCTGTTCGCATATGAGATCCCAGCACTGCTCGGCGTGACCTATCCAAAATTACTTGGCGTCTATGCGTTCGATTTGTATACACAAGGCGATTTATCGGAGCAACCACTCGCTTTTGCAATGAGTGTCGTTTTGACGGGAGGACTCTTCTTCCTATTGTTGCTCATGACTGGTTTGACACGCCCACTGGCAGCGAAGATCAGTAGGGGGCGAAGTGAATGATAAAAAAAATCAGTGTGACTGTATTCGTTGTACTCCTGTTCATCGTTCCTTTAATTGGTTTGATTCCGGGAGAGTGGAATTGGAATCCTCGTCTTGAAGCGACGCTCGGCACGACCGTCGCGATGATTTGTGCCGTCGTATTGTTAAATCATCTCTTCGGGTACATGGCAGGAAAAGCGATTGCCTTTCAAACGGGGAAACGGATTCGTACAGCAGAGTTCTTAATTAGTTTGCCGCTGTTCGTTCCCGTGTTATTGCTATCATTCGGTCTCTATTTGACATGGATCCGTCTTGGTTTGGCAGATCGATTTTTCGGTGTCCTGCTCGTGTTGCTTCTGCCGACTTTGCCGTATACAGTTCGTTTGTATACGAACGGATTTCAAGCGCTCGGGGAACGGATGCTTGAACAGATGGTCTTGATTGAGGGGAACCGCTTCAAGCGTTGGTTCTATTTGACGGGACCGATGCTTCGATCGACGTTACAATCCGTGACGCTGCTCGTCACGGTGATCACGATCAGTCAGTATGCACTCGTTGCGTTGATTGGTGGTGGGATCGTCCGCATGATATCACTCGAAGTATTCCCGGCGTATTCCGGTAATTCTCAAGGGGCGGCGCGTCTAGCGACACTGTGGTTGATCGGGTTGCCCGTTCTCTTTTATGCTGGACAAACTGTTATTTTTTCTAGTTGGATACGAATCGTACGGAGGCGTTTAAATGGAAGTCACAATACAACAAGTCAATAAACGATTTGGAACGAAGCATGTGTTGTCTGATATCGATTTAAATATCGCATCTGGACAATGTGTGGCTTTAGTTGGACCGAGTGGTAGTGGGAAAACGACGCTTCTCCGCTTGATTGCGGGCCTCGAACGTGTGACGAGTGGAGTGATTCAGTTCGGTGACCGAGATGTGACTGTTCTTTCACCGAATCAGCGAGGTGTGACGATGATGTTTCAACGGTCGCTGTTGTTCCCACATTTGAACGTCGAACAGAACATCCGTCTCGGTGCCAAACAATTAACACCGATCGAGCTCGAATCCTGGTTACATCGCGTCGGACTCGAGGGAAGAGGAAAAAGTGCTGTTCACGAATTGTCAGGGGGCGAACAGCAGCGGGCGAGTTTGGCTCGTGCACTGGCGAGTCAACCGGACTTCTTGTTGCTCGATGAACCGTTCTCGAGTCTAGATGTACCGAGACGACGGGAACTACGGACATTGATTCGGAAGTTGACCGAGGAACAAGGTGTCACGACACTCCTTGTCACACACGATCGGGAAGAGGCAATGGCGATGGCGGATATCGTCTATGTCTTAGAACAGGGGCGAATCGTCGATCATGGTACACCGATTACGCTGAGCCAGACCAGCCCGTTTTTTGGCGAAGGCATTCAAATTGAAGAAACATGGCATCCGTTGACGGCAGTCAACTTGGTCTCAAGACCGACGAAGGAGACGGATGAACGTGTTACGATTACGAAAGAACTCATTCAATACGGTGTTCGATTCTACGAAGTCGAACGAGCATCCGGAGAACGACTCGTGCTCTCTTCAGACGAGACGATTCATGAGAAAGAAGGCTATATCGTTAGAAAGGAGGGGTGACATGTTAGATACGCGTGCGCGTAAAATCGTTCAACCCCTATTTGATCAAGGGGCGACCTTATTTAAGAAAATTGGATTATCGGCGACACAGGTGACGATCATCTCCGGCATCATCGGTGGTGCGACGGGCTTTTTCGTCTATAACGACATGATGGGAACGGCGATTGTCTTGTTGTGGATCTCGGGCATGCTCGATGTCATCGATGGAACGATGGCACGAAAAGAAAAGACGACTCCAATCGGCACGATTCTTGACCTTGTTCTCGACCGGATCGTCGAGCTGTCAGTATTGATTGGTCTTGCGCTTCGGTTTCCGGAAACGCAGGTCGTTATTCTGTTGCTCGTCGCATCATTCGTCATTGGGATGACGATGTTCCTTGCAATCGGAGCGGTTAGTGAGAATTACGGCTACAAGTCGTTTCAATATCAACCGGGACTCGTCGAACGGACGGAAGGGTTCTTATTCCTAACAGCGATGATCCTGTTCCCAAGCGCCATCATTTGGATCGCAATTGTCTTCTTGATTGCTGAACTCTATACGGTCGGAGAGCGATTCCATCAAGCTTCGAAGGTGTTGCGATGAGTGAACAAGAGATGATCATGACCGTGGATCGAGCGGGCAACCTGCTCGGACCTCGTCCACGATCGGAAGTCCACGCAAACGGCTTGTGGCATGAAACGTTTCATTGTTTCGTCTATGATCCAAAGCGGGACGTCGTGTTGCTCCAGCAACGGTCTGAACAAAAGAAGGACTTTCCAGGAATGCTTGATATCACGGCAGCGGGTCACTTGCTTGCGAATGAGACAGTCGAGGATGGTGTCCGGGAACTCGAGGAAGAAATTGGTTTGACATGTACCTTTGATCAATTGATACCGCTTGGCATCCAGGAAGAGGAGTTTCGGGATGCGTCGCTCTGGGACTGTGAGCGATGCCATGTCTTTCTTGCTCGAAGTGATCAAGCGATAGACGCATACGTCCTCCAGGAAACAGAAGTGAAGCGATTGATTGCTTTTTCAATCGAGCAGTTTGAACGAATCGCGGACATGTCCATCGAGCGCATTCAGGACACGACAGGCGAATGGTTCGATCGTCGTCAATTCGTTCCACATCCTTCTTCTTACTGGAGACATGTCCGACAAGGAATCGAGCAATTACGTAAATAGAACGAATGGAAAAGCAATAACGCATGAAGACCTACGATCGAATGTGATTTCGCTCGTAGGTCTTTTTTTAATCGTACATTCGTTCGACGCAAGAGTAGCGAAATTAAGATATATTTGAGATAATTAAGTATATATACAAAAGAAGGAAAGAAGGTGCAGCCAGTGGCATTACGATTTGCACTACTCGGGCTGCTGACCCAAGGGGAAGCGACCGGTTACGATTTAAGCGCGACTTTTAAAAAACAAATGATCCACTTCTGGACCGCACATCATACTCAAATATACCGAGAGTTGTTGAAAATGGAAGAGGCAGAGCTCGTGACAAGTGTCCATATCGTCCAAGAAGACTTGCCGGACAAGAAAGTCTATTCCATCACCGATAAAGGACGGACAGAGCTCGTTGAATGGTTACGGACACCGAATGAATTCAAACCGAAGATGAAGGATGAGAACTTGATGCGTGTCTCGCTCTTGCACCTTCTCCCACCAGAGGAAGCAGTCGCTTATCTAGAAGAATCGAAGCGACACCATCAATTTGCCGTCGAGATGATGCAAAGTTGGCGTCACGATCATCTCGAGAACGGTGCGACACTAGGGGAGACCTTGACGAGTGAGTACGGCTTGCGTATGATGTTGAATTACTTGGATTGGTGTGATTGGGCAATCGCGGAAATCAAAAAGAACGAAGCAAACGTCTAACCAAATTGGCTCGACTGTCATGTAGATGGCGGATTCGAGCCAGTTTTATTTTTGTAATAGGATAGTAAGGAGAGAATCGATGTACTTTAATGACTATGAAGACTGGATTGAGGAAGAGGCAGAAGCATTATTTCACTTACATGAAGAACGATTGATACGAGAAGCAATCTCGTATTCACAATTCACGGCGTATGTAGAAGAGGCACTCCTTGAACCATTATTACTGAAACTACGTTGGCTCGGAGAAGCAGAAGAAGAGGAGATTCTAGAACGGGCGGATTCAATCGTTTGGGAGAATGCCTCGGGTCATTCGGAAGCTTCTCTTCGGCGAGATGTGTTACGACGGGTCATCGAACGAGACTTTACTGCGCATATCCTCGCGTACCTCACGCCAATTCTTGAAGCGAGACAAGCTACTTATGAGGCGGAATTGAAGCAGCTTCAATTGGCGCATGCTGAACAAATAGATGAGGTCAAACAACACGAGCAACAGATTGAACTTGGACCGCCACCTCAAAAGGTCAAAAAATGGTGGTATCTCAAAGAAAAAGAAGTAGCGCGTTCCTATACGGAGGAAGAACGATCTGCATTGCAAGCCCAACAACAGCAACTCGAGGACGAGTTAAAGCGACTCGAACAAAAAACACGTGAGACAGAAGCAAATCTCGAACGATTGGATTCACTTCACCGTCTATAATGTACGACAAAAAATGGAGCATGCGACATGATGTCGCGTGCTCCATTTTGTATGAATACTATCTATTACGCTTGTGTCGCCAGTTTCGCGAGGACTAGTTTTGCGACTGCTTCACTTGATGCTGGGTTTTGTCCTGTGACGACGTTGCCGTCGATGACGGCGAATTCTTTACCGGCATCCGATGTGAGGAAAGTAGCGCCTTCCCCACGGAGTGTCGTCTCAAGCAAGAATGGTACTTTATCTTCGAGACCTGTCGATTTTTCTTCTTCGTCCGTAAAGCCGTTGATTTGACGACCTGACACGAAAGGTTTGCCATCGATCATGACGTGTGCGAACGCTGCCGGACCGTGACAGACCGATGCGACGACGCCGTCTTTTTTGATGACCGCTTCAATGGCACCTGCCACTTGTGGGTTATTCGGGAAGTCGACGACTGCACCGTGACCACCTGGGAAGTAAACAGCATCAAATGATGCTGGATCGACTTCCGAGAGTGCTTTCGTGTCGTGCAACGCACGGCGTGCATCTTGGAATTTCGGCAAGATTTCTTTGACGATCGATGCTTTATCGATCGGGACGTCGCCACCTTTGATCGATGTGACCGTCACGTCATGTCCTGCATCCTTAAACAGGTTGTATGGTGCTGCGAACTCTTCGAACCATAATCCTGTTTTGTGACCATTCATGTCATCTGCACTTGTTGATACGATTAAAATACGAGCCATAATAAAACTCCTCCTCTGTATGAACGTTACAAAGAAGGAGTTTCCCGGAGAAATGAAGAGTTAAACCTCATCGGTGTTCCGTATAGTGATGAACCGGTAGTGTAGCAAGTGCCTGGTCGATTTGAGCTTGTGAGATCGACTCTTTCATCGCTTGGACGTTTGCCTGAAGCTGTGACACGCTCGATGCGCCAGGAAGGACGATGTCGACCTGTTGATCGATGGCTTGCAACGCAAGCGCCGGAAGCGGGAAATCTTGAAGTTTTTGTAGACTCGCTTCAAGGGTTTCCTTATCGAATTGTTCGAACCGATCAACCGACTGCAGGCGTGAAGTACTCTCATGTGTCAAGAGTCCTTTGGCCAGTGGACCACGAGCGACGACTTGGATGTTTTTCTCTTTTAAGCGTGGCAACAACTCTTCGATGCGGCGATCGAGCAACGAATAAGGCGTCATCAAGTAAGAGAAATTACTATGCTCGAGCCAATATTCGATGACATTCGGGCGCAGTGATGACAGACCATACTCCTTGATCTTCCCCTCTGCTTTTAAATCCTCCATTGCGCGGATCGACGCATCGAGATCGTCGTCGATCGTGCCGCCGTGGACGTAATACAAATCGAGATAAGGTGTTTCAAGACGATTCAAACTTTCAAGACAAGCTTGCTTCAAATAATCATAGCTCGGATCCCATGTCCAACCGGTTCCGGTCGCGTTCATCCGATTCCCACCTTTTGAGGCGAGAAACAATCGACTGCGATCCTCTTGTGAGAAGGTTTGACCGATGATGGATTCGACCGCTCCGTTCGCATAGACGTCCGCTGTATCGAAGTGCGTGATTCCAGCATCAAGTGCCGTCCGCAGGATTGCTGTTGCTTCCTCCTGACCGCGCTTTAAGATCGTCATCGTACCTAATCCTAATGACATGTTCAATTCCCTCTTTTCTTAGATGAACTATAAGTTTGGAACTTCTGCATTCTAGTGTATCATATCTGATGAAAAAGACGATTTCGAAGTCTTGCGGCAATACGTCGGAAACGGCATACTAATCATGACAGAGAACGTAAACTAAGATAGAAGAGGGGAACACATCCGATGGAAGAAAAAACGATTGAACGTGAAGTGATCTATGAAGGAAAAGTCTTTGACGTCGAGAAACATGTCGTCACGTTACCGAACGGTAATACCTCGGTTCGTGAATTGGTCTATCATAATGGTGCCGTCGCGATCATTGCTTTTGATGAACAAGGTGATTTGATCGTCGTGGAACAGTACCGGAAGGCGTTCGAGAGTCTATCGATCGAGATTCCAGCAGGAAAACTCGAGAAAGGCGAAGATCCACTCGATTGTGCCGGACGCGAATTAAAGGAAGAAACAGGATACGTCGCGAAAGAATTACGACATGTCTTTGATTTTTACGGTGCGCCTGGTTTCTGTAGTGAGCGTGTACATATTTATGAAGCAGTTGGTCTCACTGCCGGTGATCGTCAACTCGATGAGGATGAGTTCCTTGAGAATAAGACATTGAAGCTCGAAGAAGCACTCGAACTCGTTGCAAACGGAACAATCGTCGACGCGAAGACAATCATGGCAATCCAGCATTGGCAAATTCGTACTTTAAAATGATTCTCATTTAAATGATTTTCAGTTGATAATCATTTTAATTTGAAAAAAGACTGATTATCAGCTATGATAATAGCATCAGTTCGAACAAAGGGGGCGTTATGATGGAAAGTCGTGTAGAACGCATCAAAAAACAGCTAAGCGGTAAAGGATATAAGCTGACTCCCCAACGTGAAGCGACTGTGCGTGTCCTGCTCGAACACGAGTCGGATCACCTCAGTGCCGAAAATGTCTTTCTCCTTGTAAAAGAAAAGAACTCCGACATCGGACTTGCGACGGTTTACCGGACGCTCGAATTATTGACGGAGCTTGAAGTCGTCGATAAAGTCAACTTCGGAGATGGCGTATCCCGGTTTGATTTACGACAAGAAGGTGCGAGCCATTCGCATCACCATCTTGTCTGTATCGAATGCGGATCCGTCGAAGAGATTTTAGACGACATGCTAGAAGAAGTAGAGAAAGAAATCGTGTCCCGATTCCACTTTAAAATTAAGGATCACCGCCTGACATTCCATGGCGTCTGCCGTGTCTGCCAAGAGCGCCATGCTCGGGAAGCGTTGGAACAATCGCAAACACAAACAGTCTGACCGTCCGACGAAATTTCGGATGGTTTTTCTTTTTCAATTTTATAGGTCAGACCTCTTCACAACGGTTTACACCTTTGATATGATGGGAAAGTAAGCGATTTCGTAAACGAAGAGGATGAGTTCAGTGCGTGAACAACTGGAAGCATTTATCAATTATTTAGTGATTGAACGGCAAATGTCCGCGAATACGGCAGCTGCGTATCGAAATGATTTAAATCAATACTTACAGACGCTTGAAACAGCGGAAGTTTCCTCGTTCGAACAGGTTCACCGACATCATATCGTCGACCATATTGAACGGTTGCTTGAAGCACGAAAGTCACGATCGACGGTTCGCCGGGCGACGAGCTCGATCCGTTCGTTCCATCAATATTTGGTCGAAGAAAGACTTGCAACACATGATCCGTCTCGTCATCTTGATTTACCGAAACCGGAGAAAAAGTTGCCCGTCGTCTGGAGTCAAACCGACGTCGAACGCTTGCTTGATTCGGTCGTCGGTGTCGATCCGCTTACACGACGAGATGCAGCAATGCTTGAGCTTCTCTATGGAACAGGCATGCGCGTCAGCGAACTGCTCCAACTGAAGTTGAACGATTTGCAACTCGAACTCGGGTATCTGTCGTGTCTTGGGAAAGGGAATAAATCCCGGATCATCCCGATGAGTACGACATCGATTGAGAGCGTCAGAACATATCTTGATCTCGCGCGCAACAGTCTCGGTGGTCAACAGACGGACGATGTCTTCTTGAACAGTCGTGGTGATCGTTTATCACGGCAAGGATTTTGGAAGATGATCAAGCGACGGGCAAAGGAAGCGGGTATTGAAAAAGAGATCACACCACACGTCCTGCGCCATTCGTTCGCGACCCATCTACTTGAAAATGGTGCCGATTTACGCGTCGTACAAGAAATGCTAGGACACGCTGATTTGTCGACGACACAAATGTATACACACGTCAACAAAGCACGACTCCACGACGTGTATAAGAAACATCATCCACGGGCGTGATGGTTCTATCTTTTAAAGGTCTGACTTCAGACAAATGATGCGTTTTGTCTAGTCCCTTTCCGGGAAAAATCGTAACGGGAATCGCACAACTACAGCTCGTATATAGGAGGAACAGCAAATGGCTCAATCATTTAAACGTGTATTTTTGATCGTCATGGACTCCGTAGGAATCGGAGAAGCACCGGACGCTGAACAGTTCGGAGATCTTGGTTCGCATACGCTCGGTCACATCGCGCGTGAACGCAACGGACTCAACATGCCGAACATGGCAAAACTCGGTCTCTCGCATATCGAACCGATCGAAGGTGTCTCAGCTGAAGAAGCACCGCTTGCGGCATACGGAAAAATGCAAGAAGTATCTGCAGGGAAAGATACGATGACAGGACACTGGGAGATCATGGGACTCCGGATTGATACACCATTCCGTGTCTTTGAAAAATTCCCGGATGATTTGATTCATCGCTTAGAAGAGTTCTCAGGACGGAAAATCATCGGGAACAAACCGGCTTCTGGCACGGAAATTCTCGACGAACTCGGACAAGAACATGTTGAGACGGGCGCCTTGATCGTCTATACGTCGGCAGACTCTGTTCTTCAAATCGCAGCACACGAAGAAGTCGTGCCATTAGAAGAATTGTACCGGATTTGTGAATACGCACGTGATATCACACGGGATGACCCGTACATGCTCGGGCGTATCATCGCACGTCCATTCCTTGGCGAAGCAGGAGCGTGGGTCCGGACAGCGAACCGTCACGACTACGCCCTTAAGCCATTCGACCGGACGGTCATGAACGAACTTGAGACGGCAGGACTCGATGTCATCTCACTCGGTAAGATTGCTGATATTTACGATGGAGAAGGTGTCACGGATGCAATCCGTACGAAGTCGAACATGGACGGCATGGATCAGCTCGTGAAACAACTCGATCGTGATTTCAACGGACTTTGCTTCTTAAACCTTGTCGATTTCGATGCGTTGTTCGGACACCGTCGTGATCCGCAAGGCTACGGACAAGCACTCGAAGAGTTCGACGCGCGTCTTCCGGAAGTGTTTGCTCGCTTAAACGAAGACGATCTCTTGATCATCACGGCTGACCACGGAAACGATCCGGTTCATGCTGGGACTGACCATACACGGGAATACGTACCATTGCTTGCCTACCATAAAAATGGTGTTGCAAAACCGCTCGGTATCCGTGAAACGTTCGCTGATCTTGGAGCGACGGTCGCAGAAAACTTCGCCGTCAAGATGCCGGCACATGGAACAAGCTTTTTAACAGAACTATAATTCGAGGGAGCGATTCAGATGACAGTCAACTGGAATGAAACACGTTCGTTTTTAGAAAGCAAGATGCAGGCAAAACCGGAGATCGGATTGATTCTCGGTTCAGGACTGGGTGTCCTCGCGGATGAGATTGAAAACCCGATCGCGATTCCATATCATGAAATCCCGAACTTCCCAGTATCAACGGTCGAAGGACACGCGGGACAACTCGTCTTCGGTACTCTTGAAGGGAAACAAGTCGTTGCGATGCAAGGGCGATTCCACTTCTACGAAGGATATTCGATGGACATGGTCACGTTCCCAGTCCGTGTCATGAAAGCGATCGGTGTCGAGACATTGATCGTCACGAACGCAGCGGGTGCTTGTAACGAAGCGTTCGAACCAGGTGATTTGATGTTGATCACGGATCACATCAACTTCTTCGGTACGAACCCATTGATCGGGAAGAACGTCGATGAGATGGGACCACGTTTCCCGGATATGTCGAAGCCGTATGATGCGGAATTACTTCGTCTCGCACAGGAAACAGCGGACGAGCTCGGAATCCGTGTCCGTCAAGGTGTCTACTTCGGAAACACTGGTCCAACGTATGAGACACCAGCAGAAGTCAAGATGGCACGGATGCTTGGTGGCGACGTCGTCGGTATGTCGACGGTCCCAGAAGTCATCGTTGCCCGTCATTCAGATATGCGAGTCCTTGGGATTTCGTGTGTCTCGAACATGGCAGCAGGTATTCTCGACCAACCGTTACACCACGATGAAGTCATCGAAACGACAGAACGTGTCCGGGCACACTTCCTATCACTCGTTCGCGGTTCGATCAAAAAAATGTAACGACTGTTTATAAAACTCACAAAACACTCCTGAGGAGGAACTAGATTATGCGTATGGTAGATTTGATTGCAACAAAACGAGACGGTGGCGAACTCGCAACAGCTGATATTCAAGCAATGGTAGAAGGATTCACGAACGGTGAGATTCCAGATTACCAAATGTCAGCGATGTCGATGGCGATTTTCTATCAAGGAATGTCAGATCGTGAAATCGCTGATTTGACGATGGCGATGGTCAACTCGGGCGACGTGATCGACCTTTCACGTATCCACGGGAAAAAAGTCGATAAACACTCGACAGGCGGTGTTGGTGACAAGATCAGTCTGATCGTCGCACCACTCGTTGCGTCAATCGGTATTCCGGTTGCGAAGATGAGCGGTCGTGGACTCGGTCATACAGGTGGAACCATCGACAAACTCGAAGCGTTCCCTGGTTTTGACGTCGAGCTTTCTGAAGAAGCGTTCGTCTCACAAGTCAACGACATTAAGATGGCAATCATCGGTCAAACGGGTAACCTAACGCCTGCAGACAAAAAACTCTACGCCCTTCGTGACGTCACGGCGACGGTCAACTCGATCCCATTGATCGCAAGTTCGATCATGTCGAAAAAGATCGCAGCAGGAGCAGACAGCATCGTACTCGACGTCAAGACAGGTTCTGGTGCCTTCATGAAATCGTTTGAAGATGCAAAAGCACTCGCGACAGAGATGGTTTCAATCGGTAAGAGTGTCAACCGTAAAACGGTTGCTGTCATTACAGACATGGATCAGCCGCTCGGCTTTGAAATCGGAAACGCAAACGAAGTCAAGGAAGCGATTGAAGTCCTTCAAGGGAAAGATGTCCGTGACTTGAAAGTCATCGCCTTGACGATTGCATCACACATGGCAGTCCTCGGTGATTTCTACCCGACATTCGACGAAGCATATGCGGATCTCGAAACACGTCTCGGTAACGGAGCAGCACTTGACGTCTTCAAGAAGTTCATCGCAGCTCAAGGTGGCGACGCGTCACTCGTTGACGACATGACAAAAGCACTTGAAACGAAATACGAAAAAACATTCGTCGCTTCAAAAGCAGGTTATGTCTCTGAAATCATCGCTGACGAAGTCGGTGTTGCAGCAATGATCCTCGGTGCAGGACGCGCGACGAAAGCAGATGAGATCGATCACGCAGCAAGCGTTACGTTGCACAAGAAAGTCGGCGACCGTGTCGAAGTCGGCGATGTCATCGCAACACTTCGTTCAAACAAAGAAACACTCGATCAAGCAATCGAAAAAATGGACCATGCGTACCACATCAGTGAAACGAGACCGGCAGAACGTCCGCTCGTTCACGCTGTTATCCAGTAAGCAATCCAATCAACAATACTTGAGTAGTGGACGTCGTCCGCTACTCTTTTTTTATGATAAAATTGTAAGTGTAAAAATATGGGAGGGGACTATATGAAACGTTGGATAATCGGGATTGCCAGTCTAATTGGAGTCATCGGAGGTAGTGCCTTATTGATGACGTTCGCTTTTACACAGGACATGAACTCGGATGGAACGAAAGAGACTGAAGTACAGCGGAAAGCAAAAACTTACTTAGAACAGCATCTTCCGGAAGCGAAGGTGACCGGTAGTCTTTACGACAACATGGGCAATTTTCCATTTGAATATGCCGCACGCGCGATAGACGAAAAAACGAATACTGAGTTTTTCGTCTATCAACAAGAGGAGTCGGGGAGGTTCGTTGACTCGTATCACGCGTCACTTTGGGAAGATCGGTTAGAGCGACGGATCCCGTCGCCGACTCTCGAACAACTGAACAATCAATTGAGCGTGACCGTACTTTATGACAACGATAAAATACAGCAGCTAGGTGACGCGCGTTTTGATTCAAAGGCTTATTTACGGAAGGAAGTCGCTCCGACGCTCTTAGTGGACGTTCCACGCAAGCGACACGAACAGGATAAAGCGCAGGTCACAGCGTGGGCAAAGTCGTTGCGCGAACAAAAGATTCTTCAACACATGACAGTCAAGGTCGATTATGTTTCGGAAAAAGGAGAATTGCTTGAGAACGGAGATTCGCTCTTCGTAAAGCTGTGAGATGGATGGAAAAATGAGAGTACGCGGTTCCTCTTCGATTTGTTATACTGGAAATACTTGTAATGAAAAAGGGGGAACTCTCATGAAACCACCACGCTTACAAAAAGGGGATAAGATTGCCATCGTCTCGCCGGCGTCTGCTGTCGCAGCATACGTACCGCGTCGTCTCGCCCGCGGTATCGCAACACTTGAAAAAATGGGCTTCGAGGTCGTCTTAATGCCGAACGCAACGGCTGTTCATAGTCATACGGCAGGAACGATCGGGGAACGGCTGCAAGATTTACATATGGCGTTCGCAGATCCGTCAATCAAGGCAATCATCTCGACGATCGGTGGGTTTAATTCACACCAGCTACTCGACGAACTCGATTATGAATTGATCCGGAACAATCCGAAGATTTTCGTAGGTTACAGCGATATCACGGCACTGTTTGCGGGCATCTATCAGCAGACAGGACTGACGACGTTCGTTGGACCCGCGCTGCTGACGCAGTTCGGTCAATTCGATGGTCTTGATCCGTATACGGAAGAATCGTTCAAACGTACATTCATGCAGACGGAGCCAATCGGTCGGATCGAAGCGTCTGAGGAGTGGACAGATGAGGTTTTACGCTGGGATGTCGCGGACGACCGAAGACGAGAACATCAAGTGAACGCAGGATACACGATCATTAAGACGGGCGTCGCAGAAGGTCCGATTCTAACGGGGAACACGGGAACACTTTTACTGCTTGCTGGAACTCCATACTTGCCATCGTTTGACGGTGTCGTTTTGATGCTTGAGGATGACGAAAGTGAGACACCAGAAACGATTGACCGGTATTTCACGCAATTGCGACACATGGGTGCGTATGACAAGATTGCGGCACTCGTCGTCGGACGCTTCCCGCGAAAAGTCGATTTTGACCCGGACTTCCCGCTCAAGGACATCATTCTGCGCGCGACGCGGGGCTATGATTTCCCGATCATTCTCGATGCGGACTTCGGGCATACGGATCCCGTCACGACACTCGCGAATGGAGTGCGGATTCGTGTCGAAGCAACGGATTCGGTGACACTCGATGTGTTAGAGGCAGCCGTCGAGTAAAAAGGTCTGCACGACGCCCTGAAATTTGGTACACTGTACCATGGAATCACGATCTTGAATCGTGACGAATCTCCTGCTGAAAAGCACGAAAGGTTGGTCAAACATGCAAAAAACTGGTCATATCTTATTAGAAGATGGAAATAAAATCGAATTCGAACTGTTCAACGATGAAGCACCGATCACGACTGAAAACTTCGAAAACCTTGCAAACTCGAACTTCTACGATGGATTGAACTTCCACCGTGTCATCCCAGGCTTCGTCTCACAAGGCGGATGCCCAATCGGTAACGGTACAGGCGGTTCAGGAAAAACGATTCCTTGTGAAACGTCAACATCATACCCACACAAACACAAAGCGGGTTCACTCTCGATGGCACACGCTGGTCGTAACACAGGATCAAGCCAATTCTTCATCGTACACGAGCCACAACCGCACCTCGATGGCGTACACACGGTCTTCGGACAAGTGACTTCAGGTCTCGAACATGCACAAAAAATGAAGCAAGGCGCTGGCATCAAAGAAATCCGCGTCGAAGCGTAAGTTCTTGCTCCTCTTCGAACGTTCGAAGAGGAGTTTTTCTTTTTTTAGAACCGGGTACAATCAGTAATGGAACTCAACTCGAAAAGGAGTGTTTGTCATGCGTTTAGAAGGAAAACGAATCATCCAAGTCGTCAGCAATGACTTCGAGGATTTAGAATTATGGTATCCAGTCCATCGCTTACGTGAAGAAGGCGCAATCGTCGACATCGTCGGTGAGAAAGCAGATGAAACATATATCGGGAAGTACGGTGTCCCAATCAAATCGAATAAGACGTTCGATGAGATCAATCCAGCAGAATACGATGCGATTCTTGTTCCAGGTGGTTGGTCGCCCGATCTGTTACGCCGCTTTGACTCTGTTTTAAACATGGTGCGTCATTTTGACCAGAACAAACAACCGATCGGCCAAATCTGCCACGCTGGTTGGGTGCTGATCTCTGCCGGCATCTTAAAAGGTGTCAACGTCACGAGTACGCCAGGGATCAAGGATGACATGACGAATGCGGGTGCGATTTGGCATGATGAAGCTGTCGTCGTCGACGGACATATCGTCTCGAGTCGTCGTCCACCCGATCTACCAGACTACATGCGTGCCTTCATCCAAGTGATGGAAGAACAAGCGTGATTCAGATGCAGGGGACGTCACGTGACAGTCTCCTGCATTTTTAGTGGATTATGAAAAAAATGCAGTAATTCTGTGTGAGAAGGTGTAGAATGAATGAGTCTCAGTCGTTCATGCTCCTGAGAGTTGTTGAAATTAGGAAGGTGTAGAATCACATGCTAGTAAAATATAAGAAGTTGAATGAACGGACCGCGATGGGGCTGATCGCCTTTTCGTGCGAAGTGAAGGATCCGAAGTATTTGCTTGAAACGGTTCAAGCCTATGAACAGGAAGAAGACCAACGCTTGTATTTGTACAAACAAGATGAGGATTTCGTCGGTGTCATCGGGTTTCAATTAATGGATGGCCATGCTGAATTGAAACATATCGCCTTATCACCGTCTTTCCGTGGAGAACGGATGTCGTATCTCCTACTCGATGAAGCAGCCAAGCTTCTGCGAACGGATATTACGGGTGCGACCGAAGAGACGCAACGCCTCGTCGACAAATGGAAAAATCAATAAAAAGACCGGTCCATGGCTCAGATGGACCGGTCTCTTCGGTTTTGTAGCGCTTCTTGTCGTGCCGTGACGACATCCGTACGATCGCGTAAACGGTGTTTATGTGTCACATAGTCAAGATCAGGTGCTGTCGCTTCAAGTGCGACGGCTCGGATGACGTCCGAGAAGACAGGTAACGGGATGTGTCGATAAACCTTATCCGTAAAATGGTCGCAATGATCGAGCAAATATGAGACGTCGATCCCGGACGCAATCAGTGATGCCCGGTGACGTTCGATTTTATCGAATGCTTTTGCATATGTCCGCTGTGCCCCAGTCGTATTTCCGCGGCGGTGATGATAGCGGGCGACGGCCAGTTGGATCAGACCGACAAGCGCCTCGTCCTGGCGTTGTCCTTCTTGCCAGACTTCCTCTAAGATTTCATGGCACTCGAAGTAATCGTGCCGAATGTTGAATTCAAATACGAATCGCTCGATTGGATTCATGGAATCACCTCTTCCTTTGAATATAACATAGTCGAACCCATCCGTTGTATGGTATACTAAGGCGCAAAAAACGTTGATGGGCAGGGAGAATCATGGAATCATACAGTGTAAAGATGGATGCGTTTGAAGGCCCGCTGGACTTGCTGTTACACTTGGTTGGTAAATTAGAAATCGATATTTATGATATATCCGTTTCCATGGTGACGGATCAATATGTGTCCTATATCCGTGCGATGCAGCATCTTGAACTAGATGTTGCTAGTGAATATCTTGTCATGGCAGCGACGCTGTTGCAACTGAAAAGCAAACAACTCTTGCCGATCGAACAGACGGAATACGATGAGATTCCTGATTTCGAGGAAGAACCGACGCGAGAAGGTCTGATTCAACAGTTGATCGAGTATAAAGCGTACAAGGAAGCAGCACTCGTCCTGAAAGAAAAGGAAGAGGCACGCCTTGAGCTGTTCTCGAAACAACCAGAGGATTTGATGCGTTATCTCGATACGGATGCACAAGAGTATAACGGTACGTTATCACTGAGTGATTTACTACGTGCCTATGAAAAAATGCGCCAACGGGAAGCCTGGAAGGTGCGTCGTTCGAAGACGGTCAAACGGGAAGAACGTTCACTCGAGCAACAGATGGAGTCCGTTGCCCGGTACGTCGCGACCCGTGAGCGGACGACATTCTTCGGCTTTTTTGCGGAGCAACCGACGGTCGAAGAACTAGTCGTCAGCTTCCTCGCTGTTCTAGAACTCGTGAAGCAACGGGTCATTGATTGTGAACAGATGACCGATGATATCCTATTGCGGAGCATGGTGAAGGAGGAGAGTCAGATTGGCGTATGAACAAATCATTGAGAGCCTGTTATTCGTCGTCGGAGACGATGGGATCGATCCACGTGGTCTCAGTCAAGCACTAGAAATCAGTGAAGCGGCAGCACGTGAACAGTTGCTGGCTCTTCAAACGACATTCGAAACAGAGCAGCGTGTGTTGCAAATCGTGGAGTCGGGTGGTGTCTTTAAGATGGTGACACGAAAAGAAATGTCGCCATATATTCAGGCATATGCCGGTTCGCTCGCAGAAGATTCCTTGTCTCGAGCAGCGATGGAGACACTCGTCATCATCGCATACAAACAACCCGTCACACGTGCTGACATCGAAGTCGTTCGTGGTGTGAAGACGGAGCGTGTCATCCATACGTTAAGTGCAAAAGGTTTGATTGAAGAGGCGGGACGCGCCAAAGGCGTTGGTCGCGCGAAATTGTATAAAACGACGGATCATTTCTTGGACCATTTTGGTCTGAACAGTATTGAAGAGTTGCCGCCACTCGAATTCGAAGAAACGTTCGAATCGGATGGAGATCTCTTCTTCCGAAATGATCCTTCATTAGAGGAGAGAGTGAATTAATGGAACGGTTACAAAAAATCATCGCACAAGCAGGTGTCGCTTCGCGGCGTAAAGCAGAGGAATTGATCACAGCAGGTCGCGTCAAGGTCAACGGAAAAGTCATTAAGGAGCTTGGAACGAAAGTCGGAGCACGTGCGGAAGTCGAAGTAGACGGTGTGAAGCTCGAACGTGAAGAACACGTCTACTACATGCTCTATAAACCAACAGGTGTCGTTTCGACGGTTGAAGACGATAAAGGACGTAAGACGGTCGTTGATCTCGTACCACCCGGACACCGTGTCTTCCCAGTCGGTCGACTCGACTACAATACGAGCGGTCTTCTTTTAATGACGAATGACGGTGAATTCTCGAACCTCTTGCTTCACCCGAAATATAAGGTACCGAAGCGCTACATCGTCAAAATCAAAGGTGTACCAGAATACTTCCACGTCAAAGGTCTTGAAAAAGGTGTCGTCTTACCGGATGGTTTCAAGACAGGTAAAGCCCGTGTCGAAATGCGCGATATCGATAAGAAGAAAAACACAGCGATTCTTGAAATGGTCATCTACGAGGGACATAACCGCCAAGTTCGTCAAATGGTCGAGACACTCGGTTCAGAAGTCTTGAAGTTGAAACGTGAACAGTTCGGTTTCTTGACACTGGCAGGTCTTACTTCTGGCGAGTGGCGTGAACTTTCAAAAAAAGAAGTCAATCAATTGCGTGAGCTAGCGGATCCAGCCGCTCCACCTACGAAAAGACGTAAGAACACAAAAAAACGTTAATTTGTAAAGCGAGAAGCTCATCCTCCGGGTTGAGTTTTCTTTTTTTGTGACAAAACGATTAACGAATTTCACATTTTGTCAACGGTAAAGCGATTTCAAGTACAATATGGGTGGAGGCGGTAAAATATGAAAAAAACGAAACAAAATCCGGAAGAACGCTTAGCAGCGGCCCAGCAAAAAAAGAAGAAACGCTCCTTCTGGCGTCTAATGATCATGACGATCGTCTTGTTCGCCGGAGCAGTCGTCATCATGCAATTCGTCGATCAAGCGACACGTGATAAAAACGGTCGTGTCATGGCAGGCGATGATGCCCCTGGTTTCGCACTCGTCGATCTATATGGTGAGAAACAGCACTCGATGGACGAGTACAAAGGAAAAGGACTTTTACTCAATTTCTGGGGAACATTCTGTGAACCATGTAAGAAAGAGATGCCATTGATCAATGACAACTATCAGATGATGCAAGACCAAGGCGTCAATTTCGTAGCGGTCAATGTCGGTGAAACACCAGTTCGTGTCTCAAGCTTCATCAAGGATATTGGCGGAACGGACTATCCGATTCTCATGGATACGAACAGTTCGGTCGAGAAGGCTTACGGGATCTACAACTTACCTGTGACGTTCATCATCAATAAAAAAGGTGAAGTCGTCGAGAAGTATGAAGGTGAGATTGATCAAGCGAAGCTCGAAGAGATGGTGAAGAAGGCGAACGAGTAACGCATCGAAGGGGGATTTAAGGATGCAGGAGCAAGAAGATTTCAAACAACTGGACATGCGTTACGAGGAAGCGGAGCTTCGATCGAAACGTAAAAATCCATCTTGGATCGACCGGGCATGGACGTTCTTCTCGTCTGTCAAGGTCGGGTTGTGGCTGATCGGGTTGATCATCATCGCGAGTGGGGTCGGTACGATCTTCCCGCAAGAGATGTATATTCCACAGGCAACACCACCAGAAGAGTTTTACCAAAAGGAATACGGCACAGCAGGTGACATCTACTATACGTTAGGATTCCATAATCTATTTGAATCATGGTGGTATATCGGATTAATCACGCTTTTATTACTCTCGATCATCATCGTGTCGATTGACCGATTCTTCCCGCTCTACCGAGCACTGAAGAAACAACCGGTCATCCAGTCGGACCGTTTCATGAACGGTCAGCGATTTGGCGCGGAAGCGACTGGCGATATCAAAAAAATCGATGCGATCGCACCATTGCTTGAGAAAAAAGGTTATAAAGTCCGTCGACAAGACGGAGCACTCTTAGCGGAAAAGCAACGGTTCGGACGATGGGGTCCATACATCAATCATATCGGACTCGTCTTATTCTTCGGTGGTGCGATGCTTCGAGTCGTACCAGGGATGCACGAAGATGAATTGCTTTGGCTCCGCGAAGGAGAGACGTTGCCGATCGAAGCGACGGACAACCAGTACTACTTGAAAAATGAAGCGTTCAACATCGAGTTCTATGATCCTGAGAAGGTCGATGAGAAGTTCAAGAAATCACTTGAAGCAGCAGGCGGAAACGTACCAAAGAACTATGATACGAAGATGACGCTGTACAAGAAAGTCGGTGAAACATCCGATTTCAAACCGAAGCTTGAAGAAATCAAGTCAGGTGAGACGGCAGTCAACCGCCCATTCGAATTCGATGATTATCAAGTCTTCCAGGAACAGTACGCGGCAGATCCGGAATTCAAGACGATGTCGTTTAATATCGTCAACCAGAAAACGGACAAAGTCGTCGATACGATCAAGGTCGACTTGCGTGATCCGAAAGAAACATATGCTTTAAAAGATGGATATGAAGTCGAACTGAAGGACTTCCTTCCGGACTTCGTCGTCAAAGATGGTCAGCCAACGACGAACTCGGGACGTCCAGTCAATCCTGCCTTCGTCTTCAGTATCAAGTCACCTGAACACCCGAAAGGTGAGCGGAGTTTGATTGGGATCAAACTGAACGTTGGTGGAGATGAGAACCAGTACAAAATGGCATTCGCCGGTACGGAACTCTCAAACATCTCGGGTGTCCGGATTAAAAAAGATCTGACGCTCCCGTTCCTGTTTGCAGGTGGTATCATCTTCATGGCAGGCCTATTGATCGGAATGTACTGGCCGCACCGTCGTCTCTGGTTACGTGAGAAGAACGGTCGCATCCAGATTGCTGGATTTACGAACAAAAATGCATTGGGGCTTCAAAAAGAAGCTAATCTCGCGTTGACGGAAGTCGGTCTACCAGAACTTGAGGATCGACAAAAGTTGCGGGAAGAGGGGGAAGCTAAATGAATTTGCTTCAGTTGAGCAGTAACCTGCTCCTTACATCATTCATCGTCTACCTCGTCAGTACAGGATTCTTCGCTGTAGCGACGAGTGGTAAAAAAGGACCGACGCGTTCTGGTAAGATCGCCTATACGCTCGCGATCATCGGTTTCCTCGCGCAGCTCGGATATTTCTTCACGCGCTGGGCTGGAGCTGGGCATGTTCCAGTCTCGAACTTATATGAATACACGACATTCTTCGGCATGATGATGGTGCTTGGTTTCTTGATTGTTTATGCCATCTACAAAAACAATGTTCTTGGCTTGATTGCGATGCCAGTTGCATTGCTCGTCATCGCCTATGCGTCGATGTTCCCGGATGAAGTCCAACCGTTGATCCCAGCACTACAAAGTGTTTGGCTCAAAATCCACGTCACGACGGCAGCGCTCGGCGAAGGGATTCTTGCCGTCAGCTTCGCGACGGGTTTACTGTATCTGATTCACGCGACAGATTTCAGCAAGGAATCGAAAACTCGGACGTGGCTTGAAGTCGTCATGTTCTCGCTCGCATGTGTTGTCGGTTACATCTTAGTTGGGCTGTTGTTCAAAGCGACAGGTTCTGCGTCGACGATCGAATACGTTGCGAAAAACGGTGCAACGATGACGCATGACTATGTCATGCCAGTCTTGACAGGTCCTGAAGGCGGAAAAGTCTTATCGGGTTCAGGTGCCGTCATCGAATTACCAAACTTCTTGAACGCGAACAAAGTCAATACGGTCTTATGGTCGATCATTGGCGGTGTCGTCTTATACGTCTTGCTTCGCTTCGTCATTCTTCGCAAGCGTCTTGCTGAAAGCTTGAAGCCGATTGCGCGTAAGATTGATCTTGAGACAGCAGATGAGATCAGCTATCGTTCTGTTGCGATTGGTCTTCCAATCTTCATCCTGGGCGGTCTGATCTTCGCGATGATCTGGGCGCAAATGGCATGGAGCCGTTACTGGGGCTGGGATCCGAAAGAGGTATGGGCACTCATTACGATGCTCTTCTACGTCTTTTATCTCCATATGCGCATCCAGCGTGGTTGGATTGGTAAAAAATCAGCTTGGTTATGTGTCGGCGGATTTGCCGTCATCATGTTCAACCTTGTCTTCGTTAACCTTGTCGTAGCGGGATTACACTCGTACGCATAAGAAAAAGCAAGCAGCGGACCCGGAAACGGTCCGCTGCTTTTTCGTGTGCGTCTGACCGAAGTGTGCCTTTTCGGAGAAATCAGCCAGAGCAAGCCATTCTTTTCGTTTCATAGTATACTAAAAGAGTAGTAGGATAGAGGAGTAGAGTTTAGTTTATAGGAGGAGACAGCATGTCAGAAGAAGCACGTATTTTAGTCGTCGACGATGAAGAACGGATTCGTCGCCTGTTGAAGATGTATCTGGAGCGGGAAAATTTCACGATCGAGGAAGCAGACAATGGAGAGACGGCGCTTGAAATGGCGCTTGAGACAGAATACGATGTCATTCTCCTCGACTTGATGATGCCGAAGATGGACGGGATGCAAGTCTGTGAAGAACTGCGGAAAACGAAAGCGACACCAATCGTCATGTTGACGGCAAAAGGCGAAGAGACGAACCGCGTCCATGGGTTTGAGATGGGGGCAGATGATTATATCGTCAAACCATTCAGTCCACGCGAAGTCGTCTTGCGTGTCAAAGCGATCCTTCGCCGGGCAAGTGCGACGAAATTCCTCCACACGGATGCGAAAACAAAAGATGTCATCGTCTTCCCACACTTGACGATCGACAATGATGCGCACCGCGTGACGGTCGAATCGCAAGAAGTCAATTTAACACCAAAAGAATACGAACTCCTGTATTTCTTAGCAAAACAAACGGACAAGGTATTCTCGCGGGAACAATTACTCAAGGAAGTCTGGAACTATGAATTTTTCGGAGATCTACGGACAGTCGATACACACGTCAAACGTCTGCGTGAAAAGCTGAATCGTTTGTCTCCGAACGCCGCTCAAATGATCACGACGGTCTGGGGTGTCGGATACAAGTTCGAGAATAGTCCGACCTGACGATGAAATGGTTGCAAAGCGTTGTCATCAAACTATGGGGAACGATTCTGTTACTCGTTTCGGTCGTCTTGATCGCCTTGACGATCTTGTTACTTGAATTTTTCAACTCGTTCCATATCGAACAGGAACGGGGGCACCTGGCAAAGCTCGGTCAACAAGTCGAGACCGTCTTTCAGGCGCACTCCGGCATCGAGGAAGGATCGAGTACTGCGGTTGAAATCACGGATATCTACGGGGCGACACTGATCGCAAAGACGCAGGACGATTCCGTCGAAGCGAACATCTCACAAGCGAAGGCGAACCGGATCATCAAGGAACTTGAACGTCAGAACTGGAAAGCGATTGATGGTGAAGAAGGCGAAACAGCGATCGGCAACTATGAGACGTTCGATGGAAAGGCGGCACTCGCATATCGGGCACCGCTCATTACGGACAGTGGCAATGGAACGATCTACTTGATCGAGCAATTGACGAACATCGAGCAGGCGAATGAAGGCGCACGTCAAATCATTCAACTCTGTGTCCTGTTAGCGATCATCGGGACGACCGTCTTTGCCTTCTTCCTCTCGACACGGATCACGGCACCACTGCGAACGATTCGTCAAGCTGTCGTTGAGGCCGGTGAAGGAAAGTTCGATCAGAGCCTGACGCAACGTTCACGGGATGAGATCGGTGACTTAGCGCTTGCGTTCAACGAAATGAGTAGTCAACTCAATCAATACGTCACGGATCTCGACAAGGAGCGGCATTTACTCTCCTCGATTCTGCGCTGTATGGCAGACGGCGTGCTGACGTTCTCGAAATCAGGTGAGCTCCTCGCGACGAATCCACCAGCTGAAGCCTTTTTGGCAGGTTCTCCCGTACCGGATGAACTGATTGAACTGTTCCAGACGGTCATGCGTGAAGAGACGGAGATGACGGTCTCCTTCGAACGAGAGGGACGCTTCTACATCATCATCGTCAGTCCGTTACTCGAACAAGAAGAACAGATCGGAGCGGTCGCCGTTCTGCGTGATATGACGGAAGCACAGCAACTCGAGAAGATGCGCGCTGATTTCGTCGCGAACGTCAGTCATGAACTGCGGACTCCACTCGTCATGTTGCAAGGGTACTCTGAAGCGATTGTCGATGGGATGACCGAAAGTGACGAGGCGACGAAGGAATTCGCTTCGATCATCTACGACGAGTCCCAGCGACTGTCGAGACTCGTTAACGATCTTCTTGATCTTGCGCGCATGGAAGCGGGATATCAGGAGTTACGGATTGAATCCGTCGAAGCCATACCTTTTGCGAAGCGGGTGATCAAGAAGTTCAAACAGATGGGACGCGATAAACAGGTTACCTTCTCGGTTTCTGGTCCGAACATCGCGTTTGAAGCAGACGCTGATCAGATGGAGCAAGTCTTGACGAACCTCCTCGGTAACGCCCTGCGTTATACGGAGAACGGTGAAATCAAGATTAAGATTGATGAAGATAGGGAAAACATTACATTATCCGTCATTGATTCGGGTGACGGAATTCCAGAAGAAGATCTACCGTTCGTCTTTGACCGTTTTTATAAAGCGGATAAAGCGCGGACACGTGGCAAGACGGGTACAGGAATCGGTCTTGCGATCGTGGCGAATGTCGTCCGAGCTCATGGTGGTGAAGTCGAAGTCGACAGCCGCTTGGGAGAGGGTGCGACATTCCGGATCCGATTACCGAAAAAACAAGGGAAGCGAACATTATGAGTCGCTTCCTTTCGCTATAGGAGTGAATGAAAAATGAAAATTTACACGAAGTCTGGTGACGAAGGAGAAACATCTCTCGTTGGTGGGAGAGTCAAAAAAAATGATCGGTTGATCAGCTTGATGGGAGAACTCGACGAATTAAATAGTTTCGTCGGACTTGCCCGGACGAAAGCATCATCAATCGAGGTGCGTGAGCAACTGACAGTGATCCAGCACGCGTTATTCGATTGTGGCAGTGACTTGATGTATGTCGAGCCGCGCCCGTCACGTTTGAGTCAAGAAGCGACGGTTGATTTAGAAAGTTGGATTGACACGTTAACGGAGTTATCACCGCCGCTCGATAAGTTCATCTTGCCTGGTGGAACGGAAGCAGCTGCAACGTTACACGTGGCACGGACGGTCTGTCGTCGCGTTGAACGTTCGATGATCGATGTTCCTCAAGCGGCTCATTTGTTACCGTTCATCAACCGACTCAGTGACTTCTTCTTTACAGCAGCCCGTTACGAGAATGCCGTCAAACAAAAAGCAGATATTGAATATGTCCGTAGTGCGCATGTATTCAAACGAAAGGATGGAGAGCAATGAGTCAGTCATTTAGCACATGGAAAAAGGAAGGAACGAGCTATCATCTCGTTCCGACCGATAAATTCAAGACGACGACGATTCTCGTCACATTTTCAGCACCGTTAGAAGCGAAGACGCTGACAAGCCGTGCAATCCTACCGTACATCATGGAAAAATCGACAGCCGCTTATCCGTCGATGAAAGCGTTACGTGAGCCGCTTGAAACACTATATGATGCGGGACTTTATGCGGACGCGTCGAAGTTCGGAGAAGAGCATGTCATCTCATTCCAACTCGATGTCGTCCGGGGAGAACTCGTCCATCATCCGTCGTTGTTAAAAGAAGCACTCGAATTGCTTGAGCAGATGGTGCTGTATCCAGATTTGACGGAAGGTGGCTTCCGTGAACAGTTCGTCAAACAAGAAAAACGATTGCATGCCTTACGGATCAGTTCATTATATGATGATAAAATGCGCTATGCACAGCAACGTCTTCTTGAATTAATGGCACCAGGTGAAGCCGTCGCGTTGCCATCGCTTGGAACACTCGAAGAACTCGAACAGATCACCCCGTCATCCTTGCGTGATACATATCGTTCGATGATCGAAGACGACCGGATTGATGTCTTCGTCGTCGGACATGTGACGAAGGAGAAGATGGAAGACGCGTTGTCCTTCTTGCCATCGCATTCTGAAAAGATCAGTCATTACATTCCGGCTCAAAAAACAGTCAATGGTGTGAAACGGTCGAGCGAAACACAACCGATCAAACAAGGTAAATTGCATCTTGGTTACCGGGTAGCGGTCGATCCGACATCCGCTGACTCGATTCGGATGCAAATCGTCAATGGTCTGTTCGGTGGCTTCCCGCATTCAAAACTGTTCATGAATGTCCGTGAAAAAGAGAGTCTCGCGTATTATGCGGCTTCACGATACGCGGCATTGAACAGTGCACTCTATGTTTATGCAGGAGTCGACACGAAAGAAGCGGAACGTGCCGAGAAGATCATCTTGGAACAACTCGTTGATTTGAAAGCAGGACAGTTCACGGATGAAGAATTGACACAGACGAAGGCGATGTTGATTAATGCACGCCGTCAAATCCTTGATCAGCCAGGTCAGTTGATTGGTTGGTTGAATGGTTCGAAGATGCGTGGACTGACACTGGAAGATGAGATTCATATCATTGAAACGGCGACACGTGAAGACGTCGTTCGATTAGCAGCGGCAATCGATCTTGATGCCGTATATCTATTGCGAGGTGAAGCATGATGGAACAACTGACCTATCACGATACAGACGAAACGGTATACCACGAGCAGCTCGATAACGGCTTATCCGTCTATTTGTTGCAAAAAAAAGGATACGAAAAGACGTATGCGACGTTTACGACGCGTTATGGTTCGATTGATCAACGATTCAAAAAAGGCGAGGAATGGATCACGGTACCGGACGGCATCGCCCATTTCCTCGAGCATAAGATGTTCGAATCTGAAAAAGGGGACGTCTTCCAAGAGTTCGGTCGTCTCGGTGCCTCTGCGAACGCCTTTACCTCGTTCTCGCGGACAGCGTATTTGTTCTCAGCGACGTCGCTGATCGAACAAAACCTCGAGACGTTGATCGATTTCGTACAAGATCCCTACTTCACGCCGGAAAGCGTTGAAAAAGAGAAGGGGATCATCACGCAAGAAATCCAGATGTATCAAGATAATCCGGGATGGCGCCTGTTCTTCGGTCTGATCGAATCAATGTATGCATCGCATCCGGTCCGGATCGATATCGCGGGAACTCCGGAATCAATCAATCAAATCACAGCCGATGACTTGTACACGTGCTACCGTACGTTCTATCATCCATCGAACATGGTATTGTTCGTCGTCGGAAATATCGATCCGGAAGAGACACTAGCATTGATCAAGGCGAATCAGGCGAAGAAAGACTATACGGATCGCCCGGCAATCGAACGAGATTACGGTCAAGAGCCGCATGGCGTACATCGTCCACGTTTTGAACTCGAGCTCGACGTTAAGACACCAAAGGTATTGATCGGTTACAAGGACGAATCGCTTCGCGGCGAGGCACAAGTCCGCCGTGAGTTAACGAGTGAACTACTGTTACATCTCTTGTTCGATCAGACATCATCGACGTATTTGGAACTGTACGAAGACGGTCTGATTGACGATACGTTCAGCTTTGATTACTCGAGTGAGGAAGAGTTCGCCTTTGCGACGTTTGGAATGGAAACGGAAGATCCAGATAAATTCATCCAAGCGTATGAGACACTCCTGCAAACACGACCGAATTTTACGGAAGACGAAGTCACACGCAAGCGGAACATGATGCAAGGAAAGTTCCTCCGTGCCTTGAATTCACCGGAATTCATCGCGAATCAGTTCTCGCGTCACGCACTTGCCGGTACGAACCTGTTCACGCTTCCAACGTTGATTGCTTCGATTACGAAAGAAGAGATTGAAGCTCGTTTTGACGAGTTATTCGCCATTGAAAACCGAGCGATCTCAATCGTCAAACCGTACGCGTGATGCGAATCCTCATCACCGGTGCGAGTGGTTCCATTGGTCTTGCGGCAGCAAAACAACTCGCTGCCGCCGGACATGAATTGGTGCTTCAGACGTATCGACAGCAAGCTGTTTTAGAACGGATGATAGAGGAGTGGCAAGGCGAGCACCACATCCTGACTGCGAACTTAGCAGACGAGGAGGACTTGCAGGCATTTTGTGCGTCATTACCTGTCGTCGATGCCTTCGTCCATTGTGCCGGAACGAGTTATAGCGGTCTGTTGCTCGATCAATCGGCAACATCCATGCACGAACTTTGGAAAATCCATGTCGAGGCATTGATGCGCATCAGCCAAACCGTAACACGGACGAAACCGTTCACGTCGAAGCTTGCGATCGTCGTCATCAGTAGTGTACTAGGGGAACAAGGTGTCGCGGGTGAGGTCGTCTATTCGACGTGCAAGGCGGCACAGCTCGGATTCGTCAAGGCATACAGCAAGGAACTTGGACCAATGCACGGACGTATCAACGCGATTACGCCGGGGTGGATCGATACGCCGATGAACGCGATTTTCTCGGAAGATGAAAAGGAACAAGCGATCGCTGAAATCCCTGTCGGTCGATTCGGAAAAGCAGAGGAAGTGGCTTCTGCCATCCGTTACTTAGTGCAACCCGAATCAAGTTATGTGTCGGGAGCCATCCTTAAAATAGATGGCGCGTGGATGTAGGTGATGGAATTTCAGTTCAGGAATGCTTTTCATTTTTCAAAAAATCATTTAACATGAGGAATGGATAATCGTATTGATAGAGGAGGATGGGCGCGTGAGTGAGTTCGAGCAATGGTATCTCGAATATGAATTAAAGGTCAACCGTCCCGGTATACTCGGGGACATTGCTTCGTTGATGGGAATGTTACATATTTCGATCGTAACGATCAATGGTGTCGATCATCAACGACGCGGTATGTTGCTCCAAACGAAACAACCGGATCAAATTCCACGACTCGCCGCTATTCTCAAGACGATGTCAACCATAGAGGTCATCAAACTACGAAAACCAAAACTACGCGACCGAATCGCGATTCGTCACGGGCGCTATATCGATCAAAGCAGTGATGAACGAAAGACGTTCCGCTTCGTTCGGGAAGACTTAGGGATTCTCGTCGATTTCATGGCAGAGCTATGTAAACAGGATGGGCACTTGTTGATTGGTGTCCGCGGCATGCCACGCGTCGGTAAGACGGAATCGATCGTCGCAGCGAGTGTCAGTGCGAATAAGAAATGGCTGTTCCTATCGTCGACGTTGATTAAACAGACGGTTCGAACATCGTTGTTCGATGATGAGCGGACGGGTGATTACGTCTACATCATCGATGCGTTAGTGTCACAACGTAATTTCGATGAGCGACACTGGCAAATCCTGCGTGAAGTCATGCGTCTACCGGCGACGAAGATTGTCGAACATCCGGATGCGTTCGTCAAATCCAGTGAGTATACGTGGGATGATTTTGATTACATCATTGAATTACGCAACACGACTGAAGAAATCATTGTGACTGAACTGCCTCGTTCCCATGGTGGAAATGATTGGTTCAACTTTGAATAAGTATGAAAAATGGAAGGTGTGTTACCGATGACCGAGCTCGGAACCTACTTAAAAGAACAACGGGAGGCACTTGGTGTCTCTCTCGAACAAATTCAAACGACGACGAAGATTCAAAAGCGTTACATCGTCGCGATCGAAGAAGGAAATTATGATCAATTGCCGGGTGCTTTTTACGCCCGGGCCTTCATCAAGACATATGCGGAAGCACTCGGTCTTGACGTCGATGAAGTCTTTACGACCTATAAACGTGATCTTCCGGAACCGGAAGCACAACCGGTCGTCGAACTGTCACGACGCGCGACGTATTCGAAATCAAGTGCTCCGAAGAAGAGCGTTGCGAAGCGTTGGATTCCGAACATCATCATCATCGTGCTAATCTTTGCAATCGGTGCTGCCTTGTATTATGGTCTGCAGACGTTCCTCGACGGTAACGAAGAGGCGAAGACGTCCGCACCGAAGCAAAATGATGTCACGATCGATCAAGGGGACGCGCCAAGTAAAGAGACGGATGCGCCTGCGAAGACGGAAGAAGAGCCGAAGGAAGAACCGGCGAAGCAGGAAGAAACAAAAGAAGAACCTAAAAAAGAGGCACTTGCTGCGAAGTCGACATCTGGTCAAGATGTCACGTATGAAGTCGCAACGAAAGATACGATGAGTGTCTCGATTCAAATCAAGAAAGATGCCTCTCCGTCGCCATTCGTTGGTGTACGTGATACATCACTTGAAGGAGAAGCACTCGCGCCAGACCACATCAACGCATCGGATCCGAATCCGATCGTCGTGAAGGACGCGAAGACGGACTTGATCCGCATCCGGATCGGTTCGATTAAAGGGATTGATAAAATCGTCGTCAATGACCAAGAACTGAAACTGAACCGTTCGCTTCTCGTCCAAAACATCTATCTAAAGAAAGTAGCCACGCCGTAAAACGGCGTGCCTTCTTTTAGATGGCATGTCATTTACATATGAAATGAAGGAGGAGGGCGTTACATGAACTTACCGAATCAATTGACAGTATTACGCGTTTTATTAATTCCCGTGTTCGTCATCGTACTTGCGATTGATCCGAACTGGGGACAGTGGGATGTGTTGGGAGCTGAGCTTCCCGTCTCACACTTCGTTGCAGCTATCATCTTCCTTGTTGCTTCACTGACGGACTGGCTCGATGGTTATATCGCTCGCAAACAAAAATTAGTAACGAACTTTGGAAAATTCATGGATCCACTTGCCGACAAGATGTTAGTCGCTGCTGCTCTTGTCTACTTGGTGGAACTTGGATTCGTCGCAGCATGGATCGTCGTCATCATTCTCTGTCGAGAGTTCGCAGTCACGGGTCTTCGTCTCGTCGCATCTGACGAAGGGATCGTCCTTGCTGCCGGAAACTCTGGCAAAGCCAAGACATGGGTTCAGCTGACATCGATCACGGCATATTTGTTGCACGATATCATCTTTGCGATGTGGAACATTCCGTTCGCAGATATTACGATGTGGCTTGCTTTGATCTTGACGATCTATTCGGGCGTCGAATATTTCTCGAAAAACATTAAGTTAATTACGAAATCCATGTAAGATGGATCAATTTAGACTGTTCGTCATACCGAACAGTCTTTTCTTATACTTCAAGAAGGTGAGGAATCAACATGAAAGCAGAAATCATCGCAGTCGGAAGCGAACTTCTCCTTGGGGAAATCGCGAACACGAATGCACAGTACCTTTCCGAATGGTTAGCAAGTGCCGGAATTGACGTTCATTATCATACAGTCGTTGGTGACAATCGCGAACGGATGCAAGAAACATTCCGTCAGGCACAACAGCGGGCGGATCTCCTTGTCATCACAGGAGGTCTTGGACCAACGGAAGACGATTTGACGAAAGAGGTGCTCGCTGATCTCCTCGGACGTGATCTCGTCCTTGATCAAGCGGCGTACGAGCGAATCGAAGGGTTTTTAAAGACACGTCAACGGGAGATGACGATCAACGAACGAAAACAAGCTCTCGTCATCGATGGTGCGACGGTTTTACGTAACGATGCCGGGCTTGCACCGGGTATGTCGGTCCAGACGGAGCATCACCAATATATCGTCTTACCCGGTGTGCCGCGCGAGATGAAGCAAATCCTCAAAGATCACTTTAGCCATCTATTCGGTCAAGAAACGATTCGTTCTCGGACGTTACGATTTTTTGGAATCGGGGAATCGGCTTTAAACGACCGTCTAGAAACGTTGATTAAAGAAGCGACAAATCCATCGGTTGCACCGTATGCGGAGCTTGCTGAAGTCCGGTTGCGCCTGACGGCTAAAGCACTCGATCAACAGGAAGCTGATCGTATGCTCGATGAACTCGAACAACACGTCCTTGCTGAAGTCGGCATGTACTTTTATGGATATGGGGAGACGAGTCTGCCGGAAGTCGTCCTAAAACGGTATCAAGAAGCAGGATTGACACTTTCGCTCGCCGAATCACTGACGGGAGGAGCTGTCGCGAGTGGTCTCGTTGATGTCAGCGGTGCGAGTCAAGTGTTGCGCGGGAGCGCAGTCGTCTATGATGATGCAGCGAAGCAAGCCGTGTTATCGGTACCAGAGGATTTATTACGAGAGCATACTGCTGTCAGTAAAGAGGTCGCGATTGCGATGGCTGAAGGGGCACGAGAACTGTATCAATCCGATATCGCTGTCGCCTTGACGGGGGAAGCAGGTCCGACGAGCAACAGTGGAAAAGTGGTCGGAACGGTCTATTGTGCTGTTGCGGACGCACATGGAACACGAATCGTCGAATGGCAATATCCATCGTTCGACAGAGGTATGATTCGACTGCGCGCCGTCAAGGATACCTATTTCCTTCTACTGAAACATCTCGAAAAAGCACCAGAGTGAGAAAAATGATCAAAGTGTAAGTATGCGAATAAATGTTCGTAAAATGCTTGTCATTCGGTCTCAAAAGAAGTACAATAATCTCAGTAAGATAATTAAAAGGAGGCCTGCTACGTGAGTGATCGTAAAGCAGCACTTGAGATGGCGTTACGCCAGATAGAGAAACAGTTCGGTAAAGGTTCTATCATGAAACTCGGAGAAAATGCGGATCAGAAGGTATCAGTAATCTCTTCTGGATCGATTACATTAGATATTGCCCTAGGTGCAGGTGGATACCCACGTGGACGGGTCATCGAAGTATACGGACCTGAATCGTCAGGTAAAACAACGGTTGCGCTTCATGCAATCGCAGAAGTTCAAAAACAAGGCGGACAAGCAGCATTCATCGATGCGGAGCACGCGCTTGATCCAGCATATGCAAACAAACTTGGTGTCAACATCGATGAACTCCTCTTGTCACAACCGGATACTGGGGAACAGGCACTTGAAATCGCGGAAGCACTCGTTCGTTCTGGTGCGGTCGATATTCTTGTCGTCGACTCTGTTGCGGCACTCGTACCAAAAGCAGAGATCGAGGGTGAGATGGGTGACTCACACGTTGGTCTTCAAGCACGTTTGATGAGCCAAGCGCTTCGTAAGTTGTCTGGTGCAACGAATAAATCGAAGACGATCGTCATTTTCATCAACCAAATCCGTGAAAAAATCGGTGTCATGTTCGGTAACCCGGAAACAACTCCAGGTGGTCGCGCACTCAAATTCTACTCGTCTGTACGTTTAGAAGTGCGTCGTGCAGAAGCGTTGAAAAACGGTACGGACGTCGTCGGTAACAAAACGAAGATTAAAGTCGTCAAAAACAAGATCGCACCTCCGTTCAAACAAGCGGAAGTTGATATCATGTACGGTCAAGGGATTTCGAAGGTCGGTGAGTTGATCGACATCGGAACAGACCTCGATATCGTTCAAAAGAGTGGTGCATGGTACTCGTACAACTCAGAGCGTCTCGGTCAAGGACGTGAGAACGCGAAGCAATACATGGTCGAGCATCCGGAAGTTGCAGCAGAGGTCGAACGTTTGATTCGTGAACACCACGGTCTCGTCGATCGCGAAGAGCCGGTTGATTTCGAAGCAGAACAACCAGAAGATCTATTTGCTGAATAAACCGTTTTAGAGAGGATTCGCATGCGAATCCTCTCTTTTTTAGTGTAAAAGAGGAAAACAGTGGAATTCTTTCCCGTCCGTTCGTTGACAATGAACGAGTGCTATCCTTACAATATAGATGTACGTTTTTTAGACAGCTTCGATGAAATACCGAAATGAACTAAGAAACACCTTGCAAAGGGGAGGTGAACCCATGAGTACACTGACTTGGATTGTCATACTTCTCCTCACTTTGCTGATCGCATTCATCGTAGGCTACTTCTTGCGGAAATCGATTGCAGAAGCGAAAATTCAAGGCGCAGAAACGGAAGCGAACAAAATCGTCGAACGTGCGCGTGAATCGGCTGAGGCAACGAAAAAAGAAGCAGTACTCGAAGCGAAAGATGAAGCATTCAAACTTCGTAACGAAGTGGAAAAAGAATTGCGTGAACGTCGCCAAGAGCTAGCGAAACAAGAAGCCCGGTTGCTCCAGAAAGAAGAGACACTCGATCGCCGTGTTGACGCTATCGACCGTAAGGAAGATCAAATCAATACACGTGATGCAGAGATCGCGAAACGGAAGCATCAAGCTGAAGAACTAGAGCGCAAAGTAGAGGACCTGTATGAACAGGGACGTCAAGAGCTTGTCCGCGTCGCGAATTTATCGCAAGACGAGGCAAGAACGATCATCATGGATGAGACGAAACAGGCTGCTTTACATGACGCAGCCATTCTTCAAAAAGAAATCGAACAAAAAGCAAAAGAAGAAGCCGACAAGAAAGCACGTAACATCTTGTCACTTGCGATTCAACGGTTCGCCGCTGAACATATCGCAGAGACGACTGTATCGGTCGTCAACTTACCGAACGATGAGATGAAAGGTCGGATCATCGGACGGGAAGGCCGCAACATCCGTACGCTCGAGACCTTGACTGGGATCGACTTGATCATCGATGATACGCCGGAAGCCGTCATTTTGTCTGGTTTTGACCCAATTCGTCGCGAAGTCGCTAAAATGGCGCTCGAGAAATTGGTTCAGGATGGTCGGATTCACCCGGCCCGTATTGAAGAGATGGTCGACAAATCCCGTCGTGAAGTCGACGAGCGGATTCGAGAAATCGGGGAAGAAGCGACGTATGATGTCGGAATCCACGGCATTCATCCGGACCTTGTCAAAATTCTCGGTCGCTTGAAGTACCGTACGAGTTACGGACAGAACGTCCTGTATCACTCACTTGAGGTTGCCCACCTTGCAGGTATGATGGCAGCTGAACTTGGAGAAGATGTCACGCTTGCGAAGCGTGCGGGTCTTCTGCATGATATCGGGAAAGCGATCGACCACGAAGTCGAAGGCAGTCACGTTGAGATCGGAGTCGAGCTGGGTACGAAGTACAAAGAGCATCCAACCGTCATCAATGCGATCGCGTCCCACCACGGGGATACGGAAGCGACATCTGTCATTTCCGTCTTGGTTGCAGCTGCGGATGCATTATCTGCTGCTCGTCCAGGTGCACGTCAAGAGACACTCGAAAGTTATATCCGCCGTCTCGAACGCCTCGAGGAAATCTCGGAATCGTTCGACGGTGTCGAAAAATCATTTGCGATCCAAGCGGGTCGTGAAGTCCGTATCATCGTTCGACCTGATGTCGTCGATGATGTACTGGCTCACAAGATGGCGAGTGACATCCGGAAAAAAATCGAAGAAGAACTCGATTATCCGGGACACATCAAGGTCACGGTCATTCGGGAAACACGAGCAGTCGAATACGCGAAATAAGTGGAGTGGCGGGCGACCGCCACTTTTTTTAATGAACGGAGGAACAGCAATGAAGATTTTATTCATCGGAGACGTCGTCGGTGCACCCGGTCGACATATCCTACAACAATTCACAGCACGCTTGAAAGCGAAGTACAACCCGAACGTCATGCTCGTCAACGGCGAAAACGCAGCACACGGACGCGGCATCACGAAGTCGATCTATCATCAATTCCTTGAACTCGGATTCCATGGGATCACGATGGGGAACCACACGTTTGATAACCGCGACATCTTTGACTGGATCGACGACGCGGATCGAATCGTCCGTCCGGCGAACTATCCGGAAGGTACGCCAGGTCGTGGGATGATGATCGTCAAAGCAGGTAATAAAAAGATTGCCGTCATCAACGTCCAAGGAACGGTCTTCTTACCACCACTCGGTGACCCGTTCCGTACCGTCGATGCACTGATTGCGGAAGTCGAAGGGAAAGTCGATGCCATCTTCGTTGATGTCCATGCGGAAGCAACGAGTGAGAAAATTGCGATGGGCTATCACCTCGACGGTCGAGTACAAGCTGTCGTCGGCACACATACGCACGTCCAGACAGCAGATGAGCGTGTCCTTGACGGAGGAACGGCTTACATCACGGATGTCGGGATGACAGGTCCGCTGAACGGCGTGCTCGGAATGCGCCAGGAAGATGTCCTGCGAAAATTCAAGACACAGCTCCCAACACGGTTTGAAGTTGCCGAAGGACGGGAACAACTTAATGGAGTCTTGATTCATATCGATGACACAACCAAAAAAGCAACGAAGATTGAACGGATTCATCTGACGGATCAGTCAGTATTCTTCGACTGATTGCCATTTCTGGATGGGGAGGTACACGCATGGACGTCCTGAAAGTATCAGCTAAGTCGAATCCAAACGCGGTAGCAGGTGCACTCGCGGGTGTCATTCGAGAGAGAGGTTCCGTCGAGATTCAGGCCATTGGTGCGGGAGCGCTCAATCAGTCTGTCAAAGCCGTCGCCATCGCACGCGGATTCGTGGCGCCTTCTGGCATCGACTTGATTTGTATTCCAGCCTTCACAGACATTTTGATTGATGGGGAAGAGAGAACCGCCATCAAACTCATCATCGAACCACGATGACGAATTGGACATAGGTCCTATTTGCAAGTAGACCATTTACTCGACTGGAGTAGATGGTCTTTTTGCTGCGTCCGTGAAATTTTCTCACCTTTCCACCGAGGGAGCATTGTACTACTTCCGGTAAATCGGTATCATGAGGGAGGATAGAGAGAACTATCATTTCAGGGGACAGAGAAGGAGCGAACGTCGATGTATAATCAGTTATCATGGAAAGTTGGCGGTCAGCAGGGAGAAGGGATCGAATCAACAGGCGAAATCTTTGCGATTGCCTTGAATCGACTCGGCTATTACCTGTATGGTTACCGTCACTTTTCGTCACGTATCAAGGGAGGACATACGAACAATAAGATTCGTGTCGCGACACAGGAAGTCCGGACGATTTCCGATGATCTCGATATTTTAGTCGCATTCGATCAAGAGACGATCGATGTTAACTTCCATGAATTGCGTCAAGGTGCCATCATCATCGCGGATGCGAAATTCAATCCGACGAATCCAGACGAAGCACGCGCTTCCTTGTATGCGATTCCATTTACGGAGATCGCAGCTGATCTCGGTACGGCTTTGATGAAGAACATGGTCGCGATCGGCGCATCGAGCGCGATTCTCGGCATTGCACCGGAGCGTTTCCAAGCCGTCGTCGAACAGATTTTCGGTCGAAAAGGTCCAGACATGGTCGAGAAAAACTTAGCAGCGATTCGTGAAGGTGCAGCAGCGTTCGAAGCACTCGCAGGAGAGGGCGAACGGTTCGTCTTGGAACCGGCGGACGGAAAACAACGGATGTTCATGATCGGAAACGATGCGATCGCGCTTGGTGCGATTGCCGGTGGGGCGCGTCTGATGGCAGCTTACCCGATCACACCATCATCTGAGATCATGGAATACTTAATCAAGAAACTGCCGCAGTTCGGCGGAACGGTCGTCCAGACGGAAGACGAGCTGGCAGCAGTCACGATGGCAATCGGGGCGAACTATGCAGGTGTCCGTGCTTTGACAGCATCTGCTGGGCCAGGATTGTCATTGATGGCGGAAGCGATCGGGTTATCCGGGATGACGGAAACACCGCTCGTGATCGTCGATACACAACGGGGTGGTCCGTCAACCGGTCTACCGACGAAACAGGAACAGTCTGACTTGATGGCGATGATCTACAGCACGCATGGTGAGATTCCGAAAGTCGTACTTGCACCGTCAACGGTCGAAGAAGCGTTCTACGATGCAGCAGAGGCATTCAATATCGCAGAGGAATACCAATGTCCTGTCATTCTCTTGACGGATTTGATGCTGTCGCTCGGAAAACAATCGGTTGAGCCACCGGATATGTCACGCGTTGAGATCCGTCGCGGGAAGTTGATCCAGGAAGACTTACCGGAACTTGAAGGAAAAGCGTACTTCAAACGCTACGAAGTGACGGAAGATGGGATCAGCCCACGTGTCATTCCAGGCGTCAAGCACGGGATTCATCATGTAACGGGTGTTGAACACAATGAGGAAGGGCGTCCGTCGGAAGCGACGAAGAACCGAGTCGATCAGATGACGAAGCGACTTCGGAAGCTGAACACGTTCCGCTTACAGGATGCCGTTCTCGTAACGGAGCATCATGCAGAACCGGATATCTTATTCGTCGGTTTCAACTCGACACGTGGAACGATCGAAGAGATCATGCCACGACTCGAAGCACAAGGAATTAAGGTTGATCACTTGCATATCCGTCAAGTCCATCCGTTCCCAAGTGAGCTCGTCACGCCGCACTTAGAGCGGGCAAAACGAGTCATCGTCGTTGAATACAACGCAACGGGACAACTGGCGAAGTTGATCCAGATGAACTGTGGACATGCATCGAAGATCGAGCATATCCTGAAATTCAATGGCGACCCGTTCTATCCAGCAGAGGTCGTCGAGCAGGTCGTAGGAGGGGTATATCATGGCAACCTTTAAAGATTTTAGAAATGATGTCAAACCAAACTGGTGTCCAGGGTGTGGAGACTTCTCGATTCAAGCAGCAATTCAGCGTGCTGTCGCGAACGTCGGGCTCGAACCAGAAGAGTTGGCATTGATTTCCGGAATCGGCTGTTCTGGTCGGATTTCCGGTTATATCAATACGTATGGCTTCCACGGCGTTCATGGACGGTCTCTTCCGATTGCCCAAGGTGTTAAGATGGCGAACCGCGAATTGACGGTCATCGCGTCTGGTGGCGACGGGGATGGATTTGCAATCGGCATGGGACATACGATTCATGCATTCAAGCGCAATGTCGACATGACGTATATCGTCATGGACAATCAGATTTACGGCTTGACGAAAGGACAGACGTCACCTACTTCTGCACCTGGATTCAAGACGAAATCGACGCCAAAAGGGTCGATCGAAAAGAGTGTTTCACCGGTTGAACTCGCCTTGACGGCAGGAGCGACGTTCGTTGCCCAAAGCTTCTCGAACGATTTGAAAGGCTTGACACAATTGATCGAGCAAGCGACGGCACATAAAGGGTTTGCCTTCATCAACGTCTTCAGTCCGTGTGTTACGTTCAACAAGGTCAATACGTACGATTGGTTCAAACAGAACTTGACGAAGCTGTCCGATATCGAAGGGTATGATCCGTCGAACTTGGATCTTGCGAAACAAACTGTTCATGCGCACGACGGACTCGTCATGGGATTGATCTATCAGGATGAAACACGTCCTGATTACCAGTCGCAAATCGATGGGTATCAAGAATCGGGTCTTGCGTATGCGGATCTTGAGCTGAACGAAGAAACATTCGGTAAACTGGCAGCAGAATTCATGTAAGATAGAGGAAAGATGTGTTTGGTTTTTTGGGGATGCTAAACATTTGGAAGTTCACCACATATAAAAAAACGTGAGCTTCCGCGAAGGAGTCGGGGAAAGATGACGAAATTAGTAACGACGGTAGAAGAGACGACAACGACGAAAACGATGCGCGCACTCGTCAAAGAAGAGCGCGGGTTTGGTGCAACACTGAAAGAAGTACCGGTACCCGTACCGAGTCGTGGGGAAGTCTTGATTCGAGTCGAGGCAACATCGATCTGTGGGACAGACGTGCATATCTATGAGTGGGACGCTTGGGCAGCCTCGCGTGTCAATCCACCTTATGTCTTCGGTCACGAGTTCTCAGGCGAAGTCGTCGAACTCGGAGAAGGCACGAAACGCTTGAAGCTCGGTGATCGTGTCTCGGCGGAGACGCATATCGTTTGTCATCAATGTAAACAATGTCTTCGTGGACAATATCATATCTGTAAGAACACGAAGATCATCGGTGTCGATACACAAGGGTGTTTTGCGGAATACGTCGTCATGCCGGAAGAAAACCTTTGGGTCAACCCGGAAGATATGCCAGCAGGGATCGCTTCGATCCAAGAGCCGATGGGCAATGCCGTCCATACGGTACTCGCGAGCGATGTCAGTGCAAAAACGGTCGCAATCGTCGGTTGTGGTCCGATTGGTCTGATGGCGGTCTCCGTCGCTAAAGCAGCTGGTGCGGCGGAAGTCGTTGCGATCGACGTCAATCCATATCGTCTTGAACTCGCGCGGACGATGGGGGCGGATGTCGTCATCGATTCACGTCATGACGATGTCTTGGAGCGGATCGAGCGCATGACGGACGGAGATGGAATTGATGTCGTCTGTGAGATGAGTGGTCATCCGGTTGCGATTCGTCAAGCCTTCGAGATGGTGACAGCAGGTGGAGACGTCAACATCCTCAGTCTGCCGGTCAAACCGGTTGAAATCGATTTGACGAACCACGTCGTCTTCAAAGGTGTCCGGGTCCAAGGGATCACCGGTCGGAAGATGTATGAGACATGGAGCCAGGTTTCTGCTTTCTTATCGAGCGGAAAAGTCGATGTCCGACCGTTAATCACACACACGTTGCCGCTCGAGCGGTTCGAAGAAGGATTTGAATTGATGCGTCAAGGGAAATGCGGGAAAGTCGTATTACAACCAAGGGGGACGAATTAATGGGATTTGAACACTTACGGACAGAACTAGAAGAGATGAAACAGGCGGGCACGTTCCGCAACCTCGTAGCACTTGAGAGCGCGCAACATAACCGCGTGACGATCGATGGTAAGGAACTCATTCAACTGTCGTCGAACAACTACCTTGGACTCGCTGCACATCCGCGTCTCGCTGAACAAGCAGCGGAAGCAGCGCGCACGTTCGGTGCTGGAACAGGATCCGTTCGGACGATTGCCGGAACACTCGAGATGCACCAAGCATTCGAACGGGAACTTGCGACATTCAAACATACGGAAGCAGCACTTGTCTTCCAGTCTGGATTCGCAACGAATTTAGGTGTCTTATCGGCACTGCTCGGTCCGGAAGACGTCGTCATCTCGGATGAGTTGAACCACGCTTCGATCATCGATGGGATTCGTCTGACGAAAGCGAAACGCCGGATCTATAAACACGTCGACTTGGCGGATCTTGAAGCAGCCTTACAAGAAACACAAGACGCGCGGACGCGCCTTATCGTCACGGACGGTGTCTTCTCGATGGACGGAAACATCGCACCACTTCCAGAAATCGTTGAATTAGCCGAGCGTTATGACGCACTCGTCATGGTCGATGATGCCCATGCGTCAGGTGTGCTTGGGAAAGCGGGACGCGGTACGGTCAATCACTTCGGTCTTGACGGACGTGTTGCTCTTCAAGTTGGTACGCTCTCAAAAGCCATCGGTGTCCTCGGTGGATACGTCGCGTGTGAACAACACGTCAAAGATTATCTGATCCATAAAGGACGTCCGTTCTTGTTCTCGACATCACATCCACCAGCAGTCGTCGAAGCGAACCGGGAAGCGCTCCGTGTCATGGAGGAAGAGACGGAACTCTTCGATCGTCTGTGGGAAAACACGGAATTCTTTAAACAAGGACTCCGTGATCTTGGATTCGACATCGGAACATCGACGACGCCGATCACACCGGTCATCGTCGGGGATGAAGCACGTTGCCATGAGTTGTCGGACCGCTTACGTCAAGAAGGTGTCTTCGCTCAAGGCATCGCCTTCCCGACGGTCGCAAAAGGAAAAGCACGTGTCCGGACGATCGTGACGGCGGAACATACGCGTGAAGATTTAACGACGGCACTTGCAGCTTTCGAAAAAGTCGGTCGTGAATTAAACTTGATCGGTTGATATCGATCACGGACGAAATGCGTCCGCATACTTTCAGGCAGCGGATCAGCGATCCGCTGCCTGAAGTGCGTCACGGGCGAAAGAATCAACGTCGACCGTTTTTACTTTTGCGAGATAGGGAATAACAGATGAGGAAAGGATGTGACCTGATGAGTAAGAAAAAGAAAGGGATTTTGCTCTCATTTTTGATGCTGACGCTGCTCCTTGGGGGTTGTATTCGCATCCAATATGATGCGACGATCCATACCGATCAGAGTGTCACCTTAAAAACGACATATGCCGCAAAGGAACACCCAGTAGCGCGTTTACTGAACCTAAATCCGAATTGGAATAGTTATGTCAAACAGGCAGAAAAGAACGGCTATGCGGCGAAAACGTTCAAGACGAAGGATGACTATGAAGGGATCCGGATGCAGAAGACATTCGCGAACTTCAAGGACATGACGTCGATCAAGGACGAATGGAAGACAGGTATCGGAGGGATTCTCATTCCACCTGATACGAAGTTCGACATGAAAAAATCGGACGGTTTTTGGTTTGATACGTATCGACTGGATACGAACATCGATCTCAGTATCGATCGTTTGAATATCAAAGGCTATCAACCGACAGGACAGGTCAAGAAACTCGCCGATCGGTATATCCGCCAAGCCGATATTGAGATCAAGCTCCACGGTCCGAAAGTGATTGGTCTCCAAAATGGAGAAAAGATCGACTGGTCGAATTACCATGATGTGTCATGGAAATTATACGGAACGAAAGCCAACCAGCTACAGTTGATTGCGTATGTACCGAATCCGACAGGTTGGATCATTACCGGTATCGTGTTATTAATCGGTGTCGGATTATTCCTCTACTGGGTCTTTCACCGGGTCCGCCGTTTGCGCCGGCAACAGTTGAAGACGATCAGTATCTCGCTCCTCGTCTGTTTGATCGTTGGGGGAGGCGCGTGGTGGGTGTTCGCGGAAGATACGTCAAGTGCCCCGCCACCAACGCGTCAGATCGTCACACAAGGAAAGAGTGAAATCGTACCGACGTTCCTCGTCCACGGGCTATTCGGGACGGAAAGGACGTTCGTGCCGATGATTCAAAACTTCACGAATAAAAAAGTCGCCGATGATGGTGGTCGATGTGACGTGACTCGTTCCGGAAAAGCAACCTGTAGCGTCAAACCCTCGCCGACCGGCTACCCGCTTGTCCGAATCGTCTTCGCCGATGATGAGGCAAGTCTTGCCGATCAGCAAAAGTGGTTGAATGCGGCGATTGCCGCTTACGATGCGAAACAAAAAGCGACATTTGCCGATATTCAGCTTGTTGGGCACAGCATGGGTGGTGTCGATGTCGTCGCCTACACAGTCCAAGAGGAGATGCCGTACCACGTCCGGAAAGTCGTGACGCTCGACTCACCGATTGCCGGCTCCGATTACGCGAAACTCGGCTTGACGCTCGCACCGCTCGGCACGAATACAAATAGTCCTGCGATACGCGATCTCGCGAAGGGTTCTCCAGCGATGAACAATCTGACCCAGCGGCTCGAGACGTGGCCACGTGACGTGCTCGTCTATTCGTTTGGTGCCAAAGGAGGCGACTTCAATCTGATTTCGTTAAATAGTTCGTTTGCACTCGAGAACTACACGGATAACATCCAGACGAAGTCCTATAAGTATGATCACTTCACGATTCATCGCCGGGAGCCGGTCTTCCGCGAAATCCGCAATTTCCTGTTTAAAGAAAATCGAGTCACGGAGGAGGAACCATCATGAAACAGGTCGTCATCGTCGGCGGAGGAATTGCCGGTCTAACGGCTGCGGCATTGATCGCACAAGAAGGACATGCTGTCACGGTACTTGAAGGAAGCCGTGAATGGGGAGGATCAGCCGGGAAGTTCACGCGCCGGGACTTGACGTATCCCGTTGGAGCGACCCTTGGGATGGGATTTGAACCAGGTGGCATTCATGCCCGTGTGCTCGATCATCTCGGAGTGACGCACCAAGTCGAGCCACTCGACGTCGTCATGACGATTCGCATCGAAGGACGATTGATTCATTATTATCAACATCGTGATGCGTTTCTAACCGAATTGACCTCACATTTTCCGGAGCAGGCATCGTCGATTCGGGCATTCTTTGCTGAAATCGAGCAGATACACGAGGCAATTCGTCCACTGATGGCAGAACTGCCGGCATTGCCACTTCAAGATTTAGCCGACGTCCGGAGGTTAGTTCGTCACACGAAAAGTGTCGTCCTCTTACCATATTTTCCGCTGACGATTGGTCATCTGTTACGCAAACATCGACTAGCGGATACGTTGTTCGCACAAGTGATCGACGGGATCCTACTCGACAGCATGCAGACAGGGCAGGAAGCATCAGCTTTGCTAGGGGCAGTCGCCTTATCGATATATCATGAAGGTGCCTATTATGTTCCAGGTGGATTATACCGGCTGGCTGAGCAATTGAAAGAGACAGCCGAGGCGAGCGGGGCGACCTGTCTCCTTGGGCGAAAAGTCACGTCGATTCGTAAGACACCGGATGGATTTTTGATCGAAGACCGACGCGGGCGCTTGACGCTTGCTGATGCTGTCATCTGTGCGGTTCCGCTTGAAGGCATCCGGGAAGTCGTCAGCGCGGATATGCGACGAACGCTACGACGGACGTACCAGCGACAGGAAAAGCTACAGCAATGGGCGACCTTTACGTATTATGCGGCGATACCGGAGTCGATCATTTTGTCTGACGAAGCATTCCGGCAAGTCCATGACCCGTCCCTACCTTCAGGTCATGCCTTCATCTCTCTCTCTCGTCCGGATGACCGGTTACGTGCACCAGCCGGTCAGCGGACGCTGACGATGTCATGTCATGTTCCAATTGGTACGTTTGATAAGACGGACCGGAAACGCTACGACGAACAAGTCGAGACGATGTCGGCAATCTTCGAAGCCATTCTTGAACAACAGTTTCCGGGTTTCAGTCAACAGGCAATCGAACGCCATCCGGGTGGACCCGGTGCGTGGGTTCGCTATACGTTCCGTCCGGACGGTGGAGTCGGGGGATATCCGCAACGTCCGAGTACGAGTCTCTTGTTCGCAGCACCGTTTCGAACAGGCATCGATCACTTCTTTGCGATCGGCGACACGATCTTTCCGGGTGCCGGGACGATCGGGGCGACGACGTCTGCGATTCATGCCGCCCGACAGTTTGATGTCAGATTATGAGAAATCATCGTAAAATGATGAAAGAAGCGACGCATCTGTCGCTTTTTTCACATTTGAGGATTATGATGAGGAAGAGTCGGGAACATGATATCCATGAACAGAAAGAGAGAAGGAGTGAAGAACCATGGAGACATTCGAGCAAAAATGTCAGTCGTTCATTCAGGAACGACGACCTGAAGTCGGTCCGATTCAATTCGAGTCGGCGCGTACGTTTCTCAATGCACGCGGTTTAAGCGTTTACGAACGGATTTATCAAGGGAAAGAGGAAGTCCGATTAGCGTTCGTCGAGCAGACGAATGGTCAACAACTCGTGTCATTAATGGAAAATACATTCGGCAATGGACTGGTCTATTTTGTCTCAACGGCAACCGCGACATGGGATGGCGACCGTTTTGGTGAATACACGTTTTAAGTACATAGGGAGTCCCAGTCGATGACTGGGGCTCTTTCGTGTCGAAACCTAATCCTTGTCCCTTTCGTAAGGTAGATAAGTGACTCAGTTGAAGGAGGAAACGATGTGTCATCACTTGAACAACCTAAAACATCGACACGGCGGCTTGCGACCGTCTCGTTGATTTTCATGGCGGTCGGATTCGTCGTCTCATTACCATTTAAAGAAAATGCGTGGGTCTTTTGGCTTCAGAGTGGTTTTGAAGCCGGACTCGTCGGTGGGATTGCCGACTGGTTCGCAATCACGGCGTTGTTCCGCCATCCGCTTGGCTTAAAGATTCCCCATACGAACCTGTTGCCGAAAAATCGGGAACGGGTCATCGAATCAATCGTTCATATGCTTGAGACGGACTTGCTTAATAAAGAGAGTATCGTCGCGAAACTCCAACACATGACGCTCGCAGATCGTGTCATCAAAATCTTACGTTCGATTCTCGTTCTGCCTGCATTTCGAGCGACCGTCACCGAGCTGTTGATTGGTTTAATACGGAAACTACCAAAAGAAGCGATTCTTGAGTTTGCCAATACACGGGTGACAGAGACGATCAAAGCGTATCCGTCTAAACGTCTGGCTGTCCGAGCGATGCAATTGAACGAGGAACGTCGCCTCGACGAGTGGCTGATGGACCAGTTACTCGATTATGGGCAACGTCTGCTCGAAGACCCCGTCATTCGCGATCAGATTGGGCGCCTTGCCTATACGGCGATGATCGATCAAGAAAAGAATACGTTCTTGCGGGTGACGGCGCGAACCGTCCAAAAAGTCTATTCAGAAGAGAAACTCAGTCTGGTCATTCAAGGTGTCTTGCTGACGGTCATTCAAGATATGCGACAAGTCCATCACCCGAATCGTTTAGCGATTCTTGATCATCTGCGTCGAAATCTGGCACAGTTGTCGATTGATGAAGAGCGTCTAGCGAAAATCGATGCTTGGAAGGCAAGCGAAGTCGACCGGTTTGACTTCGTTCCGGTCATTGAACGCGCGTATGATGCTGGTCTGATCGAACTCGAACGCTACTTGACGTCAGATGCCTTTTGGACGGAACGGGCGATGCCGATGCTTTCGCGCGCTTTGGACGACTGGGAACAGCATCCGACGTTCAAGGATAGCAGTGATCAATGGATGAAGGAGCAACTCGTTCGTTTCGTCGAACAAAATCACCAAAAAATCGGTGGACTCGTCCGCGAGAACTTAAACCGGTTCGATACGGAGACACTGATTCATATGATTGAGGATAAGGTCGGCAGTGACTTACAATGGATTCGGGTCAACGGAGCATTGTGTGGATTCATCATCGGTTTGATTCTCGGTGCGATCAAGGTGTTCGTCGGATGAGCCGGTGGACATATGATGTGACGTTGTCGGAAGCATTGGATTTTAAAGGGATCGTGTCTCGTTTGACGGAAGACCCGTTACAAATCGAACAGGATGGGCGACTCGTCGTTCCAGTCTTCGTCAACGATCAGGCGTACATCACGACGATGGAAGCCATCGACGGTTACACGTTACGGATTGACGGTTCAGGACCGCAAACAGCAGTGTTGACGCAACTCAATCGGCGCTTTCGACTCAATGAGCCGAATCCTGCGCAGCGTCTCAAGGCGACGTCGTTACATGCGATCGTCGAACGATTCGGTGACGAACGACTCGTGCTTGATCATTCACCGTTCACGGCCTTGATTCGCTCGATCATTCATCAACAAATCAATCTGTCGTTTGCGCATACGTTGACGGAACGTGTCTTTCGAACATTCGGAACGGTCAAGGACGGAATCATTCTTCCGCCGACACCGCGTCAATTAGCGGCAGCGCGTCGCGAGGACTTGCTTGCTCTGCAACTTTCAGGACGTAAAGTCGATTATCTGCTTGGCGTAGCGACAGCAACGATTGATTATGATGCATTGATGTCAGCCGACGATGCAGAAATCGCTGAGACGTTGATTGCACTGAAAGGCGTCGGACCATGGACGGTCCAAAATGTCCTGATGTTCGGATACGGTCGTCCAGATTTGTTTCCGGCATCAGACATTGGGATATTACGGGCTTTCGAACGGTTGCTCGGTTACCGACCGACGGTGGAAGAAGCGACGCGACTGGCAGAGGAATTTGCCCCTGTCCGCAGTCACGCCGCCTATCTATTATGGCGTTCGATTGAATAAGGAACTATTCTTGTCACTCTATCGCGAGAACGGTATAATGAATGCGACAGAACGAGGAATCGTTCAGAATGCTAAGGGAAGCGACGTGTTCGCTAACGATAGAGGGGACGAATGTGGATGTATACAGATGAACAAATCATCGAAAAAGCCAATGAAATCGCCAAAATGATTTCAGAAACACCGGAAGTAGAACGATTTAAAGCGGCAGAAGCCAACATTAATGGAAATGAAAAAGTCCAAAAGATGATGAAACAAATCAAGTTCCTTCAAAAAGAGGCAGTCAACTGCCAACATTACGGCAAAACAGAAGCACTCGCACGTGTCGAAGCGAAGCTCGATAAATTGTTCACTGAGCTCGATGAGATGCCTGTCGTCCAACAGTTCCAAGAAACACAAGAAGAAGTCAACGGACTTCTCCAATACATCACGGTGACGATCTCGAACGGGATTACGGATCAAATCATCGAAGCGACGGACGGAGATGTTCTCGCTGGTAAGACAGGTAGCGGCATGGAAGCAGAAAACAAAAGCGGCGGTTGCGGCTACTAATCACGAAATGAACGAAAAGCCGACGGACATCCGTCGGCTTTTTCTACGAATGAGGTGGAAGAATGGAAGCAGTACACAACACTCCGATGATGAAACAATACTTCTCGATCAAGGCGGACTATCCGGATGCCTTCTTGTTTTATCGGCTCGGAGATTTTTACGAATTATTCTTTGAGGATGCCAAAAAGGTCGCCCATGAGCTGGAGTTGACGCTGACGGCGAAAAACGGCAAGAACGCGGAACATCCGATTCCGATGTGCGGCGTGCCCCATCACGCAGCGAACGGCTACATCGAACAGTTGATCGAGCGTGGTTATAAAGTGGCACTTTGCGATCAAGTCGAGGATCCGAAGTTGACGAAAGGACTCGTCAAACGCGAAGTCATCCAAGTCATCACGCCGGGAACGTTGATGTCTGCCTTGACGGAAAAAGAGAATCGGTACTTAGTCGCGGTCGTCGAACAGGACGGTCGCTTTGGGATTGCTCGCGGAGATGTCTCGACCGGTGAGAGTGCCTTGACTAGCGTTGCGACACTCGACGGTGTGGTCAAGGAACTGAGCATCATCCTGCCACGGGAAATCATCGTCACGACAGAAGAACATGAGACAGCACTCGCACACTTACGGATTCCACTGACGCGTAGTTCACGGCGCGAGACGCATCCGCACGGCGACCGTGCGATTGATACAGCCCAAGCGGAAGCCTTTGCGGTCCTCTATGCCTACATGCACGATACACAAAAACGAGCGTTGACACATCTACAACCGGCTGTCGTCTATGAAGCGAGCGACTTCATGCAACTCGAGCCGAATACTGTCAAGAACCTCGAGCTCGTTCGCTCGGCACGGACAGGAGATAAAAAAGGTTCGTTGCTTGGTCTGCTTGACGTGACAGGTACAGCGATGGGCGGACGGATGCTGAAACGCTGGTTAGAAAAACCGTTGTTATCGGAACGTGTCATCACGGAACGGCTCGACGCCGTCGAGGAATTGTTGCAACACTATTTCGAGCGTCAACAACTAAAAGATACGTTACGCGAAGTCTATGATCTCGAGCGACTCGTCGCGAAAGTCGGGTATGGAACAGCGTCTGCGCGCGACCTCGTTCAATTGAAGTCGACGTTGCGATTGATTCCCCGCATTCAATCAGCGCTTGAAGAGATGATGAGTGAACGTCTCGGTCAACTCAGTCTTGGACTTGATCCGCACGATGAGTTGAGCGATCTACTCGATCGTGCGTTCGTTGAAGCCCCACCGATCTCAACGAAAGAGGGCGGAATGATTAAGGCTGGTTATTCAGCAGACCTCGACGAGTTACTCGTCGCTTCAAAAGACGGCAAGACATGGCTTGCGACACTTGAAGCCAGTGAACGGGCAGCAACCGGTATCAAGACGTTGAAGATCGGCTACAACCGCGTCTTCGGTTATTACATCGAGGTCTCACGTGCGAATGCCAAGCTGTTGCCGGAAGGACGGTATGAACGGAAGCAGACACTTGCCAATGCCGAACGTTATATCACACCGGAACTGAAGGAAAAAGAAGCGTTGATCCTTGGTGCGGAAGAGAAGAGTGTCACACTCGAGTACGATCTCTTCTGCGGGGTGCGCGATGAAGTCAAAGGACACATCGAAAGCTTACAACGGGTCAGTCGCCGGATCGCGGAACTCGACGTCCTCGTCGCACTGGCTGAGATTGCTGAGACGCATGACTACGTCCGACCAATCACGACGACAGGACGAACGGTTGATATTCAGCAAGGACGTCATCCGGTCATCGAGACAGTCTTACCGCGCGGTGAATATGTCGCGAACGGGATCACCTTAAACGAAGGACGCGAGATGCTCTTGATCACTGGACCGAACATGTCCGGTAAATCGACCTATATGCGACAATTCGCTTTGATTGCTCTATTGCACCAAATCGGCTCGTTCGTACCAGCTGCTCAAGCGGAACTGCCGATTTTCGATCAAATCTTCACCCGGATCGGGGCGGCAGACGACCTCGTCAGTGGACAGTCGACATTCATGGTCGAGATGGTCGAGACACAAGAAGCGTTGACGCGTGCAACGGACCGGTCGTTGATCCTGCTAGATGAAATCGGTCGCGGGACCTCGACGTACGACGGGATGGCACTCGCACAAGCGATCGTTGAACACATTGCCCGGCATGTCGGAGCGAAGACGCTATTTTCGACCCATTATCATGAATTGACGGTGCTCGAAGAATCGATTGATCGATTAGCGAATGTTCATGTCCGTGCCGTTGAACAAGATGGGCGTGTCGTCTTCTTGCATGAAGTACGCGACGGAAAAGCCGATCAATCGTACGGAATCCATGTCGCGCGGTTAGCTGATTTACCGGACAGCTTGATTGAGCGGGCGCAAGTCCTCTTGTCTGAGTTCGAGCAGGCTGAGCCTGTTCCGGTCGCAGCACCTGTCAAAGCTCCTGTTCAGGAGGAGCCGGTTGATCAACTCAGTCTGTTCTCAGAAGCGGATCCGCTACGCGAGACGATGGCGAGTCTTGATTTGATCAACATGACGCCACTCGAGGCATTGAATACGCTGTACCGTCTACAAGCCGAAGCAAGAAAGTGAGGAGAATGCAGTGGGAATCATTCGTGAATTATCCGATAGTTTAGCGAACCGGATCGCGGCGGGAGAAGTCGTCGAACGACCAGCATCGGTCGTCAAGGAACTGGTCGAGAACGCACTTGATGCCGGTGCGACCCAAATCGATGTCGAACTCGAAGAAGCCGGGATGAAACGGATGACGATCCGCGACAACGGACACGGGTTTTACCCGGATGACGCTGAACTGGCTTTCGTCCGTCACGCGACGAGTAAGATTAAGGATGAGCATGACTTGTTCCGAATCAAGACACTTGGTTTTCGCGGAGAGGCACTTGCCTCGATCGCGTCCGTCAGTAAAGTGACATTGAAGACGAAACGTGAGGACGCGGAAGGAATTCAAGTGACGCTTGAGTACGGGACGGTCGTTGAACGGACACCAGCAGCAATGAACCGGGGAACGGAATTGACGGTCGAGCATCTCTTCTTCAATACACCGGCACGGCTGAAGTATTTGAAGACGACGCATACAGAACTTGCGGCGATCACAGACGTGCTGAACCGAATGGCGTTCGCTCATCCAGACGTCAAGCTTCGGGCTACCCATGAAGGGAAGACATTGATCCAGACGAACGGATCAGGAGACGTCCGGCAAGCACTGGCAAGTGTCTACGGTCATCAAACGATCCAAGGAACGTTGGTCGCCAAGGGCGCGAATGCCGATTATCAATTGACGTGTCATCTCGTCAAACCGGAAGTGACCCGTGCCTCGAAGAATTACATCACGTTGATTCTCAATGGACGTTCGGTCAAAAACTTCGCTCTGACGCAAGCGGTCTTGAACGGTTACCATACGCTCTTACCGATCGGGCGGTATCCGATTGCGGTCATCGAGGTGACGATGGATCCACTCCTGATCGACGTCAACGTCCATCCGGCGAAACGGGAAGTCCGTCTTTCAAAAGAGATGGAGCTGTGCCAGTTGATCCAGGAGACGATCAAGATGACGCTCAGCCGAGAGACGCTGATTCCGAAAGTGACGCCACCGAAACCAAAAAAAGATCCGAGTAGCCAGGAAAAACTCGATTTTTCTTATGTCGCTGAACCGGTCGAAGAAACGTCATCGCGAGCGGTCTGGAATTATCCGATTCCGAAAAAGCCGCAAGAAGACGATCGACCACCTGTCGAGAAATCATTACCTTTTAGCAACGAGGATGATCTATTCGAGCCCATCGAGCCGGTCAAGCAGGAGTTTACTGAACCGATTGAGGAACCAGTCGCGCGTCCGCGCTTTCCGCATCTCGACGTCATCGGTCAACTCCATTCGTCTTATATCGTCTGTGCCGGGGAAGACGGGATGTATATGATTGATCAACATGCAGCACAGGAACGAATCAAATACGAGACGTATAAGGTCATGTTCGGTCGACCACCGGAACAACGACAGCAATTGCTCTTACCGTATACGTTTGAAATCTCGTCGGATGACATGAAACGGATGGAGGAAGTCCTTCCGTTGTTAAAAGACGTCGGTATCGAGTTCGAAGCATTTGGTCCACAAAGCTTCATCGTCCGAGAAGTTCCGACGTGGTTCCCGTCCCATCGACAGGAAGAGACGATTCAGGAATTACTCGATGAAGCCTTGATGAAGCGAAAAATCGATCTCGAGACGTATCGGGAAGATGCCGCCATCATGATGGCATGTAAAAAATCCATCAAGGCAAATCATCCGTTGAACGATGAGATGATGCGCCGGTTGATTGACGATCTAGCGAAAACGGAAATGCCGTTCACGTGTCCACACGGACGTCCGGTCATCATCGAATGGACGACGTATGAACTTGAGAAGTTATTCAAACGGGTCATGTGATGAAGAAGAGGAGACGATTCCACTAAGGAGTCATCTTTCAGATTAAAAAGGGAGCTGACTCAAAACTTAAAAGTCAGTTTCTGCAAAGAATGACGTGTCACACGCAACTCCTACAGGAAAAAGCGCATTTATGCGCTGTCAGAGACAAACAAGACCCGCTTTCCTGCTTGAATGAAGCAGGAAAACTGGCTTGTGTCTCGCCTGAGGAAAGGGCGTGAACAGACGCGTCATTCTTTTTTGGAGTCAGCCCCTTTTTGTTCGTCTCGAATCATTTATTGTACTGATACACGACTGACTGGTTTTTGTTTGTGCTAATACAAAAAAAGGTGAGGATATTCATGAGAACGGTTACTTCAGTTGATTAACTAGATTTCATTGATTGTTGAAGGAAAGAGGCGGATAATAAGACCCGAAACTGTTAACAAGGGGACCTTTATCATGCTTTCACGCGTTATGCGTATCATTCAAATTATTGCTCAAATTGCACTTATTTTTTGTTTTTCACTCAGTGGGGACTGGGTGAGCGAAACTTTCCAGTTACCGTTACCCGGTAATATCATCGGCTTGATTCTGCTGTACGTGACGTTAAAAAGTCGACTGCTTCCTCTCGTCGCTGTTGAACGGGGCGGAACCTTTCTACTGTTCGTCATGCCGTTATTCTTCGTTCCAGCACTGTCCGGAATCATGGATTATACGGCATTCCTTCGAACATCTGGTCTTCAAGTCGTGTTGATCGTCGTCGTCAGCAGCCTGCTGACGTTAGTCGGATCAGCGTATATCGTCGATCGCTTGGCACACCGGAAAGAGGCGGTGACCCCACATGAGTGAGACACTGTTCTGGATCATCCTGACCGTTCTATTATTCAGTGGTGCAATGTTTCTTTACCAACGTCATCCCCGTGTCTGGACGTTACCGATCCTGACGGTGACCGCTGTCCTGATCGTAATTCTCGTCTATAGCGGCGTCTCACATGCAGAATACATGCAAGGGGGACAATACTTGTCGAAGATGCTCGGTCCAGCGATCACGGCGTTTGCGATTCCACTTTACCGCGTCCGGCATCACGTCCGCCGTTTCTTACCGGAAATCGGACTTGGTGTGTTGCTTGGAACCTGTATTGCAATGAGTTCAGATCTGTTACTCGGTCTGTTGCTTCATCTCGAGCGGACGACGAACCTTGCCTTGTTACCGAAATCGGTCACGTTACCCGTTGCCTTAGCGATCTCACAAAAAGCGGGCGGGACGACGACGCTGACGGCAGCCTTCGTTTTATTGACCGGATTGACAGGATCCATCGTCGGACCAAAATTAATGACGGGCTTGAAGATTCGGCATTTCGTCAGCCGTGGAGTAGGCTTAGCATCGATTGCCCACGTCATGGGTGCGACAAAATCGATGAGTCTTGACCAACGCGAAGGGGCGGTCGGTCTGTTGACGATGGTCTTGACGGCCGTCTGTGCCAGCGTCATCGCACCGTTTTTAATCACATGGTTATATGGCTAAACACTCTGTTTTTTCAACGGAGTGTTTTTTTGTAACCGATTGAAACTTGTCGACTACTTTTGCAGTATAGTACAACAGAAAACAGGGTGGAGGAGAAGAAGATGATCATTTGGATTAACGGTACGTTTGGCGTCGGAAAGACGACAGCAGCAAAAGGATTACAAAAGCGTTGGAGCAGATCATACATTTTTGACCCGGAAGAGACAGGCTATTTCTTACGGGCACAACTGCCGGAAAACAAGGACGATTTTCAGGATGAGCCGTTGTGGCGCACGTTTAATCGACAGCTCCTCGAACAGCTCGATACGGAAGATGCGCGAATCATCGTGCCGATGACCTTGACGAATCCAGCGTACTTTCAGGAAATCATCGGGATGTTACGAGCGAACGGTCATGACGTCCGTCATATCGCCCTGATGGCGAAGGAGACGACTGTCAAACGCCGCCTGATCAGCCGCTTTGAGCGTCCAAACTCGTGGGGAGGTCAACAAGCGGAACAACGACTACGGCAATTATCCGATCCGCTGTTCAGTCAACAGATCGAGACGGATGATCTGACGAAAAGGCAAGTCATTGATGCGATTGCTCTCGTGACCGGGATTGGACTCTCGCCTGCCCGATCGTAAAGGATTCAAGAGGGATGTTTCCGGGAATCATTAGATGATAATAGATGAGGAGGAAACGATCTTGAACGAAGGGCAACTTATTGCTAGGAGGATTTATGAACATGAAACACTGGATGACTGAGAAATTGGGCAGACAGTTGATGGCGATTTTTTATAGTGTCTTTGCACTAAGTGTCATCACATCGGTTGCCAGTTATTTATACGTGGATAATGCAGACGGTCGGACGAAGGAGCAAGTACTTGACCAGTTACAAAAGACACAATGGTTCTGGTTCTTGAACTTGATGATTTTTTTATTTTGTCTATTGTTCATCGTCCGTCCCTTAATTCATCGGGTGACGTCACAACTCCGCGAATTGAACGTCAAGAGTCGTCGCCTTGCAGAAGGCAAGTCGATTTCGCTCGAACATGATGTCGACAGCCATAATGAAGTCGGTCAATTGACGGCATCGTTTTACCAGATGGCACGGTCGATCTCATCACAACATGCGGAATTGTCAACAAAGAATCAAGAAATGGAACACAATCAGGAAGTATTGAAGCAAAAACAGAATGAGCTTGAGCGTGCTCTTGAAGTGACGCGGACGAATGAACTCCATTTGCAGGATCGGAATGAACTGATCGAAACGCTTGCTTCAAAGGAGAGTTTATTCGATTACTCGTCTGTCATCAGTACGATCGTTCGGTTGACGAAGACAGAGTTCGGGGCATTGTTATTGATCAAGAATAATGAAATCGCGCAAGTCGTTCCAAAAGAAATGACAGAAGAACAACAAGAGAGTTTAAAGACGGAGTCGTTACTACTAAAGCGAGTCATGATTTCAAAGGAAACCGCACATTCCTCAAAAAAGGTTGCGAACGACGATCTGATCAAGTATCCGTATCACGTCTATGAAGGTGTTATTCCGATCATGGATCCGGCAAAAGAAGAATTGATTGCCTGTCTTTATCTAGCACGGTTTGACGCACCATTCAACCAACAGGATTTAGCGGAACTGGAATCGTTCTCAAAACAGATTGCGATCTCATTGATGCGAATGTCACTCTACGAACAGATGGAATACGAACGAAAAGAGACGGCACAACTGCTGAATTCCGTTCGGGAAGCGATTCTCTACATCAAACACGAAGAGAAGACGATCTTAGGAAATCAGGCGTTATTCGATATCTTCCAGTCGTTACAAGTCGAAGAAGACAACGATTCGATGACCTTCCTCGAAGTCCGACCGGAAACGATGTTCGAGCAGATGGATCAGAAGGAAGCGTTTGAAGCATACTTTGAAGAAGTCTTATCGGGTGAGATTCCGGAGGGCATGTTCTCCTTGTCGATCGACCAAGGGGAATATTTCATTCAAGTCTATGCCGAAGCCATTGCGCACGGAGGACATTCAAAAGGAACGATTCTCGTCTTCCGTGACGTCACGGCTGAGACAGAAGTCGACCGCGTGAAGTCGGAACTCGTCTCAACGGTCTCGCATGAACTTCGAACACCGCTCTCTTCGATTTATGGCTTTACGGAGCTCATGTTGAAACGGGATTTGGATCCCGAGCGAAATAAGCGATACTTGCAGACGATCCACGATGAATCGAAGCGTCTGACCGATCTCGTCAGCGACTTCTTGAACGTTCAGCGGATGGAGTCAGGAAAACAAGAGTATGACAAACAAATCTTTGACCTGAAAGAAATCGTCAAGGAACAAATTCAGTTTTATCAAGCAGCGACGGAGCAACACAGTCTGCAGCTTGATTTGAATGATGAACAGGACTTCATGGTCGAGGCAGATGCGAACAGCATGAAACAGTTACTCGGTAATCTCTTGAATAACGCGGTGAAGTACTCACCGGACGGCGGGGATGTCGTCGTGACGATGACCCACCAGCATAATCAAATCGAACTCAGCGTTCGCGATTTCGGGATCGGGATTCCGAGTCACTCGATGCCGCATCTATTCAGTAAGTTTTACCGGGTCGACAACTCAGACAGCCGAAAGATTGGCGGGACGGGTCTGGGATTATCGATCTGTAAGGAAATCGTTCGCGCACATGATGGCAATATCGAAGTCGAATCGATCCTTGGAGAAGGAACGGTCTTCCGGGTCAAGTTGCCGAGTGCGACAGACGCGTTACTCGAAGCAGAATGAAGAGACGAAGAAGAGGTGATATCATGCGCCTCTTCTTTTTTGTCGTGCCTCGTGTGAGATTCGTCCAAATTCCTGCGATTGGCTAAAACGAGTAAGATGCAGACATTTGAACGATAAATCGAACAGATTGATGACAGAACGAATGAAACAGTTGAAAAAATCGTAAATTGTGCAGGGATTGCGAACGTTTCTGAACTCTCGCTATAGTGATTACAAAAAACGTGGGAGGAAAAAGAATCATGGAGAGCTTAGAAGCGTTACTCACACCACCGCAAGATATCGAACAAGAGAATGCAAACATTGATGGCAAAACACCGCTAGCGAAATTACAGCGGATTGCTGGGGAAGCAGCGCGGCAGATGATGCGACAACATCTCGAAGCGGATGTCTTGCAGGCGCTTGACGACAACATCTTATATATCCACGACGCCGATTATTACGTGACGGGTACGACGACTTGTGCCCAGATTCCGCTCGGTCAGCTACTCTCAAATGGATTTCAGACGACACACGGTTCAATCCGACCAGCACAAGACATCCGTTCGGCCCTTGCTCTTGCAGCAATCATCGTCCAAGCGAATCAAAACATGCAGCATGGCGGACAAGCCTTTGCGACCTTTGACGATGATCTAGCACCATTCGTCGAAAAGACCTACCAACGCGAATGGACCAAACTACATGACCTTGTACCGCATTGGAAGCGACGCAAGCGGGAACGGCGCGCATGGCAGGAGACGTATGAAAAGACGTTTCAGGCATGTGAAGCGTTCATCCATAATACGAATTCAATGCATTCACGCGGAGGGGGACAAGTGCCGTTTTTATCCGTCAATTATGGAACGAATACGACGCAGGCAGGGCGACTTTTCCAGCGCGCCTTACTGACAGCGACGGAACGTGGGTTAGGAAGAGGGGAGACGCCGATCTTTCCAATTCAAATCTTTAAAGTCAAACAAGGCGTCAACCTGTCACCGACAGACCCGAACTACGATTTGTTTCAACTTGCTACCCGCGTGACAGGAAAACGACTGTTTCCGAACTTTGCGTTTCTTGATGCACCATTCAACCGTCAGGAGCAACCAGGGGGAGCCGAAGTCGCGTACATGGGATGCCGGACCCGTGTGTTTGAAGATCGTGGAGACATCCCGTCCGTTACAGGGCGAGGGAACTTATCGTTTACGAGCATCAATCTCGTCCGTTTGGCGCTTCAATGTCAAACCGTCGATCAAATGTTCGAAGCCGTCCAAGAGACGACAAGACTTGCATGCCGGCAACTCATCATGCGTTATGAGTTCCAGGCAAGCCAAACAGCTGACGCGTTTCCATTTTTATATCAGCATGTCTGGAAAGACGGTGAGAGGTTAAAAAGTACGGATCCTGTGGGTTCGGTCCTCAAGCACGGGACGTTAGCGGTCGGCTTCATCGGTCTCGCGGAATGTTTGACCGTCCTGACGGGGAATCATCATGGTTATTCCGAACTGGCGCACCGGATTGGTCTTGCGTTGATTCAAGCGATGCGAACGGTCGTCGACAACTATGGTGAGATGACGGGATTGAATTTTAGTTTGCTGGCAACTCCAGCTGAAGGGTTGTCGGGTAAGTTCACACGTCGTGATGCCAGTGACTTCGGTGAAATCAAAGGAGTGACCGATCAACCGTATTACACGAATTCCTTTCATATCCCCGTCGACGCACCAGTGACGATCCGTGAGAAGATTCAACTCGAAGCTCCGTTTCACGCATTATGTAATGGTGGACATATCACTTATGTTGAGACAGATGGGGCCCTGGCTGGAAATCCGCAAGCGATCGAAGACATCGTTCGTTTGATGGCAGAGGCTGGAATCGGCTATGGATCAATCAATCATCCTGTCGATCGTTGTCTTGATTGCCGAACGGAGCAGACGATTGAGGATCAGTGTCCGGTTTGCGGGAGTAAGTCGATCGAACGGATTCGACGGATTACAGGATATCTCGTCGGTACGCTGGACCGCTGGAATGAAGCCAAACGGGCTGAAGAGCAGAATCGGGTGAAGCACGATGCTACGCGTTCTTTCCCTTCTTCCTGATTCTGTCGTCGACGGTCCCGGTCTGCGAACGGTTCTGTTTCTTGCCGGTTGTCCACACCACTGTATCGGCTGTCATAATCCATCCTCCTGGGATCCGGCAGGTGGAGTGGAGTGGACGATTGAAGAAACAGTAGAACGGATTCAGGAAATCGGAAATCGTCGTTTGACATTGTCCGGTGGGGAGCCGATGCTTCAAGCAACAGCACTGGCGCAATTGCTTGAACGACTTGGACCAGACTATGACGTCATTTTATATACTGGCTATGTACTAGAGGAAATCTTAAGACGTCAACGATGGTATCCACTAATACTGCGACTAGATGGACTCATCGATGGTCCGTTCATCCTGTCGAAACTCGACCGAACGACACGTTTTCGGGGCAGCACGAATCAACGAATTTATGATCGACAGCAGTTGCAAAAAAGAGTGTTACACAAAAACAAAAACTCCCCCGTCTGAATAGACAGGGGAGAAGCAAATCATGCATATTTTTGTTCTTGATCGACGGATTCGACGACTGCAAGTGTCGTCGTCCGTCGTTTTTTGATGAAGAACGATAAAATCAGTGCCGCGAGTGCAAGTAACGTTGCGATGAAGAACGTATCGTTGATTCCTTCGATCATCGCCTGCATTTGCAACCATTCCGGATTAGCGGCTTCAGGTTGTGAAGCGAGTTCCGGAACGTGATGTTTCGTCCGCGACGTCATGATCGTCACGAGCAGACCTGAACCGATCGCACCCGATACTTGTGACAACGTATTGTTCAATGCCGTACCGTGTGGCGTCAAGTGTTGCGGAATATGGTTCAACCCGTTCGTCATGACGGGCATCATGACCATCGAGATTCCAAGGAAACGTAGCGTATACATGATGACGAGGAACGCGTATGACGTATCCGCAGCTAGCTGACTAAACGAGAACGTCGTTAAGACCGTCAGTGATAAGCCGATGATCGCAAGGATCCGAGCACCGAATCGGTCGAACAGACGACCTGTGATCGGTGACATGATCGCCATGACGATCGCACCTGGTAACATCAAGAGACCAGAATGAAACGGTGAGATACCGCGAATCGTTTGGATGTAAATCGGCATCAAGATCATTGCGGAGAACATCGACATGTTCAAGACCATCGAAATTCCTTGCGATAAGGCGAACATCGGATAACGGAAAATCCCGAACTCAAGCATCGGTTCTTCGAGCATGAATTGGCGTATAATGAAGGAAGTCAGACTGATCACACCGATGATCAATGATCCGATGACCGTCCAAGATCCCCATCCGGCAGAACCAGCGGAACTAAATCCATACAACAAACCACCGAAACCAAAGCTTGAGAGAACGAGTGAAAATAAATCGAGTTTGAGTGTGCTACGAACCGTCTCTTTCTTCAATAAGAAGGCACCCGTGAACAGTACGAGTAATGCGATCGGTGTAACGAGATGGAACAACATCCGCCATTCATAATGTTCAAGAATCCAGCCGGACAATGTAGGTCCGATGGCTGGGGCGAACGTGATGACAAGTCCGAAGATCCCCATTGCTTGTCCGCGTTTCTCGATTGGGAAACCGGTCAAAAGAACATTCATTAATAGTGGCATCATGATTGCAGAACCTGATGCCTGCATCATCCGCGCACCGAGTAGAAGCGGGAAGACGTGTGCTTGTCCAGCGATGATCGTACCGAGTGAGAACAGCGTCATCGCCGTCAAGAACAGTTGACGTGTCGAGAATTTCTGGACAAGGAAGGCCGACGTCGGAATCATGATTCCGTTGACGAGCATATAGCCCGTCGTCAACCACTGGGCGGTGCTTGCCTGAATACCGAAGGACCCCATGATCGACGGTAAGGCGATATTAAGTAACGTTGAGTTCAGGACCGCAACGAACGCACCTGCCATGAGGACAGTTAAAATTAAATAAAGTCGTGATGATTGCTTGCTTGATTGCATTTCGTTATGCTCCTTTTGTACTACGAGTCTAAAATGTTAGACTTGAATTCTATGACTAACTTGGCTATCTTACCAGGCTAAGTCGAATGAATTCAAATTATTTGCTTCATACACTAAAATAAGTGATTGTTAAACCATTGCAATCATTTGAACAGAAAAGGACAAGACCATGAATCCAAAAAAGAAACAACTTCTAGATGCCGCCTATCAGCTATTCGTCGAAAAAGGTTATCAATCGACGTCCATCCAGGACATTCTTGAGCACAGTAACGTTTCCAAAGGAACGTTCTATAACTACTTCTCCTCTAAAAATGAATTATTCATCGATGTATTCAATACCGTCTTTGAAAAGATGCGAACAGCGCGCAAGGAAATTCTCGTCGGACGAGATGTCTCGGATTATGAGACGTTCATTCAACAAGGGAACTGTTACTTGGAACTGATGCAAAAATATAAATTGTATACGTTGTTCGAAGAGGCGATTGCTTCAAATGAAAAAGAACTGAAGACGTTCATGGAGAATAATCGTCTTCTCGAGATCGAATGGACGTTTGAACGATTACGTGATTTATTCGGTCAGACGAAAGAACCATATCTTCTAGATTTAGCGGTCATTTATACAGGGATGTTGCAATATGCGATGTACTTCTTCCGTCAATCCGAACCGAACACACAGCCGGAACGAGTTGTCCGTTATGTATTCAATCGATTGACGCATCTCGTCGAAGACGTCAGTCGGACAGAAGAACAATTGATTCCGCCGCGTTTCCTATCCGTTTGGCTCGATCGTCCACAAGATGAAGTCGTCATTCGGAAGGATTTGTTCGAGAAGACGAGTGCGCACATGAAACGCTTGATTACCCTGTCTTCGATTTCCGAAGAATCAAAGGAAGCCCATGAAGAGGTTCTTGATTTCATCTATGAAGAACTACTCGAACGGAAGAAACCAAAAATTCATCTTCTGCGTCGTGCACTCGAGACGATGGACGAAGATCCGGTCTTTGCGGGTCAGGAAATCATGGCGACTTATAAAGCGATGGTCGATGAGATTGCCCGCATTCGGACCAAAACTTCCTAAAAAGGTTGCTTTTTGAAACTAACCGGATTACACTGAGACCATTCATGTTAGAAAAGGGGTCTCATCATCATATGTTTACTCAATGGAAAAAAGAGTGGTTCTTGCAACCAAAAGCGGATTTGCTGTCCGGAATCGTTGTTGCCTTGGCACTCGTTCCGGAAGCAATCGCGTTTTCGCTGATCGCCGGCGTTAACCCGATGGTCGGGTTATACGCTTCCGTCATCATTGCGATCGTCATCTCGATTGCCGGCGGTCGTCCCGGAATGATTTCAGCTGCGACCGGTGCGATGGCACTCGTCGTCGTCCAGCTCGTCAAGGACCATGGTGTTGATTATTTACTAGCTGCCGGTATCCTTGCCGGAATTCTACAAATCGCGTTCGGATTTTTAGGAATTGCTAAGTTATTACGGTTCATTCCTCGATCCGTCATGGTCGGATTCGTCAATGCGTTAGCGATTTTGATTTTCTCGGCACAACTGCCGCAATTCGAAGGACAGAACTGGATCATGTACGCAATGGTCGCCGCATCACTCGCCATCATCTTGTTATTCCCACGCGTGACGAAAGCGATCCCGGCACCACTCGTTGCGATCACGATCATGACAGTGTTGACGGTCGTCTTCTCACTCGATACACGAGTCATCGGGGACATGGGACAAATCGAAGCGGCGTTACCAAGCTTCTTCTTGCCGGATGTTCCGTTCTCGCTTGAGACGCTCCAAATCATCTTCCCGTATGCTTTGTCACTTGCGTTCGTCGGTTTGATCGAATCGTTGCTGACGGCACGAATCGTTGATGAGATGACGGATACGACGTCGAACAAAGCGATGGAATCACGCGGACAAGGAATTGCGAATATCATCGCAGGTATGTTCGGTGGCATGCCGGGCTGTGCAATGATCGGTCAATCGGTCATCAATGTCACATCGGGTGGACGCGGTCGATTGTCGACGTTGACAGCAGGTGTGTTTTTAATGCTGTTGATGTTCACGATGAACGATCTATTGATGACGATTCCGATGGGAGCACTCGTCGGTGTCATGTTCTTCGTCTCGTATGCGACGTTTGACTGGGGCTCATTCAAGATGCTCAAGACGTCACCGAAGAGTGATTCTGCTGTCATGCTCGCAACCGTTCTCGTCACCGTATTGACGAACGATTTATCAATGGGTGTTCTTGTCGGGATCTTGCTTGCTGCGTTATTATTCGCGTCAAAAATTTCTCGTATTCAAGTCGAGCGCAAGGAGCAAACAGATCGAGTCCATTATACGATTCGTGGACCGTTGTTCTTCGCATCGACGACGGCATTTGCAGAACAGTTCCAGCTCGAGGCTGATCCATCGTCTGTCATCACGCTTGATTTCTCAGCGTGTCACTTGTTTGATGATTCTGCTATCGAAGCGATTGAAAACGTCGTCTTGAAATACGAACGACTTGGCAAAAAAGTCGAACTCGTTGGATTGAATGAAGAGTCGCAAGCGCTCGTCGATCGATTAGCGCAGCGAATCGCATAAGGGAACAGGAAGAAGCTATGAGGAAGTGGTCGACACTATGTCGACCACTTTTTTGTTTCCTTCTGATTGACGATGAGAAGTGCGTCCATTGATTGGTTTCGCTATACTAAAAACAAAAGGGGGCAGTTAAGATGAAATGGTTTCGATTTGAGCAAGAAGGAAAAGTAGGGATCGGGGTTGAACGGGATGGCTCTACATATGATGTGACGGCACAAGTCTATACGGATTCATTGTTTGAAGTGATTTCACGTGAGTTCGATGTTGATCTTGATTTAGATATCGCGCCACTACTTAAAAGAGATGTTCGAAAACTGGCACCGTATGTTCCGGCACGAAACGTCATCTGTGTCGGCAAGAACTACGCCGATCACATCAAGGAGATGGATACGGCGGGAGCGGGGAAATTCGTCTTGTTCACGAAAGCACCGACATCGATCGTTGGTCCGTTCGAATCGATTGAGCGGCATGAGGATTTGACGCAGCAACTCGATTATGAAGGAGAACTCGCCATCATCATCGGTACGACGGGGCGTGATCTGACACCTGAGAATGCACTTGATCATGTATTTGGCTACAGTATCGTCAACGACGTGACAGCGCGGGATCTACAAAAAGAACACGTCCAGTTCTTCCGTGGTAAATCACTCGATGGGTTCTGTCCGTTCGGACCGGTCATCGTCTCAGCGGACAGCTTTGATCCGCGTGACGTCCTCGTCGAGACGCGTGTGAACGGGGAACTCCGTCAATCGGGATCAACCGCCTTGATGTTGCGCGATGTCGTAACGATTTTAGTCGAAGTGTCACGCGGGATGACGCTTGAAGCAGGTGACATCATTGCGACAGGCACTCCGGCTGGTGTGGGGCACGGTATGAAACCACCGGTCTACCTTCAGACAGGGGATGTCGTTGAAGTATCGATTGAAGGAATCGGTCGCTTGCAAAATGAAGTCCAGTGAACGAAGTTGACTGAAATACTTGAATTTCATTCACCACTTTCCAAATTGCTTCGGAAAGTGGTTTTTTATTTTGTGAAAATCGTCAAAAATTTAAAAAATGATTGATTCTAAACAATAAAACAGTCATAAAATGACCGTTTTTGATGTATAATGAAACTATAAGAACGGTTTCATGTCGAAAAAAGTCGTATTTTGAACGTTTTATAAAGAATTTATATAATTTTTGAACGTTTTTGATTGATTTTTAGATGTAAACGCTTTATATTAAAGATGCGGAGGGAAACCTTATGTTAACCAAAAAACGCCATCAACTCATCCTCGAGCTTTTAGCCCGAGAAGAAGTCGTCAAAATGCAAAAGATCGTCGAACAAACCGGTGCGAGTGAATCCACGATTCGTCGGGATTTATCACAACTTGAGACAGCAGGTCATCTGCGTCGGGTGCACGGGGGAGCAACAGCGAACCATTTGCAAATTGAAGAACCGAGTTATTTCGAGAAGAGTGATCAACACGTCGAAGAGAAGGAACGGATCGCGCGAGCGGCTGCCGACCTGATTGAAGACGGGATGTATGTCTATCTCGATGCTGGAACGACGACGCTTGCCATCGTTCCGTATCTCGAAGAGAAGGCGATTACGGTCGTAACGAACAGTCTTCCTCTAGCGAACACGTTACTCTATCACCGTATCCCGACGTTCGTCGTCGGAGGGCAACTCAAGCATTCAACGCAGGCACTCGTCGGTTACAACGCACGTGAAGGAATGTTGATTTACCATTTTGATGTCGCGTTCCTTGGGATGAACGGAGTTCATCCGGCACAAGGATTCACGACACCAGATCCGGAAGAGGCACTCGTAAAGAAGACAGCGATCGAATTAGCAAAACAATCGTATGTACTCGTCGATGAGACGAAGCTGGATGCAATCAGTTTCAGTCGGGTGGCGTCCTTGCAAGCGGCGACGATCATCACGACGACATCCAGTGAGCAAGAAGCGAAATACAGTCAATACACAGAGGTGGTGAACGCGAAATGATTTATACACTGACACTCAACCCATCAATCGACTATTATGTCACGTTACCGGTATTTGAGGCAGGACAAGTCAATCGTGTCGAACAGGCGGAAAAAGTGGCCGGAGGGAAAGGGATCAACGTCTCTCTCGTCCTAAAAAACTATGAGGTGGAAACACAAGCACTCGGATTCCTTGGAGGAAGTACCGGACAATTCATTCGGACTGAACTCGAGAAACGAGGCGTGTTGACGGACTTCACACCGATTCAAGATGAGACGCGGATCAACGTAAAGATTCGTGCTGATCAAGAATCCGAGCTGAATGCAGCGGGACCGAAGATTCAACCGGAAGAGCTGGAGCATTTATTATCCCGATTCAAGACGATGCAAGCCGGTGACATCGTCGTCTTCGCAGGTAGTATCCCAAGCAGTCTGCCGCATGATCTCTATCGTCATATCGCGACGATCCTGAATGAACGGAACGTTCGCTTCGCTGTCGATACGACGAAGGAAGCGATGCTTGAAGTCTTACCGCTCGGTCCATTTTTAATCAAGCCGAATCACCATGAACTCGGTGAAATCTTTGACGTCGAGATTACGTCGAAGGAGATGGCCGTTCCATACGCCCAGCAGCTCGTCGAGCGTGGTGCCGAGAACGTTGTCATCTCATTTGCAGGAGACGGAGCACTGCTCGTCAATCGTCAAGGTGCCTATACGGCAAACACACCGGCAGGGAAGCTCGTCAATTCCGTCGGTGCCGGAGACTCACTCGTCGCTGGATTCGTCGCCAGCCACGCGCTCGGTAAATCACCAGAAGAAGCGTTCCGCTATGCGGTGACGACTGGTAGCGCGTCTGCTTATTCCTTTGGCCTTTGTACGAAGGAAGATATCGATCGTCTCATCAAAGACGTCAACGTCGTTGAACTCATTCAATCCTAAAAGGAGTGTGACTACTCATGAAAATTACTGATCTCTTGACACGTGATACGATTCAGCTCGATTTACAAGCGTCATCTAAAGCCGCTGTCATCGACGAACTCGTCAACGTCCTCGATCGGGCAGGAAAACTGAACGATCGCTCGGCATATAAAGAAGCGATTCTCGCACGGGAAGCGCAAAGCACGACAGGTTTAGGGGAAGGCATTGCCATCCCGCACGCAAAAACAGCAGCAGTCAAAACACCAGCGATCGCTTTTGGTCGTTCGGCAGGTGTTGACTACGAAGCACTCGACGGTCAACCAAGTCGGTTGTTCTTCATGATCGCTGCGGGTGAGAACGCAGATAATGCGCACCTTGAAACACTTTCGAAACTATCCGTTTATCTGATGGATATGAACTTCCGCGATACGATTCTTGCGGCTAAAACGAAAGACGAAGTCATCGCAGCAATCGAAGCGAAGGAACGCGAAGAAGAAGGTCCAGTTGACGTCTCAAGCGACAACGTCGACCAAGACGCACCGTATATCCTTGCTGTCACAGCTTGTCCGACAGGGATTGCACACACGTATATGGCAGCTGATGCCCTTCGTCAAAAAGCAGAAGAGATGGGTGTCCGCATCAAAGTCGAGACGAACGGATCGACAGGCGTCAAGAATGGTTTGACACAACAAGACATCAACGATGCGACAGCGATCATCGTCGCAGCGGATAAAGCGGTTGAGATGGATCGTTTCAACGGCAAACACGTCGTCGAAGTACCGGTCGCACAAGGAATTCGTAAACCACAAGAATTAATCAACCGTGCCGTCAAACAGGACGCACCTGTTTACAAAGCAAGCGGTTCAAGCGAAAGTTCAAAACCAGCTCGTGGTGGATTCTACAAACACTTGATGAGTGGGGTATCTGCGATGTTACCACTCGTCGTCGCTGGTGGTCTCTTGATCGCAATCAGCTTCTTCTGGGGGATCAACTCTGCGAACCCGGATGATCCATCTTACAATGAATTCGCTGCACAATTGATGACGATCGGGAAAGCCGCATTCGGTCTCTTGATTCCGATCCTCGCTGGATTCATCGCGATGTCGATCGCTGATAAACCAGGTCTTGCTCCTGGTCTGATCGCTGGTTTCCTTGCAAGCAACGGTAGCGCTGGTTTCCTCGGCGGATTGATTGCCGGTTTCCTTGCTGGTTACGTCGTTCTTCTGCTCGTCAAAGTCTTCAAAGGTCTTCCGGCAGCACTTGAAGGAATCAAACCAGTCTTGCTTTATCCATTGTTTGGTTCATTCATCACAGGGATGATCATGTTACTCGTCATCAATGAGCCGATTGCACAATTCATGAAATGGCTCACGGATTCATTGAACGGGCTCAGCGGTGGGAACGCAATCCTCCTCGGTATGCTCGTCGCAGGTATGATGGCAATCGACATGGGTGGTCCAATCAACAAAACAGCATATGTTTTCGGTACAGCTGCTCTTACAGCAGGTAACACGGAAGTCATGGCAGCCGTCATGGCAGGTGGGATGGTTCCACCACTCATCGTGGCTTTCTCATCAACATTGTTCGCACGTAAGAAATTCACACCGCAAGAACGTGAAGCAGGTATCGCTGCTTACGCAATGGGTGCATCGTTCGTCACAGAAGGTGCGATTCCGTTCGCAGCAGCCGATCCACTCCGCGTCATTCCGTCAAGTGTCATTGGTTCAGCGATCGCTGGTGCGTTGACGATCGTCTTCGGCGTCTTGCTCCCGGCACCACACGGCGGTATCTTCGTCTTCCCGTTACTTGATGGTCCATCAGGTACGGTCATGGCGATCGTCGGTTACGCGGGTGCGATCCTCATCGGTTCACTCGTCGGTGCGGCAATCCTATCCTTCCTCAAAAAACCGCTCGTTGACCAATCGGTCGCGAAAGCAGAAATGACAGAAGGAACAGGTACGAAAGCATCATAATTCATCTAAATCCTCTCCGTTTTCAAGCGGAGGGGATTTTTTGTTGAATTTTGACGGCTAACGGTGAAGAATAGAGGGCATACTGAATAAGAAGGAGGGATGGACATGGGTGGACAATCCTTACAAATCGGACCACGGACCATCAAGACAGGTCTTGCGGTCATCTTGGCGCTGTTGATCAGTAATCTGTTCAACCTCAGCCCGATCCTGCCTGCAATCTCGGCAGCGACGACACTCCTGCCTTCGGTCTATCAGACATGGAAACAATTTCTCGAGGAAGCAGAGGCCAACTTGATTGGTGCCTTTTTGACGTTACTTGCACTTTGGATTTTAGGGGATAATCCAGCTAATCCGCTCGCGATCGGAATCGTCATCATGGCAGCAATCTCGATTTTGCTAGCCTTTGGTTTCGGGCGGACGATTCCACACGTCGTCTTGATGATCATCGTCATTCTCGAAAGTGTGGCGACAGCAACGGAACCACTTTGGCAAGTCGTCTTGATCCGTTACTTGCTCGTCATGCTCGGGATCGGCTGTGCGCTCGGCATCAATGCGTTGATCTTCCCGCCGCGCTACGGCAATGTCTATTACCAGAAAGCGACGAAACTCTTCGAGAAGTTGCTCGTCGTCACGCGAGCGATTGCCTTTGAAGGCAAGGTCGCCCCGTATCGGGCGGCAATCGATAAAATGTCAAATTCGATCCTTGAGACACAAAATCTGTTCAACCTACACAAGGAAGAGATTCGAGGAACGCGTCAGAAGCACGCCTCGCTCTTACGGAACCTGTTGATTCTCAAACATATGCAATCGTGCCTCGAACGTGGTGTTGCGACAGCAGAGCGCTTCAGAGAGCGAGAGAAGGCCCTTGATTCGATCGCGGACGATCTTAGAAGTGAATTGTTTTATCACTTGATGCATATCGCCCAGCGACAAGAGAAGGTCTTACTGACATATGATCTCTTGTTGACGGAAGAACCACTTGCGATGGAGGATCTCGTCAAAGAGAACATCGCCTTCGTTAAGCACTCTTTCCTTGACCGCGACGAACTCGAGGAAGAAGTCATCATGGAAATCTTACCGATCGTCGTTTCGATGAACGAGTGGATCCAAGAGCTTGAAGCATTCGAAAAACGGCTCAATGGTGCGCTTCGTCGTCACATCACCTCACTGACGATCGAACAAAAATCAGTCCGTGATAAAACATTTAATCGATTTAAACGTAAAAAAGCCATTGACGAAAGTAAAAAGTAAGCGTATAGTCCTCCTTAACGATACTTTACTTGCTAAAAGCATAACAGTATAACAGCATAACAGAACGAAAGATTAAGCGATGATGAAACCGAAGTAAAGACCATTTCCCTGTTTCAGAGAGCACGTGGCGCTGCGAACGTGTACACAGATGGTGTTGAATTACAGTTTCTGAGCTTCTTGCGTAAGCGAGCGGAGCACACCGTTATCCCAATCATAAGTGACTCAGTCGATGACTGGGTAATCAGGGTGGTACCGCGGCTTTCGTCGCCCCTGTCGAACAATATGTTCGGCAGGGGCTTTTTTGTTATCTCACATTCATTCAAGGGGGAACTCATATGTCTACACCAATCATTCCAAGTCATTTACGTCCACACGTCGCACCACAGCACTACGAAGACTACACACCAACGGATCATGCCGTTTGGAGATACGTCATGCGACTGAATTTAAATACGTTACAAGATACAGCACATCCGGCATACCTCGAAGGGCTTGCTGCATCGGGTATCAGCCCGGAACGGATTCCGGACGTGCGTGAGATGACAGCGAACCTAAGCCGTGGAGGCTGGGGAACAGTCGCTGTTGATGGTCTCATTCCTGGCGTCGCCTTCTTCGATTTCCAAGGGCACGGTCTCTTGCCGATCGCGACTGACATCCGGAAGGTCGATAACATTCTTTACACACCAGCGCCAGATATCTTGCATGAAGCAGCGGGGCACGCGCCAATCTTGATGAATCCGGTCTACGCGGAATTCGTTCGACGCTTCGGTGAGATCGGGGCACATGCCTTTAACCATAAAGCCGAGCATGATGTATTCAAGGCACTAAAGAAATTGACGATCGTCAAAGAGAGCCCGTTCTCGACGCCAGCCGACATCGAGCAAGCTGAAGTTGAACTCGCGGAGACACGGACACACGTCAAAGGGATTTCGGAAGCGAACGAAATCTCACGTCTGTTCTGGTGGACGGTTGAATTCGGTCTGATTGGTGATATCGACAACCCACAAATCTACGGGGCAGGTCTTCTATCATCCGTCGGTGAAAGTCGCCACTGTTTGACGGACGCGGTCGTTAAACATCCATTCTCACTCGAGAAGGCACTTGCGACGAAACATGACGTGACGAGCATGCAAAAAGAACTCTTCGTTTGTGAATCGTTCGAACAGCTCCGCGATGCTCTCGAAGAATTCGCACAGTCGATGTCGTACATCCGCGGTGGTATCCACGGTCTGACGAAAGCGGTCGAATCAGGTAACCTATCGACGCTCGTTTTCGACAGTGGTCTCTCGCTCGTCGGTGTTCCTGAAACGCAAGAGATTCACGATTCGCTGCATCTCGTCAAACTAACAGGTCCAACAGCGCTTGCTGCGAACGGTGAAGTGTTGACAGGTCAAGGACTGGCAGATCATCCAGAAGGCTTTACACTCCTTCACGGTAAGGAATTGAACGAAGTATTGATGCAAGTCAAAGTCGGTGAACGTCTCGACTGGGCGGAAGGAAATGTTCACGTCACAGGGGAGATCACAGCGATTCAAAACGTCAATGGAAACCGGGCACTCGTCGTCTTAGAAGCAGCGACGCTTGCAAACGACGGGAAAACGATGACGATGGAGCGGATGGAATTGATCGTCGGTGACATCACGTCAGCATTCCCGGGAACGGAAGTTGAAGCACTGAAGCCGATTCCGGAAACGGTCGAGTTCGAACGAATCGAACGTCCGTTGACAGCGGCTGATCCGATCTTCGAAGTCGTCCGCGAGATTCGTGAAGGACGTGCCGGTCGGGAACGGTTACCGCAACTGATCGACCAGACACTCGTCCAGTTACCGGACGCTTGGTTACTCCGTCTTGAATTACTCGAGTTAGCGGATGAAGTCGATCAACCACGTCTGATTGCAGATCTCGAGCGCTTAAAAGCGACGTCTGAGCAGCGAAATGAATTGATCACGCGTGGGATGGCCTTACTCGACGTCGTTCATCAATGAGTCGAACTCCGGTTCTGAACCTGTTAGAATGGAGACATTCGGTAAAAGGGGATGATCGGTTATGACAAATTATTATCAAGACGTAAAGGAATTCCACCGTGTGTTTTCACACCCTGGTGCAACGACGCCAACACCTATGACGGTCGATCGTGGAATCAAACGCTCGACCTGGACGGCGGAAGAAGCGGTCGTTGAGTTTCTGCATCAATCAGCGACGAGTGAAGCGGAATTTCTCGAAGCAATCGAACGTTTCAAGTCAGGACTTGATACAGCGGTCGAAAAATCGCTCCAGATGAAACAACCCGAAACAGATGTCGAACGGCTCGTCGGACAAGGGGATGCCTTGACGGACGCTCTCTACTTCATCATGGGAAGCTTCGTTGAGATTGGGCTTGATCCGGCTCCATTGTTTGAGATCGTCCAGCGTGCGAACATGGCGAAGCTTGGACCGGACGGAAAACCAATCTTCCGGGAATCGGACCAAAAGGTCATGAAACCGGAAGGCTGGCAACCACCAGAACCACAACTGGAAGCAGAAGTACGTCGACAAATCGCTGTAGCTTCGAGTACGTCGAAGGCTTGATTCATGACGATAAAAAGAGAGGGATGACTGGTCTGCGAACCGGTCATCCCTCTCTTGTTGTATCTATTCACTTTTGACTTGATAACGCGATAAATCGAGTTGACGGGCGGTGAGGAACTCGACCCCTTCTGCTTCAAGCGCCAGTCGCTGTTCATCGCCTTCAAGCGATAGTTTTCCACCAGCAGCAAGCACGCGGTGCCATGGTAGACGTTCCGTCTTACTCATACTGTGAAGAATCCGCGCTACTTGTCGGGCGCTACGCGGATGACCGGCGAGTCGAGCGACCTGCCCGTACGTCATGACCCGACCAGCAGGAATCGAACGGATGATGGTCAGGACATCTTGCGTGAACGGTGTCATGACTCGTCAGAAGCGACGACATACTGTTGAATCTTATCGTCTTCATCAAAGCCGATCGTCACATCGATGATGCCTTGCTGCAGGCGAATCTGGAGTTCGAGACGGTCCTTGATGTCGTCCGCTTGTGCGATCGTCAACGCCGGATCGACTTCAATCTCGACTTCGACGTGGAAATGATCGCCTTCCTTAATGACTTCGAGCTTACTGATGTCCTTGACGTCAGGGTCCTTCATGATCAGTCCGCCGAGACGTGCTGCCATCGTCTCATCGGCTTCACCCAGTGCACCAGCTGCGTTTTGCAGGAAGACATTTCCGACGACGTAAAACATCATCAGTCCGATTAGGATCGAAGCAATTCCTTCTGCTTGATGGAACGGTGTCACATGCGAGATGATGACGGCGATCATCGCGACGACGCCACCAGCCGTTGCGACCAAATCTTCCAGAAACACAAGGCGAGTTGCGGGTTTTGCTTGCTTGAGTGAGCGGAAGCTGTCAAGAATCAAGCGTGGTCCTTTCGAGTCTAACTTCGCATCGTGTGCGATCTCTTGCATCGCTTTCACGAAAACGCCACTCTCCAAAACGACACCTGCGAATAAAACGGATAAGGTGATCCAAAAGCCAGTTGATTCCGTCGGTTCGATGATGTGGGCGATCCCTTCATGAATCGTCTCGTACGCCATGATGCCGACGAAGAGGATGGCGCCCAGCAAGACGAGATTGACGAGACGACCGAAGCCGTTCGGGAATCGTTTCGTCGGTGCCTTTTTACTGAGGGCAGAACCGATGAAGACGAAAAATTGGTTGGCAGCGTCCCCGAGCGTATGCATCATCTCCGCGAACATCGCGACATTTCCCGTCAGGACGTAGGCAATTGCCTTGATGATGGCGATGACGGAGTTAACGATGCCTGCCGTCAGCGCCGACCGGTTTCCCCGGCGTAATAATGTAAAAAATTCTCCCATGATTGTACTCCTTTTAGTTAAGTTACGTATTAGTTCATTTTATTATGTTACATCATTTTGAGAAAAACGACTATCTTCACATGAAAAAACCCACGCAAGTAGCGCGGGTTTAACTCGTCAAGACAAGTCGACTGTTTTATTGATTTCGTTCTCATCGTCTTTGCCGACGACTTTCTTCAATACTTGTTTGACGGACTTCGTCGTGTTTCCCGTTTCCCAGTATTCAGCAGCTTCCGTGTTGACCTTGATTAAGACAACTTTCGGATCTTCGTATGTCGTTCCAAGATATGCTTCATAGCGTGGACTCCAAAGCTCTTTCTTTCGTTCGATGTCTTCGACGAGTTCTGCTGTCCCACGAATCGAGACGTATGATTTGTCGACGTACGCGACGTTGACACTCGGATTCTTAAGTAGTTCTTGGTACTTGTCTGTTTCTTTTGAAGTGAGGAACCAGAGGTCGCCATCAAATTCGATATCCTGTGTCTGCATTGGACGCGATACGAGTCCTTCTGCTGAAACCGTTGTCAGCATCGCTGTTTCGATTTTATCAATCAGTTTCTTGACCGTTTCGACTGCTTCTTGATTCGTAGTATGGGTTGACATGTGACTCCACCTCATTCGTTAGATTTTTATGCTCACTTAGGCATTGTTCCCTGAATTTCAAAATGAAAACGTCCCCATGACGGAAAGAAGCAGTTTCGTTGCACCGTACAACGAGGAGGCGTACAGTGTAGGTACGCATTCGAAAGAAAAAGGAGAGACATACATGAAACTTAGTATTTTAGACCAATCCCCGGTCTCTAAAGGACAATCCCCATCTGATGCCTTACACGAAACAGTCGAGCTCGCAAAAATCGCGGACGAACTCGGCTACCATCGCCTGTGGGTATCCGAGCACCACTTCGCGAAAACACTGGCTGGTTCAAGCCCGGAAGTCTTGATTGCTTACATGGCGGCTGTGACGAAACAGATTCGTCTCGGTTCAGGCGGTGTCATGTTGCCGCATTACAGTGCCTATAAAGTCGCAGAGAACTTCCGTGTCCTTGAAGGTCTTGCACCGAACCGGATTGACCTTGGACTCGGTCGGGCACCGGGCGGTATGCCGCTTGCGACACGTGCGTTGCAAGAAGGATCGTCGCCACGTTTTGGTGGAGCCGATTACGGCGAACAACTCGATGATCTCGTCGATTACTTGAAAGACGGGGCACCTGCCGGACACCGGTTCGCGGGGCTCGTCGCAACACCAGAAGTCGATACGACACCAGAAGGCTGGTTGCTTGGATCAAGTGGTGGTAGTGCCTTGAACGCCGCGCAACGCGGATTCGGCTTTGCCTTTGCTCACTTCATCAATGGACAAGGTGGACAAGAAGTGATGGACTACTATCGTCATAACTTCATGGCGACGTCATTCAATGAGACACCACAAACGCTCGTCTCGATTTTCGTGACGTGTGCTGAAACGACGGAAGAAGCAGAACGGTTAGCTTCAAGCCTGGATCTGTCACTACTCTTACTGGAAAAAGGGGTCTCGTCGACAGGAACGCCAACTCCAGAAGAGGCAGCAGCGTATAAGTATACGTTCCAAGACCAATTCCGGATCGCTGAAAACCGGAAGCGGATGATCGTTGGTAACCCGGAATCCGTTGCCAAACAATTGCAAGAGCTCGCTGATTCCTACGGCACAGACGAAGTAATGATCGCTTCGATGATCGCTGACAAGGAAGCAAAACAACAATCATTAAAATTAATCATGGATGCCGTCAAAGCGACGGTCTGACCGATACGCACGTCCTTTCTCACGAAGTGAGGGAGGACGTGTTTTTTGCGTCTGCTACAGGAATGCTCTCGGATAAGATGTCTTTACGAAGGCGAAGGAATCCGAATGATGCAGCACCGAATAAGCCGACTGTACCGACTCCAAGTAGTACGATGATAGATACATGATCACTGAGTAAACCAAACAATAAGGTACCAATCGGCATCATCGCCATCGCGATCGATTCCAGCACACCGATGACACGTCCGAGGTAAGCCGGATCGGTCTGTTTTTGAACGATGAGCTGTAGTGGAATGTTCATCCGTAAGACGAGCATGCCGTCGATGAACAATAGAATCATGAAAAAAGGTAGTAGTAGAGCAGATGGAACGTAGCCGAGTAGGGCAAGTGCAGGAAGTGCGTAACAAGAGGCGATTAAAAAGAGCGACTCGAATATCGTGCGTAACGGACGTTTCACCGTAAAGCGAGGTAAGGCAAGAAGCAACGAAGCGACAAGAAGACCGGCACCTAGTGCGGACTCGACCAGTCCAAACCGAAATGGTGTGAATTGCAGTCGATCGAGCAAAATGATTGGTAACAAGATTTCGAAAGCGACAAAAAAGAAGTTCAGGACGATCGCCATCAGGACGAGTGTCGTCAAGACCGGTTGACGGAACAGATAGCGGTAGCCTTCTTTAAACTCCGAGACGAAAGACGGCGTATCGGTAGTAGCCAGAGGAGAAGTATCCACTGCAAGAAAGCGGAGGCGGCTATTCCACCAGGCAGCAGAAGCAAACAAGAGAAACGGTAAAACCAAGAATTGCGTGATGGAGACAGCGGCGATAAGCAATCCCGCAACGAGTGGCGCAGTGATCGTTGAGGTCGATTGAATCGTTGAGAAGAGCGCGTTCCCGCGTTGTAACTCCTCTTCTGCTACAAGTCGCGGTAACGAGCTTGATAAGGTGACGGACAGGAACGTCGACAGGCTCGTCAAGAGGACACTCGCGACGATGTAATGAACGGTATGTAGAGGGGCTTGTAGCGAATAGAGCAAAAGTCCAAACAAGACGAGTGCACTTAAGCTTTCGGTCATGACGATGATTCGTTTCCGGTTCCAACGATCGGCGAGGACACCAGCGACCGGTGAGAGCAAAATCCGTGGCACTGATCCTGCAAGCAGGACGAGCGCAAACTGAAAACCAGACGATGTTTCCCGTAAGACGGTCAGTCCGGCGACGAACGTAAAGAGACTAGCTGCGAACAACGAACAAAACTTTCCGAATAAAACACGCTTTAAATTAAATGACATCATGTTCACTCCTTTAGAGTTAAATTTTATTGAACTTTAGTGTAGAATAAAGGAGTGGAAGAAAAATGTAAAGATAAAGTTCAATATAATTTAACTTTTATGATAAAAGGAGTGACCAGTGTGCTAGGGGAACGTATCAAACAGATCCGAAAACAGAAAAAAATGACGCAAACGGATGTTGCGACCGGTATCATCACGAAGTCGATGCTCAGTATGGTCGAGAACGGGAAAGCGACACCGTCAGTGCCCGCACTACAGGCGATTGCTAGGCGATTACAGGTGACAGTCGAAGAATTAATGCTCGATCCGCGGGATGTTCAGATGCGGGAACTCATCGAAACAATCCGTTCACGGCGTACCCCATATTTTTCAGACGAAAAAATTCAGGAACTTCTAGAACCTTACTTGGTTCCGGAAACGACTTCCTATTGGCAGGGGCAGGTCTACCATAAATACGGCGATGCCCTCCGAGCGTCTAACCCGGAGCTTGGTTTGATTTATTACGAGAAAGCAGAGCGAATTTTTCAACAGCTCGGTCGCCAAGATGAGCAGTTGCTCGTTCAGATCTCGACAGTCTATTTTTTGTTCAATCTTAAACGGACGAAGGAAGCGTACGAGCTGATCGAAGCAATGGATGTACCACGTGAGATTCCACTTGCGCCAAAAACCTATTTAAATTTCCAAATCTTGCGTGCACTTCGAGCAAGTTTGTTCGATGATCACTATACAGAAGCAATCGCCTTATTGCGTGAAGGAGTTCAGTATATGCGGGAGCAAGATGTCTATTATCATGTCATTTCGTTTCAACGTTTCCTCGGATTGTTTTTATATCTAGAAGGGGAAATCGAACAATCACGGCAAGAGTTTGATCGATTGGAGCAGTTTTTTGCATTTAGTGAAACGACTGCCGTCGGACGAATCGAAGTCGATTTGACGAAAGGACTCATCGCGATTTTTGAAAACGATACGGACGGCATGCAGATGGCATGGGAAAAACTCGTCACTGTGGCGATCGACGACGCGAAACATTACATCGGACAACTCGAAGTCCACCTCCTTGTGAACGGCATCGAATTACCGAATCAGACGCTTCAGCAGAGCGTCGATAAGATATGGGAGATGCAAGATGCGTGGCTTGCCGCGAGTGGATTTGACCAAGCGATGATGTTACAGACGCTCGTACTAGCGATGCAACGAGGGATTGGTCAGGAACGGCTGGAGGATGTCATTCGATTGAAGGATGATCTTCAAAGCGAACGCCTCAAAGGCGATCTTGAGCGAGAGATACAAGCATTGGTTAAGGTTCAATGACAAAAAAACGAGGCTGACTCAAAAGTCAGTCTCTACAAAGATAAGGGGAACAGATCATCAATCCGTCCCCCTTACCTCGTAATAAAAAGAATGACGCGTCACACGCTACTCCTACAGGAAAAACGCATTTATGCGTTGTCAGAGACGAACAAGACCCGCTTTCCTGCTTCATCAATAAAGCAGGAAAACTGGCTTGTGTCTCGCCTGAGGAAAGGGCGTGAAAAGACGCGTCATTCTTTTTTTGAGTCAGCCCTGTTCGTGTGAGGATGTCGTTCTTCTGAAAATCAATAAGACGCATGCAAGGATGGAAACGATCAAGTGACCGATATAGACGTCTCCCGTCTGGATATAATGCAAGAGCATCGAGCCACCAAAAATCAATAAGGCAAGAAAGAGTAAACGGACATACAGTGTTTTATAAGACATGCAGACACATCCTTTCCATATCCAGTATATCCCAAAGAAGGGTGGTCAGACAAAAAAATATCCACCCCGAGGGGTGGATAAGAAAAGTTTAAAGTGATTTAAAGCCTAATAGTTTTTGCGTCCAGTAGCGTTCCGATACACGGCTGATGCCGAGTGCCGGTGTGTTGGCATGGATGAACTGATCGTTGTTCAGCATGATCCCGATATGCGTTGGACCAGCGGCATATGTGTTTTCAAAGAAGATGATATCGCCACGCTTCGGTTGACGTAATTTTGATAACTTCGCTCCGAGATACCGATCATCGTTCCAGTAGCCGTTGACGTTCGTTCGTCCGACTGCATAGCCAGCGGCATTCAACGTGTAGTTAACGAATCCAGAGCAGTCGAATCCACCATTAACGGGGCTGCTTGATCCCCAGACGTATGGTGTACCGAGATATTGTTGACCAATCGAGATCGCACGTTCCATCAATGTTGAACCAGGAACGGTCGTCACAGGAGGTGTCGTTGGAGTGACCGGAGGCGTCGTCGTGACGGATCCCGTCGTGATGTAACTCTTCGCAACATAGTAGAGACCTGTTCCAATCTTGATCTGGTACCAGCCGCTATCTTTTCCTGTCGTTTCACCCGTGACATTGACTGTCGAACCGTGTCCGACTTGTGTGAAGACTTTAGACGACGTCGAAGGCAACGTACGGACGTTCAGTCCGGTTGGGGCATTGACGCGATACGTCTTCGAGGCATCAACCGGCGTCAAAGAGACTCCGGGAGTCGTTGGTGTTGTTGGTGGTGATGCTTTTGTTGAAGCTTTGACATAGGTCGAAGCGACATATGCTTCTTTTCCGTCAAGCTTGACTTGGTACCACGAATCAACGGCACCTGTGACATCGAGAACCGTCTGATGCGGTAATGTCTTGTAGATTTTTGCGTTCGTCGCTGCAGCAGTCCGTGCGTTCAAGCCTTCCTTCGCATTGACCGTGTAGACTTTCGAGCGATCAACCGCTTTAACGACTTTTTTGACGGGAGTCGTCGCGGGTGGTTTTGAATCCGTCGTGACGTTCGACGTCTTTTTGCTGACTAACGTCGCATGGACATAGGCTGTTTGCTTTTTATACGTGATTTGGTACCAATCTCCTGTTTTTTTCTTAACAGATAAGATTGTATTCTTTGCTAGTTTTCCGAGTGATTTCGAACTTGTCGTTGCTTTTTGGCGAATATTGACGGCATCGGTATTCGTTATGTAAGTCGTAGTTGTTGGAGCCTTTTCCGTCGTCGCTTTGACATATGCTGAAGTGATGAAGGCTGGTTTCGACTGATAGCGGATTTCATACCAGCTGTTGACTTTCTTGACAGCTGTCAGCTTCGTACCTTTTTTTAGCGTCGTGATGACCTTCGCGGAAGTCGAGGCAGCCGTGCGAATGTTGACGTTATCCGTCAAAGTCAGTGTCGTTGACGCGGCTGAAACCGGAACCGTGGTACCGATCAAAGCGAGCGTCGTGAGGGCGAGAACAGTCTTTTTCACGTGACATAGCTCCTTCCAATAGATAGGTAAAATCGTTGTTACCATTTTGTCATAAAAAGCGCTGATTTCCCTAATTTAAAAATATAATTTTTGTCTGGAAAACTGTAATACCGTTTTTCAAAAAACGAATAGGTAGAATGAGTATTTTCAAAAAAGTTCAAGTACACTAGAAGTACTCGGAAGGAGGCTACACATGTTACGCCGTTTTTATCAGTATTATATCCCGCACAAACGATTATTCTGGCTCGATTTCATATCTGCCTTATTCGTCGGGGTTTTAGAACTTGCTTTTCCACTCGCTGTCCAGTGGTTCATCGACTCCTTGTTGCCAAACGGTGAGATGAACTGGATCATCCTCGTCAGCGTCGGACTATTAGCACTCTACATCATCAGTACGTTGATGCAGTTCGTCGTCAATTATTTCGGACATAAGCTTGGGATTAATATCGAGACCGATATGCGTCGCCAATTGTTTAGTCATGTGCAGAAACAGTCGTTCCGTTTCTTCGACAATACGAAGACGGGGCATATCATGAGTCGGATCACGAACGATTTGTTTGATATCGGGGAACTTGCCCATCACGGTCCGGAAGATGCCTTTATTGCCGTCATGACGTTGCTTGGTGCGTTCTCGATCATGTTGACAATCAATGTGCCACTTGCACTCGTGACAATCATCGCCGTACCATTCCTGATCTGGCTGATCAGCTATGCGAACGTTCGGATGAATAAATCGTGGGACCAGATGTATGGTAACATCGCGGAAGTCAATTCACGTGTCGAGGACAGTGTCTCTGGTGTCCGTGTCGTTCAGTCATTCACGAACGAAGCTTACGAAATCGAGCGTTTTGAAAAAGACAACGCGACGTTCCGGCAGTCGAAAATCAATGCCTACAAGGTCATGAGTAAGAGTCTATCCGGCATTTACTTGACGACCCGTTTGATGACGCTTGCCGTCTTAGTCGTCGGTGCCTACTTGACGTATCGTGGCACTTTAACGGCCGGAGAGCTCGTTGGATTCATTCTTTATATGAACATCTTGCTGAAGCCGATCGACAAAATCACCGCATTACTTGAGATGTATCCAAAAGGGATGGCTGGCTTCAAACGTTTCCTCTCGATGATTGATGAGGATGCATCGATTCCAGATGCGTCAGACGCACTCGTCGTTGATCGGTTGAACGGTGGCATCACATTCAAGGATGTCGCGTTCGGTTATGAAGCCGATCGTCTCATTCTAGAGAATATCAATCTGACAGTCGTACCGGGTCAGACCGTCGCGTTCGTCGGAACATCGGGAGCAGGGAAGACGACGATCTGTTCGTTGATTCCACGTTTTTACGATGTTCTGGATGGCGCAATCACGATTGACGGAATCGATATCCGGCAGATGACGAAGGAGTCTCTGAGACAACAAATCGGGATCGTTCAGCAGGATGTCTTTTTGTTCTCAGGAACGATCGCTGAAAACATCGCCTACGGTGATCTGAATGCGACGCACGAAGACATCGTGCAAGCGGCAGAACGTGCCCATCTCGGCCCGATGATCGCGGATCTACCTGATGGGTATGCGACACAAATCGGCGAACGGGGACTCAAATTGTCGGGTGGACAAAAGCAACGACTCGCGATTGCGCGGATGTTCCTTAAGAACCCGCCGATTCTGATTCTTGATGAAGCGACGTCTGCGCTTGATACGGAAACGGAAGCACTGATTCAAGAATCGCTTGCCGAACTGTCTGAGAACCGGACGACGCTCGTTATCGCCCACCGTTTAGCAACGATTCGAAATGCCGATAAGATTTTTGTCGTCACGAAGGACGGCATCGTCGAAGAAGGCTCGCATGATGAACTAATGGATCAAGGTGGTTACTTCTCCCGTCTGTTAGAGAGACAACGAGTTTGAATCGAATTGAAAGAATGAGAGGCGACGGACATGTTCTGTCGCCTTTTTTTGTTCGTCTAAAAATAAGGTTGTACAAGCCAATTTTAGGGAAAACGATTTATAGAAAAGAAGGCGAGGTGGAAGGATGTACGGTCAATTCTGTGAGAATTATGATGAGAGTTATCCCGTCTTGCGGGAGGAATCGTCACATGATTTCCATCGTTTTTTTGCACTGTCCTACACGATTCATGATACCGTTTTTGAACAAACTGTCTACGAACGGCTGATGCGGACGATCAAACATAAGACGTCGCGTTTTTCAGCACTTCGGAGTCGTTATACACCGTTGCTTGTTGCCCATGTTCAATTGAATAGCACAGATCCCGATGTTCTCATCGAAGAAATCATCGTTGCGGAAAAGAAGATTAAACATCGCTTGATTCGTGATAAAGGAGTTCGCCCATTTTTTGCACTCAACGAAGTGCTGAACCGTCGACAAGGAATTGATGCGTTCCCTTATATGGAACGATTACATGCGACACGACCTCATTTGAATGCCGCGAAACAGTACGTCGTGACATCGACCTTGCTTGAACAGCAGCCATTACCAGAGGAATTTTTAGAGTGTGTCGATACATCGGAAGAATGGCTCGCGCAATATATGGAACGGACGAGTGAACGTGTCATTACGGCGCAAATCTTAGCGGCGCATCCAGATCCTTCAGCGCAACAGGAACGAATCATTGCGTGGCGGGAACTGTTAGAGCGAAGAGAAATCATCATCTGGGATCGTTTAATGCCGATTCTTGCGTTGTTACCTTCGGTGGAACGTGTCGACTGGATTTACGTGACCCGGATCGTCGACCGGGAGCGGGCACGGAATCGATTTTCAGACGAGGTCAACTGGTTGATTGCCTTTCATTTGTTGCTCGCTAAAACAGGTGTGACACGCGTTCAAGCCACGTTGTTATTGCTGGCTGCATTAGAGTTGACGAAAAAACCGTAAAACGAAAAACGAACGAGGAGTGGCGCGCGCCATTCCTCGTTCGTTTGGTTTAGTGACTTAATCGAACGTCGTAAACGTCGCATGTCGCTCGACCGGATACAGTTCCGTACCAGCGACCGCATTTAAGATCAACTGGTTCCGCGAGACGGACATACCAAGATTATCCGCAGCCGGACCGTGTGATAATTCTAAATTAGCGGTTGCATACAGATGATGGGCTGTCTCGACCGAACGCACGATTTGGTAGTCGGCATCGACTTTCCAGGCATTCGGTGCTTCGAACACGATATCAAGTCGGTCGATGAAGCTCGGAAGGGATGGCGAAAAACCAGTTGCCGCAATGACGGCATCTGTTTCAGACGAGCGCTCGTCCTCAAGTTCTTGATGTTGCATCGCAATCGTGAACCGCTCATCATACGTAATCTCTTTTACTTCGAGATTTGCGCGGATCGCGACCTGTCGTTGTTCCTCTTCCGTCAAATCATAGAGATGGGCGTAGATTGATTGAAGCGTCTCCGGACTGATACCGTTCTGAGAGCGAGCAAACTTCTTGACCGACTCTTGTCGTACTTCGAGTGGAAGTTGGTTGAAGTACGTGACGTAGCTCGGTGAAAAAATTTCTTCTCCGAGTTTGCCGGTCTCAAGTGTCTCAAACAGTGTCGAACGCGCGATCCACTCGAGTTCAGGACGCTCTGGAGCAGGCGTCGTCAAGAGATCAAGGAAAATCTCGGCGGCACTTTGACCGGAGCCGACGATGCTGATTTTGTTGCGCTGAAGTAAATCTGCCTTGTTCATGACATATTGCGTATTGTGGATGACGCGTTCGTCAAACGTATCCGGGATGGCGGGTTTTGACCCAGTGCCGATGACGACGTTTCGTGCTTCGAACGTTTCGCGTTTACCGGTCGAGACATCTTCGACGAGGACTTCAAAACTATCACCGGTGTCTTGCACGTCGATGACGCGCGTCGAAAAGCGGAGATCTTCAAGTTGTGTCGCGACCCAGCGTAAGTAATCGTTGTAACCTTGTCTTGAGATCAGAAGTTTTTCATAGAAGTAAAACGTGTGGAGACGGTGAATCGATCGTAAGTAATTGAGGTAGGAAAACGAACTTGTCGGATCGGCGAGTGTGACGAGATCGGAGATGAAGCTCGTCTGCATCATCGAGTCCTGAATCATCATGCCGGGATGCCAGGAAAATTGTTCGCTTTCGTCAAAAAATAACGTCTTTAAATCTGTCGGATGCGCAAGTGCACTCAATCCTAAATTCATCGGACCAATGCCAATGCCGATTAAATCATACATAGAAAAAGCCTCCCAATTCGATATTGTTCTAAAACAATACCCGAAAAGGAAGGCGGACGAAACGTCAGGCTGAAGCTTTACAGCTGGTCGGTCGTCGTTGTTTTGGTTTCGACCGTCATCGTTTTCCCATCACGGATGATCGTCAAAGAAAGCGGTCCATCTGATTTGATCAGTGCCGTTTTGATGTCAACGAATGCTTTGATTTCGGAGTCATTGATTTTCGTGATGACATCACCTGTTTTCAGTTTAGCCGCAGCAGCTGGACTGTTCGGTTCGACCGACATGACGACGACACCTGTTTTTTGACTGTCTGGTAGTTTGACTTGGTCTTTTAGATAGCCAGCAGGGAACGCCGCGACGTCTTGTAAGGATACACCGAGCGTCGGATGCTCGACTTTACCGTTTGTTTCAAGCTGTTTGAGGATTGGTAATGCATCATCGATCGGGATACTGAAGCCGACGCCTTCAACACCAGACTCAGCGATTTTCATCGAGTTGATTCCGACGAGTTGTCCTTGTTCATTGATCAAAGCACCCCCTGAGTTACCAGGGTTGATGGCAGCATCCGTTTGAATGACTGTCGTATTGAAGTCGTCTTGTCCGTCACTGTTCGTATCGACCGGTACGGTCCGGTCTTTCGAACTGACGATTCCGCGTGTGACGGAGTTTTGGAACTCACCGAGCGGGTTACCGATTGCGAGGACGGTTTGTCCGGCTTTTAAGTCCGCTGATTTTCCGAGTGTGATGACACCCGGAACATCGCTTGCGTCCACTTCAAGCACAGCTAAGTCATAGGTTTCGTCGCTACCAAGCAGTTTAGCCGAGAGCGTCTTGCCGTCATTCAACGTTACATCGAGTTTTGATGCCCCGTCGACGACGTGATGGTTCGTAATGATGTATGCTTTGCCGTCCTCTTTCTTATAGATGACACCGGACCCTGAACCAGCTGCTGCTTCTTGTTGCGACATCGAGTTGCCCGCTTGATAGTTCGTTACGGTCACGACAGATTTTTGAGCCGTGGCGACTGCGTTCGTCACCGGATCATTCGTCGTCGTTGAGACTTGTTTTGGCATACCATTTGAAAGTGGGGTATCAGCGACCTGTTGTTCTTGATCGAGTAGGATCGGAAAGGCAACCGTAGCCGTCAAGACCGCGCCGATGATGCCTCCAGTCAATCCAGGTAAAAGTACTTTCGTTTTTCCAGCCATAAGTCATCATTCCTCTCTGTATGATTTCTGATTTCATCATAGCAAATGAAACAACCTCTTCACTGATTACGGGAGACATTCCGAAATGACTCATCATTCCCCATAATTCGACGACAATTTCTAAAAGTTGAGATAATCAGGTCAGTTCGATACACTGAAGCTGTCTCGAACATATATTTCATTAACAGAAAGAGAGTGTGAAACATAATGCTATTGCGTCTAGTCTATGGAGCAGGATTACTGTTTGCGGGAGTTGGTCATTTCCGCAATGAAAAGGGATTCGTCAGCATCATGCCGTCGTTCATTCCGTTCAAGCGCTTTTTCGTTCAAGTGACAGGTGTCATCGAAATCGCTTACGGTGTCATGTTGTTGACAGGAAAAGGGGTGCACCTCGTCCGTAAGACGCTTCCTGCCTTCTTATATGCAGTCTTACCCGCAAACGTCAACATGGCAGTCAATCCGAAGCCGATTAATGGAAAACGTCTTCCGTCTTGGTTGCTTTGGACACGGTTGCCGCTCCAATGGGGACTCGTCTCTCTTGCGAAACGCCTGAAATGAATCGGAACAAAAAGCCGCCTAAATGGCGGCTTTTATTGTTAGAAACGTTTGTTGACAGCAAGTAAGGAAGCTTTTGCGATCTCTTCGTAGGTAGAATCATTCGGGTGGAATTGATCACTCGATAAATCACGTTTGACGTCACGCACGAGATTGAATGTGTCGATGATCTCGACATCGTACTCGATACCGAGCGTCCGCGATTTTGCATTCCAATCTTGAACGATGGCATCGAATGCTTCACCGTTTTCCGTCGCGCGGAAAGGATTATAGAGCCCGACGTAGAAAATGACAGCATCCGGATTTTGTTCTCGTAGGATACTGAACGTCTTTTTCAAGTTCGTTTGGGCCGTCGTGACGGTTTCGGCTGTCTTCTTCGCATTGAAGTTTGCGACGCCTTCACCACGGTTGAATAAGTCATTTCCGCCAATCGTCACCGAGATGACTTTTGCTTGTTCGATTGAGCGTAGGACTTCTTTTTGTTTGAGTTGTTTCAGTAAATCTTCCGTCCGGGCACCACTGACGGCAAGATTCTGGAAGCGCTCGACTGTGTTATCTTTGACAAGATCGCGACCGACGATTGCTGCGTAACTATTGCCGTTTGATGCTCCGACACCACGTGTCAAGGAATCACCAAGCGCGACGTACGTCCCGCCTTTTTTGACAGGTTCTTCCTTCGTAGGTGTCAGGACGGCACGTTTTGGTGGGTTGACGACGTCACTATAGGCACTGACGAAGCCGTATCCAAAGATTGCCGTCAAAACGAGTGAGACGGTTAAAAACAGGGGCCAGCGTAATCGCTTCATGAACGTTCCTCCTTCTAGGTTCTAACATGATTGTAGCAAAAGTTGAAAGAATGTGCGGAAATGAAGTGTTCTGACAAGTCAAATGATTCATTATTCCGCTAGAATAGACAATAAGAGGTGAGAGACGTGAAACCAACAGTGAAATTAGAAGGTGTAACAAAGGTGATCGGAAAAAAGACGATCATCGATAATATCTCGTTTGAGATTCAACCAGGTGAAGTCTTTGGCTTCCTTGGACCGAACGGGGCTGGGAAAACGACGACAATCCGGATGCTCGTCGGCTTGATTAAACCGACGTCCGGTAAAATCACGGTCTGTGACTTCGACGTTCGCAAACAGTTCGTCCAAGCGATGGAGCGAATCGGCTCAATTGTCGAAAATCCGGAGTTGTATAAGTATTTGACAGGGCGCGAAAATCTACAAGTCTTTGCCCGGATGTTACCGAATGTCGATGAGGCACGGATTCAGGAAGTCATTGATCTCGTCGATTTGACGGCGCGTGTTGACGATCAAGTCCGGACATACTCGCTCGGGATGCGGCAGCGTCTCGGAATCGCACAAGCGTTACTCGGACGACCAAGCGTCTTGATTCTCGACGAACCGACGAATGGTCTCGATCCAATGGGAATTCGGGATTTACGTCAATTCATCCGCCGGCTCGTCGAGGAAACGGGACTGTCGGTCCTCGTCTCGAGTCATATCTTGGCTGAGATCGAAATGCTTGCCGATCGAGTTGCGATTATGAGTTATGGCAAAATCGTTCAAGTCGGAACGGTCAAGGAACTAGTCGAGTCGCTCGCACCAGGAGTTGATTGGCGTGTTGACGATGCCTTTAAGGCGAATGAGATTTTATCGGCATCTGACTTAGTCCAAGTGTCCGAAGTCGTCGATGCGAATACAGTTCATACTTTGATGGATGCAAGCAAGACACCAGCGCTCAACAAGCAGCTGCTCGAAGCAGGTGTCGAAGTCTGGACGATTGAACGAAAAGTCCAAACGCTCGAAGATCTGTTTATCACGTTAACGGGAGGCGATCACATTGCGTAATCCGAACATGATCGGTCTCGTACGAAATGAAGTGACGAAAATTGCTTCAAAACGTCGTTTTGCTGTCGTTGCGATCATTCTCGTCGTCCTCGTCTCGATGTTTACGTACGCACAGTACCGAGACATCCAAGAACAGATCAAAAAGCAGGGAACACTTGATTGGCGGGTTGAGTTACAACAAGACATCGTCGACACGCAGAACCGTCTTGCTTCCAGCAGTATTCAAGATGAGTTCCGTCAGTTCCTTGAGTTCGATCTGAAACAAAATCAGTATTATCTCGATAACGACATCAACCCGAACTATCCGGGAGCCCCGACGTTCATCCGGATATTCTTCTCGCAAGGATTGACGCTGATCTTACCGCTGTTCATCATCGTCATTATGGCGGATATCGTCAGTGGGGAGCAAAATGATGGAACGATCAAGACGCTCCTGTCGCGACCAGTCCGGCGCTGGAAGATCCTGATGGCGAAATGGTTGACGGTGTTACTCTATACGTCGATGCTGATGGCATTGACCGTTGCCGTCTGTTACGCGATATCCGGGATCGTCCTCGGCTATGACGGCTGGACCGCACCGATCTTGACCGGTTTCCAAGCCTCACCGAGCGGTACGTTCTCGACCGAGTTCGTGCATACATTACCGATGTGGGAGTACCTCTTGATGGCAGTCGGTCTAGCGTGGATCGTCACAGCTGTCGTCGGAACGATCGCCTTGATGGTCTCTGTTCTCGTCAAAAACACAGCGACAGGGATCGGAATCATGATGGCAGTCTTGATTTCCGGTACGTTACTGACGACACTCGGTTCAAGTTGGACGAGCTCGAAATATCTCGTCAACGTCAATTTCGGACTGATCAACTATCTCGATGGACAAGCGCCACCAATCGAAGGGATGACGCTTCCGTTCTCCCTTGCCGTCCTCGGTTGTTGGACGGTCGCGGCGCTAATCGTTGCGTTCTGGAACTTCACACAAAAAGATATGTATTAAAACGAACGGGTCCACCTATAGAGGGGGACCCATTTTTCATGGCTGAAGCGACAAACGATCGTATGTCTCGATTATTTTTTGATACTGAAGTTGTGTCGATAACGAAGCATCTACTATCAGAATCGGGGAAATCGACTGGTCCATCTGATACTGGTGTTCTGCGAACGTACCGATCATCGATGGATCCGTCGCCGTGTGATACGTCCGGCACCAGTCAAGGAATTCATTGGAGCCTGTAAAATCTGGGTATCGTGCTTTTTCGCGCGCGATGAGACGTTCCATCCGAACCGATTCGTCGAGCGACAGGAAGACAAGCAAGTCTCGATCGATGAAACCATCCGGATGCCAAGCGAAGACAGAGCCGGAGACGATGTAATCGTTGTAAGACAAAATATCTGCTTCATACATAGAAAATCGCTCGGAGACGTCTCGCTTTTCAGTGAACGTCGTATCTGTCCAAAGGTAATGGTCGGTATCAATCCAGGGAATCTGTTCAGCTTGTCCGATGAAGGCGCCCAGTGTACTTTTTCCGGTACCTGATCCACCAATGATTTGAATACGCAAGACAATCGGCTCCTTTCGAAATAATGTACCGGCACGCAGAACAGGCCCGGGCATGATGCCGGACCTGTCGCTTGGAAGAACGAATTCTCCCTATGTCGCCTCGTGCAAGCACAAGACATGGAATCGAGAGGCAGTGCCTCTAATAGGAAGCCGATGCAGGTCAGCCTCCGCGCTACGTACCAATCGTACTTTTATCATACTGATTCCAAGAATTGGTGTCAAACCTGCTCGAAAGGGTTTACATTCTGTGTAAACCGTCAAAAGAGAGAATAACGATGATTAGAGGAGGAACGACCATGGCAGATTGGGGCATCATGCTGACAGGTGTCGTCATTTGTGGGTGGTGCATCTTTAGTGCCATTTATGACGATTTCATCCGTCGCGTATAAGAGGAGCAAACGTGGACCGTCCAGAATGGGCGGTTTTTTTGTTGATTTTTTTAATCCGAGTAATTGGCTGTGGTACACTCGAATCAGAATGAAAAGATAGAGAATGGGTGAAGAAAAATGAAGAAACAACCAGTCATCGTCATTGTCGGACCGACGGCAGTCGGAAAAACGAAGACGGGCATTGAACTAGCCAAACGATTAAACGGCGAAGTCTTATCGGGAGACTCCGTCCAAGTCTATCAAGGGATGGACATCGGATCAGCAAAAGTGACGACCGAAGAGATGGAGGGGGTGCCGCACCATCTGCTGGATCTCGTGACACCGGATGATGAGATGAGTGTAGCGCGTTTTCAGACGGTTGCCCGAGCGACGATTGATGAGATTGCAAGTCGGGGTAAGTTACCGATCATCGTTGGTGGAACAGGGCTATATATCCGTTCGATTTTATATGATTACCAGTTCACCGAGCAGGCGGAAGATCCAGCCTTACGGGCTGAACTCGAAGCGTACGCGGCGACGCACGGAGCGAATGCATTGCATGACCAGTTGAAGGAACTCGATCCGGTTCGTGCGGAAGCGATTCATCCGAATAATATCCAGCGGGTCGTACGAGCGATCGAGGTCGCGCGGACCGGTCAGACACAAACGACCGGTAGTAAGCCGGCACTTTATGAGAGTCTACTGTTCGTCCTACACATGGAAGACCGGGATCGCTTATATGACCGAATCGATCAACGAGTAGATATGATGGTCGAAAGTGGGCTTCTTGAAGAAGTGGCGCGTCTTGACGCTGCCGGGTATCGACACACGAAGGCGCTACAAGCGATTGGTTATAAAGAGATGCTACCAGTCCTCGACGGGGCACCACTCGATCCTGCCGTTGATATGTTGAAACGAAACACACGACGCTTCGCTAAACGTCAATTGACGTGGTTCCGTCATCAATTTGATGGCGTTTGGGTAGATATGGGAAAGTTTTCATTTGAAGAAACGTTCAAAATTATCTATGATAGAACTGTAGAGTTTCTGAAAGCGGTTAAATAAGAGTTGCCCGAAGACAGAAACAGATAAAAAGAGGGGGCACGGGGAATCATGAAAGCGACATACAATATTCAGGACGTCTTTTTAAATCAATTACGGAAAGATGCAGTCCCGACAACGGTTTTCTTAATCAGTGGGTATCAATTACGGGGGCTAATCAAGTCATTCGATAACTTCACAGTCATTTTGGAGTCGGAAGGCAAACAGCAATTGATCTACAAACATGCGATCTCGACGTTCGCACCAGCGCGCAACGTGACGTTATATGAACAAGAAGAGACGCAAGAAGTCTCTCGCTAATGAAAAAGACGACCGGGGGGTCGTCTTTTTTTGTTCACTACATTATTTATAAGCTGGCTGAGCAAGCGTACGAAGAATATCGACAGGATATCGTTCTAAGTCGAGGATATCAAATCCGATGAATCCGGTATGATTGGTTTCGGCAAAGTAGAACGTAACACCGTGGAGGTGACACGAGCTTTTCGGAACCGTGTTTTGCAATCGGAGTGAGAAACGATCTGCTTGTTCCTCGTAAAGGAATGCATTGGCAAGACCGTCACGGATCACGTTTGCCTCTTCATCAAAAAATTCGATTCCGACGATGCGTCCCTCTTGATCAACGTCTACACTAAGGAATGCATTTTCTTCTAGCTCGTCCGTGTCTTCAATTACGGGAGTAAATGTCTCTGGGAAGAGATATAGATATCCCATTTCTGCTTCTTGATCATAAGTCATTCGAATTGTCATTCATGTCACTTCCAAGTCTAATGGATTTTTTACAATAACGGCGTTAGCTCCTCAACCGCCTCTTCATAACGTCGGAGCGAGACATCCTTATAGAGGCATGTCTTCTGTAGGCGTTCTTCCTTCGTCATCTCGTCCTGATATGTTTTCAGGATAAAACTGTTGCGTAACATCGACGGCGTCAAGACCCGTTTATTATCCGACCGTTCATTCAGCTGACGCATCATCTTCGTGATCATGACGATCGACAGTTGCTTCGGTGCATTTTTGCTGTAGACCCAGCGGAACGTCATCCGAGCAAAGTCGAAGGCGACGAAAAAGGGGTCGGTGCTGTGATAACGGGGACGGACCGGTTCCGGAATCGTCTTCAAGTAACGCAACATGATGTCTTGATCTTCCCGCTCGAGGTGAAGCAGGTAACGATTGCCAAGCCGATCATGGACGGTCATCTCTTGCTGGGCGAAATTGAGGTCATGCATCTTCAAACCAATGATGTGATGGACACGTAGACCGTAGCGATAAAACAATCGAAGGATCAGTTCGTTTCGATCGATTAAAAACGGACGTGCCTTCAATTGATGTTCCGTCAAGCCACGATCAGATTGATTCGTCCGCACCAATTGCTCGTATTCCTTGAAGGAAGCGACGTGTTTTGCCGTTAATTCGTGCGTCGGTTGTGCGTATTCGATCAGCTTCGCTTTCGTTTGTCGAATCTGGTAATTGACTTGATTGATGACGGTGACGATTCGAGCGACCGTCGCTTGCTGGTAGAGTTTCTCTTCGATCAAGTACTCATTGATGAACGTCTTCCACGTCTCGATTGAAATCGCCTTAAAATCGTCGATCGTCTCGAGTGGTTGGTCGACATCCGTCATATAACGATGGACTTCGATGAGATCATAGCGATAGCGTCGGACGGTCGAAAGTTGCCGTCCACTTGTCGTTAGATAAAACAGGTAGCGTTCAATGAACTCTGGAAGCGTATACGACTGTTCGCGTGCCATCGTTTTCCTCCCTTTCCTCATGGTGTTTCTTCCATCATAAACCGAACGAATGTTTCCTGTCCAAAAAAGTTCAGACGAACCGGTGCCTGTGGTATGATAAAGGGCGCAGTACGTCTTTACTCGTGAAAGGAATGATATTATGTCAGAACGCGTCATCGTCGTTGGTTGCCAGCTCCCCGATGTCCCGGACCATGTCTATGAAGAATCGGTCGCGGAGCTCGAAGCACTCGTCACGACTGCGCATGGTGTCGTCGTCGGTCGTTTGGATCAAAAACGACAAGCGATTGACCGCCGTACGTTCATCGGAAAAGGAAAGGTTGAAGAACTCGTTGCTTTAGCGGACGAACTTGAACCTGATTTAATCATATTCAATGCTGAAGTCACGCCCGGTCAGATGAAAAATATTCGGATCGCCTTATCGGATCCGGAAGCGATCAAATTGATCGACCGGACGCAGTTGATCCTCGATATCTTTGCTGGTCGTGCCCAGTCGCGCGAAGGGAAGTTACAGGTCGAACTGGCACAGATGAGTTATCTGTTACCACGCCTAGCCGGGCAGGGTACACAACTGTCACGTCTTGGTGGCGGAATCGGGACACGTGGACCAGGTGAGTCGAAACTTGAGACGGATCGTCGTCATATTCGGCGTCGCGTTGATGAGATCTCGAAACAACTCGAGACATCCGTCGCGCACCGTGCTCGTTACCGGGAACGTCGTAAAGAGAATCAGACGTTCCAAATCGCGCTCGTCGGTTATACGAATGCCGGCAAATCAACGATCTTCAACCGGTTGACTCAAGCCGACACATACGAGAAGGATGAGTTGTTCGCGACGCTTGATCCGTTGACACGTCAAGTTGATTTGCCGGAAGGCGGACAAGTCTTGCTGACGGATACGGTTGGTTTCATCCAAGATCTTCCGACGAAGTTGATTGCAGCATTCCGCTCGACCCTTGAGGAAGTGCTGGAAGCCGACTTGATCCTCCACGTCGTTGATGCGTCGAGTGAGCATTACTTGAATCAGATGCAGACGACGAACGATGTTCTCGATGAACTCGGTGCCGGTGATATACCACAGCTCGAAGTCTACAACAAAAAGGATCAACTGAACCGCTTGTTCACAGGTGGGAAGCTGTTGATTTCTGCGCTAGATCCGCAGGACATCGAGCGCTTGATTGAAGAAATCGAACGTTCGATCAGTGAAATCCTCGAGTATCTCGAGATCCGCATTCCGGTTAATGCCTTTGCTCACTATAATCCAGCGAAGGAAGTCATGATGAACTTGAAGGAATCATTCGAAGAAGATGGTTCCGTCATTCTTAAAGGTTACTTGCGGAAAGATACGCGTCTATACGCGACATTGAAACAATACGAGGTGTAAACATGTTTTCAGAATTAACCCATTACGAAACGCTCCGTCCGCTCATTGATCGGGCGGAGGAACAGATTGCCCCGTACGTTAAGAAAGCGCAAGAGGTCGCGGAATATAATCAATTCCGTGTCCTTGATGCGTTCCGACGTCACAAGGTCAGTGATTTTCACTTCATGCCGTCAACAGGTTACGGCTATAACGATGAAGGACGCGATACGCTCGAACGGATCTATGCCGATGTCTTCGGTGCGGAAGCCGGTCTTTGTCGTCCGCAAATCATCAGCGGAACCCACGCGATCGGTATCGCGTTGTTCGGTTTACTGTTGCCTGGCGATGAATTGCTTTATATCACAGGAAAACCGTACGATACGCTTGAAGAGATCGTCGGAATTCGTGGTGACGGACGCGGTTCATTAAAGGAACTGGGCGTCCAGTATGATGTCGTCGAGATGAAAAATGCCGAGACGATCGACGTACCGGCCGTTCTCGAACGGATCACACCACAGACGAAGGTCGTCGGGATTCAGCGTTCAAAAGGCTATGCGACACGACGCAGTCTGCCGGTCAACGAGATCGGAGAAGCGATTGCTGCCATCAAAGCCGTTCATCCGCACGTACTGATCTTCGTCGATAACTGCTACGGTGAATTCGTCGAGATGATCGAGCCGACTCACGTCGGGGCAGACTTGATGGCAGGATCGTTGATTAAGAACCCGGGTGGTGGTCTTGCGAAGACTGGTGGTTATCTCGTCGGTCGAACGGACTTGATTGAACGGGCATCGTTCCGGATGACGACACCAGGGATTGGCGCCGAAGCCGGCCCGTCGTTATCCGCACTTCCGGATATGTACCAAGGCTTCTACATGGCACCACATACGGTGAGCCAAGCGTTGATGGGCGCGATGTTCACGTCGAGTATGCTTGGTCAGTTCGGTTTTGACACGGCACCTCATCATACGGCAGAACGGACGGATTTGATTCAATCGGTCTCGTTTCATGAGCCGGAGCCGATGATTGCCTTCTGTCAGGCGATTCAAGCAGCTTCACCCGTCAATGCACATGCGTTACCGATTCCGGATTATATGCCGGGCTATGCGGACGATGTCATCATGGCAGCAGGAACGTTCGTGCAAGGCTCATCGATCGAGTTGTCAGCGGATGGTCCGATCCGTGCGCCCTATACCGCATACGTCCAAGGTGGTTTGACGTATAGCCACGTCAAGATTGCCATCATCTCAGCCGTCAATCACTTGATGGAAAAACAATTAATTCCAGAAAAAAACGTTTAATACTAGAATATCTCGTGAAAAGACCTCTGAACGACTTCATGTAAAGCGATTAAAAAAGTTGTGTTAACTTTTCTTACATCGCTTGACAAGTTGCCTGACAGAGGTTTATTCTCATGGAGTAAGGAAAAAGGAGGAACCACATGGCAGACTCATCACGCCAGTCCAAGCCACTATTTCCCATCGGAGTCGTTCAAGAGTTGACCGCGTTATCTGCCCGCCAGATCCGATACTACGAAGAACAAGGACTGATCAAACCGGAGCGGACAGAGACGAAGCGTCGCCTCTATTCGTTCAACGATGTCGATCGTCTGTTGTCGATCAAGGAATACCTGGATCAGGGACTGAATATCGCAGGGATCAAATTGATTTTTGAAAACGATCTCGTCAAACGCGAACGCGTTGCGGAGAGCGTCGTCGAGACGCGCCCGGAACTATCTGACGGCGAATTGTATAAACTCCTGAAAAATGAATTGAAGGAAGCAGGACGACATGGAAAGACGTCGCTCATCCAAGGTGAGCTCGGGCGTTTCTTCAAGTAAGGACCTGTAACCATATAAAAACGAATCGGAGAGGGGATTTGTCACATGACACGTCGCAACATTACACGAGAAGACATTTTGAAAATCGCTAAAGCTGAGGATGTACGCTTCATTCGCTTACAGTTCACAGATATCCTCGGAACGATCAAGAACGTTGAGATTCCAGTAAGCCAATTGGAAAAAGCACTTGATAACAAAATGATGTTCGATGGTTCATCGATCGAAGGATTCGTCCGGATCGAAGAATCAGATATGTATCTCTTCCCAGACTTGAATACATGGGTCGTCTTCCCATGGACAGAAGATGGAACAGGGAAAGTTGCACGTTTAATCTGTGACATCCACAATCCGGATGGCACGCCGTTCGCAGGAGACCCACGTGGTCAGCTCAAACGGGTACTTAAAGAGATGGAAGAGCTCGGTTTCTCATCATTCAACGTTGGACCAGAGCCAGAATTCTTCCTCTTCAAGAAAGATGAAAAAGGTCGTCCGACACTTGAATTGAACGACCAAGGTGGATACTTCGACCTCGCACCAGTCGACCTCGGAGAAAACTGCCGTAAAGAAATCGTCATCGAGCTCGAGAACATGGGCTTTGAAATCGAAGCATCACACCACGAAGTTGCTCCAGGTCAGCACGAAATCGACTTCAAATATGCGGATGCGATCACGACAGCGGATAACATCCAAACGTTCAAACTCGTCGTCAAGACGATTGCTGCGAAGCACAACTTGCACGCGACATTCATGCCAAAACCACTCTTCGGTGTCAACGGATCAGGAATGCACGCGAACATGTCGCTCTTCAAAGGCAACGAGAACGTCTTCTTCGATGAAGGCAACGAAGACATGCAATTGTCGGATGATGCACGTGCCTTCACGGCAGGTATCCTCAAACACGCTCGTGCGTTCACAGCGGTTTGTAACCCGACAGTCAACTCATACAAACGTCTTGTTCCTGGCTACGAAGCACCTTGCTACGTCGCATGGTCAGCACGTAACCGTTCACCACTCGTCCGTGTTCCTGCAGCACGTGGACTCTCGACTCGTATCGAAGTTCGTTCAGTCGACCCAGCAGCGAACCCGTACCTTGCGCTTGCAACATTGCTCGCTTCAGGTCTTGACGGAATCAAGAACAACTTGAAAGCACCGGCTCCAATCGACCGTAACATCTACGTCATGGACAAACCGGAACGTGTTGCAAATGGCATTGATGATCTTCCATCAACACTCAGCCACGCACTCGAAGTCTTGAAAGCGGATGACGTTGTCATGCACGCTCTCGGCGATCACATCGCAGAGCACTTCGTTGAATTGAAAGAAATCGAATGGGATATGTTCCGGACGCAAGTCACGGAATGGGAACGCGATCAATACATGGTCTTGTTCTAATCCAACTCAAGCACTTCTGGACTTCTGTCCGGAAGTGCTTTTTTCATAGCGCCGACAGGGATTGAGTCAAGGATGTGGAAAGATACAAGAGTACAAAGAAAGGGAGACGATACATCATGAAAAAAGGATATGAAGGCAAAGAGATTACGGTCTATTTTGATTCGGAAGTCTGCATTCACTCTGGTCATTGTGTACAAAGTCTACCAACTGTCTTTGATGTCAAGCGGCGTCCATGGATTGAAGCGGACGGGGCGCCGGTCGAAGACGTCATGCGTGTCGTCGACGGTTGTCCGAGCGGCGCCTTATCTTACGAACGGAGGGAAGCAAATGGAGCTGAAACGAGCGGAACGTAAAATCGAAGCCCATCAGGAAGGTGAAGTGATTGGAGAAATCACTTACAGCGATACGAACAACGGCATGTGGATCATTGATCACACATACGTCGATCCCGCGCACCGCAATCAACAGATTGGGGAACAACTCGTTGCCGAGATCGTCAACTGGGCACGAGAAGCAAACGTCAAGCTGTTACCGTTATGTCCGTTTGCGAAAAAAGAGTTTGAGCGTACTCCGGAATATGCTGAAATATCTGCAAATATGTAATTAGTTTCCACGGATGAATCTAAGTTGAGTGTCGAACTATTTACGTCTCTTTCGTTAGACTAAGCGGTATGCGAAAGAGACGTCTTTTGATGACTAAAAAGACTAAGCGATCTAAACGTTGTTACACTAATCATTAAATCAATTGTGCTATTTCGAAATAATCGTGAGATTGATGTCAATGAAGAGACGATAAAACTTCGAAAGAAGATGTTGGTTGTTTATATGAAATACCTTTGATATTTCAATGTTCGACGCAATAAACTTTATCCAATCGTAACGATGATTAATGAAACGACATCACGTGTGTATATGGATGAAGATGAAAAAGTAAAAAGACGCTCGTAAGCGCCTTTATATCGTATCATTCTTCGATTAATTGAAAACTTAAGATAACTAGTGAATCTGAAATAGGTTCTTGAGGTGAGGCGAGGTTACTTCTCAACAAGGTGAGAGTATCGTGGTCTACAACTTTACGTGGTGTTTTTACTACGGTAGATCCAAAGTTAACTCTATCTGTAGCACTTCTAAATGTAAAAGATACAAAATAGTTATACACTATAGTCCCTCCAATATTGTTATGTATTAGCATGATAAGAATAACTGATTACATTATATCTCAAAAATGTAAAAATAAAAACTTTTTGTGATTGTTTCATTCTCAGAATAAATATATGGATTTGCATATTTGTGATATCAGACTTTCTTTTTCTGAGAAACAACCATCACGCCAAAATAGATTACAACGTACAATATGACCAGTCCTTGTTTTAACATGTAGGATACGTCTATTTGATTCACAAGTAGAAAACTAGCGCACAATAAAATCAGAAAGGATAACGGCCACTTTTTAGGCATATTAGAACCTCCTTTACTATTCATTTATTTCCATTTCAAAAATAGCACAAGATGGATATCAAATCGTACTACATAAAAAAAGGAATAGTAGATTAGTTACAGATACAATCGTAGAAACGCCATCGTAACAACACCAGTCACGACCGTCCAGGATAAACTTTTACTGAAAATCGCGACCGCCATGGTCGGGAGGGCGGCGAAGACATGAAGCGTCGAAACCGTCGGAAATGCCTCATCTTGAGCGATGAGGAGATTCTGAAAAAAGAGGGCACCAAGCAGGCAGACCGGAATGAACGAGAGCCATTCTGTTACGAGGCGCGGTAACGTCAGTCCATGAAGGACGAGAAACGGTAAGACGCGTGGAATCCATGTGACGAGTCCACAAGCTAAAAAAAGAGCAATTAATTCCGGGCGGATTTCCATCGTGTGATCACGACTCCTATACTTGCACCACCGAGCGTCGCGCAAAGAACGGCGACTTCTGGAGAAAAGTAGCGCATGGTTATGTAAAGCAATAGTAAGACAATCAGTAGGAGGCAACTATTCACGGCAATACGGGAACGTTCCCCTTCAAACTGTAAGTACAATAAACCGATGAACATCGCTGTCAGGGCAAAATCGAGACCGAAGCGCTCGGGATCAGGGAACCAGCTACCGACAAGGGCGCCGAGAACGGTTGCGACGATCCAGCTGAAGTAAGCAGTCAGATTCAAGCCATGCATGAAAGACGGAGAGAGCTTCCCTTTTTGGGCAGTGTTCATCGCGACAGCGAACGACTCATCCGTCAGTAGCGTTCCGGTACCGAGACGGTCGCGGAGATGCCGTGTCTCAACATGTGGCGCAAGCGTCAGACTCATTAACAAGTGCCTGAGATTGACGATGAACGTCGTCAGAATGATGGCAGAAGCAGGACTATTTAATAGTAAGAGACTCGTGATGATGAACTGAGCGGCACCGGCATAGATGAAGACGGACATGAATCCGACTTCAAGAGGGGATAAGCCGGAGGCACGACCGACGATCCCAGCTGAAAAACCGATGCCGATATATCCGAGGACAGTGGGTAGACAGGCACGGACACCTGCTTGAAAGGCTGATGACATTCGATTCCTCCTCTTTTTTAAGAGCATAGCACTCATGCGGAATATCGTCACCAACTGGTCAATATTTTCATCATTTTTTTCGACATATTCGACTTGATTTGGTGGTAAAGACTAAGTGGTACGGCAAAATCAGTTAGGTAAAGGAGCGTTTTTCATGCACAAATTAATGAAAGATTCAAACCGGTTCGTTTCAGACATGGTCGACGGACTCGTACTAGCTCACCCTGATTTGTATAAAAAGGTCGAAGGTGTTAATGTCGTCGCACGGAAAGTGCCGCTTGATGGAAAAGTCGGACTCGTTTCTGGTGGGGGAAGTGGGCATGAACCCGCGCACGCTGGATTCGTTGGGGACGGTATGCTTGCTGCGGCTGTTTGTGGGGAAGTCTTCACGTCACCGACACCGGATATGGTGCTTGAAGGTATCAAGGCAGCCCATGGTGGAAAAGGTGTCTTACTCGTCGTCAAGAATTACTCGGGTGATGTCATGAACTTCGATATGGCGAAGGAACTCGCTGAACTCGAGGACATCGAAGTCGACACGGTTGTTGTCAATGATGACATCGCGATCAAAAAGGAAGAGGATCGTCGTGGTGTCGCGGGAACGGTCTTCGTCCATAAGATTGCCGGAGCTGCAGCTGCAGAAGGGAAATCATTGAGTGAAGTCAAGGCAGTTGCTGAAAAAGTAATCAAGGGCGTTCGTTCGATCGGAATGGCACTCTCGCCATGTTATATGCCGGAGAGTGGCAAACCAGGCTTTGAGTTGCATGATGACGAGATGGAAATTGGAATCGGGATTCATGGCGAAAAAGGACTCGAACGAAAAGCAGTCGCTTCCGTTGATGCAATCGTTAAAGAGTTGCTCGATCGCCTGACGAAAGAAGTGCCAGATAAAAAAGTCGCCGTCATGGTGAATGGGATGGGTGGAACACCAGAATCCGAACTGTATATCACGTATAAATACGTCGCGGAAGAACTTCAGGCGCATGGGTATGAGATTGCCCGCTCGTTCGTCGGAAACTATATGACGTCGCTCGAGATGCACGGATTCTCAATCACGCTCTTACCAGTGGATGATGAACTGCTTGGTTATCTCGATGCAGAAACGAAAGCGATTGGATTCTAATTCAGATAAACGGGGTGTACAAAGATGAAGTTGACGACGGAACAGTTGCGAAGCGCGCTTATCAAAGCCGCGGAACAGATTGAACAGCACAAGGATGAATTGACGGACCTCGACCGGGAAATCGGCGACGGAGACCACGGAATCAATATGTCACGCGGCTTCCAAGCAGTCCAAAAGACGTTAGAAGAACACGGCGAGTATGAGGATTTAGGAGCTTTATCGAAAGAGGTCGGGATGACGCTGATCAAGACGGTCGGTGGGGCATCCGGTCCTTTGTACGGTACGGCATTCGTTAAGTTCGCTGGTGCGTTCAAAGGGAAAACAGAAGTCGAAGGTGCAGAACTCGCAGATGCTTTCCATGAAGCGACGGAAGGCATCAAATCGCGTGGGAAATCGGAATTCGGTCAAAAGACGATGGTCGATATCTGGACACCGTTCCAAGAGGCGCTCTCGCAAGAAGGGGATTTGAAAGCGGCAATCGATCAAGCGCTTGCTGATACGAAAGCGCGCATCGCAACGAAAGGGCGTGCGTCTTACTTCGGTGAAGCGACAGAAGGCGTCCAGGACCCAGGTAGTCTATCGAGTGCGTTGTTGCTCGGCGAAATCGCGGAGGTGCTTCATGGTTAATCTTGTACTCGTTTCCCATAGTGAAAAGCTCGCGACTGGACTAAAGGAACTGTTAGCAGAGATGGCACCGGATACGCCAGTCTTAATAGCGGCAGGTCTTGAGGATGGTAGCATTGGAACGGACGCGACGCGAATCGAAGAAACATTAAATACACTGGACGACGATGGAATCGTCTTAACGGATATCGGTTCTGCGACGATGAACACGGAATTGGCACTTGAACTATACAGTGGCGAACGGACGGTTCGGTTTATCGATGCACCCCTCGTCGAAGGGGCGTTTTTGGCGGCAGTCCTAAGCGGTCAGTCTAAATCCGTTGATGAGATTGAAGATGGATTGAAAAAAGAGTTTGGCAAATAAGTAATAAATCCTCCTTTGCGAGCAGGCGAAGGGGGATTTATTTCAATTTCTTTTATTCGTATTAAAACTTAGATGAGTGTTTCATGAATCAAAACGACTGGAGCCATTTTTCTAACCACTCTCTAGGCAAATGAATTGTAGCTAAATCAATGGTCTGTAATTCATTTAGAGTATAACTGTTAGCAAGATACATATCCCATTGTGCATCGATATCGTTTGCTACCTCAGTCGCTTGCTCACTTAACGGATAGCTCTCACGTCCGTCGGTTGCGATATGGTAATAATCGTTATGGTACACGTCTGTCATGTAGCAATAACACCAATCTGCTAGTTCTTCATGTGTGATGTTGCCATCTAGTGCGGCCTGAATGTGCTCTTTTAGCTGTTGATCCGAATAAGTAGGATTCATGATACACCTCTCGCTATATTTTCTATAAGATATCAAAAACCCGGTCCCTCTGCAAAAGGGACCGGGTCAATTGTTTTATTTTGATGGTTTGAAGACCATAGTCGCTTCCACCGCTTTTTGCCATCCAGCATAGCGTTGTTCGCGATCGTCTTCTTTCATCTCTGGTTTGAACTGGTGATCCAGCTTCCATTGTTGTTTGATTTCCGCTTTATCTTTCCAGTAACCAACAGCTAATCCAGCAAGGTAGGCTGCACCGAGTGCTGTCGTTTCGTTAATTTGCGGACGGTCAACAGGAACGCCGAGGATGTCCGATTGGAACTGCATCAAGAAGTTGTTGGCTACAGCACCACCGTCGACACGGAGTGTCTTCAGTTCGATACCAGAGTCTTGTTCCATCGCTGTCAATACGTCGCGTGTTTGATAAGCGAGTGATTCAAGCGTTGCCCGAACGAAGTGCTCCTTATCAGTTCCACGTGTTAATCCGAAGATTGCTCCACGAACATCTGAATCCCAGTACGGCGCACCAAGACCAACGAAAGCAGGAACGACATAAACACCGTCTGTTGAGTCGACTTTCGTTGCGTAACTTTCCGAATCTTTCGCGTGTTTCAACATCCGGAGTCCATCACGGAGCCACTGGATCGCAGAACCGGCGACGAAGATCGAACCTTCCAGCGCATATTCCACTTTTCCATCGACGCCCCAAGCGATCGTCGTCAAGAGTCCATGGTCAGAAGAAACAGCTTTCTCACCTGTGTTCATGAGCATGAAGCAACCTGTTCCGTATGTGTTTTTTCCTTCACCCGCTTCGAAGCACGTTTGACCGAAGAGTGCTGCTTGTTGGTCACCCGCAATACCAGCGATTGGCACTTCGTAACCGAAGAAGTGATACGGTACCGTTTTGTCGTAGACTTCACTCGACTGACGAACCTCTGGCAACATCGAAGCAGGAACACCTAGGATATCGAGTAACTCTTCATCCCATTTTTGTTCGTAGATGTTATACATCAATGTTCGTGAAGCGTTCGTGTAGTCCGTGATATGCGTTTTTCCACCAGAAAGTTTCCAAACGAGCCACGTATCGATCGTACCGAAGAGCAATTCACCGTTCTCTGCTTGCTCACGCGCACCTTCGACATTATCGAGGATCCATTTGACTTTCGTTCCAGAGAAGTAGGCATCAATCAGAAGTCCTGTTTTATCGCGGAACTTCTGGTTCAAACCTTGTTCTTTTAAGTCGTCACAGATACCAGACGTTTGACGCGATTGCCAAACGAGTGCGTGATAGACAGGTTTGCCTGTTTCTTTGTTCCAGACGACCGTCGTTTCACGTTGGTTCGTAATGCCGATTCCGGCGATTTGCTCAGGTTTGATATCTGCCGTTCCGAGTGCTTCGGCCATGACGGCAAGAATCGAACCCCAGATTTCGTTTGCATCATGCTCGACCCAGCCTGGTTGTGGGAAGTATTGCTTGAATTCCCGTTGTGCCGAGTTGACGATTTTCCCATCGTGATCGAAGATGATCGCACGTGAGCTTGTCGTCCCTTGGTCGAGTGCTAGGATATACTTGTTTTCCATTTCGAAATCCCCCTTGAGCGGTATGTGTTAGTGAGACGTGATCTTAGTAAATCAATTGATAGATGAACACAGCAATTGCCCCACCGATGATTGGACCAACGACAGGAATCCATGAATAGCCCCAGTCAGATGAACCTTTATTCGGAATCGGTAGGATAGCGTGCGCGATACGCGGTCCAAGGTCACGAGCCGGGTTGATGGCATACCCTGTTGTACCACCGAGCGAGAGACCGATGACGACGACGAGTAAACCGACGATGAGTGGTTTTAAGCCATCTCCGAACGTCGATAAACCGAGTGCTAAGATACCGAAGACGAGAACGAATGTCCCGATGATCTCAGAAATCAAGTTCGACGGCGTATGACGAATCGCTGGACCTGTTGCGAACACACCGAGTTTTGCAGCTTGATCATCAGTCGCTTCAAAATGTTTCATGTAATGAAGCCAAACGAGAATGGCGCCGATGAAAGCTCCGACAAGTTGTCCGGCAATGTAGATCGGAACGTCTGCCCACGGTAGGTCAGAGTTCAAAGCAAGTGCAATCGTCAATGCGGGGTTCAAGTGTGCTCCACTTTCAGCAGCGACGAATGCTGCTGTCATGACGGCAAGACCCCAAGCGAACGTGATGACGATCCATCCGCTGTTTTCCGATTTCGTCTTTTTCAAGACGACACCGGCGACGACTCCATCCCCGAGCAGGATAAGAATCATCGTACCGATCATTTCTAGTACAAAGTTATTCATGCAAAAACCCTCCCTTTGGATTAAAGCAGATAATGGCCTTTCTACTTTAAATTACTCCGATTTGAGAACGTTTTCAATACATATAATTGAAATATAGGAATGGAAATTTTTTATTTTGATGTTTAAAGATACGAAAAAGTGGATAAGAAAACACCTCTTCCTGCCTGCGAGCAAGCAAAAGAGATGTTACCGACGACGTTTTTTTCTTTTTTTAGGTCGAAACCAACTGCTGGAATAATCTAGTAGGATATGAATCGTACTCGCCACCATGATCCCGACGACGAATGCAGGCAGGGAAGCGAACCACGAATCAATCGTAGCAGAATCAAGAACCTGAAAATAGAGACTTAAAAATAGTAGCGGAATCAGAATCGCAGCACTATAAAGAAGCCGGATGATGTCTCCGATGATCAATCCGTGTGACCAGATTGAGCGGTGGGGCATGATCTTGACATAAGGCATCCAAAGGACTCGGAACGGTCCAAAGCGATAATACGGTTCTGATTTTAAATCGAGGTCGGGTGACAACCAAAGGGTACCGACAGCGATACCGATGGCGGTTGGTAACCAATCGGTTTGTTGCGTTGCGACCGAATACGCAACGTAACCCGTCAGTGCGACGGTATTGACGGTATCATGTACATTTCCTGATGGCATGAAAAAAGACCAGTCGTAACTGGTCCCTCCGTCAATGAATCGTCCGATACACGCCGATTACCTTACCAAGAATGGAGACATTATCGAAATACATCGGATCCATCGAGTCATTTTCTGGTTGTAGACGTACCTGTTGATCTTCTAAGAAGAACCGTTTCACCGTCGCTTCGCTATCTTCGGTCATAGCTACGACGATTTCTCCGTTTTCTGCTGTGTTTTGTTGGCGCACGATGACACGATCGCCGTCAAGAATACCTGCGTTAATCATCGATTCACCATCGATCGTCAACATGAAGACCGTTTCATTTCCTACATAATGTGCAGGGAGTGGGAACTGTTCCTCGATGTTTTCAATCGCTGTAATCGGAAGACCCGCTGTGACTTTCCCGATGACGGGAACATGGACGATGGCTTCCGTGATTTCTTCAGGCTTATCAAGCAATATCTCAATCGCACGTGGTTTCGTCGGGTCACGGCGAATCATTCCCCGTTTCTCGAGTCGATCCAAATGACCGTGTACCGTCGAGCTAGACGCGAGTCCGACTGCTTCTCCGATTTCACGAACTGATGGTGGATACCCCTTCAGTTTCACTTCAGAGACGATGTAGTCGAGAATCTCTTGTTGGCGCTTAGACATTTTCCGCATACGAATTGCCACCTCTTTCTGGATTGAAGTTTGAAATGTAAGAATATATGTTTCTAGATTCACTATAACATAGAACAAATGAGCGTACAAACAATTGTTCGACATTTTGTGTTGACCGAACACGGGTTCTGTGTTTATTATGAGTTATGCGAACAATTGTTCCGCGAACATTTATTCTAACTCATTCATTTCATATTTGGAGGGATTCATGATGATTCATACGATTCGTACTCATGCTTTTTCAATTCTCTTCTATGCCTTAAGTATTGCCTTCGTGATCTTTTTACTCACACCGCGCCCGGATGAAAAAGTGGCGCAACTGATGACTGCTTCCGTTACGGTCGATGAGAACGCCACAGTCGAACAAATTGCTGAAGTCTACAATGATGGTTCGATGTCAGATGAAGAATACGTCAACTGGTTGATTAAAAATAATGATGTCGAGACAAAACACGTCATCTCAAAAAGCAAAATCGTTGTACCAATCGCACAACAATGACAAAATGGAAAAGTTGTGAAAGAACGAACAGGGATGTGAGGTACGATGAAGGTCGTGATTTATTGTCGGGTGTCGACCGAAAAAGAAGCACAAGATAGTTCGATTGAACGCCAACGGATGGAACTTTCGAAGGTTGCGTCTCAAAAGGGTTTTGATGTCGTGGATGTCGTCTCTGAAAAAGAGAGTGGATATGACGTCGATCGGGAAGGGATGCTGACGGTTCTTGATCATGTGACACGTGACGCGGTAGATGCGGTCCTCGTGACGGATGATACACGGATTGGTCGTGGGAATGCGAAAATCGCTATTTTGCACACGTTTAAGAAGCACGGTGTTCGATTGATGACGCTTGATTCCGATGGAGAATACCAGCTTGCTGATGCAGAAGCAATGGTCCTTGAGATCGTCTCACTGGTGGAAGAATATCAACGGAAACTGCATAACGCAAAAATCGCGCGCGGCATGCGGCGAGCGGTCGAACAAGGCTTTCGCCCGGAACGAAATCTCAATCGCCAAGGAGAGAACGCCGGGCGTAGTCGAAAAGACGTACCAATCGAAGAAATCGTACGTCTTCGAGAACTCGGATTGACGTTTTCAGATATCGCCATTACGCTTCGCGGGATGGGACATGATATCTCAAAGGCAACAGTCAATCGTCGATATCTTGAATATCGCGAATTGACGCCTAGCCCGGAATGAGAAGCAAGTAACCCGTCGACTGACGCGGTTAACTTGCTTTTTTTAGTAAGCTCTTTTACAGTAAGAATACAATTGAACTACTCAAGTTTGAGTCATAGAGAAAGAGGGATTTCATGTTATCACAAGAACAATTAGATCGAATCAATGCATTAGCGAATAAATCAAAAGTCGAGCCGTTATCGGAAGCAGAAACAGCAGAACAAAAAGAGCTACGTGCAGCGTATCTCGCAGCATTCCGTGGATCGTTCAAAAACCAACTCATGGGCATGAAAATCGTCGATGAAGAGGGCACAGACGTAACACCTGAGAAATTAAAACAAGCACAAGAAGAAGAACGGAATAAACAATAATCGTTTGTTCCTTCTATAGAAGAAAGAGGTTTCGCGTTAAGCGGACCTCTTTTTTGTTTAGCGCTGTTAGATGAGGAAACATTGCACGATAGCAATACATCTTAATAACGATCTTTCATCAATTCATGCATCCTGTATGAGTCGATAGAACGGCTATAGATAGCGCATTCATTTTAATGTGACATACTATTTAGAAAAGTTGTATCACATTTAAGAGTGTGCTAAAATGAGTAGGAATTTGTGAAAAAGAGAGAGGATGATTGTTTTGACGAACATGACGACAGTAGAACAATTAGCAATTAATACGATTCGTACCTTATCGATTGATGCCGTACAAAAGGCGAATTCGGGTCACCCAGGTATGCCAATGGGAGCAGCGCCGATGGCATTCTCGCTTTGGGCGGATCATATGAACCACAACCCTAAAAATCCAGAATGGTTCAACCGCGACCGTTTTGTACTTTCAGCCGGACACGGTTCGATGCTTCTCTACTCACTCCTCCACCTATCGGGATATGATCTATCAATGGATGATCTTAAATCATTCCGTCAATGGGGATCAAAAACACCAGGTCACCCGGAATACCGTCACACGGCTGGTGTAGATGCGACAACAGGTCCACTTGGTCAAGGGATTGCAATGGCAGTTGGTATGGCGATGGCAGAACGTCATCTTGAAGCAAAATACAACCGTGACGATCTCAACGTCGTCGATCACTTCACATACGGAATTTGTGGAGATGGAGACTTAATGGAAGGTGTCTCAGCTGAGGCGGCTTCACTCGCAGGTCACCTTGGTCTTGGTAAATTGGTCGTATTGTACGATTCAAACGATATCTCACTTGACGGCGATCTCGATAAATCATTCTCTGAAAACGTCCAGAAGCGCTTCGAAGCGTACAACTGGCAAGTCATTCGCGTAGAAGACGGAACGGATATCGATTCGATTTCGAAAGCGATCGCGGCGGCACAAGCAGAGACGACAAAACCAACGTTGATCGAAGTCAAGACAGTCATCGGCTTCGGTTCACCGAACAAGTCAGGGAAATCGGCTTCTCACGGTGCACCACTCGGTGAAGCGGAAATCAAATTAACGAAAGCAAGCTACGTTTGGGATCACGAAGAGTTCTACGTGCCTGAAGAAGTTAAGTCATTGTTTGACGAGCGGATCGTCCAACGTGGTGCTTCTGCAGAAGACGCATGGAACGAGACGATGAAACAATACGAAGCAGCGCATCCAGAATTGCATGCTGAACTCGTTCGCGCAATCGCAAACGAATTGCCAAGCAACTGGGAAGCAGATCTTCCGACGTACGACTTGTCATCGAAAAAAGCGACACGCCAAACGAGTGGTGAAGTCTTGAACGGTCTTGCGAAGAACGTTCCGACATTGTTCGGTGGTTCAGCTGACCTTGCAGGATCGAACAACACGATGCTCAAAGGCGAAGCAGACTTCGATATCGACCCAAGCGGTCGTAACATCTGGTTCGGAGTACGTGAATTCGCAATGGCTGCGGCTGTCAACGGTATGGCGCTTCACGGTGGCGTCATTCCTTACGGCGCGACATTCTTCGTCTTCTCGGATTACCTCCGTCCAGCGGTTCGTTTAGCAGCATTAATGGGACTTCCATCAATCTTCGTCTTGACGCACGACTCGATCGCTGTCGGAGAAGATGGTCCAACACACGAGCCAGTCGAGCACTTGATGAGCTTCCGTGCAATGCCGAACGTCACGATCTACCGTCCAGCAGACGGAAAAGAGACGATCGCAGCATGGAAAACAGCGGTTCAAGCAAAAGACAAACCGACACTTCTCGTCTTGACGCGTCAAGGTCTTCCTGAACTTGAAGGTACGACGACAGAGGGCGCTGAAAAAGGTGGTTATGTCATCGCTGGTGACGTCACGAAAGCTGATACGCTCTTGATCGGTACGGGTTCAGAAGTTCACCTTCTTGTCGAAGCACAAAAAGAACTTGGTGAATCAGCAGCTGTCGTTTCGCTTCCATCATGGGAAGTATTCGAAGCACAGTCAGCAGAGTACAAAGAATCAGTTCTTCCGAAACACATCACGAAACGTGTCGCGATCGAAGCAGGCGCTTCGCTTGGTTGGTACAAATATGTAGGAACAGAAGGACAAGTCATCGGAATCGATCGTTTCGGCGCATCTGCTCCTGGAGACTTCCTCTTGAAAGAATACGGCATGTCTGTTGAGAACGTTTTAGCGACAGTCAAACAACTCGGATAATCTTTTCCGGAAAAACGGGTCCGATCTTACGTCGGGCTCGTTTTTCATCTATTATCATCTATGCAAACAATTGGAATTATAGTATAGTAAAAAGCGACGTTTTAAGTTAGAGGAGGAAGCAACTTGGCTACATGGATTTGGATTTTAATTGCCCTTCTTTGCTTGGTAGCAGGTGTCGCCCTTGGTTTCTATATCGCTCGTCGATACATGATGAACTACTTGGAGCAAAACCCACCAATCAACGAAGATATGATTAAGACATTGATGATGCAAATGGGTCAAAAGCCATCACAAAAGAAAGTCAACCAAGTGATGCGTTCAATGAGTGGTTCAATGAAATCACCTAAAAAATAAGCTGTACGAAAGGGGACCAAATGGTCTCCTTTTTGTTTGCTATTTTTTAGAAAGAGCACTAATCTAAAATGTGAGACTATTTCAAATAATCATAGGATTTAAAAAAGGGGGGAGACTTGAATGGGAGTCTTCAGGAAACTCGGTTGGTTTTTCCGACGAGAATGGAAAGCGTATAGTCTTGGGGTCGTCTGCTTGATTTTTGTAGCAGCGTTAGAACTCATTCCACCGAAGATCATCGGGACGACAGTCAATGGTCTAAGCGAGGGGAGCTTGACGAAGAATGATTTGATTCGTCTCGCAGGTACATTGTTGCTCATCGGGGTCGCGACATATATCATTCGTTATTTTTGGCGCTTTTATATCTTTGGGGCATCGATTCGTCTCGGTCGATTATTGCGCAGCCAACTGTATGGACATTTTTCAGATTTGGATCAATCGTTCTATAAGAAATATCGGAGCGGGGATTTGATGGCGCATGCGACGAACGACGTACAGGCGGTATCGATGACAGCAGGTGCCGGTATTCTAACGCTCGTCGACTCGGTGACGATGGGGAGCTTCGTCATCATCACGATGGTCACGACGATCAGTTGGAAATTGACGCTCGTATCACTTCTACCGATGCCGCTGATGGTCTACTTGACGTCACGTTACGGGAAAATGTTACATTCGCGTTTTCATGACGCACAGGAAGCCTTCTCCGATTTAAATGACAAGGTCGCGGAAAGCATTAGTGGTGTCCGTGTCTTAAAAGCAACAGGAGAAGTGGAGTCTGATGTACAGACGTTTACGGATCTATCGGATGACGTCGTCCAAAAGAACCGTCGTGTCGCAAAAATCGACGCGCTGTTTGACCCGACGATTTTTGGATTAGTCGGTCTATCGTACATCATCGCTGTCGGATATGGTGCGTATCTGTTACAACAAGGTGAAATCCGAATCGGTGACATCGTCTCATTCACTACATATCTTGGTTTATTGACATGGCCGATGCTCGCCTTCGGTTGGTTGTTCAACATCGTCGAACGTGGTCGTGCTTCTTACGATCGGATCGAGCGGATGCTTGCGATTGAACCGGAAATTAAAGACGCAAAAGAAGCAGCAACGAGTGTTTCCTCACCAGAACTCCACGTTGGGATTGAGCGTTTCATCTATGATACACAACCGGTCTTACAAGACATCGATGTGACGTTGAAGCCCGGTAAATCACTCGGAATCGTCGGGAAGACGGGTGCCGGTAAATCGACGTTCGTTCGCTTATTGTCTCGCGAATACGACGTCAAACAAGGCGCCATCACGATTGGTGGACGAGACATCAAACAATTGACGCGTGACACTGTCCGTCGTCAAGTAGCGATCGTTCCACAGGATCATTTCTTATTCTCCGCGTCGATTGCTGACAATATTGCCTTTGCACAACCGGATGCATCAATGGAAGACATCATGGAAGCAGCGCGGATCGCAGCAGTCCATGATGATATTCTCGGGTTTAAGGAAGGGTACGCGACGATGGTCGGGGAGCGTGGGGTGACGTTATCCGGCGGTCAAAAACAACGGATCTCGATTGCCCGGGCATTACTAGCAGACTGTCCGATTTTAGTGCTCGATGATGCCTTGTCTGCAGTCGATGCTAAAACCGAGGAAGCGATCATCCATCACTTCCGCACGGCGGATCACGATCAGGCACAAATCATCGTTGCCCATCGCCTGTCGGCTGTGTCGCATACCGATGAGATCATCGTCCTTGAAGACGGTCGAATCATCGAACGGGGCACGCATGAGCAGTTACTCGCTCATGACGGTTGGTATAAAGAGACGTACGATCGCCAGCAACTAGAATCACTTGTTGAACAAGGAGGGCGTTCCGAATGAATCATGATATCAATGAAAAAGCCGTCCTGAAACGATTGCTTGATTTCGTCAAACCGTTCAAAAAGCAGGTCAGCATCGCCTTCATCCTGCTGTTCATTACGACAGCGGCAAAACTCGGGGGACCGTATCTCGTCAAGATTTTCATTGATGAATACGTCGCACCGGGTACGTATCCGGTACAGGAAGTCGCACTTTTGTTTACAGCGTACTTATTACTGCATACGACAGGGATCATCGTCGATTACTTGCAGGCGTTCGAATTCCAAAAGATTGCCTTGCAAGTCATTCAACGCTTACGCATTGATGTATTCCGGCACGTCATGCACTTACGGCTTGCCTATTTTGACCGGACGCCTGCTGGAGTGCTCGTATCCCGGATCACGAACGATACGGAAGCGATCAAGGAGCTCTACATCGGTGTCCTGTCGACATTCGTGCAAAGCGGCGTTCAGTTGATTGGAACATATATCTTCCTTTATCTACTAGAGCCGCGACTCGCGACGATTGCGTTACTATTGTTACCGCTGTTTTATTTCATCATTTGGATTTACCGGAAGTATTCGACGAAGTATTACGCGGAAGTCCGCGATTTATTGTCGAAAATCAATGCCCAACTGAACGAATCCATCAACGGGATGGCAATCATTCAACAATTCCGCCAAGAAAAACGCTTGATGGCAGAGTTCGAGGAGACGAACGTCGCCCACCAGAATGGACGTTATAAGAACTTGAAGCTCGATAGTTGGTTGCTGCGACCAATCATTGAATTGTTACTCGCCATTTCAATTGCGACACTCGTAACGTATTTCGGTGTCCTATCGTTCTCGCAAACGGTCCAAGTCGGTGTCGTCTATGCCTTCATCAGCTACATGGAGCGGATTTTCCAACCGGTACAGCAAATCATGCAACGGTTGTCCGAGTTCCAACAAGCCGTCGTCTCAGCAGACCGTGTATTCAAGGTCCTCGATACAGATGAGCCGGAACCAACGAAACAACTCGAAGGGGATGCGCGAGTATCGGAAGGACATATCGTCTTTGAAGACGTGCGCTTTAGTTATGACGGAGAGAAGGATGTCTTGAAAGGGATTTCGTTCGAGGCGAAAAAAGGACAGACGATTGCGCTCGTTGGTCATACGGGAAGTGGAAAAAGTTCAATCATCAATATCTTGATGCGTTTTTACGCGTACCAATCGGGTCGGATCTTGATCGATGGTCAACCGCTTGAGCAGTTATCAGAAGAAGAACTACGACAGCATGTCGGACTCGTGTTGCAGGATTCATTCTTGTTCACGGGAACGGTCGCGGATAACATTCGATTATTCGATAGTTCGATTTCCTTTGATCGTGTCGAAGCGGCTGCTAAATTCGTACAAGCGGACGGATTCATCAATCAACTCGACCAACAATATGACAGTCCCGTTGCGGAACGGGGGGCGACGTTCTCGGCAGGGGAACGTCAGTTGATCTCCTTCGCACGCACGATGGCGCGGGATCCGAAAATCCTGATCCTCGATGAAGCGACGAGTTCGATTGATACGGAGACAGAGGAGAAAGTGCAAGTCGCACTTGAACGGATGCGTCAAGGGCGGACGACGATTGCCATTGCCCACCGTCTATCGACGATTCAAGATGCAGATTTGATTCTTGTACTGCATCAAGGGGAAGTGATCGAGCAAGGAAATCACCAAGAATTGATCGCACAAGATGGTCTGTATAAGAAGATGTATCAGTTGCAATCCGGTCATGTCACGGTTTCTTAAAAAATAGACAAAAAAAGCCTGCCAGGCGGTCTCGCCCGGCAGGTTGTTTGTTTTGATTAGTAGACTGTAACTGTAACGTTTTGGCGTCCCCAGTTGAGTGCTTCTTGTTGTGAACCAACGAGAAGGTCAAGTTTGTTACCTTGGATTGCGCCACCACGGTCGAGTACGATTGCTTCACCAATGCCTTCGATGTGCATACGTGTACCGATTGGGTATTGTGAAGAAGCTGCTACGATACGCATACCATTGTACGTGATCGTATTCGTAACGTCATAACCGCTTGCTGTCAACGCACGACCGTTGTAAAGTTGGCTACCGTTGTTAGATGGGTCGTTCGTGTAAGCAGTGACGTTCATTGTCACTTTCGTACCTGATTTTGCAGGTGTTGATTGTTTTGTTGCAGTTGCTGGTTTAGCAGCTGCTTTTGGTGCTGGCTTCGCAGCTGGTTTAGCAGCAGGTTGTGCTTGTGCTGCTGGTGCTTTTGATACGCCAGCAAGTGAAGTATAGTCGCTGTGTACGTAGCGCGTTTTACCATTGATTGTTGTTTTGATCCATGCACCAACTTTAGCTTCTACGTTGACTTTTTCGCCTTTGTAGAGGTTACCGACATCTTTCGAGCTTGTCGTTGGTTGTGTGCGGACGTTTAGTACTGCCGTAGTAACTGTCGCTTTTTTAAAGTCGAATGAGCCTGCTGCAGACGTATACGCACCATGGACATAACGTTTTTGACCGTTAACTGTTGTTTTGATCCATGCGCCAGAACGTCCTTCGACATTTAATGTTTGACCTTTATATACATTTCCTACGTCTGCTGATGCAGTTGTAGGTGCTGTGCGTACGTTGAGTACTGGTGTATTTACTGTTACCGTTTCTGAGGCAGCCTCTGTCTCTTGGGCAAATCCTACTGATAGAGCTGTTGCTGCAAGACCGGCAGCGAAAACTGCTTTTTTCATTATTGATGTCCTCCTGACATATGCTGTGTTTACTGTTCCTACTTTACACGGCAAATCTGACCTGTGCGTTTACAGGTCAATGTCATTCGAGTTACAAACCGAGCTTTTGTGACAACAAGATTGCAAAAGAGCGGTTTTTGTCATCGATAGGACATACTGATTATGAAAAACGGACGTTTATAGGTCTTTTGGCTTACTGAATATAAAAAAATCGCACAATTCAACAGAAAAAAGCCTTAAAAATAGAAAGTGTTAAATCCTTCGATCGTCTGATGATGAAAAAGTGGAACGGATGATACGTAGATCAATACTTGACGATCGTCGTCACGCCGAACGCTGTCAGGTAAGAACGATGATACAATTCCTGCATCCAATCGTTAGCGGAAAGTTGAAACGTGCCGTGAATCGTTTGATACGTTCGCTGGCGAATATTGATTTCGATTGGCTCTAGTAGCGGAGTGGACGGTAGATGGTCATGCATGCTGTCATTTTGATTTTCGATATAGAGCAGCTCGTGGACATCTCCTTCTTCCATATAACGCTGTAGATAAATCATGAACTCCCATTGATCAGCACCTTCGATCGTATACAAGTAAGGCATCGTGAATCTTCCTCGCTTCAATGAGACATATTCAAGCGGTTCGACCTCATGTACGTATAGTTGAGGGAGATCGTCAGGTATATAGAGGGGACGAGAACTAGCAATGAATGTAAGAGCGGACATGAAGCACCTCCATCAGAAATAAAAAAAGTCAGCATTCACACTCGAATGCTGACCAAATCGTGCATTAAGATAAGAGCGGTTCGCTCGAACCGTGAATGGTGTAGTTTTGGACTGTCCGTGAATATTCTAAAAGTAGGACGTCAAGTTCATGGCTAAGTTGTAAAACACGCGGGGAGGTAAAGCTGGACTGGTCAGCTTGATGATATAGTTCGCTACGTTTGGCTTCGATGGCTAACGTCAATAGTTGTTGTGTCGTCATAGCAGTCTCCCTTACATTGGTGTCGTATCCATATTCTAGCAAGTCCATTTACGAGGCGCAACGAGATTTCAGTAAAATCGACGAAATGTAATTTTTTTGTAATTTTGGCGGACACGAATCTTTTGCAACTTTCTGTGAGATAATAGGTGCTAAATGCAGAGGAGTTTGGCAAAATAGAGGAGGAACTTCTTCTATAGTAGTAAAGGAAAGGGGATGCTCATATGGAGCTCTCGTTATGGTTAGCGTTTGGAGCAGGATTATTATCTTTTGTCTCTCCATGTACGCTACCACTGTATCCTGTGTTTCTCTCATACATCACAGGCGTGTCGGTAACGGATTTAAAAGAACGGGGCGTACGAGAAAAGCGATCCTTGTTTCATACGTTAGCGTTCCTCGTTGGTTTTGCGATGGTATTCGTTGTACTCGGTTTATCGACATCGTTGTTCGCAGATGTCTTTATCACATATCGGGATACGTTACGGATGGTTGGGGCACTCGTCATCTTCGTATTTGGGATTGTTCTCGTCGGATTATGGCAACCAACATTCTTGATGCGTGAAAAGAAACTGAATCTCGGGGAACGAAAAGGAGGATACGTCGGGACGGTACTCGTCGGAATCGGTTTTGCAGCCGGTTGGACACCATGTACAGGTCCGATTCTCGCAGGAGTCATCGGATTAGCTGCGACCAATCCGAGTCAAGGTATGTTCTACATGCTGGCGTATGTCCTTGGCTTCTCGATTCCGTTCTTATTGATGGCGTTCTTCGTCGGTCGTTCGCGCTTGTTCGTGCAGTATAGTCTGAAATTAACGAAATTCGGGGGAGCCTTGATGATGGTGTTCGGAGTCATGCTGTATTTTGATGGCTTGAGTAAATTCGCAGCATGGATGAGTGACATCGTCGGATTCACTGGATTTTAATCAAGGAAGTGATCGGATGATTTGGATATCAACTGGGGTAGCGCTCGTCATGGGATTGCTGATCAGCTTCATTCGTGTGAAGGCATCAGCAAAACCGACGAATGCTAAAAAAATCTTGATCCCGCCTTTTGCGATGTCGACGGGGATGCTGCAGTTTTTATACCCAGCATCCCGTCTGACATGGACGGAAGTGGCAGAAGCATTGCTCGTTGGAGCCATCTTCAGTATCTTTTTGATCAAGACATCCAATTTTTATGAAGCGGAAGGGCAAATCTATTTGCAACGTTCGAAAGCATTTTTCATCGTCTTATTCGGCATCTTACTCGTTCGGACGGTTGCGAAATTTTTCATCGGCGGACAGATCGATATCTTCGAAACGGGTGGGATTTTTTATCTCGTTGCCTTTGGAATGATTGCACCGTGGCGCTTCGCGATGTATATGAAATACAAACGAGTCAAGTCGGGCACTGTGCCGGTTGCGCACTTACCTCACTAAAAAAACCGCTGAAGGCGACTTCGGCGGTTTTTCGTGCATCCTTCAATTTTGGAAGTATAATGCGTAGTCTCGCCAGTCGATGGCGTGCTCCGTTAGTGCTTTTTTCAAGAATTTATGATCGCGTTTCGGTGTCGCAGAAATATATCCTTTGACGACCAGTTCGGATGTCATCTCTGTCGCCCGTTCTTCAAGTGCGAACTGTCCGATCCGCCCGGCAATCTTGCGGCGTGCGACATCACGAAATGCCGATGGAACCGGCATGACGAGAGCGTTCAACAATTCCATCGTCTCATCCGTCCAAAGATGTCGTGTTTGGTCGATGTACTCATCTTCCCAGTCCATCATCGATTTACCGTCTTCTTTCGGTAACTTCTTGAGGAACTTCCGGAACATGAAAAACCCGCCAATTGCCATGAGTGTGATCATGATAAAGCCCCAGAGCAGAATCCCGTTCATGAACCATTCCATGCGCGACTCATCCCCCTTTCACATCAAATATAGATTAGCATAAATCAGGTGGACGTGCTATGATGAATGACGGAGAAAGTGAGGCGAAACAATGCTGCAACCATACGTACAATTGGACGAGACCGGACAGCCCCGTAAAGGTGTTTTACCTGAAACAGCGGACGGTCGGATCGTTGAATTCTATTATGATACGAAGGGCGAAGAGATCACGGTGATCTTCGTCACCGTTCCGGCAGAAGATGCGAGCCGGAAGCGTGCGTTTACGGTCGGGAAAACGTTCAAGACGGTCTCGACACTCGAAGACTTCACGTTACTTCACTATGAATGGGCAAATGACCAGATTTTCGCAACACTTGAGATGTTCGCGGATGGGTCGAAACGTCAAATCGACGCTTCGAGATTGCTCGACTATTAAAAAAGAAGGAGATGCGGATTGCCGCGTCTCCTTCTTTTGATATTCAAGAAATATGAAGTCGGATGACCTCGTCATGCAGTTCCACCTGACCACCAATCGGGAACGTGAACAAAGGACTCGTATGTCCGAAGTCGACATTCGCAAGAACCGGTACGTGCTCTAGGAATGGATAGAGTGAGATCAGATATCGCAGATGCTCTTCCGTCATCTTCGTTGTGAGTTGGAAACGTCCAAAGACGATCCCACGAATCGTTTCCGCGCCTGGTTGTGCCATCAAAGAGGCGAAATCACGGGCGAACGTCGCTGGATGGACTTCGTAATCATCTTCAAGGAATAAAATCGTATCCCGTAAATCAGGGAAGTGCGGTGTGCCTTGCAGGAGATTTAACGTACAAAGATTCCCACCGAGCAGACGACCACTCGCTTGCCCAGCGGATAAAAGAATCGGTCCTTTGTTTGGTAACGTGATGACGTGTCCGCGATCGGTATCGCGCCAATGCACCGAAGGCTTGATCGTAACGGGATCCGTTCCAAACAACACTTGCTTGAAGTAATCAATCGTATAGGCGTCGCGATCACGGAAAGCCCGTAACATTGGTCCAGAGTAAGTGATTAATCCAGTATTCGTTAGAATAGCGTGACTGAGTGCTGTGATATCGGAGAAGCCACACAGGATTTTCGGATGTGTCCGAATCAATTCGTAGTCGAGTAAGTCGACGAGTTCATTCGTACTGAATCCACCGCGAACGCACAGAATCGCATCAACGTTCGGATCAGCGAACGCAGCATGGAGGTCTGCAACCCGTAATTCAGGATCACTGGAACCGAACGGATTGACGGCACGCGCATGTTGGCTGATCGAGACACGTAATCCGAGTGATTCGAGGGTTTGGATCGCACCATCGATGATCTTCATCTCGACCGTCGAGAGGCTGGAGGCTGGTGCGACTAAACGGACATGAGAACCATCCGTCAATTTCTTCGGTGTTAGCGTAGGCAGATGAGCAGCGATGATTTCTAACCGGTTACCGAAGGGATCAGCTGTGAAGAAACGACGACGGGGCGCAAGGCGTGTGTCATGCTCAACCGGATAACCGGCAGCTTGAAGAGCATCGCTCAACGCTTCGAACGCAGCGACGGTTAATCCAGGATGCGCTTTTTTAGCAGGGGAGAATGGCTCCTCGATACCGAGATGAAGTGCTGCACCATGGTCTTCGAACCAGACACCACCACTAGCTTGAACGCCAGTCGGCTTTTCGACTTCCTTCATATGTAAAAGCCCGGCATAAAATGCACGGGCGCGATCTTCTTCGTTTTTCGGCATAGCGAGCTGGATATGATCTAACATGAAGACACTTCCTTTACGAATGAGATTCAGGCAACGAACTGGGTGATTCGTTTTAGTTCACGTTCGACGAGGTTCAAGTAGAAGACACCTTCGATCCGGCGATCAAGAGATTGTGCAATCTCATAGAGATTCGTCCGAAGCGCTGCGAGATACGACGCTTCCTCACCAAGCGATTGACGATGAGCAAAGGCATAGTGAGCGAGTAGGAACTGAAGATATCCACGATCAGTCAAGAACGGGATCAATTGTTTTTTCTCTTCCATCGACCAAGTATAGTTCGTATCATAATACATCTTCGCATACAGGTGATACGGTTCGTCACCGCCTGTAAAGAGGGTTTCACCCCGTTTGACTTCTTCGATCAAGCGTTCGCTCCAATCGAAGCGTTCCTTTTTGCGACTGAGGAACAACGGTAGGATGTATGGATGAGCCTGATCTGGCATCCGCGAGCAACCGCGTTCATGCCGCAGAGCTGCATAAAGTAGCAAGGCGCGATCTTCGAAGCCACGATCAATCGCATACGTCATCCGGCTGAATGCTTCACAGGACGGGCAATCACTGAGTTCGTCACTTGGCGCGTCAACCCATTCCGATAGATAATGATCGGCCTGTTCCTCGTCACCGAGTTTGCTGTAGACCATGAAGCTGATATAGTCACGTGTCCGAATAAAGCCATGCGCGTCACAGAAATCGATGAAGCGATCGAGGTCTTCTTCGAGAAGCGAGACCGTCACGTCTTCTTGTTCTGCCATATAGATCAAGTAGGACTTGTAGTTCCAGTACAAATCAAGTTCTTGTTTGGGAGTCAGTGTCATCTCATCTTTTCGGATCCATTCCATCAAGAGCGTGAAGGACACGAGAAACGATCGGAAGTGTCCTAAATCAAATTGATTTTGTGAAAATGCCCATAAGGAGAGGAAGCGGAGTGAATCATCAGCTGTTTCCTCAAAGATGGCCCATAAGGCCTCACCGCGTGCAACGGAGGGTTCTTCTTCCTTTAAGCGAAGATATAAGAGATGGAGTTCTTCTTGAGGGTTCATCTGTACCCCTCCTTTCTTATATAAGTATACCACGAGCGTTTTGAGAAATCGCAATTGAGCGAGGATGGAATAAAAAAAGATTCCGAACCGGCTCAATCGCGGTTCGGAATCATTTCAAGTATTTGTGGATGAGTATCAGCTGTCGGATGTAGCAAATCATGTACCGTGTAACTATTGAGTACTTGATGGAACGCCGCAATGGCATCATCGAAGGCATCACGTGCCGGATTGAGCGAAGGGACCTCGTGAATGCCTTCTTGCGGATCGAGAAAATGAACGGTTGGTTCAAACAGTTGTACGACGTCACCGATATGAATTGCATCTGGAGGACCTGCTAAGCGGAACCCACCTCCACGACCACGGACAGAATCAATCAGACCACTCTGTCCTAAACGATAGACTACTTTCATTAAATGATTCTTAGAAATGTCGTAACAATCCGCTACTTCCTGGATTCGGACTAAACGATCGGGATGGGCTGCTGCGAACAGCAGGGACCGAATCGCGTAATCCGTATAACGTGTCATGCGCATTTTCATCACCTACTTAACACACATACTAGGGGGGTACGCAAGCATTATCAACTCTCAATGTGCAAAAATTAAGATGCATTTTAGAGATTGTTTTTGAGGGTGGATTCACGCATAATGGACGGTGAAAGGTAGGTTAAATTATGCATTTCGATCAGGCATTACACCTTTTGCAACAGCTCGGTCCATCGATGGAGCAAAAGGGATTGCGGATCGCGACGCGCTTCTATGACTCGCTTGAGGCGACGTACGAAGAAGAATTGCGCGCGCTTCGAGAAGCGGGGGCTCAGGACGGAACTCGCGCCTTGCGGATTTTACGCTTGAGTCAACTACTGAATCAGATTACCAATCAGCATGAATCGAGTGAACTGTTTAAATTGATTTTATTGAACGAAATCAATCAAACGAAATCGTTTCTGCTGACATACCCGGGCATCATCAGTCATGAAATTCTAAAAGCCATTCAGATCGAGTATGCATTAGAAGATGATGCACCGCTATTGCAAGCTTGGAGTATCGTCCATCATCAACTTGTTGATACGTGCCGACATTTTTGTAAATACCGCCGTGCTGAGAACTGGCGTCAACAAGATATTTTGTTGATTGCAGAAGAACATCATCTCGGAGCCGTCATTGACGAAGCCCGGCATGCGCTTCTGAGTGGTCGCAAAACGACCTTGTTACATGTCTCAGCTGAGGAACTGGCAGAACGAATGTTAGCGAATGTCCTATCCTTGACGACGAAAGGGATGATCGTTCATCACATTCGTCAAGAAGGATGGGAACAACAGATGCACGAATTCTTGACGATGATCACGGCAAATGATCCGATCGTCTTCGTCAGTGGATCGACGAATTTCATTGAAGAAATCCAGCAACGACTTGATCCGTTACCGGTCCTGTTTGGTCCGTTCGTAGCGGCAAATCAATTACCCTCTTAACGAGAAAAGCGATGTGTAACGCTCTGACAAAAGTCGGAGCATGACACATCGCTTTTTTTAAGCTGATTTCGTTAAGCGTTTTGCGCGTTGAATCGACCGGTCGAGTGCGAGATAGACCCCACCTGAGACACAACAGAGCAGTCCGACGAATCCGAGCGCAAAGTCACCTTTTCCGGTATCAAGGAATAACGATCCGAGAAGAGGTGCGGTGACGCCGCCAATCAACCACTGGAGACTCGCAGCACCGTTGTACGTTCCGCGGAGGTGTTCCGGGGCGATCAAAGCGATGAACGTCATCTGGACAGGAGACATGATCATCTCACCGAGCGTATAGAACGCATAAATCGCAAGTAATACCGTCACGAGCACGACATAACTCGTTCCGAGTGAGAACAGGTAGGACGGCACGAACGCGAGGAAAATCATGCCGATGCCGAAAATCGATGCCCCGAGCAACATGACTTTTCCGAATGCTTTGCCGGACAAGCGAGCAGCGATCGGGAACTGGAACAAGACGACCATGATCCCGTTCAGAGCCATCAGATAAGGGAACGGATTTTGTTTCGTTGGTAAGCCCGGTAGTGCTTCCTTCAAGAAGACCGGTAACATACTCTCGACGAGGGCAAATCCCATCGAGATGAAGACACCCGCCCCGATGAAGATTAAAAAGACATGATCCTTCCGCAATACAGTGAGCGGTGATACTTTGACTTCGTCCGTCTTTTCGATATACTCCGGTTTCGTTTCTTCGATGAAGAAGTAGAGAACGAGTCCGTACAGGAAAAAGACGAAAGCGGCAGAGTAGAAGATGAGTGAACGGTCGACGAACAGGACGGCACTTCCGAGCAGTGGACCAAATGCGGCCCCGACGTTATGTCCCATCCGCAGCAGACCGAACGATTCGTTCAGGCGTTCTGGTGGCGTGACGTCCGCGACCATCGCGCTTGCCGCGGGATGGAACAGTGAACTCGATAAACCGAGCAACGCGTTCAACGCGAGAAGTGGTCCGAATGAATCAGCGAACGAAAAACCGATTAAAGCAATGACGTCACCGATGATTGAGAGGACCATCAGTGGTTTTCGACCGAATTTATCGGCGAAGTGACCACCGAGAACGGCGCCGACGAGCGACATGATCGGTCCGGTCGCCATGATGACACCGACCAAGAAGTAGGAATCGAGTCGATCCGCATAATAAAGAACTAAAAATGGTGCGATCATGAACATCATGATCCCCGTGATCGTTTCCCCGACGAACCGGATCCAGATGTTGCGATCAAGCTGTTTGAGTGCGTTAAACATAGTGAAAACCCCTTATATTCCGTTTTTAGACAATAGAAAAGACGGATACGCACAAATATGGGCATACCCGTCCTAATATAAGAGGGCAGCATGTACGTATACGCATACGCACACCCTGCTTAATTAAAAATTAAACGATTGGGTGACGTACAGTTGTAGCCGATACAAAGACAGTGTGGACAGATGTCCGGGCTTGATGGAATACCATTGTACGTCTCCTCCTTCTGTAATAGTGAACTTCCTAGTCATCGTAAAGAAGATCGTGATGAATTGTCAACTTTAAATCTGAAAATTGAGTCAATGAAGTGAAATGGACGAGACCTTGAAAATTCGGTATGATAGACTAGTTGCGAAAAAGATTGATCGGACTTTTGAATATATCGGTGAAAGGAACTACCATACATGACAAACATTCTACAAACGGAAGTCGAAAAGCGTCGGATTTTCGGCATCATTTCCCACCCGGATGCGGGTAAGACGACATTAACTGAAAAATTCCTCCTGCACGGAGGGGCAATCCGTGAGGCAGGTTCTGTCAAAGCACGGAAAAACTCGAAATTTGCGAAATCGGACTGGATGGAAATCGAAAAACAACGCGGAATCTCTGTTACGTCTTCGGTCATGCAATTCGAATACAACAAAAAGATTGTCTCGATCATGGATACACCGGGTCACTCGGACTTCGGTGAAGATACGTACCGGATCCTGACAGCGGTTGACTCAGCGATCATGGTCATCGATGCGGCGAAAGGGATCGAGTCGCAAACGAAGAAACTGTTCCAAGTCTGTCGGATGCGCGGAATTCCAATCTTTACGTTCATCAACAAGATGGACCGTCAAGCACGTGACCCACTCGAATTGATGGAAGAACTCGAAGAAGTCCTCGGTATCCCGTCGGTTGCTGTGACGTGGCCAGCAGGTTCAGGGCAACAGTTCGAAGGGGTCTATGACCGCGTCAAAGGACAATTCCATTGTTTCAAGAACGATCGTAAGTCGATCGAACTCGGTGAGGAAGGTCTCGCGAACGAAGAACTCGCGACGACAATCAACTCGGAAATGTATGAGACGTTGATGGATGAAGTCGACTTACTCGACGGCGCAGGTAACGAATACGATGAAGAATTGATCGCAAAAGGTGAACTGACGCCGGTCTTCTTCGGATCAGCACTCGTCGATTTCGGTGTCACACCACTTCTTGAACATTACTTGAACTTGTCTCCTTCACCGACACCACGCGAGTCGAACAAAGGGAAAGTCGAGCCGGCACAAGACTTCTTCAGCGGTTTCGTCTTCAAGATTCAAGCGAACATGAACCCGAACCACCGTGACCGGATTGCGTTCGTCCGGATTTGTACGGGTAAATTTGATCGTGGAATGGACGTCGTCCTGACACGGACAGGCAAGAAGATGAAGTTATCTCAATCGACACAATTCATGGCGGATGAGCGGGAAACGGTCAATGAAGCGTTCGCAGGAGACGTCATCGGATTGTACGATTCAGGCAACTATCAAATCGGTGATACGATCACGAACGGTGATCCATCATTGCAATATGAAGCACTCCCAACGTTCGCACCAGAACTCTTCTTGAAGGTCTACACGAAAAACGCCTTGAAGTCGAAACAGTTCCAAAAAGGTGTCGAACAGCTCGCGCAAGAAGGTGCGATCCAGGTCTACAAGACGGAATACAACGAAATCATCCTCGGAGCGATCGGACAACTCCAATTCGAAGTCTTCGAGCACCGGCTCAAAGGCGAGTATGGCGTTGACATCTTGAAGGATGCTGCGAACTTCCAAGTCGCGAAATGGATCAAGCCAGCTGAAGTCGCTGCCGTCAAACAATTGACGGATTCTCGGACGGTTCTCGTCTACGACCGTTGGGATAATGCCGTGTTGTTATTCGCGAATGATTTCGTCTACGAGCGATTCGTTCAGAAAAACGAAGGAACGATCACATTGGTCGATTCACCGCAACAACTCTAAGTTTTTGACGGATTACTTTTCGAAGTAGTCCGTTTTTTCGTTCCTGAAATCTCGTTTGATGGCAAGCGAACAAGGGTAAAAACAGAGCGAGTTTGAATTCATATGAAAAAGGAAGGTGTCATGTGATGGCGAAACGGTTTGTTGGAATCTATCAGGATCAATCGAGTTTGGAACGAAAAATCGAGGAATTGAAACAACAGGGGCATCATGATTCGGATTTTTCTGTCGTCGGTCGAGATGACGCGGCAGACGAAGCATCGGGTGCAAGTTGGATTGATCAGGTCAAATCAAAATTTTCTAAAGAACCACCGCTTCGCGAGACGTTAAAGCGTGTCGGACATTCAGACGATGAGGCAGAACGGCATTACGCAGAAGTCGAGCGTGGCGGTCTTGCATTGTTCGTCAAGGATCGAGATCACAACCACGACCACGACCATGAACACCATCATCACCATGACCACGATCATGATCATGACCATCGGCACGATGACAATAAAGTCGAAAATCCGGGGAACAATGCCTATGAATCCGATCACCGTGGGGACGGTGAGAAGAGCGACCGGGCGAAGTGGAAAGCGGACGATCTCGACTAATACCTAGAAGTGAAGGCGCCATATCGGTGATCTTCACTTTTTTCTCGCGTCCGGAGTCGCAAAGCGAGATGTGTGAGGAATCGAGGTGCTATACTGAGAGCATCGAAGAGGTGATAAGACATGAAAAAAATAGTGACAGCTTTAGCAGGAATTGGTCTTGCCAGTGCTTGGTTCATCAACCGATATCCAGTGTTCGGGAAACGACCAAGCCGTGCAGAGCAGCGGAGTTTCGAACGATCAGACCGTTTTGTCGACGGGAAGTTCAAAAATGAGATGGATTTCCAGTTGAAGATGGAATGGGACTCGATGAAAAGCATCTTAAAGGATTACGGACGAAACATTCCGAATCTGCGTCCTGTCAAAGCGTTACCGACGCTTCCGTATCAGCGACGTCAAGACGATAGTGAAACACCACGTGTCACATGGTTCGGACATTCGGCATTTTTACTCGAACTCGATGGACAAACGATTTTCTTTGACCCGATGCTCGGGCGCGCACCATCACCGTTCCCGAAACTGGGGGGAGGACGTTTTCAAACGACGCAGACCGTCGATCTCGAACGCTTGCCGTTGATCGATGTCGTCGTCTATTCGCACGACCATTATGATCACCTGGATTATCCATCCGTCCTCGCTTTGAAAAATCGAGTCGGTCGCTTCATCGTGCCACTCGGGGTCGGGAGTCGTCTCCGTGGATGGGGTGTCTCGGCGGAGCGAATCACGGAACTCGACTGGCATGAATCGACGCAAGTCGGTGGCATTAAGCTGACAGCGGCTCCGTCGCGCCATTATTCAGGGCGAAATGGTCTTGATCAATTTTCAACGCTGTGGGCGTCATGGGTCATTGAAGGCTCGCAAAAAGTTTTCTTTAGTGGTGATAGTGGGTATGGTCCACATTTTAAAGCGATTGGCGAACAGTATGGTCCGTTTGATTTAACGATGATGGAATGTGGGCAGTATGATGTCCGGTGGTCCAATTCGCACATGTTACCGGAACAAACAGTTCAAGCACATCGTGATGTCAAAGGTCGCGTCTTGATGCCGATTCACTGGTCTGCCTTCATCCTCGCGTTTCATGCCTGGTTCGAACCGGTCGAACGGTTGCTCAAGGAAGCAAAACGCGATGAGATTCCAGTTTTGACACCAATGATCGGGGAGAGTGTGACACCCGAGAGCACGACACGAAAATGGTGGCGTGAAGTGCGTTGAGTAAGATAGATTTTTGATTTTAATTGAATGAAATGAGAAAAAAGTAGCCTTTTCGAATCACATCGAAAAGGCTACTTTTTTAGGTGAATAAACAGACGCGATGTCATCATCCTCGACCCTTACAGGAAAGCAAGGATGATGACATCGTCCGGTAGTACAATCTCATTTAGCTCGCCAATCGATCCGCTTGTTTCGCGCGACGAGAACGTACTTTTTCGATGATCTCGAAACCGAGCACAAGCATCGTTCCGACGAGTAATCCGTTACTGAGGAACGGACGAAGCGTCAAAGGCAGGACTTCTGCGATGACGGTTGATTGTAACAAGATACTGATGCCGATGACGGCACTGATCGCAAACGCATGGCGGCGGCGACTGTTCTCCATGTTACTTTCAGCAGACTGCCAGGCAATCAGAAACATGTGCGGCAATGTCGCAAGCAACGCGGCACTCGCAACGCTACGCGGTAATGTCGCGATGATCCCGATCAAGCTTGGGAAGAAACCAATCAGTGCGATGACGAGCGAGGCAATCAAGAACGGACGACGTTTCCGGCTTCCTGTTTGCGCGATGAACCCGCTCGTGATCGGTAACGGCACCGGTACAAGCGTCGAGAAAGTAGCGGCGAGTAAATGAATGACGCCTTCGATGGATAACCCTTGGTGCAGACGTCCTTGTTTTTGAAGCGTCGCTTCGACGGCGCTTAAAGCAGCAATTAAATTGACGACGAGCAAGATCGCGAACGGAATCGCGACAAGAAACGCGCTGCCGTCAAACTGCGGCCATCCGAACGGTAACGCTTGCGGTGGTGCGAACAAACTAGACGACGCAGGAAGCGACGGACGGCTGACGAGCCAACCAACGATGATTCCGATCATCAAGGCAAACGGACGTAAGCGACTCGGTCCGAATTGGCTGAGTCCGAGCACGAGCAAGAACGTGATGATACCGGCAAGACGTGTTGCTTCGACGGCAAGAACGGCACCGAGCATGACGCCTGTCAATTGAATACATAATAAGAGCAAAAACGTTCCGCTGACGAGCGGTGTGAAGACGGGTAATAAGTATTTCGTCCATCCTGTCAAACCGAGGATGATGAGGACGACGCCGGCAATGACGACGGCTGCCATAGCAATCGTAAAGGCCGTTTTTGAATCGACTGGTAGTGCAGCGATGACGACGAAGATGCTGACCCATGATCCGGCAGGTCCCGATACGATCGGAAGCCGGTGGCCGAAGGCTCCATGTAGGAAACAGGCAATCCCGCCTACAAAGAACGACCGTTGGACAAGGGCAGCTGTCTCGACTGAAGAGAGGTCGAACAGACTGGCGACGACGATTGGTAAGGCGATCGTGTTCGCGAGTAAAAAGACGATCCACTGGAAGGTAGAAGTCGTTTGTTTCATGAAAAAGCTCCTTTCTTAAACTTCAGATATTCCTGCATCATAGCATATGATTGATGTTATGATTCATATATATTTATACATGAAAACATATGAAAGAGATGATGAATATGGATTTACGTCAGTACCGCTATTTTTGTGCGGTCGTCGAGGAACAATCCGTCACGCGGGCAGCGGAGCGCTTGCGGATGGCGCAACCTGCCTTGACGCAGCAAATTCGGCGAATGGAAGAAGAGCTAGGTGTTCGTCTGATTGAGCGGGCAGGGCGCGGGATTCGGATTACCTCGAGCGGCAACCGCTTATATGAACGAGCAGTTTCTTTGCTGCAGTTCGAGCAGGAGACACGGATGGAAGTGAGCGATATCGAAGCCGGGCGAACAGGGATTTTGCGAATTGGTGTCAACACCTTATCAGCCAGTCGGCTCGTCGAATGGATTGAACAGATGAAACGACGACATCCTGGCATTATCTTACAAGTCCACCAAGGAGAATCGAGTGCGCTCATCGAACGGTTGAAAGAGCGGTCGCTTGATGCAGCATTCGTCCGTCTGCCAATTGATGCGCAAGGGATCTCGATTGAATGGATGGAAGAAGAACCGTTTCATCAAGTCTGGCATCCGGATCACCCAACTGCGAACCTCATCATTCCGAGTCAAGAAGGACTCGGTGTCTTTCAGACGTTAAGTCAACGGCTCGGCGTCGTATCGCAAGAGACGTGTTCCGATGTCTTGACGCTGATCGGTCTTGTCCGCAGTGGACAGGCGGTGACTGTATTGCCGGAGAGTACGTTGCGGGAACTGGATATGACAGGACTGCACCAGACATACTTATCCGGTGCTGCAAGTACAACAGCCTTCGTCTGGTTGACGGAGACGGGACCGACGACACTGACAAAACAATTCATTGAAATCATGAAAGAAACAGCAGATTGATCAACAGACAGGAAAGAAAGGATAGATTGTATGAAAACGATTCAAGGCACGTATGGGGAAGCGAAGATTTTCACAGATAACGTCGACGACCTGACGATTAAGCAGGTCGCAGCTATGTTAGAGGAACAATTTGCGACAGACAGTCGTGTCCGGATCATGCCGGATTGCCATGCTGGAAAAGGGTCTGTCATCGGAACGACGATGCATGTGACGGACGAGGTCGTACCGAATCTCGTCGGGGTCGATATCGGTTGCGGCATGTTATGTACACGACTTGCTGAACAAGAACCAATCGATTATGCGAAACTTGACGCGACGATTCAGCGTCTCGTCCCAAGTGGCATGTCGGTACGCCAGCAAGCCCATCCATTATCAGAACAGATACCGTTTGATCAAGTGCTTGCACCGTTCAATGAGACACGGGCACGATTATCGATTGGTACGCTTGGTGGAGGGAATCATTTCATCGAACTGAACCAAGATGCAGCAGGACAGCGCTATCTCGTCATTCATTCTGGTAGTCGCAATCTTGGAAAAACGATTGCCGAACATTATCAAGCAGAGGCGGAAACGGCACGCTTCCAATTTGACGCTGACCAAGTCATCGCCGAATTAAAACAAAAAGGGCGCGCGTCGGAGATTCAAGCCACCTTACAGCAATTGAAGGAAAAACGGTCTACGTTTAACAAAGATTTAGCATCTGTTTCCGGCGAAGCGATGGAACGTTACCTCTATGATCTTAAAATCGCCCAACGATACGCGGCATTGAACCGTCAGGCGATGACCGAAGTTATTTTTGAAGCGATGGGGTGGACGATTGCGGATCAATTCGATACGATCCACAACTACATCGATCTTGACGCGATGATTCTACGAAAAGGTGCCATCTCTGCAAAAGCAGGCGAGCGGGCAATCATTCCGATGAACATGCGTGATGGTTCCTTGATCGTCGTCGGAAAAGGAAATCCCGATTGGAACTATTCGGCGCCACACGGAGCAGGACGCATCATGTCGCGGTCAAAAGCATTCAAAACGGTTGAACTGGATGCGTTCGAAAAGACGATGACTGATGTCTGGTCAAGTTCAGTCGTCGCATCGACGCGTGACGAGTCGCCGTTCGTCTACAAACCGATGGACGAAATCATCCGTAACACGAAAGAAACTGTCGATGTCGTCGAGATCATTAAACCGCTGTACAATTTTAAGGCGAAGTGATAGAAGGATATCAACAATGGGGGAGGATGTTCTATGAATTATAAGGGGACTATGTTGATTCTGTTTTCAAGTGTGTTTTTAATCGCTGGATGCACGGATGAGGCGGCTATGACGGAACAGAAAAAAGTAGAAGTCAAAACTACTACGCATACGAATCAAACGAAACACCCCATCTTAAATCCAGTTCAGTATGAAAAGCTGTTCAAGCATATGAATGAACACTTGAAGATGAATCAGTTTCAGTTGAAGGGAAGTACGATCGGTGCAGACTTCACGGCTGTCGACCAATCCTTGAGTTTTGGGAAAAGACGATGGTTAACGGTTGACGGAACGATTGACACGCCATCGACCCAGGAGACACTTTATTTTGAAAACCAAAAACAAGATACGCGGTTAGCGATTCATTTTGCGTATACGGATCGATACATAGGCAATGATTTGGTTCAGTATCAATCAAACGGTGATTACGGCGAGCTCCTTATCATCAGCTACAAAAATATCCTCATAACCGTGCAACACAATTCTATACAGAAAGTCGATCCTGAAACGACGCAGGAAGCAGCAAAACAGGTGATCCAGGAATTAAAAAACGTTCCCGTCTAAAACGAGAACGTAAAGAAGACAACTTTGATTTGATTAGACTGCACCATCCGGTAATGTCTCACCTGTCCGGCGAATCGTCGCTCCGAGTTCAGCGGCGATCGCATTGACAGCTTCTGAATCTTCGTTGACTTCACTGATCAAGATGACACCGTAATGGTCGGGATCAATCTGATTCAGCGTCCGGTTGAAAAGATCAAACGATTCCCGTTCATTCTTTTCATCCCGGTTCGCACCGATCAAATAACCAGCAACGGAACCGACGAGCATACCGAACGGACCTCCGACGACACCGATCGCCATGCCGATCAATGAGCCTTTGAAGGATTGGTCCTGTTGCGTGAAGTCGATGGCATCAATGAAAGAGAAGCCCTCTGCTTCGTCACGTTTTGCGAGAACCATCTGATCCATCTCGATTTCCTTGATTGCCTCGAGATCCTTAATCATCGCAAAGCCTGTTTTTGCTTTTTCTAAATCACTAAAAATGATTGTCGTAATAACGTGCGTTGCATCGCTTTTATATTTCGCCATAATAAACGCCTCCACAAGAATCGGATATCGTACTACACTTTTTAAGTACCCTGAACATTCTAAATGGAAACGCGAGACTGGAAATATGAGAAAAACAGGACAACAGAATAATTTTCTAATATCAGCAATAAGTAAAACTTATCGAAAGTCTTTTGTTCTTTCAAATTGTAACGGAATCCATATTATACTATGATAGAACTGTACAAGTAAGCGGTATCAGGGGCTTGATGTCGTGAACACTTAAAGGGGGAATCACCATGAAGCAAACAGATGTGTCGCAAGATGTCTTTGGCGCACGCCGTTCGTTTGAAGCAAACGGTAAGAATTATCAGTACTATAGTCTTGAAAAATTGGAAGAACTCGGATTGACGGAAGTCAAACGTCTTCCATACTCGATTCGTGTCCTACTCGAGTCAGTACTTCGTCAACAAGATGGTCGTTCGATCACACGTGAACACGTCGAGAACTTGGCGAAATGGGGAACAGCTCAAGTTTCGAACGATGTCGATGTTCCGTTCAAACCGTCACGCGTTATCCTTCAGGATTTCACAGGTGTTCCAACGGTCGTTGACCTCGCGTCACTTCGTAAAGCCATGCAAGATCTCGGTGGAGACCCATCGGTCATCAACCCAGAAGTACCAGTCGACCTCGTCGTTGACCACTCGGTTCAAGTCGATGCTTACGGTTTTGCTGGAGCACTTGCAGAAAACATGGATCTCGAATTCGAACGTAACGAAGAGCGTTACAAACTGCTTCGCTGGGCGACTTCGGCATTCGATAACTACCGTGCCGTACCACCCGCAACAGGGATCGTCCACCAAGTTAACCTCGAGTACTTGGCATCTGTCGTCCTTGAAAAGGAAACAGCAGACGGTACAGTTGATGTGTACCCGGATACACTCGTCGGAACAGACTCACACACGACGATGATCAACGGTCTCGGCGTCCTCGGTTGGGGAGTCGGTGGGATCGAAGCGGAAGCGGGCATGCTCGGACAGCCGTCATTCTTCCCAGTACCTGAAGTCATCGGTGTACGCATCACAGGTGAGATGCACCCAGGAACGACAGCAACAGACGTTGCCCTTCGTGTAACGGAAATGCTCCGTCAAGAGAACGTCGTCGGTAAGTTCGTCGAGTTCTTCGGTCCATCACTCCACTTGATGTCTCTTTCTGACCGGGCAACAATCGCGAACATGGCGCCAGAATACGGTGCAACATGTGGATTCTTCCCAGTCGACACAGAAACATTGACGTACCTTCGTCTGACAGGTCGCGATGAAGAATTGATCGAAAAAGTCGAGAACTACTCGAAAGCAAACGGTTTGTTCTACACGCCACAAAACGAAGATCCAACATTCACGAAAACAGTCGAACTTGATCTTTCAACGATCGTTCCTGCCCTTGCTGGACCAAAACGTCCACAAGACCGGATCGATTTAACGGATGTTCATACATCATTCAAAAAAGCGTTGACGGCTCCACAAGGAAACGCTGGATTCGGCTTAGCGGAAGAAGAAGCGAACAAAGTCGCTGTCGTTCAGTTCGAAGACGAAGCTGTTGAAATGCGTACGGGTGACGTTGCAATCGCTGCGATCACGAGCTGTACGAACACATCAAACCCATACGTCATGATCGGTGCGGGACTCGTCGCGAAAAAAGCGATCGAACTCGGTCTTTCGGTTCCAAAATACGTCAAGACATCACTTGCGCCAGGATCGAAGGTCGTTACGGATTACCTCGAGAAATCAGGACTCCAAACGTACCTTGACGAACTCGGCTTCAACACGGTCGGTTACGGCTGTACGACATGTATCGGGAACTCTGGTCCACTCGATCGCGCTGTCGAAGACGCGATCCTCGGTTCAGACTTACTCGTTTCGTCTGTCCTCTCCGGTAACCGTAACTTCGAAGGTCGTGTCCACCCGCTCGTCAAAGCGAACTACTTGGCTTCACCGCCACTCGTCGTCGCGTATGCACTTGCAGGAACAGTCGACGTCGATATCATGAACGCGTCACTCGGAACAGGCAAAGACGGACAAGAAGTCTTCTTCGCTGACATCTGGCCTTCACGTGATGAGATCCAAACGATCATCAACACGGTCGTCACACCAGAAAGCTTCCGTGCAGAATACGATTCAGTCTTCACAGGAAACGAACGTTGGAACAACCTTGATGTGCCAACAGGGGATCAGTACGACTTCGACGGTGAGTCGACGTACATCCAAAACCCACCGTTCTTCGAGAACTTGGCGAAGGAAGCTGGTCAAGTCGAAGCGCTCAACGGACTCCGTGTCTTCGGTAAGTTTGCTGATTCGGTTACGACGGACCACATCTCACCAGCGGGTTCATTCTCGAAAACGACACCAGCCGGTCAATACCTCGTCAACAAAGGGGTTGCACCAAAAGACTTCAACTCATACGGTTCACGTCGTGGTAACCACGAAATCATGATGCGCGGAACGTTCGCGAACATCCGCATCCGTAACCAAGTCGCACCAGGTACAGAAGGTGGCTTCACGACGTACTGGCCAACAGGCGAAACGATGGCGATGTACGATGCTGCGATGAAGTATAAAGAAGATGGCACAGGTCTCGTCATCCTCGCTGGTAAAGATTACGGAATGGGTTCTTCACGTGACTGGGCAGCAAAAGGAACGAACTTGCTCGGCGTCAAAGCCGTCATCGCGGAAAGCTTCGAGCGGATTCACCGTTCAAACCTCGTCATGATGGGTGTTCTTCCACTGCAATACGTGGCAGGCACGACAGCTGAAACACTTGGTTTAACAGGTGAAGAAGCGATCAGCATCGCAATCGATGAGTCTGTTCGTCCACGTGACATCGTTAAAGTCACAGCGACAGCGGCAGACGGAAAAGTCACTGAATTCGAAGCGATCGCTCGTTTCGACTCAGAAGTCGACATCGATTACTACCGTCACGGCGGGATCCTTCCAATGGTCCTTCGTGAGCGTCTCCAACAAGCATAAGTTGTCTAATCAAAGGTGGGGGAAACCCCACCTTTTTTTGACGAGAGGAGGAAAAAGGTGAACCGATTCAAGAAGTGGTTTCAACCGAAGGAAGACCAGCCGTTGCCGATGCGTGACGTGACGCTTGATGAAGTCAAACAAGCGACACATGCCTTTGAATCCGAACTACCGAAAGGGACGAATCGGACAGTGCTTCTAGATAATGAGCAACGCATTGACTTAAAGCAGCTGGAGCCGTATTTGAAAGCACGTTCGACACAAGTGTTTTACATGTCGCGTGAGACATTCACCATCATGGAGGCAAAAGACCGGGAACTCGTCTATGAGATGGATCATGTCCAGGTTGCCGTCGATCGCTATTTTGACCGGGTGAAGAAACTCCCGTTGAAACCGTATAGTAAGACGTTCCAAGTCGACTGCGCGATGTTGTTTCAGGATGGCTATTTACGTGAAATGCCGCATCATAGCTATTACTTGGTCGATGAGTCGATGATCGTCTCGCTGACGCCGAAGGAAGCATAAACGTAAGCAAGGGTGGACCGAATTGATTCGGTTCGCCTTTTTTTGTCGTCCTGACCGTTTTCTGATTTGTTCAAAAGTCTGACGAATTTAGTCAGAAATCGTGAAATCTCGGACAAACCCTTTGTATTCTCCTTATAAAACCGATACGATGATAAGGAATAGAGACTTGAGCTAGGAAGGTGTACATGGCATGACGAAACGAACGAGCACGTGGATTGCAGTAGCAATCGTGGCAATGGCGATCCTCCTTGCCTACAATTTTTATCTCTTGAACAAGACGCAGACCGCAAGCGATGAAAAAGCCGCGACGGTCAAACCGTTTTATACGATGACACGCATTCAATATGTTGAGAAGAAGCTCGCGACGAAAAAAGATGAACTTGAATCACGCACGTATGAAGTCGTCTTTAATGACAAAGGTCATTTCCGGACAGAAGTCGTAGACGGTCCGTCAAAAGGATCGCTTGCGATCTGGAACGGGACGATGTTCCGTGAGTATGATGCGACAGGGAAGTTAGTCAATGAGACGAAAGCGGGCAAAAGTGTCAGCGCGCCGCGCCCATTCCTCTCACGTGGCTTCAACGAACAGATCCTCGCCTTCATCAATAAAGGTGACTTCGGACAAGTCGAGGGAGAAGCGGACATCGCCGGAATGGCAGCAGACGTGTACGTGAAAAAAGAACCATCAAGCACGGTACCAGAAGACTGGATCAAACAATATCCATCAATCTTCGATAAAGAAAACAACCAGGAACAAGCAACGTATTATGTCGCTTCCGACCGTTCGAAAGTACTCGGTGCGGAGTCACGCAATAACGGTAAACTGTTCTACTCTGTCAAGATGAAGAGTTTTGAAACGATCGATACGTTCGATCCGGATTGGTTAAAAGCAAAATAAACAAGAAACGACCGGCGATGACGCTACGAAACGGTAGCGGACAAAGTCGGTTTTTTCGAGACGCAGGAGGTTCAACATGGAAGCATTCTCGAAAGAGGAGATGTTCAATCAAATCAAAGCGTGGGAAGAGGGCGCGAAGGTCGAGGAGGTGCTCGCCTTACGGTATGCTCAAAGTAGCCGGTTGCTTGGAGAGACGGAAGCACTCGTCCGGATATTGGCGTTACTCGTCGAACATCGCTATATCATGACGGGACGACTGGATGCCTTAGCTGAGAGTTGGATGCAAGAAATCCGTCAGCATGGTCGTTTGCCAGCCCGTCTTGAGCAGTTGTTGACGGAACAACAATTACAAAGTACGTATCAGCGCCTTGTTGCGCATACGTTTCCGACGATTCGCGAGACGGACAATGCGAACGCCAAACGATCAGCGACGAAAGAACTGATTCTCCAAGCAAGTCAAATCGTCGAGGAGACGGAACAAATCGTCGAACTGACGGAACGACTGCGTCGGTTGGATGCCGGACGCTGGACGGAACTGTTCGAGGCTGGAACGGCATTACTGCGTTCGAGTGCCACGCTTGAACAGACAGCACAGACATTCGTCGACAGCCTACAAGAGCGCTTCTATTCCCGGGAAGCATTCCGCGAGATGACGGAACTGAAAGCGACGACGATCCAGGATCTCAAACGTGTCGTCGCTTTGCTCCCTGTCGAAAGCAAACAAGTCGAACGCTCAGCACTCGAGGAACTCGACGCGATGATTGGTCTCGAAGACATCAAACAACGGGTCCATCATATGTATCGCTTCTTGAAGTATCAACAAAAACGATCGGAAGATGGTTACCGTTCGAGCGATCAACCATCGCTACACATGATTTTCATGGGAAACCCCGGAACCGGGAAAACGACCCTTGCCCGTCTGATGGCAAAAATCTATCACGAGCTCGGACTTCTCGAACGACCGGAAGTCGTCGAGACGGATCGTTCATCGCTTGTCGGTGCGTTCGTCGGTCAGACGGAAGAACAGGTCATGAGTAAAGTCCGCGAAGCCGTCGGAGGGGTGCTCTTCATCGATGAAGCCTATGCCTTAAAACGTGCCGGACAAAGTGGGAACGATTATGGTCAGGCAGCGATTGATACGCTCGTCGCAGCAATGACGAGTGGGGAATATGCAGGGCGATTTGCGGTCGTGCTTGCTGGATACCCAGAAGAGATGCGTGATTTCCTGAAGGCGAATCCTGGACTCCGGAGTCGTTTCCCGGAATCAAATCATTATCTACTCGCCGACTATACGGATCAGGAGCTGCTCGCCATCGGACGGTCGATCGCGACCGCGAACGATTACGTCTTGACGGAACAAGCAGAGCGGGCGTTGCTAGGTCGTCTGGAACGAGAACGGGTTGACGCCAGTTTCGGAAATGGACGCGCCGTCCGTAATATCGTTCTTGATGCGATCTTCAAAAAGGGATCAAGCCTTGGAGAGAGTGCCAGTCACGAAGACTTTGCCTTACTCGAACAAGAAGATTTCGAGATGGTACAAGAACCGGACGCAACCGTTGAGGAGCGGATTGCTTCGCTCGTCGGATTGTCTGATCTCAAAGATGAACTCAAACAGATTGAAGCTCTGTTGTCGATGCAAAAACGTCGCCGGGAAGCCGGTTATAAAGTCTTACCGGTCGAATTACATGCGGTCTTTAGCGGCAATAGCGGAACCGGAAAGACAACCGTCGCGCAGCTCTATGCCGATGTCTTACGACAATGCGGTTATTTAAAACGCGGACACTTGAAAGTCGTCAGCCGGGCGGATCTCGTCTCCGGTTACGTCGGACAAACGGCGCAAAAGACGCGAGACGCAATTCGCGACGCGCTGGGTGGTGTCTTATTCATCGATGAAGCGTATGCGTTAAACGGTGGAGCGAACGACTTTGGAAAGGAAGCGATTGATACGCTTGTGGATGAGATGACGAAACATCAAGACAATCTCGTCGTCGTCCTTGCGGGTTACGAGCAACAGATGAACGCTTTGCTTGCGAGTAACCCAGGATTGAAATCACGCTTCAAACGGTCATTCCACTTCCCAAATTATTCGCCAGACGAGTTGATTCAAATCATTGAAGGATACGCAGCGCGGTTCGGATACGAGCTGACGGAGGACGCACGATCGACGCTTACCGAGAAGATTGATGTCGTTCCGAACGGAAACGCACGAGCGGCGATCACAATCGTCGAACAGGCGATCGCGAAGCAGTCGATGCGATTAATTGACAAAGTTAGCTTATCCGGTTCAGAATGGTCCTATCTTGAAAAAGAGGATTTTTAAGGGGGAAGCTACATGCACACGATTGAAATACCTGTCCGGTACGCCGAGACGGACATGATGGGCATCGTCTATCATTCGAACTATCTCGTCTACCTGGAACTCGCACGGACAGAATTAATCCAGTCCTTAGGTCTTGATTACAAGGAGATGGAAGATGCGGGATATGTCTCCCCGGTCACGAATGTCAATCTCGATTACAAACGCTCGTTGACGTATGGTGATACAGCGGTCGTCACGGTCTGGATTGATCATTACGATGGATTACGGACAATTTATGGCTATACAGTCAAACATCCGGACGGGAAGCTTGCAGTATCTGCGAAGACGACACATGTCGTCGTCAAGAAGGAAAACTTCCGACCGATTCGCTTGCCGAAGGTATTCCCGAACTGGCACGAAATTTATGAGAAGATGAGTGAGACGGACGCAGCACTCTTAACGGAAGCGTGAAGAAATACATCACAGCGGGATCGATTTTTGAATCGGTTCCGCTTTTTTTCAGTCTGAACAGTAAAATTTAGCACTTGGTACTAACGACCGATGACAAAGTCAGGATCATTTGCGAAAATAAAGAAGCTGAAGTAAGGTAGGGACTTACTCTATCTGTCGGAAGTAGACTCGACGGATGGAACGATTAGCGGTAACATAGAGAAGCATAAAAAGAAGAGGGGTCTTACTCATGAAAAAAATCGTAACCGTCAGTACGTTAGCGCTTCTCCTTGCAGGATGTAATCCTGGGGATCAACAAGCGGATGATACAACGAAAACGGAACAGAAATCAGATGAGACAAAACAATCAAACGACGAAACGAAAAAAGAAGACACAGCAAAAGACACGAACAAAGAAGAAACAAACAAAACAGACGAAACAGCAAAAGACGATACGTCAGAAGAAGCAAAACAAGAAGACAATTCGTCTGATACGGCAACGCAAGAAGATCAAGAATCTTCAGATGAGACGAAAAAAGAAGAAGAACAAAAAGACGATACACCAGCTTCAGAGAACAAAACAGAAGACAAAAAAGACGAATCGACGGATAAACCGGATAGTTCATCTCAGGATCCAGAACAAGAGAAACCGTCGAAGCCAGAAGATGAGACACCAGATGTCGATAAATCAGCAGATGCCAAAGCAGATCTATCACTTGGTAATCTCGTCGTCGTCAATAAGAAATACGGCTTACCAATCGACTACAAACCATCGGATCTCGTCGTTCCAGACGTCAGCTTCTCATATTCGGGCGTGCTCGAGCAAAGCTACATGCGGGCGCCAGCTGCGAAACAGATGGAGAAGATGTTCGCCGCTGCTAAAAAAGAAGGCGTGACATTGAACGCTGTCAGCGGATTCCGTTCAGGCGAACGTCAAAAAGTATTGTATAATAATTATGTCGCACGTGATGGCAAGGCAGCTGCTGATCAATATTCAGCGCGCCCTGGTAACAGTGAGCACCAAACAGGTCTTGCTTTTGATATTTCGGCACCAAGTGTTGGTAACGGATTGACGGCTGCCCTTGGTGATACGAAAGAAGGAAAATGGATTGCGAATAACGCAGCAAAATATGGTTTCATCGTGCGCTACGATCGTGGCTTCCAATCACGGACAGGCTATACGTATGAGCCATGGCACATTCGTTATGTCGGTGTCGATGCCGCGACACAAATTAAAAATAACGGACAGACTCTTGAGGAATATATGAAAGTCGGTCACTAAGAGGTTGGAGGTTGACTATGATTGAAATCATAGGGATTTTAGTTCTTGGCTATCTGCTTGGTTCGATACCGTTTGCACTTCTTGTCGGGAAGTGGGGACATGGGATGGATATTCGCCAACATGGTAGCGGGAATCTCGGAACGACGAATACGTTCCGTGTCTTGGGAAAAAAGGCGGGAATCATCGTCTTGATCGGTGATTTCGGAAAAGGAGCCGTCGCAAGCCTCGTTCCCATCTTGATGGGAGCAGATATACATCCGTTGTTTGCTGGACTAGCAGCTGTCATCGGTCACATCTATCCGATCTTCGCGAAGTTTAAAGGCGGAAAGGCAGTTGCAACGTCCGGAGGGATGTTGCTCGTGACGAGCCCTGTTCTGTTCATCTTCCTGCTTGTCTCCTTTTTGACGACACTCCGTCTGAGCCGGATGGTGTCGCTCAGTTCAATCGTGGCGGCAAGTGTTGGAATCGTTGTTTCCATCACGATTGGCGTCTTGACGAACGACTGGATCGTTCCGACGTTCTTTACGGTTCTTGCCTTGTTCGTCATCTTCAAGCACCGTGAGAACATCCAACGGATTCGCCAAGGAACAGAGTCTAAGATTCCACTCTTTGCAAAGAAACCGTCTGAATGAGTCGTTAAGACGCATCTACATCTCGTTCATTGAGATGCGGATGCGTCTTTTGTTTGTGGAAAAAGTCGGATAACGGACGAATTCAACGACATTTCATAGGAACTACACGTTTATTTACATCGGATTTACAAGACCTTTACAGACGTTCGATACACTAGAACTAGAACTTGTCTGTGAAGGGGGAAGCGCACGTGTCGTTGTTAGGAGAAGAGCGGAAATCACGCATCATGGAATGGCTGGAAGAGGAAGGGAAAGTCATGACGAAGGATTTGATCGAACGTCTCGATGTCTCGGGAGAAACGGTACGACGCTACTTAGAGGAGCTAGAACGGGAACGTCAGCTAAAACGCGTGTATGGGGGAGCGATTTATCAAGGAGGAAAACGAGAGACACCGATCTCACGTCGGACGGATCAATTGTCTCGCCGTTTAGCGCGTTATGCGAAAGGATGGCTCAGCGATTATTCCTGTATCTTTCTTGGTCGAGGTGAGCCGGTCGAGCATCTGTTGCCGTATTTAACGGGGAACGCGACGATCGTCACGAACTCACTGATGGTCGCCAGTCACTTGGAGCAGTGCCGTAAGACGGGACCGTTCAAAGGTGAAATTCGATTACTCGGTGGGACAGTCGATGCTTACGGGCAGACGGTCGGAGTCGAAGTCTTGCAGGCGCTCGATGCTTACGCTTTTGATGCTTGTTTTCTATCGTTTGACGGTGCCGAAATCGAGCGTGGCTTCGTCAGCGATGATATTGAATCCTCACTGATTCAAAAAGCCGTCATCAGCTGTACGAAGGACGTCTATGCCTTTTTGGCAAATGATGAATTCCAAGGCAATCGTAAATATAAGGTGGCAGAGTTCCGCCGTGCGAAGATCGTTCTCAGTCCAGCCTCCTATCCACCATCGTGGGAGATGAAACTGTTCAACGAACGCGTGAACTGGATGGTCGTCTCATGATACACTGATGCGGGAGGGATGCATCATGTTAGAAATCATCGCATCGACCGTAGAAGAAGCGGTCGCAGCAGAACAAGCCGGAGCGGACCGGATCGAGCTCGTTTCCGCATTATCCGAAGGTGGGTTGACGCCGAGCTATGGACTGATTCGTCAAGTCGTCTCGACGGTCGAGATTCCAGTTCACGTCCTCGTGCGACCGCATAGTAAGTCGTTCGTCTATTCGAAATCAGACGAAGAGACGATCATCACGGATATCGACTTAATCCGTGAACTCGGTGCTGCCGGGATCGTCGTCGGCTCATTGACCGCAGACGGTCGTGTCGACGAAGGCTTCCTTGGTCGAATCATCAAACATAAAGGGGAACTGTCATTGACGTTCCACCGGGCGATCGACAGTAGTCGCGATATTCTCGAAGCGGCAGAAGTGCTCGCTGATTTTCCAGAAGTCGACCGGATCTTGACGTCGGGTGGTCAAGCGACGGCACTAGAAGGTAAAGAGACAATCGCGCGCTTGATCGAGGACCATCCGGACTTGATCATCTTACCAGGTTCCGGGATTACGCTTGAGAATGCGGAAACGCTTCTTGAAGCGACGAAGGCATCGGAACTACATGTGGGATCCGCGGTCTTACAAGACGGTATCATTCAAAAAGAACGTGTTGAAGCATTGACGCGACTTCTCGGCTAATCCTATACCGCACGAATCCATTTTTCGAATCCGATGAGATGAGAGAAATGGATTTTTTTGTATGTCTTCGTGACGGATTTTCGACGATTCCGTGACGCGCTTGAAAAGCAGAGCGGGATAACTAGGTTTTTCAACGGGACTACGCTAGAATCAAAGATGGAAATAGTGGAAATGAAGGAGTACGACATGATACCAAAACAATTAAAACAAGACGCCCTGGGTACACTAAAAGGACGCTGGCTGGTCGGGCTAAGCATCTCGATCATCTACTTCCTTATCTTTGCGCTTGCAGCGAGCCGGATGTCCTTTGACCAAGATGACATCGACAGCATGGTCCGTTTCATCGGACTGAACATGGTCGTAACGATCGTCCTTGCTCCGGTGACGGTCGGACGAACGATTGCTTACTTACGCTTCACACGCGGGGAGTCTGCCGGCATCGGAACGTTATTTGAAGGTTTCTCTTCGTTTCGACGTGCTTTCCGGACGATTGCCGCTTACGCGATCGTGACGGTATTGGTCTATGTCGGATCATTTTTGATTTTACCGGCATTGTACTTTTATCTAGCGTATCGCCTCGTTCCGTACATTTTGGTCGACCGACCGGAATTGTCGTTTTGGCAAGTACTCGGTGAGAGTCGTCGGATGATGAAAGGGCATAAGCGTGAACTGATCATGCTTTACCTGAGTTTCATCGGCTGGGGTATCCTCGCACTACTTAGTACTGTGGGGGTCATCTTCTTGACGCCGTATTTCGATACGACGATGGCACACTTCTATGAACGCTTGAAACCAACACGTCAATCATCCGTCGAGGGATGAACGAAAAAAGCCTGTACATTACGTCAGTAGACGTAGCGTGCAGGCTTTTGCTCATTCTACCGAAGCGCGTGAACGTTCGGCGAGCAACAGATAAAGCGCTTGTGTACCGGAATCAGCATGACCCAGCTCAGCAAGTTGTTCATATAAATCCTTCGTCAGTGCAAGACCAGGTGTCGCGATGCCCATCTCAGCGCCGCGTTCGAGAGCAAGACGCATATCCTTGATGAAGTGCTTGACGAAGAAACCAGGTGAGTAGTTTTCAGCGATGACGCGTGGAATCAAGTTCTCAAGACTCCAGCTACCGGCAGAACCAGATTTGATCGTCTCGATGAACTGCGTCGGATCAATCCCGGACCGCGTGACGAACAACAGCATCTCCGCTGTTCCGATCATCGAGCCGGCAATCGCGATTTGGTTCGCGAGTTTCGCTGATTGTCCTTTACCAGGACCACCGAAGAGTGAAATCGATTTTCCCATCGCCTCGAATAATGGCTTCGCTTGTACGAAAGCCGCTTCTTCACCACCGACGAGAATAGCGAGTGTCCCGTTCTTCGCGCCGAGGTCACCACCTGTGACAGGTGCATCCAGTGCCTGAAGACCGCGTGCTGCCGCTTCCTGCGCGATGCGTTCTGCAAGAGCCGGACTGGATGTCGTCATATCGACCAGGATCGTTCCGGGTGACGCATGATCGAGAATTCCGTCTTCAAAGTAGATTTGCTCGACGTCTTGCGGATAACCGACGATTGAGATGACGACGTCGACATCCGTGACGACGTCTTGAATCGTATCGACGATTTCGACACCATCCGCTTCAAGGACAAGTCCTTTTTCTTTCGTACGATTGTATCCTTTGACTGTAAAACCTGCCTTGCGCAGATTGCGGACCATGCCTTGTCCCATGACACCTAATCCGATGAAACCGACTGTCTTCATACGTGATTCCCCCTTGCACGTTCCGTGCCGATGAATTGTTGCGTTACGAGCTTATTATACAATGGATTGTCGACGACAAGACGATCATGTGTCCCAATGCCGGAAATCCGACCATCTTCAAGGACGATGATTTGATCGGCATGACGAACTGTCGCGAGACGATGGGCGATGACGAACGTCGTCCGTCCGACCATCAATCGTTCGAGTGCTTCCTGAACGACCCGCTCAGACTCAGAGTCGAGGCTTGACGTGGCTTCATCCAGCAATAGAATTTCCGGGTCTCGGAGGAGTGCACGTGCGATCGCAATCCGTTGGCGTTGACCACCAGACAACTTGACGCCCCGTTCTCCGATTTCAGTTGCATACCCTTCCGGAAAACGTTCAATGAACGTATCGGCATTCGCCATCCGTGCAGCCTCACGGATTTTGTCTTCACTGACGTCTTCTGCAAGACCATAAACGAGATTGTCACGGATCGTTCCTGATAAAACAGGGGAGTCTTGGGCGACATAACCAATCGCTTGGCGCCAAGACGATAGCGTCAAATTAGCGATGGATTGATCTCCGAGTCGAATCTGCCCGGACGTCGGTTGATAGAATCGCTCCAGTATCGCGAATAATGTCGTCTTCCCGGATCCACTCGGACCGACGATTGCTGTCGTCTTGCCGCGTGGTAACGTAAAGCTGACATCCTGGAGGATCGGTGTTTCATTGTATCCGAATGATAGGTGATCGACCGTGACGTCCGTAAACGGACGCGGCGCAACAAGCGCTCCGGGTGCTTCCGGTGTCTCATCGAGAAGCTCGATGATTCGCTCTGTCGCCCCGCGAGCCTTCTGTAACTTCGTGATGAATTCAGTCATCGTCACGAGCGGCGTCATGATTTGGAACAAATAGAGTGAGAAGGCGACGAGTTCCCCCGCCGTGATCTGGTTCGTCGCGACGCGATAGGCACCAAAGCCGATGATCAAGATCAACATCGTCGTCAAGGTGACGTTAAAGATCGGCAACAAGAGGGCTTGGATTCGTCCTTCCTTGACGCCATAGCCATAAAGATTCTCGATGCGAGTTTTCCCACGGTCAAGCTCATAGGGTTCTGTTGCCTGTGATTTGACGAGTCGGACTTCGCCGAGCATCTCGGCGAAAAAACCAGATAATCCTGCGAGTTCCTTCTGAGTCTCACGGGATATCTTATGCAGCTTCCGCACGAGCGGGATGATGATTAGTAACGTCACGGGTACAGCGATGACCATGACGAGTGTCATCTGCCAGTCGAGGAAGAACAGAATCGTGATCGCTCCGATGATCGAGACGAGTGATGTCAGCAGGCGGACGAGTTGCTCCGACAGCAATTGCTGGAGTGTCGTAGCGTCACTATTGAGTCGCGAGACGAGCTCACCTGATTTCGTCTCATCATAGAACGGAATCGATAAGGTCAACAGGTGTTTCCATAGGAGTGTCCGTAAATTAGCGACGATCCGTTGACCGACGATCTGTAACCAATAGATCGATAAGGCATTCGCGACGACTTGGACGACGAAGACGATCACGAACAAACTGATCAGCTGCGGAGTCAGTCGATCGACTGTAAAACCGTCAATCAACGTCTTTAAGAACCAAGGAATGGCGAGGGCAGCCAGCGCTTGGATGACGGAGACGGAAACGGCAGCGGATAATAATCCGACCGGGGGTTTCGTTTTTTTCAATAACAGGTAAAAAGATTGGAACGTCGCAGCGTTCATTTCAACACATCCTCTCTTTTCCATTGTCCGAAAGAACGAAGAAACGGTCAAATGGGAAACGCGACTTGACAAGAAATCTTTTGGTTTGTGACACTGATAGTGGAACCAACAAGGGAGGATGCAGATGTCTATTTTCGTAGATGCGGACGGATGTCCCGTTGTCGACCTCGTCATTCGACACCGACAGGGACGTGACGTCTTTTTAGTTTGTGATACAGCACACCAGATGATGCGGGAGGGGGCGACGACAATCACGGTCGGACAAGGACCAGATGCCGTCGATTACGCGATCGTCAATCGGATGAAACGCGGCGATCTCGTCGTGACGCAAGACTACGGTCTAGCAGCACTCGTCTTAGCACGAGGAGGACTCGCGATCGACCAAAACGGTCGTCAGTTCACGAACGAGAATATCGATCTATTGCTTCATACACGCCATGTCGGACAACAAATCCGACGAGCGGGTGGACGGACGAAAGGACCGAAAAAACGGACGCGCGATGCGGACCGGGCATTTGAAGAGGCATTTCGTGCATTAGTGCAAACCAGCATATAAGGAAGACAGTACTCGAACTGTCGATCAAATAGGGACCATGCTATAATTTGTAACAGGAATGCATTCAGAAAGGAGGATACACGTTGAAACGAATCTTACGCGACCACTCGAAGGACCGTCCTTACCGATTGCGCCAAGGAACGGTTCCGGCATCAGCTGATGCACGACTCACATCACTCGATCAACGTGAAATCAATCGATTACAACAGAATTTACGAGAAGTCGAACTGAAATTGAAGCAACGCAATGAAATCATGGAAGCGTTAGCGACACAAAATGTCGAAGCGGCCTGTGAGACCGTCCTGACGATCTTGTTGCAACTGCTCGATGTAAAAGAAGGTGCTATCCTCTTGTACCGTCGCGAACAGTTGAATCATTTCGTCGCGCAAGGCATCGACGAGATGGAGTTGATTGAAAAAGATCTCGATCAATATTCAGTCTTACGTCGGGCGTTCGTCATGCGTAAATCAGTTCAATTACCGATTGGCGATCAGTTCGAATCGGCGATCCCCGTCCAATCTCCAAGTAATGGACAAGTCGTCGGGTTACTTTATATTCGTCATGCTTTTCCTCAGTTCAATCTAGAGCAAGTCGGGGACTTACTTGATCTATCACGAAAACTCGGAATGACGCTTGAGCGCCATCTCCTGTTTCATCAGATGGAGCATGAAAAAATCAAGACGTATCAGCTACTCGACTCGATTCGGGAAGCTGTCCTATACATCGAGAGTAGTGGGGAACAAATCTATGCGAACCAAGCCTTGTTGAACATGTTTCCACCGAAGCTCGTCAATCAGGCGCAAGGATTCCGCCACGCCTACGAACGGGCGACGTCGCTGTTTGAACATGTCGATCAGCCAGACGCACTCCATGACTACATCGGTCAACTGATGAATGGAGATATTCCGGGAGAAACGATCGAACTATCAGCGTTTCGGGGGAACTTGCTCCTCAGTGCTTACGCCGAGCGGATTGCGATCGCAAACGTCGAGTGGGGTATGATGCTCGTCTTACGTGACGTGACGAAAGATAAGGAACTTGATCTCAAGCAGGCAGAATTCGTCTCGATCGTGTCGCACGAGTTGCGGACACCGCTCTCTTCCATCATGGGCTTCACGGAATTATTGATGAAACGAGAAGTCGATCCGAAGCGGCAAAAGCGGTATTTGCAGACGATTCATTCCGAAACCGTTCGTTTGGCGGAATTGATCAATGACATCCTGGAAATTCAAAAAGGGGAAGATTCGACGCACGGCACGCAAAAAGAACCGCTTGATGTGAAACAATTGATATTCGAGATGAAACCGATGTTTGAACTCGCGAGTCGCGCGCATCGCATCAGCGTCCAGTTCGATCCAGGCTCCTATACGATTTCAGCAAGCAGTGAAAAGATGAAACAGCTGTTCACGAACTTAATCATGAACGCGATTAAATATTCGCCTGAAGGTGGGGCAATCCGGATCAAAGGGTCAAACCAGTCGGATCAATTACGAATTGAGATATCGGACGAAGGGCTGGGGATTCCAGAAAAAGCGCTCCCTTACATCTTTGATAAGTTTTACCGAGCAGATAACTCAGATACACGTAAAATCGGTGGAACCGGCTTAGGGCTCGCGATTTGTCGGATGATCGTGCTCGATCATGGGGGAGCGATTTCCGTCCAATCGACGGAAGGAGAGGGCAGTACTTTCATCATTCAACTCCCGCTCGACACATGACCGACAATCGACTGAGAAAGGAGGAAGACACGGTGAATAACTCACACATTCGTTATGAAGCATTGCATCCGCTTGTCGAAGAGATTCTTGAAAAACTGAGTGAACGAATCGGCGTCAATACGTTATTTTTTGCATTGAACGACTCCTACAGCAATTTCGTCGTCAAGGCGATCAATCAAGAACGACAATTGATTGAAGAAGGCTCGACCCATGTCTTCCAACATGTCCTCTGTAAGTTGGTCGTCGATGAGACGGACGGGAAGGTCTCGATCAATGAATTGCTCAATGACCCGTTGACGGTCAATCATCCGGTCACGAAAGCCCTTGGAAACGGTAGCTTTTTAGGGGTGGCGATCAAAAACGCGGAGAACGAAAAAATCGGAACGTTATGTGCCTTCGATGATCAACCATTTGACTTCAAGGAACAGGACATCGCGCTTGTCGAACGATATGCAGATATCATTAGTAAATCAATCAATGTTGAAACGTATGTCATCAAAGACGCTTTGACAGATGTCTATAACGAACGCTATATGAATCGACTGATTTCGAGTGTGACGATTCATCCAGCTTTCTTGATGGTACTAAACCTCGATCGTTTCCATGCGATCAATGCGACGCATGGGTACCGATCCGGGAACGAAGTATTGCGCGAAATTGCAAACCGGCTGAAATATGTCCCATTACCGAATCATGTTGTCGGACGAATGGATGGTAATGAATTCGTCGTCTTATCGGCACTGGAGCAGGAACAGGAATTCGAACAGCATGCAGAAGAGTATGCTCGCATCGTCACGGAAGCGATTGAACAACCGATCGTTGGTGTCGCGGACGAACCGATTCACGTGACGGCATCGTCTGGGGTCAGTCTCCTGACCGGTGACATGGCGAGTCGTCAGACGCAGATTTATGCAGCGGAAGCCTTGATGCAACAAGTGAAACACGACGGGAAACGTCGAACCTCGTTCGTCAATCCGAACCGACATGCGGAGCAACACCCGTTTGCGTCAGTCCTTGAATCAGAGCTGTCGCATGCACTGGAACGGGGGCAGTTCGAACTTTATTATCAATGGATTGTCGATGCGAAACAAGAACATTATGTCGCGGTAGAAGCACTTCTACGCTGGAATCATCCAGTGCTTGGCTTTGTCAGTCCGACGGATTTCATTCCGATTGCTGAGAAGATGGAGATTTTTCCGGACATCGGTCGATTTACGATTTGTCAGGCCATCTTGGACCAACGCCGGCTAGAAGAAACGTTTGGTCGCAAGATTTCCGTTGCCGTCAATCTATCGGCAAGTCAGTTCGAGTCGGATCAACTCTTTTCAGAATTACTCCGACTGACGGAAGAATCGTACTTTCCGGGTGAACGACTTATTCTTGAAATCCGGGAGGAAGTCTTGCAGACGCGTCGTCGTTTTGCGATCAAACGCTTGGAACAGTTACGCCAAGCAGGCTATCGTCTGACCGTCGATCATTTCGGTAGTCATTATGCGTCACTCAATTCGTTGTTACGCTTGCCTGTTCAAGCGGTCAAACTCGATCCAATCTTTACGCGTCGACTCGTTCAAAATCAGCTGGAGCGCTCGATGATTCGCTCTGTCCATTCCTTGACGTCGACGTTGAACATCGCGCTCGTGATTCAGGAAGTCGAAACACCGTCACAGTTGCAGCACATTCAAACGTTAGATGAGTTGTTGTATGTGCAAGGATACGAGGTCCATCATCCTCAACCGATCGATCAACTGCTCGTCGAAGACATCATACGAGGACGTGCTGAGGTTTAACCGTTCTTCAGTCGGGAATACCTTAAAAGGTAGAACAAGTACATTTTAAGGGGGATGCCAAATGGCTGATCAACACGATAAAGAAACGGATCCGATTACTTCAGGTAACCGAATGACGAAGGATGAAATTGCGGGGCGTGACCCGCAAGACCATGCGGAGGTTCCGAAAAAATCGAAGGATGAAAAAGAATCGAAGCATCCAGATCAAGAAGCAGATACATCAAGTGAAGAAGCTTCAAGTGAAGAGGCTCCCGATTTGTCCCATGCTTCAGATGAAGATGGCGATGTCCAGCCGTCTGATGATGACAACCAACAAGAAAAGGAATAACTAAAATGAAAGGCAATCGATGTCCAGCAGAAATGCCGGATACCGATTGCCTTTTTTTGATGGAGTAAACGGTTACTCGCCACCCCCACCGCCGTCACCACCACCATCAAATCCTCCGTCGATCCCGCCGTCTGTCGCATGAGACGTGTCGGTCAAATCAACAGGGAAGAGTAAGAACGGAATCGCGTCGGCACCATCCGGCGGGAGAATCGAAGATGGGAAGAGCTGTTGCAGGATCGTTTGTTGACTTAAATACAATCGGATTGCTGTCAAATAGACTAAGTCCTTCCGGTATTTAAAATGTAAATCAGAGCGTAACGCCTCTGCCATTTGTTCGAGTGACGAAGCGTGAACGCTTGGATCACCGAGTAACGCAAGCATGCCGTGGAATGACAGCGGAACATGGTGTTTACGATGTATCTTACGGGATGCCTCCACTTGTGCGATATAGCGATCCCAATCGTCTTCAGGCAATAAAGCGAATATCAAGGCGACGACATACGTCTGTTGAGCGCGTCCGAATCGTCGTTTGAGTCGTTGATAAACCATCTCGATACGCGAGGCGAGTTCGTCTAACTCACCGCGTGTCGTAGCGTGAAAGTAGACGAAAGAGATCAATAGCGGTGACACGATGAACCGATGTTGTTTTTTGAGGCGTGTAAATAATTGTACCGTTCGGTCAAGTACCGCGTCCTGTGGAGTTAGACGGCTGATGAACAGGGCAGTAGAGTAGGCATTCAAGGGATGCGACAAGCGATGCGATTTAAAATAGCCATGAATCGACATCATCTCAGCAATCCGACTCGGTGTGTGGGCGTCAAAGGCATGAATCTTCGAAGCAAGCAATAATGCCTGGGTGGTTTGTGTACGCAAGCGTATTTTCAAATCGTCTGCTGTCTCAAGCAACACACTTGCGGAAACCTGCTCCGTTCCGATCGTCCGGTCGAATGCCAGTTCGATGAGAATGCCATCCTGATAGGTTCTGAATTCTGGTCCGATGTGATCCAGCTGTCGCAAGAAAGTCGTCGCGATCTCCATGACTGTTCCTCCTCTGCCTTTTCGTATAGTGTATCACGCAGCGAAAGCGTTATCTTATTTTTTCAGTTGGGTGTCTATCAAGTGTTCTGCTGCGCGTCGGTACAAGTTACTCATATGAGCCATCGCTAAGATCTGTTCCAGTGGGTCGGTCGTCGAGGCGGTCAAAGCCTCTTGTTCCGTTACGAAGCGGGCTGTATTTTGCTCTGCTAACATGAGATAGTCACGGTAAAATCCTTCAAGGTCGAGTTGATCCTGTTCGATCCCTTCGTTCAAGGGCGCGAGAATTGTTTTAATATCATTGATCGAAAACGAACTTTTCAATTGATATATCAAGCTGATCAGAATCAAGTGCTCCTTCGTGTACTTTTTATTCGTGACCGGAAAGAATAATTTCTTTTTGGCATAATTGTTGATCATCGTCTTCGTCAAAATCGTCTCGTCTGCACTTCGCGTCGTTTCCTCGAATGTCCGCTCGAACAGTTGGATGACTTGATCCATATAGAGATCGATATTCGGGATATCTTCGAGCTGTAATTGACGATCGTGTCTCGTGTCGTCAGCATGTGTCATAAAAAAACCTCCAAAATCGCTAAAATAGGACTTTCTACTTCTCCATCATATGATAGAATACGTATATAACGCCATGTAGTATTCAAAACTACATATCAGGGGAGGAACGAAAGTGAAAGCTTATATGAGAGAACCGATTAATGGATTAACGCACCTTGGAGGGGCTGTCTTTGCTTTTGTCGGGTTACTGGCACTTGTCATCAAGGCATCGTTAGAACGGGGGGCATCACTTGCGATTGTTGCAGCGATTATTTTTGGGGTCAGTATGATGGCGCTCTATGCCGTCTCAGCGACCTACCATATGGTGCTTGCGAGTGACCGGGCGATCGCGATCTGGCGTCGGTTGGATCATTCGATGATTTATTTGTTGATTGCCGGGTCTTACGCACCGTTTTGTCTCGTCAGTCTGAACGGTCCGACCGGTTGGGTCTTGTTCAGCATCGTCATGTTGATTGCAGTCTCTGGAATCACCTTTAAATTGGTTTGGTTCAACAGTCCACGTTGGTTATCAACGACGCTATACATCGGAATGGGTTGGATCATGGTATTTGCGATCACACCACTCGCGCAAGTCTTATCACCGCTTGGTATCGGATTATTGTTCCTTGGTGGTATCTTCTATACGATCGGTGGCATCATCTATGGGCTGAAGCCACGTATCTTATCGTTCAAACATCTTGGATTCCATGAAATCTTCCATATTTTCGTACTACTTGGTAGCCTAGCGCATTTCCTATGTGTCTACTTCTTCGTCTTATGAGGATGTCCTCCTTCAGTCAATAGCTGAAGGAGTTTTTTTGTGTCTGATGGAAAATACAGGAGAAGTCGAGTGTCCTCACGAATGAAAGAACGAATAGATCACGCATAGGAGGAAAAGCATGAAACATACACGATGGCAATTAGAAAAACTCTACACGATGGATGACGTCAAAGCAGGAATTACTACGATACAAGCGGCGTTGACGAAACGTCCGGCAAATGTGGCAGAACAGGTCGAGCGTTATCAGCAAGTCGCGCGCGACGTCGAGGAATGGAGCGACTTCATTTATTGTCTGTACGCTGAAGATGTCACGCGCTCAGAAGTCCATTCATTGCTCGAAGAGATTGAAATCGTACAAGCGATGGTGCGCAGTGAGGCAGCAGCACTCGATACGAAGATCGCTGCACTGTCACAAGAAGAGTGGGAGGAGCTCGTCACGGGTTCACCATACGCCTTTTTCTTGAACGAACGCCGTGACATCCAGTCGCGTCGTGCACCACTGGTTCAGGAACAATTGTTGCAGGATCTCGGTGTGGATGGGTTCCAAGGCTGGGGGCAGCTTTACAAACAGCGTTTCATGGCATTACGCGTCGACTTGGATAATAAGCAGGTCACGATCGGTCAAGGGCTACACGAAGCGATGTTCGCACCTGACCGTTCGGCTCGTTTAGCGGCAGCGACAGCAGTTGACACCGCGTGTGCACAAGAAGCTGACCTGTTTGCGACGATTCTGAACCGGATTGCCGGCTTCAGATTGCAATCCTACAAGATGCGGAACTGGAATCAACCATTGACCGAGTTGCTTGAGCAGAACCGAATCTCGGAAGCGAGCCTAACAGCGATGATGGAAGCACTTGATCAACACCGCGATCTCTTTCACGCCTATTACGCTCGCAAGATTGCCCAGGCAGAGCGGGTGACGGGAGAATGGCATGATTTTGAGACGAACACCTATCGGTCCGCGCGTCACGTTCCGTTTGAGATGGCAGAGACCATCGTCACGACACAATTCAAACGATTGAATCCGCAGCTCGGCGCCTTCGCGGAAAACGTGTTTAGTGAGGGATGGGTCGATGCAGAGAATCGTCCTGGAAAAGCAGAGGGCGGATTCTGCGCTGCCTTTCCGATTGCCAAGGAGAGCCGGATCTTCATGACGTACCGCGACAGTTATCCGGACGTCGCGACGCTCGCTCATGAATTTGGTCATGCCTATCATAATTATTTACTGCAAGACGAACCGTATTTAAATCAAGTCAAAGGAACGAGCATCGCGGAGACGGCTTCGACGTTCATGGAGAATCTCGTCCTCGATGCTGCCATCAAAGAGACGACGGAACGGGAGGAAGTGCTCGCTCTCCTAGAGGTCAAAATCCGAGAAGGGTTAAAATATGCCAGCATCGTTCCCGGCATGTTCCGGTTCGAGCAACGTTTTTATGCGGAACGTCAGCAAGGGACGGTCAGTGCCGAACGGTTAAGTGAACTCCTGCAAGAGGAAGAACGGTTAGCCTATGGTCCAGTATTGCCTGAACCGGCGCGCTATAAATGGATGTACATCAGTCATCTGTTCAATCCGAATCTTGCGTTCTACAACATTCCCTACACGATCGGTTATCTGCTCAGCAATAGTCTGTATCAGACGGTTCAAGCGGATCCGAGTCAATTTTCGGCAGTCTTTGAAGCCGTCATGCATGATTCCGGTCAAGCGACGATTGATGAGATCGTTACACGTCATCTCGATGCTGATCCGACATCTGTCGCGTTTTGGATGGAAGCTCAGCAACCGCTCGTCCAGGCAATTGAGCAGTACCTGACGTTAACGGAATCCTCTCTCTCCGTCGATTGAAGACGAATCGAAACGGGAACAGAAATGTAGGGAGGGATGCGGATGTATGAACAGGAGAAACGATTAGTCGCTGAGGCAGCACTAACTTACGTGAAAGATGGGATGATAGTGGGTCTTGGGACGGGTTCGACGACGGAACGGTTCATCGAGGCGCTTGGTCCACTTGTGCAGGCGGGACTACAGATTCAAGGCGTGGCGACGTCACTTGCGACGGTCCGACTCGCGGAACAGTTACACATTCCGTTGATCGACTTGGAAGAGGGAATGGAAATCGATGTGACGATCGATGGGATCGATCAGATTGACGGACGATTTCAAACGATCAAAGGTGGTGGCGGTGCACTATTTCGCGAGAAAATTGTCGCACTGATGAGTCGAGAATTGCTCTATCTGACCGATTCCTCGAAGTTCGTCCATCATTTAAGCGGACCGTTACCGGTTGAACTGGATCCGTTTGCCTTACCGTATGTACGACAACGGTTGCGTGATAAGCATGTCACCGCAACGTTGCGGCTGAAAGACGATCGTCCCTTCGTTACAGATGGAGGTCACGTGATTCTTGACGTGGACTTATCAGCCATCTCGGACGTCCGAGTATTCGCAAAAGAAGTGAAGAGTTGGTCGGGTGTACTCGAGACCGGTTACTTCGAGCGGCAGCCCGATCATGTCCTGACGGTCGAAGAGGGAAAGGTCAAACGCATCGCGCATCCACGACTGCGTGACGGTGGTGGATTGGTTTAAGAAAGAAAGAAGGAAACCGTATGGGCTTGAAAAAACGGTATTTATTCGGAGCAGGTGTCATTGCCGGTACGAGTCTACTGTTGTTCAGGAAGCGGGAACAGGGCACACAGACCGATGCGCTACGTGATTATTTAGCGCATCTCGATCAGGATCCGAGTCCCGATGCTGCGAAAGACCCGGATGAAGTCGGATTGACGAAACTGGATTCGATCTATCGGTCGGAGTGGCAAGCGAATGGTTTTCCACGTTCGCGGACGGAGCTAGAGGAGCTTGAAAAATAGTAAAAATCAGCTATGAGATACTTGAACGGCTTGATTTAATGGACTTTAGCATTGAAAATTAAATATAGACAGCAGGATGCGTTTAGACACCAATATTAAAAAACTTCGTCGGCATGCCGACGAAGTTTTTTAATATTGGTGTAGTATTGGATTGATGATGTTACCTGATAGTCGATGTTTAAAAGACTGTTGACCGTACACTCTGCTTGAGAATACAAACTCGCCTTCATTGATGAATACTTCAATAGAGGAGCGATCTACAAAGATTCGGAAGGATATCCCCTCAGCCTCTAAACGTCGGATATCTAGAGGTGAGTGAGAGCGATACAACTTCAATATCTGTCCTGTTTTAGAGAAAATAGCGTTCTCTCCGAAACATTCAAACTGAAAATCACCATCTGTCTCAAATGAAAGTTCAAATGCATCACCGAAAAAATCTCGATTGTCTAATATTCGACTTGTTTTCCGTAGTTTATTTACTTCTTCAATTGGTGTCATGTAAAGATGTCCTTCCCGTAGTGTCAGCTCACGAGGAAGCGTCATCTGGTTCGCCCATCCTTCGGTTTGCTCTGGGCATGCGCTCTCCCACATCGCGTTCCATCCAATCAAAATCCGTCGTCCGCGCTCATCACAAAATGTCTGCGCAGCATAGAAATCATGTCCATAGTCGAGCTCAGTGAATGCGCCATGATTGAAACGAGGTGCATCGAGATCAAGCGTCCCTACGAAATATCCACATTGATGAAGGTTATGATATCGGTCATCGTCAGGCTCCATGCCTTGCGGTGAGAGCAACAAGATATCTTGACCGTCGAGCGAGAATATGTCAGGACACTCCCACATCCAACCGTGACGTCCAGTTTCACCGGCGATGACGCCGCGTTCGATCCAGTGTAGGGCATCATCGGACTCATACAGGATGACCTTTCCGTCAGCTTCATCCCGTGTGCCGAGTATCATATAGAAGCGTTCATCCTTCTCCCATACCTTCGGATCCCGGACATGCGCACTTCCACGTCGTGGGATTTCGGAGATGAGAGGATTCCTGTCATCTTTTTTGAACACCTTTCCATCCATGGATGTCGCGAGGCACTGCACTTGATGTAGCGCCTCTTTCTTCTCATCAAGCCAAGTGTTGCCCGTATAGAAGAGATGTAGGACACCGTCTTTCACCAACGCACTCCCGGAGAAGACACCGTCGCGGTCATAGTCCTGATCCGGACGCAAAGCGATCGGTTTGTTCTCCCAATGGATGAGATCGGTCGATGTAGCATGTCCCCAGTGCATGTCATCCCATTCGACACCGAACGGATGATACTGATAGAACAAATGATAGACGCCGTCCAATTGACATAGCCCATTCGGATCGTTCATCCAACCGAATGGCGGGGCGAAATGATAGTGCGGACGGTAGCTCATACGGACAATACTTCACTCGTGAACGTCTCTTCGATTTCACGGGATTCTCCGTAGACCTCGATGACGAGTGGCTCGAGCGTAGGTGTCCGTCGCGTGATGATGACTTGATTTCGGGATGCATGGACGTCGAGCGTCTCATTTTTCCAGTTTATCGAAAAGTTGAGACTACTCCATGCCTTCGGTAACATCGGTGAGATACGCAACTTGCCACCTGTCATTCGGACACCACCGAAACCATTGACGACTGCTTGCCAGATGCCACCAAGCGATGCCGCGTGGATCCCGGCGTCCGACGTCTTCATGTTCGGTCCGAGGTCGATCTCCGATGCGCGGCGGAACAAGTCGTACGCAAGTTCTTGATCACCGAGATCCGATGCAAGTACGCTGTGCGTCGAAAGGGAGAGTGACGAATCGTGTAAGGTCTTTGGCTCATAATACTCCCAGTTGGCACGCTTGACGTCAGCCGTGAACAGGTCCTCGAGTAAATACATCAAAATCATGACGTCAGCTTGTTTCGAGACTTGGATCTCGTTCACTTGTTCCAGGTTGTAGTCATAGAACATCGAACCGACATTCTGCTGATTCTTATACTTCGTCAGGTCGATGATCTCTTTCTCCAGATACGTATCGTCCTGTGGCAAGACGCCATCCTCACGGACTTGTGGCAAGTAGATTAAATCGAGCACGTGGCGGAAACGCTCCTCAGCCTTCCCTAGATCAAGCTTTTCGTCCAACTGCTCATACAGTTCAGGCTTCTCGCTTCGGAGTAATTCTACATAATGGATCGCCGTCTGGATGTTCCAATGCGCCGTGTAGTTCGTGAACGCATTGTTATCGACGTGTTCCTTGTACTCATCCGGACCGACGACCTGATTGATTTCGTACCGTCCGTTTTCTTCATTCCATTCGAGTCGACTCGCCCAGAACTTTGCTGTATCGATGAGCAATTCGTATCCGAAGCGATCCATGAAATCTTGGTCGCCCGTGACGTGATAATATTGCCACGCTGCGAATGCGATATCAGACGTGATGTGCTGTTCGATGAATCCTGACCAAATCTTGGTCGCTTCACCCGTCACGATGTCAGCAGCTCCCCAGACAGGTGTCACTTCGCCGTCATCGAGCCATGCCGATTCCCACGGGAACATGGCTCCCTCGTATCCGTTCTCCTTCGCCTTATGGTGTGCTCCTGGCAAGGACAGGTAACGATATTCGAGTAGGCTACGTGCGATTTTCGGATTCGTATACGTGTAATAAGGCAGGATGAAAATTTCTGTATCCCAGAACGTATGACCCTTGTAGCCTTCACCCGACAAACCTTTTGCCGCGACGTTCATTCGGTTATCGTGTTTCGGCGTCATGACGGCTAGATGATATTGTGCGAAGCGGACGGCCAACTGATCGAACATGGATTCGGACTCGACCGTGATCGGCGCATGCGACCAGACCAGTTCGTCCCATGCCTTGACATGATCGTCAAACAAAGACTCGTATCCTCTAGCTTCGATCTCACGTGTCGCGTTCAGTGCGAGGTTAGCCAGTTCTTTTCTCGTCTCGATCATTACATCGTTATCACGAGAAGTGAAGACGGTCGAATATTTCTCGATCGTCAGGGTCTTCTCGGTCGGGATACGGATGTCCGAATAATCGAAGAAGATTTGACGACGATCCATCTTGATGATGGATTTCGGTTCGAACTGGCCATCTTGACTGAAACGATGGACGCTATGGAACGCAAAATCGATACCAGATTCCGTCGTCGTCTGTAACTGTTGCATGAGTCGTCCGTCATAGAGACGCTTATCACCTTCCAAGAAGTGTTGGACGCCACTGTTCGTCACCTGTCCGTTGATACCGGATGTCATCGCCAAAGTGCTGTCTTGTCTAGGGGTGATGCTGACACGTTGAACGATGACATGTAAGTTTGCCATTGATACGAAGCGACGGAAAACCAGATCATAGACTTTCCCGTCAGGGCTTTGCCATGTTACTTCCCGTACGAGTTCAGCATGTTTCAAATTCAGTGTGCGGTTGTACGCGAGGATTGTCCCTTGTGTCAGGTCGAATCGAACATCGTCCAACGTGAACTCCATCCACAATACATCCGCCGCATTCGGAAGTTCTGTCACTTCATTCTGGGCGAATTTATTGAACGTACCTGCAATAAAAAGATTTCGCTGCTCATTGGCATAGTGTTCCTCCGTCACTGATCGAAGTCCCATATAGCCGTTTCCGAGTGAGAAAACTGTCTCCCCTTTACCAAGCCAACTCGTGCGGAACCCCTCTTCTGCGACGAGCCATTCCTGTAGCTCTCCAGTACCAGTCGTATAGTTCATCAATGTATTCGTCACCTTGTACCCTCCTGTGTGATAAAGCGCTTTCTTTATTCGACCCCATTCTATCCGAAACGTTTCGGTTATTCAACACCATTTTTCTCAAAATTTCTTTCCAGACCTTAAAAAACGTGATTAAATGGTATCAGAAACGTTTTAGGAAAGAGGTCTAATATGGAGCAAATGATGGCTAGTCTAGGGTTTCAATTCGAAAAAGTCCAAGCGTGGAGACGACAATCGATTTGGAAATCCATTTTCTATGTGCTTATCGCGGTATTAGTGGCAAACGCACTCGTATTCGGCCTGAAATGGGTCAACCAATCGAGCGTATCCGTAACAGATTTACCTACATTCACAGTAACAAAACAAGGGATTCGTTACGAAAAGCCGTTCAGCTTTGACTTGGAGACATTGGACCTGACGGTGATGGTAGGGGAGGAACGGAAGACAAACGCTTCGCAAACCCTCTTGCTTGCTGATGCGGGATGGGAGTTGAAGAGGAGTGGGGTTTCGACGGATTCGAAGGAATATAGTAGCTTGCTTCGTTTTCTTGGGAAATCGGAATTGACGAATCGAGATGTAGCGACGATCCTTGAAGATTTGAAGTGGTTCTATCCGCTTTATATATACGGTGCAATCATGATCGATCTCGTGATCCACCTTGTCGTCATCTCACTTCTAGCACTCGCCGGCCTTAGCTTCCGTCGATTCGTTCCAATTCGATACAAAGAAGCATGGACGATAACGGCATATGGCATCACGGCACCATTGGTCGTGAGAACTGCCATCACGTTGCTACCGATCACCGTACCCATGCTATCCGTCTTATACTGGGCGACTGTTGGAATATTTGCCTTCATGACGATACGAAAAATCGGCGATGAGTGATCATCGCCGATTTTTTGCGACTGACTCCCGTAGGATCAGCTGATTGTTTACGAATGCTTCATGCGGTGCTTCCTGTCCTTCGACGATCTGGACGATCATCGACGCAGCTTTACGTCCCATCTCGTAGGGTTGTTGTCCGACCGTCGTGAGTGGGGGGGAGACGTATTGAGACAACAAGATGTTATCGAAACCGATGATCGATAAGTCTTCGGGGACGTTGAGCCCTAGTTCCCGCGTGGCTTGTATTACACCTAACGCCATGACATCGGAAGCGCAAAAAATCGCAGTCACTTCAGGATGGTTCAACAAGAAGGGAAGCGCGACCTCCTTTGATGCGAGTTCTTCGAAGTCTCCATTTAGCACGTAGTCCTCTCGGAAATCAATCTCGCTCTCTTGTAAGACTTGACGATAGGCATCATGCCGCACCATGGAGACGTAAGCGTGAGTGGCTCCATTCATGAAAGCGATATGACGATGCCCAAGCCGAATCAAGTAACGGACGGCTTGTTTCGCGCTATCTAATTGGTTCGAGGTCACATAACCCGTGTTCACGCCCTCGACCGGAATGTCGACGAGGACGCAAGGAACCGTGCTTTCGATCGCCTCGAGTAAGTACGGGTCGTCCCGTTTCAAACCTTGAATCACGACACCATCGAGTTGACGTTCGGCGCACATCTGTCCGTAGGTCTTGTTCTTTTGTTTTGAAGTCGTCGTCGACAGGAGGACAAATTCATAATCGAGGTCGGATAGTTCGTCCGATACGCCACAAAGCGTCTCGAACATGAAATTATCTTTGACACTCTCTCGTTTCAAGTCGGTGACGAGAAATCCGATGGTTTTGGACTGTTTTTTGACTAGGCTACGGGCGAGGATGTTCGGGCTGTATCCGAGCTCCTTTGCCACACTCATGATCTTGTCTCGCGTCTCCTTATTCACGTCGTCATATCCGTTCAGCGCACGGGATACGGTCGTAACAGAGAAGCCAGATGCCTTGGAGACGTCTTTTAATGTTGCCATGATGATACACTCCTTTTTATGAAAACGTTACGGAAAAAACATCTTCACATATGTAAGTATGTATATTCTATTCTGTAACTGAATCACTTGTAAACAACGAAATAGTAGTGTTTTCAGTCATATTCAAAAAAGTTCTTGATTTCCGAAACGTTTCGGGTATAAAATCGAATTGCGAGTTGAAAGCGGTTACTTCGTTTCAGGTTTTATCATCCATAGGGAGGAAATTATCGATGAATAAGAAATTATCTAAACCATTATCTGTTCTTATGCTATCCGGACTTGTTCTTACAGCCGCATGCGGTGGCGGAGAAGAGGAAGCTCAGGTCGCTTCTGATCCATCTAAGCTCAAGGGTAAGGAAATCACCGTCGGAACGTGGAAAGGGACAGACGCAGAAGTTAAAGCGTTCGATGAATTGTTGAAGAACTTCTCAGACGAGACGGGCGTCAAAGTCAAAAAGAAGGTCTACAACGACTATCAGACACAACTTCAGACCGACCTTGTAGGTGGTACCGCACCTGACGTGTTCTATGTCGATGCGTTCCTCGCTCCCGAACTTTCGAAGCAAGGAGTGCTCGAGCCACTTGATCCATACATCAAAGAGGCCAAGAAAAACTTGGGCGATTTTTATGACCCGGCAATCAACGCCTTCAAGTCCGACGATAAATTGTTCGGACTACCGAAGGACTATTCGACACTCGGTCTCTATTATAACAAGAAGCTAATTGAGGATGCCGGATTCACGGCGGATGACATCCCGACCGAGATGGAAAAGCTGCCTGAATTCTTACAAGAGTTGAAGGGAGAACTGCCATCTGGTGTGACACCAGCCATCACGACCTCTGAACTTGCACGACACATGTTCGTCCTCCAGTCAGGCGGTACGGACATCGTCGATAAAGAAGGGAATGCCGTTTTAGCAAAACCGGACCAAATCGCCGCCCTTCAACCACTCGTAGATGCTTACCAAGATAAACTCGTCCAACGTCCAGCAGACCTTGGTCAAGGCTGGGCAGGGGACTCATTCGGAGCTGAGAAGGCTGCCATCATGATCGAGGGGAACTGGGCAATCTCACATATCAAGCAGAACTTCCCTAAGGTCGAGATGGGGACGAAAGAAGTCCCGACGATCGGAGGGAAAAATAAGTCGATGATGTTCACGGTGTCTTATTCGTTAAACAGCGAATCGAAAGAGAAGTCCGCTGGTTGGGCATTCATCGATTATGCGACTTCGAAGGATGGTATGAAGACCTGGTCAGAGGGAGCAGGAGTCTTACCGTCGCTCAAGTCAATCGCAACGGAGCTGAAGCTACAGGACGACGAATTGAAAGCACCATTCGTCGCAGCGGGAGCATATGCGACACCGTGGCAAAAAGGAGACTCACTCTCGATCGTTGCTCGAGAGTATAACAACCTATTACCAGCTGCCTTAAAAGGCGATATGACGCTTGAAGAAGCCATGAAAAAAGCGGAAAAAACTGCTAACAAGGACATCAAAACGCAATTGAAATAAAAAGGCGATGGGGCTCGCGCAAACCGTGAGCCTCGTTGTGTTCTGAAAGGAAGGATCATATGGGCACACAACTTGAAATCAATCAGCGTACTGATGCAGCGTCGCAAGCACCGCCACCCAAGAAGAAAGAGAGTAGTCGCAGCAGACGCGAGTCGATGCAAGGCATCACATTCATGTTACCGACGCTGATCATCTTGGTGACGTTCACGTTGCTCCCAATTGCGTATTCTCTCTTCTTGTCATTCACACGAGTTAATTTATTCGGGGGAATCGACTTTCAATGGGTCGGTGTCGAGAATTACGTGAATGCTTGGAATGACGACCGGGTCTGGACTGCACTGAAAAATACAGCCCGTTATGCACTATTTGTCGTACCACTTCAGACAGCGATTGCTCTCTTGATGGCTGCGGTCCTCAATTCAGGCATCCGGTTCCAAAATACGTTCCGGACGATTTATTTCTTACCGACACTCACATCGAGTTCGGCACTTACAATGATATTCATGTTTTTATTCAGCTTGAATGGACCAATTAACAATGTGTTAGTATCTCTCGGGTTTCTTGATGCACCAATCAACTTCATCAACGAGACGGACTTCGCACTCACGACCATCATGGTCATGAACATCTGGTCGACGGTCCCTTTCTTCATGACGATCTATCTTGCCGGGTTGCAAGACATCCCGGCATCCCTCTACGAAGCAGCATCGCTCGACGGAGCGAACGCTTGGCAGAAGTTGACGAAGATCACGGTCCCTAACCTGACACCGGTCACGAACTACGTCCTGCTGATGGGGATCATCGGCTGTTTCCAATTGTTCGACCAGGCATACATCATTTCCGGCGGGACCGGTGGACCGAACAATGCGACGCTGACGTTCTCACTCATCATCTATCAGTACGCGTTCAAAACGATCGGAACGATGGGCTACGCATCGGCACTCGCCATCATCCTGACGATCATCATCTTCACGGTGTCGATGCTCGCACGGAAGTTGAACAAAGAAGAGTCCAACTATTAAGGAGGAATGGATATGAAAAAGAAAAAATGGCCGCGTATCGTGTTGTATGTCATCCTCATCTCCTATGCGCTCGTCACACTGTATCCATTCCTATGGGCAGTGCTCGCATCGTTCAAACCCTATAGCGAGATCGTGGCTGGTGGACTATCACTATGGCCAGAGAACCCTACACTCGCGAACTTCGAACATATCTTCACGAAGGATCCACTGTTCCCACGATGGATCATGAACTCGTTCTTGATCGCGACGCTCGGGACGATCGTGAACGTCATCTTCAATACGATGGCTGGCTATTCACTCGCTCGTCTCCGCTTTCCAGGAAGAAACTACCTGTTCCTGTTGATTCTCGCGGTCATGATGGTGCCGGGACAGATTCTGCTCATCCCGAACTATCTAATCATGCGTTCGCTCGGAATCCTTGATACGTATTCCGCCTTGATCATCCCTGGGGCGATCAACTTCTCGTACATCTTCTTGATGCGACAGTTCTTCATCAACTTCCCGCGCGAGGTCGAGGAGGCTGCACAAGTCGATGGACTCAACCGGTTCCAGACGTTTTGGCGAATCGTCTTCCCGATGGCACGCGCCTCGGTCGCAACGCAAGCAGTTTTCGTCTTCCTTGGGTTCTGGAACGAGTTCTTGAAACCATTGCTCTACATCACGTCACCTGAGAAATATACATTGACGCTTGGACTACAGTCGTTCCAAAGTCAGAACGCAACACAATGGAACTACATCATGGCGGCCTCGGTCGTCAGCATCATACCTATCATCATTCTGTACATCATGCTGAACAAGTACTTCATGCAGGGATTACGGATTGGTGGGGACAAATAAGGAGATTATTATGAAAGCTTTCATTTTTGATTTGGATGGTGTCATCACGGATAGCGCAGAATATCATTACTTGGCGTGGAAAGCGCTCGGGGAAGATCTCGGCATACCGATTGATCGCGAATTCAACGAGACGCTCAAGGGCGTCAGTCGGACTGAGTCGCTTGAACGCATCCTCCGCCTCGGACATCGTGAGAATGATTTCTCTTTAGAAGAGAAAGAAAAACTCGCTACGAAAAAGAATTCACATTATGTATCACTCATCGCAAAGATCACGAGTGCAGACATATTACCTGGCATCGAGACATTTTTGTCAGAGCTAAGAGAGGCAGGTTATAAGATTGGGATGGCATCCGCCTCAAAGAATGCTCAAATGGTGACACGCCAACTCGGTCTTCTCCACGCGTTTGATCATATCGTCGATGCAGCGACAGTCATGGATTCAAAGCCACATCCAGAAGTATTCTTGAAGGCGGCCGAAGCGTTGGCTGTCGATCCGAAGGACTGTATCGGCGTCGAGGATGCGGTCGCCGGGATTGAAGCCATCCGTGCAGCAGGAATGTTTGCGGTAGGGATCGGGGAACGGAATGTATTGATTGAAGCGGATATCGTGTTCACAGATACAAGAGACCTTACGCTCGAAAATGTCTTAACACGGATTTAAGAATAGACGCCTCGAGTGATAAAGCTCGAGGCTTTATTTCATGAGGAGGAAAATTGAATGAAGCGCACATGGTGGAAAGAAGCCGTCGTGTATCAAGTGTACTGGCGAAGCTTCTTGGATACGAATGGCGATGGGTATGGTGATTTAGAAGGTGTCCGTCGGAAGTTGCCTTATATTAAAGAGCTCGGAGCTGATGTGATATGGCTCAATCCGTTTTATGTATCACCAGACAAGGATAATGGATATGACATCGCTGACTATTACAGCATCATGGATAAGGCAGGGACGATGGAAGATTTTGAACGGTTGCTAGAAGAAGCCCATGCAATCGGACTTAAAATAATTCTGGACCTCGTCGTGAACCATACGTCGGACCAACACGCTTGGTTTTTAGAAGCAAAAACCTCGATCGATTCACCAAAACGGGATTATTACATTTGGCACGACCCGATTAATAATAAGGAACCTAACAATTGGCGTTCCTACTTCGCTCCTTCCTGTTGGGAGTACGAGGAAGAGAGTGGACAGTATTACTATCATTCGTTCGCCGTCGAACAACCCGATCTCAACTGGGAGAACGAGGACTTACGGAACGAAATCTATGCGATGATGCGATTCTGGCTTGATATGGGCATCGATGGTTTCCGGATGGATGTCATCAACCTGCTAGCGAAACGAAAAGACTTATCGAACGTCGAGAATCCATACGAACTCAGTTACCTGGCGAACAATCCTGGCATCCATGATTATCTTCAAGAGATGCACGAGCAGGTACTCCGTCACTATGACTGCATGACGGTCGGTGAGATCCCGTTCGTGACGCCAGCCGAGGGAGCACTCTATGTCGACGAGGCACGTCACGAACTCGACACCTTGTTCCATTTTCAGATCGCTGACGAGATGCCGACGTGGGACATGCTTCGTTTCAAGGAAATTCAACGAGAATGGTATGAAGGATTGAAAGGACGCGGATGGAACTCGCAGTTCCTGAACAATCACGATCATACGCGTCAGGTGACGCGTTACGGCAATGATAAGGAACATCGGATAGCATCCGCGAAGATGCTCGCGACACTCACCCATACGCTTCCCGGGATGCCGTACATCTATCAAGGGGAGGAAATCGGCATGACAGGTGTCAGCTTTGAATCCATTGATGATTATCAAGATATCGCCATGAGGAACCGTTATTACGAGGAAGTCGAGAAAGGACGAGCGGCCGATGAGGTGTTGACGAGCTTACAACTTCTTAGCCGTGACAATTCTAGGACGCCGATGCAATGGAACAATCAAGCTGAGTCTGGCTTCACGGATGGGGTTCCATGGATGACCGTCAATTCGAATTATGTTGAGCTGAACGTCGAGAAGGACTTACGTCGAGGGGACTCTGTGTTCCGCTATTATCAAAAGCTGATTCAACTTAGGAAATCTAATGATGCACTGGTATATGGAGACTTTAAAGATTTATTGCCAGAACATCCTGTCGTCCATGCGTATGAGCGTCGCCTCGACGAAGATAAGTTCGTGATCGTCTTGAATCATTCGGACGAGGATGTGGTACTCCCGTTATCACTAGACATTCGAAGCAGCGTCTTACAAAATGTATTAAATGAAACAGATACTTTAAGACCCTATGAAACTAGAATTTATAAAATGAATGAAACAACCCACAATCTAAACAGCCCTAGATCCTTATGATCTAGGGCTCTTCTTAATATGTAAGCGATCCCGCAATGATCAAACCGATCGAAATCGATAAGAAGAGGAGCAGCAAGCCGACTGCTTCATTGTTCGCATCAATCTCTTTCGTCATGCTCAAACGTGGGATTAGTAAATCCGCGAGATAGAATAAGACGATTTGTAAGACGATCGCGAGTGCGCCCCATAACACCATATCGAGAATGCTGACGGAGTTCGAGATACTCGAATAGAGGACGATGGCGAGACCAAGAATACGTCCACCGAAGGCGTAGACGGCCGCTTTCTTCCCGTTACGGATAAGTTCGAGTTCCTTCGATTTCGTCGTCACCTCGAACAGAACGACACCGATTGCAAGGAGTACGGTCGCGACACCGATATACGAGAGCGTTGAAAGGAATAGATCACTGAATGTCATGCTGGTACCTCCATCATGATTTTTTATTTTTTTTGCGTTGTTCGTATGCAACATACAATTCAAGCAGTGCTCCGACGAGAATACCTGCTGATACATACAAATAGAAGTTGTCACCAATGAATCCGAACAAGAGACCTAAAATGAGGCCGATCAGGATATAGGGACCTTTTGCTAACTTCATGCCAATCACCTACCTCTTCTTTAAAGGTAGCGGATTTCAGAGGTGGCGTCCATCGTTATTCTTGAAAGCTGACGGCAGATTCTGCATTAGGAGAAAACAGGACGACTTGATTCCGTCCTTGTTGCTTTGCCTGATAGAGAGCAGCATCCGCATCCAGTAGAAGATCGTCGATTTGCAGTGTCGTCTCATCGTATGCGGCTAAACCAAACGATGCTGTGAGCGGTAGCTCTGTCGTCGCTAGTCGGAACGGACTAGAAGCGATCCGTTCACGTAATTGCTCTGCTAAAGGTAGGACTTCAGCAAGCGGAACACTCTCAAACAGGACTGAAAACTCCTCACCGCCGTTACGGGATAAATACCCGCTTTCTGCCACTCCATCGCGCAGTCGATTGGCGAACTGCCGTAGCACCTCGTCGCCCGCCTCATGTCCATACGTATCGTTGACCTGTTTAAAATGATCAATGTCGATCGTCAACAACACGACCGACTGTTTGGTTAGAATCAATCGCTGTTTGACATCCGTGAAGTATTCATTGAAGGCGCGTGAATTGTTCAATCCTGTCAAAAAGTCGAGTTGCGCTTTTTGCCGAAGCATCCGTAATGATTGTTTGGTCAACCGAATATCGCGGATGATCAGTAGGGCGAGCCAGCTACTGACGAACGATGCAGGAATGACGACTGCCATCACTTCAAGTAGAAGAATCTGTTTCGGTAAGACAATCCATAAGACAAGAGCGTGTAAAGCCGTCGCGTAGAGCGTCACGAGTGTGAATGTTCGTTTTGCATAAGGTGGCATTTCGCGAACGATTAAGCTCGTTCCTAAAGCAATGGCGACAATGAAGCCGAATGCGGTGAAGGCTGCTAGATTCGTTCCTAAACTGAAACGATAGATGATGATTGCAATCGTCACGATCGTTGTCGGGATGGCGCCACCAAAGTAGGCAGCGACGACGACCGGAATATGACGCAAATCAACCATGACGCCAGGTGCCGCTTCAATCGTCATCTGCATGAGTAGTAACGAGATGACACTTAGAGCAAGACCGTACAATACGCGTGTCAGCCATGGGGATTCACGGGTGATCGGGAGCGGTGATAATTTTCCGAGCAGATAGAAACCAGCCATTAATAGCGTCACGTTATGCAAGACGTCAAAAAGGATGCTTTTCATGAACTGTCCATCCCTTCAAATAAAGTACGTTACTTAAAAGACATACGCCATAAAAGGACTAACTCCTGTTCCTTGAAAAAATAATCTATTTGATGTAATTGTGTCTATAATGTGAACTTATGATTTCTATAAGCTGTACTTATAGTTTAACGGAATTTAATTGACCTCTTCGATACTGCGTTGTTAAATGATGAAGAAGCGATATGAAAGCGCTTACTAAAATCGAAGGAGATCTACTTATGGAACTTGTCATCATTCTTCTTGCCTTATCCTTATTGATGTTCGTTGCCTATCGTGGTTTTTCTGTCATCCTATTCGCGCCAATCTGTGCCTTGTTCGCCGTCTTACTGACGAACCCGGATTGGGTGTTACCTTTCTTCTCGAATATCTTCATGGAAAAGATGGTCGGCTTCATCAAGGCGTACTTCCCGGTCTTCCTCCTCGGGGCGATTTTCGGAAAAGTCGTTGAGATGTCCGGTATCGCGGAGTCAATCGCGAAGACGATCATCCGTATGATCGGTGCGAAGCGTGCCATTCTTGCTATCGTCTTACTCGGCGCCATTCTTACATATAGCGGCGTCAGCCTGTTCGTTGTCGTCTTCGCTGTTTATCCGTTCGCAGCGAACTTATTCCGTGAAGCAAACATCCCGAAACGCCTCATCCCGGGAACGATCGCCCTTGGTGCGTTCACGTTCACGATGGATGCCTTACCAGGAACACCTCAGATTCAAAACGTCATCCCAACGACGTTCTTCAAAACGGATATCTATGCTGCACCGATCATGGGAACGGTCGGTGGATTGTTCATCCTAGTCGTCGGCATGTGGTATCTCGAGTCACGTAAGAAAAAAGCCCATCAAGCAGGGGAAGGCTACGCTGGATTTGAAGCAACGGCGGCAAGTGCCGCACCGCAGATGGAGTTGAAGAACGAACCGGAAATGACACTTGAGACGGATCGTCAACCGGTCTATCGGCAAGTTCTTGCCTTCGTCCCACTCGTCCTCGTTGCCGTCATGAACAAAGTCTTCACACTCTCGATTCCGAAATGGTATCCGGAAGGATTCGATTTTTCAGCAATTGGTTTAGAGGCATTTGGAAAGATCGAGACGCCGGCGGTTCTTGCGATCTGGTCCGTCCAAATGGCGTTATTGATCGGAATTCTCGCAGCGATGCTGTATGACTTCCCGAAGATCAAGACGAATTTCCAAGCTGGTTTGAACGTCAGTATCGGTGGCGCGCTTCTAGCGGTCATGAATACAGGTGCTGAGTATGGTTTCGGAGGCGTCATCGCCGCACTTCCTGGATTCAAGTCCGTCTCAAGCGGGATCTCAGAGACCTTTACGAATCCGCTCGTCAACGGAGCCGTCACGACGACAACACTAGCCGGCGTCACCGGTTCCGCATCGGGTGGAATGGGGATTGCGTTAAGTGCGATGTCGGATAAATATACGCAAGCCATCACATCAGGCGGCGTTCCACCGGAAGTCATGCACCGCGTCATCTCGATGGCGTCCGGCGGGATGGATACATTACCGCATAACGGTGCCGTCATCACGTTACTTGCCGTTACGGGGCTGACGCATCGTCAGTCGTATAAGGACATCTTCATGATTACGATTCTCAAGACAGTGACGGTCTTCTTGATGATCGGATTGTATAGCTTGACTGGTTTGTACTAAGGATTTTTAAAGGGGGCATCATCAGATGAAACAGGGGAAAGTATACGAATCATTCGCGGAAGCAACAGCAGACATCTTTGACGGGGCGACGCTAGTCGTAGGGGGCTTCGGACTCTGCGGAATCCCGGAAAAATCAATTACCGCGTTGCAAGAGAAGGGCGTCAAGGATTTGACGGTCGTCAGTAATAACTGTGGCGTCGATGACTTCGGACTCGGTCTCCTCTTGCAGACGCGACAAATCAAGAAGATGATTTCGTCGTATGTCGGGGAAAACAAGACGTTCGAGCAACAATACCTCAGTGGCGAGATTGAAGTCGATCTCGTCCCCCAAGGTACGCTTGCGGAACGTATCCGTGCCGGTGGAGCTGGCATTCCCGGTTTCTATACACCAACAGGCGTCGGGACACCGATTGCTGAAGGAAAGGAACAAAAAGAGTTCGACGGGAAGACGTATCTGCTCGAAGAAGGAATCGTCGGCGATTTTGCGATCGTCAAGGCATGGAAAGCAGATCGACTCGGGAATCTCGTTTTCCGAAAGACGTCACGCAACTTTAACCCGATCGTCGCGACAGCCGGAAAAGTAACGATCGTCGAAGTCGAAGAACTGGTCGAAGTCGGTGAACTCGATCCGAATGAGATCCATACACCTGCTGTCTACGTCCAGCGCATCGTCGTCGGAACGGATTATGAAAAACGCATCGAACGCCGGACTGTCCGGGAAGCTTGAGGAGGAGACGGATATGAAAACGACACGAGAGATCATCATTGAACGCGCACTTCAGGAAGTTGAAGACGGGATGTATGTCAACCTCGGGATCGGGATTCCGACATTGATCGCCAATGCGATTCCGGACGATATGCATGTCATGCTGCAATCCGAAAATGGACTGCTTGGCATCGGACCGTATCCGCTTGATCATGAAGTCGATGCCGACGAAATCAATGCCGGTAAAGAAACGGTCACGGCACAATCCGGAGCTTCTTATTTCGACAGTGCCGAATCGTTCGCGATGATTCGCGGTGGGCACATTGACCTCGCGATTCTTGGTGGGATGGAGGTCGATCAAAACGGTGACCTCGCGAACTGGATGATTCCGGGCAAGATGGTCAAAGGCATGGGCGGAGCGATGGATCTTGTCAACGGAGCGAAACGCGTCGTCATCATCATGGAACATGTCAACAAACACGGCGAATCGAAAGTCAAACAAGCATGTACCTTGCCGTTAACAGGACGCGCCGTCGTCAACCGTCTGATTACGGATCGGGCCGTCTTTGATTTCACACCGGACGGAATGGTCTTGATCGAGACGCTGAATGGTCATACGGTCGAAGACGTCAAACAAGTCACGGAAGCACGATTCACGGTCAGTCCGGAACTCGAGCGCGTGACGGTAGGGGAGTGAAGCAGATGGTTCAAGGAGATATCGTACTCGTCACAGGTGCAGGAAGCGGCATCGGTCTTGAAATCTCAAAGGCGTTTGCTGCGGCAGGAGCGAAGGTCGTCGTAACGGACGTTCGCGCGGAAGCAGCAGAAGAGGCGGCGGCAGCGATTCGCGCAGACGGTCATGAAGCGGTCGGCATGACGCTCAACGTCACTGATGAAGCACAGGTCGAAGCTGTCTTGAAGCAGACGGTCGAACAGTTTGGTCGACTCGACGTCTTGATTAATAACGCGGGTCTTCAACACGTCTCACCAATTGAAGAGTTTCCGACTGAGAAATTCGAATTGATGATCAAGATCATGTTGACGGCGCCGTTCATCGCTATCAAACATGCCTTTCCGATCATGAAGGAACAAGGCTACGGACGGATTCTTAACATGGCATCAATCAATGGTTTAATCGGTTTTGCCGGGAAGGCGGCGTATAACTCGGCGAAGCATGGATTGCTCGGTCTGACGAAGGTCGCAGCCCTTGAAGGAGCAGAACACGGGATCACCGTTAACGCGATTTGCCCGGGGTATGTCGATACCCCACTTGTCCGCAATCAGATGGAAGACTTGGCGAAGACGCGTCACGTCGAGCTTGAGAAGGTACTTGAGGAAGTCATCTATCCGCTCGTTCCACAAAAACGGTTGCTCGCCGTCGAGGAAATCGCGGATTATGCATTGTTCCTTGCGAGCCGCAAAGCAAAAGGGATCACGGGACAAGCGAACGTACTCGATGGAGGATATACGATTCAATAAGGAGATGGAGCAGATGAGTGAAGCAGTCGTCATCGTCAGTGCGACGCGCACGGCGATCGGGAATTTCAATGGGAGTTTGAAGGACGTCAAAGCAACGGAACTCGGTGCGACAGTCATCCGTGCGGCACTTGAAAAAGCAGGTGTCGCTGGGAATCACGTCGACGAAGTCTTTTTCGGTAACGTCCTCTCAGCAGGACTTGGTCAAAATCCAGCACGGCAAGCGGCACTCGCTGCCGGATTACCGGAGACATGTCCAGCGATGACCGTTAACAAGGTCTGCGGATCCGGTCTCTCGGCCGTCCATCTCGCGTATCAGGCGATCAAGTCGGGCGAAGCTGATGTCATCGTTGCTGGTGGGATGGAGAACATGAGCCAAGCGCCATATGTCCTATCGGGCGCACGGTCTGGACTGAAGATGGGTGACCAACCGCTCGTCGATACGATCATCCAGGATGGACTTGAATGTGCGTTTAATGACTATCACATGGGAATCACGGCAGAGAATTTAGCCGACGCCTATGAACTTTCCCGCGAAGCCCAGGATCAGTTCGCGGCGACGAGTCAGCAAAAAGCGCAGACGGCATTAGCGGAAGAACGGTTCGTTTCGGAAATCACGCCAGTGTTGATTCCACAACGAAAAGGCGACCCGATCCGTTTTGATCAAGATGAGTTTCCGCGTGCCGGAACATCTGTCGAAACACTCAGTCGTTTGCGCCCGGCATTCAAAAAGGACGGAACGGTCACGGCAGGAAATGCATCTGGCATCAATGACGGGGCTGCCGCACTCGTCATCATGTCCGCGACAAAGGCACAAGAACTCGGCGTGACACCACTCGTTGAGATCGTCGCGAACGGAACGTCCGGTGTCGACCCGAGCATCATGGGAATCGGTCCCGTCCAAGCGGTCCAAAAGGCACTCGATAAAGCGGGATTGACGCTTGAGGAGATCGATGTCATCGAAGCGAACGAAGCATTCGCGGCACAATCTCTCGCGGTCGATGCGGAGCTACAGTTCCCGCATGAGAAGCTCAACCGAAACGGCGGTGCAATCGCGCTCGGTCATCCGATCGGTGCGAGTGGGGCGCGGATTCTCGTAACGTTGATCCATGAACTCGAGCGGACGGGTGAGACGCATGGTCTTGCGACGTTATGCGTCGGGGGCGGTCAAGGGGTAGCGACGATCGTCAAAAAATACGAAGACTAACGAATAAAGCACGAGACGAAGGAGATGTTTGCTCCCGTTGTCTCGTGCTTTATTGATTTTAGCGAATCGTTAATTTCTTCTGGTAACTGCTTTTTTCGAGAATTTGCACGGAGGTCATCCGTGACCATTCCTTTAAGGAAATCTCGGGATGTTGCTTCACGAAGTCGGAGACGATCATATAGCCGAGTCTGTATTTTACGAACGATGGAATTTGTTTTTCGTAATTTCCAAAGAATAGATCATCCGTCGTCAATCGTTCCGCATTCAGCTCCGAAATCACATTCTCTAAAGTATGGTCAAGTAAAGGGGCAATCGCTTCCGATGATTCCACTGGATAAAGCTTATGGGCAAAGAATTCCGCTTTTCCTTCGAGAATGATGTAATCGAGCATCGTTGCACGATTCGGTTCATCGAGGGCAACGGTGTGATGGTACTCATGCGCCGTCGTATTGCGTAATGATGTTTCCGAAAAATTCTTCAAGAAGAATAGACTCATCGAATTGTTTCCTTGAGCGACACCGCTGACACCACCATAACGTTTGGCATCATCATGCTCGATTGGTGTCGTCGGGGAGACGAAGACGACGAGCTTCTCATCCCGTGGAAGTTGTTTCATCGAAGTCAGGAGACTGGACTTGATCTGTTTCATGATGCGCTGATGGTGTTTTTTCAAATATGTATTCATCTGCTTTAAGTCCTTGATGTTTTCCGATGGCTGTTCATAGAGGCTAGGAACGGGCATCGCTTGGAGCTGTTCTTTTTTGATGACGCTATTTTTAGCGCCCAATACATATTTTTTAAATAGTGCCTCATTGTCCTCTGGATGTTTCGAAGCCGCTTGAATGTAATCGTCATACGCCTTGTACAAAGAAACGATTTGAATTTCTTGTTTCTCATGCGTAAACGAGATGTCATACGTCTTTGGTTTTTCGGCAGCGGGGGAACAACTGGCAAGTAAAAGGGTGGCGCTAAGAAGATAGATCGATTTCATAGAAAAACCTCCTGTTTCATTATCCATATATTTACTTTCTTCGCGAAACCTTTTAATCCTACTACGTCATATGAACTTATGAATCCGATTTCATGCTTCGACGCACAGACGTAACAAATTCTACAGACCGTAGCTCTACCAAACTTTCTGCACAATTTTCAGAATATTCTCCAGATAAACTCCTAGCACGAGCTCTTAAACGTATGGTATCCTTTCGAACGAAGTACTTCATCTGCTTAGGGAGCGAGATGAAGTCGATCATCATCAGTGGGGGTTTATTATGTCTAAAACTGTTCCAACATCATTTATCATCGTCATCGGCATGATGCTCTTCGCCTTATTCTTCGGGGCAGGAAATCTCATCTTTCCGCCGATGCTCGGACAGCTCGCAGGGGAGCATGTCTGGGTCGCCAATGCCGGATTCCTCGTCACCGGTGTCGGTCTACCATTGCTTGCGATTCTTGCATTCGCGTTTTCAGGGGAACGCGATTTACAAGCGATGGCGTCACGCGTTCATCCTGCGTTTGGAATCGGGTTCTCGGTCATTCTGTATCTTGCGATCGGTCCCTTCTTCGCGATTCCTCGTGCCGGAACGGTCTCGTATGAGATCGGCATCAAGCCGTTCTTCAGTGAATCGACGAGCCACTGGCCGTTGCTCATCTTCACGGTCTTGTTCTACACGGTTGCGTGTCTCTTATCATTGAATCCGACGAAAATCGTCGATGTCGTCGGGAAAGTCCTGACACCGATTAAGATCACGTTCATCGGTCTGTTGATCGTCGTTGCTGTCCTGCATCCGATCGGAAGTTTTCAGAATCCTTTGAAGACATATCAGTCGAATGCCTTCTTTAACGGTTTCCAGGAAGGATATATGACACTCGATGCACTCGGTGCCTTCGTCTTCGGGATCATTATCATCGCAGCGATCAAGGAAAAAGGTGTCACATCGAAGCGACAGTTGCTGTTGATTTGTACGAAAGCGTCATTGATCGCAGCGGCCTTGCTAGCAATTACGTATTCGGCACTTGCCTTCATGGGTGCTTCAAGTGTCTCGGAAATCGGACAACTGGCGAACGGCGCAGAAATCTTGTCAGCTGTGTCGGATCATTACTTCGGTGAATACGGTGCAATCTTACTCGGTCTGATGATCACAGTCGCCTGTATGACGACAAGCGTCGGCTTGATCACGGCCTGTGCGTCGTTCTTCTCGGCACTCGTGCCAAAAATCTCGTACGTTAAATGGACGATTGGTCTATCGGTATTCAGTGCACTCGTTGCGAACATCGGTCTGAATCAATTGCTCGCTGTCTCAAAACCAGTCTTGATGACACTTTATCCACTGGCAATCTGTCTCATCTTCCTGACATTCTTGCATCCACTCTTTAAAGGTAAACCAGCCGTTTATCAAGGGGCGCTGTGGATGACATTCGTTGTCAGCTTGTTTGATGGATTGAAGACAGCAGGGATTAACGTCTCAGCTGTCACGAAAGTGTTCGACGCGGTATTACCGTTTGCTTCCGTTAGTCTCGGATGGGTCGTTCCAGCTATCATTGGTGGAGTGATCGGAGCAATCGTCGGTAAGAAAACAGCGGAGACACAATCGTCGTCGCGTGTAGCTTAAATTGTCATATATAAAAGGAAGCGGATTTTTGATCGCATGATCAAAGTCCGCTTTTTTTGTTCACGCGATTGTGGGTTTAAGCATAAGCGGAAACGGCAATTCCTCTACTGTATGTCATTGACTATCGTGCCCCTTACAGAAAGGATGTTGAAACATGTCAGAACGTGTCTTCATTAGTCCCTCGAAGTATGTCCAAGGAAAGGATGTCATTGACCGGCTCGGTACATATGTGAGCCCGTTCGGTGAAAAAGCGCTCGTCATCGCGGATGATGTCGTCTGGAAAATCGTCAAGGAACGTGTTGAGCATTCGTTGTCCGGCGAAAATGTCGGCATCGAGAAGGCGGATTTCAGTGGCGAAGCCTCGCGGCATGAAGTGAAACGAATCGCTGAGCAAGCACAAGCGGCAGATGTCCGGTTCGTCATGGGTGTGGGAGGCGGAAAGACGCTAGATACGGCAAAAGCCGTCTCGGATGAGCTGAACGTGTCCGTCGTCATCGTTCCGACGCTTGCTTCGACCGATGCCCCGACGAGTGCCCTGTCCGTCATCTATTCCGACGAAGGGATTTTCGAAAGTTACCGCTTCTATAAGAAGAATCCCGATCTCGTTCTCGTCGATACGAAGTTAATCGCCCAAGCACCAGCTCGTTTCTTCGCGTCCGGAATCGCGGATGCGCTCGCGACATGGGTCGAGGTCCGGAGTGTCGTCGCTTTTGGTGGACAAACGATGGCAGGGGGACGACCAACGATTGCGGCACAAGCGATCGCTAAACGGTGTGAGGAAGTCTTGTTCGAGCATGGACGCTTGGCGTATGAATCCGTTCAGGCGCAAGTCGTCACGCCGGCACTCGAAGCCGTCGTCGAGGCAAATACGCTCTTAAGTGGACTCGGCTTCGAGAGTGGTGGATTAGCTGCAGCGCATGCCATCCACAACGGGTTCACGGCGCTTGACGGTGAGATTCACCACTTGACGCACGGGGAGAAGGTCGCCTTTGGTACACTCGTCCAGTTGGCGCTCGAAGAACATCCACAAGAAGAGATTGAACGCTACATCGCGCTCTACACGGATCTTGGTTTACCGGTGACGCTAGAAGACGTCAAGCTAAAGGATGCGTCGCGTGAAGACATCGTCAAGGTCGGCGAGGCAGCGACCGCTGAAGGCGAAACGATCCACAGCGGTTTCAACGTCACGGCGGACGAAGTCGCGGATGCGATCATCGCAGCCGATCGTTATTCGAAAGCGTATCTAGCGAAACATGCTTCTTTCTGATTGATGCGTTTAAATCCGCTTCCTCTACCAAGGGGAAGCGGATTTTTTATGAGTTTTCGTCGAATGACGCTTGAATTCTTCTTAAAAACACGCTATCTTTATAAAACGTAATGATTACGATTTAATTCAGGTAAAGGAGTTTTTGTGATGACGGATCGATATGAATGGGTGATTGTAGGTGGAGGAATTCATGGGATGACGGTATTCAATGCCTTACGTGAAAAAGGAATCGATCGGGAGATGATACGGATCATCGACCGTCATGAGCAACCATTGATGAACTGGCGGAAACAAACCGAACGGATCGGCATGCCTTACCTACGTTCAACTCGGGTCCACCACACTTCGACGAATCCGACGAGTCTCAGGCATCATGCGGAAGAACAGGATTATACACATCAAGCCTTCAAGGATACATACGGACGGCCATCCTTGGAATTATTCAACGACCATGCCCTTCAATTGGCGCAGCAAAATGAAGTGGAGGCGAGTTGGATCCAAGGGGAAGTCGCACGGCTAAGACGAGAAAGCGGAACGTGGATCATCTCGACAGATGAAAGCGAGTTACGAGCAAACCGTGTCGTTCTCGCTCTCGGACAATCGGAGCATCATGTCATGCCAGAGTGGGCGAAATCGGCGCGTCACGTTTTCTTATCGAAGCACGATACACCACCGGTCGTCATCATCGGAGGTGGGATTAGTGCTCTGCATCATACGATTCAATGTGCTGAGCGCTATCCCGGGCAGGTGACTCTCCTTTCACGACGTCCGCTCGAAAAAAGTGCGTTCGATGCCGATCGGAAGTTCATGGGACCAAAAGGATTGACACCATTCAAGTCCTTGTCGGCTAGTGAAAAACGAGCGTTGATCGTACAGGAGCGTCGCCCGGGAACGGCAACACAGGACTTGATTCAACGTGTGCGTCATCTGATTCGAGAAGGAATCATCAGTCATGTGATTGGTGAAGTCGAGCAGGAAATCGGAAGCGGAGTGAAGCTGACAGATGATCGCATCATCACCGCTGAATCGATTATTTGCGCAACGGGTATCCGTCCGATGGTCGTCGAAGGATCTTGGCTTGAAGCGGTACAGCAAGAGTTGAATCTGCCATTGTCTCCTTGCCGGACACCGTTACTAGATGAAGAAACCTTTGAATGGGGAGAGAACTTATTCGCGACAGGCAGTCTTGCAGACTTAACGGTCGGACCGTTCGCTCGCTCGATTTACGGGGGACAAGCCGCAGCACGTGCGATCGCCTCGACGATTGAAGAGAAGCAGACTTCGCTTGTTTCCGTCTAAAAGAAAGGAAAAGGCCCGACCACGTGACGTCATTAATGAGTCATGTGGTCGGGCCATTTTTTTAGAGGTAATCGAGTGGATTAACGCTACTACCAGCTGATGTTGCGCTGTAGACGTACGATCCCTTATGGAGTTCAAAATGTAAGTGTGTTCCGAAAGCGTTACCTGTCTCGCCGACTGTACCGACTTTTTGACCTTGGGCGACGGTTTGACCGACCGAGACGGAGCGACTATTCATATGTGCATACAGACTGATGAACGGCGATCCGTTGACAGTGTGTGAGACCATGACGTAGTTGCCGTAGGCACCTTTGAACTGAGACGTAATGACCTTACCGCTTGCTGTCGCATAGACTGGAGTACCTTTGGCTGCGCCATAATCGATACCGTTATGGAACGTATATCCGTAAGCACCGCTTGCCTTACCATATCCTTGCGTGATTGGACCACTCGTTGGTGTCGCGAAACTTTTTGACGTCGACGTCGAGGCTTTTGATGCGCCACTGCTGTTCGTCAGTGTCAAGACAGCATATTTCGAGACATAGTCAGCGTGAACGAATCGTTTGTCGCCACCGTATAGGAACTTGATCCAGTTACCTGTCCGACCGAGATAGCGGAATGTTTCGCCTTTATCGACACTTCCGACGACTGTACTGCTCGTCGAGTTGCTGCTACGAACGCGAAGATTGTCAACGTTGACTTTAATCTTATAGATACGTGTTACAGAATATTTCTTAACATATGTAGAAGAGACGTAGACTTTTTTTGAACCATAGAGGATTTTCGTCCAGTTCCCTGTCCGTCCGAGATACTTGTATGTGTCACCTTTTTCAAAGCTCGTGACCGTACCGTATGATGTCGAAGGACCCGTCCGAGCGCGTAAGCCGTCCTCCATGACCTTCACCTTATAGAACGTCGTTGCTGCATCCGCACGCGGGATGGCAAATGATGCAAAACTTGCAACAGCGATGGCTGTCGCCGAGACACCTTTCCAAAAACCATGCATGATTCATTCCTCCTGAATATGTAATCTGTATGACTAAACCGTTATGTAAATTTCATAGATGAGTATAACATTTACGAATTTGTTTAAATGTTACATTCACATTTCGATATTATTTCAATAAATTATATTAAACGTACTTAATTTTATTCTTTTTCCAATAATCCATAAAATTCTTTGACAAGATTGGATGGAATTGGATAAGATGAAATGCCCACTGAAAATCAAAAAAGGTACCTCAGATGAGGCACCTTGAAATGCTTATAAGAAAGCGAGTGGGTTGACACTGCTTGCTGCTGAAGAACCGCTGTAGACATAGTTTCCACGGTGGATTTCGAAGTGTAAGTGTGATCCAGAAGAGTTACCAGTGCTCCCGACAGCTCCAATGTTCGCGCCTTTCGGGATCGATTGACCGACGAAGACAGAACGTTTGCTTAAGTGAGCATAAACCGTTGTGTACGAAATACCGTTCACTTTATGTTCGACCATGACATGGTTACCATAAGCTCCCTGATATGACGACTTGATGACTTTTCCGGCAGCGGCTGCTTTAACTGGTGTTCCAGTAGGTGCACCGAAGTCGATTCCGTTATGGAACGTGTAGCCGTATTTTCCGCTCGCGTTTCCGTAGCCTTGCGTAATTGATCCGCTTGTTGGACGCATGAATCCAGTTGACGAAGAGAATGATGCTTTTTTCGCTGATTTACTAGAAGCGCTATATTTTTTGACGTAACCAGAATAGACGAAGCGTTTTTCGCCTTTATGCATGATCTTCGTCCAGTTTCCTGTCCGACCGAGGTATTTGAATGTTTGACCCGCATTGACGCCGTCGACGATGCGGTGTTTTAACGATGGGCCAGTCCGGACGCGAAGTCCATCTGCCTTGATTTTAACTTTATACGATGAGCCAGAAGCGGCTTCAACCTTACCTGTACCCGTAGCTGCAAAACCTGAAACAACGAGGGCGCTCATTGCTAACGTCGTGATTGTTCGTTTCATGAATGTTCCTCCTAAGTTGAATATCTAGTGTTGTCGTCGGAATGACATCTATAGAAGTGGATGCGTTTAGTGTGTGTTGAAGTGAGTGATGCGGTCATTTGACTAACGAGAGTATAGCATTCAAACATTAGACGGTTGTGTTTCAATTTGATTGCTTAAATATATTCTAATAACAATTGTTGTAATATTGAATACATATTCAATCTCAAAATCCCTTAAAATCAAGATGAATTCGTGTTACAACGAGATGAATTTGATGACAAAATGCAATCGTGGGAAATGATGAGAAAGTATGGGAGTCTAATAAGAAGAGAGTAGGTAATGGAATGGATTTGACGTTTACAGTAAATCAAAAAAAGCTTAACATTCGCGCAGTGGCGCTGTTGATTCAAGATGGACATCTGTTGATTCATCGTCAAGGAGAAGATGATTTTTGGTCATTACCGGGAGGACGTGTCCAGTTCGGTGAAAGTGGTGCCAAAGCGATTGAACGTGAAATATTAGAAGAACTCGGTCAGTCGATCGAGCCACCGGTCTTCCGTTTCCTCCATGAAAATTTCTTTGAGTACGCTGATCACCAGTTTCATGAACTAGGAATGTTTTATGAAGTCGTTTGCCGAGAGCCACTGTCACTTTCGACGGAAGACTTTTACGGTCCAGAAGGCGATGGATTGACGTATCGCTTCGTTCCGTTCGACAAACTGGATCAGTATACGTTGTATCCAGGTGAATTATCAAAAATGCTTCAAACAAATATGTTTCCGACACTATTGACGAATGACATCTGACTTTTCCGGAAAAACGTTTATAGATGTATCGCAAGGGAATCGTTGAATATGTAGTTCATTACGTTAGCTAAGGGAGCTGACCGTTCATGAGAGAAGAGCAGTTCGAAGCGATGCATCAAGAAGCACGAGGGCAGACGCAGGAGCGACAGCCGGGAATCGAGTACGTCATGAAACCGGAGCCGATCTACGATGATCCAGATTATGTCGGTTCAGGTAAGTTAAAAGGGAAAGTCGCTTTGATTACCGGTGGGGATAGTGGAATCGGGCGTGCTGTTGCCGTCGCTTTCGCAAAAGAAGGAGCGAATGTCGCGATCGTATACTTAAATGAGGGGAAAGACGCTGAAAAAACGGTGGCAACCATCGAATCATACGGCGTCAAAGCATTAAAGATCGCGAAAGATATTAGTCGACCGGAACACGCACAACCAATCATCGATACTGTCATCGCAGAGTTTGGACAATTGAACATTCTCGTTAACAATGCAGGGAAACAATTCCCGCAAGATGACTTTCTAGCCATCACACCAGATCAACTCCGAGAAACGTTCGAGACGAATGTATTCTCGATTGTCTATCTGACGCAAGCAGCGTTACCTCATTTGAAAAAAGAAGACACGATTATCAATACCTCGTCCGTGACAGCATATGCCGGTGCACCAACGTTGATCGATTATTCGGCGACAAAGGGAGCGATTGCGACACTGACGCGTTCGCTTGCATCAAGCTTGATCAAACAAGGGATTCGGGTCAATGCCGTCGCACCAGGTCCGATTTGGACGCCGCTCATTCCAGCGACGTTCACGAAGGAAAAAGTGGAGGCACACGGGGAAAACACGTTAATGAAACGCCGGGGACAACCGTCAGAAAATGCAGCGGCTTATGTCTATCTCGCCTCCCGCGATTCAAGTTACGTCACGGGTCAGACGATTCATATCAACGGCGGCGATTACATCACGTCTTAAGGGGGAGATCAAGATGAAGAAGAATCCGAATGAAGTGCCTGAACGCGAACCGGATCATCAACCGGACGAGATACCGCAGACACCACCGAGCGAGGTGCCAGATACGCCACAGGAAGACCCGGTCCGTCAGCCGGAACCGGATACGTTCCCAGAACCAACCGAGATTCCGGATACACCGCAGGAAGATCCGAATCCCTATTAACGAGTGAAAAAACCACCATCCAAAATTGGATGGTGGTTTTTTCGTGATAAAGAAGACAAACTATCTTGACAGTCAAACTGTATGGTGAGTATGATACAGAAGAGAAGTGTATTATTGTTTTAATACATTAAACAGGAAAGGGAGGTCTACCGATGCAGTTCGACCAAAGAAGCCCGGTGTACCTGCAGGTCGTCCGTTGGTTCAAACAACGAATCGCGACCGAGGAATTGCAAAGCGGGCAAGATATCCCGTCCCGCCGCGAAATCGCCGCACAGCTCGGAATTAATCCGAATACCGCACAAAAAGCATATAAAGAGATGGAGGAGCAGCAATTGATTACGACAGAACGGAATGTCCCGAGTAAGATTACACGCGATCCACAAGTTGTCCAAAAAGTACGTGCCGAGATGCTTGAAGAAGCCGTCTCTGAATTCATCGATGCCGTCAAAGCGATTCAAATCCCACTCGATGAGGTCGTCTCAAAAATCGAGACGGTGTATCAGGAAACGGAACGGAGGAAGATCGATGCTTGAAGTCCATGGCTTACAAAAGAAATACGGAAAAAAACCGGTTCTTCAAGGTGTTTCGTTCTCGGTCCCGATGGATCAACTGACGTGCCTGATCGGTTTGAACGGTGAGGGGAAATCGACGATCCTGAAGGCAATCGCAGGTCTCGTCCCAGTCAACGCGGGAACGGTTCTCGTCGATGGCGAGGTCAATCGAAACAAGATCGCCTTCGTTCCGGATATCCAGACGATGCCCGGCTACATGACGGTCGGTGATGCGCTGACGTATATGGCGGATTATTACTCCGACTGGAACCAAGCGACAGCGGATGAACTGATGCGGATCTTCCAGCTGTTATCGACAGATAAGATTACGGACTTATCAAAAGGAAACCAGGCGAAGGTCAGTTTGATTCTTGGTTTTGCGCTCGATCGTCCGTACTTACTACTCGACGAACCATTCGCTGGGATCGATCTGTTTACGAAGGAACAGATTGCAGGATTATTCTCGAGTCAATTCATGGAAGGACGCGGTATCCTGATGACAACACACGAAATTCAGGAAATCGAGCATTTGATTGACCGAGTCGTCTTCTTACAGGATGGTCGAATCATCGATGAACATGAGACGGAAGAGATGCGAGAACTGTACGGGAAATCGGTTCAGGACCGGATGCGGGAGGTCTATCAGCGATGAAACAATACATACAATTGACGAACGAAGAGATTAAGCGGAGTTTTAAGATATATGTAATTTTTGTACTTGTGATGGCGGCGATTGAGCTAGTGTCGGTCTTCGTGAACGTCAAGCTTCATGAACGCAGAGTCGAAGACTACTTGAAGTCAAATACTGCTACACTGTATGAAGCATTCAATGATATTGGGAAAATAACATTTGTGGATGCTGCTTCATTATTTAGTTATATTACAATGATTGGCATGGTATTAGTCCTAATTTATACTCTCCAGATTTGGTACCGGGATTGGATTGGTGAAACAAAGTATATCTATCGTTTATTAATGCTTCCGGGAAACCGTGCAAGTATTTTCTTCTCGAAATTGACAACGGTTTTTTTAATCATCATGAGTTTTCTAGGTATCCAGTGGTGTTTGATTCAATTCGGAAATCAATTATTTAATTGGTTGGTTCGAGAAGATTACAAGGACATAAGTAACTTACGTTCTATAGGGAGTACGTTAGGTGAACTATTTTCGCTGAATTTGACGAATTTATTTGTAATTCTTGCGGTATCGATGTTTATCGTAAGTTTTATGTTCTTGCTTGTTTTAATTGAACGCTCTTATCGTAAATGGAGTGGATTCATTCGAGTGGGAGTCGAGATTTTCATCATAGTCATTTGTTCAGTATCGAGTATATATTTTCTAGAGCAGACTAAGCTGTTATTGAACTCAGAAAAGGCGTATGTATTGACAGGCTTGTTTGTTTTCTATTTTGCTTATGTCATTTGGAGAAGCCTTCGTTTATTAAAATGGAAAATTGCTGTTTAAGGAGGACACTATGCGTTCAATAAAATATGTATTACTTTTAGGCGTCATCTGTATCGTGTCTTTAGGGTTCTATGTTGGACATGTACTCTCATTCGATAAAATAAAATTCGTTGTCGACACAAAAAAAGGCGATCCAAATGAAGAAGTTGTTCAGAAAATGGAGGTTCGTCTCAGTGAATGGGGACAAAACCCGAATGAATACGGTATTTCGATGAATGGAAACGTTAGGCAATACAGCAAATCAAAACTTTCATTCATTTTCAGTGATGAATCTAGTTGGAGTGATGCCCCACGTTCGTTCCAACAATTTATTTGGAAAAACAATACATATTTTTTTACTAAAGATTCGGTTACATATGGTCTTAATAAGTTGAACAATGAGGAGCTAGAATTGAAGTATTGGAATGCTTTGGATAACAAATTGACAAGTATGACAATTAAATTGCCGGCAACTCAAATGAAGGAAAAATTACGTTTTTCTCCGTTTCAACGAACATCAGACATGTTATTGATTGATTCTACTACTCTTAGTAAACAAATTGAAAGAGAACATATCTATCAAATCGATTTAAAAAAGAAATCGATGACAAAAATCAAATTACCTGACCGTCTAGGAAAAGGGGATGCGATTCGTTCATTTTATGATGGAAAAATGATTGTTGATCAAGAAAGAGAATTAGAATCTCCTGATCATTTTTTGACCGAGACTGTCGTAAAAGATGGTAAGCAGACGAAAACACTAAAAGAATTCGATAAAGTCTACGCATCATATGTCATAAACGATGGAAAATACATCATAGGTCTTGAAGATTCTATTGAAGAACCATCGGATGAGAAAAAACTAGAATGGAAAGTCTACGATCTCGAATCGAACCAGTTATCCGCCAAATCGATTCAGTTTGATTCGATAGCATCAGATGAGGACTTTGGGTATACAAACATCAGTGTAGGTCATGATCACATCTATTTCGCTTATAAGACGAAAAAGGATGAAGTAAAATCAGTCGTAATTGATCCGCTGACATCTGAGATTATTTACGAAGCTAATATTCAGAAACAAGGTTCGAAAAATAGCATTTATCTAAACGAAGTCGTAACAAATTAATAAAATTAACCAATTTCCACTCTTAATTTGAAACCTCCCGTTTTCTTCCAACGTATAAAGACTATACGAAGGGGGAACTCACATGCAATTCTTGATTTTTGTCGTCTTCGCAGGTGCTATGTATTGGTTCTACTATAATTTCTTACTCGGATACCGCAAGAAAAACATCACAATGACGTTCGACGATCGGTTTTATTCACTCGACGAACATGTCGCAGCGATCGAACAAAAGCTCGCAACGGATGGGCATTCGGCACGTTATCTCGGTGACCGTCGCTTTGAAGTTGATGGTAAACCTTATCTGTTCCTCGAGCGGACGGTCTCAGTCGGTGGGACACCGACACAGCAGACGATTCTCGAGCAACAAAAAAAATAACTCTCCCACGTGCGGGAGAGTTTTTTCGTTAGACCGGAATCCGGTCCAGGGGATGCGGTTGTTGCGACGAACGATACCAGCGGATGATCCAGTGATCGATGCCGATTTGATACGCAAAGCGTCCTGCAGCCAGTAAGGCAATTGACGCTGCTAAGAACACGGGGTTCAAGGCAATCGTCCCAGCGAGTAAGTAATTGAGATTCATGATGCTTCCGACGACCAGTGCAGGAACCGTCAACAGACTAATAATCAACAGGATCCCGACGACGAGTTCCGCGAACGGAATCAAGGCGTTGATCAGCCCGACGTTCGGTAAGGCGAGTTGCTCAATCCACGTCGCGTACCAGGAACTGACAAGTGCGTCTTCGCCCGTTGACTTCGCGAGCGCTCCTTCGAGAAACGGTTTTGCATCAAAGCCATTAATGTACTTACCGATTCCAGCGATGAACCACTGGATTCCGAGCCAGAGTCGGATGATCGTCAACAGACCGAGTCCGGTGATGTGTAATGCTTTCACTTTCAGACACTCCTCTACTACAACATAGTCCCCATCATACTGAAAAATCATCAGTGAGATGGGGACTATCATCATAACGTCATCGAACCGTCATCGACCTGTTACAAAAAAGGGTAAGGTAACGGTTTCATGACCGTTGATCGAGGCGATGACTGATTGCAGTTAATAAAGCAGCAACGAGCGCGACTAGTCCACCGACGAGTGCCGTATTCATCATCGGACCGTTCGCATAGACGATGCCACCGAGTGCCGAACCAAAAGCAATCCCGACGTTACTCGCAACCGGCATCAATGAAGCAGCGAGTCCTTTTGCTTCCGGATTGAACTTTTCAGCGAGGTCAATCAAGTAAATTTGTGTCGAAGTCGTCAGTAAAATCGACATCAACGACATCAAGGCGATGTTGAACAGACCAAGCGGAAGGGATGCTGTCGTGAAGTATAACACAGCAAGGACGATTGCTTGTACGACGAAGACGAACCGTAAGCGTCCCATCGGATTTTTACTGGCGATTTTACCGGCAAGGATGTTACTAAAGATCGAGACGACGCCGTAAGCGAGCAAGATCGGACTGATCCACGTCTTCGCAATCCCGAGTTCCGTTTGCAGGATCGGTACAAGGTACGTGTAGACGACGTAGGTTGCCCCGAATCCAAATGACGGAATAAAGAAGGCGATCAGGATCCGTGGGTTGGCGAGCAATCCAAGCTGTTCCTTAATTGAACCAGAACCCGTCGATTGCTGGACCGGAACGATCTTCCATACTGCGAGGAACGCAATCATTCCCATGACTGTCGTTAGCCAGAACGTAGCTTCGAAGCCAGCGTGTTGACCGATGAATGTTCCGATCGGGACACCGAGGACGTTCGCAAGTGTAAAACCACCGAAAATGAACGAGACGGCGACACCGCGCTTCGCGACAGGTACACCGTCACTGGCGACGACCATTGCTAGCGAGATCAAGACACCGGTCAGGATCGCTGTCAGAATGCGGGTAGCGAGCAATACTTCGTAACTTGGAGCAAAACTACTGGCAAGATTCAATAAGACCCAGGCGAGTAAGAGACGTAGGATCAGACGACGCCGTTCCAGGTGACCGGTCAGCGACATGACGATCGGTGTACCGATTGCAAAGGAGATGGCAAAGGCTGAAACGAGCGTACCAGCTGTTGCGATCGTGATATCAAGGGCTGAGGAGATTTCAGCGAGGATCCCGACGATGACGAATTCGCTTGTTCCGAGTACGAACGTCAGGAGCGACAACGTGGCGATCAAGAGCCAATCGCGTCGACTTAAACGAGTAGTAGGTGACATGGATGATTCCTCAATTCTAGCGCTTGCGCGCGAAACTATGAGTAACAGGATAGCATGAAACGATTTCATCGGGTATCGCAAAGCGAGATTTCGGGAAAAGAACCATTATTCAAAATAGCGTGTGAATTTCCAGGAGTACTGTTTTTTGCGTATACTACAGAAGAAGACTACTTATAAAGGAGTGGAAACGATGCAAGCGACAGTGACATGGAACAAACAGATGGGATTTAGTGGACAGACGGAATCAGGGCATCATCTGGCGATGGATGCAGCACCAGAGAACGGTGGCGAAAATCAAGCGCCGCGACCGACTGAACTACTGCTACATGCCGTTGCCGGCTGTACCGGAATTGATATCGTTTCAATCTTAGAGAAGATGCGCTTGACGATCACCCATTTCGAAATGGATATCGAAGGAGAACGGGCAGAGGACCACCCGCGGCGTTTTACGTCGATCTCGATTCATTACCGGCTCGAAGGTGATCTCCCGGAAGATAAGGTCCGTCGCGCCATCTCGTTATCAAAGGATAAATATTGTTCGGTTTCGCAATCACTGAACGCTGAGATTTCCGTCTATTATTCGATCAATGGTGTGCGGAGCGAGGATCCTTTGTGAAGAAAGTCGTACTGATCGGTTGCCTGTTGCTTGCAGGGTGTGCGCAGGAGACGACGGAACCAACGAAACCATCGCAACCGGAAGCGAAGCAACCGACAGAAGAAAAGAAACCGAAGCCTGAACCGACGAAAGAAGAACGACAACAAGCAAAACTAAAGCAACAATTGGCAGCAATGTCGACGTCCGAAAAGGTCGATCAACTGCTCTACATCGGAGTCGCCGGCACGGAACTTTCAGCAGCTGACCGAAAATTATTACAGTCGCATGCGATTGGCGGGGTCTTATTGCTCGGTGGAAACATTACTTCGGAAGAGCAACTCTTGACGTTCACGCGTGCGATTCAAGAGACGAACCAAAAACCGTATGCCTTCGTCGGGATTGATGAAGAAGGCGGACGCGTCAGCCGGGTACCGGATCAACGATTACGTCTACCGACGAGTCAACGGATGGCGCAAGGAGCAGATACTGCGAAAATGGAAGACGTCGGACGTACGCTCGGTCATTTGTCACGTTTTTATGGCTTCAACATGGACTTCGCGCCGGTCCTTGACGTCAACAGTAATCCGAACAATCCGATCATCGGCGACCGTTCGTTCAGTGCTGATCCGAAGACCGTCGCGACGCTTGGTACGGCTCTGATGCACGGGATGCAGGAGACGGGAACGATTCCGGTCGTCAAACATTTTCCCGGTCACGGCAATACGAGTGTCGATTCCCATGTCGGGCTACCGAAAGTGACGGCATCAAAGGAAGAATTGAAGCGGACGGAGCTGTTACCGTTTAAAGAAGCGATTCAAGAGGGCGCCGAGATGGTGATGGTCGCCCATATTCTCTATCCAGCGTATGACGATACGAATCCGTCCTCGCTCTCAAAGCCGATCTTGACTGACCTCTTGCGTCAACAACTCGGATTCAACGGTGTCATCATCACAGATGATCTCGTCATGGGGGCGATCACGAAACAATATGGTCTCGCGGAAGCGGCACGTCAGTCACTCGTCAATGGAGCTGATATGGCGATGTTTTCAGAGGCAGGTGCTTACGCAAAAGTTCATGCTGAAGTGATGCAAGCCGTCAAAGACAAAACGCTGACGCCGGAGATGCTCGATGCTAAAGTAATGCGCATCCTGAAGCTAAAGCAGATGTATGCCGACAGCCAAGAGCAACAGCGACCGACGAAATCGGAGCTGATTCAGCAAGTGGAAGCGCTCAACTAGGACTAGCGAAGCAAAGCGACTCATGCTAGACTAATGGGGCAAGCCAATTAAACACGAAAAGACACTAGGGGAGTCTCCCAGCAGACTGAGACGGAAGTATCCGGACCCTTTGAACCTGATCTAGTTCGTACTAGCGGAGGGAAGTGGCTCGAAATCCTAGATATCCTTAGCGCTTCAGCGCATTTTCGGACCACTCCCTTCAACATCGGGAGTGGTCCTTTTTCGTATGGAAAGGAAGAACATGATGCGTTTACATCTGATTTCGACGGGATCCATCCATCCGCTTGACGGAATAAAGACCTTTCACTCCCTTCAACCTTATACGGATCAGCTGCATATACGAGAACCGAACTTGTCGGCAGCAGAATTACTGGATCTAATCGACGCGCTCCTTGCGCATGGTTATTCGCCTGAGCAGTTAACGGTTCATGACCGGGTCGATGTTGCCCATGTCGCAGGCATCAGTGTGCAGCTGACGCGCCGGTCCTTGCGTGTCCGTGATGTGCGACGTCATTTTCCGAATCTCGTCATCGGGAAATCGGTCCATTCACTAGCAGAGGCACTGGCAGCAGAAGCGGAAGGAGCCGACCGCCTGCTGTACGGTCATATTTATCCGACAGCGTCGAAGCCGAATGTGCCGCCACGGGGAATCGACGCCTTGAAGCAAGTCGTCACCTTCACGACAAAACCGGTCATTGCGATCGGCGGGATCACACCAGAACGCATGCCTGAAATCGCAGCGACCGGGGCAACCGGAATCGCTGTCTTATCGGGTATTCTCGGTCAATCGGATCCACTCGCCGCCATTCTAAGTTACCAGGGGGTTCGCGTATGACGGATCACATCATCATCGGCGGCGGAGTCATCGGGTTGACGCTTGCTTACGGTCTCGCCTGTCAGAATGAATCCGTCGTCGTCTTAGAACGCGGAACATGCGGACAAGGAACGAGCCGCGCAGCTGCCGGGATGCTCGCGACAGACATCGAGCTGAGAGCGGAATTGCATCTACTTGCCGCACGTAGTCGTCGTCTGTATCCGCTGCTTGCACGTCGTCTCGAGCGAGAGACGGGCATCGATTGTGGGTACCGGGAACAACCGTTTTTGTTAAAACGTAAAGGACGCGAGCATCTGTTTCCAGCGGTCGGTCAAATCGATCCACGACGACTGACGACTGCATTGATATATGCCTTACGAAAGCGTGGGGTACCAATCGAAGAACAAGTAGATGTTACATGCATCGAAGAGAGCGATGACTTCATCAGGGTCGAGTCGAATGCGGGAACGTGGACCGGACGAACGGTGACGGTCGCTGCTGGACGCGGGTCGCAAGCCTTGCTCGATACAGCCGGCATTTCGATCGCCACATATGGGGTCAAAGGGGAATGTCTTGCCGTCCGTCTCTCGGGTCAGTCGTTACGCTCGATCCTGTTTGATGACGCTGTCTATCTTGTGCCAAAAGCAGACGGACGAATTTTGATCGGTGCGACCGAACTGCCGCACGACGAGACGGTCGGTGTCAGTGTCGTTGGGGTCACGTCATTGCTTCAAGCAGCAGAACGACTGTATCCACCGATTCGTGACGCGGTCATCGAAGAAGTCTGGTCCGGTGTACGACCGCAAACGGCGTCCGGCTTGCCATATATCGGAGTCGCCGATTCATCCCGTCAGATCTTCATGGCGACAGGGCATCATCGGCATGGCGTATTACTCGCACCGGCGACAGCGGAAGTCTTGGTAAATACATTACGGTTGATTCAGAAGGAGGAAGTCCGATGAACATTACGATTAACGGCAATGACCACACGATCGAACAGATTAAAACGATTGAGGACATGCTTACGCAACTCGGCTTAGGGGAAAAGCTCGTCATCGTCGAACAGAATCGACACATCATCGATCGCATGGCGTACGGTCAGACGGTCGTTCGGAACAACGACACATTTGAAATCGTTCATTTCGTAGGAGGAGGATAAACATGCTGAAAATTGGAGAAAAGACATTTGACTCACGGTTATTACTCGGAACGGGGAAATATACGGATGCTACGGTACAGCAAGAAGCAATCGATGCGTCCGCCTCACAAATCTTGACGTTCGCCGTCCGTCGGCTCGACATCTTTGACAAACAACAAGCGAATTTTTTGGAGTCGCTTGATTTAACAAAGTACGATTTATTACCGAACACGGCCGGTGCGAAGACGGCAGAAGAAGCCGTACGGTTGGCGAAGCTTGCGCGGGCATCCGGTATGTGCGACATGGTCAAGGTCGAAGTGATCGGTTGCGACAAGACGTTATTACCTGACCCGATTGAGACGCTACGGGCTTCTGAAGAATTACTCAAAGAAGGCTTTATCGTCTTACCGTATACGTCGGACGACGTCGTCCTTGCACGGCGACTCGAGGAACTCGGTTGTCACGCCATCATGCCGGCGGCGTCACCGATCGGCTCCGGACAAGGTATTCTCAATCCGCTCCATCTACGATTCATCATCGAGCAGACGACGGTTCCGGTCATTGTCGACGCCGGGATTGGCTCGCCAACCGACGTCGCCTATGCGATGGAACTAGGAGCGGATGGTGTCTTATTGAACTCCGCTGTCGCCCATGCTCAAGATCCGGTCAAGATGGCGCACGCCATGCGACTAGCTGTCGAAGCAGGACGTTTCGGATACGAAGCGGGACGTATTGAGAAGAAACAGTATGCGGTCGCGAGTAGTCCAACGAGTGGATTGATTCGATGAACCGTTACTCACGGCAAACTCGATTTCAACCGATCGGGGAAGCGGGACAAGTACGCTTGGCATCAGCAAGGGTACTGATCATCGGCATGGGAGCACTCGGAACGGCGTCGGCAGAACAACTCGTCCGCGCCGGTGTCGGTGTCGTCCGAATCGTCGACCGCGACTATGTCGAGTGGAGTAATCTACAACGACAACAGCTGTATACCGAGGAAGATGCGCGTCACATCGTACCAAAAGCGATTGCCGCAAAAGCACGGCTTGAAGCGATCAATTCGACAGTCGCGATCGAAGCACATGTAGTAGACGTCGACCGGGCAGCACTGACGTGGCTTCTCGATGATATCGATCTGATCATCGATGCGACGGATAACTTCGATATTCGCTTGCTGATGAACGATATGGCGTTGATGCGTTCGATTCCGTGGATTTACGGTGGCTGTGTCGGCAGTTACGGGATCACGTTTACCGTCCGTCCCGGGGAGACGCCGTGTCTGCATTGTCTACTCGATCAATTACCACGGGATCAGGAGACGTGTGATACGGCGGGGATCATCGGACCAGCTGTACAGATGGTCGCTTCCTTGCAGGTGACAGAAGCATTGAAGTGGTTGAGCGGACAGACGGGCGCCATGCGGACGCGCTTGCTTGCGTTTGATGTCTGGTCGAATACGTTTCAACAAATCAACGTCCAGTCACTGAAGAAAACGGAGTGCCCGTCGTGCGGCATCGAGCCGTCCTATCCTTACTTATCGGATCAAACGGTACGTTTCACGGCACTGTGCGGTCGCGATGCCGTTCAAATCCGCGGAGACGGACAGCGGGATCTGGAACAGTTGAAACAACGTCTCCTGCCGGTCGCTGCGATTTCTGCTCATAATCCATATTTGCTGGCGTTTACGACGGACGAACATCGGATGGTCGCTTTTCGGGATGGACGTGTTCTGATTCATGGCGAGGCGGATCTCGTCAAAGCGAAGCGGCTCTATCATGCCTATTTCGGATAAACGTTCACAAAACAGTAAACAAATTTTTCAGATGCATGTTTTAAATGTTTGAAAAACAGGTAAATAAGACTTCAGACGTAAATCGGTCTATAGGTTTTGAACGTGAAGAGGAGTGATTCAGATGAAACAAGAATTCGATCCAATCAAGGATCAAGCACAGACGGAAGACGCCCAAGCAGTTGTTCAGCAAGCCAACTGGAATCCGGATCGATACCGGACGAACTTGAACCCATTCTATCTGTCACCTTGTAGTGTCGAACGTAGAGAAGACGTGCATCAGGATGCATCGAAAATTCTCGAAGTCGAGACGTCGTCGCCCCTCCAACAACTCTTTGAACACAATCAAGCAACGCATACATCCGAAAAACAGGGGACGAAATTCAAAACGGGCATCGTCGTCGGTGTCGGTGCGATCATTGGTGGATCCGTATCAGTGATTCGTTCCGTCCAACGCTTTAGAAAACAACGGACGAAGTAATACGCTCGTTGTGAAAGCGCCAAAAGCAGGAGGCATTCGCCTCCTGCTTTTTTGTAACCCTTTTCGTTTCACAAAAGAAATGAAGGGGTTTTAGTATGTATGCTGTTTCTATTTGTTATATCTAGATTTATCAGTTGGTTACATTATCGAAAGCAGTAGATTTACCGTTTACGTAGACATCGATGATTTCATGTTCAGGATCTAATGTTAACTTGTAGACATGCTGCTTCGTTTTCTTATAAGTTTTAGATTCATTCAATTTAATCTTTAGCGTATCTCCTTGTTCCTCAAGATCAGTGGCAACTGTTTTCTTTGACTGATAAACAACATAAGCGACTTTGTCTTTCGTATTGATCAATTGTAAGGTATTGGCGGGATTGATCTTCGATTGGATAGCGTTAGGTACTATTTTTAGTTCACTAAAACTGAGTTTAGAATCGTTTACGTTACAGGCTGATAAAGTAGTACATAATACAGTCAACATTAATAATTTCTTCATATTTTAGCTCCTTCAATTCGGATGGAAATGTATACCTTATATCTTAGCAGTTTTTTGAAGTTCAAAATTATTAAAAATGATAAGGTAAACAGAAATTGATTTGATATTGAAGATAAAGTAATTTTCTCTTGATCAAGAAGAATCCTAATTTCATTTCGTCTAAATTTGTCATAGCATCGCTGGGTGTCAGAATAACTCTTGCTTTTTGTGTTCCAAACGGATGTTCGTCGCAGAACGAACGCTCGCATGCTACACTTAAGCTACTATATTTAAAAAGTGAGTGTGATGAAGATGAAATGGATACATACTGCCGATTGGCATCTCGGCAAAATCGTTCATGGCGAGTCGATGCTCGAGAATCAGCGGGCGGTCTTAGCCGATTTTTTGGGACTCGTCGATCGCGAACAACCGGATGCGATCGTCATTGCAGGTGACTTGTACGACCGCGCTGTGCCACCAACGGAAGCCGTCGAACTGCTTGACGAGACGCTCGCTGCCTTGATTCTTGACCGGGATATCCCGGTCGTTGCGATCAGTGGAAATCACGATTCGGCTGAACGGTTAAGTTTCGGAACAACGTTACTCCAACGGGCCGGTCTGCATCTCGTCGGAAAACTAACGCCGGTCATTACTCCGGTCACGATTAAAGGAGTGTCGTTCTATCCAGTGCCATTTGCCGATCCTGCAACGGTTCGGTACGTGTACAAGGACGAAACGATCAAGACACATGATGACGCGATGCGGACGATCCTTGCCGGGTGTAGTCCGGACGGACCGAGTGTCCTCGTCGGTCATGCCTTTGTGATCGGTGGACTCGAGACGGATTCGGAGCGGCAATTGTCCGTCGGAACAGCAGGACAGGTCAGTGCGAGCCAATTTGCACCGTTTACGTATACGGCACTCGGTCATCTGCACAATCCGCTTGCGATTCAATCCGAGACGGTTCGTTACAGTGGATCGCTCTTGAAATATTCATTCTCGGAAGCCCATCATGTCAAAGGGGTCGATGTGTTGACGTTGAACGATGCGGGTACGTTCGATCGTCGGTTCGAACCACTTGCACCGAAACGTGATTTGCGGGAATTGACTGGAAGTCTCACTGAGCTGACAGACCCGGCGTTTGTCGCGACACAAAACACGGACGATTACTTAAAAATCAATCTAACGGATGGTGAAGCCTTGATGGATCCGATGGGCAAGCTGAAGAAAATCTATCCGAACATCCTGCACCTCGAGCGAATCGGATTCGTCCGCGAGAGTACACGGGCGGTCAAGGCGTCGCGGGAGCAAGTCAAGGATGCATCCGTTGCGGATCTGTTCAGTGAGTTCTACGAAGCGGTCCGTGAGAAGAAACCGACGGAAGCGATGCAAGCCGTCCTGAAGGAGGAAGCGACATGCGCCCAGAACGACTGACATTACGCGCCTTTGGACCATTTGCTGGTGAAGAGACGATTGATTTCACGGCACTTGCCGGACGGACGATGTTCGTCATCTCCGGGAATACCGGAGCAGGAAAAACGACAATCTTTGACGCATTGACGTTCGCCCTGTATGGCGAGACGTCTGGTGGTGAGCGGGAAATGAGCGAACTGCGAAGTCATTTTGCCGTGCCCGAGCAAAAGACGGAAGTTGAACTGGAGTTTACGCTGAAAGGAGAACGGTACCGGATCATCCGCCAACCGAGTCAACCGCATCCGGTCAATAAAACCGGTTACTCGCATGAAGCCGAGCTCGCTCGGTTCGACGGGACGACGTGGAAACCGCTTGCGATCAAGATTCCGGAAATCAAGCAACGGGTTCAAGAGCTGATTCAGCTCGACCATAAACAGTTTTCGCAAATCTTATTGTTGCCGCAAAATAAGTTCCGCGAACTGTTGATGGCAGAGTCAAAAGACAAACTCCAGATTCTCAAGCAACTGTTCAAGACGGAACATTACGGTGAGTTCCAGCAACGTTTGCACCGACAAGCGCTCGATCTTGCGGCACGCATCAAGGAAACAAAGACGAAACAATGGGCCAAACTTGAGGAATTACCATTGCAAGCGAACTGGAGTGAGTTGACGGAAGGCGACATCCGGTTACGGATGGAGGCGTTGACGACGGAACGGGACGAATGGTTAACGGCTGCGCGTCAAGCTGAAGTAGAGACTCGTGCGATCGTTGAGAAGAAAACGACGCAATTGCAGCAAGGCGAGCAACTCGAAGCGGTTTTCCAAGAGCAGGAGCGACTTCAACAAACGGAACAATTGCTACTGGATCGCTTACCGGAAATCAAGCGGATGCAAGAAGAAGCAACGGTGGCTGAACGCGCTCAAATCGTCGCACCGATCTATGACCAGTGGCAGCAGGATCAAGAACAATTGACGCAACTCACACGTCGAAAACAGGAAACCGAACAGCACATCGCTCGCTTGAAAGAGCAACAAGAGGTCGTTCAAGCAAAAGTCGATCGATTGCTAGCGGAGGAACCACAGATTGAGCAACTCAGTCGTCGTCTCGAAAAGATTAAAGAAGAGCGCGCGCGGTTGGAAGCAGAAACGGCTTTACGGCAACAACAGCAACAACTAGTAGAACGTTTGAAGCTTCTGGACCCAGAGTCATTACGGAAGCAACTCGAACAAGCACGGACAGAACGTAAGACTATTCAAGAACAACTGCATCCATTGCAAAACGTTGGAGCAGAACGCTTACAGGTGCAAGAACGGCGCTTCATCCTGCAACAGCTAGCGACAAAGATAGCGGAACATGACAAATTGGAAGCAGAACGGCAACAGCTGATCGTCCGCGGCACGAGCGTCCGGGATCAAAAAGAGGCAGCGGCGCGCCAGTATGAAGAAGCGCGCAGATACGAACGGGAACAACTGGCTGCTGAACTTGCTAAAGGATTGACAGACGGGACGGCTTGTCCGGTCTGCGGCAGCACGTCGCATCCAAATCATGCTGTCGCCGTCGCAAAGGAATTATCCGTCGATGTAGCACAGCAGCGGTTCCTTGAAGCCCAACAAGCGCATCAAGAATTACAAGCCTCGTACCGGACGGTTGCGGAGCGTCTGCAGCAACTGACGACCGAGATGCAAAAGACGAGTGAAAACGAGTCATCTCATGCGGATGTTTCAGTACAGCTTCAGGAAGTCAAACAGACGGAAGCCCGATTAGCGGCAGCGCAGACGGAAAAAGCGCGTCTTGAGACTCGTCTGCAACAACTCGAGCAATCCATGGACCAGCTACAACTGAAAATCGATGCAATGATCAAAGACCGGAATGTCATCGAATCGGAATTGGCACACTTGACGGGTCGTCTGAGTCAATCAGGAGAGTCCGCGAAATCGCTACCAGCACTTCGTGAGGAACAACAACAGGCAGAAACACGTATCGAGCAGTTCAAACAAGACAAACAGCAACAGTTACGCGAGAAGGAACAGCTCGATCGTGACTTCGCGGAACACCAAGGTCGATTCCGTCAATTGACCGAGGCATCTGCTGAACAAAACGACCGATTAACGAACCGCGAAAACGCATTACACGCAGTCCTGGCAGAAGAAACGTTTCCGACGATTGAAGCCTTCCGTGAAGCGAGACGGTCTCGTGACGCGCTTCGTCAACTCCAAGAACGTTTGGAACAAGATCGCCTCGAACGGCAGGAACTGAAGCTGAAACAGGAACAAGCCCGCTTGAAGACGGAAGGTCAAGTGCGTCCGGATCTTGAACAATTGCGGATGGATGTGAAGACGTCGTCGGTCGAACTGACGGAGCGGACCGATCGACGTGTCGGGCTCGAGAAGGAACGCGCACACATCGATCAATTGATCGCGGCTTGGGAGAACTTGCAACGCCAGATTGAGGACGAGGATGCGAGATACGGGGTCATCGGTGAACTCGCTCGCGTCGGTGTCGGGGAGAATGCGCAACGGATGACGTTCGAAACGTATGTCCAGACGGCATACTTTGATGAAATATTGTTCGCCGCAAACCGGCATCTGCACGAGATGACATCTGGTCGTTTCCAGCTTGAACGGAAAACGGAGGCAGGAAAAGGACAGAAGAAATACGGGCTCGATTTAAATGTCTTTGACGCATACACGTCGCAAACGCGTCACGTCAAGACGTTATCCGGTGGCGAAAGCTTCAAAGCATCCCTTGCGCTTGCGCTCGGACTGTCGGAAGTCGTGCAAGAAGCAAGCGGTGGGGTATCGCTTGAGACGATGTTCATCGATGAAGGATTCGGAACACTTGATCCGGAATCACTCGAACAAGCGATCGAGACGTTGCTCTCAATTCAAGCGAGCGGTCGGATGGTCGGGATTATCAGTCACGTCCAGGAACTGAAGTCACGAGTTGACGCAAAAATCGAGGTCAAACAAGGAAAAACGGGGTCGACGATTGCACTAGTCGTCGAGTAAGGAGATAAGATCGATGGAAACACGAAACATGGTCACGAAATCACAAATCAAAGAGGCGTTACGCGAATTAGGTGTGACGCCCGGTATGAAACTGTTCGTCCATACGTCACTTAAACAAATCGGCTGGATTCCCGGCGGCGTACAAGCGTTGATCGAAGCCTTGCAGGAGGTCGTCACGACGGAAGGGTTAATCATGATGCCGGCACAAAGTACCGATAATTCGGATCCGAAGAACTGGAGCCAACCGGCTGTGCCTGAAGAATGGTGGGAAACGATCCGCCGGGAGATGCCGGCATATGACCCGGCAAAAACGGTCACGCGCGGCATCGGTCGCGTACCGGAGGTCTTTCGAACGTATCCCGGCGTCGTTCGAAGCGATCATCCGATGTGGTCCGTGACGGCTTGGGGGAAAGATGCGGCGACATTCGTTGCCAATCATACACTAGAAAATGGCTTCGGTCCGGGTTCACCGATTGAACGCTTCATCGAGGCCGACGGTCAAATCCTGCATATCGGTTCGCCTTGGGATACAACGACTGTCTGGCATTATGCGGAATACGGGTTAAATCGTCCGGACGTCGAGGATGGTTGTAAAGTCAAAGAAGGATCGACGGAACGATTCATTCATTACCGACATCGCCAAATCGATAGTGATGCGTTCGGTCCGATCGGTGAAGGGTTAGAAAGTGCCGATTTCGTCACGTCCGGTCTGATCGGACAAGCGAAATCTTACCGTATCGATGCGAAAGCCTCGATCCCGGTCGTCATGTTGCAATTAAAAGCGCTTGATCAATGGTTATTTTGAAACTTTTTCGGGAAACCTTCGTAGTAGAAAACAGAATCACAAAAAGGAGTGAAAGCAATGGCTTCACGTTTTAAAGTAAACCCGGCATTGCGTCGCGGATTCGATACGGCACGTGTCGGAGAACGACCAATGACAAAAAGCGGGACGATGAGCAAGATTTTCTTGATGCTCGCTCTCGTCACAGCAGCAGCAGGGGGTAGTTGGTTCTTCCTCGCAGAAAACCAAGCGTTCCTATTCCCGGCATTAATCGGTGGATTCGTCATCGGTCTGATCCTTGCCTTGATCATCACATTCAAACCAGCAACAGCTCCAGTCCTTTCTCCGGTTTATGCGATCGTTGAAGGTGTGGCAGTCGGAGCGTTATCGTTGATGTTCGAAAGTATGTACCCAGGAATCGTCGGAAAAGCAGTCGTTGCGACATTCGTCGTTGCGTTTGCGATGTGGTTCGTCTACTCGACGGGGATGATTAAAGTGACGCAACGTTTCCGTTCTGCGGTCACAGCAGCGATTCTCTCGATCTTCGTCTTGTATGCGGTCAACTTGATTCTCGCGTTATTTAGTGTCGACCTCCCATTCATGACAGGTAGTTCACCGGTTGCGATCGGCGTTCAGTTCGTCATCGTCATCGTGGCGTCCTTGTCACTCGTAATGGACTTCGATTTTATCTCCCAACAAGTGCGCGCCGGTGCTCCAAAGTCGATGGAGTGGGTTGCAGCATTCGGATTGATCGTGACGATCATCTGGCTCTATATTGAATTACTCGATCTCTTGTATCGCCTCGCAGCGCGGGATTAACAGCAATAGACAAACCCTCATTTCAAAGACGAAATGAGGGTTTGTTGTATGTTATATATAGGAATGGGATAAATCTTCAGAGGTATTCAAGAGCTAATTCGTAAGCTTTTGGAGGTTTGAATTGTTTCTTGACCCTTCGGATAAAAGGATAGCATCTTGCCATATCCGGTTATTACGAGCAAAAATTTTAAAATCCAGTAATATCAAAATTTGATAAATCTAATTTCAAACCATTCAGCTGCTTTATTAAAATATCAAATTTTAAATTATCATTATTTCTTTTATTCTCAGGAATAGCCTCTGGACTGAAAATTCTCATTCCTTCTTCAATCCATTTTTTTCGATATAACTGAAATGCAACTTCTAAAAATTCTTCGGGTATTGTTATAAAACCATGGATTACCTCATGATCTTCGCTAAACCCGTATTCAAATCCACAACAAGAACATATTTCATATGTTTTTGAATACTCCCCACCTACAAAGATTGGTTCTTCTAATCCTTCAAATCCACAAACTAAGCATACATGTAATGTATTCATTTCATAAATCATGCTCCTTCGAGAAAATTTGTATCGGAAATATTTTAAACCAGTTAGAGCTTGTCTATTTATTTAGAGGTTTAAGTTTAATAAAAATAACTATTGTATCTTCATTACCACTTTCTTATAAACGAAACGCTTCCTTAATCGTTCGCAGTAATACACGCGCACTAGGCGATAAAGTCGCCTCCTTTTTCCAAATCAAATGAACGTCCGAAACGACGGGAGGATCAAGTGGGAGAAAGGTTAGATCGGAAGCGGTCGTATCAATGATGCCATCAATTGCTAGAGCGTGACCCACCCTTTGATGTACAAGTAAGGACGCATTGAACAACAAATTATATGTTCCGATGATCTGACAATCCTCAAGCGTTAACCCACTCTGTTCACGGAAATACGTGTCGAGTTGTGTCTGCTCGGATACGAGTAACGGGAGGGTGACAAGTTGTTCTCGTGAAATCGTCTTAGACTGTGCAATCGAGGCATCACGACGTGTTAAGACCCCCCAACGGTCCTGACCGGGCAACCGTAAGGAATGAAACGCGGATAGATCGAACGGAGCAATGACAAGTCCGAAATCGAGCAATCCCTTTTCGAGCCGGTCAAGTACATCATTCCCATTGCCGCTATACATACGAATCGTTACATCAGGATGAATGGTGTGTAAGTCTCTAAACGCTTGCAATACCGTCGTCAATTGTTGTGTTTCGCCACCACCGATATGAATTTCACCCGTCAATACTTCTTTTGTATTCAAATCGACCAATACCTTATCTGCTAGTGTAACCATCTCGCGTGCGCGCTCTTCAAAGAATCGTCCCTTTTCTGTTAAACGCAACCCCTGTTTCGAGCGTTCGAACAATTCGACCCCAATCGTTTCTTCTAGCTGTTGCAGTTGACGCGATAATGCCGGTTGCGACAACCGAAGGATCCGCGCCGCTTTCGTAATGTTTTTTTCTTCAACTAAAGCTAAAAAATAACGTAGTTGCTGTAATTCCATCATTTCACCTCTATCCATGCGAAAAGCGTATGGTTTATTACTTAAGATTAGCATTAGACATGAATGGTTGTCAGCCGTAAGATGAGATCAAGCAATCAAAAGAAAGGAGGATGTACGATGACTGAACTACAAACCTATGTAAGAAAACATACGATTCTTCCAGCGGATCCGGTTTTTGAGCACATTCATGCCATTCAAGATGAAATTGAACCGGAAATACAGCGATTGAATCAAGCGGTCTCACAAGAAGAGAGAAGACAGGCACTTGCCGTGATCACAGGGCAAGACATCGATTCGTCTGTTAGAGTCTTAACGCCTCTATTTACGGATTTCGGACGGCATCTATCCATCGGCAAGCACGTTTTTCTCAATCGAGGTGTCATGTTCACGGATCTTGGGTCGATTCGGTTAGACGATCATGTCTTGATTGGTCCATTCGCACGGTTGCTGACTGTCAACCATCCGGAAGCACCGACGAAAAGAGGCGGCGTTGAGACAGCACCGATTCATGTCGGTCGTAATGCTTGGATTGGCGCTGGGGCGACGATTTTGCCTGGCGTGACGATTGGTGAGGATGCAATCGTCGCAGCGAACGCCACGGTTACACGTGATGTCCCGCCCCGTACGATCGTCGCAGGTACTCCGGCGAGAATCATTCGAATGGTTGAGATGTCGGATGAGTAGATGGTACGGTTGTCTACTTGCATTTTTTCTTTTGAGTGGATGCACCGACATGAAAGAATCGTCACGATCGAGTGATTTAGAACAAAAGGAGCTGAAATCCGTCTTGCTTCAAATCGATGGAACAACCGTGCCAATTCGTTTTGCGGACAATGAGACAGCGATGGCCTTGCAAAAAAGACTGCCGCTGGCGATGCAGATGAAAGAGTTGAATGGGAATGAAAAGTATCATTACGTGCAATTCTCGTTACCGACGAATCCAAAGAATGTCGGAACGGTGCAAGCGGGAGATCTCATGCTGTATGGATCAGATTGTCTCGTCCTGTTTTATGAGTCGTTTCAAACGGATATAAAATACACGCGAATTGGTTGGGTCGAACCGAATCGATTATCCGAACTATTATCGGCTGATACAGTACGTGTTCAAATGAGTACGAAACAATAAGAAAACAAGAGAGGAAGTCATCATCATGGCCATTCAAGGAAAAGTCATTATCATCACAGGAGCAAGTTCAGGTATTGGAGAAGCAACAGCACGCTTACTGGCAAGACAGGGGGCAAGGCTAGTCTTAGGATCACGGCGCAATGATCGACTGGCGAAACTCACGGAATCGATTCAAGCAGAAGGCGGGGAAGCAATATACCAAGAGACAGACGTCGTGAAACTAGAGGATAATCAACGACTCATCGAAGCAGCATTGACGGCGTATGGTCGAATTGATGCGATATTCCTTAACGCGGGGCTGATGCCGAGTTCTCCACTATCTGCTTTACAAGTAGACGAGTGGAATCAAATGATCGACGTGAACCTGAAAGGTGTCTTGAACGGGATTGCGGCTGTCATGCCGACATTTACCTCCCAACGTGCGGGGCATATTCTGACGACCTCATCCGTAGCAGGTCTTAAGGCGTATCCGGGTGGAGCCGTATATGGCGCAACGAAATGGGCAGTACGTAACTTAATGGAAGTCTTACGGATGGAGTCGGCGCAAGAAGGAACGAATATCCGCACAGCGACGATTTATCCGGCAGCGATTCATACCGAATTGCTCGAGACGATCTCACACGGAGAGTCCCTGGAAGGAATGACGGCACTATATGACCAATACGGTATCTCACCAGAGAGTATCGCGCGGATCGTCGCCTTTGCGATCGATCAACCAGAGGATACGAACGTGAGCGAATTTACGGTCGGTCCAACGACTCAACCGTGGTAAAAAGGAGGAGTATTAATGTTTCCACGAGGCGAACAGAACGAAGCGTATCAAGAGGTATTCACAGGTATCAGTTATTTAGCACCACTTGTCGACGAATCGTTACCCGTTTCCGTATCACATGTGACGTTCGAGCCGAAGACGCGGAATCATTGGCACATCCATGATGGGGGATATCAAATTCTCCTCGTCACGGAAGGGGAAGGATGGTATCAAGAAGAAGGACGACCCGCTCGACATTTGCAAGCAGGAGATGTCGTCGTCACGCATGATGGTGTGAAGCATTGGCACGGGGCAACACGGTCTTCCTGGTTTTCGCACATTGCGATCACTGCTGGGACACCAATCTGGCTCGAGGCAGTTTCATACGAACAATATGAAGTAACGGAATGAATAGAAAGACCATCTGAACTTCGCTGTCAGATGGTCTTTTTGATCATAGTCCGTGCTCACTTTTTAGTTGATCGACGTATTGTTTTGCTTCGAGCAAGGACGATCCGAGCGTCTCTCGAACGCGTTTGACAGCTTCAACCGTCTTTCCTTCATGAAGCAACTGAACCAGTTCGACTTGTAACGCTGCTTCTTCTAGTGACACCTCATTCAGACCGAGGTGCTCTTCGATCCGTTGTAGCTTCTTCAGAATCGTTTGTTGGCGGCGTTTCGCTTCGTCTGCTTTTTGGGATAAGGACATCCAGATGAAGAATAAGACGATCAGTGGTGCGAACGTGACGACAGAATCCATGGTGAACACCTTCCTTTGTTTCACCGTACCATAGGATAGTCACCATAACAAATAGTGGAAAATGATGCAGAAATTGATTATGCTGATATAGTGGAAAATAAAGGGTTAATATGGAAAGGAGATAAATCTAGTGGATAATGTGTTAGTGACATTTTTACCGCTCTTGATTCAAATCGGACTGATCATGGTACTGTTCTTCTTCGGAACGTTTGGTCTGTTTTTCTTCGTAAAACGCAGTTCGTATCACAGTAGTCGTTATTATCGTTTAACGCGCGAACCGTTTTTACGGATCGTTCGTGATAAAGGGAAATGGGGCGAATACTTGACGACACGTCAACTCGATCAAGTTTCCGGATACGGCACTTATGTCTTTAATACATACTTACCACGTGCGCGTGGAGAAGGAACGACGGAGATCGATGTGACGTTCATTCATGAAAGTGGCATCTATGTACTCGAATCGAAAAACTACAGCGGGTGGATTTTCGGACGCGAGCAGGACCGTCAGTGGACGCAGCAGTTCCAGAATCGCTTCAAGCAACGGTTCTATAATCCGATCAAACAAAATGAAGGGCATCTCAAAAGCATGCAACGCTTCTTAGAAGGAACGGATCCCGCGCTCTTTCACTCCTTGATCGTCTTCAGCGAACGCTGTGAACTGAAAAAGATCACCGTCGATTCAGCTCATGTCCGTGTCTTGAAACGAAACGTCTTACGTAAGACGATCGAGCAACTCGCGACAGAAAAGGCGTTGACACCGAGTCAAGTCGATACGATCGCGGGAAAACTCGGAGTTCATTCACAGGTCGATCGTGCCACGCAACAAGCGCATATCGATGGGATTCGTCAACGCCAGGCAAAATGAGACCGTTGACGGACTTGTTCTTCTTCAGGTATAGTGAATAAATAATAAGTAGTGCAACTATATGGAGATGATGGGATGAAAGAATCGGAATGGTCGCTTGGCATGCAATTATCCCGTAGTTATTATGCGTTCAAACGTGCTGCTGCTAAACGGATGGAAGCGTTCGGACTGACACCAGAGCAGTTTTCTGTCCTGAGCGAACTCGCTAAACAAGATGGTGTTTCGCAAAAGCAACTGGCACTCGTGACAGAACGTGATCAAACGACGATTGGTAAGATTCTCGATAAGCTCGGTAAAAAAGAATTGATCGTTCGAACGCCGGATCCCCGGGACCGACGAGCGGTTCTGCTCTTGATGACACGAGAAGGACGCGATATCGTCGATCGTCTCGGACCAGAGCTCGATCAGCTACAACTCGAAGCGTTCCGTGGACTCTCGCGAGAGCAAATCGAGCAATTAAAGGAAACACTTGAGACCATTCACCGGAATGTGACGTGAATGGTTTTCCTTCGGACATATAGTTGCATGTGATATTATAAGTAATGCATATAAAAGGAGATCGTAATATGAAAGCATGGAAAGATGTCTGGTCAATGACACAAACGAAAGTGGGACTCGTCTTCGCGATTGTCGTCCCGCTCTTGTTCCTCGTCGTCTGGATGACTGGTTACGAAGGAACGACGGAACGACTCGATCAATTGAACGTCGGTGTCGTTGGCGAAGTGAACGACCCGTTCGTCACATCACTAAAGGAAGCACCGTTCACAGTCCAAGCAGTTCCGACCGAAGCGAAAGGGTTGGAAGCACTCGATGCCAATGAAGTCGATCTCGTCCTACAAAAGGATGATACAACGCGTCAACTGACGGCACACGTCAGCCAGACGAATGCTGAATTTGCGAATGCGATTCTCGAGCGGGCAACGGAAACGATCGGCAAACAGTTGAATGGTGAGCCGACGTTCACGACATCGATCGTCACGGAGCATGCTGTCTCGGATTTTGCCTTGTCGATGCTGCCACTCGTCCTCGGGTTCGTCATCTATATCGCGACGATGACGATGGGAATTCAATTCAATCTCGTCAGCACGATCTTAAGTAAGCGTCATTCGATCTGGTCCCTATTTTGGAGTCGCCAACTATTACACGGAATCGTCCTTCTGGTCGTTCCATTGCTGCTCGTTTCCGTGGCACATGTATTAACGGATATTACGACACCGTTCATAAAACTATGGGCGTTCGAACTCCTTGTCGTCGCGACCTGTATCGCTGTCACGCAGATGAACTTTGCGATATTTGGACCGATTGCGCCACTTGTCAATGTCGCATTGATTCCGTTCCAGTTAATGACTGCCGGAAACATCGTGCCGGCGAAGATGTTGGCACCGTTCTATCAATCGCTTGGGACATTTCTACCCGTTCCGAATGCAGTCTCCGGCTTCAGTCGATTGCTGTTCATGGATGGTTCAGTAGGGACACAGGTGCTTCATTTATCACTGATTGGTCTCGGTAGTTTCATTGTGACATGTTTAGTGATGAGTTGGAGAGAGCAACGACAAGCACGACATGTTGTTGCATGAAGAATGTAAGAAAAATCGTCATCGAATGAGATGGCGATTTTTTTGTTTAAAATCGATTTACGAAAAAATCATTGCATAACAAAATCGTTATATAATAATATGGTTATGTGAAAAGCGAAAAAGATAGATTCGTGTCTGGATCATGCATGGACTATACGTATAACAGAGAGGAGGATACTCTAGTGATCGAGACAGCAAAACGGGTAGAAGAGATGAGTCAGTTCTTGAAGCTACTGAGCGATGGAACACGACTTGAAATTTTGCGAAGGCTACATGTTCGGGAACATTGTGTCTGTGATTTCGTCGAGATGTTTGATATTTCGCAACCGGCAGTCAGTCGTCATCTAAAATTATTGCGTCAATCCCAGCTCATCTTGGAACGACGGGAACGACAATGGATTTATTTTCGAATCAATCCAGATCACCCGCAACACAGATTGTTATTGACGATTTTAGCAGAAATGGACACGCCGGACATCCCGGACAGAAGCTGCTAAGACACATTGTGGATGAAATGGATTAGCCCGAGTAAGGCAGGGGAATTAAAACGATATTCCATTCTGAATGACACGTTCAAGGATGACGAATCATTAATAGAACCACTCGAAATTTTATACAGAAATGAAGTGAACGCATTGACCGGTACACATTTACTAGCGATCGGAATTTTTCTGATCACCTTATTCTTAATCATCAAACAACCGAAAGGACTCGGCATCGGTTACTCCGCGATGGGGATGGCGCTCGTTGCGCTATTGACGGGAGTCGTCAATCTCGATGATGTTTCAACTGTCTGGGGCATCATCTGGAATGCCACCTTTACATTCATCGCTCTGATCATCATCTCATTGATTCTTGATGAGATTGGATTCTTCGAATGGGCGGCACTCCACATGGCACGCATCGCACGAGGTGGTGGTGTCAAACTATTCGTATATATGACATTGCTCGGTGCTGTCGTTGCTGCTTTATTCGCGAACGATGGGGCAGCCTTGATTCTGACACCAATCGTCCTCGCGATGGTTCGTCACTTGAAACTTCCGGATTATGTCGTGTTAGCCTACGTATTCGCTTCCGGATTCATTGCCGATACAGCCAGTTTGCCGTTCGTCGTCTCGAACCTCGTCAACATCGTCTCAGCAGACTTCTTTAACATCGGGTTTACGGAGTATGCGTCACGGATGGTGTTCGTCAATCTCTTTTCTGTCATCGGCAGTCTGATCGTCTTGTATCTCTATTTCCGAAAGAGTATTCCAAAGAATTACGATGTCGCGCAACTCGTCGCACCCGCGACAGCGATCAAGGATCAACGGATGTTTAAGCTTTCATGGTTCGTCCTCATTTTGCTTGTCGTTGGATACTTTACGAGTGACGTCATCGGCATTCCCGTCAGTCTTGTCGCTGGAATCATCGCTTTGTTCTTCTTATTGATGGCACGCCGCTCACCGAGCGTACCGACGAAAAAGGTCATCGGTGGTGCACCGTGGGCGATCGTCTTCTTCTCACTTGGCATGTACATCGTCGTCTACGGACTGCAAAATGCCGGATTGACACAAGTACTCGCTGACATCATTGATGGCTTTGCAACGAATTTAGCAGCCGCAACATTTGGTATGGGCTTCTTGGCTGCCATCTTGTCGTCGATCATGAATAATATGCCGACCGTCATGATCGATGCCCTTGCGATCGACTTGAGCCAGGCAACTGGAACGATTCGAGAGGCGCTCATCTATGCGAATGTCATCGGATCTGATCTTGGACCGAAGATCACGCCGATCGGAAGTCTAGCAACATTACTTTGGTTACACGTGCTTCGGACGAAAGGCGTGAAGATTGGTTGGGGGCAATACTTTAAGATCGGAACGATTCTGACGATCCCGACACTTGCGATCACATTACTTGGCTTGTATATCAGCTTGGTACTTTATTGAGTTTTAAGGAGGAACGAAAGATGAAATTGATGATTATTGGTTCAGTTGCTGCGGGAACATCAGTCGGAGCAAAAGCACGTCGTAACAGTGAAGAGTTGCAAATCACGATTTATGATCGGGATCAGGACATCTCGTATTCAGGTTGTGGGATTCCTTATTTCGTTGGTGGCGAAATCGCTGACATTGATGAGTTGACACCACGCGATGCCGCTTTCTTTAAAAAACGGTATAACATCGATATTCATACACAACACGAAGTTGAATCGATTGATCATGCGACAAAAACAGCTACCATTGTCAATCTCCTGACAGGGGATCGATTCACGGACACGTATGATACGTTAGTACTGGCAACCGGTGCTTCTAGTATCGTTCCACCGCTTCCAGGTGTTGAGCATGAGAATGTCTTTACGGTTCGAAATGTCCGCAATGCCGACGCGATCCGGTCCTACATCGACGCTCATGATCCGAAAACGGCAACGATCGTCGGCGGAGGATTCATCGGACTCGAGATGGCAGAACAATTGACGTATCGCGGCATTCAAGTCACGCTCGTCGAACGTTTGCCGCAAGTCATGCCGCCACTTGATCGCGATATGGCAGAACGCGTAGCGGATCATTTGAAAGATAAAGGGGTATCCCTTTTGCTTGGCGAATCCGTGACAGCGTTCAACGGAGAAGAACGTATTTCTGAGGTCGCGCTTGAGAGTGGTAAAACGATCGAGACGGATCTTGTCATTTTATCGGTTGGCGTCAAGCCGAACACGGGTCTTGCGAAACAGATCGGTGTAGAGCTCGGTAAAACAGGGGCGATCGCAGTCAACCGTCACATGCAGACGAATGTAGCCGATGTCTACGCAGTCGGCGACGTCGCAGAGAGTTTCTCCGTCATCACGGGTGAAGCACTTTATCGTCCGCTTGGGTCAACCGCGAACAAGATGGGACGGATTGCCGGCATGGTCATTACTGGAGAAGAAGCGGAGCACCGTGGGATCTTAGGGACGGGTATCTTCAAGGCATTCGATTTGACGGTCGCTCAAACAGGTTTGACGGAAAAAGAAGCGCGTGAGTCAGGCTATGACATCGAAGTCTTGCATAACATCAAACCAGATCGTCCGGAATACATGGGCGGGAAAGAGATGACGATCAAAGCGATCGCTGATCGGGCGACAGGGCGAGTTCTCGGAGCCCAGATCGTAGGTCCGCAAGGTGTCGATAAACGGATTGATGTCCTAGCGACGGCGATCACCTTTAAGGCGAAGGCAGAGGATTTATTCCATCTCGACTTAGCCTACGCACCACCGTTTGCGACGACGAAGGATCCCGTTCTCTATACGGGAATGGCGCTCGATAATGCCATCAAAAAAACAGCGCGTTTGATGACGCCGAATGAATTGATTGACCAAGTCGCGAGCGGGAAGTCGTTCCAAATCATCGATACACGCTCGAAAGCACAATTCGAAAAAAATCATGTTGATGGAGCGATCCATATCCCGCTTGGTGAACTGCGGACACGCGCGAAGGAACTGGATCCGACGTTACCGACGATCGTCTACTGCAACAAAGGGGTAACCGGAAATGCTGCGCAAAACGTCTTGAAAAACCTTGGATTTACGGATGTATGCAACTTATCAGGCGGTAACAAGAACTATCAACATATCAAAAAATGTTTGTCATAATATTGATCCATGTAGCGTGATGATCCTATTCATTTAGGGATCATCACGTTTTTTTGTTGCCAAATCGTTAGAAATAGGATATTTTTAGTGTATCGGGAGACGATATAACGGAAGACGTAGTAAGGAAGTGAGAAAATGGAAAAAACAGTCCAGAAGACAGCATTAACAGAAGCTGTCTATTATATTTTACTGTCACTTCAACAACCCCGTCATGGCTATGGCATCATGCAATTCGTCCAGGAGTTGAGCAACGATCGTGTCAAATTAGCTGCTGGTACGTTGTACGGCGCACTCAGCAGTCTGGTCGATAAAGGATGGATTGAAGCGATCGAGCAAGAAACAGGGCGAAAGAAAGAGTACATCATAACGAATCAGGGGCGGGAGAGATTACAGGTAGAGCTGGATCGACTAAAAGAACTCGTGCGACATGGACAAGAAACGATGGGAGTGGATCAAGGTGAGCAGTAAAACGGTCTATCGCTTTTACGCTGATTATGCAAAAGAAGAAGTGTGGTTAAACGAGATGGCAAACAACGGCTGGTACTTACAGCAGTTTCGACTCGGACGTTATGTGTTCATCAAAGGTGAACCTGGTATGTACACGTATCGAATCGAGTTATTAGAAAACATGCCAAAGCATCCGAAGTCGCAGGATTACTTTGCGTTTTTGGAAGAGATGGGCATCGAAGTCGTGGATACATCGTTCCGCTGGGTCTTCTTAAGAAAACGGACCTCGGATGAACCATTTCATTTGTACTCGGACTTTGATTCACAGATCCATCACGAACATCGGATTTTGCAACTCTATAAAGTCATTTTTTTCGTGAACATCATTGCAGTACTCATTAATTTGTTTAATCCGATTACCGACACGATGATCTGGTTCAACCTCGCGATCGTGACGGGTCTCTCATTCGTGATGCAACGCCACGAACGTAAAATTCAAACGTTACGTGGATTGCGTGCCATTGCGGAGCAGGATTAAACGCATACAACCTGATTTTAAAATTCCTCACGTCTCTAAATGAAACGTGAGGAATTTTTTTGGTGGTTAGAGTTCAGGAGGATGTTGTAAAGTTGGTCAATTCGTCTAACAGTGTTGTAAGAAAGGCGTATTACATCGATCTAACAGTGTATAACTAGATAGAAGTAATTGTTTAAATCAACAAGTTAAGGGGTCATGAATCGAATGGATAAGTCTATCCGTAAAAAGCGGATCTTTTTTAGTCTAGTGTTTTTTGTCAGTGGAAGTATTCTTTTAGCGACCTGGATGAAAGTGCAACAGGATCGTGCAAACGCAAAAATTCTACCACGTTCTTCGATTACAGCCATCGATTTTAGTCCTCAACAAGACACCGTGATGTTGGTCTATCCAGGACAGGGACAAGGGAAAACGAATGATCCTGAACTTGCTTACAGTTCGATTGTCACGATCAACATGAAAGGACAGGTATTAAACGAACGTCAGATCCATGATCCTGCAATCACGAACATGACGCTTGTGCAAAAACCGAGTACGCCGAATGTGTTGTATGCCTCTGGCGCAGGATATCCGAATCACTTCCATACGTTCGATTTTACGAAACGACGGTTTGTTCAACATAGTGTGACGTATTTCAAACACGATCCCATGATGGAATCGATCAAACACTTTGGTCCGAATACATGGTTCAAGACGTTGAATTCATATAAAACCGGTACGCAGCGCTCGTCTCAAGGAACAGGATTTTCGCACACTTTTTCTAATTTTGATACAAAAGAAAACTATGAGACGCCTGCGCGATTCGAACCAGAAAACTCGATGATGATTGAATTGAAGCAGCATTTAGCGTATGCCAGTATTGGTAGCGAAGATGAACAAGAAGAAAAAGCGGCGATGATTTTTTTGGATAAGCGGACTGAAAAACCAGTCGTATATCGTAAAAGAGATGAGCCATATGCATACTCAGCACTTTATGGAAAGGATGATACGGCATACTTCGCTAGTACGGATGGCTGGATGATTCGGATTAATGAGGCAGGGCAACAAACCGAGCGATATTATCCGTTTCTTCAGAATACGAATTTTGATAGTACCGATCCGATTCGAATGATCGATGCAACACAAGGGGTTCAAGTCGTTCAACAATTTTCTCGTGCTAATCAAAATCGGGATCACCACATTTTAGTCAAATGGACGTTCGGTCAATCGTTCTCGGTCCAGAAAATCAAACCGAAATTTTGGAAAGCAGACAAATGGTACAAGTACTTATATATTCATCCCAAGACGAAAAAATCATACTTCATCGAATTTGACCCTGAACACCCGGATAAAGGGAAACTGCTCATTACGAATAAAAAGTATGAGTTGCTTCACGAGGTGCCGGTTGAAGGACCGATTGGAATCGACTTTGTGATTGAGTGAGGCAGGGGGAAAGATGTTTTGAATCGTATCGAGCGATTTGAATTTGAATTTGAAGAAAAAGCGGGAGACCGACTTCCGTTGTTCACGTATCTAGAGCAACAGCAATCAGATTGGTCTTCTTTACAAGATGATGAAGCGCGTGAGGGAAACTTTCACGTAAGTATGTGGATCAGTGGAGAGAAGATTTCCTGGTCATATGACGTGCGAGAACGGGACGAAGTAACACAAGCATATCGGTTTAGCATTTTCATGCAACGCTGGAAAAACATCTGGGAATGGGATCAGCAGCGTCACTTGCTGAGTGGAAACGCATTTGGAATTCATCAAACACTAGCCGACTCCGTCAGGACATCTGCCAAGTCTGAAGCACATTTGGAAAGGGCATCGAACGAGCTTGCTGGCTACGATGCGGAAGGACTACTCTTTTATTTTGGTCCCGGACCGTGGGACGACTTTCAGGACGCAGATGATGAGCTGGATATGTTTCTCGAGTTCGATGAGATCAACTCAAAAGAGAAGATGCGTACGGAAGGGCTGTATTTTGATTACGATACCCAGCGCTGGATCGACATTCCGGCGTCGTTACCCGTCATTGGTGAGACGATGCTCGTGATGTATCGCCAACTATACGAATGATTCATTTGGTCAAAAAAAGCTCACGACTCGGAAATTGAGACGTGAGCTTTTGTATTAGAATAATTCGTTGATCGGTGTGTCACCTTCGAGCAGTGTGACGACTTGCTTCGACGCCTTGTCGTGACCGATTGCAGCTAGAATAACGCGTGCGACATCCTCACGCGGAATTTTTTTAGTTGCTTGCTCGGACGGATCCGTCGTGACGTTTCCTGTGCCAGCTTCATCGGATAGTCCGCCTGGGCGAAGAATCGTGTAGTTAAGTGACGATTCCTTCAGGACACGATCCGCGTAGCGTTTTGCAATGTAATACGGCTTCATGCTGTCAGACCATGTTTCCGGCGAATCGGCATTCAAGGCACTGACCATGATGAACTGTTTTGCATTGATTGCTTCCGCTGCTTCAATCGCTTTGACAGCACCGTCGAAATCGATCAGCATCGTCTTGTCCGCTCCTGTGTGACCGCCGGATCCTGCCGTAAAGATGACGACATCTGATCCTTGTAATGCATCCGTGATCGTCGCGACGTCCGCTTCCAGATCGATATGGACCGGGGTATGACCTAATTTCTCAAAATCACTGAACTGGTCCTTGGAACGTAATCCTACTTTGACATCGTGCTCCGAATCCTGCAGTAAGCGAGCAGCGTGACGACCTACTTTACCATTTGCACCAATGATGAAAATCTGACTCATGTTCCATTCCTCCATTTCACGATTTGATGATTCTGTTTCAGTATGGAAAAGACGAAGGGATTCTGTAAAGAGAGACGACTTGTAGAACTGTAACCGTCATCAAAATATCTTTTTAATGCTTTTATGCATAAAATCATCAAATTATCTTGAAATCACGTGTAAGTGTGGTAGGATAATGACTATTACCCACACCGAAAATCATTTGGGTTAAATTGTAGCAATATTCGGTGAATGGGCAACGACGAAACAGAAAGGAGAGGTACGATGAGAAAGAAACCATGGCTACTGGCAGGACTTGTTTTGACAGGCGTTGCCGCTTGGACGATTTGGAATCAACAGACGGATGCCAAAGCACATGACATCTTCGAAGACCACAAGCTGGTCGTCGGGACGACGGGGGATTATAAGCCCTTTACATACTGGAACGAGGAACGGAATCGTTATCAAGGCTTTGATATCGATGTCATCCAAGCGTTCGCCAAAGCAACAAATCTTGATGTGACGTTCGTCAAGACGACATGGCCGACATTATCGGAGGATACGAAATCAGGCAAGTTTGATATCGCTGTCGGTGGCATCACGAAGAAAGTCGAGCGCGAGGTCGTCGGAGACTTTACATCGTCGTATTTCTCCTTTCAAAAAGCACCGCTTGTAAAGAAGAAAGATGTCGAACGCTTGAATTCGCTCGCTGCAATCAATGATCCAGCAGTCAAAATCGGTGTCAATCCGGGTGGCACGAACGAAGCGTTCGTGAAGAAGCATTTTTCGAAGGCAGATGTGACCGTCTTTGAGAACAACTTGGACATCCCGAAAGCCGTAAAAAGCGGACAAGTCGATGTCATGGTGACGGACGACATCGAGGCGTTGCATTACGCGACAGAACTCGATCTTGCGGTGCCGAAACTGACAGAGGCATGGGAACCAGCCGAGATGGCATATTTGATGAAACCGGACCAAAAACAGCTTGGAGACGTTTTCCGAGTCTGGATTGAAAGTGCAGAGGGGCAAGAACAAGTTCAAAAATTGAAGAAAAAATGGAACATCGTCTCGACACTTGAGACGGTCGGAGCGAAAGGAGCGGGAGCACATGAGTAAATGGGGATGGATCGTCGTTGGAGGTGGCGTTCTGTTTGCGAGCTTACTGACGCTATGGCAAGCGGAGCAACCACGACGTGTACAAGCGAAGAATGTCTTTGCGACGAAAAAAATCGTCGTCGGAACGACTGGGGATTACAAACCATTCACGTACTTGAACCGGAAGACGAACGAGTATGAAGGGTTCGATATCGAAGTGATCCGTTCTTTCGCGAAGACGACCGGTATCGATGTCGAATTCGTTCCGACGACATGGCCCACGCTATCTGCTGATCTTGCTAGCGGGAAATTCGATATGGTCGTCGGGGGCGTAACGAAGAACATCGAGCGCGAGATCATCGGTGACTTCACGTCGAGTTATCTGTCGTTCCAAAAGACACCGCTCGTCCGTAAAGAAGATGCTAAACGTCTTGCTTCGATCGAACAAATCAATCGTCCAGATGTGACGATTGGTCTAAATCCAGGCGGAACGAATGAACAATTCGTCCGTAAGACGTTCACGAAGGCGAAGATCGTCATGTATGAACAGAATCTTGACATCCCGCACGCGGTCGCGTCAGGCGAAGTTGATGTCATGATCACCGATACGGTCGAGGCGATTCATTATGAAGCGCTCGACAAACGACTCGCAGCACCAAGAATTCAAGAAAAGTGGATTCCGGCGGAGAAGAGCTACCTCGTTCGAGAGTCGGAAGGAGACGTCGTCGATGTTTTCAATCTGTGGATGCAGTCATATGAAGGTCAGGAAGAGATGGAGCAATTAAAAGAGAAATGGCAAGTGGCGTCTTAAGTGGATCGTGTCTCCTGACAGTAGGAGGCACGATTTTTTCGTAACAGGAATCTAATGAGAAAGGGCGAACAAGTATGTAGAAGCAAATTAGGAGGAATCAATATGTTGAAAAACGTGTCAGCGAGACAATGGCTCATCATGACCGCTCTTTTTGCTGGTATCACTTACACATGGATTGTCATCGGAGAGTCATGGATTAATTCTACGTTGTTATTTGGAGGGGCGCTTATATTTACAAGTGGTGCAGTGCTCTCATTTAGTCTCGCGTTAGCCCGAACTGTTCGATTAACAGGAATCGGATTAACGATGATGCTGGTGTCGATCGTTACAACGCTCGTGGTATCCGCTAGCGTCGTTTATGGCGTGTATATTTGGGCGGAAAGCATCTAAACAAAGTAAGAACTCTTTTTTGAAAAGAGTTCTTACTTTTATGTTTTTATCGAAACGTTTCGAAAGAAAGGTTGAAGATTTTTATGAAAGCGCTTATAATTTTGATTAACAGGTGAAACGTTTCGATAAAATTTAGGGGATAAGAGGTGCTGATAGATGAACGTTGAAACTTTACTACAGCAAATGACGCTACAGGAAAAAATCGGACAGCTCGTTCAAATTCTCCCTTCTGTCTATGATCCACAGACATCCGATACTGTGACTGGACCAGTAGCTCAACTAATGGAGGAAAGTGGTCTGACAGAGGACAACCGTTATGAATTGGGATCTGTCATAGGAATTCATCAAGCAGAACAGGCATTTCGCATTCAGCAAAATTATTTAAAACATAATCGATTAGGAATTCCATTATTGTTCATGGCGGATATCGTTCATGGTCATCGAACGATTTATCCAGTTCCGTTGGCGCTTGCTTCTATGTGGGATAGTGACGAAGTGGAAATGATGGCGCGTCAATCTGCTATCGAAGCAACAGCTTCGGGACTGCATGTTACTTTTTCGCCAATGGTGGATCTTGTACGTGATGCGCGTTGGGGGCGTGTCATGGAATCGACAGGTGAGGATGTTTGGCTCAATGGAGAATATGCGGCAGCATTCGTACGTGGTTATCAATCAGAGGATTTAAAACAAGCTGATTCTTTAGCAGCTTGCGTCAAGCATTTTGCGGCTTACGGTGCCGCTGAAGGTGGTCGTGATTACAATACGGTTGATATGTCGGATCGTGAATTACGAGAGTTTTATTTACCGGCTTATCTACGGGCAATCGAAGCGGGTGCCCGACTCATCATGACAAGCTTCAACGTCGTTGATGGTGTTCCCGCAACAGCTAGTACGTATCTGTTACGTCAAATTCTTCGAAAAGAGTGGGAGTTTGACGGGGTCACGATTTCGGATTGGTCTTCTATTAAGGAATTAATCCAGCATGGTGTCGCGGGTTCGCTTGCTGAAGCTGGAGAAAAAGGAATCAAGGCGGGCGTCGATATCGATATGATGTCAGGTGCTTACTTAAATCATTTGGAACAACAGATTGATGATCAAGTCGTTTCGATGGACTTATTAGACGAAGCAGTACGCAGAATACTTATGTTAAAGCAAGATCTTGGGTTGTTTGAAAATCCTTATCGTGGCATTGATCCTGAACTTGAGAAAAGAGTCCACTTATCTGAAGGTCATCGGAATACAGCACGGCGTTTAGCTGAAAAAAGTTGTGTCTTACTGAAAAATAATCAAGTCCTGCCATTAGCAGACGATCAGCGGATCGCGTTGATTGGACCTTTTGCTGCTTCAACGGATGTACTTGGTCCATGGGCAGGCAACGGAAAACGTGAAGAAGCGGTTTCCATTCGAGAGGCGTTTGATGAAGCGAACATTGATTATGTTTTTGCAGAAGGATCAACGATTGATACGGAAATTGACTGGGATCAGGCGATGGAAGTAGCGGCGCAAGCAGATGTGATTCTTATAGCTTTAGGTGAAGCGTCTTGGATGAGTGGAGAAGCCGGAAGTCGAACGGACATCCGTTTGCCGAAAACACAACGCGATGGATTGGCAAGACTTGCGACACTTGGAAAGCCGATCGTGACCGTGCTATTCAACGGGCGACCACTCGATCTTCGAGATGTCGTTAATCATTCCGATGCAGTGCTTGAAGCATGGTATCCGGGAACAGAGTCAGGACGAGCGATTCACCGTTTATTATATGGTCACGTGATTCCTTCTGGAAAACTAACGATTTCATTTCCGTATCATGTCGGTCAGTTGCCATTACGTTACGATACCTTACCGACGGGGCGACCGATGACGATCGAAGGCGCTGATCCACGCTATACAAGCAAATACCTGGACGCTCCAAATGAAGCGCTATTTCCATTTGGTTTTGGATTAAGTTATAGCGATTTTACCTATACGCAGTTAAGACTATATGAGCAGCCGCAGGGAACTACATGGGAAGCATCCGTTATTGTTACGAACGATGGCGCATTAGATGCGGAAGAAATCGTTCAATGGTATATGCAAGATCCAGTTGCTGACGTGTCACGTCCCTTACGTCAATTAAAAGGATATGAACGCGTTCTTGTGAAAGCAGGTTCCAGTCGAGAAGTGACATTCCGTATCGATGCTTCGATGCTAATGTATCAACATCCGGATGGTTCGGTTAAAGCGGATGCTGGTGAATTCATTCTCTATGTTGGTACGGATAGTACATGTGCATTACATGAAAAATTTTGGTTGAAACAGACCGTTGAAAAGGGGCAATTTGATGAACACATTAACGACCGTTCCACATCTACGACACGATGAATTTAATGTGACACTAACTGAAGGCGGCGACATTCGTCAAATCCGTTACCAAAATATCATGATTAATCAATTGATTCATCATCCATTTGATGAATCCTTGATGAATGTATATGTTCGTCATGGTTCCAGTGTGGCCTTACCGTTACTTGGTATCCATTCGCCTAGTAAACTAGCAATATCTGAGCGTACGATCAGCTGGAAAGGTGACTACGAAACATTCGGATACGAGGTCGTCGCAAGTCTTCACACGACTGGAATGCATTTTAAAGTCTCACTCACTGGGGAAGGAGAATTTGACGTAACCTATGCACAGGATTTAGGGCTGGCTGACGAAGCCGGTGTACGTACGAATGAGGCATATATGGCACAGTACATTGACTACGTCGCGACCGAACATGGGATATTGGCTCGACAAAACCAGCGACAGTCGACGGGCTTTCCGAGCGTTGCGATTCTTTCGCATGACCGAATCGAAGAGTTTGCGACGGATGGTTTCGATGTGTATGGTGCGTCATTTCGGCAAACGAATGTAGCAGAGGGATTAAATGCACACTTACCCTCTCGAATAAATCAGTATGAGTTCGCATTACCGACGATTCGAACAGCTGTCAAAGAATCAGCTGGAGAGCTATCTTTCCAATTTGAGCTACGGTTCATTCCTTCGATGGAAGAAGCACTTGATGAACAATCGATTGATCAATTTATACCTTTATATGAGCGTGAGGAGCAACGGAAGGAACATCACCGTACGGCTTTCTTACAAACACCAAAGACGATTGTCGGGAATACAGCGACGAAACAACAACTCGACGTTTTGTATCCGGAACGGTTGCTTGAAGAATGGGAAGGAACACAGTTATTGTCCTTCTTTACACCTAATGGTCATCATGTCGTTCTAAAAGAAAAGGAACTTCTTGTTGAACGTAGTCATGCAACCATCTTATTAAATGCGGGAAGTTTAGCGCCAACAGAAAAGAAATTGGCGACAACAGTCCATATGAATGGTGTCTTCAATTCGCACATCGTATATGGGAATACGAATTACAACAAGTGGATGTCGAACGTCAGAAATCCTTTGAACATCCCTAAAACGTCTGGGCAACGCATATACATCGAGCAAAAGGAAGCCTATCAATTATTAGCGTTACCGTCGATTTTTGAAATGGGATGGAACGAAGTGATCTGGTATTACTTCTTAGATGACGAGACGATTGAAGTCCGAACATCAATTGGTGCTGAGCGACCTGTGCTTGAGACGACTGTTAAGACGCGACATCCGCGTGCGATGAAAATCAGTCAGCAAGTGACGATGCATACACAAGAATATGATGTGCCGTTTCAAATGGAACAGATCGGAACACGCCTTCATTTTACGGCAACAAAAGAATCATTGAGTAAACGGATTCTACCTGATTTGACATACACGCTTGAAATGGATCAGCCTTTTTCAACGGGCTCCACATCTGAATGGTTAACTCAGCCAATCGTAGACGATTTGGTGTGGTTATCTGTCGGAGCGACCGATCATCTTGTCATGAGAATGGGAGCAGGAATGCAGTGTGAATTCAATGCTGACGAAGAACGGAAGTCCTTCAATCAATGGAAGGCTGCTTATCGAAAAAACCTCAAATTTGAAGACGTCTGGCAGGACGCGAATGCTCTACAGTTTCAAGTAGACTGGTACATCCAAAACATGCGGATCCATTACCAATCACCGCACGGCTTAGAGCAATATGGAGGTGCTGCGTGGGGAACACGCGACGTATCGCAAGGCCCGATGGAATTTTTACTGGCGTTCGGTCATTTTGAAGAAGCTCGCGCATTACTGCTTCAAATTTTTTCACATCAATTCGAGGCAGGACATTGGCCACAATGGTTCATGTTTGATGAATATGCTGGTATCCAGCAGGAGGATAGTCATGGTGATGTGATCGTCTGGCCACTGAAGGCATGCGCGGATTATCTTCAGAAAACACACGATTGGGCGTGTCTCGATGAACTACTTCCATATCGAACAAAGACCGGTCAGGAAACACTAAAACAATCGCTCATGCATCATGTGGAACGAGCGTGTGCACGGATTGAAAAGGATTTCGTACCGAACAGTGTCTTTTCCGCATACGGCGGAGGCGATTGGGACGATACGTTACAACCAGCAGATGATGCGTTAAAGAAAAAATTAATCAGTACTTGGACGGTAGCATTGACATTCCAAACATTCCGTACGTTAGCAAACGAGTTACCACAATCGTCATTAAGCATACGATTAGCGGAACTAACTACTACCATCGAACAGTCCTTCCAGTCAGACATGATTCTGGACGGGGTCATCCCTGGATTTTTACGAGTCGAAGAAGATGGATATCATCCGATGATTCATCCCTCAGATGATGGACTACCAATGAAATATCGATTGTTACCCTTGACCCGTAGTATCATCGGAGAACTCGTTACACCAGAACAAGCTATGCAAAACTTAAAGATCATTGAAGAACATTTAAAGTTCCCGGACGGTGTGCGTTTGATGGATCGCCCAGCACAATATCGTGGTGGTGTGAGTCGTCATTTCATGCGGGCAGAACAAGCAGCTAATGTCGGACGTGAAATTGGACTGCAATACGTGCATGCCCATATTCGTTACATTGAAGCACTGGCGAAAATCGGAGCTGATGAAAAGAGCATAACGGAAGCATTTGACGTCATTAATCCTGTGGATCTAAAAGTGCCAAAAGCAGTCCGCCGTCAGAGAAATGCCTATTTCAGTAGCTCGGATGCTGCGTTTACGACGCGTTACGAAGCGCAAGAACGTTGGAACGAATTAAAAGAAGGTAAGATTCCGGTTAAAGGGGGATGGCGAATTTACTCGAGTGGACCAGGTATTTGGCTGAATCAATTAATGACGAATGTCTTAGGGATTCGAGAGCGTTCAGACGGGCTACTTCTTGATCCAGTCATAACCGGAACTATCCAGATGGACCTATTCGATATCCCTTGTCGTATTCGAATCACACGGGGGGGACAACGACGCATTTTATGGAATGGAGAACTGCTTAATCTTTCAAATCAATCCAATCGTTATCGTCAAGGTGGTTATCTATTACAACGTGAGGCGTTAAAAACGATCCTTCCAAGTGGAAACGAACTGCAAATCGAGCTTCCGCTCTAAAGTAGGACAGGATGACTTCATGGAAGTCGTCCTGTCCTTTAGCATATGAGAAATGGAGTGAACGACATGATAAAAAGTCATCGGCATCAAGTAGTCTACCATCTGTATCCGAAAAGTTTTCAAGATACGAATGGAGATGGAGTCGGAGATCTGAATGGTATTCGGAAACGATTGGATTATCTGCAGAGGCTAGGGGTGGACATGATTTGGTTATGCCCAGTGTACACGTCACCTGGTTATGATCACGGGTATGACGTAGCGGATTATACTTCAATTGATCCTCTATACGGGTCTATGGACGAGATGGAAGCCTTGATTGACGAAGCGAGTCGGCATGATATCACGATCATGATGGATATAGTCGCGAATCATACCTCATCCTGCCATGAATGGTTCATAGCATCCGAACATGATCCGGCCGGTCCATACGGCGACACATATATCTGGTGTGACGAACCGACAGAAGCGGAATCTTTTTTTGGAGGTTCTGCTTGGACGTATTCGAGTATACGTCAGCAGTACTATTTCCACTCTTTCGCGAAGGAACAACCGGATCTTAATTGGGAACAGCCGGTAGTGGCAAAAGAATTTGCACGCATTCTATCGTTTTGGATTGAAAAAGGAGTTCGTGGATTCCGGTTTGATGTCATCGATTTAATCGGAAAACAATTTCATCCGCATCGCTGGCTGAATTTTGAACGTGTACAGGAGGGATTACGAGAGATGTTGGCATCCGTTGATCGTTCAAATCTTCTTTTAGTCGGCGAAGCAGGTGGTCTATCTCCATCCGAAATTCGTCAACTTCAAGAAGAGGGATTACTTGATGTGGTGTTTAACTTTGAGACGTGCGCTCTTGACGAGGTGGCGGGTAAAAACAAATGGCACCTCCAATCGTTTGATCCAGCGGAATTAAAAAAGACGATTAAAAAATGGCAAGATGAGATGGAAGAAGACGGCTGGAACAGCTTGTTTTGGAACAATCATGATCAGCCTCGCGTTCTCTCTAGATGGTATGACGATGATATAAGAGCAGCAAAAATGCTTGTCTTGCTTCAGCTGACATTACGAGGAACCCCTTTCATTTATCAAGGAGATGAGATCGGAATGACGAACGGAAACATTCAGCAATCTGATTATCAGGATATCGAAACCCTCCGTTATTTACAGCAAGGTGGGGCGATACAGTCCGTTCAGCTGAAGGGTCGTGATCATGCACGTCTTCCGATGATGTGGACGAAAGAAGGTGGATTCTCGACAGGAACAGCTTGGTTACGGGGAATGACCGATGTTGATCGTAACGTCCACGATCAACAACTGGATGATGATAGTCTCCTGCAGGTGTATCGACGTTTACTTTCGATACGCAAGGCAGAACTCGCCTTATTGGATGGAGAAATGAAGTGGCATGAGACACCATCAACGATGATCGCATTTGATCGAATTCATGGCGAACAGTCCCTTCGTATTTTAGTTAATTTGTCGAATCACTCAATCCAACATCGAATAAAGACAGGCAAGACATTAATAGGTGTAGGGGACTACTGTGAAGAGGAACTCGGTCCTTACGCGGCGGTCCTATGCTATACTTTTTGAAGAAGGAAGTGAAGTGAAATGACAGGAATTAAGGATATTGCAAAGGCAGCAGGCGTCTCGATTTCGACCGTTTCCTACGCGTTGAATGGGAGTACGAAAGTGACGGAAAAAACACGTCAACGTATCATGAAAATCGCGGAAGAGTTGAATTACATCCCGAATGCTGCTGCTAGAACGCTGAAGACTCGCAAGACGCATATCATCGGCGCCTTTCTAGGAGATTATTCAGGATCGTTTTACGGCGAATTATTAAAAGGAATTAATCATGAGTTGTCAGAAACGGGATATGAGCTGATCGTCTGTAATGGTCCGGAATCCCATCGCCTCATGACAGAACGGATCGTCGATGGCGGGATAATTTTAGGTCATCGTTTCACCCAAGAACAAATTCTTGGATTTGCTGATCGGGGACATCCGCTGACGATTCTTGATCGAAACATGGATCATCCGAATATCAGTTGTGTACTACTTGATAATGAGATGGGTATGAGACAAGCGATGCGAACGATAACCGCTACTAAACCACACTGTATTCATCTCGTCGATGGACCGGAAGAAAACCATGATGCTTTCGAACGTCGCGCTGTCGTTCTAGAACAGGCCGACTTAGCGGGTATTGCGGTTCGTAGATGGGAAGGTGGATTTACGAAACGTTCTGGTATCCGTGCTGCAAGTGAAATCCTTGAAGAGTTAAAAGATGGGGATGCTATCGTTTGTTTGAATGATGATATGGCTCTCGGCGTATACGATGTCTTACAAAATACATCATTTCGAATTGGTCTCGATATATCACTGACGGGATTCGATAAGCTCGAGGTTACAAACTATACACAACCGAAAATCGCAAGCGTCAGTTATTCTAAGTTGGATTGGGGCAAGACCGCTGCTCGCGCGTTACTTCAATTGATTGATAAACGAGAGCGAACGAATGCGAAGATTGACTCAAAGTTCATCATCGCAGGATCCGTCCTCCAAAAGAAATAAAAAAATAGGTTGTAAGCGCATACATGTATGCTTATAATGTTTATAGAAACGTTTAACCTGTTGCTTTAAGGAAAAACCTTTGTATAAACATTATTTTTTTGGAAAACAATCGAAACGTTTCGATTAATACGAGATGGAGGAATGGAACCATGAAAAAACTCGGACTAGCACTTGCGGTCAGCGCATTATCGGTATCAACATTAGCAGCTTGTTCATCAGGATCCGGAGAAGATGACAAGACATTAACGGTATGGGCAATGGGTGAAGAAGGAAAGGCATTACCGAAGCTCGTGAAAGAATATGAAAAAGCAAACAAAGGTGTCAAAGTAAAGGTTCAGGCGATACCATGGGATACGGCACATGATAAATTGTTAACGGCGGTCGCTTCGAAGAACGGACCAGATGTAGTTCAAATGGGTACATCTTGGATGCCAGAATTCGTTGAAGCAGGTGCTCTTTCAGACATGAAAAAATATGTAGAGAAATACCCGTCTCTTGCAAAAGATAATTTTTATGAGGGTTCTTATGAAACAGTTGAATTAAAAGATGGTGTTTATGGTGCGCCTTGGTACACAGATACACGAGTCCTTTATTACCGAAAAGATGCATTGGCCGATGTAGGATATAAAAAAGCCCCAGAGACATGGGAAGAACTTGAGGATGCTTCGGCTAAGCTTGCAAAACGTCCAGGTGAGAATATGTATGGGATTACATTGGATACGAACGACCAGATGTTGAACTTCATGTTCGCACGTCAAAATGGATCTGACCTGTTGACGGAAGATAACAAACCGTTATTTAATCAGCCGGAATTCATTGAAAGTGCTGAATATTTAACGAGTTATTTCAAACAAAAGTATGCTCCGATTGATTTAGGGATGGATATCGTACAAGCATTTGGTGCAAAGGATCCGAATGTTCCAATGTTCATTAGTGGACCGTGGATGATCAATCTGATTAATGAACAGATGCCGGGTATTGAATCGAAGTGGGGGACTGCAGTCCTCCCCAAAAAAGAAAATAATATTTCATTCCTAGGTGGAGCGAACCTGAGTATCTTTGAAAGTAGTTCTAAAAAAGATCAAGCAGCGAAATTCATCGCGTATATGAGTGAACCAGAAACACAAACAGCATGGATGGAAATGACAAAGTCGCTCCCTTCAACAAAAGAAGCATGGAAAAACGATACACTTCAAAATGACGAGAAACTGAAGACGTTTGGTGAACAAATGAAAGCTGCTCAACCGATGCCTCTCATCTCATCGTGGGAGAAAGTGTCACAAACCTACTTACAGAGTTTCGAGAAAATGTACCGGGGCGATGCAGCGGTCGACAAAGAAGTGGAAGTTTTCCAAAAGAAAGCAGAAACCATCTTAAAATAAGCGGAGCGGAAGCTTCAAGGAAGGAGTCCTCTGAATGAGACGGTTGCTCAACCATCAGGCGCCTTATCTGTTCATTGCACCGACCATCATTTTACTGTTTCTATTTTCGATTACGCCGCTTTTCGTCGCCGTAGTAATGAGTTTTACGAACATGGATTTAGCGGGAATCGCGAACTATGCAAACATCGAATGGATCGGTATCTCAAATTATCTTGAAATTTTTAAAGATGAGGTTTTCTTAAAGGCATTAACGAACACGGTCTTTTATGTCATCTTGGGTGTGCCGCTTGTCATTACACTTTCACTCTCCATTGCCATTGCGATTAACTTTGGTCGAGGAAAAGTATTTGAATGGTTTCGTGTCGTCTTTTACATGCCGTCGATTACGAACGTCGTTGCAGTCGCCGTCGTTTGGGGATTCTTATTCAATCCCCAATATGGGCTCTTTAACTTTATCTTGAATGCAGTTCATTTGCCAGATGTTCCGTGGTTACAAGATCCACTTGTTGCAAAATTATCATTGATCCTATTAGCCTTATGGCGGGCTGTCGGAATCAACATGATTATCTTCCTTGCGGCATTACAGGGGATTCCAAGAACGTATTATGAAGCAGCTGCACTGGACGGTGCTAGTACGTTTCAGCAAATGTTTAAAATCACGATTCCGCTCTTGCGATATGCCATCTTCTTCGTCACGGTGACGACATTGATTGGATGGATTCAATTTTTCGAGGAACCGTTCATAATGACAGAAGGTGGACCATTGAACTCAACGACATCATTGGCACTGTTCATCTATCAAAATGGTTTCCAACTGAGCAACTTTGGATATGCTGCTGCAGGATCCGTTGTCTTATTCGTTTTAATCATTACAGTCACATTGATTCAATTCCGCGTTCAAAAAAATGATAATCCTTACTAAAGGAAGGGGGACGAGTCAATGATTCCAAAAGAAAAACCCGTGGTTGTAACAGGCAAGGAAGCTCGATTTTCGCCAATCGCGAGTCCGGAGAAAAGACGAAAAAAGTTTACTTTTCAATGGGGTCTTGCAACGGTATTGACGTTACTAGGTCTTTGTTTTCTCTTACCGTTTTTTTGGATGATTCTTTCTTCTGTTAAAACGGATGCGGAAATATTAGCACTTCCGCTAACAATTTGGCCAAAGGAATTGACTTTTGAACATTACGTTAATTTATTCGTAAATTTAAACTTTTTAACCTATTTGAAAAACACACTTTTGATCGTATTAGCATCATTTTTTGGTCTACTCTTAACAGCGATGGCTGGTTATGGATTTGCCAAATTTCGTTTTAAAGGGAGTAAGTTGCTATTCATCGGAGTACTCGCCACGATGATGATTCCGGGGCAAGTAACGATGATCCCAGTCTATTTAATGCTTAATCAAATGGGATTAACGAATACGATGACAGGAATCGTTTTACCTGGATTAGTTGGTGCGTTCGGCGTATTCCTATTTCGCCAATTCATGACGACGATTCCAGATGAGCTGCTAGAAGCATCTCGACTAGATGGAGCAAGCGAATGGCGAATTTTCTTCTCAATCGTTCTTCCGATGTCAAAACCTATTCTAGCGGTACAGGGAATTTTAACATTCATTGGAGCATGGAATAGTTTCTTATGGCCACTCATCATCGCGAATGACGAATCACTGTATACTCTATCTGTTGGCTTAGCGTTACTGCAGGGGCAGCATGGTGGGAATTACGGACTGCAAATGGCTGGAGCTACATTCATGGTCATCCCAATTATCATCATCTTCATGATTTTCCAAAAGTATATCATCGAAGGATACAATATTTCAGGTATGAAATAAGTATATGTTTTAATCTCGCGTTCTCTTTTGAGATCGCGTTTTTTTGTAAAAAATCGCTGAATAGTTCGTATGAAAAGATTGCGCGTTACGTCCTCTATATAAAAGTTTTATTGATTCGAGAACAGAAAAAACGGGAAAATCTTGGACATGACTTTGAATTCAAGGAAAGAAGGAATAAAGATGATTCATGTCGAGAACTTGACGAAGACGTACGATGGGAAGGATGTCGTCAAAGGCATCTCGTTCGATGTCGAGGCAGGAGAAATCTTTGCTTTTTTAGGACCGAACGGGGCAGGAAAGTCAACGACCGTCCAGATGCTGACAACGTTGATTCCGATTTCCGGTGGTCGAGCAACGATTCAAGAATTTGATGTCGTCAAACAGGAAAAACAAGTCCGTTTGCAAATTGGAGTTGCCTTGCAAGATACCGGCATCGATGAGGATTTGACCGGGCTTGAATTACTTGTCCTACAAGGAAAATTATTCGGATTAAGTCAGACGGAAGCAAAAATACGGGCAGAGGAATTGTTGCGACTCGTCGGACTCGATCAAGACGGCAAGCGTCGATCTGGCACTTACTCCGGTGGGATGAAACGACGACTTGATCTCGCTTTGACGCTCGTCCATCAACCGACCGTTTTGTTTCTCGACGAACCAACAACCGGACTTGACCCGGCGAGTCGTCTGCAAATCTGGAACGAGGTCCGGCGACTGAACGAAGAGTTCGGAACGACGATCTTTTTGACGACTCAGTACTTGGAAGAAGCCGATCAGCTAGCCGATCGGATCGCGATCATCAATGAAGGGCAACTGATTGCCGAAGGGACGGCAGCTGAGCTGAAGGCAGCAAACGGAGAAGAGCGGATCGAATTGACACTTGCGGAAAAAGAGGACGAACAAATCGTTTTAGAGACGTTTGCCGGTCGTCAGGAAAAAGACCGTCTCGTCATTCCTTCGCGGGGAACGGAGACACTGCGCGCGGTCGTCCGTTTTCTCGACGAACGGAAGATGGTTGCGACGTCACTGGTCGTCAAACAACCCTCACTTGATGATGTCTTCATTCGTTTGACCGGACAAGCTTATAAGGAGGAATCGTGACATGATTCGAGAAACGTGGTTTTTGATGCGGCGGAGTCTACTCGTCACGTTGCGTAATCCGTTTTCTTTCATTCCGAACTTAATCATCAGTGTCTTTTTCCTGCTCGTCTACACGAGTGGTCTCTCCGGAATTTCAAATTTACCGCAGTTCGACGGCGTCGATTATTTGAACTTCATTTTGCCGGTCTCAATCGTCTCAGGTGCTGTTGGTGGAGCCGGGGGAGCGGGTCAAGCGCTCGTCAAGGATATCGAGAGTGGTTATTTCGCTCGTCTGTTGCTGACACCCGTCTCGCGAACAGCGATCGTCCTCGGACCAATGCTTGCCGGGATGCTGCAATTATTCGTTCAAACGTTACTGATCTTCGGGATGGCCTTTTTGCTTGGTCTATCGATTCCAGTCGGTGTCAGCGGCTTTTTCTTGACGATCTTACTCGCGCTTGGCTTTGGTCTCGCCTTTGCCGGTTACTCGGTCGGTGTCGCTTTGAAGACACGGAATGCGCAAGCGGCTCAAGCTGGAACGCTTCTGTTCTTCCCTTTGATTTTCCTGTCGACGACGTTTGTACCGAAAGACTTGATTGAAGCCGAATGGCTCAAGATTGCTGCGACGATCAATCCGACGACCTATATCATGGAAGGGATGCGTAGTGTGTTGACCCGTCCAGAAATCGATTGGTCGGTTTATTGGCAAGGTTTGATCGTCGCTGCTGTTCTTAGCATTGCGATGGTGATCTTTGCTGCGCTGAACGCACGCGGAGCATTGAAAAAATAGGATATTCTTATCCAATTTAAGGGTATACAGTTGAGGATTCGACGATTAAAGAGGAGGGGTTCAATGAGGCGATATGCGCTATCACTTTTATTACTAGTAGGTCTCTTGGCTACTGTTCTTGTCTTGTATCAAATGACGTTTGACATCACAACGTCGATCCTTCATTTCTTATTGGTTCCCGTATTGATCATCATGACGCTCTTGAATGGAAGAAAAAATTTCTTGATATTGATCAGCTATGTTCTTATGATGGGTTTTCTCTATCTCATTTTATCGTGGTATAACGAAGCATCAAACGAGCAACAGTTGTCCTACATCGGACAACACCTCTTATCCTCAGTCGGTGTCTTTTTATACTGGTTGTTCTTACGGCAGTTACGGAGTGTGTTCGAAGAGAATGCATCGCTTCAAAAGCGGGTTGCTTTACTTGAAGGGTTCTCCGCGTCACCTCAATTGCTCTCTTACAGTGAATTTTTAGACCGAACGGATTTCTTGATTGCGGGAGCGAATCGTCGTCAAGAACAAAATATGTTGCTTCATCTTCAGATTCCATACGCTAGTTTAAACAAGAAAACAATCATGCAACAGTTAACTGATGCTGGACTAAAGGTATTTCGTGCTCATTATGACGTCATGTCGCAACGAAACCGTCAGGAATTCATCATCTTTCTACAAAATACCGATCATAGTGGTGCGGAGATCGCATGGCAACGTTATGAGAATGAACTCCGTCAACGCTTTACGGTACTTGATTTTCCGTTTCAGGTCGAAATTCTTCCTGTACGTTCATCTGTGGAAGAGACGTTGAAGCAACGGAAGGTGGTGGATCAATGAACCTCGTCTTGAACGTCATCATGGCGATTTTTTGGTTACTATTACTGTATTATTCTTATCTGACGATTGCCGGCATTCTCGATCGCTATGGAAAAAAACAGCCGGTCACTTTAACAGAGTATCCATCTATCGCTATTCTGATCCCCGCACATAATGAAGGCATCGTCATGCGTCAAACACTCGAGGCGATGATGGGGATCGAATATCCAGGGAAACTCGATGTATTTTTACTCGATGATCAGTCGCAGGATGAGACGCAAGAGATTGCTCTGGAATTTACGACGATGTTCAGTCGAGTCCACTATATCCATGTCCCAAAAGGTGAACCAATCGGAAAATCACGTGTCCTAAACTATGGGCTATCGATCACGGATTCCGAGTACTTCTTAATTTTTGACGCGGACAATCAACCGAAAGCAGACACTGTGACACGACTCGTCGAACAAGCAATGACTCAAAAGAATGCGTGCGGAGCGGTTGGAATCGTCAAGACGATCAATGCAACGACGAACCTGCTGACGCGGATGATTGCGATCGAATTTCAAGTGTTTCAGCTGATCATGCAAAGTGGTCGCTGGAAAGCATTCAAGACGGGATCGTTAGCAGGGACGAACATGTTGTTAAAACGGGATGTCATCGAAGAGTTAGGTGGATATGATCCGTATGCACTGGCAGAGGATGCGGAATTGACGATGCGGATCACGGCACTCGGTTACACACTTCCTGTCGTCTACGAAGCGGAGACATGGGAACAAGAGCCGGAAACGATGAAAGTATACATGAAGCAACGAACGCGTTGGATGCTTGGAAACATCTATTTATTAGAAAAATCACTTCGGACACGAGATTTTTGGAAAGGAAGCACGCTCGTCCATTCCTTGCAGCATATCATGACGTACCTCCTCTTCATCTTCTTGTTGTTAATCTCTGATATCGTTTTAATCCTTGGACTATTTGGTTATGCTTTCGATGAGGCGACGACGCCATTCATCATGTTTTGGTTCATGACGTATCTTGTCTATACGATCCAAATCTTAGCGGCGCAAGAACTCGAAGGAACTGCCACTCCGAAGAATGTCCTCGTCGGGTTGATCATGTACTTTACCTACGCCCAATTATTCGTCATTCTTTTATTCCGCGGAATGTATGCATATCTCAAAAGTAAGGTACGCAAAGAGGTCATCGTCTGGGATAAGACGAAGCGCGTCAAGATTGAGTCATGAAAAAAGGACTAGGGATTGGTCTACTCATCATTTTGTTAGCGGGGGGAGTTTGGTATTACATGCAAAAACAAGAGGATGATATCGTTCAACAAGTAGAAGCGGACTATATGCAAGACGGTATCATTCGTGCTTATGATCGTTCAGATGCCCAACGTCTGTCGGAGAGTCTGGGTCAGTATATGCAATATGTATTATTGATCGATGATGAAGAGCGATTCAAAGAACAAGTACAGATACTGAACAATCATTTTTTAGTTGAGCGCGGATCAGATGTATACATCAAATGGGAGTTGGGTGAGAAAACGGCAACGAATGCCTGGATTGACGACATTCGTATATCGGAAACGTTAATGAAAGCTGGCAAACAATTCAATGAACCGACCTATTCAAAGCTTGCGAGTCGAATCGAGACAACCTTACTCAAGCGGCAACGAATAAAAGGTAAAATCGTTGACTTTTACGATTGGGATTTACAACAGGCGACGGATGTACTCCATTTGAACTATTTAGAACCACCAGCGCTGAAACGATTGAAATTACTCGATTTCGCAAAAGAAAGAGTGGCTCAAGCGAAACGAGAAGGTCCATTCACAGCGGAACTCTATTTTGCAAATCAAAATGAATCAAAGTGGGCAGATGACAAAGTCGTGAATATGATTGATCAAGTCTTGATTGAACGATTACGCGTAGGCGTGACCGGTGAATCAGACGCGTCTTTTCGATCGTTCATCTCTAAAGAATTGAAGAACGGGAAAATATACGCGCGTTACGACCGTTTAACAGCAACACCGACGATGAAAGACGAATCAAGCTCCGTCTATGCTTTACTCGTTCCTCTTTTGAACGGCGAAGAGCGTTCTTTCGTACTTAAGCGACTGCGTGAGATTGAGACGACGAATGCTAAAGAGACGCACGTGTTTGACGTGCTGAATAAAGCAGTCATTTTAAAAGAATTTGAATAAGAAAAAAGCTGGAACGGATTTTTTCCGCTTCCAGCTTTTAGTTTGCTTGTGATTACTTGATGTCACGTTTTTCTTCCTCTTCTTTCGACGATTTACTTTTTGCGTCGAACTCAGAACGTGTCATGACATCTTCGACATGCATATTGATTTCGACGACATCGAGTCCTGTCATATCATGGACTGATTTTTTGATTTTCGTTACAGCATCTTGGAAGATCGACGGGATGTTTTTGCCGTACTCGACGATGACTTTTAAGTCGAGTGCGACTTGTCGTTCGCCGACTTCCGCGTCAATGCCTTTTGTGATATCTTCCGTGCTCCGGAAACGATCTGTCAATCCACTCATGAAGCCACCGCTCATTGAGAGGATGCCTTTGACATCATTTGATGCGATACCGGCGATTTTTTTAATGACTTGATCTTCGAATGTGAGTTTGTTTTCGCGTACTACTTCGTTTTCGTTTTGTTTAGTGTTGATTTCGTTAGCCATGAGAAATCTCTCCTTTTAGTGTGAGTTAAGTGATTTTTATTTTCTATATGCTCAATCCCGTTGAAAGAACTGAATCCATCCTTCGACATCAAGCGCATTATCCCGCCACTGACCGATCAAGTAACCGATTGTTGCGAATACGATGATCAACAACGTCGGTCCAAAACCGATCGTCAAGAACAAGATGGCGAGGATCAGTCCGACTAGCCCGCCAAGTAGACGGTAGCGATACGGACGAAGTGCTTCGCTCGTTTTCATGATCTTCCTCCTCTCGTATCTTAGACGACGCGTTCAGACGTTTTGGTCTTCGTGTCACTGATTCGGACGCGTGTTTTTGTGACAGGTAGTTCGAGCAACGATTCGACCGCGTTCTTGGCGCGTTCTTGAATGTCTTTGCCGATTGTCGGCAAACCTTCTTGACCGAAGACGGAACAGTCGACTTCAAGCGCGACAGTCTCTTTTTTCGAGTGAATGTCCGCGTTGACGCGTGGCGAACGTACGCCATTGATACCGCGAATCGATTCGAGTGCCGTTCGTTCGATCGTTTGCTTAGAGATCGTGATATTCCCGTCACCCGTTTGAATCAGGAGACGTTGTCCTTTTGAACGACTGAGTAGTCCAGTGAATAATAGAATGACAAATACGAATGCTAGGAAGCCACCAAGTGATAAAATCGTGTAGCTATACCATTGTTGATCTTGCCACTGTTCAATCAAAGGACTGAGTCGTGGAACATCATAGACGCCGAGTACAAGAAGACCGACGCTGACTAAACCGAGAATGCCGATCAGGACGAGTAGGAAACGATTGAATCCGTTCATGTTACACCTCTCCTTTCTGTCGTTAAATTGTTTTAACGTGATTGTTCTACACATGAAATATTATGTGTATGGTGAGAATATTCCCGCTCAAACGAACTCGAAACATGAAAATACACTTTGGATAAAAAGACTATTTATTCTGAAAATTTATCTATTTATTAGAAAAATAGTAGATGAAATACGGCTTTACGTACTGAAATCAAGAATATTATGATGTCAGACGGGTTCAAGCATTCGCGAAAAATACCTATCACGAATAGTATTCAATGTCAATATAGAAAATTATCTCCATCAAAAAACTCCTCTCATGCGGTCATGAGAGGAGAGACAGACGTTTATTTTTCGACTTTCGGTACTTTTACGATGTAATAGACCGTACTTAAGATCAAGAAAGCAACTCCGATTAAGATCGAGACGCGTGTCTCATCGTTGAACAACATCCCGACGAGCACTGTGATAAGCGCGACGATCGACAGATAGTTCGTCACCGGCGCACCTGGCATCTTGAACGGATGTGAAGCGGTCCGTTCACTTTCAAGTTTACGATACCGAATATGACTGATTAAAATCGCGAACCACGGCACCATCCCTGGTAGTACCGAAGCACTGTAGACATACACGAAGATGTTCGTATCCTTCCCGAGAACGAGTGGCAAGGTGATATCGAGAATGACTCCGAAGAAAATCCCGATTGAAATCGCGAAGACCGTGTAGAATGGAATGCCGCGTTTATTGACTTTCAAGAAGAAGGACGGTACTTGTCCCTTTTCAGCCAATGCATAGATCATCCGGCTTGCACTGAAGATCCCGGAGTTACAACCGGATAAAGCGGCCGTGATGACGACGAAGTTGATGATACCGGCAGCAATCGTGACACCGACCTTGGCGAATGTCGCAACGAACGGACTGCCGAGATCCGACAACTCATTCCACGGATACACCGTAACGATGATGAAGATGGATCCGACGTAGAAAATCAAGATTCGCCAGACGACACCATTGATCGCCTTCGTGATGTTCTTTTCTGGATCTTTCGTTTCTCCAGCTGTCACGCCGATCAACTCAACACCGATATAAGAGGCGAAGACGATCGAGAGCGCAAAGAAGAAGCCGGTGAAACCATTCGTGAAGAATCCACCGTTCGCCCAAAGGTTCGAGAAGCCGACCGGGTTTCCGTCATTCCCTAAACCAAAGAAGATGATGCCAAGTCCGGCGACGATCATTAGAAGAATCGTTATGACCTTGATTGAGGCGAACCAAAATTCAAGCTCACCGAACATCTTGACGGAAGCAAGGTTCGCGAGCGTCAAGAGAATGATGACGACGACGCCTGGAATCCAGGTCGGAAGTTCCGGCCACCAGAAGCGTAAATATGTCCCGACAGCGATGACTTCACTCATCCCGACGACGACCCAGTTGAAGATATTACTGCTTGCTGTCAAAAAACCAGCTGCTGGATGGATATAATCGTTTGCGAACTTTGCATACGAACCACTGTGAGGGTGGGTATAGACCATCTCACCAAGTGCCCGCATGATGAAAAAGATAAAGACTCCTGCTAGCATGTACGCGAGTAAGACAGATGGTCCCGTCCAAGCAATCGTACTCGATGCTCCAAGGAAAAGACCGACCCCGATCGTTCCTCCGAGTGCAATCATTTGTACCTGTCGTGCTGTTAAATCTCGTTTCAAATTCGAACTCATCATTTCCCCCAAAAAAATTCTGTGACGTCATAATGTTCAGACAATTTGTCCGAATAACTATAACGCTGAGTATACTATCCTCAGATAGAACTCGGCTAGTCTTTTTGAAAATTTGAAATGAGGTTTTCAAAAATCAGAAATTCATGAAACGATTGTGTAACAGCTTTCATTCGTTGGCAATCAAAGCCGGGAGGTGTCGTTCCAACTTACCGAAAAACAACTGATTCGAGGTGGATAAAACGATCAGATCTTGACGCATTGTAAGTTCACCTGACAGGATTTCACCCTGTTCAGACACGAATCGAATCGAGCGAACCGGCTGAAAGATTGTTCCATCCCGCTGTAATAATTGGACATCCTCATGATCGGCAGCGAGAAGGTATTCACCATGGCGAGCAAACTGGGAGAAAGCAATCGTTGGTGCTTCACAGACTAAATCCTCTTGACTGATACGGACGAAGCGAAAATCGGAATAATAGAAAAACCAGACTTCCTTTGACGAACAAACGTTTAGAGCGTAGCAGTCATCGATTGGATATTGACGATTCTTATACTGAACCTCACCACGATCGTTGAAGGCAACGAGACCAAACGCTCCGTTTGAACTCGTCATTGCGTCCGCATAAATGCCTTCATCGAAATAACTGACCCAGATCTGACCTTGTTCATCGATTTGAACGTTCTGAATCCCATCGTCGAGACAATAGCTATCGAGTAAGTGCCCTTGAACATCATAAATGAATGCATTCGGCATCCAGGAGCCGTCGATGTCGTCATCGCAGCGTGAGGCGACGAGCAGGAGCCGACCGTCCGGAAAACGATCAACAAACGAAAAATCGGTTTCTGACTGAGCGACGATTGTCGTCTTACGCCACTCGTCCTTTAATTGATGGATCGATAAAACCGTACGACCACGCGCTTCATCCAATGTCTCTTCGACGAGTAGGATGTGTCCGTCGACACTAATACCGGTCGCGACCGGATTACCATTCCGATAGGATGCAGTCAAACGACGGAGTGGAAAATGAGCAAGTGGGGATGTGAGCATGGCAGGACCTCCTGTTTGTTTAAAAAAGCAGTCCGTCACAAGACAGACTGCTAGTTGTTCAAACCGTTCGTTGACGGCGTTTGTAGATGACGTAGAAGATGATTAAGACAACGGCAGCGATTAGGATACCGTTCGTATACGGTGCTGCCACTTCCTTGATCGAGCGCCAGTTCGTTCCGAGCGTTTCACCAAGATACAGGAACAAGATCGACCATGGAATGATCGCAAGCACCGTATAGAGGGAGAACTTCGTTTGATCCATCTTGGCAAGACCTGCCGGAATCGAGATGGCATGACGGACGACCGGGATGAAACGGGCTCCGAAGATGACACCTTGTCCGTACTTTAAGAACCAACGCTCAGCTAAATCCAAGTGGTGCTCTGAGATCAAAACATACTTTCCGTACTTCAAGATCAATGGACGGCCACCGTAGCGAGCAAACCAATATAAGAATAATTGCGAGAATAACCCACCGATGACGGCAGCGACGACGGCAAGCGGCCAGCCAATCGTTCCTTGGGAAATCATGAATCCACCGTAAGAGAGGACGATTTCACTCGGTATGATTTCAATCATCAACCCGAGGGCGATGCCGAAATATCCGAGATCGGCAAGCGAAAGCAAAATCTGGTTGACGACTTGAGATAACACGTTAGACAACTCCTTTGTATCAGTTCATTCCTTTATTTTAGAGAACCGGCGACGAAATGAAAAGGAAAAAAACGGAGACAATTCAAAAGACGGATTCGCAATGACAGCGAATCCGTCCTGTTTTTATAATACGACCGCAGCGATCGTACCGAAGATGAGTAATGGAATGTTGTAGTGCAGGAACGTCGGAATGACCGTTTCCCGCATGTGATCGTGCTGACCATCGGCATTTAGACCACTCGTTGGTCCGAGTGTCGAGTCTGACGCAGGACTACCCGCGTCACCGAGCGCACCGGCTGTACCGATGATCGCAATCGTCGCTTCTAAGCTGAATCCATACTGGATACAAAGTGGAACGAAGATGGCAGCGATGATCGGAACGGTCGAGAAACTCGAGCCGATCCCCATCGTGACGAGAAGACCAATCAAGAGCATGACGAAGGCGGCAACGAGTTGTGAATCGCCCATCAACGCTTTTGAATTCTCGACGAGTGGCTCGATATCACCTGTCTTACGCAAGACGTTAGAGAAACCGTTCGCTGAAATCATGACGAAACCGATGAATGACATCATCCGCATACCGCGTGTAATGACGTCATCTGCTTCACTGAAGCGAACGAGACGAAGCAGCAAGAAGAGAATCAAACCAGTTGTTGCAGCGAGAATCATTGATTCTGTTTGCAGTTGGACGATCAATGTCGCGATGACGACGACACCACTTAAAGCAAGTTTCGTTTTCGTGATAACCGGGATTTCATAATCGTCCGGGGCGATATCACGAATTTCATATGTCCGCTCTTTCCGGTACGTATAAAGACCGATCAATAGACCAACGACCATTCCGAGTGCTGGAATCGCCATCGCTTCGATGACGGATGCCCCCGTTGTATCAAGACCATTTGCCTTCAGGTTCTTCAACAAAATCTGATTGAGATAGATGTCTCCGAATCCGACTGGTAAGAACATGTACGGTGTCACGAGACCGAACGTCATGATGATCGCTATCCGACGTCGATCGATCTTCAACTGAGAGAAGAGACCAAGGAGCGGCGGAATGATGATTGGAATGAACGCGATGTGGATCGGCAACGCGTTTTGTGAACTGATCGCAAGCAAGAGAATCGCGAACAAGATGAATCCTTTTAACTTTTTGACGGAAGCGGCACTTGCATTACCTCGTGAACGTTCAATCAAGGCGTGCGCGAGTGCGTCCGGTAAGCCCGTTTTCGAGAGAGCAACGGCAAACGCACCAAGCATCGCGTAGCTCAGGGCGATTTCTGCCCCGTCGCCAAGACCACCTGAAAAAGCTTTCGTCGTTTCAGTTAAATCTAGACCACCGACGAGACCGCCGGCAAACGCACTGATGACCATCGCGAGCACGATGTGGACGCGGAAGATCGCTAAAATAAATAGTAAAAAGACGGCAAACAATACGGCGTTTATCATTCAGTAAAACCACACTTTCTTTTGTTATCACTGTACTATACTAAAGTATCTTACAGCCATGTTGGAATGCTGTCAAGAGTAAAAGTCTGACCTCGTAATCAAAAGATGAATGATACGCTTTTTAGCTTTCCACAAGAAGTTACATTCTTTATACCCTGAAGCTTGAAGTGAGAAGCGTTTTGATCACTGAAAATGATTCATACGAAAAAACGTGCCATCTTTCTCCGGTACGAGAAAATAGCACGTTATCTTTAGATTAAAGCAGAATAAATCATCCAATTCTATTTGCGTTTCTTCTATAGAGAGTGATCAACAATCGACGACGTCAAGTTTACCAGTTCCTGGATCGATGACGAGTCCGTGGACGTTCGTCCCAGGTGGTAGTAATGGGTGGTTCTTCACGAGGCTGACCGAGTGAGCGACGCTTTCTTGAACTGACGTGAAACCACGCAACCATTGATTCAAATCAACACCAGATACTTCGAGCGTGTGAAGAATCTGTTGGTCGATGCCCCGATCCTTCATTTCACTGATCATGTGTTTTGGATCAATCGTGCTCATGCCGCAGTCGTGGTGACCGATGACGACGACTTCTTCAGCACCAAGAGCATACAACGCGACGAGAATCGAGCGCATGACGGAACCGAATGGGTGCGATAGGATAGCACCGGCATTTTTGATGATCTTCGCATCCCCGTTCTTAAGACCAAGTGCGTGTGGGAGGAGTTCCGTCAAGCGGGCATCCATACACGTCAGGATGACGACCTTTTTGTCTGGGAACTTATCCGAGACGAACTGCTCATACTGTTTTTCGGCGACGAATCGCTCGTTGAAGGCTAGCATTTCCTGTACAACTGACATTCAAGTGTCCTCCTTTAGTGGTAGCTCTTAATATGTACCCCATATCAGAATACAAGATGATGAAACGGCTATCAAGTCACGAAAATGCGAGGTGTGACAAATCGCACACATCCATGTACATGAAGCAAAACGATGAAAAAGAAGAATTTACAACAGTTGTAAACGCTATCAAAGGTGTGAGGGAATTCACAGGATGGTCATGCACAAAACAGGAAAAAGGGGTTATGATTGATTTGTGAAGGAAAGCACAAACTATTGAAAAACAGCTTGGCATTCCTGACATAATGGTTGGCAAATCAAACTCAGATTCGTTCCACGACAGGGAGGAAACTACTCATGGCTGTGAAAGAAAAAACAAAATCGACGGCAACGCCGGTCGAACAAGCAGTTGGACAAATCGTTGAAAAAGGGCAACGTGCATTACAAGAATTACTGACATTCGATCAAGAAAAAATCGACACGATCGTCCGGGATATGGCACTTGCTGGACTCGAACGGCACGTCGAACTCGCTCGTCTCGCAGCAGAAGAGACGGGACGTGGTGTCTTTGAAGATAAGATGATTAAAAATATGTTTGCGACAGAATACATCTACAACAGTCTACGTCATGAAAAAACGGTCGGGATTCTCGAAGAAGATGTCCAAAACGGCATCACCTATATCGCTGAACCGGTTGGTGTCGTCTGTGGTGTCACACCGGTCACGAACCCGACATCAACGACGATGTTCAAAGCATTGATTGCAATCAAGACACGCAACCCGATCGTCTTCGCGTTCCACCCATCGGCACAACGGTGTTCCGTCGAAGCAGCGAAAACACTCCGTGACGCAGCCATCAAAGCCGGGGCACCGAAAGACTGTATTCAATGGGTGGAAGAACCATCACTTGAAGCAACGAAAGTCTTGATGAACCATGAAAAAATCGCCATGGTCCTTGCGACAGGTGGAGCAGGAATGGTCAAATCAGCGTATTCAACAGGTAAACCGGCACTCGGTGTTGGACCAGGGAATGTTCCGTGTTACATCGAACAGTCTGCGAAAGTCAAACGGGCAGTCAGCGATCTGGTTCTCTCAAAAACGTTTGATAACGGGATGATTTGTGCGTCTGAGCAAGCCGTCATCGTCGACCAAGAGATTTATGCGACAGTTCGTGCGGAAATGGAAGCACTCGGTTGTTACTTCTGTACACCGGAAGAAAAACAACGCCTTGAATCACTCGTCATCAAAACCGATACGTGTGCCGTCAACGCGGACATCGTCGGGAAACCTGCGACATGGATCGCAGAAAAAGCCGGCATCGATGTTCCGGAAACGACGGTCATGCTCGTCGCAGAACTCGAGCACGTCGGAGCGGCAGAACCATTGTCTCATGAGAAACTCAGTCCCGTCCTCGGTGCGTATCGCGTCGCTTCGACCGAAGAAGCGTTCACGATTGCTGAACAAATGCTTGAAATCGGAGGTCTCGGTCATACAGCTGTCATTCATACGACGAACGATGACTTGATGACAGCGTTCGGACTCCGCATGAAAGCCTGCCGGATCCTCGTCAACAGCCCATCTGCTCATGGCGGAATTGGTGATCTGTACAACGAGTTGACACCATCTCTGACACTCGGTTGCGGATCATACGGGATAAACTCTGTTTCTGAAAACGTGACAGCGAAACACTTACTCAACGTCAAAAAGGTGGCGAGACGACGCGTGAACATGCAATGGTTCAAGGTCCCTGAAAAAATCTACTTCGAAAAGAACTCTGTTCAGTACTTGCGGTCGATGACTGACGTCTCACGCGTCATGATCGTGACGGATCCAACGATGGTACAGTTCGGATATGCTGATAAAGTAATTCAAAACTTGCCACAGTCCGTCAGTTACCGAATCTTTGACCAAGTCGAACCAGATCCATCGGTGACGACTGTTCAGACGGGTGCTCAAGCGATGCGTGACTTCAAACCTGACTTGATCATCGCTCTCGGTGGTGGTTCAGCGATGGATGCTGCAAAAGGAATGTGGCTCTTCTATGAACAACCGAACGAAACGTTCTCAAACTTACGTCAAAAATTCCTTGATATCCGCAAACGGGCGTATCAATTCCCGACACTTGGTCGTCAAGCGAAGTTCGTCGCGATTCCGACGACTTCTGGTACGGGTTCAGAAGTGACACCGTTCACCGTCATCACGGATAAAGAGAAAAACGTCAAATACCCGATTGCTGACTATGCATTGACACCAGACGTCGCAATCGTTGATCCAGAATTCGTCATGACAGTCCCAGCTTCGATCACTGCTGATACCGGAATGGATGTCTTGACGCATGCGACAGAAGCATACGTCTCGGTGCTTGCGAACGACTACACGGATGGACTTGCACTCAAAGCAATCAAGATGATCTTCGACTACTTGCCACGAGCATATGCTAACGGATCAGACGCCGAAGCACGCGAAAAAGTGCATAATGCGTCAACGATGGCAGGGATGGCATTCGCGAACGCCTTCCTTGGCATCAACCACTCGATCGCACACAAAATCGGTGGCGAATTCCACACGCCACACGGACGGACGAATGCGATCCTGATGCCACACGTCATTCGCTATAACGCGTCACGTCCAACAAAACTAGCAGCATTCCCGAAATACGAATCATTCGTCGCGGATGAACGGTATGCCGACATCGCACGCTACCTCGGTCTTCCGGCAGCAACGACAGAACAAGGGGTCGAATCCCTCATCCAAGCCGTTGCTGATCTTGGACAACGTCTAAACATTAAGATGTCATTCAAGGCGCAAGGCATTCAAAAAGCAGATTTCGAGGCAAAACTCGACAAGATGGCGGTCGATGCTTTTGAAGATCAATGTACGACTGCGAATCCGAAGATGCCGCTTGTCGCTGAGTTACGGACGATCATGGAACAAGCATACGAAGGCATCTAATAGAGAAAAAAATACCATGGCACCTGATCGTTCAACCGGCTTCTCACTGTGAGAAGTCGGTTTTTGTTTTGGGAATCAGTGGAGACAGTCAGAGAAGAAGTGGGATATAATGGCTGTTGAATGAATTTGATGTTTTTGGTTTCGCTGTAGCAGGAATATTCAAACATCAGACATAAAAAGGAGGAAATGGGATGGAGTCAAGGCAAGAAAGGAAACAACGACGGTTTTCCGTCTGGGATGTCCTGTTTGGCGTCCTTATCGGTCTCATCTTTTTCGGTGTCATCTATGGTGTGATGGCATTTTTGACTTCACAAATCACCTCATCCTCAGACTATCAGGATCTCGTGACGCAGATGCAACAGGCGGACGTCTCCTGGAAAGATGCAGATATCACGGTGTCATTGATGCTACTGTTCGTCGGTGGGCTGTCGATCACGATGCCGAGTGCGGTCCGGGAAGGAATCATCAATCAGGTGCTCGATGCGAGTTCTGCCGGCGATGTCTTATCGTTGTTTGGGATTGACTTAAAGCAAGTCCTTGCACCACTTACGTTTGATGTCTCTTACGGCACGTTACTCTATTCCGTTTTTGGCATCGGTTTGATCGTCCTGTTATTTTTGGTGTTACGGATTAAGGCAAGTCGTCTCGGGTGGACGATTCGATCGATCAGTTTCTTCTTAACGGTCGGAATCATCTGGTTCGTCCTTGCCGGACGCGGAAACGACGTGCCGTTCCTCTCGTTACAAGACGGCTATGCGATGAGTGGGATTCTACCGCTTCTCGTCGTCAGTTTGCTTGGTTGGATGGCGTTCTTCCCGCAAAAGTTATCCGGTTTGACAGCTGCCGGTCGTGCCAGCTTGCTGATTTTAATGCTCGCAAGTACACTTCAACTCGTCTTTACGGTACAGGACGAAGCGGAATATGACGGCGATTCCTCACTACGGACGGCCCTCACCGTCACGAGTCTGAACGCCGGAAGTGGCGGGATGTACGACTGGATCCATGGCGGTCAGGTCGTGTATCAAGCAGACGTCCTTGGAGCGAATGCGGAAATCCCGGTCTCGATGTTGAACGGGGAGACCTCAACGGATCAGCTCAATGACTCAATCCAAAAAGTCGTTGATGGAATCGACACGGACCCGGTGACAGAACAATTGTTGACGTTACTCGGTGGAGAACGTCCGGATTTGTCAGCAACACAATTGAAGCTCGACCCTGTTGATTACGGTGTCGCGCGGCAGACGATCCAAGCGATTGATGCGGAATCGGCAGGAGCGACGCCACCGAATGTCTCCAGTGAGAGTGCGTACTGGGTGCTGTTGCTCGTAACGTTCGCGATCTACTTCGTCTGTAGTATCCGAAGCTTCAAGTCGATTATCGATCCGTTCGTCTTTGCGATCGCGATCGGTGTCATCAGCTTCATCGTCAGTCAAGCTTCATACGTTCAGTTCGCGATGAAATGGCGCAGTGACGTCTTATTCGAGTTCGCTCAACAGACGGCAGGCTGGACGGTACTATACGCCGCAGGACTTGCGTTACTTGGGGGAATTCTTGGTTATGTCGTCCGACGGAAACCAGAGAAAACGGTGTAAGGGACGTGGAGTGGCGAAAATCCTATGCCATGAATCCGGACGACGCACGTTGCTGCCATGCTCGCTTTCCACAGGCGGGAGGTAAGCCGCGGTATCCTAAACTACGACCGGGTTTTACCTGACACTGACTTAAGCGAAAAACATGCTTTTTTTCCTGTAGGAGTCGAGAAGGAACAGTTACGTTCTACATCAATCATAGACGATACGTTTTCAGGTTCTTGTCCTGAAACGTATCGTTTTTTTTGCGTGGTTCATCTCATTTGCATCATCTCCTTTTTTTACCAAGTAAACTTGGTTTGTAAAGGGAAAATCAACAATGTTAAGCCAGTATTTGGAATTAGTTAAGTAGGTTAAATAAGACGGATGTCCGACCTATTTGAAAGGACTATTAGCTATAATCGAACCATGCTAAATTAATGAAGCAGTCAAAACATCCTGGGGGGAAAATCTATATGAAAAAAGCAACGAAACTCGTCATCGCGTCGACATTGATCGCACCGATGCTCGTACCAGTCGTTCAAGTCAAGACACTTGCTGCCGACAACAGTGTCGTCAAGTTACGCTTCTTAGAAACAACGGATTTACATACGAACTCAATGAACTACGATTACTTCAAGGATGCGCAGGACGAAACGATTGGTCTCGTCAAAGCGGCTACAGTCATCAAAAAGCAACAAGCTGAAGTGGGCGTTACGAATAGCTTCTTGTTTGATAACGGAGATACACTTCAAGGAACGCCGTTTGGTGATTACGTCAAGAATCAGTATGACAAAGGAAACAAAGGCAAACATCCGATGTACGAATTGATGGAATACCTCGGTTATGATGCGGTCACGCTCGGAAACCATGAATTCAACTTCGGTCTTGATTTCCTCAAGTCAGCGATGAGTGCTTCGAGCGGTTCAATCAAGTTCGTCAACTCGAACGTATTGGATGCAGTTACGAAAAAGCCAATCGTTGCGGACTACAACAAAGATGGAAAAGACTATCAAATCATCGAACGTCAAGTTAAGGATCAGAACGGTGACATGAAAACAGTCAAAGTGGGTGTGTTCGGAGTCGTCACGCCACAAATCATGGCATGGGATGCGGGGAACCTGACGGGGAAAGTCACGGCTGAAGATATCATCCCGACTGCTAAAGCAACAGCTAAGAAGTTAAAAGATGCTGGCGCAGACGTCGTCGTGGCACTCGCGCACACAGGGATCGGGGATACGACGGATCAAAAAGATGGCGATGAGAACGTTGGCTACGCGTTGACGAAAGTCGCAGACATCGATGTCTTGATGACAGGTCATCAGCACGGGAAGTTCCCAGCAGCCGATTCAGCGTTCAACAAACTGCCGAACGTTGATGCTACGAACGGTCTAATCAATGGCAAACCGGTCGTCATGGCGAACACACAAGGGAAAAACGTCGGAGTCATCGATCTTCAGTTGAAGCAAGTCGACGGGAAATGGGTCGTTGATACGTCTGGTGCGAAACTAGCGGACGTAACGAAAGACACGACAGCAGATGCCGGTGCTGTCAAGTTGATCGAAAAAGCACATGAAGGAACGCTCGCTTACATTCGTCAAGAAGTCGGGACGATCAATGATGATATCCAAAGCTTCTTCGCTCTCGCGCAAGACGATGATTCCGTTCAGTTCGTAACGAACGCTCAGAAATGGTATGTCGAGAAACAACTCAAAGAAAATGCCGATCTTGCAAAATATAAAGATCTCCCGTTGTTGTCAGCAGGTGCACCATTCAAGACAGGTGGTCGTAACCAGGTCAACGCATCCGATTACACGTTGATCAAAAAAGGACCAATCGCACTCAAGAACGTCGCCGATCTTTATGTTTATCCGAATACACTCGAAGTCGTCAAAGTAACAGGTGCTGACGTCAAAGACTGGCTCGAAATGTCTGCGGGTCAATTCAACCAAGTCGGCGGTGAGCAGACAGAGTTGTTGAATAAAGAATTCCGTAGCTATAACTTTGATATCCTCGATGGATTGACGTATGAAATCGATATCACGAAACCAGCGAAGTTCGACTTTAACGGTGTCGTCGTCAATAAAGACGCAAATCGCGTCCAAAACATCAAGTATCAAGGCAAAGCGATCGCAGACGATCAAGAATTCCTTGTCGCGACGAACAACTACCGCGCAGGCAGTGCGACGTTCCCAGGTCTTGGTGGCGGAAAGAATATCGTTTACAAATCAGCCTACGAAACACGTAACGTCATTTCGGACTTCATCAAAGCGAAACAACCGGTTGATTATAAAGCCGATGACAACTGGTCACTCGTCGCAAGCAAACCGACGACGGTCAGCTTTGATTCAGCGGCTGCAGCTGCACCGTACGTCAAGCGTTATGAAGGCATCACGAGCACAGGTGAAACACGTCCAGGTGAGACAGGTACGTTCCTCAAATTCAATATGAACGTGCCGATGAAAGACTTCACGGTCTCAGCAAAAGCAGTTAAACCAGGTGCAAAAATCGTTACTGGTCAAGCCGTTCCGGGAGCAAAAGTCACAGTCAAACTTGGCGAAAAAGTCCTTGGAACAGCAACAGCAAACGAAGCGGGTCAATACGAAGTCGTGACACGTCCGCTCAAATTGCGTGACAAGTTGACGATCGTCTCGGAACTCAGCTTCATGAAGACAGAAACGAACGTCACAGTCGGAACAGGCGTCGTTGCGACACCAGCGATCGATAAAAAGTCAGCAGTCTACGGTTCAACGGTCCTCCGCGGTAAAGCAACGGAAGGTCTTGACGTGACGCTCTATAAAGGATCAACGAAGATCGCGAAAGCGAAAACGACGGCAAGCGGCTTCAAGATTGCGGTCAAGAACGGTCTAACGACAGGTACGTACACGGTCAAGTCGACAGACATCTCGAACAAAATCACGAAAAAGGCGTCGTTCACGATTAAGAACACGTATCCGGTCAAAAAATGGTCAGGCAAAAAGACGTTGACAGGTAAAGTCGAAAAACGACAAATCGTCCGCCTCTACCAAAAAACAGAAGCTGGTTATCAATTGATCGCTCAAGACGTGGCGGATCAGCACGGGAACTATGTCTTGAAGATGCGTAAGGCATTGACGAACGGCTCGTACAAACTCAACATCTATACAGCGAAGGATCATCTCGATCAGTCACGCTACTTCATCACGAAGTAATATCTCACACGGATGTCTGCATATGCAGGCATCCGTTTTTATTTGATTAGATACGTGCGTTGCGAAAGCAGAAACCGTTTAATGCGTTCGTAGATGATTGCTTGCTCGACCGTCAATTGATCCGTCGCGTGCGACATGTAGAGTTGTGAAGTAACGGTAAACACATCGTCTGTGATGAAAGGGAGTCCCATCTCGCGACAGACGGAGACGGGAACGAAGCTGAAATAGCGTTGTTGGCGTAAAGCGAGTTGCAGTGAGACGTCATCAATATAGTGCGAGGTATCGGCATAGATGTTTAGTTCCGCCATCTTCAATTGGATGAAGCGGTTGTAGTCCTTATTGTGGGAGGGAAACAAAAAGGCAGTCTCCGTTGCATCCGCATAGAGCGCCGTAATCGCTTCTTTCTCTGAATAAGAAGCAGGATAGGTGATGACGATCTCCTCTTCCACGATCGGTTCACTCGTAATGAGCGGATGCTTGAGTTCCATGAAGCTGATCGAGAAATGGAATTCTTGATGAAGCAGACCGCTTAAAATATCGCGGTTCGAGAGGATATCCGAATTAAACAAGGGCGCCGTCTGCGGCAGGAGAAATTCTCGTAGAATCAATTGGATGAAGCGACCATGCGAACTGGCAAGACTGAGTGTCGTTTCGGTAGAGGCATCATTTCGTATCATTCTTTCCTGGACCCGTGTCAGCTCGTGTTCGATTTTTTCGACTGATTGCAGCAGAAGTCGTCCATTGTCGGTCAAGCTGATCGTTCTGCCCTTTCGATGAAACAACGTCGTATTTAATTCACGTTCCAGTTTTTTGATCGTCGCACTGAGGGCAGGTTGGCTGATGAATAATCGTTCGGCAGCACGCGTCACGTTCAATTCCTCCGCGACGTGACGAAAATAATTCAAATGTAAAAGTTCCATGATATCCTCCTGACATAATCTATAGGTTATTAAAATATATAAATATATATATTTCTGTTTATGATGAAATCAGTATATCGTAAATACCAGAGGTGATAGAAATGAAAATCGGAATTTACGGAGCAGGATCACTAGGAACCATCATGGGAGCTTATTTAAGTCAACAGTATGCGGATGTCGATTTGATCGATACGAATCGCGCACATATCGAAGCGCTGAACACAACAGGCGCGCATGTCATTGGACCAGATTTGACGCAAGCCGTCCATGCGATGCATCCGGATGACATCACGGAGATGTACGATATCGTATTGTTGCTGACGAAGCAGGTCTACAATGAACCGGTTCTGGCGAAAGTCCGGACGATCTTGAAGGAAGACGGGATTCTCGTCTCCTTGCAGAACGGTGTACCGGAAGAATTCATTCAACAACAGATTCCACGCGAACGTATCATCGCGGGATCCGTCGAGTTCGGAGCGACATACGTCGGACCAGGTGAGTCACGTCTGACATCGGATTACGAGCACTTCAAGACGTATGCGATGCAAATCGGTGAACTGGACGGTAAGAAGACGGACCGGATCGTCCAACTGAAGGGTATCCTTGATCACATCGGTGGAACGGAGATCTCTGATAATCTGCCGGGAACGAAATGGTCAAAACTCGTCATCAATAGTACGTTCAGTGGGTTATCCGCTGCGTGTAACGGTACGTATGGCGACGTTCTCGATCATCCGATCTTGTTACGGGCAGCAATCCATACGATGCAGGAAGTCGTTGAAGTCGGTCACGCCCACGGCATCACATTCGCGCCGATGAGTACGTTTGAGCCGGCAGCCTACGCAACACTAGACGATATCGATGAAAAATTGAGCACCGTGCCACAATTGATGCACGGATCGCGTGACTTAGAGGCGAGCATGTTGCAGGACTTACAAAAAGGGCAACTGACCGAAATTCGTTTCATCAATGGGATCGTCACGATGTACGGCAACACGTACGATATCAAAACACCGTTCAACTCACTCATTCAAGAAATCGTCGAGGAAGCGCAAACAGCGAAGACAGTTCCTGATTTTGAAACAAGTGTCACACGCTTTGCCGCATTGTTAAACGCATAAAGGAGAGATTCAGATGAGACAGGAAGATGTAAAAAATATCGTCGCGACGCCGATCAATGCACCGGTCTTTCCGGCGGTCGATATCTTTTTTCGGAATCGGGAATACTTGAACATCATCTATGAGACAGACATCGAAGCGTTACAAGCAGTCGTTCCTGAACCGCTCGAGGTGCTGAGTAATCAGATCAAGTTTGAGATCATCAATATGCCGGATAGCACGGGTCTTGGGAGTTATCTCGAGTGCGGACAAGTCATTCCGGTTCGGTATCAAGGAGAGGTCGGTGAGTTTTACCTCTCGATGTATGTCAACAATCAGCCGGCGATCGCCTCTGGTCGTGAAGTAGCTGCGTTTCCGAAGAAGTATGGTTCACCCCGGCTCTATCTCGACAATGATGTACTCGTTGGAACGCTTGACTATCATTCACTTCGTGTCGCCCAAGCGACGATGGGATACAAATATGTTCCGATGGCGGTCGAAGAAGCACAATCAATCGTCGGTGCACCGCAATTCATGCTCAAACAACATCGTGGCTATCAAGGTGAGTTGATCATCTCCGAACTGACACGGAGTCAAATCACGGATCTTGAGATTAAAGAAGCATACCGTGGACCGGCGCGACTTCAGTTATTCGAACATGTCATGGCACCACTCGCTGACTTCCGTGTTTGGAAGATCGTCGATGCCCAGCATATCATCGCTGATCTTCGACTTGGTGGACCTGCGAAACTGTATGATTATTTAACGGATTAACGACGCGCTAACATTAACGACCTCCAAAATGGATGGTCGTTTTGTTTTACCCCAAAAACTGGCATACTGAATTGAGAGGGGGAAACGACTATGCGACAAGTCATTGTGTTACCGTATCAATCAGAATGGGCGAGTGAATATATGCGAGAAGCGGACCGGTTACGAGACGTGTTCGGAGCACGTCTTAAGCAGATCTATCATATGGGGAGCACATCAGTTCCAGGACTCGCAGCAAAACCGATCATCGATATCTTACCCGTCGTCGATGCGCTTGAGGGGATCGAGCAGTTCGATGCACAGATGGAAGCAATCGGTTACGAAGCGAAGGGTGAATTCGGGATGCCGGGGCGTCGGTACTACCGAAAAGGTGGAGACGAACGGACGCATCACATCCATCTCTATGCGGCGGGAAATTCAGAAATCATGCGTCATCTTGTCTTTCGGGATTACTTACGTACCCATCCAGAAGAAGCCGCTGCTTACGGAGCATTAAAGGAACAATTAGCAACGACATATCCGCTTGAGATCGAAGCCTATATCGCCGGCAAGGATGCGTTCGTCAAGGAACTCGAACAACGTGCGATTGCTTGGAGGAATGCGCATGACTGACTGGGAACATGCCCTCATCCGCCATGTCGGCGTTGGTGTGAAGACGTCGAAAGCATTGTTTGAGAAGATCGAGGCGCAGGACTGGGACGCGCGACCAATCCCCGGGAAACGGACCGTCGGTGAAGTCGCTGTCCATCTCGCTGTGTTACTTGAAGCCGATTTGATGCTGGCAGAAGGGGCGACGGCTGAAGCAATGCAGGCGTTTTATGCGGAACCGATCCCGCGCGATCAGTTAAATGAGCGAATCAATCGTGCGTTTTCTATCTATCAGAAGAAAGTCACGACCGGATTTACGACGCGTCCGACGTACTGGGGCGTTACCGACTCGATGAACGGCTGGGCAATCGAAGCAGCCGTGCATCTCTATCATCATCGATCCCAGTTATTTGATTACTTGAACATCCTTGGGTACGAGCTAGAGATCTCGTTATTTGAATGAATGGAAGTAGGGGTAGTGTATGGAATATATCGTTGAAACATCAGCCGGTCGTTTTGATACCCGGCTGACAGGAAGTGGGGACGTCACCTTCGTCCTCGATCACGGGATGATGTCGAATCGACACCAATGGGGCTGGCTACGAACTGAATTATTGAAGCGAGGGCGGGTCTTTGAATATTCACGTCTCGGGTATGGTCGGTCGAGTCGTGGTAAAAACAAACGACTCTTTACGCATCAAGCGGATGAGCTCGCTGACGTCTTACGGATGCTCCGTGTCAAAGGACCGTATGTCTTCATCGGGCACTCGCTCGGCGCCTATATCTCGCTTGCAAGTGGACGACTGTTTGCAGACGAGACACGCGGCATCGTCTTGCTCGATCCGTCGCATCCCGATGTCGATGCAGCATTACCGAACTGGTACGAACGAACACAAGAGGAGTGGAATCGATTCCTCTATTTCCTTAGTCACGTCCGACCGATCGCCTGGATGATTCCTGATCGTCTCGGCAAAAAGATGTTCAGTGTCTTACCGGAAGCCGATCAATTACCGATGTGGCGGCATTTTGCGGCACCTGGACATTGGCGGGGGACGCTCGACGAATGGCAAACGGTCGAGGAGAACAATCAGCTGATTCTTTCGTTGCTTGAAGACGTGACACAGCCGGTCCTCGTCCTGTCTGCTTCGAACTGGGCAGGTGGTATGCCGGAAAGTTGGTTGAACCCGGCATTGACCGAACAAATCAATGCGGCTCACGCAGCGTTCGCCGATAGTTTACCGAATGGGATGTATCACGTGATTGCAGACACGAATCATTACACGATTGCCGGGTTTTCACACGAGGCAGCGGAGCGGATCACGGATTTGATCGGGACAACATGGGATTTACCGATTCAAAGTCAGTAGTAAGGTTACGCTTTTTCGTTTCGCTCGAATTATTTTCCTGGGACAAGCATCGCGCCGCTTCACTTCGTTGCAGGGTCGCTCCTGCTTGTATTTCCCCAGGAAGCGATACCGAGCAGAAAATTGTTTCTTTTCTCGTACTTCGGAATGTCTGACAGAGCTGACTCTAAAGCCAGTATCTACAAAGAATGACGCGTCACACGCCACTCCTACAGGAAAAAGCGCATTATGCGCTGTCAGAGACAAACAAGTCAGTTTTCCTGCTTAAAGGAAGCAGGAAAACTGACTTGTGTCTCGCCTGAGGAAAGGGCGTGAGAAGATGCGTCATTTTTTTGGGGTCAGCCCGGTCTACTCCTTGAGTCGATGCTTATCGACTTTTTTAGGGAACAAAATAAATCGAAATCATTACGATTGACGTCAGGTAAAAAGTCGGTTACTCTATAAAACGTAACGATTACGTTTTAGGAGATGAATGATGATGCAACCGATATCGATCACCGTTTTATCTGGATATCTTGGATCCGGTAAAACGACACTATTGAACCATTTACTACATAATCGCGAAGGGCGCCGCCTCGCGATCATCGTCAACGACATGAGTGAGGTCAACATTGACGCGGCATTGATTGAGCAAGGCGGATTCTCGCGGACGGAAGAGTCGTTCGTCACACTTTCGAACGGGTGCATTTGCTGCACGTTACGTGACGATTTATTACTTGAAGTCAAACGCCTCGTCGACCAAGGCGATATTGACGGTATCGTCATCGAGTCGAGTGGTATCTCGGAACCGATTCCGGTCGCCCAGACCTTCACGTACGAAGATCCGGACAGTGCCATCGACTTATCACAAGTCACGAAAATCAATGCGATGGTCACGGTCATCGATGGTTATCGTTTTCTGAAGGACTTCGAATCCGGTGAATCGTTGATTGAGCGGAAACAGGCCGTCGATGAGACAGACGTGCGTGAAGTCGTCGATCTACTCGTCGATCAAGTCGAGTTCGCGGACATCATCGTCTTGAATAAAGTAGATCGTCTGACTCCGGAAGAACGCCATACCGTCATCGGCTATCTAAAGGCATTAAATCCAGTTGCCCGCTTGATCGAGACGACATATGGTCAAGTCGATCCGGCAGACATCTTAGACGTTGATCTATTTGATTTTGAACAAGCGGCAGCGAGTGCTGGCTGGATCCGCGAGTTGAATGCGGAAGAACATATTCCAGAAACGGAAGAGTACTGGATCAGTTCGTTCGTCTACAAGCGCGACGTGCCGTTCCATCCTGAGCGCTTGCTAGCCTTGATTGAAGACTGGCCGCAAGAAGTCGTCCGGGCAAAAGGCTTCTTGTTCCTTGCGACACGTCCTGAGATGGCATTGCTGTTCCATCAGGCAGGATATGCGTCGAACATGGAATACGCTGGTCGTTTTGCATCAGATGAGGATCGACGGACCGAACTCGTCTTAATCGGCATCGGACTGGAGCAAGAGAAGCTCGAAGCGCTATTCGATGCGTGTCTCGTCCAGGAACACGAAACGGATTGGGCGTCACTGAATGATCCAATCCCTGGTCGCGAGATGTACGAAGAAAACTTTCTATAAGAGGTAAATCTTTTGAGAAACCGTATCTGCGGTTTCTCTTTTTTTGTTATATTTTCATAGTGAATGGGGAAAGAATACTAGTGAAGGTATGTTAATTGAAGGAGGAAGGTCTGTGCGTAACCGGATTTTACAATTCGCACTCGTATTTTTAGTCGCTGGTGGCATCATTTGGGGACTATATCAACTCGGCTATTTATTTTATGTCTTAACGATTTCAGCGACGGTCGTGCCGCTTGCTGTCATCATGATTATCTTCATCGAGAACCGGACCGCAGAATCAACGATCGCTTGGTTTCTCGTTCTGATTTTCTTACCGATTCTCGGAGTCATCATCTGGTTGATGTTCGGTCGGAATCCACGGCGCCGGCGCCGGAATCGTCGTTCACATGACGAACGGAAATTGCTCAAGCAAGCGATTCGTCCAGTTCGGTCGCTTGCTGTCAGTGAGTTACCACCGAATCACTTGAAGCTTGCGAACACGATTCGTAACTTCGGTGGCGGCGGGGTGGACGTTCATACAGCAAGTGACATCCTGACGAACGGGGAAGAGACGTTCCCAGCGATTCTTGACGCGATTCGTCAAGCACAGCATCACGTCCACATCCAGTACTACATCTATCGCAACGATGAGACAGGTAAGGCGATCCGGGAAGCATTGATTGAGCGACTCGAAGCCGGTGTGACGGTCCGGTTCATGTATGACGGACTCGGAAGTTATATGCTCGGTGAGAACTTCTTGCGCCCGCTACGCGACGCGGGAGCGCATATCGCAGCCTATGACCCAATCTCAAGTCCCTTGTTCATCTTCACGGCGAACTTCCGCAATCACCGGAAAATCGTCGTCGTTGATGGAAAAGTCGGATTCACCGGTGGATTGAACGTCGGGGATGAGTACGACGGTAAGAGTAAGAAGTTCGGTTTTTGGCGTGATACGCATTTGCGGCTTGAAGGACGCGCCGTCAAGGAATTACAAGCGACGTTCCTCGACGACTGGATCTATGCCCAAATTGAATCGAGTGACACATGGGAGACGTTTGCAGGGGATGAGTCGATCCACCAGTACTTCCCGAAACATGATGTGACGTCAGACGGGGCGATTCAAATCGTCACGAGCGGACCGACGTCAAAGGATCCCGCGATTCGCAATGCCTTGATTGCCGCAATCATCGCGGCACAACGTTCGATCTGGATTGCGACACCGTACTTGATTCCGGACAATGAGACGATGACGTTGCTCCGGCTCGCAGCACGTGCCGGACTCGACGTCCGTATCTTGACGCCGGGTAAAGGCGACAGCTTTACGTCTTATTACGGGACCCGGTCTTACTTCGGACCACTCTTGAAGGACGGCGTCAAGATTTATACGTATAACCGTCACTTCATCCATGCGAAACTGTTTCTCGTCGACGGGAAGATCGGTGCCGTCGGAACGGCAAACATGGATATTCGCAGTTTTGTCCTCAACTATGAACTGATGGCGTTCTTGTACGACACAGAAAGTACGGAACAGCTCGAGCGTGACTTCATCGCTGATTTCGATGTCTCGATTCAGTTATCATCGAACGATTACGTCAAACGTCCGCTTCGCTTCCGCATTTTTGAGTCGCTCTCGCGCTTGATTTCACCCTTATTATGACGCAACGTCCCGCATCGTTTTTCAGGTGCGGGACGTTTTTTTGATTGATTCTTCCTTGAAGTGGGAACATGAACTCTTATACACTAGATGTGTAATCGGTTGCACACTACTTAGCCTGGAAGGAAGTGAAAGGGGCGTTAGTCCCGAACCCGTATGCGAACAATTGATGAATCCCATTTCTACACGCGCGACATGAAACCACAAGCACGACCAGACGCCATCATCCAAGGAGATGTCTACCGTTTCACGGTCTTGACGAGTCGGATGATCCGACTTGAGTACGCGGCGGATGGACAGTTCGAGGATCGACCGACCCAAACGGTCTTCAATCGTGATTTTCCGGTACCTGCTTACCGCATCGTCGAAAACGAGGAAGAATTGCAAATCATCACCGAGCACGTCCATCTGCATTATACGAAGGGACCGTTCGCTGCGAACACACTTTATATCGATGTCTTAGGGAACTTTAGTACCTACTACAGCCGCTATACGTTCGGCGGACCGCTCCGGACGTTAAAAGGTACGGCGCGGACGCTTGACCATGCGGACGGCGTCATCCCACTTGAAGAAGGGATTCTCTCCCGGCAAGGTTACGCGGCGATCGACGACTCGAACGCCTTCGTCCTGACGGAAGACCACTTCGTCGAACCGCGACGCTCCGGGACGCATGACATCTATTACTTCGGATACGGTCACGACTACAAACAGGCACTGCGTGACTTCTACCACCTGACAGGACCGACGCCGATGTTACCACGTCAGGTACTCGGCAACTGGTGGAGTCGCTACTGGCGTTATAGTGAGAAGGAATACAAGGATTTGATGACACGCTTCAAGACGGAAGACATTCCGTTCTCGGTCAGTGTCATCGACATGGACTGGCACGTCACTGATATTCCGGAACGGTACGGAAGTGGCTGGACGGGCTACACGTGGAACCGTGATCTATTCCCGGATCCACGCGGATTCTTGCAATGGTTGAAGGATGACGACCGGATGGTCACGCTCAACTTGCACCCGGCGGACGGTGTGCGTGGGTTTGAAGAAGCCTACGAGGCGATGGCGGTCGCGATGGGCGTCGATCCCGAATCGGATGTCCGGATCCCGTTTGATTTCTCAGACCGGACGTTCATCGAGAACTACTTTACGAAGCTGCATCATCCGCACGAGGCAGATGGCGTCGACTTCTGGTGGATCGATTGGCAGCAGGGCGCGAACTCGAAGATGAAGGGGCTTGATCCGCTCTGGATGCTCAATCATTATCACGCGCTTGATATTGCCCGCGACGGCAATCGACCGTTGATCTTCTCGCGTTACGCGGGACCCGGAAGTCATCGTTATCCGGTTGGTTTCTCAGGCGATACGATCATCTCTTGGGCATCGCTCCAATTCCAGCCGTATTTCACGGCGACGGCGTCGAACATCGGTTATGGATGGTGGAGCCATGACATCGGGGGGCACCAACGCGGGGAGAAGGATGACGAGTTATCGACACGTTGGCTCCAGTACGGTGTCTTTAGTCCGATCATGCGCCTGCACAGTACGATGAGCATCTTCAACGGGAAAGAACCATGGCGTTATTCGACCGATGCGGCGAACGTCATGAAGAACTATTTACGACTTCGGCACCAGCTCGTGCCGTACATCTACACGATGAATGCCCGCAATCACTTTGACGGCTTGCCACTCGTCTCACCGATGTATTATGAGCATCCGGAAGACGATCAGGCATACAACGTCCCGAACCAGTTCTACTTCGGAACAGAACTGATCGTCGCGCCGATGGTCACACCAATGCACCGGAAACTGCATATGACGGCAACGACCGCTTGGTTGCCGGAAGGCGAATGGTTTGATTTCTTCAATGGTCACCGGTACCGTGGCGGCAAACAGATTCGTCTGTTCCGTTACCTCGAAGATCAAGGCGTACTCGCAAAAGCCGGTGCGATCGTTCCACTCGGTCGTCATCTCGAACAGTCGAATGCCCTGCATAATCCAGAGGATCTCGAAGTCGTCGTCTTCCCGGGAGCATCGAACCGCTTTACGTTGTTTGAAGACGATAGCACGGGTGTCGCGCACCGCGACGGTGTCAATGTCGAGACGACGTTTGCGCTCGACTGGGGCGCACGTGAGTTGACGATCGCGGCACCAACCGGACACCGTGACTTACTACCAGAAAACCGGTCGATTACGTTGATCTTACGTGGAGTCCGTGAAGGATACGTGCAGCGCGACGGAGAGAGTGTCACCGGTGTCTATGATCATGCGACGCAGTCCCTTCGTGTCGAACTCGGTGAAGTGACCGATACGATCACGTTGTCACTCCAAGTCGAGATGTCGACGAACGAGAACAAGATGGACCGGTTGTATGCATTCCTCGATCAAGCGGAAATCAGCTATGACCTGAAAGATCGTTTGTACCGTCTATTGTCACAAAAACTCGATCCGGTTAACATGATGCACCAGTTGCAAGCACTCGAACTCGAGAAGGATCTCGTCGACTGTCTGCTTGAGTTGATGTTGTCTTAAACGATTGGATAGACATGCGAAAAAGCCAGTATTCGTCATCCGTATGGACGAGGAATACTGGCTTTTTGATTGAGGTCAGAACTCTTCGTCTACCTCTTCATCCATCCAAGATAGTAAGTCTTCTGCATCGAGATCGTCACCTTTACTGAGGATCAAGGCTGTGACGTCATCTCGTTTCTGTTCTAATAACTCCGGGTTGTTCGTCAAGACTTCCATGAGGTAATACGCATAGGAGCCAAGGAAATCAGGCTGATCGTTTCGTTCGATCAGTGTCATGAACGCTTCGATCAGTTCTTCCTGTTCTTCATCGAGAATCATCCAGTGGGAGTAGGCGAGGAGTTTTTCATTCTCGTCATCTCCACGGAGAATGTCCTTGATTTCAGGTAACGTCAGAAATACGACATCCGGCATGACGACTTCCGGAACATCGCTACTCAGCTTCGTTAACCATTCGTCATAGGTCGCCGCGACGAAATAGGTGGTCTCATCTGAAATATCGAGGCACCAGACAGTCGGCTCGGCGGCATCTGTGAAGTGGAAGTACCAAAAATAGCTACCTTCTCCTTCCGCGAACATCATAATGTTTCCCTCGACGTCCCATTCCCGGAGGATCGACAATTCGTCTAGATACCGTTCGAATGTCAATGACGACATGGAGCGGAGTGGGAGGTGCAATCCAGTTTCTTCGTCCGACCATGTATTCTCGAATTCGACCATCACGGCCATGGCTTCCGGAGCACCGCCGTTTTGTTCCTGGATTTGTTCGAGGTAACGGACGGGGAGTCGACCGTTGACGGCTTGCTCGATTCGTCGAATGTCTGTTTCTTTGACTGAAATCATCGTTTCTTCTTGTAATTCTTCATCCCAAAATGGCATCGTATGACCTTCCTTGCTATGTAATATGTAGACTTTGATTATACGCGAAGTTGATGGAAAATGTTTCAAAAAAAGGACCCTTGCCGTTATGGAAGGGTCCATTGCGTCATTTACGACGCAATTTTTTCGCTTTTTGTTTCATGTCGTTATACGTGATCATCGGGCTATCGTCCATCGTCAAGCGTAGATGATTCGGTTCGCCTTTGTTCGTGATGCCGGAGCAATAGAGGATGTCGGCATACTGCTCAAACAGTTCCTCATATGCCGGCAGGTGGTGCATCAGGCGACCAGGCGATCCCCAGCCACAGAGGACGACGCCATTTTTCGCTTTGACCTCAGCAAGTGTCTTCGCGACGAACTCATAGTTCGTCTCATCGAAGCTCGCTTGCGCGAACGGCAGATCCTCGCTGACGAGCAGGTCCGGCATCAAACTGATGATGTCATATTGTTTGACGGGGTCACTGACATACTTCTTCATCAAATTGTACGCACGTTGTGTCGTCGTTCCAGAGAGAAAGGCGTCTGTCGTCCGTGGTGTGTAGATTAAAGCGGCGACGTGCGTCCCTTCTGCGATGTCGTCAAAGATGTAGCTGCGTAAATAGCGTTTCGTCTTGTCTCGATCAAACGTCGTCTGGACGCGGATCGACGATTCCTCAATCAAGAGTTCGGAAGAATCGGCTGGTGTCATGGGTGGTGCCTCCTTTTAATTGGTCAAACGTGAGCTGATGCGAAGGAAGAATGCGAGTGTCTTCTTCTTGAGGTCGAGGTCGTTCGCATCGATAGCCTCGACGTGTTGCTGGTAACGATCATATTGGGCGAGCACGTCAGAAACATATTGTTCACTGCGATTGTATTCAAACAGTGCTGTCGCGAGCGTGTCTCGGTCTGATGTCGTTGTGACATCGTGTTGGTTCAGGTATTTCGCTGCCGTGTGGGCGCTGTCGACGAGACTCGTCGGATCGGCTTTCCCGTCGCCGTCCGCGTCCACTCCGAGACCACCATATTTCTCGATGGCTTCCGGATCCGTCACGTCGATGCCGTCATGCTCGATGTCACCGAGCGACGTGCCGCCTTCGTATCCCCAACCGACCCATGTTTTCGGCATGAATTGGAACGGACCGATGGCGCCAACGGACGATTGCATCGCTGACGAGTTTGAGAAGATCGTCTCGACGCGATGGATGGAGGCGAGTAGCTTCCAGTCGATGCCGTAACGTGCCGCGGCTTGTTCGTAGATGTCGATGTTCTCGGCAGGTACGCCATGCTGTCCATAATACGTACGATACATTTCATTTTGAACACGTTCCCGATTTTGCCAATAGATGAAGCTACTGACGATGAGGGCGAACAGTACGAACAAGATGCTGATTCGAAAAACTTTTCGCATATTGTTCTCTCCTCTGTATAGGATTCCACTGAATGGTATCATATTTTAGTAGGGTCTAATAGCACTTTCTGTGACGGGAGTGTGGAATCAAAAAAGGAGTCGAAGTCATGTATCTCTTCGTAAATGGTTTTTTACTCGGATTGCTCGTCGTCCTCTCAATCATCGCAGCCGTCCGACCGGTCGATTTGACGATCGTCCCACGCAAGGAATTCTACCCCTCGATGGTCCAGTCGAGCGGCATCTTATGTCTGTTGCTCGTCGGTGGCACGCTGATTAGCGGTACACGGTTGCCGGAAATCGGCTTGACGTTTTTTGTCCCAAGTGGTCCGGTCTGGTACGCGACGATCGGACTGATCGTCTTGCTTTGTATCGTCTTGCTTTTGACAGCGACCGTTCCAGCGTTTCGCAAACGTTTATTGCCGCTCTATCAAAGTGAGGCGGAACGACTGATTCTGCCGCGAACGAAAGAGGAGCGGACCGGGTTCCAAATGGTCGCGTTGATGGCAGGGGTGACGGAAGAGTTGATCTATCGCGGGTTTCTCTTCCATACGCTCGGATTATTTTTACCGTTCTCTGAAGTCAGCTTCGTCTGGATCGGTGCCATCCTGTTCGGGATTGCCCATCGTTATCAAGGGTGGTTCGCGATCCTCGTGACGGGGCTGATCGGAGCTGGGTTCGGCTACTTATACCTAGCACTTGAGACACTCTGGCCGCTGATTATCATCCATGTTTTGATTGATCTCGTTGCCGTCTACATCTACAAGGACGATGTTAATTCCTGACATCGTCAAAAAGCGTTGAATTTGGTAGACTGAATGTCAAGCGAAGTCATCGTTTAGATTGGTCAAGTTGACGGTTGCAGAACAGGTCAAATGACAGGTAGAATGAGAAGGTAAACGCTTACACATCAAAAGGAGATGGATGAAACCATGCGAACGATCACTTCCACTGGCGAGCGAAAGAAGACGAGTTGGACATTGAATATCGGCAATCAGCCACATTTGATGATGGATGGTGTGACAGAACAAACGCTTGATGCCGAACAACGTGTCATCTACGACGAATTTTTGATTCCGACGACGGACACTTTGATTCATCGGTTCAAAGCCCGATTCCCGAACCATCTCTGCGAGAACGGGTATGATGTGTATGGCGCTGCCGCTTTTGACGAACAGGTCGTCGAACTGATCTCGAATTGGTTCATCGAGCTGGTCACCGTCTTAACAGCGATGCAGCGGACGAAAGGCATTCAGCATGTCCAGATTGAAGGCGGTGTCGCAAAACGGACCGACTTCTTACCGACCGTGCGTCGGACATGCCGGGCACTGGAGTCAACGATTGATATTTATTGAAACACCAGTCACGTGTTCAGAGGGGGCGTCCATTAGGGCGTCCTCTCTTTTTTTGATCAACAAATCGAAAGAATCAGACGTCGTGAAGATAACGTGCACTTTTTTTGTTCATCTTGAATCGTTTTCCTGGGACAAGCATCGCGCCGCTTCACTTCGTTGCAGGGTCGCTCCTGCTTGTTTTTCCCTATGAAGCGATTTCGAGTGAACAAAACGTCTCTCTTCTTTTATAAATTAAAAAGTAAAAACGAAGTCGAAATACTCGTGGAGTCGGACATAATTGTCCGGCTCTTTTTCATTTTCTGGATGATAGCAGGAAAAAACAGGTTGACGCTAGACTGTATGGCATGTACCATACAGTTAACAGATGTACTATTGTCTTAATACAATGGTAGGAATTGAGGAGGGGAATTCTAGTGCTTGAAGTGAAGGGGTTACAAAAGCGATACGGACGAAAAAAACAGGTCTTACGCGACGTGACGTTCTCTGTCGGTTTAAACGAAGTGACATGTCTGATCGGCTTGAACGGGGAAGGAAAGTCGACGATTTTAAAAGCAATTCTCGGTCTGATTCCGGTAGATGCCGGGACGGTGACGGTCGACGGTAAAACGTCGCGCGACCAGATCGCGTTCGTGCCTGATCTCCAGACGATGCCGAGCTACATGACGATCGGACAAGCGCTCGCGTATATGGCGGATCATTATGCGGATTGGAATCAAGAGACAGCGGAACGGTTGCTGCAGACGTTCCAGCTGTTTACGACGGATAAAATGGCGAACTTATCAAAAGGGAACAAGGCGAAGTTCAATCTTGTCTTAGGATTCGCCCTCGATCGACCGTACATATTACTCGACGAACCGCTCGCAGGAATCGATCTCTTCATGAAGGAACAGATTGCCTGGATTTTCTCAAGTGAGTTCATGGAAGGACGGAGCATCCTGATGACGACTCACGAAATTGCCGAGGTCGAACAGGTGATTGACCGAGTGTTGTTCTTACGGGACGGGAAAATCGTCGAAGTCAAAGAGACGGATGAGTTACGTGGCCGTCATCATCAATCGGTCCAAGACCGGATGCGGGAGGTATATCAAGGATGAAACGCTGGTTGTTATTAACGAATGAAGAACTGAAACGAAGTACGAAATTACTGGTGTTGTTGATTTCAGGATTGATTGTCGCGGAAATCGTATCACTGCTTTATCAGATTTACGATTATCAGCACTCAATCGAGGCAACGATGCGGAGTGAGCAAATATCAGAACTGGACGCCATCGAGCAAGGAGGTGGTGCGTTGACCTTCGCACAAGCGATTGATTTTTACGATTCAATCATTGTATTAGCGATGGGGATGATCGTCTTGTTCGCGTTCTGGATTTGGTATCGCGACTGGGTGGGCGAGACGAAGTACATCTACCGGCTACTATTGTTACCGGGATCACGTCGTGCGATTATTGCATCGAAAATGACGGCGCTCTTACTTGTCGTTACGAGTTTGATCGGCATTCAGTGGGTGTTGCTGTTACTTAGTCGCAATCTTTACTTATGGCTGTTACCTGAACCGCAACAAATCGCAGCAAGTATCGACCAATATACGAGATTCCTGAGTGCCTTCTATACGATGTATCCAAGTGATGTTTTGTTCATTTTACTACTTGCTTTCATCGTCATCTCATTCGTCTTTTTAACGGTACTACTGGAGCGGTCGCTCGGAAGAGGAAAAGCGATGCTACAGATTGGACTGTATGCTGTCATATTGATTGGCGGTTGGTTCGTCATCGGATTACTCTCAGCAGTATTTCCATACGATTTTGGGCAACTCCATGTTCAACTATACTTTGGATACGTCGTACTCCTGACGCTTTACATATCCTACAAAAATCTACGATTAGTCCAGACGCGACTGTCAGTATAAGGAGAGAAATTCATGAAACGATATCGACAACTCCTCGTCTTCGGGCTGATCAGTCTCGTAACGGTTGGCAGCTACATCGGTTATACGTGGACGATCAAAGACGCAGCCTTTTCCATCCAGACGGTTAGTGGGCAAACAACAAACAAAGAGTCGTTTACAGTGGGCTTGCATACAGAGGGCAAACGTTCTCAGATTTATGAAATTACGAATAACGGTTCAGTAGATGGGCAGTCGAATAGCTACTTCAATCAGTTTTTTGGAACGAACAATCTTCCAGAAATACCGGACCGTTACTACAAATTCATTACGCAACAAGAAACGAATACGAGTGAAAATCAAACGCTGAATTATGCGATTCAGATCAAAAATAATCATTTGAAGTTCAAGATGTTCAACTATCAAACAAAAGAACTGTTCGAGAAGACGTTCGACTATCCTTCGAAGCTCGAGACGGGGGTCGAGTTGCAAGCGAATGTCGTCGATAAGCAAGCGATGAAAGTCTATGTCCAGTTGGATCATATCGATCAACCGAAAGATACGAAGCTCGTCGTGTTGGATTTAGCGAGTGGTACGGTGCAGGACATCGTTCTTCAAAAACCTGCTCCAGCGGATCAAGTACGTCAGTTTGTAGCTATCCATCAAAATGAAGTCGTTTATTCGGAGAGTACATTCGAAAGTGATGGAAGTGAAGAACCCGAAGCATTCCATTTTCTTGATGACGGAAAAAGCGTTCGACCGATCAAAGCGTTGAATCAGCGGAACGTTAGTTATACGACGCATGAAAATGGACGATATCTCGTCGGGTTCCGTTTTCCAGAAGGAGACACGAAACGACTCGAGTGGTCGACATTCGACATGAAGACAAAACAACGATCCGAGCACAGCGTGGCGAGTCCACTTGTATTGAGAAATGTCGAGTGGATGAACATGACGAATGACATGAAACTTTATCTGACGTCAGAGACCAAAGGTGGGTTTCAAGTATCCATCGTCGATTTGAAACAGGATCGACTTCTCTATCAAGGAAAAATCAAGGACGCGAACCACCAGAAGAAAACGAGTATTTCTAATTTTGTAGTGCAATGAAATGGAGGCGTCATACCGAAACCGGATGACGTCTTTTTGAAAGGACAGAATGATATGAAACTAGAAATCGAACAGTTATCGAAAATCTATCCGAATCGAAAACAAGCGTTGCAGGAGATCACGTTGACACTGGAAGCCGGAGTGTATGCCTTGTTTGGTGAAAATGGAGCAGGGAAGACGACGTTGATGAAGATTCTTGCTGGACTGTTACGTCCATCGCAAGGGGTGATTCGAGTCGATGGTCACGTCGTCTCACCGCTAGAAGAGACGTATCGCGAACGAATCGGGTATTTGCCGCAAGAGACACCGCTTTACGGTGATTTCACGGCAACACAGTTTTTAACGTACTTGGCAACGGTCAAGGGCGTTCCTCAATCCGTCATCACCTCCCGCGTCGAGCAAGCCTTGATCGATGTGAATTTGCTAGAACAAAAAAATCAGAAACTACGTCGCTTCTCAGGTGGAATGAAGCGACGGATCGGGATCGCGCAACTACTGTTGAACGACCCGGACTTTTTGATCATCGATGAACCGACGGCAGGGCTTGATCCAAAAGAACGGATTCATTTTCGGAACGTCATCGCGACGATTGCTCGAAAACGAATCGTCTTACTGTCGACACATATCGTCTCGGACGTTGGGTCGATCGCAAAGGATATCATCCTGATGCAGCAAGGAAAGATCATCCGCCAAGCTAATCCTTATACCTTACTCGATGAAATCGCGACTTCGATCTGGTCCGTCGATGTATCGGACGAGACATTACTCATCTTGCAAGAGACGTACCAAATGGGTGCGATTCACCAAACGCGCTCTGGTAAAAATCGCGTCCGGATCATCTCATCCGATCGACCGCATCCAGATGCGATTCAGGAAGAGCCGCAACTAGAAGATTTATACCTTTATCACTTAGATGAACGGATGCGTGGTGCTTGATGTCGATGTTACGATTCGAATCATATAAATTATATAAATCGTTAATCGTCTGGTTGCTGTTAATTGGAATGGGAATCTTCTTCTTTCCGACATTAGTGGAACCGATTGATCATGTCATCAAGTCTCGCTATTCTTCGTTCGAAGGACCAGCTACGAAAGACGTCTTTCAGATGATTGAGGCGGATAGCAACATCATCAATGATCCAGATACACGAATGGGAGAAGACGACATCTTATACAAGAATGAAATTTATGCTCAAATCTTACATATGAAAGAAGCGCAAATTCAGCGGCAACAACACCTCGACGCTTTAAAAAGCGATGCGTTCGAGCAAAAGCTCGTCAATCGTATCAACGTCGCATCGATTCGCTATCACGATCCGGCGGAAATCGTAGCGACGTTCGTCAATCAATCGGGGCTCCTATTCCCGTTGATCGGACTCCTGCTCGTGACGATCAGTTATATACGGGAACGCATGACCGGAGTCGAACAGTACCAGTTGACGTCGCGGAATGGACGACACGTCTTATTGCGTGCGAAATGGATGGCTGCCGCTACGTACGTGACAATCATCCACGTGTTGACGTATCTTGCGACGATCTTAGTCGTCCGATTTCAACTTGGACCGATCGATTGGTCGGCGCCGATGCAAGCGATGGACGGACTTGCTGCAGCACCGTATCCATTATCGATTGGTGGATATGTACTGTGTACGTTCATTTATCAGGAACTTGCCATTGTGACGCTAGCGACAGCTATTTTATGTGCCTCGTTATTCGCGAAACAGTATAGTCACGCCTTCATTTACGTAATGATTTTGATCGGCTTACCATTGACGTATGGTTACGTCATTCCGGATGTCTTTTTCCCAGAGTTCGTACAGGTGCTGATCTTCTTTTTCCCAAGTCGCGGCGTGCTGACGCGTGAACTGTTCCAGACAGACATACCGTTCGCCTTACCGATTCTTGTGATGCTCGTTTGGATGGTACTGATCGTCACCCTTTACGTATTCATGATGCGATCTGTCAAAAGGAGGGAGCTGACATGAGACGCGAGTTATTGAAGGTCGAATGGCAAAAGGTAAAGCAACAAAAGATGGTGTGGGTTCTCCTGTGCCTCGTGTTCAGCGTCGGGCTGATTTTTTCGTTCGGTCGGATGGGGTTGCCTGGAACGGAACGGACGAATGCACCGTTCGAAGGGAAGCTGACAAGGGATTTCGTAAAGCAGGCAACAGAGGGGAAAAAGCGTTTGATGAAGAACGATATCACGAAAGCAGAACAGGACGAATACGGGATATATTTGCAGGTTCTCGAGGCTGAGCGATCGCATCGATTGCAATCGCAATATATCGACGAATTGCGGCAAGAAGCGCGCTCTACTACATCTGACGTTAAAAAACGAAAACTCGAACAAGAAGCGTCATTGCTTGCGAAGATCGATTATCAACGGGTTGGTAACTTCCAGACACTTGATCAATTCATCGTATTTCTCGGTGTCGGAGGATTTGCGTTGCTGGCGATCGTCTTGACGTTAGTGACCGCGACGAGTTATTCGCGCGAAGCGCAGACCGGGATGTTGCAGTTGCTCTATAGCGCAAAGCATGGTCGCAAAGACGTCCTGACGGCAAAATTAACACTCTCGATCCTGCTCGTCACTGGTGTCATCCTCGTTTACAATATCGTGCAGTGGCTCTTATTTTTCCGTCAGTCGAGCGGCTGGGAGTTACCGATTCAGTTTAACTATCATGATTCTCCATACCCGTTGACATTCGGGCAACTGTATCTGCTCGCTATCTTGATGCAGTGGCTGGTCGGCATCTCGTTAGTCATGACGTTCACGTTTTTCTCGTTACTCGTCCGGCATGTCCTTGCTATTCTGATACTCGCATCGATCTGGTTGATTGGTCCGTTCGTGCTTGAAAAGTTCTTTGGAGGCATCATGGCGAGCGAAACGATCAGCTCACTTCTCCTCCTGACACAAGGGCAGTCATTGATGGTGTTCGTATTGTTTAGGGATTACCTCGCTGTACCGCTATTTGGGCAACCCATTGTCTTACCAGTAGTCGTCATCGCGAGTAGTATCGCGACGATCCTTTTGTTCGGCTGGGGGTGTTACAAGCTGGTCTCGCGTCAGTCTGCCTAAAAAAACGCTTCGATCCGGAAAAAGTTATCCGGTCCGAAGCGTTCTTTTTTTTCGTTTTGACTAGGAATCGATACATCGTGAGGCGAAAGCATCAAGACGTGAAGTTTTTCTCTGCCGCTTTACAGGCACGCAATAAGGCATCCTTGAAGAAACGATCTTCCTGCGAAGCGAGTTGTTGGGTTGCTTCCTCGTCTCCGCGCAGGGAGCGGGCGAGCATCTGGATGACCTTGACCCAGCGCCGGACGTGATCGAGTTGCGGGCGACCCATCGCGACGTATACTGTGAACCAATCGTTTTGATCGCGGCGGATCATCCGTTGGAACAGTGATTTTGCGAGATCGACTTCTTCGGTCGTCGGGAGCTCGTTCGTCTCGAAATAGCGACGTAACGCAGCGACGGCAGTCGCATACGCTGCCTTGACGTCTTCTGACGGCTGATGTTTGCCGTAGTCGGATGTCGACAGATGAAGTAAGGCAGGTTTCTTCTCGACACCCGTGATCCAGGCGGAGATTGTTTTATTGCCCTTATAAGCTTGACGGTTCGCGACCGGGAGCTTCGCCGTGACGTTACCGACTTTTCCGATCAAGGTCACTTTGTTGTTGCGATCCTGGATTTCGGTCACTTTCATCTCGACCGTATCCCCCATTTCATGAGGAATGGCTTTCGGCTGGAGCTTTTCTCCTGCCGAGAGCGGCGAACGCTTGCGGATCATCCGCAGTGCCTCTTGTTCAATCCGGTCGTCAAGCGACCACAGATGTTCCGGTGGGACGTTGCGGAACCGGCGACGTCGGACCTTGATGTACTGGTCAAGCGCGTCAGCAGCTTGCTCCCGCGTCGATTCACCACGTGCGACGGGGCCGATGATGTCTCGGAGCGTAATGGATTCGAGACGTTCCATGATGCCTTCGAACGGGATGAGTTCCATTACGTAGAGACTACAGACGACGAGTTCGCATTCGCGAGGAGTGAGTGGGCGTTTGGCCATAAATTGACTTCCTTTCAGCTGGTTGATGTTTCTAGTATACCAAAAAAAAAGCCATCGTCACGTAATCCCGTGACGATGGACTGAAAAAGCTTACAAGACGAATGCCGATTCCGAACTATTTTGCAATTCGGCGGACGCGAGACGTGTGACGCCGTTCATGAACGGGTCATGAGCGACGAACAAGTCACCGATTGCTTTGATCTCAGCCACGGTCGCATTCTCCTTCGCACCAGCGATGCGTAAGCGATACGGCTTTTTCGTCACCGTATCGAACGTCAGGACGATCGTATGTTCCATCAATGGTCACTCCTTTCATGAAATGTAGAGGATGGGTTATGCCTTCAGTAAAGCGTAGTCACGGCTGATTTCCGTCAGCGCGTAGCGTCCGTCGAGTAAGCTGCCAATCGATTGCCCGATCGAAGCGACGACGTCTGCTGGAAGATTCGAACGTAAGCCGTTGTAGCGGCGGCGTGCGACGACGGCATCACCGTTTGCTGTCACCTTGTCCTTACGCTCAAAGACGATGACGAGACTTGTCTTGATCTCTTCTGCTTGTGTCATGTGTATCACCTCCTTCGCCCTTATTGACAGGGGAAGAGACCGGATTGTTCGAAAGGAATGAAAAAAACATGGTCTGGTTACGTTTTTTACGAAAAGTCTCGTTTCTACGGATGCGGACGCTCGGATATGCATCGTTGATCTTCGTCTTCGGTGTCGCGGGTATCATGTATGCGCTTGAGCCGGAGACGTTCGGGTCCTACTTCCGCGCTGTCTACTGGACGATGACGACCGTTGTCACGGTTGGATACGGTGACTTCTTCCCGAACTCGGATACCGGTCGGATTCTGACGATCTTCGTGTTCATCTTCGGGATTGGGATCGTCGGTGGATTGATCTCAAAACTGGTCGACGGTGTCCAGTTGATTCGTAATCAAAAGGAAAGAGGGTTGTTACAAGTGAAGGAAACAGGACATACGGTCGTCTTCGGTTACAGTCGACGTTCGAAGCACGTCATCGAGTCATTGCTCGAACATACGGATGTCGTCCTCGTCGACGATCTAGAGAGAGAGCCATTCAGTCATCCCCGGTTCCATTACGTCTGTGGTGATCCGGCGCTGACGTCGACGCTCGAGCGAGCGCACATCGAGAAGGCGGTCCGCGCGATCGTCCTCGCGGATCATTCGATTCCGCCGGTCCATGCTGACGGACGAACACTGTTGATCGCTTCAAGCATCGAACGGGCGAACCCGAACATCTATACGATCGTCGAGATGATGCTTGAAGAACACCTTGACAGCTTCGAACAGGTCAAGGTCGATGAAGTGTTGCTTGGTGACGAGACGATTGCCCGGATGGCGATCCTCGCATCCCATCATCCCGGCGTGACGAAGGTCGTGACGAATTTGTTGACGAAGGATGGTGAAGGGATGTTCTCGATTCCGACACGACCGGAATGGGCGACATACCGCGATGCGTTTCATGCCTTGCTAGAAGAAGGCGTCACGATTCTATCCGACGGGAAGCGGCTTGATTTGAACCAACGTCTCGACGAAACGATTCCGAAAAACGGAACGCTGATCGTCTTATGTTCGGAGGAAACCGCCCAACGAATCGGAGCAATTTAAGGTGGGCATGATTCAACTAATCTTTTTTCGGGTATAGTAAACAAATTTACTAAACGGAGGAAAAGGATTATGACACAACCACAACCAGAATGGATCCAAGAATTATTCGAGACGGTCGATCAAGGTGAAATTAAAAATGCACCGAAATTACTCTATATGGCATTGACGCTTGAACCAAGTTATTTTACAAAAGCAGTTAGTCGTTTTAATCAACGATTGGAAGTCGAACCATTAACGGACGTTTCGGAACTACTGACGGTTTATCGTCAATTCTTCCTCTCAGCTAATCCGTCAGAGGAATACTGGTCACTTGCCTGGAACGAACTCATCCAGACCCTACAACATATGATTGATCGACCAGAAACGCAGCAATTACTTAAGGAACATGTCGATTTACTCGACTGGTGGTCAAGCGAATCGTTGCTGTCACTCCCGAGTTGGTTAACGATTCTCGACGTTGCAGAACGCATCGACGCGCTTGATCAATTTAGCAGTTATCTTCCAGATATCTTCGAGAGCTACGCGCTCGAGACAGCAAAGGATGAACCGTTCGCCCGTCTTGCCTGGTACGCACTCGCAAGCAATCAACAAGAGTTGCTTGCCCCGTACAGAGACCGGATCGAAGCCGGTTCGTCGAAGGAAATCCAGTCTCTTCGTCAAGCGGATCTCATCGATCAAATTGAAACGACACGGGTCGTTATGTTAAAGTCGAAAGATAACGAGCCGATTGAATTAACATTTGATCGAAAATGGACATTATAAATTATCGAAGAAAAAATGACACCTAGAAGCCGCACGAATCCAATCCAAGGGGTGTAGGGATGATTCACGTCAATTTACCGAGTGGTGACTATGTCGTGTTAGTAGAAATAAATCGTGAAATGCTGCTGTGTCATTCGATTGAAGAAGCGGAACAAGCACAACGCGACCGATATGAACTGGTCGGACGGATGAGCGAACGCTTGCCGGCAGAAGTGATTGGACCCTCGATTGCGGACTTTGTCCGCTTTTCGACCGGGTTCATCGGCGAAGAAGTAACGTGGCATGAAGAAGAAGAAGCATTCTTTTGCCAACAGTTCGAGACGTTCGACGGTTCCCCGTTAGGTGAAGACCTGACGGGTATCGATGCAACGCGTTGGCGTGCGGTCCTTGCACGCTATTATGCTTACGTGACGATCGGAAAGATCATTCCTTTTGAAGTCAGCGAAGAACCGGACGGTACGGTTCCGCTTTAGTCCAAACGATTCTTCGGTCGGCGCGTAAACAGAGAAGGGCAGGGTTCCCATGAAAAAGCAACTTGCACTACTCACGCTAGCGACAATCGTCGCCATGCCAACGTCTGCTTTCGCGCAGTCTCAATATGTACAATACGACCCAACTTTTACAGAACAACAAAAACAAGAATGGTTGGCGAATCAGGGGTTGACCGAAATTCGTGCCTTGAAACAAAAAGGATTCTCTCTCGTCGAGCCACTTGCACATCTCGAGGAAGAGGATATCGACGCTGATTTGATTCCAATCACGGACGTCAAAAAAGCGACGGATTCTGCCCAGTTCCAGCAAACGTACCTCGATCAGTCACGGATTCCGGCTTACTGGAAGTACAGCCGTGGGAAATCGGATGTTCGTGTTGCGATCATCGATGACGCGATCGATACGAAACACCGTGAGTTCAAGGATGTCATCTATAAAACGACGACGATTTCCGGGATTCGCAAACCAGATGATCACGGGACACATGTCGCGGGGATTGTCGGGGCGCGTGAAGACGGTCAAGGAATCGTCGGTGTCGCTTCGGGTGTCAAACTGATAGGGGCGGACGTCTTTGACGGAGAATATGCCGGGTCGATCGATATCGGCGACGGTATTTTGTATGCCATCGAGCAAGGGGCAGATGTCATCAATCTGTCGCTCGGACAATATGAATACGATCCCTATATGGAGTCCGCGATCAAAAAAGCAGAGGCGAAAAATATCCTCGTTGTCGGCGCAGCCGGGAACGACGGGAAGGGGAAAGTCCTTTTCCCGGGCTCGATGAGTCAAGTCGTTGCCGTCGGATCAGTCGGGACGCTCGGTCGTGCCTCGACGTTCTCGAACTACGGCAAAGGACTCAACATCATGGCGCCGGGTGAAGGGGTTTACTCGACGATCGTCGGGAATAAATACGGCTACTTGGACGGAACGTCGATGGCGACACCAGTCGTCAGCGGTGTACTGGCACTCGCAAAATCGAAGAATCCGTTCGTCTCGAACACGACGATGCGCAGTAAGTTATATGCGGCAGCGACGAAAAAATCAGGCGATACGAAGTCGCATTACGGAACGGGTCGCTTGAACGCCGGAATCTTGGCGACGTTACCAGCACCGATCTCGAAGATCTCGTTGCCGTCAACGGTCAAGCCGAATCAGCTGTTTTCATTCTATTTCGATGAGTACGCGAGTGCGAAGACGACGACACGTCTCTATAAGGACGGGAAGGTCGTCAAGACGTTCACGCAATCGAACTTAACGAACGGAACGCATAAGTTTACGTATAAGTTGAAAGAGAAGGGGGCGTATAAGCTCGTCTTTACGACGACCGGCGGACGCCATACGCGGACCGTTGAACGACTCCTGACAGTGAAATAAAAAAAGCGCCTCTCACCGAGTGAGAAGCGCCGTACGAGACCTGAAGGTTACTTCGGGTCTTTTCCTTTTTTATAGACGGGCGTCGGAGGTGTTAATGCCTCTCCAGTCCACGTAATCATCGCTTCCATCTTGTATCCTGTGTCATCCTCATGGACGAACGACAGGCGACTGGAATCGATCAATTGGTATAAACCATAAGCGACCTGGTCGGCCCAAGAGCGTAACGTCATCGCATTATCATACAACGGGATTTGCTCAGGGAAACGTTCATTCATAAGCAAGATATCGTGTTGATCGAAATGATAGCTACGTTTTGAGAGTGCATCGGGCGCCTTGACGTTGAACGGCTCGAACGCGTGGATGAGCTCTCCTTGACGATAGAAGGCGAAGATGCCGTTTCGCAGATGAAGTGCCTTGATCTCATCGATCTCGATCAGGAATGTCAACTTGCGAACCGTTCGCCGGTTCGTACCAGAGCGTCGTTTTTTCATGCTACATGCCCCCTTCTGAACTCTTGTACTATACCGTGAAATGAGGCAGGGACGCAACTTTTTCGTTTATAAAACGAGAATTGCCTCTTGCAGGAAAGCGGCATCTACGCTACACTCATAAGCAGTGACTATGTTGGTTCGGACAATCGCGGGGCATTTCGGTGCTTTGAGGAAAGTCCATGCTCGCACAGCCTGCGATGGCTGTAGTGATCGTGCTACACAAAAAGATAAGTGTAGGCAGCGTCAAGCTGACGGCAGAAGGAACGCCTAAGTCTTCGGATATGGCCGAAACTTCTTGAAGGTGCCACAGTGACGGAGCTTCATGGGAAACCATGAAGGTGGAACGAGGTAAACCCCACGAGCGAGAAACCCAAATTTGGTAGGGGAATTTCCGGAGCGGAATTGAACGCGAAGGAGAGCGTATGCAAATACGGAGATAGATGATTGTCGCCTGCGTGTGAGGGTCAAACCGTTTGAAACACTAAGGAACAGAACATGGCTTACAGGACCACATAGGCTGTTATTTTTAAGTTGAACGAGAGTCCAGGTCCACCCTGGGCTCTTTTTTTATTGCAATGAAACGATTCAGTGGAAGAAACGATAAAGGAGTGAACGCGATATGGCAAAACGCTTAGTCATCGCGACAGCGGCGATGGGAATCGAAGCGCTCGTCGCAAAAGAAGTCCGTGCGTTAGGATATGAATGTACGGTCGAGGACGGAAAGGTCTACATCGATTGTGAGATGGAGGACATTCCCCGTTTGAACATGTGGCTCCGGACAGCGGACCGGATCAAACTCGTCGTCGCTGAGTTCCGCGCGACGACATTCGAAAAACTGTTCGATCAAGTCAAGGCACTGCCGTGGCACGAATTGATGCCGTGGGATGCGAATTTCATCGTCAACGGTCGTTCGGTCAAGTCGAAGCTGTTCTCGATCCGTGACTGTCAGAAGATCACCGAGAAAGCGATCGTCTCGCACATGCAAGAACAGTACAACAAAGGAACGGAATGGTTGCCGAAGACAGGCGCGAGCTATCCGGTCGAAGTTGCTTTGTTAAAAGACATCGCGACATTAACGATCGATACGTCAGGCGACGCATTGCACAAACGTGGCTACCGTGAGTTCCATTCAGCAGCCCCACTGAAAGAAACGATGGCAGCAGCGATGTTGATGCTGACGAACTGGAAGCCGGATATGCCGCTCTACGACGTCTTCACCGGTTCAGGTACACTGGCGATCGAAGCAGCGATGATCGGGCGTAATATCGCACCAGGGATCAACCGCGAGTTCGTCTCACAGGAATGGAAATGCATTCCGAAGAAGGCATGGTTCGATGCGATCAACGAAGCGAACGAAAAAGCAGAGTGGGACAAACCATTGAAGATTTACGCAAGCGATGTCGATCCAGAGATGGTCAAGCTCGCGAAAACAAACGCAGAACTCGCAGACGTCCGCGATGCAATCAACGTCATGCAACGCGACGCAGCAGACTTCAAACCGAAGGAAGACTTCGGTGTCATCATCGGGAACCCGCCGTATGGGGAACGTTTGGAGGACGCACGTGAAGTCCATCAGCTGTATCGCAAGATTGGAACGGCGTACAAAGAATTCCCATACTACAGCGTCTACATGATCACGTCGTATGTTGAGTTTGAAAAAGCGTACGGTCGCCCAGCGACGAAACGCCGGAAGCTCTATAACGGGAATATTGAAGTTCAATTTTATCAGTACTATGGTTTGCGTCGGAAACGTCCGCAGGCTTAAGCCATTTCTAGTATTCGCGAGACTGTCATTGCACGTTTATTGCACAGTTGGTCTGAAAATACGTTTTTATCAAGAACCGCTCGATTGAGCGGTTCTTTTTCTTTCCAGTAAGTGTTCGAACTGAATTGCTATCCCCGATCATATTTCTTCGATCAATTAAATACAAATATTTAAATTAAGTGAATAATAAAAGGCAACTAAGTATCTTTAATTATTTTTTCAAGATCCTTCTTCGTCTGCATACTTCATCATAAAGGTAGTATAAGCGGAGATATCTTCTTGGGTCAGTTGCTTCATTAAGTTAAAATTTTCTTTAATCTCTTTAGAAAGTTTTGCGGCATTTGAATAATCTTGTTTATCGATACTGTAAAATTGTGTTTGGAGCTGTTCATAAATCCGGTTCATCTCATCTTGATTTCTGGCTAACTGTTGAGTCGTAGTCATCACATCATTAGGTGTAGTCGCCTGTTGAAGTGTGGCAATTTCCTCACTAATTGGGTCAATCATTTCTTTAAGCGAGAACAGTAGTGAAGAGATTGGGGCAGTCACTTTATCATCTTTCGTTCCTACCATTTGATTTAAATCATCAATTTTGAAACCAAGTTGGTCATACATTTGGGATATATTATATATACTAGGTAGAATTATGTCTTTATCGTATATGACTTCCTTTTGGACTTCTGTGCTTCCTTCCTCCGTCACGGGCTCTGCGACGATTGGTTCTTCTTTTTCGACCGACTCCGGTTTTTCTACGACATCATTCGTCATGTCCGGGTGCATGTCGTAACGGGACTCGTCCATGTTTTCGAAGTTGATTGGTGCATTAATCTTGCCACTTAAGCTTTCTTTTAGGCTTCTGAAGATACCGAGGTGAATCCAGTACCCGTCCGCCTTCTGGAAATAACGCTCACGATCGACTAGCACCATGTCCGAGAAGTTATCGAGATTCATTTGATCAAGCGTCTTTCGTGTGTAGTACGACTTCAGGACCGGTTCGAGTTCTTCATTCCCGTTGTCATCCGTCATGACCGTCGACCGTTCGAAAGCAAATAAATCAAAGTTCTTGTTTTTATAGAGGTCCTCTATCAAACGAATCGAATCCAGTGCGTAACTTTCGACCATCGTGTTCTCGCTCCAAAAGGCAGAGTCTTTGTACTGGACGATCAACGTTTTGCCTTTCACCTTCGCACCAGTGATGCCCTCGCTATATTTCTTCAGTTCGCTACTGATCGTCTCCGACGTTGCGTGTTCGAGATCTGCTGTGACTTCCGGTTTCTTCTTCTCTTTCATGTCTTCTGCCTTTACTTCTTTCTTCACTTCCGTCGGTTTGTCATTCTGCGCGCTGTAGATACTGCCGAACATGCCGACGATGAGTACACCGAATATAGCGAACAGCGTACCTTTTCCGCCCATTCCAGATGGTTTCCGGTTCGAACGCCTTCTTTCTTCCAATGTAGACCCTCCTTTATCAGTTCTTTTAATACCTATATTGTCATTTATGTTTTTAATTTCCATATTAATTCTAACTCAAAATGGTTTATTATACGATATGGATTTAGGCGATGGGATAACTATCTTCGCATCGAACAATCATATACCTAACGTATATGAATATTGAAATACAGTTAATGCATTGATTTCCAAGTGTTATAGTTTCTGTCGTGAAAGGACGCAGGTAAAAGTTACATTTAGTATATGCATGATTGATGTTGCACAATCATTACATAGTTTTTAAGAAACTCTCTAGATTAAATTAGGACAATATCAAAAATCCCTTTGAAATGACATACTTAAAAAAGTACAAACTTTGAAAGAGTTTTTGATTAGCACAAAGTATATTTTTAAGCAGGATGATGAGAATAGTAGTCAAAAGGTAAACATAAATGATGTACTTATACATACTGAGGGAGAAAACATGACAAGGATCTGGATAGAAGAGTATGAAGTAATGGGTGATTTAGGGCGTCTATTTGGTCACTTTTTAGATATGGATGATTCAATTAAAACGGCATATTTAATTAGCCCGTCAGAAGGAGACGAATCTGTTTCACCATCGAAGAAAATTTTGTTTGAGTTTTTAGAGCATCGAAACGATTTTCCGTTGTATCTGTATTTTTCAGATGAATATGTATTAAGAGAACGACATCAGCAGTTCTTTCAGCAACAGGATATTGACTATACCATTCAAACGGTGTATCCAAGTCGAAAATATCATTTAAATCCGCTTGTCTATTTTACAGTCGAGTTAAAGGACAAGGAAGCGCTCAGACGCGTCGTTCGCAAAACGTACTGGTTAGCAGAAGAGAATGTCTTCTACGTGATTTCGAATTACGATAATTTAAAATTTACGTTTGAGGAAAGGCAACATTGGGGTTTCCAGCAATATCTACCGATTGCTTCATTTGATCGAACTCCTCCATCGGTGCTTATCAAGCCTGGTCATGACGGATGTGGTTTTTTCATATGTTCAAGCGATCGATCGGTGAATTCGTTAGAAAACGTCATTCGGAGTATGCCGGAAGAAATCATCACATATCAAGTCAATGATGAACTATATGAACTTGAGTAATGAAGAGTAAATTCACTCTTCAGCTATCGGAGGTGCTGCATGAAACCAGCCATCAAACAGATCAATCCATCGTCTAAACGCCCGGGTGTATCACTAATCGATCTAAAGCGTGCAGAAAAAATCCTCGGTGTAAAATTCCCGAAGGATTATATTTCACTCATGCAGGAATCAAATGGTGCAGCCTTTCATGACTGGCAACTCTATTCGATACCTACTGAATCGAGTCATTCTGAAGTCGAAGATATCATCCACTGTTACGCAAATCGTCCAGATGGTTTACCGGAGGATATGATTTGCTTTGGTGAACATTTAGATGGGAGACGGTTGTGCTACCGAATTCGACGTCGTTTTTTACAAGAGCTCGTTTTCACGTGGCATCCTAAAAAGGGACTTGAAAAATACTGTGCCTCTTCACTCAACGAATGGGTAGAATCCGAAATGTTACGTGACCGGGCTAATAAAAAGATTACCCTGGGTACTTTTAGTGTTAGTAGTCATCGACTGCTCGTGACGGATTCGAATGAAAAAGATGTAGCATCGATTGTCTTGGAGCAAGTGAAGTCTGGCGCATGGACGGCTTCCGTCACATATGATTCAGATGGAACGGTTCGTTTACTCACAGTAAACGAAGGTGTCGATCAGCCGACGGGCAGATGGACGCGATCGCATAAGATTGCGATTGATTCGGGATTTGTACTGATTGGTGATGATGTTGCGTTTCGTGAAGAGGAACTAGCCGAGGAACTCTTTTTCGGTCAACAGGACGTCCATTTGTTTCAAGCGGGTATCATGACCGAGTCTGGACATGGAGACGGCATCTATCATCTGAAAGTAAAGAAAAATCGAGATAAACAAATCATCGGAGTACGAATCAATTTCATGGAGTAGCAATTGAAAGACCGGTAAAAGGAATGCTCCTTCGACCGGTCTTTTTGCAATATGTAGTTATTTGATATTGTCGATGGCGTTGCCGTCCTGATCGACTTGAGTAGAAAGTCCTGTCCAGCCACGACCTTTTGTCTCTAGCCAGCTGGTGAATTCGACGAGAAATTCCTCGTGCGGTACATGGCCACCATCTTTTTTGACAATGACGTACCCGTCAAGCTTTACATATGATTCCTTCAGTGATTCCATGCGTAATCTCCTCCTAAGTAGCGGATGCGAAAGTAAGAGTATAGCGCTCGAAACATTCATTTACAAATGATATCCATTTATCTTTCTAGTTCAACAAATGGTCCGCTCGACATAAAACCGTCACCTTCACACCATCAGCGACAGAAAAGCCATTCATTCGCGTGCCATCATTCATGCGAAGTGATGTCGTTTGGACGATGTCCTGGAAGAAAAATAGGTCACTTCGTAAACGACGCAGTAGCTGGCGAACATGATCGTATGTTATTGATTGACCACTCAATTCCGTCAATCGCTCGGCTAGCGCAGGATACGTTGACGTCGTATTCGTCAGGATCACGAAAAGTGCCAAAAACCCGTTCGGATTCAGTAAGATGGTTTGATTTCTCCACTCGACAAAGGTTCCCTCTGAACTGCTCTGTAAGACGATTTCTTGATCGTCAGCTTGATATTCTTGAAACGAACGTTCATTGATTAACGTCTCCGTTCCGTCTTGAATTTTTCGATAATAAAGACGATCAAACAGGTGCTCATCTTCAACGAGTAATTCGTTTCGATATTTGTTGAGTCGTGCCGCTTCGTCCGGGTGCTCCTCGTGTTCTCGGTATTCGAGTTCAGCAAGTGATTCGCGTGCTAGGTAGATGCTGCAGTTGACGACAAACATATGCGTCAGTGTCGTCTGGATGTCGCTCAGAGCAGCGTCGACCGTACCGTCGAGCGATCGGCTGAAGTGACGTATCGCTTCCGCGTACTGGCGTTTGACATAAAGAATATAGCCGAGACGATAATTCGCAAGCGGGTGGTTCGGGCGAAATTTAAGTGCCATAGTCAATGCGCGACGCGCTGCGTCATAATCCGGCGTCTCCGAAAATTTCGAGTACTCCGCTTGGCGGACATACAGATTCGTCAGTTCGTCTTCTAATTGTCTTCTTTTATCTCGATCTGTCGTTTCCCGAATGGTGCGGAGTAGTTCTTGCGAACGCGTATAACTCGTTATCATCCCGTTCATCCTTTCCTGTCTCTTTTCTTTCATCATAGGGCGGACCAACGTGTGTGACAAGCTGTCACAGCGGTGTTGCTACTCTATAGGTACCAACATTAAAGGAGTCGATGTGAGATGAGAAACGAAAGCAAATGGATCCGATATGGCATTTTAAGCGGGGAAGTCATCGAGGAACCGACATGGTCAGCTTGCGTACAAGATGTCATGCAACGAGCGGGTCAACAAGAAGTGACGGATGAAGAGATTCTCGATTGGATCGAAGAAGCAAAACAGCGTCATGCACCACTTGACGATCATGGGATGGAAGCATTGTTTGATCCAAGAAGACAAGCGTTACCCTATCACCTGTTTGACGGGTATGTCCGAGGTATCGTTCGTATGATGAATGAACTTGGGATTTTGACAAGTTCCTGTTGTGACGGTCACGGTAAACGAGCTGCTCGGGTTTATACGCAGGATTTGCTGACGAACCAGCAACGGTATTTGCTTCGTTTAGCGGCAGACGCAGTTCCAGGGTTGACCGTGTCCTTACAAAGTCGGTGGATTCAACTTGAAGTGAGAGAGCAACGTTCGCTGTTGCTGGATTTAGCGGAAGTCTTATACCGCATCAAACAAGACGCATCAACGATACAAGGGCTGGAGTTGCAACGCTTCAGAAAGCGTCTGCTAAGATGGCTCGCTATTCCTGGACAAAGCAGAAGGGAACAGATGGTTCGTAGTCGCGTACAACAGGCAGTTCGCCGGTTTGCTGACGATTCTTTTGTCGATGAAAAAGGGAACCTGCTCGTGACCTACCATCAAGGGGAAGGACCGGTCATTTTATTATCGGCACATCTCGATACCGTCGAACGTATCGATTCGTACCGGACGCTTTTTCAGGAAGGAACAATCTTAACGAGCTCAAACGGGATTCTTGGGGCAGATGATCGAGCGGGCATCGCTGCGATTCTTGAACTCATGGAACGCGTCCCAGCGACTGACTTCCGCGGAACGATCAAGCTCGCTTTTTCAGTCGAAGAAGAAATCGGTTGTCGTGGTGCAGAAGCAATGGATGCGTCGTTTTTAGAGGACGTCCACGCAGCAATCGTCTTTGATCGCCGCGGTACACGCGACATTATAACAGGTTGTTATGGCGAGTTTGATTTTTGTGAGGAGGCTTTTGGCGCATGTTTTGAGCAAGCCGGTCTGTTGAGTAGTATGCCGGATTGGCGAACGACACGGTACGGAGGAAGCAGTGATGCGAAACTATTCGCGCTGCGAGCTATTCCAGCTGTCAACTTGTCCGTCGGCTATCTGCATGAGCATACGGATTTTGAACAGGTTGATTTTGCAGCGACGCTCGAAACCGTCCGTTTGGTCGAAACGTTACTCCATCATCGGCTGCTCGAGCGTTATTTCGCTGAGCGGACAGAAAATCCAACTCTAGGCGGATATACCGATTAATGGATTCCAAATATAGTAAAAAGGAGAGGTGAGAGGAGACGATTTGATGTGGATCATACTGGGTTTACTGGCGATTGGATTTACGGCACTGAATATCATCTTTTATTTGATCGGTAAGGACTATCGTTTTCTGATGGTGCTCGGACTGAGTTTTACGGCACTGACGCTGTGCGCGGAATACCGACTCGTCGCAGAATTCGTGGCGCGGGAGGACTGGGCAGCGTTACAAGACGTCGTACCGGGCATGGAGCGGGCACTGTGGGTATTGACGTTCATCTCGATCGGATTAAATGGATTGCCGCTACTGTTAGACTACCGAAAGAATCGATCTCATTGACGAACCGAAGAGGAGCTGAATCCTGATGAGCTATACATTTTCACCGCTGACGCAACGACAGGCGGAACAGATTGCCTACGAGTGGCAATATGACGGGGCGTTTGCATTTTATGATATGCCGAATGACGAAGAAGATTTAGCAGAATTTCTCGATCCAGCAAAGCGGACGGAACATTATTTTGCTGTGTTGGATCGGGAAGAATTGATTGGTTATTATGTATTTGAACCAAACGCAGACGTCGTTGACGTCGGGCTTGGCATGCGACCAGACTTGACGGGCCGAGGAAATGGAGTGGCATTTTTAGAAGCCGGTCTTGCGTTCATCATGGACCGATATGCACCTAAACAAATTGAATTAGCTGTCGCGACATTCAACGAGCGGGCGATTCGCCTGTATACGAAAAGTGGCTTCCTTCCCGTCGAACGGTTCCAACAGGCGACGAATGGTGGAAGCTATGAATTTTTGAAGATGCGTTTACAACCCATCCACTCGACGGAACCTTTTCCAAACTCTATAAGTAGATAACAGAAAAGGAGATGATGTCATGGCACGCTGTACGAATTGTCAGTATAAGTTCAGCACAAAAGAAGTGCTCGCTGTCAGTGTTGCGATACATGGGAAAGGCAAGACGTGTCCGAACTGTGGCGTGAAACAATACATGTCCCGGAAGTCACGATTCTATCTATCACTCGGGAACATCAGTCTCTTGTTCGTCCTGTTCTTGCCGTTTCTGATTCGGTTGAGCGATCGGGAAGAATCGATGAGGTAAGATGTCGGTTACCTTCGATTTCATGAAACTTTTCCTGAATCCACCAGTAGATAAGGAAGAAGGAGATGGTCAGATGGTACGTTGTACGAATTGTCAGTATAAGTTCAAAATGAAAGAAGTGCTTGCTGTCGGATTTGCGAAACACGGTAAATCCTGTCCGAACTGCGGTGTGAAGCAATACATTTCAAAAGACTCGCAACATTACTTATCGCTCGGATACGTCAGCCTCTTGTTCATCTTGATTCTACCGTTCGTCATCAAACTGAGCGATAAAGAAGAAGCGATTTGGTAAAGCATTACGCGCATGCCTGAAAACGACAGGTTGCGCGTTTTGTCTTATACTCGGGGCAAAGGAGCTGGGAAACATGCAAACCGTATATGATGCAACCGTACAAAACGCAGCGGGAGAAACTGTTTCATTAGGTGACTATGCGGGGCGTGTCCTCGTGATCGTCAACACAGCAAGTAAGTGTGGGCTCGTCAAACAACTTGGCGAACTACAGGCATTGTACGATAAATATGATGAGCAAGGAGTCACGGTGCTTGGCTTTCCGTGCGATCAATTCAATCAGCAGGAATTCGCGAGTCAGGAAGAGACGATGCAGTTCTGTCAGCTGAACTATGGTGTGACGTTTCCGATGTTTCAGAAGATCGACGTCAATGGACCAAATGAGCATCCGCTTTATACATTTCTAAAACGCGAACGCTCCGGTTTACTGTCGTCGAAGATCAAATGGAATTATACGAAGTTTTTAATCGATCGCCAAGGACGTGTCGTGCAGCGGTTCAGTCCGGTCGATTCCGTCCAGTCGGTTGAAAAAACCTTATCTTTGTATCTATAATCCAAGTAACCGTCCGACGCGAGCCGTTGGGCGGGACGAACGAATACCCTACCTTTGGCGAGGTAGGGCTTTTTTTATGTCATTCAACGCTAAACGAATCAAATGAATACGTGACAATCGCATCGCTGCGCTTATGCCCGAGATCGGTCAGAACCGGTGGACGGGGGGACAAGACATGAAAATCCTGCTCGAACGCCCGAAGCCAGTAATGGACCCAGTCTTTTGTAGGATCGAGATTCATCATTTCACGTGCGAACGTCAGCAGCTTTGAATCGGTCAGCGTCAGAAGTGGAATCGAGTTGATCTCGACATCTTCTTTTAGTTCATAGAGGTCCGGTGAACGAAGCAGAATCGCATCCGCCTCGAAGGTCAATCGGAAGTAATTACAGCTGTAGTCGCCGACGATGACCATCGTCTCCTCCGTATGCCCACGAAAATGAAAGATCAATCGGTTACCATTTGCGACATCGATCAAGAACTGATTGAGTCCGATGTGATAATCTTCGCGAAATTGTAGTTTCTCAAGCGTGATTTCTTGCATGATTTAGCCTCCAGTCCGAGTTTGTCGTTCTTCTGTCAAAACGGTTTGCCGCGCTGCTAGGCGAGACGAACCAATCAATAAGGCGATTCCGAGTAATAATAACGAGATTCCGAACCAAGCCGTACCACTTAATTCTTCACCAAGGACGAACACACCAAGCAAGGCGGCAGTCAGCGGCTCACCGAGCGAGAGCGTGACGGCAGTCGACGATGGTACGTTCGACAGTCCTTTCGCGAATAACCAGTAAGCGAGTCCGGTCGCGACGACGCCAAGATGGAGGCTGATTCCGGCACCACGTGACGTGAACAACCAGGAGAGGTCGAATAAAAACAGCAGAGGCGATAACAGCAAAGCGCTTGTCGTGAAAATGACGGCAACGACTGACAGCGGTGCGTGTGTCTTGACGAGGTCTCGACTGACGAACGTGTACCCGGCAAACGACAGTCCGGCACCGAGTGCAAGGATGATTCCGATTGGATCAATCGCAACCGTTCCTTGATTGTTCAAAAGCAACAGACAACCGGTGATCGATAGTCCGGTCGATGCCCACCACAGCAGCGCTGGACGTTTCTTGAGGAACAGCCACTCGATACAGCCGGAAAAGATCGGCGCGCTACCGATCGCGACGACGGTACCTACGGCGACACCGGTCATCAAAACAGCCGAGAAGAACAGCGGCTGGTAAGCCGCCATGCTGACGGCAGCGAGTAAAATCGTCCGCAACGGCCAGTCTCGTAACGTCAGCTTTCCTTTGAAGAGAACGAGACAGAGTAAGAACAGTCCACCGACAGCCAGACGAACGGCACCAATCGCGATCGGATGTGCATCATTCGGCGCAAAGGCTTGTGAGGTCCCCGTCGTGCCCCAAAAGATCGCAGCGAGTAATATGAGTAACATCGATGATGATTTAGACATGGGTCACCTCTTCGAATACAATTTTCCGAACGATATTAGAACGAGAATACCACAGAATGAGTATGGGAGAATACACCAAATAATCGAAAAAATGGTATGGTGTATAGGGTGAAGTCATAACATTCACGAATGCGAAGATGAAAAGGATGGGACGCATGAAAGAAATGAACCAAATCGAAGCGGTACTTGAAGTCTTATCACAAAAAATCAATCACGGGTCGACCTTTATTCAGCGACGATACGACACTGGAGTCGCTCAGTTCAATTTGAATGACCCGGTGACGGAACAGGCGATTCAGTCATTTGAAACACAGTTCAACCTAACGTTACCAAGTGAATACAAAACATTCCTCCGTTTACATGACGGAGCGGAGTTGTTCATGATTCAAGGTCTCGGCATCGAGCTCTATCCGCTTGAAAAAGTCATTGAAATGACGATCCAGGCTAAAGAGGACGACCTGATCGATGAAGACTATGATCACTTCTTGATGATTGGCGAAATGAACGAAGGATATGTCTTGATCCAGACGGAAGATGCGAAGACGGATGAGACACCGTATATGCACTGGATGTTTCATGAGTTATCGACAGAGGAGACTGACCCGATTGGACAGAACTTCGGCACGTTCCTCGAGTATGCGATCATTTCGCAAGGCGATATGTTCTGGGAGTTTAAGGACTTCTCGATTGCAACGAATGATTATTATGTAGAGGACTACAATTCCGAAGAAGAAGTGAGCAAACCTCGACCAATCCGCTTCGTCGACTCGGTTCGCGTTGAAATCGAGTATCCGATGGCGAAAAGGGATGCGTATTTCTCGGTTAAGATTTTCGAAGGGAAACAAGAAAAAGAACGTCTTGGCAGTAGCTACGACTCGGATTCGCGCTTTGAACAAGTGATGCAATCGGTTCGAGAATATCTAATGGCAGAGCGATTCCAGTATTCGTCGATCATGGTCTTTCAAACGGAACATCGTTTTTGGCAGAACGAGGACGAGACAGGTGATCCGTTGATTCGTAACCATAATCCGCAACGTCAAGGACTGAGCTTCGATGGATATCGTGCCTTCGTTGAAGAGCAACCACGACCACTTCCAGGGTGGGAATGATACAATCACTGTTTGAATTCGATGATTTTCACCATCGAAACTCAAAATAAAGTTTTATCTTGTATCCCCTTATCTTTCAAAAAAGAATTGACAATGAACTGGATGAATCTGTATGCTAATCAAAATTACATAATCAAGGCAATGACGAGAAGAGTAGGAAGAAATTGACGGTGCCAAGCGAGTCCGAGATGGTGAGAGCGGATGACCGGGTTTCTCTCTGAAAAAAGCCTCCGAGCTTCGTACGGATTCCGATATGGATGATGCTACGATGGGTTCTCCCATTATCGAGAGCATGTATGATTGTACATGTGAAGGTTCGTCTGGTGACAGGCGGACGAACAAAGGTGGTACCACGGGAAGCTGATTCTCGTCCTTTAGGCAACTAACGGGCGAAAATCAGCTTTTTGTCTACTACTGGAGGAATCATCATGCACTGGGCAGAACACACTGCAAGAACCATCATCGAGCGTCAGCCAGGTAAAGAGACATACGTCTGTGCTGCCGGGATCAGTCCATCAGGTCCCGTTCATATCGGCAATTTTCGAGAAGTCGTCACGACGTACTTCGTTGCGCGTGCGCTGCGAGACCTCGGTAAAGATGTCCGCTTTTTGTTTTCATGGGACGATTACGATCGCTTCCGCAAAGTACCCGCGGATGTCGATCAAGCATTTACTCGATACATCGGGATGCCTTATAACGCCGTTCCGGCACCGGATCGATCCGACATGAGTTACGCGACGTACTTTGAACAGCAATTCGAAACGATGCTGACAGCATTCGAGATCACACCAGACTACCGTTATCAACACGAAGCCTATACGTCTGGCATTTATGCTGAACAAATCATCCACGCGTTTCGCCATCGTCACGCGATTTATAACATCTTGATCGACCATAAGACAGCGGCAGGATCCGATGATGAGCGAGCAGCGTTTTACCCGGCGACCGTCTATTGTGCTGCTTGTGGAACCGACGCCACTACCATCGATGCGTTCGATGAAGCTGAAGCCACGTACCATTACAGCTGTCGATGTGGTCATATGGCAACGGTCGATATGTGGACGGAACATCGGATGAAATTGAACTGGAAAGTCGACTGGGCGATGCGATGGGCACATGAAGGAGTCGATTTCGAGCCGGGTGGAAAGGATCATTCGGCAGCAAACGGAAGTTACACGGTTTCGTCCCGGATTGCGCAAGAAATATTTCAACAGCCGGCACCGCTCTATCTCCCTTATGAATTCATTCGTCTAAAAGGGGAGTCGAAAAAAATGTCGAGTTCAAGCGGTGGTGTCTTGACTCCGCAAGATCTACTCGCCGTCTATCCACCGAGCATTCTTCTGTTCTTATTTGCGAAACATCGTCCGAATCACGCCTTTCATATCGGGATCGATGAAGATGTGTTACGCAATTACAGTGAGTTCGAGCGTTTTGTCGCACACTCATCGCGTCAATCCGAAGACATTCAGCAAAGTCTGCGTTGGAGTCATCGTGGAACTGCTCATCTTGTTTCGTTTACGCAGTTGACGATGATTGGTCCGATGGTTGGTTTTGACCCTGATTTGATTGAAAATGTGTTTTGCGCGAGCGTTCCGCCTCAACAGATTGACCGTGCTCGTACTTTCGTTACGCAATGGTGTCCGGAGCGGGAACTTCATATCAGTTCTGTTCCGAATTATGAACTACATGCGCAACTGACGGGAACGGAACAGGACTGGATCCAACAATTCGTCGTTGCTCTCCGATCGGATGAAGACATCCTCTCTGCCTTTTACCGTTTGACACGGCAAGCTGAAAAAAAGGAGACGCTTCGCCTGCAGAAACACTATGCGACGCTGCTCTATCAACTAACGATCAATCAATCTTACGGACCACGCATCCCATTACTCGTCGCGACGATTGGTCGGGAGCGAATGTCTGCGTTACTGGACTTTGCGAATGAGGAAATTACGACAAGCAGGAAATCAAGAGACCGAGTCTGAAAAAGAAGGACAAAACCTTATTTTTATATATCGAAATTTAATTTCAAAATTGAATAAATAATATTGAATTAAAATTTCTTAATTGTATAATAAAGGGAGGGAAGAGAAAGGGTGAAGCAGATGTTAGATCAATTAGCAACGGAACGTCGAAATGAACAGACGATGCAACTCGATGAGATGACAGTCGAAGATGTCTTACGGGTGATGAACGCTGAGGATCAAACGGTCGCGACGGTCATTCGGGAACAAATTCCTGTCATCGCGGAAGTCGTCAAACATGTCATTGCATCATTCAAAAACGGAGGACGCTTGATTTACATCGGTGCCGGTACGAGCGGACGGCTCGGGATTCTTGATGCGGCAGAATGTGTGCCGACGTTCGGGGTCTCACCAGACATGGTCGTTGGTTTGATTGCTGGCGGCGAACGCGCGTTAATCAAGGCGGTCGAGGGAGCAGAGGATAGTCGGACGCTTGCCGTCGACGATTTGAAAGCGCTCCAGCTAGAAGCACGTGATACAGTCATCGGGATCGCAGCAAGCGGTCGGACGCCGTATGTCATCGGCGGGCTTGATTACGCGAAGGAAGTCGGAGCGGTGACGGCAGCGATTTCTTGCAACACGGATGCGGTCATCAGTGGGCACGCGCGTTATGCGATCGAAGTCGAAACAGGTCCGGAAGTCTTGACGGGGTCAACAAGACTAAAGGCTGGAACGGCACAAAAGCTCGTCTTGAACATGATTTCGACAGCAGCGATGATCGGTGTCGGTAAGGTCTATCAAAACCTGATGGTCGACGTCCAGTCAACGAACGAAAAATTGGAGATTCGGGCGAAGCGGATGATTTGTGAGGCAACAGGAGTCGATGCCGTAACGGCGGAGCGTGTCTTTAGTGAAGCGCACGGGCACGTCAAGACGGCGATCGTCATGATTCTCGCGAATGTTCCGCATGCGGAAGCCGTCGAACGATTACAGCAAGCGAACGGATTTGTCCGAGACGCACTCTAAGGGGGAAACACGATGAAGAAGGAAGAAGTGCTGGCACACGCGATTCTTGAGCACGTCGGTGGAAAAGATAATCTCCGGCAGCTTGCGCACTGTATGACGCGGGTTCGTTTATCGTTAAAGGATCCGACGCAAGCAAATATCGATGCGTTAAAACGGATTGATGGGGTCATGGGGGTCATCGATGACGAGACGTTACAAATCGTCGTCGGTCCGGGAACGGTCAATCGGGTAGCCGACCACTTAAGTCGCGAAACAGGACTCGCAATCGGGGAAGAGTCCGTTGATCCGAACTTGACGCCAGAAGAACGGGCAGCCGTCGAACGGCAAAAAGTAAAAGCAAAACAACAGTCTCCGTTCAAACGCTTCTTGCGCCGAATCGGGAACATCTTCATTCCGCTCATTCCGGGTCTTGTTGCTTCCGGTATCATTAACGGTGGTGCGAACTTCGCAAAAAATGCGGGTGTTGATGAAACACAGACATGGATGCAGATTTTACTACTGATCGGTGGGACGGTCTTTTTATATCTCGCAATCCTCGTCGGGTGGAACACGGCGAAGGAGTTCGGCGGTACGCCGGTGCTCGGGGCAATCGCTGGTGGGATTCTATTCAACCCCGTGCTTGCGGATATCACGATTTACGGGGAACCGCTCGTTGCGGGCAGGGGCGGATTGTTTGGTGTCATCTTCGCCGCTTGGCTGATGACCTATCTTGAGAAACACATCCGTCGCTTCATGCTCGCATCGATCGATATCATCTTTACGCCATTGTTGACGGTGCTGATTGTCGGATTTGCCTCGCTCTATGCGATCATGCCGGTTGCTGGACTGCTGTCAGACGGTATCATGAAAGCAATCAATGCCGTACTTGAGGTCGGTGGACCACTCGCCGGGGCAGTACTGGCCGGCTTCTTCCTACCACTCGTCATGGTCGGTCTCCACCATGGACTGACACCAATCCATCTCGAGTTCTTGAACACGATTGGCAACACGCCACTCTTACCGATTCTTGCGATGGCAGGAGCGGGTCAAGTCGGGGCGGCAATGGCGATTTTCGTCAAGACGCGCAATCCGCGCCTGCGTAACATCATTAAAGGTGCGATTCCGGTCGGTTTCCTTGGAATCGGTGAACCGCTGTTATACGGTGTTACGTTGCCGCTCGGTCGTCCGTTCGTAACGGCATGTCTCGGCGCAGCAGTCGGTGGTGCCTTCCAAGCAACGATGAAGACGACGGCGCTTGGAGTGGGCGTATCCGGTTTGTCATTGACACCGTTGATCGACAACGGAATGTACTTGACGTACATCGGTGGTCTCGTCATCTCGTACGCGGCAGGATTCCTGTTCACGTATTGGTTCGGTTTCAAAGAAGAGATGGCAGACGGTATTTAAGGTGTTGACCAGCAGTTGAATCCTTCTCAAAAGAAGGAATCAGCTGCTTTTTCTCTAAGTAGAGAAGAGAAGGAGTGAGTCGATGAAAGGATTATCAATCTATTTAAGTGAACCGATCACAGACGAGACGAGCGAGTGGCTACAGCGGATGCGCGCTGTTGGCTTTACGTCGCTCTTTACATCGCTACATATTCCCGAGGACGATTCTTCACTGTACGTCGAACGCTTGCAAGCGCTCGGTCGCTTAGCACGTGAGCTCGGATTCGAACTCGTAGCGGACATCGCACCAGCGTCGCTCGCGACACTTGGGAAGACATGGGAGACGGCAGCGACGCTAACGGACTGGGGTGTGACTGGACTGCGTCTTGATTACGGCATCAGTCCGCAGCAAATCGCAACGTTATCGAACCAAATGATGGTTGCGCTGAACGCCAGTACGTTAACAGCAGACGAATTGACCGAGATGAAGGCACATGGTCTGCGAATCGATCGAACGGAAGCGTGGCATAATTTTTATCCACGACCGGAAACGGGACTCGACCGGACATGGTTTGACAAAAAGAATGCCTGGTTGCAGACGCAAGGATTACGGGTTCAAGCGTTCATACCGGGTGACGAGACACTCCGTGGACCGTTGTTTGAGACGTTACCAACACTTGAAGAACACCGAAATGCGGCACCGTTCGCCAGTTACATCGACTTACAATCGACCGTTGATCGAATTCTTGTTGGGGATCCACGATTGACGGAGGCGACGATTCGGCAATTCGAAGCAGAGCAAGACGGAATTATCGTACTGCGGGCACTCGCGAACGGACAGCAAGCACAACGGGAGACGGAAACGAATCGGTTTGATCCGGCGCGGGATGTCATTCGATCCGTCGAGTCGCGGATGAAGCCGTCGACGATCGATCTAACACCGCAAGATCCGTCTGCCCGTCCGCTTGGAACGATCACGATCGATAATGAAAAATACGGGCGATACGCGGGCGAGGTTCAAATCACGAAACGTAATTTGTCGGCAGATGAGCGGGTCAACGTTCTCGGACGCGTGATCGAGATCGATCAACCATTGATTGCACAGCTTGGTCCAGGAAGTAAGTTTCGAATCGAATGGGTGACGCCATGAAGCAGCTCGTTGCGGAACGACTCGCCTATCTGTACCGAGGGGAGTTGTTCACGGTCGTCACGATTTTACCGCTGAGTTGGTTTGGTAATCGTGTCTTTCCACGACTGCAGTTATTTGAACTCAGTGCCTTTTGGATGTCACTGTTTTTGTTTGAGCTGTTGTTGATTCAAGGAGCTTGGTATTGGTACAGCAAGTCAAGGCGTCTGAAGAAGGAAGGAACGTCAGTCACCCCGGTACCCGTCGTCCGACGATTACGTCACTGTCGTGTCATCAATCTGGCGTTGATCGTCCTGACAGCGTGTGCGTTCGGAATCGATTGGATGCGTTTCCGATCTGAGCTTCCCGTCTCCGGAACACAACTTGCCTTGTTATTATATGTATTCGCAATTCTTGAATATATCAATTATTTCCATATCCAACTTATGTACGATAACCGGTCAGATGTGCAATACTTAATACGGAACAGACGTTTGAAACGATCAGCATTGAATAAGGATATGCAACGACTTCGCCAAGTAGTCTAAGGGTTCATAGAAAATAGGAGGGATTGTATGCTCGATATGCTCATTCGTGGCTATCGAAAGTTACGGAAGTTAAGAGGACGTTAAGAGGGAGGATATTATCAATGAAGTGGATCAATCGACCGACACGTATCGAACAGGAAACACCATTACGCTTCATGACGGATCCGGATACGGATTTTTGGCGCAATACTCATTATCAGTTTAACCGTCTGACGGGGCATGCACTGTTGCAGGATGCACCGGAAGGAGAGTTCAAGTGCCGAATCGAAGTAAAATTAAATCCGAATGCGACATATGATCAAGCAGGGATTTTGCTTTATGTGAACGACGATCACTGGGTGAAGGTCTCGGCTGAGTTCATTCCGGATGGTCCATCACATCTCGGTGCCGTCGTGACGAGCTTCGGGTACTCGGACTGGTCGTGTCGGGATGTCGACAATACGCTGTTTGACGCACCGCTTGTCTTTGAACTCCACTACCTCAATCAAGACGTCACGTTGTATCACGTAACAGGAGAGCACAAAGAGCAACTCCGAATCGCACACTTACATGACGTGACCAATTTGAAGATTGGACCGTATGCGTGTAGCCCGGATGTAGAAGCGGCAGGGTGTGAAGTGGAAGTGTTAGATTTCTCATTAGAAACAATTGTTAATTAAAACGCCATAGCAAATGGACCGATGTCAGGCATCGGTCCATTTTTTGATCGTAACTAGAGACTAATTAAAACTTAGCTGCTTGTTCCGGCATCTGCCCTGTATAGGACGATTGTGGTCTGAAGATCCGGTTGTCTTGCGATTGTTCGAGGATGTGTGCCGTCCAGCCAATGATACGGCTAGAGGTGAACGTCGGTGTGAACAGTTCTTTCGGAATGTCGAGTCCTTTTAAGACGGCTGCCGCGAAGAATTCAACATTCGTATACAGTTTTCTACCCGGTTTGTATTCCTCGAGTAAATCGATTGCTGTTTGCTCCATTTGTGTAATCAGGTTGAACCAATCGCTCTCTTGTGCGAGATCCTTTGAGACGACTTTTAAGGCTTCTGAACGCGGATCGCGTGTTTTGTAGACGCGGTGACCAAAGCCCATCAGTTTTTCACCTTTCTCTAACTTGTTCCGGATCCACGGTTCGATGTTGTCGATCGTTCCGATTTCATCAATCATCTCAATGACTTCTGACGGAGCACCACCATGAAGCGGTCCTTTCATTGATCCGATCGCGGCACAGACGCCAGAAATCATTTCCGATTCCGTCGAGACGACGACACGGGAAGCAAACGTCGAAGCATTCATACCGTGTTCAATCGTTAGGATCAGATACGCCGTCAGCGCTTTGATCTCAACTTCACTCGGCAATTGTCCTTTGATCATATAGATATAATTCGCGACGTGATCAAGTTCCGGATTCGGTTCGATGAAGTCAGCACCTTGATTTTTTTGATATTTATAGGCGATGATCGTTGGTAAGAGTGCTGTTATGTGCATCGCTTGATCGATTGTCGGTGGCCAAGCGAAAGCGGGTGTACCGAGTGCCGAGATTGCTGTTCGCATCGTACTCATGACATCCATCTCGTTCGGCAATGTATCGAGAATCGTCTTAATATAAGAAGGAAGTTCACGGTAGCTCGTCATCTGCTCTTTGAACGTGACCAATTCCGCTTCAGTCGGGAATTCACCATTCCAGATGAAATACGCTACTTCTTCGAATGAATAGGATAATGCGAGTTCCTTTGCCCAGTGTCCGCGATAGATAAGGTGACCTAACGTTCCATCGACTAAACCGATTTGTGTTTCAGCGGCAATGACGCCTTCGAGTCCCTTTTTGTATTCCATCTTCAACACTCCTTTTCTAATATCTACTGTCAGTATGACTTACAACGATACCAAATCACCAGTTATTTGAATGCGTTTCCAAAATTATTCTGTGGAGCACTATAATTAGAGGGCATTCTGTTTCATGAAACAAATCAAATATATAGTAGCCATGAAGGAGTACATATGAATAAAGCCATGATCATTCGCTTATTGGGATTTTTCTTTGTATTACATGTCTTTTTAATGATCGATATTTTCTTTTCAGTGAGCCGAACGATTCTTGAGCCAATGGCATTAGTCGTTGCTTCATTGACCATGCTCATTCCCGTAAAACGATTTAAGCCACTAGAAGAACAAACGCTGTCGGTTTTCAAATCGAGTCTCGTTGTCGTATTAGGAATGCTCCTGATGGGCGGATTGTTCTTACCCATCGTATTCCTCTTTGGATGAGTAACTATTGATCCGAAAATTTCACCAGGCGTTATTTAGGAATACGACGTGGAATAGACGTATTTTTGGCTTAGATGCCTGATTTGTTCGACTATGTGAGATTCTAAATGACTGGTGGAGTCAATGGTGTGATCTGCGTAAAAACGGAGTGATTTATGGCTTCCGATCATGACCGCATATTGTGCTCCTTTGAATAGCTCGATATCATTCGCGTCATTCCCAAAAGCAATGTACCCCTCGCTCTCGATACCGAGTGATTGTAAAGCAGTCCGTTTATTGATGCTGGTCGGACTGATATCCAATACTTGTTCCGATCCATGATAATGAACAACGACATCCATTCGAAGTAGCTCGTTTTCTAAGGATTTCAGATTGTTGGCACTCAAAATGAGAATTTTTATGATTCGATCATGGTGAGCTAGCGGAACATTTTGTGCCGTCTTAGCCGGATCTAGATTGTTCAGGATGGGATGGTCTTGTGGTCCGTTATATGTATAATCCCAATCACTATCGATTAAATATGTGGCTTTATGCTTGTCGAGTAATTCTGTGATAGAAGAAAGCTCACGATCGTCGAACGATTTGGACTGAACGATTGTTTGTTCCGATGCGACCAACGATCCGTTTCCGCCGATTAAGATATGGTCGTGGAATGAAGGATGAATGACGGGTAGCATGTCACGGATAGGACGTGCTGAAGCAAAAATCACACGGTGTCCGTCGTCCTCGACTGCATGAAGCGCCTGTACGATGTCTTGAGACATCGGTTCGCCTTTAAAACAAATTGTGCCGTCGAGATCAAATACAAAATTCATAAGCAACCCTCCAAAAGTCAGTTGATGCACTTATCATAACAAATATTTACAGATAACATACCAATTCTTTATTTTGAGAAAACAAAAAGACTCCAGTCAATCCTGAAGTCTAATCATTGGTACCTTATGCTAAAAACGTATCTCGCTGGTCCTGACGTTTATCAATCATGATCTGTGCTGCCGGAATGTTAGCAGCCTGCAACACATTAATCGTGTCACGGAGAAATTCATCACTACCAACGATGTAAAATAACCCTTCCTTGTCCTCTGTCATCGCTTTGACAGCATCGTAGTAGGCAGCGCGACTCTCAACATAAGCCGGGCTAAACTGCTCATGCGAAGGAAGCTGAGTTTTGAATAGTTCAGTTTGCGCAGAATCGACGTTCAACGAGTGCATGTGCGGAATGCCACTTCTATCAGCCTGATGTTGCAAGATGATCGGACGAAACGTTGCCAGACCAACGCCGGCTGACAGTAAGTACACCGTACGATTTTCCCGGCGTAGCGGAATATTCGAGTGCGTCTTAAACAAAGCAATCTTCTCACCCATTTTCAGCTGCCGAAGTGTCTCCTTAAAGACGGAACATTCCGGTTTGATCCGCGTCGTGATGCCGATCGTTTCTTCATGAGGGAGCGTCGAGATCGACATGTGCCGAATCAGACTGCGGTTCGGCTTTTCGCCTGCATTAAACCCTTCTAGCGCCATATGCGTATGGGCGCCCTCTTCCCAAACGAAACCATCTGGACGTTTCAAGTGAAACGTGTAAGTGTGTTCTCCTTCTTGCGTTACCTGTTCTAGGGGTAGCCAATCGATCTGCATCATTCATTCCTCATTTCTATATAAAGTATCAATAGACAGCAATCGGACCGTATGGACCTTCGATGATCTCAAGATGGGTCTCGAAGATCTCGGATAATAGCGCTTCATCCATGACTTCGGCGACCGTTCCGAAGGCGGCGATTTGTCCGTCCTTCATCGCACAAATGTGGTCTGCGTATTTCGCAGCAAAATTGATATCGTGCAAGACGGTAATGATCGTCCGTCCGAACGTATCAGCGACGTGTCGCAGATAACCCATCATCTGGACCGAGCGGGCGATATCAAGATTATTGAGGGGTTCGTCGAGTAGAATGTATTCCGTTTCCTGACAGAGTACCATCGCGACATATGCCCGTTGCCGCTGCCCGCCCGATAATTCGTCGAGGTAGCGGTTCTCAAGCGATGTCAACTCGAGAAAATCGATGTATTTCGAGATGATCGTCTCATCGTCAGCCGTCAAGCGACCTTTTGAGTAGGGGAAACGTCCGAAGCCGACGAGCTGCCGGACTGTCAGCCGGGTCACGAAATGATTTTCCTGCCGCAGGATGGTGATGATCTTCGCTAAGTCTTTCGATTTGCTACTCGTCACATCCATACCAGCGACTTCGATCTGTCCGTCATCGAGATCAAGCAAACGACCGATCATCATCAACGTCGTCGACTTACCGGCACCGTTTGGACCGATCAACGCCGTGAATCCGCCTTTAGGAATCGTTAAGTCGATTGGACCGATTCGGACCTCATCCGTATACGATTTTTTAACTTGTTCAAGTGATATCATAGGGACCTCTTTCTAAGCAACACGATAAGGAATATCAGTCCGCCGAACAGTTCGATGATGACGGAGACGACGCTTGGCGTGTTGAAAATGTGATACATGAAGAAATAGGCAGTCGTCAAAACGAAGAAACCAATCGCGAATGCCATCGGGAAGACGTATTTATGATCGTACGTCGCAGCGACCTGATAACTGAGTGTCGCCACTAAAAAGCCGAAGAACGTCAACGGTCCAATCAATGCCGTCGACATCGACATCAGGAGTGAAATCAGAATTAAGAAGTAGATGACACTGCCACGATGGTTGACGCCGAACGATGTCGCGACCTCTTTACCGAGTGCGACGACGTTGAGTCGTCTTGACGAGAAGAAGAGCAACAGACCGACGATGAGGACGACTGGAATGACAATCGGGAAGTAGGACGCGTCGGCATTCGTGACCGAACCGAATAATCGTGCTTGTAAGATATCGAATTCGGACGGTGCAAGCATCTTTCGCATGAATGACGACAGCGAGTTCAGACCCGTGCCGAGAATGATTCCGACGAGCAACATCAGCTGCAGGTTCGCGTATTTTCCGGACAACAACCATCCGTATAATAAGAGGCTCATCGCGAGCATGATTGCGACCTGTGTCAAAAAGGCGCTCGTGCCGGTAAAGCCGACGAGTGCTCCCGCACCGAAGAAAAAGATCATCGATGTTTGGATCGTCGAGTAGAGAGCATCAAAACCAAGCAGGGACGGTGTGATGATCCGGTTACTCGTGACCGAATGAAAGGCGACGGTCGCGAGACTTTGGCAAATTGCTGCGATCGCCATCGTGATGACGGCGGTGATCCGGCGTTCGACGACCGGCCAAAAGGACGGAGAATCAAACGGAACCGGATTGTTGTAGAGCAAGAGACCGATCGTACTGAGCACTCCGCCGCTGAGGAACAGGATTAGGAGAATCCAGTAGCGGCGCTCGAGTCTTTTCGACTGAAACGCAGACGCCTGGCGATTGGTTTCACGTGTAACGCTCGGTTGAATTCGTGTATGTTCCTGTTGTCTAATCGCGGTACTCATCTGACACCTCCAGTCTTCCGTCGACGTAACAGAATGATGATGAAGACGGCTGCCCCGACCGTTCCGAGAATCAAGGAGACCGGTAGCTCAAACGGACGGATGATCGTGCGTGAAATCAAATCACTGATTAAAATCGTCGCCATCCCAATCAGACAGACCCACGGCAGATTACTACGGAGATCGTCACCGCGAAACATCGAGACGATGTTCGGAACGATCAAGCCGAGGAAGGGCAGATTGCCGATGACGGTCGCGACGACACCGACGGATAGGGCAATCAGCCCGGTCGCGATCAGCATCAGCCGATTGTAGTTGACGCCAAGACTCGTCGCAATGTCTTCGCCGAGTCCGACGAGCGTCAAGCGACTCGCGAGAAAGAAGATACAGACCGTGACACCGATGATGATCCAGAGATATTCGTAGCGACCGATTTGGACGGACGCGAACGAGCCGACGAACCAGCCTTCGATCGCTTGGCTGGCACGGAAGAACAACCCGAGGAACGTCGAAATCGCGGAGATGACGGCTCCGAGCATCAGACCGATGATCGGAACGATCAACGATGACCGCAATCGGACTGAACGGAGAAACCAGAAGAAGACCATCGTCCCGATGAACGCAAACACGATGGCTCCGCTCATCCGCATCATCAATGACGGTGCCGGAACGAGTAAGTAAACGGCTAACAATCCGAGTCCAGCCCATTCGATCGTTCCTGTCGTCGTCGGTTCAACGAGGCGGTTTTGCGTGATCAGTTGCATGACGAGTCCAGCCATCGCCATCGCAGCACCGGTCAGCATCAAGGCGAGTGTCCGTGGAACACGTGTGATCCAGAACATATCGAAATCGTTCGCGGCACTCCGCAGTTCGTAGACGCCTGTGAAGAGGGACGCGGTTGCGAGCGCTAAGACGAGACATAAGGTCAAGACGAACGGCTTCGTCCAAACGACAGAAAAGGAAGGTCGAGCGGGTGGCTCAACTCTTCCATTCATTTGTTGCTGTGCGTGTGCCATTACTTCTCGAGCGCTTTCGCGATGTCAGTGAAGAATTCCGAGTACGTCTGAATCGATTCATTCAAGTACGTATCTTTCGGTGCGTAGACGATGTTGTCGTCTTTGATTGCTTTTGTTTTCTGCAGGGCAGGCGCACGGTCGATGACGTCTTGCGCCGGTACGGCACCTTCTGCGTTTCCAAGTGGTGCGTCACGATCAAGGACGAGTAACCAGTCCGGGTTACTTTGAGCGATCGCTTCGACCGAAACTTCGTCCCCTTGGTCGTTACCTGATTTTTGTTTGACTTCGAGGGCTGGTTTCCAGTCGAACAAATCATACATCGGTCCGAAGACACGTCCACTCATCGGAGCCGAGAAACCGATATCGCCACCTGAGACGATGACCGACATGATGCTGTCCTGTCCGTTATATGATTTTTTAACGTCTTTGATCGATTGCTCGAGCGTCGTCACGAGCTGATCCGCTTCTTGTTTTTTATCAAAGATCTGTCCGAGTGTTTCAGTCGTATCTTCAAGTCCTTTGACGAGTAACTCACCTGGTGTACCGGAGTCTTCCGGTAAAGTGATGTCAAGGTCGATGACAGCGGCGTTCGGAACGAGTTTTTTGATGTCTTCATAATGATCAGCGAAACGTTGTCCGACGATGACGACGTCCGGATTAACACCAGCGATCGCTTCGAGATTCGGTTCGAAGTGCATGCCGACATCGACTATATCCTTGTCTTTCGCATACGGTGACTCAGCCGGGAGCAGTCCGACTGGTGCTGCTGCAAGTTCGACGTCCCATGCGGCAAGCGTCTCGAATGTCCGGTTGTCGAGTGCGACGACCTTCTTCGGATCAATCGGGACGTTGACCGTTCCGTGTGCGTCCTTGATTTTGACCGTCTTCGGTGCTTCCGCGTCCTTCTTCGTGTCTGCTTCTCCTGCGTTCCCGCATGCCGCCAGTAAGACAGCAAGCGAACTCACGACGAGTGGTGTTTTCCATTTCCCCATGATGATTCAGCTCCTCTTGTTAATTTGATAACGCATGGATCACGGATTAAGTAGCAGATGGATTATGTAGTTCTATCTGAGTCATCTGTTCTTAATAAGTGATAATGATTATCATTGTCATGTTCACCGAGAATGATAGCAGACGATTTTAGAAGACGCAACGCTCATTTCCAGCCAAATGGCTGTCCGAATTTTTACCTTCTATAAACTATACGAAAATAAAAAAATGATAATCTTTCTCATTTAGGACTAGAATTAGGACCATCGAACGTTTTTTACAAAAACAGGTTTAAACGATAGTCAAAAGAGAAAGTGGTAATAAATGTAACCTTTTCGTTTTTCAAATCAGAGACGCTGCAGAAGATGACTTCGAAATGAGGTGCTGTATGAATCAACCATTTGAAGACTTGAAGATGTATCAAAATTTTGATGAATTGGCAGATGATGTCCTCGATTTTGCGAAAGAAATTCTACCCGAGCAGATGCTTTATTTATCAGCGATCGAAGCAGGACAACAACGGATGTTGAAGATTGCGAACGACAAAGCAGATATCCCGATGGTGGAAGGCATGCAGATTGAATTGAACCAATCGTTATGTAAGCTGATTGATTTCGAAGCGAGACAGCCGGTCGTGCTCGAAGATATTCCGAACGCGGAACAACTCGGCGACTGGCGAAAGGGTTTGGAGGACGCTCACGTCCGGTCCTACTTGGGTATTCCAATCGTCTTGACGAGCGGGGAGACGTTCGGCACATTATGTGCGATCAATAATCGGGTCAGCTTGTATGAACAGAAGAATGTTCAGCTGTTGCAACGGATCGTCCGACTCTTCTTGTACTATTTGGAGCTTGAGCGTCATGCTTGGAAGGATGCGTTGACAGGACTGCATAATCGACGGTACTTAACGAAGCAGTTCGAGGAGCATCCCGGGCAGACAGGGGCCGTCTTCTTCCTTGATCTCGATGGCTTTAAGCAGGTCAATGACGTCTATGGACACGAGACGGGGGACATCGTCCTGCAAGAGGTCGCACAACGCTTGCGACAGTTCGTCCGCGAACAAGACGACGCGATGGCCGTCCGACTAGGCGGTGATGAATTCATCCTCCATTTCGGTCATTCGGATTCAAAGGCAGGGTGGGAACGACTCGCAGAGCGGATCGTCACTGCGTTAAGTGAGTGGGAAACGGACTACCGCGTGTCGACGAGTATCGGAATCGTGATGTATGACACTGCGTTCCGTCCAGAGTTGCAGGCCTTATTACAACAGGCGGATGTTGCGCTATATGCCGCTAAGTCGTCTGGGAAGAATACGTATCAATTTTATGAGTTAGTAAAAGAGTGAAGACTATCAATCTGAAGAATATTTATTCGGTATAGAACAGGGTATTTGGCTTATTATAGTAAAATATAAATAAAAATTAAATCGCTTGTAAAACACTCATGTGACGAATGAGTGTTTTTTTGTTCTCAAGAATTAGAGACAGTTTTTTGTTAATAGCAAGAACAAACATCAATCGTAAACGCTTACAAAAAGATGGTGTTTTCGTTTTATACTGAATGCGTAGGAGGCCTCCACTTATGTTGCTGAACGAAAAAAGTAAACGAATCCTTCATGTGATGCTTCATGAAGAAATCGTACAAATTCCATTTTTATTAACAATCTTACCGTATTCTAAACGAACTTTAGAGTATGAAATCGAACGTATTCAAGAATGGCTTGGATATCATCAATTACCGTTGATTGATGTGAATGGACCGATTTTGACGATTCCATCTGATAAGGGAATTGGAGAGAAATTAGAGAAAGCTGAATTAATCTTTTCGGAAGAAGAACGTGAGTTGTTGATCACATTCTATACGATGGTGGAAAAAGATTTTGTATCTTCCGTTCATTATCAGCAGTTGTTAAATGTATCGAAGTTTACAGTGCAAGAAAGCTTAAACGCCGTGAAAAAAGACGCGGTTCAATTTGGGATTACACTCAATTATTCTCGAAAAGATGGATATCACTTCTATGGGCATCTACAAACGATTTATTTGTATATGTACCGAGCGATTGAGCGATTAATTCGACTTTCTACGAAAAACGATTTGATGTCTATGATCATTGATGATTGGTCAGAGCGTTTAATTAAAGCGAAACAACACATTGAATCATATGAAGCAGAACAACAATTTCAATTTGTAGAAGAGCATCGAGAGAAACTATCTTATTTTTTGATGTTAGGTCGATCAATAGCTATCAAGGAAGTTGTACCCAGTGAAGAACCGCTGTTCGTGAAGAACATTGATTCAACTCTCATTTCTTATTTCGAAGAACGGACATTATTTGTTGATACGTTAGATCTCCTTATCCAAAGTGGTCCGAAGGTGGAAGAGGAAATTCAAAAAGATCTTCATGCTCGTCTTTTCAAAATCATGCATGAGGTGATTACTCATTTTGAGACGATTTCTTGCACTTTCATTATCGAAAAAGAGGCTCTTTGTGAAAAGTTAGTACTTCACTCCAAAGCTACGATGCAGCGCCTCTATTCAGGCTTGGAATCATCATCAGAATTAAAGCGGTATGTCATGGAAGAACACCAAGTATTACATGTTCTTGTATCGAAAGCGTTAGAACCATTCCGCAAGTTGATGAATCAAGACATACCAGATGTCGAAATTATGTATTATACGCTTCACTTTGCCACACATCTAAATCAGCAAGGAGAGCAATTGGATAAAAAGCTAAAAGCAATTGTTGTCTGTCCAAGTGGGATTAGTGTATCGCATATGCTCGATTACATTCTAAAAAATCAATTTCCTGAGATTGTATTTTTACCACCGGTGTCACAACGTGAAGTGGGTCAATTCGTGGAAATTATCGATGTGATTTTTACGACAGTTCCGTTAGAAGAGAGTATTCATTTGCAGGCAGATGTCATGCTTGTACCTACCTTGCCGACACGTTTTGAGCAAATTACATTAAGACGGTCGGTGGAGCAGCGTTTTCTAAAACGAAACCAATCAGATGAAATTCAATTGGAGGATTTGATTGCTGTCATCAAACAACATGCAACAATCCAAAGTGAATCAGCGTTACGACAGGAATTAAATCAGCTGTTATATCCAAGACAACCAAAACTGCTACAAGGAGGGCAACCGGTGCTAAATGATTTAATCACAACAAACCAAATACAGATACACCAACGAGTGGAATCATGGATGGATGCCATTCGAGTGGCAGCAAGTCCTTTACTACTTGAAAAGAAAATTCAACCAGCGTATATCGAAACGATGATTCAAAACGTTGAGTCTCATGGTCCATATATTGTCTTAATGCCAGATGTGGCGATTCCACACGCACGACCGGAAGACGGTGTACTTCAACTAGGAATGAGTATTTTGAAATTAGAAGAACCTGTTTTATTTCCACAAGATAAAGAAGTACGTCTGTTTTTTGTTCTTGCAGCCATTGATCAAATAACGCATCTAAAAGCGCTAAGCCAACTGACGAATCTTTTAGGAAATCAAGCAGATGTCACACGTTTGCTAGAGGCAAGCTCTGTAACAGAAATCGAAACAATCATTGAACCATATTCTGAGGAGGACTAAATCATGAAGAAAATTTTAGTAGTATGTGGAAACGGACTTGGATCAAGTTTTATCATGGAACTTAACGTTAAAAAGGCACTTGAACAAATGGGGAAAGAAGCAGATGTTTCTCATACAGATCTTTCGACTGCACAAACGGAAGCGGCTGATATTTATTTAGGTGCAAAAGATATCATTATTTCGCTCGACAACGGTACTCGTGACATTGTTGCTCTTGAAAATGTCATGAATATCGAAGACATTAAGGCACAACTAAGTACGAGACTTTAAGTAACAACACATAACAGAAGGGGGGACTGACATTGCTTGATTTACTTATGCGAGATATTTTAGGAACGCCAGCAATCTTGCTCGGTATATTTGCTCTTGTTGGATTACTGTTGCAAAAGAAGGATATTGCAACAGTTGTTTCGGGGACACTGAAGACAATCATGGGCTTTATCATTATCGGAGCAGGAGCCGGTGTCATCATCGCAGCACTTGAAATCTTTAGTAAAATGTTCGATCACGCATTCAGCATTCGGGGAATCATTCCAAATAACGAAGCAATCGTAGCAGTTGCTCAAGATGCATTTGGTGTAGAGACTGCAATGATCATGGTGTTCGGAATGGTCATGAATATTGTTTTGGCACGGTTTACACCATTCAAGTACATCTTCTTGACTGGACATCATACGTTATTCATGGCGAGTTTACTTGCAGCAATTCTTTCGGTGTCCGGATTGAGTGGTGTTCTATTAGTTGTTGTAGGATCAGTTCTTCTAGGATTATGTATGGTTCTTTTCCCAGCCCTCTTACAACCATTTGTTCGACAAATCACTGGTTCTGATGACTTTGCAGTCGGACATTTTGGTTCTCTTGGATACTTCATCTCTGGAACAATCGGAAAATATGCAGGAAATAAAGAACACTCAACGGAGCAAATCAAAGTTCCAAAACAACTAGGATTCTTAAGGGATACATCCGTTGCTGTTTCTTTGACGATGACGCTATTGTTTGTTGTCGTTGCAGTATTTGCTGGACCAGGATTCATTGAAAAAGAATTATCGAGTGGGTCGAACTACATCGTTTTCTCTATCATTCAAGCTATTACGTTCGCAGCAGGAGTATACATCGTACTTGCCGGTGTTCGGATGTTAATTTCAGAAATCGTACCAGCGTTCAAAGGAATCGCGGATAAACTCGTACCGAATGCAAAACCGGCACTAGATTGCCCGACAGTATTCCCATTCGCACCAAACGCGGTCATCATCGGTTTCCTATCCAGTTTTGTCGCTGGATTGATTTCAATGTTCTTCTTACCTTTACTCGGATTATCAATCATCGTACCTGGATTAGTACCACACTTCTTCACGGGTGCTGCTGCTGGCGTATTCGGTAATGCGACGGGTGGAAGACGAGGTGCAATACTTGGCTCATTTGCAAATGGTATTCTGATTAGCTTTTTACCGGCATTCCTCTTACCACTGCTCGGCAATCTCGGATTCGAAGGGACGACATTCGGGGATTCTGACTTTGCGTTCGTCGGTATTTTGATCAGTTGGATTGTTTCTCTATTCAGCTAAACGGGTTCCATTGCATCTTATTTCGTTATAAAAAGTTGTGCGTTTCATTTCTAGTTACACTAAAAAGACCTGACGCTTCTGAATCTCTTCAGAAACGATCAGGTCTTTTTAGTTGCCATGAAGTCGATAGACGATCCGAATGATATCCTTTTTCGGAAGATCAGGGTACTTGAGACATAACGTCTCGACGCATGTCACGGGATCGACATCTTCTAACAAGCGGGTGGCTTCCTTTACGACTGGATCATGTGGTTCGGTGACTTCGGAAGCTTTAACAGTGGAGTCGCTCGATTGATGAATCAGGTAAAACAATAGCGTATGTACAGATACGAGCACGACTTTTGTCGCAAGCGAGATTGTAATGGACTCCACGTAGAGATCCATCCAAAGTAAGACGCTCAAACTGACGGAACCGTTCACGACAGCAATCAGTATGTTCGAGAAACGACGCTTAAACAGTCCGTTAAGCGCACGCATCATCCCGTCGAAGACGACGCTGACGAACAGGCTAGCGAGATAGAAGCATAAAAGAAACACTAGACAACCAACGAACGAATCGTAGGACACATCTCCGACGTAGAAAATCAGTCCATCGATCATCAGTAAAGGGAGCACTAAGAGCAGACTGAGCAACACAAGCGAGACGGAGGAAACCAGTCGTGACATCCTATCATCCTTTCCGTGCAAATGATTTCGTTAGACAAGAAACGCAGCATACAAACTAGGATACCGCTTAACACAGTTGATTACAATTATTGACATAAAAGAGGCGTACACAGATCGTTGCTCAGTTAAGCGTGGAAATCCTGTCAAAAAGCGTCTTTACGACCAGTTAAAAGCTGGATTATCCATTGACAATCCTTACCTTCCCCTCTTACAATTGAAAATGATTATCAATACAAGTTGGGAGTTCTGCCTACCATGAACGTTAACCGTAAAAAATTACTGATTTCTACCGTCTCGATCCTGTCTTTGACATCATTATTGATCGGCTGCTCGAACCCGGGCGAGTCGACAGGAGAGCGAAAAGATAAAGATACATTGACGCTCGCGTGGCCACGCGACGTCGGAACGATGAACCCGCACGTCTACAACCCATCACAACTGTTCGCGCAGTCGATGATCTACGAACCACTCGTCCACTACGGGGAAGGTGGAAAGCTCGAGCCATACTTAGCCTCGTCTTGGAAGATTTCTGAAGACGGAAAAACGTATACGTTTACGCTTCGTGACGGCGTCAAGTTCTCGGACGGTTCGACGTTCGACGCAGCGATCGTCAAAAAGAACTTTGATGCGATCCTCAAACAAAAAGCCTTACATAGCTGGCTTGGCTTCATCACGAAAATCGAGAAGACAGAAGCTGTCGATGCGAAGACGTTCCGCCTGACATTATCCGAAGCCTATTACCCGACGATTCAAGAGCTCGCGGTCGTCCGCCCGGTCCGTTTCCTCGGAGAAGCGGGATTCCCGGAAAACGGCGATACGTCGAAGGGTGTCAAAAAAGAAGTCGGAACAGGTCCATGGATGCTCGACGAATACAAACCGGATCAGTATGCGACGTTTAAGGTCAACAAGAACTATTGGGGTCCGAAGCCGAACGTCGATCACATCAAGGTTGACATCATCCCGGATGCGGAGACACGTGTCTTAGCACTCGAAAAAGGACAAGTTGATCTGATTTACGGTGAAGGGGCGATCAGCATCGATGCCTTCAATCAGTTAAAGACGGATAAATCCTACAAGACAGAGATGTCCGAACCAGTCGCGACGCGTCTCCTCGTCTTGAATACGAAAAATAAACGTCTGTCTGACGAACGCGTCCGCCAGGCGCTCCAGCACGGGTTTGATAAAGCCGCTCTCGTCGAAGGGATCACGTCGGGAATAGAAGCACCAGCTGACTATCTGTTGCCACCGAACATGCCGTACACGTCGAACCTGAAAGTGAAGCAACGGGATTATGACGTCACGGAAGCGAATCGTCTTCTTGACGAAGCAGGTTGGAAACTGCCGAAGGGTGAAACGATCCGCGTCAAGGATGGTCAACCGCTGCAAATCGGGATGATGTATGATGCGGCCGAGCAGGTCCAAAAGGCGATGGCCGAAACACTCCAGTCGGAATGGTCGAAAATCGGCGTCGAGCTGAAGACGGAAGCCGTCGAACTGCCGGATCAAGTCCAGCGCTTCAAAGACAATCGATTTGACATCAACTTCTATAGTAACTTCGGTGCACCGTATGATCCGCATACGTTCGTGAACCTGATTGATACGGATGGCTTCGGCTTCAAGGAAGCGATTTCGGCTTATCCGAATAAAGAACAACTGTTGCAAGATATCAAAGATGTTTTGAAGACAACGGACGAGACGAAACGTCAGAAGATGTACGCCGATATTCTGCCATCACTCCAAGATCAAGGAGCATTGATTCCGATTTCGTACTTGAAGAAGATGGCAATTTATCAGTCGGATGTGACGAACTTCCAGTTCCCGGCGAACCGGGATGAGAGTCCATTTGCTCGGATCGGCATTAAGTAAAGGAGGGATGACATGGGGGTCTTCCTCGTCAAACGCATATTATCCGTCATCCCGATCTTGTTACTGGCTGTCTTGATTCTGACAGGGTTGATTCATTTGTCACCAGTTGATCCGGCACAGGCCTATCTATCCGCTGCCCATATCCAACCGACGGATGAACTGCTCGCTGCCAAACGAGCAGAATTCGGACTCGATCAACCGTTCTACAAACAATACTTCGATGCCGTCATCCGCTTGGCGCAGCTCGATTTCGGCACATCGTATCTTTCCGGCAAACCGGTCCTAGAAGATGTCTTGCTTCGCTTACCACCGACGGTCGAGCTAGCAGTGACGAGTCTGCTGCTAGCACTCGTCGTCAGTATCCCGCTCGGGTTCCTTGCTGGGATCAAGAAGAATGGCTTCTTTGACCATCTCAGTCGGGCAATCGCCTTCATCGGTGCTTCAATCCCGTCGTTTTGGCTCGGGTATCTATTTATCTTCTTCTTTGCTGTCCAGCTGGATTGGTTTCCGGTCGGGGGGACGGGAAGTGTGATGCACTTGATCTTACCGGCATTGACGCTCGCCTTCCCGTTGATCGCCCTGTATACACGATTGCTCCGTGGCAGTGTGATTGAAGCATTGAACGAACCGTATGTCTTGTTTGCCCGGACACGTGGATTAAAGGAAGGACGGATTCTTGGGAAACACGTCCTTCGGATGGCGATTCCGCCGATGATCACGGGTCTTGGAATGAACCTTGGGAAGTTGCTGACGGGAACGATCATCGTCGAGACCGTCTTCTCGTGGCCAGGCTTCGGTCGCTACTTCATTGAAGCAATCTTTGATCGGGATATGCCGGTCATCCAAGGCTACGTCTTTCTCGCGGCACTCGTCTTCATCGGGAGCAGTTTGCTCGTCGACATCATTCAAGCTGTGCTCGATCCACGCCTAGCGAAAAAAGGAGGGACGGTATGAATACTCCACTTCCAGCAACGATGATCCGGTCGCGGTATACGCCGCTTCTTTATCTCTGTGCCCTCGTCTTAATCGGGATGGCAGGCATTGCGTTGTTCGCGCCATGGATCGCGCCGCATGATCCGAACCTCGTCGACTTGACGCAAAAGCTCCATGGTCCGTCGTCAGCCTATCCGCTCGGAACCGACCAGCTCGGACGCTGTCTCTTATCGCGCTTGATTTATGGCGCACGGATTTCACTCGGCTGTGCCGTGTTGATTTTCGTCGCCTCACTTGCGATCGGACTGTTCGTCGGAACACTTGCCGGTTACCGTGGAGGCTGGGTCGACCAACTCTTGATGCGCCTGTGTGACGGTGTGATGGCATTTCCGAGTCTGATTCTCGTCCTCGGTCTCGTCGGTATTTTCGGTCCAGGTCTCAAGCAGGTCATCATCGCCTTGATGCTCGTCCAGTGGGTCTACTACGCGCGAATGTTCCGCGGAATGGTCATGACGCTGAAGACGGAAGCGTTCATCGCTGCTGCTCGCGTCAATGGTTCGTCTTCGTGGAAGATCATTCGGACGCACATCCTGCCGAACATCTTACCACCGCTGCTCGTCATCGGAACGCTTGAGATGGGATGGGCGATCATGGATATCTCGGCGATGTCGTTCCTCGGGCTTGGTGTTCAGTCACCAACTGCCGAGTGGGGAGCGATGATTCACGAAGGAAAATCGTACATCCGGACGAATCCGGAATTGATGATTTATCCGGGACTTGCGATCATGCTTGTCATCATCAGCTTTAACCTAGTAGGAGAACAGTTAGCAGAACGATTCGGTGTGTCAAAAACGATGAAATGAGAGGAGGTGCCCGTATCGAACCGATCTTAGCTGTCGACGGTCTGACCGTCCATACGAAACAACAAGTAACATTGATCGAAGGTGTGATGTTCTCAATGCAAGCTGGACAGATTCTTGGTCTTGTCGGAGAGAGTGGCTGCGGAAAGACGGTGACGAGTCTCGCCTTGATGCGTCTGCTTAATCCACAGACAACAGACGTCACTGGCGATATTCGACTGAACGGAACATCAATTCAATCCTTATCAGAACGCGCTGTGCGAACGATTCGGGGCGGTGAGATTGCGTTCATCATGCAAAATCCGATGAGTGCCTTCACACCGGTCTACTCGATCGGGCACCAGATGATCGAGACGATTCAGACCCATACACGTTGTTCAAAACGTGAAGCGAAACAACAAGCGATGACGGCACTCGAAGAAGTCAATCTGACGGACGTTGCCCGGTTGCTCAAAGCTTATCCGTTCGAACTGAGTGGGGGAATGTTACAACGGATCATGATCGCCTTAGCTGTTGCCCTGCGCCCAAGCGTCTTGATTGCCGATGAACCGACGACGGCACTCGATGTCTTTAATCAAAAGACGGTTCTTGAATTACTCGAACGGATGCGGGCGACTTACGGAACGGCAATCTTGCTCATCTCACATGATCTCGGTGTGATCGCTGAACTTGCAGACGATGTCCTCGTCATGCAGCAAGGACGGATCGTTGAGCAAGCAGATGTCTTTGATTTGTTCGATCGACCGCAACATCCGTATACACAGTCCCTTCTTGCCCAGCATCTAGGAAGGGAGGCGTTCGGATGAGTTTACTACAGATCGATCAAGTCTCACACGTCTATAAACGCCGGTTTCGACCAGCTCAGACCGTCTTGCATGATGTCTCGTTGACGCTTGAAGCGGGACGCTGTCTCGGACTACTTGGGTCGAGTGGTGCCGGGAAAAGTACGCTCGGACGATTGTTACTCGGACTCGAACGTCCGTCAAGCGGTACGATCTGGTTCAACGGTGTCGATCGCCACGCGACAAAACGACCGTTTCAAGGAGATGTCCAAGTCGTCTTCCAGGACTCGTTTGCTGCTGTCAATCCGAAGCTGACGGCGGCTGATATCATCGCCGAACCGCTTGATAACTTCATTCGTTTAAAGGGTGAAGCACGGCAACAGCGTCTCGTCACGCTTATTGAACAAGTCGGACTTAAGGCAACGGATTTAACGAAATATCCGGCGCAGTTCAGTGGCGGGCAACTCCAGCGGATCGCGATTGCGCGAGCGATTGCTGCTGAACCACGTCTGATTGTTTTAGACGAAGCAGTCAGTAGCCTCGATATGGTCAACAAACGATTGATTCTTGCGTTGTTAGCTGACTTGAAGCGGCTACACGGTCTAACATATGTCTTCATCACCCATGACATTAAAGCTGCCGAGCAACTCTGTGACAGCTTCGCGATTTTGGAGCAGGGACGTCTCGTCGGGCATTATCCGAGTTTAGTTGCATTTGATGCTGCGACGGATCCTGCCGTCGAACGGATGCGCCAAGCAAAACTTGCCGTGCATCCAAGGCAACGAACGATTCGAAAGACACAAGCAAACAAAGGATAACGGACGGCTGAACGGCTCCGTTATCCTTTTTTGTTGTAAAAGAGGATCAATAAGCCGTTTTTCGGAACCGAAGAGCTGACCAGCCGAGTATGAGAAGAATCCAAACGAGACAAGAAGCGACACCAATCAGATGAAACGAAGAAAAAAACGACGTGTGTGATGGGAGCGACAGTAGCGCGCCAGGCGTGAAAAATAATACGTCTGGCATTAGCGAAGGTAGTGCGACGAGTATCAAGGAAACGACGAGCGACAGGATGCCGATCGGAACAGCGCGTCGCAAGAAAGTGCTGATCAGTAGTGTCAGACTGACGACGAATAACGTCCAAAGACTAAAATCGAGGATGATACGTAGTGCAAGCATCGGTGAGAGAAATCCGAACCAATAGACGGTCAAACAGTAGGACGTGAGGGCGCCAATCAGCATCCCGAATAAACTAATCATCCCGTGACTGAACCATTTCGACAGGAGATAGACATTCCGAGAGACAGGGCGCGTCAGAATGAAATCCTGCATACCGGTTTGTCGGTCTGAAGCGAGCAGTCCCATGAAGCTCATGATCAGGACGATCAAGCCAAGCTGATTGAATTGCCCATGGATTGTTGCGCTGAAGACGTCAAGTGGTTGTGGAGCAGGACGATTCGGATCAACGATGATTCCGTCCGCGTTTCCGACGTGTGCGAGCAAGACATCCATATACATCAACAGCAACGGTTGTGTCACCCCGAGGGCAATGAAGAACAGCGGTAACCAAACGATCTTCCATTCTCTCCATGCTTCCAACCACTCGGTCCATGTCAGCGTATAAAAGGTCTTCATACGTCTGCCACCATGTCGAGGAACCGTTCCTCGAGTCCGATCGGTTGATAGGCAATCGAGGCAATCGACCATCCCTGTTGAATCAGAGTGATCGCTAACTGTGAGAGATCAAGCGGCTGCTGTGCGGAGAACTGATAGCAGCATGGGTTGATTCGATCAATCTCGATTCGTGGAAATCGTGTAGCAGAAAACGAAGGGGCAGCTGTAAGCGTCTCGACTTGAATCCGGTATTGATCCACGTTGCGTTGATTGTCGAGTGGACCTAACAATTTTCCGTGCTTAATGACGAGGAAGCGATCGCAACACGTCTTTGCGTCTTCTAACAGGTGCGTTGAGACGATGATCGTCATCCGTTTCTTTAAGCGGAGGATCAATTGATTGATATCATGTCGACCACTCGGATCTAGGGCGGAAGCTGGTTCGTCAAGAATCAAAAATGTCGGTTCATGTAAGATCGCTTGGGCGATTCCGAGACGTTGGCGCATGCCGCCGGACAGGCGTTCGACGACTTCTGTTTGTTGGTCGTGGAGTCCAACTTCATGTAGAACAGCTGGAATCCGCTTATTTAACGTTGCGCGATCGAGACCTGACAAGCGACCGAAAAAACGTAGTGATTGTTCGCACGTCATCCAAGACTTGAAATCTGTTTGTTGTGATAAGTAGCCGATCGATTGCTGCTGTTGACGGATAGGGCGCGAAGACATCGTGATCGAACCACGGTCACTCTCAATCATGCCGCTCAGACATTTCAAGAGTGTCGTTTTTCCGGCACCATTCGGACCAATCAGTCCAAGACATTCATGTTCGTGAATCGTGAAGGAAATATCGTCTAGGATAAGACGTCGTTGAAGGGAAAGCTGGAGATGAGAAATCTGAATCATGCTGTCATCCTCCTTCCGAGGACGAAGTAGAGAATCGAGCCAATCGGCTGGACGAGGAGAATGATCAATAACCAAGTAGTCGGTGTCGCGATCCGGTCCTTCCGTCTGAACCAATCGATACAGGCGCAGCTAAGTAGAATCAGGTTGATGAAGATGTAAATCAATAATAGGGGCAGGAATCGTTCCCAGTCGATGTGTGATAAGGCAGAGAAATCTGTGTTCATAAAAACCCTCCTTTTCTATTACCATTATCAATAATGAAAATAGAAAAGTCAACGCCATAGACGAATCATCGTTAGTTCTCAATCAGTTAGAGCTGTGATAAACTTCTCTTATCAAAATTTTCCAAATGCGATTTGAATCAAATCGTGTAGACGAAAGACGAACCATCAAACGAATCATGATGTCGAGGAGGATTATATGCAGATTTATCAATTCAAAAAAGAGATGGGCAAGAAAATCACAAAATTCGATTCGAACTTTGTGATGTCACGGATCATGCAGACGGAAAAAGTGACGCATATCGGATACATCCATTTAGAAAAGGATGGCGTGGTCGGTTATCACCAGGCGGTCGTGCCGCAACTCTTGTTAATCGTAGAGGGTGAAGGATGGGTGAGAGGAGAAACGGATGATTACATAAATGTTCAGCGTGGGGAAGCGGTGTTTTGGAATCAAGGAGAATGGCACGAAACGAAGACGGATACGGGGTTAACAGCGATCGTAATTGAAAGTGAAGAACTCGATACGTCAGCACTCGTTTCCATATGACGAAACCAAGTGGGATACATAAAGAGGCTGACTCAAAAAAAGAATGATTCGTTTTCTCACGCCCTTTCCTCAGGCGAGGCACAAGCCAGCTTTCCTGCTTCATTCAAGCAGGAAAGCGGGTCTTGTTTGTCTCTGACAGCGCAAAAATGCGCTTATTCCTGTAGGAGTGGTGTGTAAAGCCTCATTCTTTTTATCTTTGTAGAGACTAAAGTTTGCGACAGTCTCTACTCTGATTTCGTACACCGACTTTCTAATTCTTCGAGGCATAGATGTAACCGAGCAGTGATCATTTCTCGATTTCCCATCTGTTGCGTTGTTTTATGAGTGAGATGAGGCTGATGTAGAATGTCGAAGTGCTCATACGCTTCTTGCAATACCCATAATGTATATTCATCCAGTAATCGTTGAATTTGAATGGTGCGTTCGTCTCCAACAACGTTAAAACAATATCCGCTTATAAATCCATCAGCTATGTTATTTAGAATATTACTTTTTTCTTGGTACGCTTGATTTATGTATCGTGGAGCATTTGAGAAGGATGGTAACAAAAATTTGTAACAAAAAACAAAGTAAGCCGCGTATTTTAAATCAAAATCCAATCTTGGAAACGGGTCAATGATTGCAATGTGTTCATCAGTTAAAATTAAATTTTCTGGTGTTACATCTTGATTCACGAGCGAGATGTTTTGAACCTGAGTTCGTCTATTCTCAATTAAAGCATGAATATGCTGACCGACTTTTTCTTTATCAAAGCAAAGACTAGAGTGAATGAGCATATTTAATGCGGTTAAGACGTGTTCATTTTCTTCCAGCCATAATTCATCCTCGTTTCTTAAATCACTACCTTGTAAAGTTTCCCCTTGCCAGTGCAGTTCCCCGAAACCAACAATAGAGGTTTTCTGATTGTGTATACGATGAAAAATTTGTCCTAATTTCGTACCGTAAGAATGGGCTTTATTCTGATCGAGTAACAATAAATCTGTTCCACGACCCATGAACGTTTCTACTGTAAATACTGTGCCATCTTCAATAAAATACTGATAAAAGTCAGGACAGACATTTTGGTCACTTGTATTGGCATGTAAATAGTAAGCTTTCGTAGACTCATACTCTGTAGTCAGCTCTTGTTCATCAATCTGTTGCAACTCCCCATAAGCCTCATTCTTTTTTATACGAATCACAAGGTCTTGATCCTCTAACCTAGTTACTCTATAAACAGAGTGCCAAGATCCTTCACCAATCTTTAGAATCTGTTCTGCTTTTATGTTTAACGTATCCCTTACAATTGCATCAAGATTTTCTTTGATCCGTTTCATGGGGTCTATTTTCTCTCCCTCACAATGTTGTCTCGTTTCAGTTTGGTGAAAATACGCTTCTAGAAACGGAGCGTGTTTAGGGCAAGATGACGAGTGAGACGGTCCGTTCAGTTGCCTGGTCTTCTGCCTCCAGGTGATGATATTTTTCGAGCAGTGCCCGCATGTCCTGTTGAAAATCATTGAAGGTTTCATCCGTCAGGTGCAGTTTCGAGATCGAGAACGTCGAGTGGTCCTGACCTTGCGTTTGAACGGTCTGTTCGAAGTACGTCTGGTACTGCTGTAAGACATACATGAAGTAGAACGAGACGAAATTCACTTTTTCGTCGTACGATGCACTGTTCCAGTCCGCCTCGCTGATCTGGTAACCGCTCGTGTTTAAGGCATAGATTTTTTCCTCGACTTTTCCGACGCGCTGGACAGCGACGACCTTCAACAACTGATCGTCCATCATCGCATTGACTTGCCGGTATAAGGTAGATTGCGGTACATCCGTTAAGCGTTGATTCAGTTGCATGATGGATAAGCCGTCTTCGCGATCAATTAATTCAAGTGCAATCTTAAACCGGGCATGATTTTTGAATAAGTTAAAGTTCACGTCGTGTTTCACTCCTTCACTCAATCGATTCTAAAACTATCTTATCATGCTTTTAGAAACATTCTTAAAAATGATAATGCAAAAAGAGGAAATAATAAGTGAGTAGAGAATAGTCTATAATTACACTAATTGGTAAAGGGGCGTTTCTTATGAAAGATTTAAACTACCGCTATGGTACATATGCACTCATTACAAGCTTTTTCTTATTCTTCATCGTTCAGATGTTCCGAGCATATGTGGAATTATCACCGGAATTTGCTGGCGAAGCACTTGAAGAATATCACTTGATGTACTTCCCAATCATTGCTTTAGTCGTCGGACTCGTCCTATTCATCAACGGCTGGTGGAAATCGACGGAAGCGCAGCATAAAGCCTTATCGAATACAGAGCAAAAATAATATATGCACATCAAAAGACCGAAATGATTTAGCCAAACATTATTCCCCTAATCTATTAAAACATCCATTTCAATTCCCATTTAAAGGTTAAAATAGATATATAAACTATAAATAAGGGGAAAATAATATGAGCATTCCTGTTACTAAGAAGCAATCATTAACATTGACAAAAATGTTAGCGAAAACAATAACATTAATAGTAATGCTAACATTATTATTTTCATTAACATTAATGTTACCAAATTCAACAAGTGCAGCATCAAAGGAGTACGAGGTCTACAAGAAAATAAAGCCTGGTATGACGGTTATCGAAGCTGCTAAATTGATTTACGGTAAGACATACAAAAAGCATCTAAAGAAAGAATATGGAGTCACAACTTTTAGCAAAAGACCTTTCTATCGTGATATTTCTAAAACCGGAAAGAACTATGAATTTGGTTTTTATACACATGATCAAAAGAGCAAAAGTATGTATTCTCATAAGATTGGTTTAGGTTTATTTACAAAAAAAGAAAACAAGGAACTTTACGTTGGATGGAAAGCTTACTCTCCAGAAAATCCTTCGGCAAAAAAATTCTACAATGGCAAGAAGCCGAAATATGGTATGACAATTAGTCAAATCGATAAAATTCTTTCCGGTAAAGGACTCGGAGTTTTTGATCACCTTTATTCAGAAGATTTAACAAAGTTTGGATACGTTGATAAGAATGGCAAGAACATTTACCCTGATAAAGCTTCCTGGATTTACTATCTAGCCAAGAGTCACAGTGGAAAAACAGATTACTACATGTTCTTCAACTATGATTACAAAAAGAATATTTATATCTATGCAAAACAATAATTCTAATCACTGACCTTCGGGTTAGTGCTTTTTTATTTATCAAAAAAAAACCTGAATAAAAGGCGATTTTAACATGGAATAAAGTCCATACAATTATTCATTCGTCATGAATTTCAACGTTTATAAAGCCGTAACCAAAAAGAATGTGGCTGAAGTAATCAAAGACATTCAAAGACAAGTCGCTAAGGTGAATCTCATTTTCACCGCTAATGAGAAAAACTTTGAAGTGATTATGAAGTCATGACAGAGGATTTTGAGGACGTAATTGTCAAGCAAACAAAGAAAATCATTACTGTATTCACGTCATCACTAAATGATGCTCGTCTAGAATATTGACAAGCAAAGACCGACAACGCATTTTCGTTGCCGGTCTTTATCGTTTCATGTGTTCAATTGTTTAAAACGCTTAATCGCGAACGGTCCGATCGGTTCGGTCGTCGATCGTTCCATGATCAATTCACTGAGTACTTTTCCGACTAAGCTGCTGAACTTGAATCCGTGACCGGAAAAGCCGGCGGCAATCGCGATATGCGGATAGTCCGGATGTAAATCGATGATGAAGTCCTCGTCTGGCGTCATCGTATAGAGACACGTTTTTCCGTGAGTTAAAGTATCGATCGAGGGCATGAAGGTGTTCGTGAACTGTCGTAAATCAGCCAGATCACCCGTCTCCTGACCAAATGGACGGCGTAGTTGATTTGGATCAACGGGAATCCCACCGTCGTGGCGTCCAATTTTCAGACCGGCTTGAGCGATACTTGGAAAACCGTAATAATAACCGGCGGGTGTATCAAAGGCGAAGGCAGGGAACACCGCGTCATTGAATACCTCTTCCGCTGCTTCGAACCAGGCGAACGTCTTGCGGACCGGGCGAAGCGGTAAGGAGAGACCAATCTGTTCGAGCAACGGACCAGACCAGGCACCGGCTGCGACGATTAAGGCGTCAGCTGAATAGGTGTCTGTTCCGACGGTTACGTCCACACCATGAGCGTGGGCGGTAAGCGTCGTCACTTTCGCATTCGTCCGGATGTCGACACCGTTCGCGACAGCAAGATCACGGTATGCTTCAATACAATCCTCGCACTTCAACACACCGGACGTCGGTTCAAAACAACCGATATACTCGTCGGGCATCGTTAAGCCGGACCAGCGCGTTCTCATTTCTTCAGCCGTCAGGATCTCAAGCGGTAAATCATACTGCGCTGCACTCCTGATGATCGTCTGCATCGCATGGGACGAGCGGTGACCAGCGTTTAAGACTCCGGTGTTCAGGAACAGGCTCCGACCGCTGATCTGTTCCAACTCGTACCATAAGCGTTGCGCGGCTAACGCCAGCGGCACATAAGCTTCACCTTCTCCGTAGGCATGACGAATGATCCGAGTCTCCCCGTGATGGCTCGCTTGATCATGCGGTGGATTGTGAGCGTCTAATAGTAAGATGTTTTGATCGGTTCGTGAGAGATAGTAGCCGGCTGCCATCCCCATGGATCCGGCACCGACGATGATGACATCATAATGGGACATCTGGTTCGACTCCTTCATATGTAAGTTCACACCAGTATAGAGTGAGAACCAGAAAAGAACAAATGAAAGATTAAATCTCGAAGCGACGGGCTTCCTGTTCTAAATGTTCTGTTCGTGCGTTCAAATCGCCGACGAGCGTATGGAGCGTCGTGATCGTCGCAATCATTTGTTCAGACGCAGCGGCAACTTCCTCGTTACTCGCCGTATGCTCTTCCGCGACAGCGGCAATTTCCGTCAAGGCATTGCGGATGAAACGTTCTGCCTGCAAGACGTCTTCCATCTGTTGCGTCATCTGCTGTGTTGCCGTTGAGACGTGCGTGACTTGATCCGTCAACCGTTCGAACGTCGTATCCGTATCGAGAACGATCTGTTCACCGGCTGCTGTTGCTTCGACCGTCGTTTTAAAGCTATGTTGCATCTGCTGCGCACTGGCTTCGATCGACGTGACAATCGTTGCGATCCCACTGACACTGCTAGCGACATGGCTTGAAAGATTCTTGACCTCGGTCGCGACGACAGCGAATCCTTTCCCTTGTTCACCCGCCCGTGCTGCTTCAATCGCGGCATTGAGGGCGAGTAGATTCGTCTGCTCGGAAATACCGCGGATGATGCCGACGAGCGTTTGGATATCTGATGATTGCTGTTTCAGTAGATCAATCTGTTCAGCAGATTGCGTGACGTGCTGATGAATGTGACGCATCTGTTCGACGGAAGCGGACATTTGCTCTCGTCCGACTCGTGTCAGTGTTGCCATCTGCTCCGTCGTTCCTTGAATTTCGACACCAGACTGATTCGTCGTCTCGATCAATGCTGCGAACCGATTCATCTCATCATTCAATGAAAGCGTGACTTGCGTCTGACTTTCGGTCCCGGTCGCGATTTCCGACATCGTATGAGCGATTTGTTCGGAACCGTCGAGTACTTCCGACGTACTTTGATCGATCGATTGACTCGTCGTCGAGACGAGGGTAGCTGTCTGTTTGATGTCGACGATCATCGTCCGCAGCATCTCGTTCATATCACGAATCGAGATCGCAAGCGCATAGATTTCGTCTTTCGAAGCAATCGTCAAATCGGTCAACGTTTGTTTTGCCTGATCCAGTCGTCCGTCGGCAATCAAGGCAGCGACTTTCTGTAACGTCTCGAGCGGACGTAACTTTCGACCGAGTACGATGTAAAGCAAGATAAGGGTTATCGTCAACAGTAGGAGCATCAACCCGATGAAAATCGGAGCGTTTTGTTGCAATAGATCGGTCGTCAGGGCATCGACTTCCTTCGCCGCGATATCGGTTCCAAGGATGCCGATGATTTTCCCGGTCGCATCCTTCAGCGGAACGTAGACACTGATGTACTGTCCATAAATTGGATCATCAATCACGTCCGTCGTATGTGTTTTGCCCTTTAGGACGTCTTGCATATCGGCAACGGTTGCACCACTTGCCGGGGCATTGATTTTCGCAGCCTTATCTTTTGGTAAACCATCGATTAATAATCGAACCTTATTTTGGTCGATGCGTGCTGTGTATGTATATAAGAGTCCATTTTGCTTTCGTAACGTATCGAGTTCTGTTCGTAACGTTTCGTATTGTTCGGACGCGACAGGCGATTGTAGAAATTCGCTGTAAGCTGCCGTATCGAACGTTTTACTGATGCGCAGTGCGTCCTTTTCAGCGGTCGCTTTCAATGTTGAGACTGCCGTTTGTTTCGTATTGAAGTATAAAGCTAGACTACTAAAAACAAAAAAGGCAATCAAAATCAAACTAATCATTACTAAAAGGCGCGTTCGGATGGAATGGTTCTTGGTTGTGTTCTTCACGTTCAACTAGTCCTCTCAACTCATATTTTCTATCTGTAATTCATTTATCGGTCGGTAAAATACATATTAAACAGGACCTTTTGACGATATTTTTATGAAACTGCCTGCGGAAAGATTGATTTTCTTAAAAAAGGATTTGTAGAGAATGATTCAGGGCACATAATAGTTAGAAAAAAATATAAGTTGAGGGAAGAGGGATTGAGATGGAAAGTGAAGTTGATCATCGAATCAAGGCAAGACATGTATATGAAAATGAATTACGAAGACATGCGGTCAGCACGAAAAAAGCAACCTTCCGATTGATGACATGTTTACGTTGCCAATCGAAGATACTGTTGAAACAGGGACATCAAGATAGTCATCAATGTGACGTGAACGTATCTAGCTGATACGTATGAGAGGAGGAGTTGGATGAAACGAGAGCAACATGTCACGCCACATCCTAAAGGTGGCTATCAAGTGAAAGCTGCTGGTGCGACTCGAGCAACCAAACGATTTGCTACACAGAAAGAAGCGATCGCTGAAGGGCGTCGCATTGCGAAAAAACAGAAGACAGAACTCGTGATTCATAACAAAGAAGGGCAGATTCGCGAAAAAGATTCTTACGGACATGATCCATTTCCACCACGAGGTTGAGCTATCATATACGACACGTTCTGATCATCAGAACGTGTTTTTTAATGATCCTCATGTCAAATGTTTTTGACATGAGGATGGAAGTTCATTACAGTAGAGATGTAAAAAGAATTTGACACGTCGTGGAGGAATGAACATGAGAAACCACATCAAAGAGCGACGTCTAGCGGCAAAATTATCGCAACAAGAACTGGCTGACCGCTGTCAGGTCAGTCGGCAGACGATCAATGCGATTGAAAACAACAAGTATGATCCGACTTTACAATTAGCGTTTAATATCGCCAAAGTCTTGCAGACACAAGTCGATCATCTGTTCATTTCAGAATAGGAGGAATGGGATGTCTAAGAAAAAAACGGGTTTATTTTTAGTGACGCTCGTGATAGTGGCGAGTCTTACCATCATTAGTATGATCATCGAAAACAACGTAACGTTCTTCTCCATCGTGCAATTGGCTATTCTGATGATCATGTTCTTCTCGTATTTTACGTGGGCGCGATCAAAAGAAGACGAGCGTCCTGTGCCAGAAGATGAACTCGGCAAAAAGATTACGACGGAAAGCGGGCTCGTTAGCTACAAAATCCTGATTGTCCTGATTTTTGGATTCATCTGTCTCGATTACTTTTTGCATGAATCAGCGAATCTGTTATTGATCGTCTTGTTCGCGATCGGACTGACACTGTTGCCGATCATAGAATTTTTAAAAGCAAGATCTTATCGATAAAACGGTATAAAAGTCGTTTAGACGGATTCACCCATCTAAACGACTTTTGATATTTCACAGATTATCTTTTTAAGACAGACCACTCACTCCGCAAAATCGAGTACATATACAAATCATCGAACTGACCACGCGAGTTTTCATATTGACGAAGCAACCCTTCGCGCTGAAAACCAAGCCGTTCAAGCAATTGGTGTGAAGCAGTATTTGCTGGTAAGACAAGTGCTTCGATACGATTTAAAGAGAGCTCCTCAAACCCATATGCGATGACCGCAAGTGCGGCTTCTTTCGCGATGCCCTGTCCCTGATGAGCTGGACTCAACTCAAACCCGAGTTCTGCCCGCTGATGGCGTGCCGACTGATTTAAGAATCCGCAACTGCCGATGATGACATCGTTTTCTTGTAACGTGATCCCGAACCGGATGCCCGTGCCATCGCGACGAATCGAAGCGTACCAATCAATCTCTTCGAGCGCGTCTGTTTCCGATTGAAAGGCGTCGAGTCCCATCTGTTTGACGACTTGTTCGTCTGATAAATAGGCGAGGACACTCGTAGCATCTTCGGGTAACACTTCGCGTAAGACGAGGCGGTTCGTTTTAAGCGTTGGGAAAGTATGTAACATTCAAAAAACCCCTTTGCAAGAAAATGTAAAAAGCTGTTGTGCAGTCTTTAAGTCATGTGGTAAGATTCTCCACAACAAGAGCATATCATTTCGTTGACGAGAAAGAGTAATGATTGTCCCTCTGCCTTACAGAAAACCGGGATTGCTGAGAGCCGGTAGCCAGATCAATCATGAAGATCCTCTCTGAGAAGTCACGCTGAACCATTCAGTAAGCGTGACCGGGTGTCCACCGTTACATGGAATGCGCATGATAGTGTGCAACTAAGTGCTGTCGAGAATAAGCATTCTCGGCGGAATATGGGTGGTATCGCGGTGAAGTCCGTCCCTGTCAAAGGGGGCGGACTTTTTTGTATTCTCTTAGTTACCGACAAAGGAGCGAACAAGAGATGACGTCACAAAACCAAGCAGAAACCTTACAACAACGCGAAGCGCGTGTCCGCAACAGATGGAAACAAGACCAAGTCTTCGCACGATCGATTGAACAACGCACGGAAGCGGAATTCGTATTCTACGAAGGACCGCCGACTGCGAACGGCTTACCCCACGTCGGTCATGCACTCGGACGAACCGTCAAGGATACCGTCGCCCGTTATAAGACGATGCAAGGATTCCGGGTCGAACGAAAAGCTGGCTGGGATACACATGGACTACCGGTCGAACTCGGGGTCGAGAAACAACTCGGCATCTCCGGCAAACAAGCGATCGAAGACTATGGTGTTGAAGCATTCATCGCCCGCTGTAAGGAAAGTGTCTTCTCCTATGAAACACAGTGGCGTGTCTTCACGGAAAAACTCGGCTACTGGGTCGACATGGATGACCCTTACGTGACGATGGAGGACGAGTATATCGAAAGCGTCTGGCATATCCTTGGGACGATCCATGACAAAGGCTGGTTGACGAAGGGACATCGTGTATCACCGTATTGTCCGAGCTGTCAGACGTCACTCAGTTCCCATGAAGTCGCGCAAGGCTATCAGGACGTGACGGACTTATCGGCTACGGTCAAACTTCCGATCGTCGGTATGGAGCAGACGTTTCTACTTGCGTGGACGACGACACCTTGGACGTTACCGGCAAACGTCGCGGTGGCGGTTCATCCGGAATTGACGTACGTCACGGTAGCGTTTGAAGGAGAGCGATTCATTGTCGCAAAAGCGTTAGTCGCTGAACTGTTCTCAGAATCCGTCGAGGTCGTATCCGAACAGCTTGGTGCGGAACTCGTCGGCTTGCGTTATGAACCACCGTTTGATTTCGTGACGCCAGAGAACGGTCACATGGTCGTCGGGGCGTCCTTCGTTCAAGCGACGAGCGGAACAGGACTTGTCCACCTTGCTCCAGCGTACGGGGAAGAAGATTACCGGGTCGTCCGGGAAAACGGTCTGTCATTCGTTAATGTCGTCGATGCTGCTGGGTGTTACACGGACGCCGTTCCACCACTCGTTGGTCGATTCGTCAAAGAGTCAGACGTCGCGATCATCCAGCTGCTCGCTGAACGGGGACGCTTGTTTGCGAAAAAACGCTATACGCACAGCTATCCGCATTGTTGGCGATGTGACTCGCCACTGCTCTATTACGCACAAGACAACTGGTTCATCGAGACGACGGCCGTCAAGGAACAACTCCTTGCGAACAATGCGTCTGTGACGTGGTATCCCGATCACGTCAAGGAAGGGCGGTTCGGGAAGTTCCTCGAGCAACTCGTCGACTGGAACATCAGTCGCAATCGCTATTGGGGTACACCACTGAACGTCTGGGAGTGTGAAGCGTGTGACACGACGTTCGTTCCAAAAAACAAGGCTGACTTGTTGCACCGGACGACATCGACGGAATCCGTCGAGTTGCATAAACCATACGTCGATGCGTTATCGGTCTCGTGTCCGACGTGTCAGGGAGTGATGCACCGGACACCAGAAGTCATCGATGTCTGGTTTGATAGCGGAGCGATGCCGTTCGCGCAACAGCATTATCCGTCACGGACGCAGACGCTTAACCGCTATCCAGCCGATGTCGTCATCGAAGGCATCGATCAGACGCGGGGCTGGTTCTACAGTTTGCAAGCGATCTCGACACTCTTCACGGGACAGCCTGCCTATAAGCGCGTCCTCGCACTCGGGCACGTCCTCGATGAGAACGGACAGAAGATGTCGAAAAGTCGCGGGAATGCCCTCGACCCGGTGGCGTTAATCGAAGCATATGGTGCTGATAGCTTACGCTGGGCGCTACTCGTCGACAGCAGTCCGTGGAGTGCGAAACGGTTTGCTGAGCGGATCGTCCAAGAAGCAAAATCAAAGCTAGTCGATACACTGGATCACGCCGTCCAGTTTTATCTGACGTATGCCGAACTGGACGGATTTGATGGCTCATGTCCGCAAAAACGGACGCGTCTCGACGAATGGTTGCTCTCGCGTGTCCATCAGACGACGCAAGACGTGACGAATGCGATGGACGATTATCAATTGACTCAAGCAGCGCGGAGTCTTGCGCAACTCGTCGATGAGATCAGTAACTGGTACATCCGCCGTTCGCGGGAACGTTTCTGGCAAGCTGATTGGTCGCAAGAAAAACAAGCCGCGTACAAGACGCTTCACTTCGCACTTTCGACGACGGCACGACTACTCGCACCGTTTACGCCGTACCTTGCCGATGATGTCTATCAGCGATTAACAGGAATGAGCGTACATGTAGCGGATTATCCGGTTGCCGATCAATCGATGCTCCGACCTGATCTGGAATACGAAATGACACAAGTCGTGTCTGTCGTCGAGTTAGGACGACAAGTACGTAATACGCACGCCTTGAAAGTCAAACAACCGCTTGCTAGCTTAAGCGTCCAATCGAGCGAAACCTTTTCGTGGACGGACTATACAGCAATCATCCAAGAGGAACTGAGTGTAAAAGACGTCAAAATCGTTCCGACGACGCAAGCGACGACACGGTTCCGTCTTAAACTGAACTTCCGCGCAGCCGGAGCGAAATTCGCACAGCAAGCGAACGCGATCCACCAATGGCTACAACAATTGTCTGCACAGGAGACTTCCGACTTGCTCGAGACCGGAAAATTGATCTATCAGACCGCTTCAGGCGATGAAGTCGAAGTGCGTCAAGCGGACGTCATCGTCGAACCAATCGTCCAGACGGGTTTTGCTGCTGCGACGAGTGGTGGACTCACCGTGACGCTCGATACGCGGATCACGGAGGCACTGGAGCAGGAACGCTGGATGCGGGAGCTTGTCCGCTATATTCAGTCGCAACGAAAGGCACAAGCGTTATCGCGGGACGCCCGAATCGATCTCGTCTTGTCGGTCGATGCGACGTTCCAACCAATCGTCGAGACGTTTGAGCCTTTGTTATTCAAACACCTTGCCTTATCCTCCGTGCGAACTGAACCGCTACAAGGAACAGGAGATGTTCAGCTAGGCGGACACGATGTCGGTGTCTCGTTCACACCAACGAAAGAATATTGTTAAGGAGAAGAACATGATTGCATTAGAAGCATTAAAAGGTCGACTCGTCGACGGTTTGTTAGAGGTCCAAAAAGAAGAAGGGGAAGTAGCCCGAGAACGTTTCATCTTTAACCGAGGAGCGACGGACGAACAGCTCGCGCTGTTACCTGCGTGGACGGCAGACGACTATCAGACGTTCTTACGTCAACATAACGGTGCGAAGCTCTTTCAACACGAAACGTTATCCTACAACGATGGATTCGAACTCTTTTCAATCGAGGATTGCCTGACGTATAGCGAGATGTGGGAATGTCCCGAAAACTTCTTAGCGATCGGTGCAGGACCAGACGGGGAGTGGATCGTCTACGAGATGAATCGACCGGCAGGAAATCGGATTTGGAGTGGGGAATTTCTAAATTTCGAGGAATGGGAGGAAGACGCGATGCCGTTCGGCTTTGAGCGATGGCTCGACTACTTGATCGTCGCGCAAGGCACGCTATTTTGGGAATGGTTCCGTTAAGAGAGGAAGAGGTTCAGTGGACATTCAATTACAGACAGCGTCTCTTGCAGACGCTGCGAAGCTTCATACGCTTCAAATCGAGGCGTTTTCAGAGACGCTCGAGCGGTATCAAGATTTTGCAACGAATCCGGCGAACGAATCGATCGATCGTGTCATTCACCGGATCACACATCCGAGCAGTACGTTTCATCAAATCATCGTCGACGATGTTGTCGTTGGCGGGATTTGTGTCGTTGCGAAAGCACCGAGTCGCTACGCGATCAGTCCGATGTTCTTAGATCCAGCCCGTCAAGGTGAAGGGATCGCCCAACGCGCGTTACAGCTCGTTGAAGCAGCGTATCCGGCTGCAACGACATGGGAACTGCGGACGATTCGCGAAGAGACACGTAACTGTTATTTCTATGAGAAGATGGGCTATCGATTGACCGGTGTCAGTCAACCGCTCAACGTACGGGCGACACTCGTTTCCTATCAAAAATCGCTTTCGGAATGAGCGGGTTTTGTCGGAAGGAAGAACCACCACAGATTCGTCAAAAGAGCGGCAAGAACGGCAAAGTTAAACAGATAAAGGCAAAAGAAGAAGACGAACTCGCCGATGTCCTCAAGGTTAGCTAACGGATTATCGACCAGGTATGATTCGTGACTAACGCCGAAGATGAACAAAGGAAAGAAGACATAGAAGTATCGTTTCCAAAAGAATGACGCACGACCTGTTTGAGACATAAGAGCACCTCCTGAAGGAATGGCACGCTTCTTCCAGTCAGAAGAAGCGTGTGTTCGTTTACGATAAAGAGGGTGTACCGACGACTTCGACGTGACGCGTGACCGTATCAAACAGACGTGTCCGCGTATCGTTATGAGACAACAGCAACGGTTCACCGGTCTCGTCATAGATGAAGGCAATCGGAATCGTAAAACCACAGTTGCGGTACGAACCATCGGCATGACTCGTTCCGATCATGAGTGCTTGTTGCGCCTGACTTATACTACGTGCTTCACCGGACCACTCAACGTACTGTTCCTCGCTGAACATGCCGACGCCAATCGGGTTGAAGATGAGATCAAGTCCGGATTCCTCGCGTAGTCCGTCTTTTCCTAAGAAGATTTCACGGCAGAGGACGTATCCATAGCGGAACGACCCGTCGTTTGCTGTTGATGGTGTATAAAGCGGTCCAGCTTCTGGTGTTTTGGCGCGATCCAGCAGAATCGTTCCGGTCGCATCGATGATGACAGCGCGATCGAGATTCGCTTCATCCTTGTAACCGAGGACGATGGCTGTTTCGAACTGTTTGGCAAGGTGTTGCACGCGTTCGAGTTCCGTGACCGTACAATAGCCTTCCGGGTAGACAATCAGATCGACTTCAGGATAAGCGGCAATTTCACGTTCGAATTGCTCGAGTCCGGTCTCGCGTTTTGGTTGAGCGATTAATAATTTCATCAAAACATCCTCTCAGGTATAAATATATCTGAAAAATCAGACTTTACGTTCGTCATGATTTTACCATTAGTGGTAAAATAAAGCATATCGCTTTTTGATAAATTTTACTGCAAATGAAGGAAGGTCATCAGCTTGAACATTTCAAAAACCACTCTTGTGACACGCCATCTACAGAAAATGAAGGCTTTTTACATAAACCAGATCGGATTCCCGCTCGTCTCGGAAACGGACGACTCGTTTACGATGCAAATCGGTACCGATCAGCTGACATATCAACAGACGGACGATGTTGATACGCAGTACCATATGGCGTTCAACATTCCGGAAAACGTCTTCCAACAAGGTAAAGCGTGGCTCGTAGAACGGACACCACTCTTGATCGAAGATGGACAGGACGAGATTTATTTTGACTTCACGGACTCGCATTCCTGCTATTTTTATGATCCAGATGAAAATGTCTTGGAGCTGATCGCGCGGCATCAAATCAATCCCTTTAAAGCGGAACCGACGTTTGATGTATCCGACATCCTCGGAATCGGTGAGATGAGTCTGACAGTGAAAGACGTGCTTGAAGTGGGTGCGCAGTTAGCAGAAATCGGCGTTTTCGAGCGACGGGAACGTCCGCTCAACGGCGCGTCACTCAACTTCCTCGGACCGGTCGCGGATGGAACGCATATCTTGCTCGTCCCAGAAGGTCGGACATGGTTGTTCTCACCGAAGACGGCGAAGGTCAGTCCGATCGAGATGGAACTCGACAGCAGACATCGGGTCCGGCTAGATGCAGCGGGCGTATGGCATCAAAGTGCCGTTTCTTCATAATTCATTATTCTAAAAAGTGAGGGAAGTAAGATGAATAAAGCGGTGAATGCGAGTATCGCGTTCGGATTATTGTTGTTCGTATGTGGTTTCTTTTTTCTGTTTGGCTATTTGACCCGGTCGATGCCGATTCAGCAAGGCGGTGACCCGGTCATCTTACCGGTCGCAGCACTCCTCGTTCTCCTACCGTTCGTGATCCGTGAAGGCATGCGCGTTTTGACGTATGTTACGTTGACACGTCGACAGGTCGGCGTACTCATCTTACTTGCAATCAGTGGAATCATACTAAGTAGTTGGATTGAGGTGCAGCAGAATGTTGCCGTAATCGATTTCCGTTCCCTCTTTACGATTCATACGTTCGTACTGTTCGTTTCGGGCATCATCTTGTTGTGTCTCCTATTGACGGGAATTAAACGGATGCGCGTCCGAACGAGAGTGATTTAAATGGAAAAGGACTGAATGACATGGGATACATCACAGAATTACGCAAACTCGTCGGCACACGACCACTCGTCATGGCAGGAGCGTGTGTCATCGTCGTCAACGATAAACAAGAAGTCTTATTACAACTTCGGCAAGATAACGGATGCTGGGGACTCGCTGGTGGAGCGCTTGAGATCGGGGAGACGCTCGTAGAGACGGCAAAACGAGAATTAAGGGAAGAGACCGGTCTTGAAGCAGAGCACCTCGAATTATTGAACGTCTATTCGGGTGATGCGTTTTACTATAAGTATCCGCACGGGGATGAAGTCTATAATGTCATCTCAGCATTTCTGTGTACGGCTTACACGGGTGAAGTGGTTCGGGATCCGTCAGAAGTCGCAGAATTACGCTTTTTCGCTATGGATCAGCTACCAGAAAACCTTAATCCACCGGAACGACCGATCTTGATGGAGTATGTTCAAAAACAACGGACAGCACATCACTTCTCCATTTGAAGAAAAGGGTAAAACAAAAAATCTTGAATGAACTGTTCATTCAAGATTTTTTGTTGCACTGGGACGCGTTTCAGCCTGTAGCATCAAGAGGACACGAAAAGGAGGAAACGCGATGCGATGCTTTGCGATTGATTTAGATGGAACGCTATTGAATAAGGAACACGGGATTTCGGATACCAATCAGGCAGCCATCAAGAGACGGCAAGCCCAAGGAGATATCGTCATCATCGTCACCGGGCGAGCTGCCTTTGATGCGCGACGGATTTTAGCGCAACACGGACTGGATTGTCCGGTCATTGGTGCGAACGGGGCAGAGGTCGAGGTGGGACAAGGTAGACGATATTTTTTGAATCGTTCCAGTAGTCGAACTGTTTGGGAGATCGTGCGATCTACAAACGTATTCATACATGTTTATCTACAAGACAACATCTTGTTACCGCAGTTTTCGCTTGTTGCCCTTCAAGGCGGAGATCGTGCGTTTCAAGAAGCCATTCAGGCTCAATTAACGCAATACGGTGTTGAAGAAGTTGATGAATTCGCAATCGATCAACTGGACGTCATCAAATTCATGTTCGTCTCACCTGACAGATGGCAGCTCGAACACCTCGAACAACAACTTCTGCAGCTGAAGATCTGTTCCGTGACACGTTCAGGTACCTATAACTTAGAAGTCATGGCAAACGGCGTGACAAAAGGGACTGCCCTTCAAGACATTGCGAGAGCGTACGGGATGACACCCGAGGACATCATTGCGATCGGTGACAATCAAAACGATCTACCGATGTTCGAAGTGGCGGGAACATCGATTGCCATGGGAAACGCGGAAGCGTCTGTCAAAAGAAGAGCGACATACCTTACCAGTGATCATGACGAGGACGGTGTAGCGGAGGCATTAAACGACTTAGAACGATGGGAACAAACGAAGGAGGAACAGCATGGCGAACATCTCGGACATCGCTAAACAAGCGGGCGTCTCAAAGTCGACGGTATCCCGTGTCTTAAACGATCATAAGCATGTATCAAAAGAAAAGCGACGGATCATCTTAGACGTGATGGAGCGACTGGAATATAGTCCGAACGGAAATGCGATCAACCTCTCACGCGGTAAGACGAATACGATTGGTGTCCTCGTGCCGCGTGTCGGTCATCCGTTTTTTCATCAATTAATCGAGGGGATCGGTCAAGTGTGCATGGAACGAAACCACACACTCCTTATCATCCAGACGGAACACGATCCAGCAAAAGAAGAAGCGAGTATGCAATACCTTCGCGATAAGCGGATTGACGGATTGATCATTGGCGCCATCAGTCAGCCGCAGTTACTTAAAACGATGCGGACGCTTGGACCAGTCGTTGCCTGCGAAGACTATCAGGATATCGTGCCGTCAATCTCTTTTAATCATGGAAAAGCAATCACGATGTTGCTGCAACATGTAGAAGAACGAGGAGCACAAACAGTCGGTCTCTGTCTTGGAAATCCAGATAGCGGAGTCGGAAGAGTCAGACGGGAGGCGTTCGACCAGTATCTCAAGACGTCTACGCTCCGCCATGGAATTCAATGGTACGCGGATCGGTGCTATTCTTTCAAGGACGGACAAGCACTAGCAGGTCAACTTCTAACGATAGACTTACCAGACGCCATCATCGTCGGCAATGACGAAGTCGCAGCGGGGCTTATCGATCAATTTCGCAAGGATGGCATTCGGGTGCCAGAGGATATCGTGATTACGGGGTTCGATGATGTACCAATTGCCAGAGTGCTTGGATTGACGACGATCCGGCAACCGGTTGTAATGCTTGGCAGACTGGCAGCAGAACAATTATTGAATGACGCGCTGAATCAGAGTGAAAGAGCTAGTTCTTTACTGGAACCTTCTTTGATGATTCGACAAACAACATAAGAGATTGGGGGTTATACAGATGAATAAGGAAAAAACCGGTGCGACCGCTACCGTGATGATGATGTCTGACGAGAGAGTTCGTAAATACTTCCATGAATCGATTGAAATACAACGAATCATACAGGAATTTCGTATGCTCGAAGAACTCGAGCGGACGGTTGTTCCGACACCAGACGTATATGCCGTTGAATTAAAAGATTCGCCGTTCATTGAGATGCAGCGGGTCGACGGTAGCGAAATGTTAGAGTTGTTTGAACCGGAGCGAATAACAGATTTTCTGAACACCTTCGCGACATTACATCAACGGATTCATCAGCAACAATCGCGTGTAGCTCCAGAATGGTACGATGTCACCCAACAAAAAGTGCATCATCTGCCACCTGCGTTGCGCTTGAAGGCGGAACGATTGCTAGAGAAGCTTCACATTCCCCAACAGCAAGGATTGCTCCACGGGGACTTCCATTTCCAGAATATCCTCGTGACAGCAGATGACACGTTCGTCGTCATTGATTGGCATGATGCGACGATAGGACCACCGATCGCGGATGTCGCGCGGACATTGCTCTTACTGCGGACAGCGGGTGAAATAACTGTACCGGACGAGGTGCGACGATACGTCTGTCGAGAATACCTCGACCGCTATCAAGCTGTTTCATCCATTCAGCTATCGAACCTTGCAGACTGGTTACGACTCATGGCCATTCTTAGGACGCTTGAGCAAGTTCCGGATGCTGAACAAGAACGAATTAAGGAACTGATTGAGCATCCGGATCTTGCTGCGTATTTCAGTTGAGAAGTGAGAGGTAGCGATTATTTTTCGACATATCTCATTTCCTCTGATTCCTGAATGCTGGTCGATTTCGCGAAGAGGTGATCCGTTACGATGACGACGACTGAAAGCGTGAGCGCTCGAAGACGCTTACCCGGAGTTGCACATCTATTATGAAAATCCTTATCCATCGTTCAAAAACGAAAAAAGCTCGGATTAGACATCCGTATCGAAGACGGATTCGTTGAGAATCAGCGCCTGTTCATTCAAGCGGAAATCGAACGATTTCGCCATTTTCCCGATGGACACATCATATTAGATCGTGGTCCGGAGGATCTTGAATTCTACACGCTTCATTATCCACAGATACATGGGCATGACTGGGATATGGAATCTCGTTTAAAGACGGAACTTGAAGCATTAAGAGAATGTCGGTCCGACCAGATTCTTTATTTACGCGAGTCAAACCAACTCTTACAAACGCGTCGGGACGCTGATCAGACAAGAACTCGTCAATCTTTTGAACAACATCAACCGCTTTGGGCACTCGAAGAAAACTGGTATAAACAGTTTCCGGTCTATTCGATTGATACGACAGCGAAAACGCCGGAGCAAGTCCGACAAGCAGCGATTCATCAGTTGTCTGTCACTGGAATCTTAGGAAGGGGGAGCGAAATATGAACTTGAAAGAGCTGACGTATCCCCTCATCGAGGGACAAGACGAAAAACAGGTCTACTGGATAGAACAAGGAGAATCGGTTCAGATTGGACAGACCTACGAAACGATTCGGTTAGAAAAAACAGCACATCAATCCATTTTGGTACGGGAGCAAGAATTGGTTTCAGAAAAAATCGGCAATCGAACGATCCGCCTGACGATGGATGCAGGAAATTATGCACCACTCGAATTCGTCGAGTACCAAGCTGGTGTTCAAACTGTGAATGCGTTGTATCGAGCGGATGAAGTCGTGATTACGCGAGGAAATGAGCAGTCTGTCCTGTCGATTCATGCTGAAACTGTTGATCTATTTTCAATCGAAATGTTGTTGCGAGCATTACCGCTAACCGTCGATTCGACGCTCTCGTTCAACAGCTTTAGTGCCGTTTCCGGACGTGAGGTGCCGATTCAGGTGCACCCTTTGCGGAACGAACTATTGACGACTGAGTCAGGCGAACATGTAGAGACGCTTTGCGTTCACGTTACGTTTGGTGAGCGTGTTCAGTATTACTGGATTGATCCAGTCAAGCGGGAGTTGTTAAAACAGTCCTCCCAGATTGCCGACGGGGTCTCATTGGAATTTCGTCGATGAACAAAAGAGCTGACTCAAAAGTTGGTCTCTACAAAGAAAAGGGTGGCAGAATGATGATCTGCCACCCTTTTCTCGTAAAAATGACGCGTCACACGCCACTCCTACAGGAACAAGCGCATATTTGCGCTGTCAGAGACAAACATGACCCGTTTTCCTGCTTAAATGAAGCAGGAAAACTGGCTTGTGGCTCGCCTGAGGGAAGGGCGTGAAAAGACGCGCCATTTTTTTGAGTCAGCTCCATTTGTTATAGCTGAAAATGATGTTGCATCGCTTCGAAAATCCGTTTACTTGCTTTTGTATCGTCAAACGCATAGATATGGCTGAGATGACGTTTGAACTTTTTAGGCATCTTCGATTCGCGTAGTGATTCCATCAAGGCGTCTCTTGTTTCGATGACGTCTCCCGGTAACAAATCCGTCGATTCGCCGGCGTTATCTTCGCCAACTAAGACAGGTGGGCGGTAGTAGATGACCTTTTTGTGCATCAAGGAGAAATCGAGACCGACACTCGAATAATCGGTAATCAACACATGATGATTTTCAAGTAGCTCCTTGACTGTGAACGCATCCTGACTGATGACATCGACGAAGTCCGAGTGGAACAAGTGGCTGAATTTTTGGAAATTGCGATGAAGATAGAACGAGACTTCAGCCTTGTTGTCCATTACTAAGCTTTTCAACCGTTCGTCCGTGATCAACGCTTGAAACTCCTGATAATAGTCGCTTTCCATGAACTGTTCGTCTGGATACGTATCGAGTTTCGGTCGCCACGTCGGCATGATCAACAGCTTTTTCCGGTTTTTATATCGCTTGAGCCAACGTGATCGTTCCGTGATCAATTGATCGAATCGGGCGAGCCCCGTCACGATGATTTCGTCAGGATGAAAACCGTAATCGCGGGCGATGAGTTGTTTCTCCCGCTCCGAGGAGACGACGAATAAGTCGGTAAATGGATGCGGCATCTTTTTCCCATAAATGTGACTGACATCTTTTGACCCGATGACACCGTGTTGCAAGAACAGCTTTTGTTTCGTTTGGATCAATGCTTCCGTGTGATAGGTAGCGAACGGTAAGGCATAGCTTGAAGAATGCGTATGGCAGAGAATATCTGCTGCTTGAACGACCTCGATGTTTTCTGGTGATTTGTAGAACACGATATGGTTCTCATATCCGACAAGATTTTTGAGGTCCGGACTCGACCGACTGATGATGTAGAAGATATTGAAGCGCTTCTGATGCTGGTCGACGAGATACTTGAAGAAAATCATCCCGTTATCTTGTGCTTTATCCGGATATTCAAAACAGATAATCGTCTTCTTATTTGGATCCAGTCCAAGTAACGGTTGAGGGTCCGCGTAATACTCGACGGTCTCGATCGGCACCGGGATTAGACGCATCGCAAGGCGTTCCGACACGGTTGAATAGGGGCGGACCAACACGTCATGTTGCTCATTAAGCGATAACCAGTGCTCATCGTTTAAGAGTTCTGGGTGATTTTTGAAGTGACGAATCCGCGGTGTAAAACCAGAGATCGGCATCTCACGAATCGTAAATCCGAACATGAGGTCATAGATGTTCGCATTGAATGCGTCGTAGTTATACCGGTCACCGAGTAACTGCTCGACGAGTTTTGGTTCGATCACGGCTTCGACCTCTGTCTTGAAGCGACGGGCATCAACTGGTGTGACGATGAAGCGATTAATCGGCAGGGCGATTTTTTGCTCCTGATGTCTGATTTTAATGAAGCAATGTGGCTGTTTCACTTCGAAATACTTTGAGTGAAACGAAAACTTCAATAGAAGGACGTCGTCTTGACGAGTGATGCCCTCAAATAGGATGTCTTGATCATAAAAATTCATGATGGACGGTTTTTTGTTATAGATCAGACTGAGCTCATCGTCTTGGTCGATGAAAATGAAATAGGAATGTTTCCCTTGTTTGATGTAGCTATTCGGTGCGATAACTAGTGGCTCCGAAAGATGTTTGAACGAGATCGGTGTTCCGGATTCATCGACGAATTTAACAGGATGATTCTTTTTTTTGAAGATATCGAGCAATGTATCAATCGATAGCACAAAGGCTGTCTCTATTTTTTGGAGCGGGATCAGTTGTTCATTGATCGCTAACTGTAGGCTTTGGTGCGGAAGATTCTCGATCAAAAACGTATGATCACGACAAGTGATTTTCATTGGTGCATGGCTTCCTTTCATACTCTGATTCAGTCGTTCTTAAACTACATCACTTACCATACAATATCTTCCGATTTCTGCAAAGATGTAGATTGATTGGAAACCACTGCAGTATAGTCTACTGGCTGAAGGATATTGGGAAAAGACAGATGTTACCGCATCTTCGACAGACCATTGGTTGCAGAACCATGACAATGATTGGATATTATGCAAAACCGATTGACTTTGTTCGTAAAAAAGGAGATAAATAGAAACTGTATTGGTAAATGCGGCTAGTATCGCAAGAGGTTTATGAAAAAGCAAAGTCGGCTATATATAGAGGTTGAACTCACAGAAAAAAAACAGGGATCAATCTTGAAGGGTGAAGGGGAGTAATGACAGATGCTGTATACGGTAACATCGACATTACCACCAAAACACGGTGGTAGAACGAAGTCGTTATTGAGTCGAATCGCACTCATGGAACAAGAACTTGGCGCCGGTTCAACAATCGTTACGACGAACTACAATGCCAACTATATGGAAGTCTACGAATTGTTCCGAACAGAAGAGAAGGTCGGTCCGAAAGTACAATTTGAAAATATCTACGATTGGCTATCAGATTACAAATTGTTAAGTATTCCAACGACTCGTTTTCGTAACAAACCGATTATCAAAGAAACGGAGCGCGAAATCGAAGGATTGAAAAGCGTCGAGAAAAAAAACAGTGATGCCGTTCGTTATTATGATGAGGAAGATGAGTATGTCCTCTACCGTAAATTTTACCCGGAAACGCAAGTCGTCGAATTCGAGGATTTCATGACGAACGCTTCCCGTAAAAAAGTCGAGCGCTGGGAATATAACGTCTACGGTCAATTGCACCGGAAGACGATTTATTCGCCGGTCCATCATGGAAAGATGATGGAAGAGCTATATGATTCGGAAGGCAATGTCTATTGTAAGAAGTTCTACAATGAAATGGCGCGCCCGAAGCTCATCTTGATTCAGTTATACCGGAACGGCAGAATGTACAAAGCGTTCAAAAAAGAGAAGGACTTATTTGAGTATTACTTCAATCGATTGTTTAAAGACGGTGATGTCTTGTTCGTCGATGCGCGTTTACTGGACCGCTCGATTCTCAATATCAAAGCAGATGTCAAACGAGTCATGGTCATCCACAACTCGCACTTGGATGGTTCGACCGTCAAAGGATCATATACGACGATGTTCTCGGAATCCGATAAAGTGACACGTTTCATCAGTCTGACGAATCACCAAAAAGAAGACATTTTGGAGCGGTATAACATCCCGGAAGAGAAGATTTCCATCATTCCGCACTTTATCGTCCCAGAACAAACGCAACGACGCGAACAGGTCAAGGATCAATTCTGTTTCATCGGTCGATTCGGTTTGCAAAAACAGATGGATCATTTGATCAAGAGTTATGCGATCTTCAAACAATCCGGTCACGCGACGAAGCTTGTGCTCTACGGCATGGACGAACAAGGGCAACTGGCGATGATGGAGAGTTTGATCGAGGAACTCGGCTTACAGGACGATGTCGAAATCCACGGCTTCACGTCGAATCCGGCAGAAGTGTTCCGGGAATCGAAAGCCTCACTGTTGACGAGCGAATTTGAAGGATTTGGACTGACGGTCATGGAAAGTATTAATGTCGGCTGTCCGGTCATTTCTTATGACGTCAAATACGGACCACGCGAAATCATCGCCCACGGCGAGAACGGCTACCTCGTTCCAGCGAACGACATGGAAGCTTTTGCTGCCGCGATGGTGCAACTCGTCGAACGACCACTCGAGCGCGTTGAGACGAAGCCATCGCTGTACCTCGAGACGGCTGTAAAGAACTACGGACGATTACTAGAAGAATTAAGCAACTAAACCTACTACTTGAACGATGAAGAGGATGAACGTTATGAAGAAAATCACGAAAGCCATTATTCCAGCAGCAGGACTCGGAACACGTTTCTTGCCTGCGACAAAAGCCATGCCAAAAGAGATGTTACCGATTCTCGATAAACCGACGATCCAGTATATCGTCGAAGAAGCGGCAAAAGCCGGCATCGAAGATATCATCATCGTCACGGGGAAACACAAACGGGCGATCGAAGATCATTTCGATAACCAAAAAGAACTCGAGATCACGCTTGAGAACTCCGGAAAGACTGAATTACTCGAGAAGGTTCAATTCTCGACGAACCTCGCGAACATCTTCTATGTCCGCCAAAAAGAACAAAAAGGTCTCGGTCATGCCATTTTGACAGCAAAACAATTCATCGGGAACGAACCGTTCGCAGTCTTACTCGGGGACGATATCGTCGAGTCGGATGATCCGGCAATCAAACAATTGATGGACGTCTACGAGCAGACGGAAAAATCAGTCATCGGTGTACAAGAAGTCCGTCCGGAAGATACGCATCGTTACGGCATCATCGATCCTGTTTCACAAAACGGACGACTGTATGACGTGAAGAAATTCGTCGAAAAACCGGCTCCGGGTACAGCACCATCGAACCTCGCGATCATGGGACGGTACGTGCTGACACCGGATATCTTTGATTATCTAGCGAATCAAGGAGAAGGGGCAGGCGGTGAGATTCAATTAACGGATGCGATTGAGCGATTGAATGCGGATAGCCAAGTCTATGCGTATGATTTCGAGGGTAACCGTTATGACGTCGGAGAGAAACTCGGTTTCGTCAAGACAACGATTGAATATGCGTTGAAAGATGCAGAGATGCGTGACGAGCTGAAAGCTTTCATCAAGACACTAGACATTTAACATGATGGACCACTCTGATATGATTCAGAGTGGTTTTTTTGTAATTCATGAAACCAATCCGTCTAGTCAAAACGTAGAAAAAGGAGAAGAGAGGTGCTACATATGTTAACGTGGCTCGGTGTGAAGGCTGATAAAAAAGCAGAGCGACAATTTTTCGCAGGTGTCGAAAAGAAAACAATTTTCCTAATCTTGCTTCTATCGCTTGCGATCTTGAAGGGGGTGAAGTGGGGAATGACTGTACTTATCCCAACTGCCTTTTTCAGTGATCCGATTGTTTCGGTGTTACCAGGCGTGCTTAGCGTCCTAACAGCAGTCGTTTTCGTGCTTTTGGTAGAGCGCTCCCTGCAGGATAAGTCGAGTGAAAAGTAAGAGATACACGAAAGACCACCTGAAGTTAGTCGATTCAGAATGAAGACAAAGTGTAATTTTTCTCTAATTGAGAAAGATTGCGCTTTTTCGTTCATCTCGAATCATTTTCCAGGGTCAATCTTCTCGCGGCTACTCCTGCTTGTTTTTCTCTAGAAGGCGATTTTGAGCGAAAAAACTTTTGTGATACCTTTTCTCAATTCATCCAAATCAAACGAGAAATTGATGATTTTGTTCCATAATTTGCTTGGGTAGAACGTAATTGTCTCCTCGTTAAAAATAGGATAAATCTTTTTTTAGTTGAATTGGTAAAAAATAAATGTAATTATATAAATATAGTAAAATAAAATTGTGTTACTTCTATAAAAGTAAAATAAAGTATGAAGAATTGAGAGGTGATACAGAAAGATGAAAAATCAAATTTTAGAAAGTATTTTCGCAGCAATGTTTTTTCTTATTTTTCTAATGTTTTTTGAAGGAATGCCGAAGTCGACGGATACATGGGTCGAATATGGAATAAAGTCTGTGGCAATTGCTGTCATTTTCCTAATAACGGAAGGTATTTTTTCTAAAAAATCTCTCAAAAAAAGCACATCAAATCAATAAAGTATTCAATTGTTCTAATGCTGAGTACACGATAGAAACAAAGCCCACATGTGCGTCATAATGTGGGCTTTCTTCAATGCAAAGTGATCGAGTGAAATATATTACGATATGACGGATCTATTATTTTCACGATGTTTATCTATGCTCTGATCATGATTATTTTTATTTTATTCTAACGATCTCCCTAAAATCAATAAATGTCATGAGTGACGAACTGAACTTGGTACAAAAGACATCAGATATTCAAAGGCGTTTTAGCGCATGACAACTGATTGTTGTTGTAAAATGAGGACAACGACGGAACAGGTAAGGGGCGAACGGACATGACGAAGCGATCGATCCAAGATGCTGCTTTTTTGGGCAAACGAAAACAAGTAATGCGCTGCATCGAACGTGGTGACGATCTGAACGAACTGGATGAAGAAGGATTTGCGGCGCTTCATTGGGCGATTCAGGAAGGGTACCTACGGATCGTCGAATTGTTGCTCGATCACGGGGCGGGTGTCAACCTTCCGAATCAGGACGGGATGTCACCATTGCATATTGCGCTTTATGATCAAAAGACCGACATTGCGTTACTTTTGATCAAGCGAGGCGCTCATCTTGATTTAGATGAACACGGATTCTCAGCGCTTCATTTAGTAGCGGGACGGGGCGGCAATAAAAAAGTCTTACGGAAACTAGCACAGAACGTCGAGTTGTTACATCAACGGACCGATGACGGGGAAGGTGTGACACCACTACATTATGCGGCGCAAGAAGGTAAGTCGAAAAAAGTCCAGCTATTACTGGAGGCAGGAGCAGAAGTCGATGCTGTCGGATTAGATGGATTCACGCCGCTGTATCTCGCAGTCGGAAATAATCATCCGAAAGCGGTCAAAGTGCTTCTAAAGGCAGGAGCTGACATCGAAGCGGAAAACGTCGCGGATGGCGATACGGCAGTCCTCGCATTAGCGAGTGCTTACGGCTATGAACGGGTCGTCCGGTTATTGCTCTCTTATGGAGCCGATCCACTGCATCGAAATGAAGACGGACGGACAGCGCGTGATGCGGCACTGGATAATGAACACCATCAGATTGCGGAGATATTGCGCCAAAAAGAGATTGATGCGTTGTCTGAGGAAGAGAATAAGTGAACGATGGACGACAAGACAGGAAACATCTGCGGATGCTTCCTGTCTTTAATTTTTTGAAGGATTTTCAAATTGCTTTGTCAAAATAGAGATTAAGAGAACACTTATTCGTTATAGAAGGGAAGGATGTATCGTGAACGCAATCGATTGGACGGTATGGAATTTAAACGAAGTGAGAAGAAGAAGCATCAAAGTCTGGCAGTCGATTCCTGAAGATAAATTGAACTGGAAACCGGATGAGAACGCCATGACGTGTTTTGAGATGATCCGTCATGTGTTAGACAGCGAATATTATTATTTCTTAGCGTTACAGAATCGAGGCAGTCTACCGTCGTATGAGTCCCCGTTTGAAGGGCGCGACTTCGTATCAGTGCAAGAGGAACTAGACTTTGCGGAAGCCTATCGTGAGGAATTCATGGCATATGTCGAGCAACTAACGGAATCAGATTTAGCGATCGTTGAGATTGATCGTTCGGAATCAGGATATGTGCGTTCGCTCGGTGATATGTTGTTACGAATTGCATATCACGAAGCAGTTCACACAGGACAGTTACTCGATTACTTAAGAACAGCAGATGTTAAGCGTGTACGGGTTTGGGATTAATGTTGGGAGATGAGAAAATAATATCTTTTTAATGAAGATAAAAATAAAGGAGTAAGATGGAATGATCGGAATCAGCATCGCCACCACATGGGAGTTTGACGCGACACTTGCGTATTTTCATGTCTCGCCTGAAGAAAGAATCACCTATCCATATGGTGAATACTTCACGCGTGAGATGAATGGGAAGACACTTCTGTTTTACAGCACGGGCGTTCGAAAAGTAAATGGTATCGGTGCGAATCAATATATGATTCTTCGCTTTTCATTGACGAAGGTCATCGTTGCCGGAACGTGTGCCGGGATTGACCCGAGATACGACGTACTTGACATCTTCGTTCCGGATCGTGCCGTTCAATATGATTGCACGGTCAAAGAGATTGAACCACTGATCAAACCCTCGTTCGCCGTCGATCTCGATGTATCGAAGTATGGTAACGACTTTCATCTCGGAACGATCGGAACAGCAGACCGTGCTGTCGTCATGTGGCGAGACTATATCGAACTGCGGGATAACGGATTGACGATTGCCGATACGGAAGCGGGGGCTATCGCGTACATCTGTCAGAAAAATGCAGTCGAATGTATCATCATCAAAGGCATCTCCGATTTTCCGACCGAAGAGAAAGAAGAAAATGCTGTCGAAGCAAACGTCGAACAGATGCGGATCTATATCGAAAATACGCCGAAAGTCATGACGAAAATTTTTTCTGATTATTTGATACGATTCATATAAAAAATGCAGATATCTCGTTCATCATCGAACGAAAAGTCTGCGTTTTCACATGTAATGTTTTCGTTTGTACAGCTTATCCTCGATTCACGTCCACATCTTCATCATCTTTTCTCGTAAATAGTTTGTTTAAGTACTTCAATAATGAACATTTAAAATGGAAATATATAATAGAAAATGAAATGGATTGATAAGATTCGGAATAAAACGACGTTCGTAAATCCGGGTGTACGGTTAACGAGCTATTTTGTTCCGCCACCTAATCCAACAAAGGTAATAAATATACCTACTGTGATGGCGGTAGCAAGTACGATGTTTTGATAAATACCAGTTGGAAAAAAATCAACGATGAAGAGTAGTAAAAATAGTGATGCGACAATTAGTCGTGCATCTCGTACGGAAGAATCTAATGTACGCCATTTGATGAAAAGTAAGATGTAAGCTAAAGGTGCAAATAAATAAGAAATAATAAAGAAGGGGATTCTTCTTAAATAATAAGGTACTTTTTCTTCCTTATCTTCCATTATTATCACTCCAAAAACTCATTTTTTTGAATTAACTTTATAATACACCAATTAAAAGTCATGCAACGGATATTTGACGACTACTTATACCGGTTTCTAACGTAATCTTTCATCAGTGCACTTCTTTTACATATTTTCCAAGTTTCTTGCGGCAATATAGTTCAGTAGCATTGTATTTTTTGAAATATGTTCTATCATAGTGAATGGAAACGTTTTCTTAAAATGGTGAGTACATACCGAACTGTACAAGAAATGCGCTGCAATCGTCAGGATTCGTAGGTGTAGAAGTAGATGGAGGGACATAGAAGCATGCAGGAATGGAAAGTATCTGGTCATCCGGGTCAGAAACGGATTGATATTGAAAGCCGGTTTCGCCCGGAAATCGAAGGGCTACGCACGGTAGCTGCTTTACTCGTCGCAATCTATCATATTTGGTTCAATCGTGTCTCAGGAGGTGTCGATGTCTTCTTCGTCATTTCGGGTTTTTTGATCACGACATCGATCATCTCGACGATCAACCGGACAGGGGAGTTCAAATTCCTGCCGTACGTGACAAAGTTGCTGAAACGACTCTTGCCATCCGTTTTGTTCATCTTAGGCGTCGTGTTAGTACTAAGCACATTTTTATTACCGGCATCGATTCTCGGGAAAACAATTCGTGAAGTCGTCGCCTCGATGTTCTTTTATCAAAACTGGCAACTCGCCGTCTCGAGTACGGATTACTTGGACGCGACCCAGATGAAGTCACCCGTTGAACATTTTTGGGCGCTATCGATCCAGTGGCAGTTTTATATGATTTGGTTCGTCTTATTCTCGTTCATCTTATGGCTGATGAACAAGTATCAGATCCGGTCGATTAAAGCCGTCCTCAACGGTCTGCTTGGCTTCTTGTTCGTCACGTCACTCGCGTACTCGATCTACCTGACAGAAGTCAATCAGCCGTGGGCGTATTTCATTACGCCGACGCGGGTCTGGGAATTTGCCTTAGGTAGTCTGTTATGTGTGAACTTATCGGCGATTCGTGTTCCGAAGTGGATAGCGACGATCATCGGCTGGGTGGGACTGATCGGCTTGCTAACGACTGGTGTTTTGTTTAACGTCTCGCAAATGTTCCCTGGCTATATCGCACTCTGGCCGATGACGTGCGCTTTGATGATCGTGTTATCAGGAACGCAAGAGACACGATTCGGATTAAAACGATTCCTCGGATCAAAGCCGATGGTCAAGCTCGGAGGGATTGCGTTCGGGATTTACCTTTGGCACTGGGTGTTGCTTGAGTTCTATCGCTACAATGTTCAACAAACGCCAGGTTTGCTCGTCGGTACACTGATTATCGTTGCATCGATCGGTTTATCCTACTTGATGACGGAATGGGTTGAGAAACCGATTCGCACTTCGACCGTCAATCGGACAGCGTTTAAGAAGCTAGGTGCACTGTTGACGGTCAACGTTTTGTTGATTGGATCCTTACTCGGACTCGCTTATCTGGAAGAGCAAGAGCTGAAACAAGCTGTCAGCAAGAATAAGTATCCGGGTGCTTTAGCGATCGAACAGACACTGCCTGTACCGAAGCAAGATCCGTTCCCGTCTTATGCGAACGTCTTCAATGACTTACCGCTCGTCCATACGGATGGTAGCAACCAAGGGCTGCAAAAGACGGAAGCGAAAGTCGGTGTATACGGGAAGACGAAGGATTATAAAGCGACGATTGCGCTCGTCGGAAGCTCGCACTCGGAGCAATGGTTCGGTGCATTACATGAAGCGATCAAAGGAACGGACATCCGTTTACTCAATCTGACGCGGTCAGGAACACGTTTTTCGACCGGCTATGAACCGGACTCCTTAAAAGGAATCTGGAACCAGAACGTCTTGAACTATTTGAAGGATGCCGATGTTGATTTGATCATCTCGCACGTGACTGCAGCGGATGCTTCAAAAGACAGCATCCATCAACAAATGGTCGACCAGATGCAGTTCGTCAAAGACGAGTATGGGATCGATGGTCTAGCACTCCGGGATAATCCACGGTATGACTTCAACGTACTCGAGGCGCTCGAGACGACAAGCATCGCGGATACGACGAAACAGATGAATACGCAACCGAATCAAACGGATGAGGCGTACTGGAAACAGTTCGAAAAAACGAATCAGTCGCTTCATAAGCTGGATTTGACGCGTTACTTCCATGTCAAAGGTGAGTATCGCCCCGTCATCGGCAATGTCGTCATCTATCGTGACAACAGCCATATGACGAATACGTATGCGGAAAGCTTTGCTCCGATGTTTAAGAAAAAGCTCGACGAAGTGCTCGCGGACAAATTAGCGAGTACAACAGCTAACACGAACCAATAGAAATTGAGAGCGTGTCGTGAAGCTTAACGAGGAGGCAATGAAAGAAACCATGGCAAATGTTAAGGCAAAGTTTAATCGGTGTTTAAAACTAATCGAAAAATACCCGCAAGCTTTCATAGTGGGGAATGGGTCAACGGAAAATGAGATTCTTGAAGTCGAACATCGTCTTCAGGTCACGTTTCCGCCAATGTACAAAGAATTTCTAAAAAAGTTTAGTTATCTGGCTACGCATGATGAAGAGATCTGGGGAATCAGTCCATCAAACAACCAGTTAGATCTTGTATTTAGACTTGAAAAATATAACGAGGAACTCCGTAGCAAATCTCAAAATGAAGTTCCTTCACATTTAATCGGAATACAAATGGAAGACTTTAGTTCGTCGCTCATTTGTCTAGACTTACAAGCCTTGACCTACAATGATCAAGAGGCAAAAGTATGTTTTTACCCAAGTGATGACGAACCTTACTATGCAGATTCCTTCACGGAAAGATTATTTGAGGTGTGTGATAGTGCCGTGTCAACGTATTTAGAGGATACAGAGGACGAATCTTCTACTACGATTGAAAAGGTGAGTGCGATCAAGACGGAGCACAAGGATGTTTATTTCGAAGCAAAAGCGTTGATTCATGCACATCCAGAGTTATCTGAGTTTGGAGAAGGGATTTCGGACGCTGAAGTCGAGGTAATTGAAAAAGAGTTAAACGTCACCTTACCTGAAAGTTACGTGACATTCATGAAAGAATTCGGAGGGGGTATCTTTGGAGACAACCAGTTTTTTACGATGTTCAATGATGAATTAGTAAAAACGAATCTCGAATTGTATCATCCAACAGAATTTGAGCATGCTCTTTCAAAACATCTAGTAGCTGTCTATTTTGATGATCTTGAGGAATTTTATGCGTGTCTTGATTTCAAAAATGTAGTGAATGGTGAGCCTAAAGTAGTGTATCGAGAAGTGAACGTACCGGAAGAAGACTATGATGATCGTGATGCATTCAAATCGTTCTCCGATTTTCTCTACTACATTATTCAAGACACCATTGAGGTCAATAGCTAATATCATCCGATCGACTACGTAAATGCTCGATTTTTCCGTCAAACGAATAAGCAACGCAATGAAACGGCTTGAGTCCAGAATTCAAAAGGACTCAAGCCGTTTTCCTATTCTCAGCATGACTTAACGTATGAACCATGCAGAAGGGCTGAACGAAAACACAGAAAAACTCCCTTCAAAATAAACGGTTGAAAGAATGAAACCGTCTGTTTTGAGAGGGAGCGTTTATTCAACAGATTGAAGCATTAAACGGAATAACTGCCATCCGGTTGCTCACGTAATTCGAGTGCTTCAGTGCGAACCTGTGGATTTGTTCCGAAGTACGCATCGACGACGCGGGAAGCGGCGAAGCCGTCCTCCATCGGACCGTATGTCGCACGGAACGTATCGAGTTGCGCTTGATACATTTTCGTCAGACACGGAATGTCCGATAAGGCGTGAAGCAAAGCCTCTTCTGTCTCTAAGATTGGTCCCGGAAGATCGTTGTAGTAATCGAGATAGAATCCGCGTAGCGTGTCCCGATAGAGATCAAGGTCATACGCATAGAACATCATCGGTCGATTCATGTTCGCGAAGTCGAAGAAGACAGAGGAATAGTCCGTGATCAGCAGATCCGTGATCAAATACAATTCCTGAATATCCGGATAGGCTGTCGCATCGATAAATCGTTCCCGGTGCTGTACTGGAATCTTCGGTTTTTTCGTGACAAGCACGTGCGTCCGAATCAAGAAGACGTACTCATCGCCTAACGCTTCCGCGACCCGGTCGAAATCAAACGGATAGTCGAAGTAGAACTTCCCTTTGCCAAGCGATTGATGATCGCGGAAGGTCGGTGCATACAAGATGACTTTTTTGCCTTCCGGCAGTTGCAACTGCGTCCGAATCCGATCGATCGTTGCCTCATCATTTGCTGTAAAGAAGAGGTCATTTCGCGGATAACCAGATTCGACGACAGGACCGCTATACTGGAACGCACTTCTAAAGATATTCGTCGCGTAAGGACTCGGAGACAAGAGGACGCTCCATTGCGCGATCGAATTCGTCACTCGTTCGACGTAGCCTTCATCCCGTCCATGGATCTCATCTAAGTCAAACAACATCTTCTTCAGCGGTGTGCCGTGCCACGTCTGGATGTACGTCGTCTCTTTTCGACGCGTCATGTAGTGCGGGAAGTTCTGATTGTTGACCCAGAACTTCGCCGTTGCCATGTAATAGAAGTAGGCGGGAGACAGGCGTTTGACGACTTTTGCATTCGGATCACTCAGATAGAGCTTTTTGTTATAGATCCAGACGACTTTATAGCCGAGTGCTTGTTTCTTCAGTTCTTCGTAAATATAGCGCGGGCTGTCCGCGTAATGTTTGCCGAGACCGCTCTCGAAGACGACGAGTTTCGGGTCGACCGGTAAGACGCGTTGCATGAGTCGGTATCCTGCCTTCATCGTCGGGAAGTAGAAACGGCTACGACGATAGACCTTAAAGAGGATGTTCGCCGCTTCGTTCGTCTGAATCTTCTCTAAAAGACTCGTCTGCTTCGTATAGTTCGCGATCGTTTGATAGACCTGATCGGAATAGGTCGTATCTGTTTTCGTCAGGAAGACGTCAGCGCGGCGTTTGAATTCGTCATCCATCTCAAAATGACGGCGTGCTGTTGCGTCGAGATCCTCGAACAAGTCATCGATCGTCTTTGAGATCCGACCCGGTAATTCGTTTTCGAGATCGAGATACGAACCGAGCGGACCGATGAAGCGTTTCGGATCGAATTGCAGGTAATGGACCGGTCGCTTCAAGAAACTGAAGTCAAAGGCGACACTCGAGTAGTCGGTGACAAGCAAGAGGCTCTCTTTTAACAACCCTTGGACATCACGTTCGCCCTGATGGATGACCGTGATCGGTAAGTTCTCGAAGTGACTCGAGTATTGCTGCATGTTCGGGTGCAGGCAAAGGACGATATCGAGACGATGTTGTTTTGCGTATGCATGCAGACGCTCACTCGATAGGAACGCTTGGTACTGCTGATAATATTCCGATTCGAAGAACTGGAGTGGCGTCTGTAGCCACGAGCGCCACGTCGGAATGACGAGCATCTGACGTTTGACTGGGACGTCATCATTCAAGAGGGCATCAAAACGAGACAAACCGGTGATTTTGACCTCTCGCTCAGCGTAGCCCATGTCTTGTGTGACAAGTCGTTTCTCACGCTCGGAACTGACGAGGAACAGATCCGTATCGAAGGCAGCGGCAAATTTCCCGTATTGGTCATTCATGTTCTTCGTTCCGAGAACCCCGTGTTGGATGAAGACACGATCCGCCCGCATCTTCCGTTTGAACGGTTCGGACCGGAGCGGATACAAGTATTCCGCATGATGTGTCCCGATGACCTTCTTCGCCATCAACGAGTGATAGATGTGTTCCTTCGATTTGATCGGCAAGACGTTTCCGAGCGGAGCGACTTGTGCGTATTCGTTCGACGTCGGATCGATGACGTAATAGACCGGTCGCTCCGGATAGGTCTCGCGCATGTATTTGAAGAAATGATACCCGTTGTCCTGCGCTTTATACGGGCGTTCTCCGACGAGCCACGTGTTCTTCTCGGCAAACAGCCGGTAGAGCGGGGCGAACGTCATCAGGTGATTCAGATAGGCGTAATTTTCATTCGTAAACTCGGTCATCTCAAATGATAGATTCCGGTGACCGACCGTGTAGTACGGAATGATGTGCATTGTCGACGTATCATCTTTCCCTAACGCTTCCGGTGTCAGTTGACGCGTGATGTACCGGGCGCGACCGAGACGGTGTAATTTTGGCTCCGACCGGTGATAGAAGTCGAGTGCGACGAAGGCGTCATACACCCCTTCTTGTAATTGCGCTGCTTGATGGAGTTGCGACCAGTGGATCGTCGCCGTGTAGTGATAACGATACAATCCGAATTTTTTCGCGCTCGTCTCATTTTGATACAACCAATCGATCGGGACCGGGACTTGATTGCCACTTTCCCGGTGCACGAGGAGCAACCGTCCCGTCTTGATGAACGCGTGACGCGTAAAGGCTTTCCCGCTGATGATTGTTGTCGCTTTCGTCTCATTGTGGACCGCATCAATCTGAATCTTCGGCTTCGTCTGCGGTTCTTTATTCAACAATAGACGGAGGTTGCCTTTTAAATCCGTATACAACTGGACGAATTCGTTGAACGTCTCATCCATCAACGGCGCGAGCGGCGCAGGAATCTGCGTGTCAACGAAACGTCCTAGCAGAATCTCGCGGGTGAAGACGGACGCGTCGAGCGTAGCGTGACTCGGTAAGCCGTCAGATTCCCATTTTTGTATTTGCTCTGGTGTAAGGTGTTCGACTTTTTTCGTGAACGTCAGCCAGAGTGAAAAACGACCGACTGGATAGGCAGTCTCTTGATCGACTTCGACAGACTCGATCTCAGCAAGACCGTCCTCTTCGACCGTCGGAACGTCCGCATCCTGCATCTGAGCAGCATGTTGACTCAGCTGAGAGACGAGCGTATGCGGCAGTTGGAAAGAGAAGCGATGATCGTGCTGTTGGTTCGGCACTTCAAGGACCGTCTCTTGCAATCGATCGCGAATGAGTAAGGACTTGATCGTCAGCAACGGATCGTTTAATTGACCGGATAGCGTATAGGCTGTCGGCGAGGATTGAATCTGTAACGACTCTTTTAACGCCGATCGTTTAAGTTTCTTTGGTTTCTTCGGAAGTACAGTGTGCCCGAATTGGAGCACCCGGAGAACAGATTTAAACAGCATGGAATCAAGGGACCTCCTACTAGGTGATATTTTATGAAAGCGTTATCTTCCATTAGCATTCTATCACAATCAATAGCTAAAACATCCCAAATTTTGAAAAACAATACGGACTTTGGTGGATAGACGAAAAAAACCTTCTCACAGAGGAGAAGGTCAATAACCGATTAGTCGAGCTCACTCAAAAGCGTTAACCAGTTTGTCGTAAAGAGATCATCAGAAAACCGATTGATCGAGTGCAGGGCGGCTTCTCCCATTTGACGGCGTAGAGCGGGCTGCTCCATCAAGCGGATCGCTGCTGCTGCAAAAGCTGACGTGTCACCGGGTGGAACGATATAACCGGTCGTCCCGTGCGCGATGATTTCACGCGGACCATAACAGATGTCATAGGCGATGACCGGAACACCGTGCCCCATACTCTCAAGGATCGCCATCCCGAACCCTTCGGATTGCGACGTGAAGATCGTTGCGACGGCGCCATGATAGGCGTCTTGAATGTTCGTGATGAATCCGTTGAACCGGATCTGTTTCGTCAGTGACAGTTCCTTAACCAACGCGTGAAGATCCTTTTCGAGTTGATCGTTGTAACCGAAGCCATAGAAATCAAGGAAAGCATTCGGATGCTGGTCGACGATCTTCCGCATGATACGGATACTGGCAGCGACATCCTTTTTGATTTGAATGCGCGAGACGACGATGAACCGATTTGGATCAGGTTCAGGAAGAACCGTATAATCCGCTTCCGGCACCGCACCGACACCGTGAGGAATCGCATGGAACGTCTCCGGATGACCGAACTGATCGGTCATATGTGCTTGTTGCCGAGGGGTTGCCGTGATGACTCGATCCCACTCGTCGATGCGACCGAATAACGTATCCCAGACACCGCTGACCGTTGCCGTCTCGTTGAAGGGGGAGACGAAGTGATTGCTGTGTCCGAAGGCGATTTTTTTGATATTCGGATGCTTGATGTCCAAGATGACTGCGTCTAAATTCTTTTTCGGTAGGTTGGCAAGACGATCCCGGTATTCGGACGAGATCAAGACCGCCTCATGCTGACCTAACAGTTTGTTCAATACGAACGTATTAAAGGTTGCCGGATCATTGAACTGTCTTTCCTGACCGGCTTCGAAATGAAACAGATGACTCCAGTCCGCTGAGTTGATTTTGTGCCAAATCGTCAAATAACATGTCCCGTCACTATGGAAGAAGGAACGAGAGACCGGCTTGTTCGATGTAAACGAATACTGGATCGTCTGCACCAACTGCCCGTTATCCAAGTATTCTTCGCGGCGCAGACGATGACGATTCTCTGAAAAATAATCGATGAAGCTAAGCTGACCGTTAGCATCAAACCGGGCGTACTGGACGTATGTACCATTGTCGAACAACCGATACGAATCTTTTTCGGCGCGACTCGCGTCGAGGAACAACGTATACCGTTTTTCCCAGCGTGGAATCAATTCGGCTTTCGAAGAGACGACAGACCGTTTGTCTGCCTGGCGACGTGCTAAAAAATTGATGACATTGACGACCTGGATGCGAGGATCAAGTAACCGTGCCTCGACCATCTCTTGACGAATCGTTTCGAGATTCGGTTGAATCCCTAACGTCACGAGCGTCACGTTTCGCTCCGGATCCGCCGCGATGATCGCGTTCGCTCGTTTAATGACTGCTTTTGATAAACCGCCACGTTGGGTCGCTAACGTATTCAATGTAAAAAACAAATCTCGTTTCATAGGGCATCTCCTTATATAGCGCTTACAATTTTAATGAGCGTCATGAAATGTGAATCTCTTTGGTGAACCTTGCCAATACTATAGCATACAATGTTGGAATAATAAGGAACCTAGGGATGAAATGAAGATGTCCCTAGGCGTATCGTTAAGCTTCATGAATGGGTTGAACGAATGAACGATTGGCTGTGATGTACGTATCCTGAGCCGTTTTTAAGCGTGGGGTGCCTTTGGATGACAGAACGATCTTCTCAATCGAAAGAACCGTACCCGGTGTATTTTTCGTTGGTAGTTCGTTTTTAAAGTCACGATCAGCATACTGTTTACAAGTCTTTAAAATCCGGACTGTTGTCGGAAGATCAGTCAGATACGTCTCGTCATCAATCATAGGCGGAAGATGGACGTATTTTTTGTTTGCCGTGACGTAAGCACCATCAACCGTGACGAGTCGTGGTGTGCCGGCCAGTGTCAACTGAAGATCGGAAATCGCCAGCAATTGCCCGACTTCAAGTGCTGTCTGCTTATGCTCAAATTCCAGATCGTCATACAAGAAAGCCTTCTCGAGTACAACGACTTGCGTCGGTGCATCGACATGATATTTCGTCGCGTCGATTTTCTGTACAGGTGATCTGGATTCCGCTGGACGAAACTCGACTTTAAGTTGCTGGTAATGCAGATGCATCCCATTGACACTACTCGGTAACGTCATCCGGACGACGAACGGATGATAGTCGTCATGGATCAGCATCAATTGGAATGGATATGAATGTCGTTCGAGTCCCTCCGTCGAAATGAATAATTCAGTCCCTTCGATATGGAATGGAACGACGGTTTCCGTTGCTTCATCGTTAGGCGCGATTAAGAGAACTTGATCGACCGAAGCCGTGTCGTCTTTGAGTAATTGTACGACTTCATAGAAGACACCATCAACGAGACGCGTGCCTGCATACGTGGCAAAGAACGGCTCAAGGACAGGTCCGAGATGGTGTAGTGATTCCGGCATTCTATAAAAAAGACGGTTCTCCGATACATAGCGCCGCGCTTTATGTTTTTGAACAAGCAGCGTGATGAAGGTGACGAAGCTGTCGTAATCTTGTTGCTGCAGCAAGGCGTACTGCTTTTGGAAGATGTCATCGAAAATGAAATCGGATGGATCTGCACCATGTCGTTCAAAGATCGCAATCATCTCGCGGAATAAATCAAAGAAGGTCTGGTGTTGCGGATGCTCAAGGAACCGTTTGTTGTTGAACAGACGGGAGAGGAAATCCATCTCGATCAGACGGCTCAAGGCATGAGTCTTGGCGACTGTCGGAATATCCAGTTCAAGCGTTTTCTCAAGCACCTGTAAATTAAATGTCGTCTTCTCGAAGATGCTCGTCTGTCCGACTAACGAGTCATTCATCGCGAATCGATTGACGTGATAGACAGGTGCCGGATTCATCGAAGCCGTTTGACATTTGGAGATGGCTTCGAAGAAGAAGAGTTTATCTTCACCGAACTTCATTGGACTGAACCGGATGTTATGCTCGATCAAGACGGAGCGCTTCAGGATTTTCCCCGGAGGTCCAACCGCGCGAAATACTTTGTCGATTTCATATGGAACAATCTGATTGGCAGTCGTGAACGATGCGAACCGCCCGACTTTTTGTATCGACGTGTCGGTATGTTTGATCGTTTGACCGAATGCGATATCGGCATCGTTTGAAGCGGCTTGCGCGACGAGCTGAGGAAATCCGACCGGATCGAGGCGATCATCAGCATCTAAGAACGTGACGTATCTACCTGTCGCTTCTTCGATTCCGACGTTTCGCGGATGGGCAGGACTTCCCGTATTTTCGGGAATTTCGATGATGCGAATGAAATCCATCGTTTGTGCAGCCGTATGGAGAATCGACAACGATTCATCCGTCGAACCGTCATCAACGAAAATCGCTTCCATCGTTGAATGGTCAAGCGTGAGTGCCTGAATCGACGCGATACACGTCGAGAGATCCGTCGCTTTATTGTATACAGGAATGATAATTGAAACAATTTTTCCCAACATTAATTCCCACCTTAAAGAAAATATTTTAAAAAATACCATTTGAACTGTACCACAAAATGGATGCTCTTAAGCGTAAGAAAGGTGAGAACATACAAAAAAAGGACGATGACCCAATCAAAGAAGGGAGTCATCGACCATTTAAATGCGGTCATAAAAAATTGAAATTACTTGATTCCAATGTTCTCAAGATATTTTTTTTCAGAGTCATCGATTTTACGGCTGATTTGTTTCGTATACGTCTTCCGCGCGTAAGTAGATCCTTTTTTCTGATAAATGGCTCTTTCTCCTCCAGATGATTGGTCGTAATAGATTTCGATTAAATCTTGATCCTCATAGACGATGACGCCCGTTTCTCCAGAATTTCGCTTTAGTTGTCGATCAACCTGTTGTTTCTTCAAGTATTGATTTTCAGATTTAATGACTTGATTGATAGCTGCATCGTATTTCTGTTTTGCTTTCTCGCTTGTCGTATTTCCGTCTTGATCGTAATCGCTACATCCTGCTAGGCAGGTTACCAGAAAGAGCAGTATCGATAAAAGCTTCACTTTCAAATGCGAACACCTCCGAAATACACTTTTGCTTTAACGATAGTGTACATCAAGGCAACGCTTCATATGTAGCGCACTTGAGAAATAGGGAAGTGCTTTAGAGTAGAATAGGCATATTATAGTTCAATCGCATCGATGACGCCTTCAGGATACTCCCAGACGTTTCCTTCGATGAGCCATTGGTGGTGGCAGTTCGGACAAGCGACTTCCGAAGAGAAGTCATACTGGATTTCAACACCTAATCGCCGCTCCTCGTGCGATACACTATGTAAATCTTCAATGAGAATCTTATCCTTGAATTTCTCACTACAACGTGGGCATTTGAATTTCGAATAATGACTGATGACCGTATCCATTCGATTCAACTCCTAAACAAAGAATTAGTATCGTTTACAGTATAATGATAACGCTTACATATAAACGTGTTAATTTTGAATTGTAATCAAAATGGAATATATCAACTGAATTGGATTTTGATATATAGAGATCTCGAAAAAAATTTTAAAAGGAATTACCCTTACTTATACATCCGTTCAATCCAATTGAGGCATATTTTTCGTCTAGATCAGTAAAAAGTGCCTTAAGATATAAGTTGAAACCACCATATCATTACAACTTTTTAGAAAGGTGAAAATCATGTTAGAACTCGAAGTGTTATATATTGAGAAAAATGCAAATAATGAGTTGGATATTAACTATTTTGATCCAAAAAATGAACCATTGATCTTTATGTTTCAAAGGATGTTGAAAAAATTAAAGGTACAATTTCCGAAATACAGTTCGCTTTATGTTATTTTTTATGAAAGTTTAACAGAAGAAGAAAAACTAAAAATCAGAAGTGAAAATGGTGAAGGACGCGAATATTATTTTAAAGAAACTAAGATGGAGGAATTAAAGTCAAAAAAGAATTTAGATTTTTTAAAAGAAACGTTGAGGACTTTATTAGAAGGAATTAGACATTCAATATTCCGAGAATGTATAACCGATGATGAATTAAATAAAATAGAAAATTATGTGTATGAACAGAACTTTATATTCGTACAGAACATATCTAGGAAAAATAACAAAACGAAAACAATGAGAGCTACTCTAAAAGCAAAATTGACACCTGTTAACCTAAATTTGTTTCTAGTGATTACTGATATGAAGTCTCGGAAAAGCCTATATGATGGATGTATATTTGAATTACCGCAATCAGTCATTATACCGTTAAGAAGTATATTGAACCCTATCTCTTTATATGGATATGAATTGTACTGGGAAAATGAGAATACGATCGACATCATCATAAACACGGTGGGAGATAGATTACGAACGAAAATTTACCGGAAGAATGATGACTCTGTTTTGATTAAGCAACAAAAAATAAAGGCTTAAAGAAAGCATCATTTTTTTCCAAGTGATTGCGACATGGAGTCGCTCTTAACATGCAATTCGTTTCTTCTGTTCACTAGATGCTACACTTAAACCAACTATTACACATAAAAGGATGATATGGATGTGGAAGGCACTATTGTTTAATTCTGTTTGGATGGGTATCACATTGCCGATTCTTTTAAGTATTACTTTTACAATTTTACACCCTCTATTCGTTTCTGGTAATAATGGTGTTCTCATGATTGTTGTTGCGTTAATCATTGGTATAATTGATGTTTACCTATCAATTCGGATTTGGACATGGATCGAAGGAAAGTCCTACAAACGAAAACGGTACATGTGAGTGAATCCTAACGGATGAACACTTTAAAAAGTCGCTTTATCTTTTTACATTGCTATGAGATGGCTTCGGTATTGAACCGGAGTCATTTTTGTCGTTTTCAGATGTCACGATACCCTCCATTAGGAAAAAATAAAAAATCCCAAAATTGTATTATGAAATATATAATATATGGTAGAAGATATTTATTGGAAATGACATTTTTTAATGTCATGAAATGAGGATATAAAAATATGAATTACATAGAACACTTAGAAGCCCATTGTGGTGAAAGTACTGGTCACCTTGAGATGGAAGAATTACAAGATCATGCGATTCAAATGTTGCAGTTTCAAAATGCACCGTTTGCGAATGCGAATACCGTGACATCACTTGGATTATTGCATCACCCATTGCAATTCGAGAACGGTTCCGTTGTCCATCAAGAAGTGATGCTATCTGTCATGCAACAAGATGCCGAGTCGGATTTAATTGAATTGATCTATCGCTTGACGCTGGAAGCATTAAAGACTGGACACGCTTATGATTTAGGCGAGTACTTACCAATGCCGGTTGGGTTGTTATCGAAGTACGACTTCGCTGCTCTATACGTGACGACACCGTTCTACTTTGAAGAATCATTTCAAGTCTATAAAGGGAACGCGGCATTCGGGGAACCGGAGACGGTGTTACCAGTCTGGTTCGTACCCATCTTTGCTTCGGAAGTCGCTTACATCGAACAATACGGTACTGAAGAATTTAATGAGATGTTATATGAAACTGAGATGCAGCTGCTTAATTTAAAACGACATCCGCTCGTGGGAGACAATGAAGAAATTGAAGAATCGATTTTTAACAGGGAGGTATTCGTTTGCGAATGCGAAATTACCGGCGCCCTTTTTGAAGACGATATCCAACGACCATTAGTACTAAATGGACCGCTAGCGAAAGCGTATCACGTGAGTGTTGAATCGGGAGAACAAGGCGATACAGATCAAAATGAAACTTTCCTGTTTGATTTTCTAAATCATCAAAATCGTTTTCCGATCTACGCGACCTTTTTTGCTTTTGAAGAGGAAGACAAGCAAAACAAAGCCTTCTTCATGCAGCATAATATGTCGTTCACTTCACATGTCTTGTCTAGGCAGAAACAATCGAACGGTTGGTTACGTGGAAAACGAACATCGACAAGTGAGAGTCATTTTTTCACGGTAAAGATTGAAAATGCTAGGATGCTCGAACTCATCCTTGAACACGCTTATGGAGTTGCATCGATGGACGAACTGTTCATGTTTTCGTATTCCGATCGCTTGTCGATTCAACAAGAGGTCGAAACGACGTACCGAAAAACACGTGTCTTAGAAGATCGGTTCGTTTATCCGGAAGATACGACCGTCGTGATTGTCGGCCATGATGGAACAATGCTTTATCTGCTCTCGAACGAAGAACACTTCGCTTATGATCTTCGGACGGACTGGGCGAAACGACTACGACAACAGTTACCGAACGATACGATCATTCGCCAGCTGAATGGCGAATTGTTCGCAGACCTATAAGAGTGGAGGGAACTTCATGCAACTCATCAAACCAATGAACGGTCAGAATCATTTTTGGCTGTTCGAAAAGGATGGACGGACACTCTACACGTTTCACGGCATCATGGGAGAGAGATTGAAAGAATCAATGAGCGAGCAGAAGTTCTCGCGTTTTTTTAATCTAGATGCCTATATCCGAGAGCTCGTAGCTGAGAAAGAAAAGGACGGATACTCGGTCGTTCAAGAAGCGGATTACCACGAAGTTGTCGTCGAGATCTTTTGTCAGGATACAGAGTATGACGTCATCTTTGAGCGCCGTTCGAGCATTGAAGAAGACCTCAATGAATTTCTTTTTGAAATCGGAAATGGGTATTTTGTTGAAGATGAATATGGTCCAGAAGCGATCGAATTCGTCCTTCATATCTTGGAGCCGTCTTATATCGTTGAACCCGTCATTGATTATTTTAAGGATCAGTTTAATCTGAAGAAAATCCGAATGGGGCAGGCAAAAGTTCATTACGGCAGACGTTTGACCGGACTTTATCCCGCAGGAAAGAATTTTAACCGGAAAAATTGAACGATGACGACACAGATTGGAGATACAGTATGAACGAGCTGACAATCGACGAATATTCTTTTCAGTCGAAGAGTATCCAACATATGCTTCAGACATCCGAAATCAACGTGCTTGGTCCATTGCAAACTATTTACGAAATCATGTGTTATGACCATACAGTAGGTAGCTTTACCAGTGAATTGACGGAGGAAGTATTATATGACACGCTGGTTCGCTTCAATCATTTTCCTTTATATATCACGACTAATTTTGATGAGATTAGAGAAGATGAGATGGACCTCTTAGAGCGTTTAAATTCGCGACCATTCGTATGCCATGAACATCCACGGTACGAAGGCGATCAGCGACGTACCAGTTTTTACTGTTGTATCGAAGTGCTGAATGCGAATGATCTGCGTTTCGTCTTAAAAGAGTCCTTCTTTCGAGCTGCTTATAGTGAAACGTTCCTCATCACGTTTGCACGACATACGTTTGAGTTGAAGACTTCTGGGAGAGGGATCTTTCAAGAAGCGAAATACACGCATGTAGTTGATGCACGTGATGGATTGCCGTTTATCCTTCCATCGCATGATGCGCTCGGTTTCATGTGGTTTTCGAATGGAGATGCCTTTCAAACCGTCGATCAGCTAAAAGCGATCTTACCAACGGATTATCAGATGGATTATGCACTAAATACCTACAAATAATTTAATTTAAGATCAAAGGAGTCATATAGATGACACATCAAATCGGTTTACCAGGCGTTACAGAAGAGAGATTACAAGAGGTGGAAGCAGAACTTGGCTTCGAGCTTCCGAAAGAACTACGAAATAGGTACAAGCACGAAAATAAATTCAGCATCGGCGAATGGGAGTTTCATCCGATCAAGGACGAGCAGTATATCAAGCGGACATGGGACGACCTTGTTCGTGTCAACACGACAGATGCGGAGGACTACCCATCCGGTTTCTTACGAATTGCCAGTGACGGAACAGGTGATGAACTCGGATATCAGCTTCCGGACACAGAGACGATCGTCTTGTGGGACCACGAAGAACAAGAACTATTTCCGGTAGCACCGACGTTAAATGCATTCGTTGAAAAGGAACAACAAATGGAACAGAGTGCTGAACAAGCAGAAGACTTCTTACAGACAGTTCTCGAGACAGGTGCTGTCTATGGTCTATCGAAGTTGGAACAGTCGGGCTGGGCGTACTGTCCGTCGAATCAAGAGGAAACAGACGTCCTATTATTCTTTTCGACGGAAGCGGCGGCAAAAGCACTGCAGACGAAGGAATGGTCAAACTATCATCTGATTCGATTGGATTTGGAATTGTTTATTAACGGTTGGTTACCGAACATGATTGACGACGGACTGTATTGTGGCTTGGATTGGGGACCGGAGCTCGTCGGACTTGAGCTAGATCCAGAAGATGTCCTAGCAGATCTGGAGGGTTAACGTGATTCAGACACTCAGTAAACAGGTGGATGGCATTACGTACTTTTGGTACTTGTATCGTGATGGTCGAACAATCCAGATCTATCACGGTGTCACCGAGCAATGGAAGCTTGATCAAGATGTCAGCGATGAGAAGGAAGAACAGTACTCGACGAGGCGTCAAGCGAAACGACGGATGGAGGAACTGATTGCCGAGAAACAAGCGGAAGGATACAAGCAGGATGATATTTACGGGATACAACCTGGACGAAAGGAACGCGAGAAGTTTCGACGACGGACGTCCTGGTTCGCCTATCTTCTGGTGGGACTTGGTCTGTTTCAGTTCGTGACACCGTTCTCTGTCTTACCAATTGTAGTATTTGGAATGGGTATTCCCTTGATGTTTTTAGCTTTTATCGGTAAAGATTATCTTCCTACATGGCTTCGAATTGTCTGCTTCATTAGTTACTTTTTCATGCACGTGATTCATCAGCAGGAATCGTACATCCCGTATCTTTTCCCGGTTCTTTCGATAGGCACGGGAATACTATTATGGTTTCATCTTCGAAAAACGAGACAACAAATGAAAGTAGAGCAATGACATTTTTAAAAGGAGATGCAACATGTCGCTTCTAGATAAGTTATTACAAGACCCTATCGTTTCTGATCTACCACGTCTTCACACCGCTCTTCTTGCCAAAAATCGTGGCTTACGCAAAGAGTGGTTAGTACATATGGATAGATTCATTGAAGAAGCGAATACGTGGAACTTCGAGCGACAACGGAAGTTTGTGAATTGGTTATTGTCCACCTGTGAAGGAGAGACAGACGCTTCGTTTCTATTGATTCATCCGCTAAAAGAACGTCTTCTAAAACCGACTTTGAAGAAGTGGATGAAAGAGTTGCCGGATGACGTCCGACCGTATCGTTGGTATGGTCTTTTCTTTGATGAAGATGATCGCTTCATCTATTTACAAGAGGCGATTACACGTGGTGGAGGACAAGAGCAGTTAGCGATCGAGAGAATGATTGATCATCACTTGTATGGACTTTGGTATTCTTTCCACCATCTCGATGAAGACTTGTATTTAGGAAAAATAGAGGAAGATGCAGCAACCTTAACAGAAGCTTGGTTACTAATCGAGCAACTCGATGATGCGGTTTTGAAATCGGAATGTATTAACGAATGGCAGAAGATGAATCAAACCTTAACGGATTGGATTTGTTTCCGGCAAGAGCAAACCACCGGATTCATGGAGTGGCGGATGCAACAAGAATTAAAGGGTTGAGTTACAACAATGCAATGACCTCAGCTGTTTAGAAAGGGCGGAAACGCGTGGGATTCATTACTCTCGGAAATCGGCAGATGATGATACAAGCGATGAAAACGATCATGGTGCCGTACTTACGAGCACATGGATTCAAAGGAAGCTATCCTCATTTTAGACGTAAACAAGACTCCTTTCAGGAAATCTTGATGATCTATATAACGAAATATAGTGAAGATTTTTATATGGAAACGAGTATCGTCCCATTGACTGGTTATGTCGATTTTGAAGGGGACACGATTCTCCCAAATAAAGTGAAAGTATCTGATTTAAAAGTAGAAGAACGGTTTGTCGTCGGAGCTGATTTAGTTGAAACGCCTGACGGTGATGGAAAATCTTTCGTGATGAATGGGCTAACGACAAAACAAGAACATGAGGACTTAGCGAAAGACGCATTAACCTACCTGAACATCGAGGATCCGAGTTGGATGAAGAGAACTGTCGCATGGCAGAGAGCGCTCTATCGATCGTTTGATGAAGAGAAAGAATGAGCGACTATCCGTTCCGGTATGATAGAAATCTGTAAGAAAGAGGTATACACCATGAAAAAACTAGGCACGTTTACAAGTCACAAAGGGAATTTGATTGTCTCGGATCCGGCTTTCCTTGAGCCGGATGTAGAATATAACGTGACAATTCCAGTCGAACAAGGTTCGATTTGGACGGTCTTCTATGACGAAGATAAGTTCGAATCAATCAATTTGCTTTACCTAACAATGAATCAAGAAACGAAGATGGATCCATCCAATTTCGAACCGTTATCCGATCTAGTCGTCGTCGATTCAGCGCAGCTCGTCGTCATGAACACAGCGGATTACGGGAGACGGGAAGCCATCGATTGGGAGATTCGAAATACGCTAGAGTTCGACGAAGAAATCGACCCGTTCTATATCGCGATCTCAGACGAAATGATGGAAGACGAGATATTCCTGTTTCCGTTCGGTGTCGCCGTTCAGTTAATGGGGGACGGACACTATGAAGTCCTTGTCCGACGAGAAGACGGTAACGTGACAGGGATCGCAATCCTCCTCGGAGAACATGAGGCTTTTGAAGAACACGATGACGAGGAAGACGTGTCATTAGAAGACGTTGAAATGCCAATCATCAAGAAAGAAAGAAATCCATCAGGAGCTGATGATAGGTTTCTGGCGAATGTACTAGCTTCCATGGAGAGATTTTATGGAAAAGACCACAAAAAACTAAAATACAGTATTCCAATCAAGGGGCAAAAGGTAAGTCACGAGCTTTGTTTGTATGATCGCTTACCAAAAATTCAAAGCTACCGAGTGTCCGTGGAGAGTCCTTGTCCGGAAGCCCGTATTCAAGCATTCGAGACCGATCATTTCGCGATTCCGGAGTGGTATAAAGAGATTTTGAGAGTCTGTAACGGTATGCGTTTTTCCGAAGAGTTGAACTTATACGGTATACCGCTGACGAGCTGGAACGGGTTATCGCATGAGATCCAATACAATCTCTCGGTTAGTCTTGATGAATACGCGTTAACCGATTTCGATGCGATCCGCGACAAATACTTCTTTTTTGGTTCGTCGTTTAAACAGGACGAATACTATGCGGTATTGAAAGAGCGTCCGGACGAAGCCGTCTATCGCTTCGATTATAGAACGTTAAAACTCAAACCGAAGGCAACGACTTTCCAAGATATCGTCCGTGATGCATGGCGCGCGTGTAATCTGAAAGCACTCCATAAAAGAATGTGAGGATGATCTCATGAAAATAATCTATTCCCATGAAGACTTACTCGCTCTCGAAGATCCCTTTGAATATGAAGTGGGTCTGCCGATTCGCATCAGAGAACTGCCGGCTTCCGTCATCGAAGAGGAGCTTCCGGATAGCCGCGAACAACTGAACCATCTTCTGAAAGACGGCTATACCTTGGTCATTCAGAAACCGCGAATTCCGAACCTTCCCGTATTTGCGGGGTTACCCGTGATAGCGGAGAATACGGTCATGAAATTATATGTCTACGAGACGAATCATTGTGAGGAAGCGTTATGGGAGGCTCTCTCCGAGAATGAATACGATTGGCACTGGGCATCCTTTTTACTGAAAAAAATCGAAAGTGTCAGATTCGAATTGCCTTATACGCATGAAGCTCAAAGTTCGCTGAAACTGTCTAATCTCAAAACAAATGAACTCGTACATCTACGATTTGAAACCAATCAAAGCGTAACGTGTCAATGGGAATGAAAAAGGAGATGCTTCATGAAAACGTATCTTGAAGAGCATAGCGATACGACCCGCGTCTACCCTTGACTTGCGGATGCGAGTTCATCAATTCGCTGACTATGTGTGGTCGGTGAGATGCTTTTGTTTCCAGAAGATATCGTCCAGTTCAAACAAATCAGTAGTGAGATGTTCCGTAACGAGCTAACGCAAAAGCATGCGCTAAGCACGTATCGCTTTTATGTAGTAGTGTGTGTCAGAAATGAGTTTCAGTCCAAAAGAATCTTTGATTATTACAAGCTGTGGCGTCTACTCGAACGAGAAGAGACGCTCGAGGGCTTCACCTCTCGAAAGAAGTACTGGTCCAAGTGGGGAAAGAACCGTACTACGTTGGGATTGCTGAATTTGGCATCGAACAGCTCACAACAGCCATCGAGATGATTAGTGATTCTCCAGCTATGTATACCATTATTTGTGCAAATCATGATCGACCGTCACACTGTCAGGAGTTACTTGATCAGGTGCTCGACATCGGCTTAACAGGAAGTGGAGGTTTGCCAGTCGTCGAGATGGTCACGACACTGACCGCACAAGGTTATGCCGTCTGCACGTGGGGAAGTTCGAGTGAAGAACAGGAACTACAGTGTTTTTATACGGCAGCCTTCTTATAACAATGTAGAAAGAAGGAATTCGATGAGTCTGCGTGGCGTATCGTTTAAAATCCCGAATGAACCGGGACGTGTCTTGCTCGACATATTAAGTGCGATCGAGATGAACGCGTATGACTGGTTTCTTCGTAACTTTGATTTTCCGATCCAAACCATGGATGGGGACTTGTATGACAGTTTAGAAGAGTTTTCAATCGATCGGAAAGCGACAGGACATGAACTAGCGAAATGGCTAAGGGGACCAAGCAATTACCTGATCTTTGCTGAATTGTTTGCATTTCAAAGTGGTCAGACTGAAGAAGTGGGAACGACGTATGAGTGGTTTCAGGAAAGCAATTGTCAAATCGCGATTTTGGTGTACGACTGCACGTACGTCGATATCTATTGTAAGGAGCAGCACGTATCTGAAGCGTTTTATGAGAATGCGAAGAAACGTGGGTATACCGGAATCAAGTGGGTGACCGATGATAATGATCCTCGGACTCGTTTGTCGGTATGGGCAGAATAAGACACTGTTCAGACGAATAGATGTAATCGGTAAGCGTTCAAGATGAGAGGTATGAACTACGAACTGTTGATAAAAGGAGAGAAAAATCATGAATCAAGAGATGGAAGAGTTTGTTCAAGCGGTCCATCGGACGGTCGTTCAGGACGGTATGGCAGATTATAAGGACATCTATGAAGAAGAAGTCGATCCAAACGTCAATGACTATACGGCCTGCATCGCGTTTTACCAACAGTCGAGCGAAGCGGATCAAAAACGAATGAGACAGATGATTGAACAGACGATCATCGATACGGTTTCCCATGTATTTAGTATCATTGATGGGAGTTCAGGACTAAATGGATCTGCGCTTGAAGCGAAACTGGCACTTGTCCGAGTCGACGAAGCAGGAGATCCGGTCGATACCGTAGAGACAGATGGTGCATTGCAAGATACGTTTTTAGGCTACATAGAAGATCGTGACTTGAACGCATTGTGATGGAGGGAGCGAAACCACTCATGATCCAACTGACAAAACAAGGCGAATCCGGTACGTTTTACCAAACAATCTATACGGAGGGACGCCTCATCGTTCAACATCAAGGAATCGTTGGAGCATGGGTGAGAGCGGAAGACGTAAGACAGATGCGTGTCTCGCGCTTCAAACGATTAGGTGTACAGATTTTGCAGCTGATCGAGAAGTTTGAACGTCAAGGCTATCGCGAGCTGAACGAGACCGATTATACAGAACTGGTTGTCCAGTTTTCTTATGACGAGGGTCAGGCAGAAGCAGCACTCGAGCGACGTCACATGATGGAAGAAGTAATCAATGATGGTTTGCTTCATACGGGGAACGGCTACTGCGAAGGGGGAGATATTGGTAGTGGTACGACGAATATCTTTTACCATGTCCTTGATGTCGAAGCAGCCGTCTCATTGATCTTTGAAGAAATAAAAGCACGCGATGTACAGGACGAACTGAAAATCGCAGTACAAGAAGGAGAAAAATACACCGTTCTGCATCCTGAAGGAGCGACGTTCGAACTGATTGGCGAGGGGAAACCGTGGAGCTGGATTCCGATGACGCAAGAGGAGGACGAGAAGGTATGGCACGTCATCGATCAACAATTTCAGTTCGCACCCAGTACAACGGTTTTCCCCTCATACCATGCCCCGAGTCCGTTCATCACATACGAAGTGGATTACGAGAAACGCGAAGAGATCGAGCAAACGTTAAAGCGTATTCTGACCGACCTGACCGTTGAAGGAGAACGCGTCATGGCACTCGATTGGAATCATCAAGGATACTGGATCGACCCAAGACGTCCGTTTCTTCGCAATGAAGAAGGAGACTGGATGATTCCAGCAGTTCCAGATGGCGATTACTCCTTTTTCATCGCTCGTGATTTTCGCTGGGGATATCTCGGTCATCCCTGGGAGGGTAGCATCACGTTGTTTGGAGAAGACATGATCTCTGCGTTTCAAAGAACGGAGAGTTTTTCGAATGAAATCCGAAGAGGATAAAAGGAGGACCGGAAGTGAGAACACCATACGACGAGTATCACGGAACCGCATTATGGCAGGTCATCTCGGAGACAATCAATGAATTAGTCGACAATGATGATCTTGAAGAACGGACGACGCATGAACATATCGTGGGCTATCTTTGTAGCAAACTAGAAGGTCGGATGAAAGATGAAAAATAAGAATAGGATGCTACTTGACCGAAACGACTGGATCGATGTGTTCCGGGAACTGCTATCACGCGATGATTGGCAAGACCTCGTTCGTCTTCAAGTAAGTCAGCATTCGTATCCATTTGAAGTAAAGTTACTGGAACGACCAATCAAGCAGAATCCAAACATCGACGGTTTTTCAGATTGGACGGTCCGATCTCATATGATTATGACCGACGACTCACAGCTTGAAAGATTTCTCGAACACCTTGTCATCGAACAGCAGGAAATGGCGACTAAAGCACAAGTGACGCTCATTATCCAAAAACAAGGACAAGGAATCGTCCGGGTCACGAACGATTGTGTCTCGATGTATGGAGTCGCGTATGAGGAACTTGATGACGTTGGAACAGAGTATGAGAACTTTTTCGATGCAGTTTTACCGAATGCCTCGTTTCCGGTCGAGGTCGTCTTTTGTTGTCGGGATGTTCTAGATAATGACGATTCGATTCACGTGATGACGTTGCACGATTCCAATTGGCAAGCGGTATTTGAAGAGCAATTATTGCATTTACTGAATCGAGGAGAAATAACGACAGGATTATTTTCGAAAGATGCACGTCCCACGCAGCAAACGCTTGAGGACTTCATGTCTGAATTCTCGTTATTGATGCCCTATAACTTCATCGTGACCCGCGATGCAACAGATCGATTTGGCATGCTCGATCACTTTTGTACGAATGGAAAGATCGCGCATTTTGGAAAGATGAACAATGGAAAGACGTCTTTCAACTACCGATGAAAACATCACACATAAGGAGGAAGCACAATGAGCTTAGCATCATATATTTGTATGGAAAGACAAATTCCTGAACAGTATCTCAATTTAGATGAAAAAGATGAAACTGTTCCTTTATATATCGGTCCCTGTTTTGCGGATGAAGACTGTCTGTATGAAGTAAAAACGAAGCATTTTCATAAATGGTATGTATATGAAATTTCGAGTCACTGGGGCATCGAGATTGTTGAACCTTTTGATTCCGAAATTGCACTGGAATCGAAAGAAAAGCTGCGTTATCTGTTTACGTTCATGAATGACTTCTTAGACGAGGGTGAATCGTTCGAATTGTATACTTGTTGGATTGGGGAAGAATCCGATCCGCAAGTGAAAAGTATGACGTTATCATTGGCACTTGATCAGTTAGAAGACATTGAGATTCCTGAAAGAACGCATATTTTGATCACGAAACAGAGTAAAAACTAAAAAGCCGCTGCTTCACAGCGGCTTCAGTTTATTTGGTTCACTCTTGTGCATAGACGATGTCTGCGATGGCATGGACCTGAGCAAGCGTCATTTCGGAATAGAATTCGATCGACAAAGGATGATCCGTCGGCTCGAGTTCAAAGAAAGGGAGTTGACCGGTTCCTTCATCATGAACCATCACTTTTAAGTTGACGGTATCCGGGTAAGCGGGTAGATCGCTTGAAAACCAGCCGAACATCGGCTCCTCGATGCGAGGACGTTTCTTCTCGATGAAGCGAGCGAAGTTTTCGGGGCTCAGGCTAACCCATGTAATCCACCAGAAGGGTTCGTCTTGTCCAGCAATCGGAAGTTCAAGAATGCCCTTCACGAAATAATGCGGACCGTTCAGTTCTAAGACACACCACGTATCATGCATCTCGCTTTTCGTTTCTTGCTCTTTCTCAGACATTTGTTCGTAGTAGACCGGTCCGAGTGTTTCATATTCAGTAGGGAGTTCGTCGTGGCGTTCGCCACAGATGGCGCAAGGCATAAGTTTTTTCACTGGAATCACCTCTAAGTTGAGTTATGTATGTCTCGTTATCGAACGTTAGTAGAGAGCATACTTGTAGTGTAACACCCGTTAGTAGAGAATCCTGATGGAGACCGTGACAATCCAGAGAAAGTGAGGGGATTAGGGTGCATATTTACATCGAAGAACAGCAAAATCATGCGAAGACGATTAAAGAATATCATCTGACAGTGAAAGGACAAGACCGAATCACATCCATTTTTTCTTTCGAGTATTATGACGATGATTCAAAAGAAGATGAAGTCATCTCTTACGAAATAGTGTTAACCCAGTTATTCTCGCGGTTAAATCGTTTTCCAATCTATCTCTCTTTTGGATTCCATGAACTGACTGATTTAGAAAAAGAAGATTTGCTGTCTACGGTTAAGCACAAACAATTACCATATACAGAGATCCTAATCACTAAGCGTGAAAGATACATGACCATCGAAGTGAATCAACCGACTGACTTATTGCAAATACTAGCGAAGACCATTTCATTGGCTTGGAACAACGGTTACTATTTGATTGCTTTCACTGATGTATTGAAGTTTGAAACGAGGAGAGTAAGACGCTGGTTGATCAAAAAAGAGAGAGTAGTGCCAGTAATCGATACGACGAAACCGACGACATTTTTTAAAACCGGCTTTGATTTCGAGAATGTCCTGATCTTTTCGAATGAAACAGATTTCGATACGTTAGAAAAAATAGAAGCACTGTTTCCAGAAGATGAAATCGAGCGGTAATAAAGTGATTGAGAGAGGAGTGGAATCGTGTTATATGTCTATTTTGAGAAGCATATGAATCACGCACAAGTGTTCAAAGACAGATACTTGTACGTTGATCGACCGGAACGTATCGATTTCATCTATTCGATGGGGTGTCTACCGGATATGGAAACTAAAAGAGACTATCAAGGCGATTCAAATCGAGTCTTAAAACAATTTTTGACGCGTCTCAATCGCTACCCGATTTTCATCACGTTCGGTGGAGGTTTTACGGACGAGGAGGTCGAGCCGTACTTTCAAAAGCATGATCTATCGTATACAAAGGTTCGACCAAACAAGAACCTATACTATCACGTTCAAGTGCATGACGCGACCGAACTGGAGTTGTTGCTAGATGAGACCTATTGGTATGGGGCTGTGAACGAAGACTTTTTTATATCGTTTACGAATCTCCTGACATTTGAGCGGAGAATGGTCAAAGGATGGTTTTTCAAAAAAGAACGTACCGTGCCCGTCATTCGTGTGAAAAAAGAAATGTCGTTCATCACTATGGAACATGATTTCATGGGCTATTACCTGTTTTCGAATGAACCCTGTTTTAATACCGAGGACAAGGTGAAAGCCATCTTTCCTGACGACGGTACCATTGAATTCTATTGATGAAACCAGCAACTCGATTTAGTTGGATGATGTAGATGGATCAAGCAGAATACGTGGAGGGATTTCCATGTTATACATCGATCTCGAAGAACATACGAATCATGCAAAAGTGATCAAAGACCGTAATCTCGATATTGATCAACCAGGTGCTATTAAGTCGATTTATTCGATGGGATGTCTTCCGAATGACGAGAAACGCGACTATCAACATGATTCCAATGAAGTACTGAAGCATTTTTTGACGCGTCTAAATCGCTTTCCAATATTCGTCACGTTCGGGGGTGGTTTTACGAATGAAGAAGTGGAACCGTTTTTTCATAAGGAAAACCTATGCTATACAAAGATTCAACCAGATAAGAGCAGTCTTTTTTATAGCGTTCAAGTGAACGATGCGAGCGAACTTGAGCGTCTGCTGGATGAAACGTATTGGTATGCGGCAGTAAACGATTTTTATTTCCTATCCTTTACGAATCTCCTGACGTTTGAGCGGAAAATGGTCAAAGGGTGGTTTTTCAAAAAAGAACGTATCGTTCCAGTCATTCGTGCGACGAAAGAGATGTCGTTCATCACGATGGAGCATGATTTCATGGGCTATTATCTGTTTTCGAATGAAGCTTGTTTTGATAGTGAAGACAAGGTAAAAGCATTTCTTCCAAAAGGAGAAGGCATCGACTACTATGATTGACATTCATAGGAACGATATAAAGGAGGACGATCATGTTTGGGATTAGTACGAGTTTAAAAGAAGTGCCAGAAAACGAAAAAGAGATTCTCCCATTTCCGAGTCACGTCCAACGCTTTTTAAGAGAAAAATTCTCAAGTACCTCCAATCGCTGTGACCTCTTGATTGATCTCGATCCTTACGGCGATAAGTTGTTTAGAGCGAGAGAAGTAAATGAGTTGATTGGAATTTGCGAGTTGCTTATTCAACGCTATTGCACACCGAAGGAAGCGTGGATGATGAATCAAGCGAATCATTATGCGAATGAGCCGTGGACGATGCATCAGTCAGATAAACGAATGATGGAATTACATCAATTTTTAGAATTGTTGAAGCGGATGTGCATCGCGTCTGTCGAACAGAATACGTTGGTTTGTTTTTGGGGCGACTAAACGATTGAATGTTGAAGAATATATAAAAATTGGAGTTTTGAAAAGTGAGAAAAAAACTGAAGATAACGGGAATCATAGCAGGTGTAAGTCTTTCGATATATGTCGTGTGGACGATCTATCGACTATTTTTCTTGGTTGATATCAATGTTGTACCAAAAGAAGACTATATCTCAAAAAGCACCTCGCCCGATCAGGCGTACACGATTCGCTTTTACCGCGCGAATGGTGGCGCGACGGTGGATTATGCGATGCTCGGCATTATCGAGAATAAGAACGGAGAAAAGCGCAGGATGTACTGGGAGTATCCTTGTCGCGAAATAAAAGAAGTGAAGTGGACGAAGGATACGGTGACGATCAATGGCACTAAAATCAAGATATGGAGTCAAGTGTATGACTTCAGAGAGGGCATATACGAAGCAGACTAAGAGGAACATGAGGATGATGATATGCATTCAGCAAATTTTGGCGTACGACCACGTGACGTAGTTGTTAGAAACCAAGCATGCAAGGATGAAGATTAACGATTGCTTGGTTTCTTCAACAAATAGCGAGGTGGTGGACCGAAAGATTGCTCCGCTTCGAAATACGCCAATTCGCCTGGAATACAAGAAATGATCGAGGCGAATCCAAAGCCGATGGCGTGTTCGAGTGCCTCACGGAGAGGTAACGTTTTCCCGCTGATCAGCTCGTTTTCTGATAGACAATAGCACGTATCCGGTGCACCATATTGTTTCAACAAATCATACGTATCGTCTGGCCATGAATTAGGTGGTTTGATTTCAATCAAATAATCATTCTTCAGCATGCTTAAATACCGGTGATCTAACCGCTGAAGCGCCATATCTCGTTTTTTTGGCGTGAACAATTCATGTAGAACGCGCTCTTGAACGCGCTTGACAAAAAATGATTGGACGAGCACTCTTTCTTGTTCTTTATCCATGTTTTCAGTTCCTTTCTACTCAATTTAGCGAATCAAATCCATTACATACACTCATTGAATTCATTTTACATGACAAGGAGCCAATTTATGAGCTACCTATCTGCGGGATACTATCTTATTCTGCCAACTCCTCGAAAAGAATACATGGACAAGGCTGTTGTTCATGAGTCCGTTCTATCCGTAAGTGAATGCATCTGTACACACTATCCTGACATCAGTATCTTATGGGGAAACTCGGAATTAAAGAAAGACCGTTATATGGAGCAACTTGGTCTCTCACTTACCACCTTTCAGTTACTCGAACAATGGATAGAAGAACATCGGAAGACAGGAGATATGTTGTTTCCTCAAGTGTTCTCTAACTTAAATGTTGCGCAAACGTTCGTAGATCGTTTTTTGAATCATCTTCCTGAAATACGTATCATTAGCATCGGTTTGCCTGAGCAGTATAAAGTGGATTTTCTGGAAGATGTAGCGGCTTTTAGTAGTAAAAATTCAGAGCCTTATGGAGTAGAAAAAATGGTATCACAACATCTCAGCCCTGACACGGACGGTGCCAAAAAAATCGGGTACGAAGTCTTAGGATTTGATTCGGGATCATTTCATTCGTATTTGTGTAACGGACTGGAACGCGATTTCAGTCACCATTTCAACTTATCACTAAACAGCCATGGTTTGATCCATACGTTCGAAGAAGTGAATCGTTACTCAGACTATTGTAATGAATTAGGCGAGGCGACAGAAAAAGTCTTATGGCTGCCGTGGGCGATTTTTGAATATGAACGCAGTAATTAGAAGTAAAGATGCTACTAATCAAGTAACAATCTTTAGCGTAATGGATCAGGAGGATAAAAAACAATGGAATCGACCGAACAATTAGAACAGCATGTAAATCAATTAAGAAATACACTTTATGAATTCGAAAAGAAGATGGAACGCAAATTTTCGATTGAGGAATGGCGGTACCTTCTGGAGAACGGATTAAATAGTCTTTTGAGCACACGTGAAGACACACAGCAAATGATTTCAAAGCTCTCCATTCGAACGAAAAAAAGGCCTATTCGTTGGAATCTAACATCTGGAGTTGTCTATGCTATTCCGTTACCTCGACTTGGAGGATACGGATATGCAGAGATGAGAATTTCGCAAGATGAGAATCATGAGACTGGAAAGATAGAGTCTATGGATTACATTCAATACTATAATCTTAGAACAGAAAGAATTCTTTCGCTCCAGGAGTTAGACCAAAAGAATCCTGAGACTTGTATCATCATAGATACGGGGTATTACGGGATTACAGAGGGAGAATGGATCGTACTTGGAAAACGGCATCGAGAAAAAGAAACGTTTGAGACGCCATTACTATTTGGTAGTGTACCTAGTTTAAATTCTGATGGGGAAAACTACTATGTTACTCGAGGTATCAATGGAGAAAGAATGTTTGTGGAAGAAGAAAAGGCACGAGAGGTGATAAATCCTTCTGCAACCTGTGGTGATTTATCTGCTGTATACAAATATGAAGAACGATTAAAAATAATGAATGATTTTAAGAATTCATAATAAGTTAACGGGGATACAAAACATTGAAAAATAAAGAGCAATTAGAACTGTATGTAAATCAATTAAGAAATACACTTCAAGAATTCGAAAAGAAGATGGATAACGAATTTTCTGTTGAAGAGTGGTGTTACCTGCTCGAACATGGACTAAATAGCTTATTGAGTACACGGAAAGATGAACAACAAGTGATTTCAAGCGTCTCGATTCGTATGAAAGAGAAACCTTCGCGATGGAATTTATCATCAGGAGTTGTCTATGCGATTCCTTTACCTCGACTTGGAGGGTATGGATATGCAGAAATGAGAATCTCTAAAGATGAGAACCATGAGACTGGAAAACTAGAGTCTATGGATTACATCCAATACTATAATCTTAGAACAGAAAGAATTCTTTCACTTCATGAGTTAAATAAAAAAAATCCTGAACCTTGTATAGTCATTAGAACGGGTCACTATGGTATAAAAAATCGGGAATGGATTGTACTTGGAAGACGCCATCGAGAAGAAGGAACATTTTCAACTCCGTTGTTATTTGACACTTTAGAATCGAATGATGAAGAGTATTTCATCACGAAAGGCTTATGGGGAGAGAAAATTTTTGTGGATGAAAAAGAGGCTAAGGCAGTCGTAAATCCATATGGTTCAAGTGGGGATATAGCTGCTGTTTGCAAATACGAAGAACGATTAAAAGAAATCAATGACAATTTGAAATGACTATTTATGTTGGGATCACAGATTGGTTTAGAAGTATTAAAACGATACTCAAACGGAGGTTGATTTAATGAATTATCTTGATCATTTAGAACAGCATTGCGGAGAATTCACGGAAGCATTTCCAATTGAGGAACTTGAACAAAAGAACGTCCAAATCTTGAAATTCAAAGATGCACCATTTAAGGAAACCTATACGATTGCATCCCTTGGATTACTTTTTCATCCACTCAAAATGGAAGACGGTTCACTGATGCATCAAGAAATAATGATGTCAGCGAAACAACCAGACGTTCAGGACGAGATCATTTATTTACTCTGGCAATTGGCTGAGTACGCTATGAGAACAGGACATGCATTTATTGCAGCAGAATATTATCCACTCCCTGAAGGAATATTTGAAAAGTATCAGTTCTCCTCTGTTTATGTTACAAGTCCTGTGTACTTTGATGAATCCTTCTTCCTATTTGAAACAGATTCTAATGTTGGGAATGAGCCAGATACCGTATTGCCAGTCTGGTTCGTACCGATTTTTGAATCTGAGGAGAAATATATTGAAAAGTATGGAGCAGATCGATTCGAAGATCTTTTGTTCGAGACAGATGAGTTAGTAGATTTTAACCGTAAGCCTTTAATCTAAAGAAAGTAGAGATGCAAAACACCTCTGATGTTAGTACTTTTTTTAAAGTGTACTATTCAAGAGGTGTTTCGTATTTCCTCAAAATTTAAGACTAGATCACTTTAAACGTACGTAAGTTCTAGTCATCTTATTTATAGATATCCCTACGATGTCCGATTTCAAGAATCAAGATTATGACTTTTTCATCTTGGATGTCAGCAATCAGACGATAGTCTCCGATGCGATACCGCCATTCACCTGAGCGATTCGAAACGAGTCCTTTACCATGACGACGCGGATCATCCGTCCCGACCAGATTCTTCTTGATCCAGGACATGATGATCCGCGCTTGTTGGGGATCCATTTTCTTGAGAGATTTTTGAGCCCCGCGCTCGAACTCTACATTATAAGCTGTCATTCTAAATCAAGTTCCTTCATCATGTCGTCGAAAGAGATCGCTTCTGATTTTTTACGGTGTTCTGCCATGGAATCATGATAGAGTTGTAAATCGATTTCGTCTTCGATACGGTCGAGGACGGCATCGCGAACGAGTGTAGAAATCGTGATGTTCTTTGCCTTCGCATATTCCTTGATGAGTCGTGTATCCTGATCATCCAGACGTACAGAAATGGTGCTCATAATTATCAGCTCCTTTGTAATACATTGTAATACAAAATGAGGTTTTAGTACATAGGATTGAGCGATAATCCTAAATAAAGATTCTTTGAAGTGCTGAAATTCGATTTGTAAATATCCTAGATGAGTACGATTGAGTCTAAAAAAGTGAATGAAATTATGTTCAAATTAAAGTAAATATAGTCATTTATCTTCAATTTGACCATGTTTAGGAAGGTGATGATCATGATAAGTTCTTTCATTCTCCTCGTTTGTGAAAACAGGATATGCATCAGACGACGCCGTGTATCTATTACAAGAAAACAAAAAGTGTTTTAAATTGAAGAAAGATCAAGGTACAGATCTGTTTAAAGCAACTGTATCTTGATCTTTTTTGTCATAGATATTGGTCCATATTAAGATGTTATTGAGCTCGCTAGAGAAATTTCCTTACTACACGTAAGCTGTTCTTGTTATTTCATCTGTCTGTTTTTTTGGAATGTATCAAAAATATACTTTTCTCACTGAAGTAACTTTTGGTATTTGTACCCTTTTAAAAGATCAGCTTCATTTTTGAAAGACCATTCCTCTATTTTAGAATCTGGGTGTAACTTAAAATAATGGTCGAGGATATCGTGTCCTAAATTGTAGTTACTCCACCGGGGGATGTCTTTTTGAGGACTACCGCCTACAAGGTCCTCGTAAGTAGCTTCACCAGTTTGAATCAACTTTGCGACATGTTTGATTGTCGTATCATCCATGGGTTCATCCCACGGGGCCTTCACATTTTTTAAGACTCGATCAGCAAAAGCATCTGCTTTTCCCTCAACAATGACCGAATCGAGTAATTTATTCATCTGATATTCTGGTCTATCTTGAAGGATTAAATGATGGTATTCATGTGCAACGGTATAGGCGAGAGCATCCTTATCGAAATCTTCCGCCAGATAGAGCACGACCGCATCTTTGTACGTTCCTGCTGCTACTCCACCCATCGGTTCGGTCATCATCGTATATTCCGAGTTGATCGGTACGATGAAAATCGTACTCTTTTTCTTTGGAAGGACTTTATGCGCAGCAGTGTAGTTTTTTGTGATGATTTTTATAATCTCGTCTTGTCGTTCTTCCAGAGCATCGATTCGATCAAGCAGTGCTTGCTGATAAGCAGTCGATTGCAGCATGAAGAAACCTTTTAAAGAAGTAGTATCAAAATCTTCTTTTTCACCCGTTTTATCGATATCGTTTAGAACATATTTTATGTAATTTTGTTTACTCACTTCAATATCATTATTTTTTAGTGAAGCTTTTAAGTATTTTTGATAGGGGGAGTAAAGAGGAACGATATTCACTTCACTGTCATTGTTGATTTCAATGGACTCCGATTTAAATTTTTCGCTTTGACTTTCTTCTGAACATGCGGTTAAAACGACTAAAGGAACACATAAAAAAGGTACAAGTATTCTTTTCAACATAAAATCATCCCTTCAATACATAAATGAATATCCTGGAATATTATTTAAAAAATAAATAATTGCTGTAATTAAGATAACATTCTGTCTCTTTATAGTCAAAATATGTAATTTTAGAGTCGAAAATACATGTGTTATGTTTCTATATACTAAGTGAAGGGATAAGAACTATTACTACTTGTCTTAGACAGGATGGCTATCTCTTCGACCTTCATGTAAGTAAAAAAGCCACCTTGTACGGTGACTTTTTTACTTACATCTACAGCTTTATGAATGTGGATCACTCAACTCTTCTGCTCTTCGTTAAAAAATCTTCGTGGATACCTGTGACACCGTTTTGCGCCCAATTTCCTGGGGGCATTTCTCGAATAAGAATCAATATCTTATCTCCCGGTGCATGGGTGAAAAGCGAGAGAACTTCAGTTAACTTATTCACCCAAGCATCTTTTGTTTCTTGATCGAACGTATCCCACACATCGATCGTCAAGATAGCCATTCCTGCGACCAGAGCGGCGTCAGTTGCATAAGACGTTCGTGTCTGCCAATTTGTTATGCGACTATCGGAAGAAAAGGTTGGGTCGGATGCCATAGCACCCGCTTTTCCAAAGTTTTCTGGTTCTTGTTCGTGAATCAAGACTTGAATCTTGTCAGGAATCATGTTCAATGTCTCGACCGTTGTATTCGTCAGTTGATGGATGAGTTGTCGTTTCGTATCACGTGACATCGCTGGCCAAGTATTTAGAGAAAGTAATGGCATCAATGCACCTCCCGTTCGTTTAGATAAGTACGCAACGCATTTACTACGATCGTATGATCTTCTTCAGGAGTTAACCCTGAAACTGTGATCATTCCAACAATTAGTTCACCATCCAGTATGATCGGGAAAGAACCACCAAAAGCAGCAAAGCTTGAGTCTAGTCGATGTTCTTCGTTATACGTCATCTCACTAAGTGCAGATCCTAACTGCATGAAGTAAGAACTGTGAAGGTGATAGTCGACGACTCGTTTTTTTCGTTCGATCCATTCCTCGTTGATGCGGGTCGTACCTGGCATCTTATAATGGAACATCGACGTACCATTGACGGTAATATCAATGGCGATGGATACGTTGTTTTTCTGTGCTTCTTGTATCAAAGTCAATCCTAACGGAAAGATATCATCGTGTGTGAATCGCTTAAAACGTAAAGTATGTTCTTCGTGTTGTGTTTGTTGTAGCAAGTCTTCGATCGACATCGGTAAGCTCCTTTTCAGATTGGATAAAGTGTCCATGTTGATTAAAAGTCAAACGTATCTGGATCCGGTCCACTCCGAAGATTTTCATTCAATTGGTTTAATCGTTCCATATCATCTGGAAGGATTTCGAAATCAGTAATGCGTAGATTTTCTTGCATCCGTGAAGGCGTCATGGACTTAGGAATCGTGATGATATCCTGCTGAATATCCCATCGTAGAATGATTTGAGCAGCTGATTTCTTGTATTGTGTAGCGAGCTCCTGAACGACCTCATTTTCTAGAAGTTCCGCATTCATAAGCGGTGACCAGGCTTCAATTTGAATCCCATGTTCGCTACAGAATTGACGTAACTCTAACTGAGTTAGCTTCGGATGGAGTTCGATTTGATTGACGACTGGTATGATGGATGCATGTTGCAGTAAGTCCTCGAGATGGTTGATTTGAAAATTACTCACACCAATCGCGCGGACCTTGTCCGTTTGAACCAATTCTTCAAGTGCTTTCCAAGGAGCTTGATACTTGGCTTTCCCTGGCCAATGGATCAAGTAGAGATCGAGGTACTCCAACTGCATTTTTTCTAAGGATTCTGCGTAAGCATCAAGTGTTTCTTCATATGATCCATGTGCATTCCAGACTTTTGATGTCACGAATAGTTCTTCGCGTGTTACGAGTCCTTCTTCGATAGCTTTCGCAATGCCTCTTCCAACACTTTGTTCGTTACCATAGATGGCTGCAGTATCGATACTACGATAGCCTTCGCGAATCGCAGTCACGACCGCTTGCTCGAGATTCGCACCGTCCTCTACACGAAATACGCCATATCCGACTTGTGGCATGTCCACACCATTGTTTAACCGTACTGTAGAGATTTTCATATTCATCTAGCTCCTTTATCAAAATTACAGCAAAAAAATTATGCTGTATGTGTGACATCATCATAGCGGGAGCAATCAGAAATAAGAAGACGGCACTTTAAAGTTCCATAGTCACCAAAAAGTGACTTTTCCTAAATCACAAGGACGAGGGAAGTAAAAAAAATCAAACAGCAAACAGCCCTGCATTCGAAAATGCAGGGCTGTTTAGGGAAGTACGGAAACATTAACAGCTATTCTTCAAGTGTTCATTTTGGAGATGCTGCTCTCCCCAGTCACATAAGACATCCATGGTCGATTTTAACGATCGTCCATAGTCCGTTAACTCATATTCGACCTTAGGTGGAGCTTGGTGATAGATGACCCGTCGAATGACACCGTCCTGTTCTAATTCTCTTAATTGCTGGACCAGCATTTTTTGAGAGACATTCGGCATGAGACGTTTTAACTCACTTGTCCGGTACTTATCTTTAAACAAGTGGCACAAGATGACGACTTTCCATTTCCCGCCGATTACTTTTAAAGCAGCTTCGACAGGGATGCTAAATTTACTCAACACGATAACTCCTTCATCCATAAAATTAAAATACAAAGACTGATTCCTTCGTTAAAAGAATTACCAAAACGAAATATAGCATAAGTTGTACTCTATTCAAAAGAAGTGAACTCGTATGACTATATCAACTAGTACTGAGCATTACTCGTGTTGTAAAGCAGGACGTTAGCAAAATATCCGATGTAGTAGCTGTACGTTATTTTATTTTGTTGCCTCTGCTTCATACTTCTCTAAAAATTCATCAACAGAGACCTTCTCATTTACTTCACTCGTTGATTTACTCGAGGAAATGGTGTGAGATGATCCTTTCAAATCATCTGGACTTGATTGGATTTCAAGCACTACTGTATCACCTAAACCCGTTTCAAGCCCACTTCCGAAGTTAAAAGTTCGTGTTACATAAGCTTCAGCATAATTTCGTTGATTTTCAGAGTACACTTTTACGTTAGAAATCTTATAACTAAATGAATGTAGCTGTTGCTTATCCACTTTTGTACTAGAGAGAAAAATTAATACAGCCTCGTCGCGAGAAGATAATCTCGATTGATTGGTGTGTGCTAACGGCGTATTGTTTAAAAAATCCGCTTTTTGTTGTTCCAGGACGTTCGTGAAAAAAGTAAAGGCTTGCTCCTTTGAAATCGCGCTTTCAGATCTTTCCTGTGAAATATTAGAAGTCGCTATTGCGTTACTGATCAAAAAGCCAGAAGATAGAAGTACACCTAAAGAGAGTGATAATAAAATAGTTTTCTTCAATATCAAAACCTCTTTCTGTTGTATGGATAATGTTACTATATAACAAAAAAAGCCAATAAAGGAAAGGTTGAAAAAGATGGGTAAATCGAATTCTAAGAAAAAGAACAGAAAGAAAATAGTCCTGATATGTTTCGGAACGCTAGCCATCATCGTATTACTCATGCCGATCCTATCACCGGTTCTGTTTACGGATGCTTCGCCGAGAGGTGCTCTAAGACACGAACTTTATAAAGAAGGCTATTTCTATCAAAGTTACTTTGCAATCATTACGGAACAAGATCCACAAGCGGAGCGTTACCATATGTTTTGGTACCATTGGAAAAGTGAAACAGGCGGAACTCCTTTTGTCTGTTATTCGAAGAAAGTGAGTGAAGAAAAGTACGCGGTCTCTTGTGGTACAGGTCCATGACCTGATTTTTCGGAGAAAAATCTTACATAAGAAAAGTAGATACATCATGCGAAATAGGAGTGCAGACTGGTGCGATGGAAGCGTACATAGTTCTGCACTCCTTTTGTAAAAAAGAAGATGTAAAAGAAAAAATCATACATATAAAATTTTTCAATGAAACTTAATAAAGGAAAATATCGTAATTATTAGTTGTATAATAGCTTCATGAAATAAACATATTCAAAGAATACATATGTCGGAGGAGACGTCTATGGTAATATCGTTTCTTGGACTTGGTGTCGGGATATTCTTGTTGACGTTAGGCATCTATTTCATACGCTCAAAGCATGCGAAAAAGACACCGTTAGAAGGACACGGGGATAGTGTCGACACGGTAGATTCATTCGTACTCGGTATCATTTTGTCAATTGGCGTCATCCTATTTTGTTCGTTGACCGTCAGACATTATGGTTACGTCTGTGTTCTAGGTGGACTATTCATACTATACATGGTCAGCGCAGCATGGTGAGATCTGTAGGTATTTAGAAAGCAAGATAGAGGGAGCTCAAATCATGATTCAATTAGTGAAACAAGTCGACGATCGTGTGCATCACATCGTCTTTCACCAAGAGGGGCGTACTTTATTCTGCCGGGAAGGTGTTGCCCGAAAAGAGCAGGCAATCGATAGCGAGGATATGATGGAAAGGAATGAAGAGTCCGCAACGAAGCGGATTGTTTTTAAAAATCCGTTCCTCGCGTATCGTCAGAAAAAAACGTGGGTTCGTGAAAAATTAGACGATGGTTACATCCGGTCACCTTTTGCTCTGTCTGAAGCGATGGATTTTCGAGCCGACCGACGCATCATAAAGTTGCGTATGTTTAGCGCTTTATTGATCTTGTTCAGTGGATTACTGACGCTGACAGGTAGATTACCGATTCCAGGATACATAACACTCGTCGTTCTGATGATTTTCTGGCCGATGCATCTCGAAGGAAAATCTGCCCGTACTCGCATGTATCGCTGGTCAGGAACACTTTTCATGTTCGCCTTAGCGGGCTCATCAAAAAACTATCTATCACCAATCAATCTCTCGATTAACGGAGCGGTCTGTCTCATCTCAGGATTCATTCTCCTGTTGTATGCGTCAGAACAATTACAGGAACTTGCGACGAAAGGAATCACATATCATGACGAATCAAAAAGCCAAGGTGATTGAACTCAAGCGTAATAATGGTCAAACGACCGACTACTGGGTCAGTTACCGGATGGGACGCACGCTGTATCAGGTATCCGTGCAAGAACAAGCGGATGGTCAAACGGATGAAGGGGAGGTCGTCAAAGAACGTTTTCCGTTTTATTTCGGGATGAAGAAACGAATGCTTGAGTTAGCGGAAGCGAAAGAAGCCCTTGGTTTTCGACCGTTGACTGAAGCGGAGAAAGCAGTGCCCGTCATCGAGGAAGAGGAAGCGCAGCTCGATCCTGCTTTCTTTAAGCCTGCAATCCGATACGCTTGGTTGATGCTCGGTCTCGGCATCCTTCTATTTCTCCTGCCTTCGCCGATCCTGAACGGTCTCGCGTTCGGACTTGGCTTATACGTCTGGTATGAGACGTTCGGTCAGCCGGGAATGCCGCGCAACTATCAGCGATATTTTCACGGCATGCTTGCGGGATTGACGATCTTACAGGTGCTATCAGCGTTAGAGTTCGAGCGCGTCGCGCAACCGTACTATGCGACGATTTGTGTGATTTCCGCGATCGTGTTAGTGTTGCTCGTCGTTCAGCACCGCTTGAAAGAGACCGATCAAATCGGTCAGGAGGAAAGTGTTCGGGTTAGGAAAATGAAAGACATCGATCTCGATCGTTTAGATGATTGAACACGAGTAAACAGGAATCGTTGGATGAACGAAAGCAGGCAGAGCGATTCGCCTGCTTTTTTCTTTGTGTTGAAACAAGTCTATTTGTTTAGTAAAATGAGTTCACATTTTACTATTGTTCAGAGGAGTGAGGAAACATGGCAAGTATTCGAGAGGTGGCAAAATTAGCTGGTGTGTCGATTGCGACGGTTTCGCGTGTGTTGAATGCGGATGAGAAGTTATCAGTCAGTCCAGAAACCAGAGATAAGGTATTGCAAACGGCAAAACAATTGAACTATAGTCCGCGGCAAAAAAAATCGTATAACCAGCGGATTGCGACCGTTGGCTTAGTGACGACGGTCAACGAAATGCAAGAAATCGATGATCCTTATTTCAGGTCAATTCGTCGCGGCATCGAAAGTGAAGCAGAACGCCAAAAAGTAAATGTTAATAAGGTCATTCGTCTATCTGAAAAAAAGGCGGACCTCGAAGGATTGAATCATCTAGGAGCGATTTTAGTTCTAGGTACCGTTGCGCCAGACATGTTAGAAGTCTTATATCAAAAAAATCCGAACATCATCGTGATTGATGACTCCCAAGCAGATGCACGGTTTGATGCCGTCTATTCTGATTTTAAAAGTGCGACGATTGCGAGTCTCGAGTACTTTTATGAGCTCGGTCATCGGCAGATCGCGTTCATCGGTGGCCATCGTGTCATCATGAATCAGAACGGTGAGTCGTTCATGAGTGAAGAAGAGGATCGCTATCAGACGTACGTCTCTTGGATGAAACAAAAAGAGTTGTCTGAGCATATACATGGGCTGCTTGGGGAATGGAAGACACTCGAAGGACTTCGTCTAGGGGAGCAGCTGGCTGAACACCAGGAGGTCACCGCGGTACTCGTCGCCAGTGATCCGATGGCAGTCGGTGTGTACCGAGCATTCCAGCGGAACGGTCACCAGATACCGGAAGACATCTCCATCTCGAGCTTTGATGATATCGAAATCGCCGAATTTTTAACACCTTCCTTGACGACAGTGAAGGTTGAAACAGAAGAGTTAGGAAAGTTCGCCATTAAAATGGCTTTGGAACGAATTCGTGGCGAACGTCATCTGCCCATCCGTCTCATGATTCCCGCACAACTAATCAAACGAGAAAGTGTATCTCCTAAAAATTGAAAATAGTGTTGACAAAGTGTTTACTAAACTTTAAGTTATAGATATGTTTAGTAAACGCTTTTTTCTTTTGTTTCAAAATGAAAGCGTCATCAATTGAGGGGGTTGGGTTTTGGAACTGATTCATGTTAACGAAACAGAAGGTATATTTCACTTAACAAATCGTCATTACAGCTATATCCTTCGGATCGAAGAAGGACAGATCGTCGCCCAGGAGTATTTCGGTCAACCCATCAAAACGTATCATGGAGCACGAAAATACCCACGGATTGATCGATCGTTTTCACCTAACTTTCCGGATGCTACGGATCGATTGTTCTCGCTCGATACGCTTCTGCAAGAGTATCCCGGTTATGGGACGGGGGATTATCGTTCACCAGCGCAACAGATCAAACACGAAGATGGGTCAGATGTAACAGACTTTCGCTATCGCTCATACGAACGAATCAACGGAAAACCGAAGCTGGATGGTCTTCCCGCCACCTATGTCGAAATGGAGGAAGAGGCGGAGACGCTTGTCTTGATATTAGAAGATGCAAAGGAAGAACTCGAGTTGCGTCTAGCATATACCGTCTTTCAAGATCGACCGATCTTATCGCGATCCGTTCAGTTGCATAACGTCGGTACGAAAACACATGACATCCAAAAACTGATGAGTCTGTCACTGGATCTCCCGTCTCAACAATTGGAATGTCTGACGTTGAATGGTACGTGGGGACGCGAGCGGATGATAGAGCGAGAGACGATCACACGAGGCATCAAAGTGTTTGACAGTAAACGTGGTTCGAGTAGTCATCAAATGAATCCATTTCTCGCGATCGTCTCACCAGAGGCGACGGAGTACAGCGGGGAAGTCGTCGGGTTCAGCTTGGTCTATAGCGGGAGTCATCAAATGACGGTCGAGAAGGATCCTTATGGACAGACGCGGATTCAACTCGGGATCAATCCATTCGGTTTCCAGTGGCAACTGAATCCAGGCGAGTGTTTTCAAGCGCCCGAAGTCAACATCTCCTACAGCCAACACGGCATGATGCAGATGTCACACGCCTTTCACGCACTGTATCGCGAGCGCTTGGCGCGAGGAAACTTCCGTGACACTGATCGTCCGGTTCTGATCAATAACTGGGAAGCGACGTACTTTGATTTTGATGAAACGAAAATCAAGCAAATCATGGAGGAGAGCGCGGCTCTCGGCATCGAATTGTTCGTGCTGGATGACGGCTGGTTCGGACGACGAGATGACGATTATTCCTCACTCGGAGATTGGTTCGAATATCAAGAAAAGATACCGAACGGGCTGAAACATCTCGCGGATCATGCCCATGCTCAAGGGATGCAATTCGGATTATGGTTCGAGCCGGAAATGATTTCAAGAAGCAGTCAACTTTTCAGAAATCATCCGGACTGGACGATCCATATTCCAGGTCGTGGACGATCCAAAGGACGAGATCAGTACGTCCTGGATTTCAGTCGAAAAGAGGTGCGAGACAATATCATCGAACAGATGACGGCTGTGCTTGATGAAGTCGAGATTGATTACATCAAATGGGACTTCAACCGGAACGTCACGGAAGTCTTTTCGACCACGTTACCAAGCGAGTTGCAAGGCGAACTGTTGCATCGCTATGTACTCGGACTCTATGAAGTACTAGAGTTCTTGACTGCGCGTTATCCGCATATTCTGTTCGAGAGTTGTTCCGGCGGTGGCGGTCGTTTTGATCCCGGGATGTTGTATTACATGCCGCAAACATGGACGAGTGACAACACGGACGCCGTCGCGCGTCTGAAGATCCAGCACGGAACGAGCATGGTCTATCCAATCTCGTCGATGGGCGCTCATGTCTCTGCGATCCCGAATCATCAAACGCATCGCAAGACGAGTCTTGAAATGCGAGGTCACGTTGCGATGGCGGGTGTATTCGGATATGAACTTGATGCGACACGGTTATCGGAACAGGAGAAGACAATCGTCAAACAGCAAATCGCGTTTTACAAAACGCATCGGCGTACGCTTCAATACGGAACGTTTTATCGGTTGGAGAGTGCGTTCACGAGCAATCATCCAGCTTGGATGTTCGTCTCACAGGAGCAAGATAAGATCATCGTCTGTGATGTCACCGTCTTGAGTGAAGCTGCTGCACCGATCCGGACACTAAAATTGAACGGTCTCGATCCTCAAGCGATCTACGAATTAGAAGGAACTCGTTACGGCGGAGATGAGCTCATGTACATCGGGTTGTATGTGCCACCAACCGTCAACGGAGATTTTGACAGCCGGTTATATGTCTTAAAAAAAATACAAGAACATTCAGGAGGCAATCATGATGAATAAGTCGATGAAATTAGGAATGGCAGGCATTCTCTCGTCTTCGTTATTGTTTGGAGCAGGCTGTACGATGGGAGCGAATTCGGATCAGACCGAGATTGAGTTCTTTTCACAAAAAGTCGAGATGAAGGCAACGTTAGATCAAATCATCAAGGATTTCGAGAAGAAGAATCCCGACATCGATGTGAAGCTGACGAGCGTCAGCAATGCCGGTACCGTTTTAAAAACGCGGATTGCTGGTGGTGATGTCCCGGACATCGTTCATACCTATCCACAAAACGCGGATTTCAAAGGGTGGGCAGCAGACGGGAAGTTCGTTGATTTATCGAAGGAGTCGTTTTTAGGAAATCTCAAGGACGGTGCTGCCGAGTCGTATGCTGTTGATGGAAAAGTCTACTCGTTACCGCTGAACTCGAACGCTTGGGGCTTCTTCTACAATAAGACGAAATTCGATGAGCTCGGTCTACAGCCACCTAAAACGTGGGATGAGATGAAGGAAGTCGTCGCAAAAATCAAAGACGCGGGAGAGACACCATTTGCGAGCGCATTGACGACAGAGGACTCGTGGACAGTGAACGGATATCATCAACTTGCCTGGGCGACGGTCACAGGTGGATTCGAACAAACACAGGATGCACTCAAGAACAGCCCGAAAAATGGCATCAAAGTCGGAGATCCGAACTTTGAAGCAGTCGCGAACGAACTGAGTCTCGTCAGCGGAAATACGCAAAAGAATGCGAACGGTGCTTCGTATAGCGATGCGGTCGCTGTATTTGCGAATCAAGAAGCGTTGATCTTCCCGAACGGCATCTGGGCACTTCCAGTCATTCGGGACCAACAGCCTGATTTCGAAGTCAGTATGTTCGCATACCCGGGAAAACAAGCAGGTGAAGAGATGACGGTCGGAGCAGCCGACTTGGCGTTATCCGTCTCAGCATCAGGATCGAAAAAAGAGCAGGCAGCTTCGAAGAAGTTCTTGTCGTACTTAACGGAAGGGGACGTCATGCAGAAATACTATGATAAGGATGGCTCTCCAACGTCCGTCAAAGCCGTGAAAGCAGACGGATCCTTCAAAGAAACAAAAGCCGTCTCGGATCTCGTCTTCTCGGATAAACAAATCATCTGGCTGCATTCCGAGTGGCCGTCGGAAGAAGAGTTTTGGCATTTGACGGTGGATTATATGAACAAAGGGGATAAGAAGAAGCTTTCGAATGATCTCAACACGTTCTTCAATGAAATGAAATAATCGAAAGGGAGTTGCCTCCATGAAAGAAAAAGGATTCGTCAACCGCTACTGGCCCTATCTCTTCATCATCGTGCCGCTCTTACTTCAAATCATATTTTTCTTCATTCCCTTGGTGCAAGGTGTCATCTTCAGCTTCACCGACTGGACAGGGCTGACTAGCTCCTATCACTTCATCGGGATCGATAATTATATCTCGATTTTATCAGACACACGTTTCCGGGATAGCATCGGCTTTACATTACTCTTTACGATTGGTCTCGTCGCTGGTCAAATCGTGCTCGGCATCGCGATTGCTAAATTATTGAACCGTAAGATCAAAGGAGTCGGGCTGTTTCGGACAGCCTACTTCTTTCCTGCGGTCATCAGCACCGTGACGCTCGGCTTGATTTTTAAGCAGTTCTTCAACTACGGTCTCGTACCGCTCGGTGAATACTTACAGATTGAATGGCTGTCGCAAAGCTTGATCGCAAACGAAGGAACTGCCTTCTGGGGTCTACTCTTCGTTGCGCTTTGGCAAGGGGTCGCGATTCCTGTCGTCATCTTCTTAGCGAATCTTCAAAGCATTCCAAACGAGATTCGTGAAGCGGCGTCCATTGACGGAGCAAATGCATGGCAGACATTTAAAAAAATTGAACTACCTTTTCTATCGCCAGCGATCAGCATCGTCTTGATCCTTGCCATGAAGGCGGGTTTGACGGCGTTTGATTTAATCTACGCGTTAACGGGTGGAGGACCAAGTGGCTCGACGACATCTCTCGGACTACTCGTCTACAACTATGCGTTCAAAAATAACCAGTTCGGTTATGCCAGTGCGATTGCGATCGTACTGTTCATCATCATCGCGATCGTTTCGGTCATTCAAATCAATTCGTCCAAACGGTTCGAAGTTTAAGGAGGGCATCATGAAAAAAGATCGCATTCATATTCCGACCTATCTATTTTTATCCATCGGACTCGTATTGATTGCTCTACCGATGTATCTGACGATTTTAAATTCCTTCAAAGAAACGCGTCAAATCACCGGCGGATTCTTTGAATGGCCAGATCCATTCACGTTCAATAACTTCCAGCGTTTATGGGAGGATGGTGTCGTTCAGTACTTCGCGAACTCGATGCTCATCACGACTTCAGCGATCGCGTTGATCATCCTGATTGTGCCGATGGCTGCTTTTGCGTTGGCACGTACGATGGATCGGAGCCGTGTGTTTCAAGGCATCTACATCTTTTTAATCATCGGGATTTTCGTTCCGTTTCAAGTCATCATGATTCCAATTACTTCGATGATGTCAGGACTCGGATTATCTAGTAAATTCGGCTTGATTCTGTTGTATTTGACGTACGCGGTACCACAATCGCTGTTCCTTTACGCAGGATATGTAAAAACCGTCATTCCGAAAGAACTCGATGAAGCGGCAGCGATTGACGGGAGCGGGAAGTTCAATACGTACTTCAAGATCATCTTCCCGATGATGAAACCAATGCACGCGACTGTGTTGATCTTGAATGCACTCTGGATTTGGAACGATTTCCTCTTACCGTTGCTTCTGCTGAACCGCGATGAGTCAACTTGGACCTTACCTTTGTTCCAATTCAACTATCAGGGTCAGTACTTTAGTGATTTTGGTCCTTCGTTCGCGTCGTATGTGGTCGGCATCGTATCGATCCTCGTCGTGTATCTCTTTTTCCAGCGCCATATCATTGATGGGATGGCAAACGGATCAATTAAATAAGGAACTAGGGAAGCATGTATTTGACGCGCAAGTCGAATACATGCTTTTTGTATGAGGAAATAAAAGGAAAACAGAATTAGAATGAAGAATAGATTACGTGTTATAGAAGCGAAACCACAAAACATTGAAAAGAGGAAAAAGAGACATGGAAGTACAGTGGAACGATAAGACTATCCTTGAACTCATACTCATCGTCTGGGTGATCGGTGCCATCATCATCATCGTGAGTCAGGCGCGGAGTAAGAAAAGTTTGAAAGCCAGCTTGATTAGCGGAACGATCATCAATCTTCTTTATACGACGGGCATTTCATTACTGTGGTTTTACACAATTGCTGTCGATGGGATCAGTCAGGTGTTAGTCGTCTATTTCTTCGTCGGCATCTTTACGGTCCTTGAGTTTCTGTTTGTGATCGTTCTTTTGATCGTCAAACGCAAAAAATCGACTGTCTCTTGAGGAGTACAGTCAACACTCATAAATAAAGATTTAGTTTACATAATGAAGTAGAAGGAGGCATGTGTCTTCTTCTACTTTTTTTGTAATTATGCAATCGATTGCATTCGTATGCTCACTTAACATCCAGGAAAAGGAATCATATTTCTTGCAAAAAACTAGTTTTTATTTCACACGATTTATGCAAAAATAGAACACAACAAACTGCGAGAATTTTTAGAAAAGTGAATGACTAGACTATTCATCCTTTTGAGTAGAAGAGAGAAGTCATCGTTTTTCGAATTCTAAATAACTTATTTTTCGAAAGCCTGGAGGGGAATGTATGAAATTGTTGAAGATGTGGAACCAAATCAGTTTAGTGAAACAAATCGCGATTGGCTTGATCGTAGGGATTGTTTTAGCCGTCACGATTCCTGAAGTAGCGAGTTCTTTGACCATCTTTGGAACATTATTTGTTTCCTCACTAAAGGCAGTCGCGCCGATTTTGGTCTTTTTCCTAGTTATGGCTTCGATTGTGCAACACAAAAAAGGTCAGCAAACGAACATGAAATCCATCGTCTTCTTATATCTACTCGGTACATTCTTAGCGGGTGCGATTGCGGTCGTCGTCAGTTTCTTGTTCCCAGTGACGATTACACTGACAGAAGGCGCAGAGAAGCTGTCAGCTCCTGGAAACGCCATCGAAGTCCTTAAGAAACTTGTCTTGAACATGGTCGACAACCCCGTCAATGCGCTCATTCAAGCGAACTACATCGGAATTCTGACATGGGCGATCGTCTTAGGACTCGCATTAAAAAATGCTTCCGACACGACAAAAACGTTCATCTCGAATTTCTCAGACGGTATCGCTAAGATGGTCGGCTGGATCATCAAACTAGCACCCCTCGGAATCATGGGTCTCGTCATCGGTTCAGTCACAGAGAATGGAATTGGTTCTCTCGGTAAGTATGTAGGATTATTGGGCGTATTGATTGGTACGATGCTTATCGTCGCACTCATTGTTAATCCATTGATCGTATTCATCAACGTCCGTCAAAATCCATATCCGCTCGTCTTTAAATGTCTACGTGAAAGTGGCATCACGGCTTTCTTCACACGCAGTTCGGCAGCGAACATCCCCGTCAACATGGAATTGTGTAAGAAGCTCGGTCTCGATAAAGAGACATACGGCATCTCGATTCCGCTCGGTGCCACGATCAACATGGCGGGGGCGGCGATTACGATTACGGTTCTGACACTTGCTGCCGTCAATACGCTCGGGATTCAAGTCGATATTCCGACAGCCATCATCTTGAGTGTACTTGCTGCGATCTGTGCATGTGGAGCGTCAGGTGTCGCTGGCGGATCACTTCTCTTGATTCCACTTGCATGTAGCTTATTCGGGATTCCGAACGATGTCGCGATGCAAGTCGTTGCCGTTGGTTTCATCATTGGAGTGTTGCAAGATTCATTTGAAACAGGACTCAACTCTTCGACAGATGTTCTGTTCACAGCTACAGCGGAATATCGCAAACGCTTGAAAGAAGGCGAACGACTTTCGATTAATCGTCAGTCGATGAATGAAGAAGTAGCTGAAAAGGTCGTCAACGGCTGAGTAACTTCTCAACCATCATCATAATGTAAATAAGAAAAGGCATCCTTAGCTGAGGATGCCTTTTCTTATAGACAAATTAACCCTCTCCTAAAGCAACGTACTTTTTTAATTTCCCTTTGAAGCTGACTAGCAGAATTTCCTTTCTTTCCTTAGTGGAGTATAGGACGGTACCCTTAGAGAGTTTCGTAGCAGTCCCATTATCAAAATCGTCTCTATCCGAACTTCTTCTTTTAATTTCTCCGACTTTTTCCTTCTGAGTGACTTCGGTTTTTTCTGCCCATGCTACATCTGATTGGTAGATCGTATCATTGAATTGAAAAATGTCTGCTTTAGCATCTTCGCTCAATACTTCGGATGCCGTCGGTTTTTCACTAGTACTTTGCATTATCTCTTCATTATTACAACCAACTAATATCCACACAGCCATAATCGAGAAAGCACAAGTTAAAACGACTTTTTTCATGACACGACCTCTTTCCCATTTTGTATGTTATTCCATGCCGATACACGTTAACGTCAACTGCTTTTCACGGTCGCCATCCCATTGAATAGTGGTTTCCTTTAGTCTAGCAAATTCAAATGTTTTTCTTAGTCAGGAATCTTAACAAAAAGGGAATCCATTTTTATGGGATCCAGCGTCCGATCTGCTCCCCCATCTTGACGCGACGTTCAATGCCTGGTGCGAGTTCGACGGTGTCCGGTGGCAAGACGAGGATGACGGTCGAACCGAACGAGAAGTAGCCGAACTCTGCACCACGCTCCAGCAGGCGTCCTTGATGTGTCTGAACGATCGTATTGACGTTCAGCGCACCGACCATGACGTGCTCGATCGCTCGGTGATCGACTTGCAGACGCGTGACCCGACGATAGTTGCGTGTCAGCGGACGTTTGCTGAATCGTAGCCCCAGGTCATTGACGGGTGCCGATTCTCGCCCCAGTGTATAACTCGTCGTGATTTCGCCCGTGACTGGCGAGTGGACACGGTGGTAGTCGGTCGGACTCAAATAGAAAATTAAGGCGACTCCGTTCGCGTAATCCTGGGCGCGTTCGCTTGAGCCGATCAGCTCAGCAACGGTATAGTCTTGTCCTTTGATCGTAAACCGACTATCTTGCGTTAACGCCGGGACGATGGAGAGGACGGCGTCACTTGGACTGACGAAGGCATCCGGCGCGGTTGCGATTGGTCGCATACCAGGACGTAACTTGCGTACGAAACAATCGTGCAGCGAGGTAAACGAATCAACGGACTTCAGCGCTTGATCCGTCTGAATGTGATAGGTGCGAATGAAAGGTCGGATGAGTAGTTTACTAAAGCGACTCATTGCAAACCGTTTTAGTGCGTTCGCAACAACTGGTCGAGCATTTAAGTGGACGATCGTATCAAAGATGGCCTTCTTCATGAGGTAAAACTCCTTTAATGTGTAATCTACCTCTTAGGATACGGTCGAATTCTGTTGATAGACGGAGTCTTTTTCTTAAGTTTGTCTTAAGAAAAACACGTACCGAAGAGGCGGCACGTGTCAGAACGTCATGATTTTCGAGTCAACAAATAGAGTAGAGGTCCGAACGCACCAATTGCGAGGGTGATGATTGCCCAAAGCGGAAAACTTCGTCCGGTACGACGTGTATCATGACGGAGCCAAACGATGATGAAGAGGGCGCAGAGAATCAGGTCGACGAAAATCTGGAGCGTCGCCGTGTTTTGTGTCGCTTCCGCAAAGATGCCAAGTACACCAAAGTCAATGATCGAAAACGCAGTTAAAACAGCGAATGCGATCGTAATGATGAGCAATAAAGGTTTCGGGATGGTGTCTACAAATGAAACTTGAGATTCTTTCATGAAGGATCCTCCTTATAAATGTAGTGTTTACTACAAATAAATGTAGCATGTACTACAATCGAACGTCAATCGAGGATGTGTAGAAGGAAAGTTATTACCCTGATCCGTCAAATAACGAAATGTGATGCTGTTGAATTTGGTATAATACGGAAAAAGGAACGTTGGATGATGAGAAGGGACGGAGCGAACATATGAAGGTAAAGCGATTGCGAACAATCTTCGCCTGTAGTGCGGCTGTAGCCGTATTGATGAGTGGAGCGAGTATCGGAAGTGGAAGCAGTCTTGTCGAAGCAAAAGTGGTCCAGACGAAAAAAGCGTTCGATTATAAAAAATACCGTGCCGATCAATTGAAGGTCATCACGAAGTACGGCAACATCTTATCAGATCTTAGCTCCAAATCCCCAATCAAAATTCCTTCTTATTATCAAAACGAAGCATATCGGACTGCGGTCGAGCAGTATAATCCGAAAGTAGAAAAATACGATTCAGATAACGTGAAGGAGTCAAGAAACATCAGAGCGATGCGAGTCGATCTAAAAGCAGTCGATACATCGTCTGAGAAAAAAGCGTTCGATAAACGAATGGTCGCAATGAAAAAAGAAGTCAAACGACTCGTCAAGGTCGAGCAGGCATTAGCGAAGGAAAGCAAACCACTCTATCAAGAAGTCATGGATTACGAGCGACATCAAATGGAAGCATTCGTCGCCCAATATGGACCGATTGATCCAGCTTTGACGTTGATTAAATCACTTCCATACGTACAGGAACTCGAGCGAAAACTGATCAAGAAAAAAATCAGTAAGCAAGACCGGATCGAGCGCGTGGATCAAGCAGCAGAGGCGATGGTACGAGAACGTGAGACGTCGAGTGGGCGCGTCGGACCGGAGCGAGGGAAAATGACGATCTTGATTTACGAGAATAAATTCGAGGAAGCAGCAGCTGTCTTTGAAGAAGCGAAACAGCTGACGAAAGACGAGAACGTCCGACTGGATCTTGCTTTTAAGAAGATCATCAATCGCTATTTAAAATAGAGCATCCCTCGTGGATGCTTTTTTGCGTAGTGCCCGTTTCTTAAAATCGAGTATGATGGAAAGGGAAGGAGTCGATCGGATATGGATAAGTTTGAACAGAAGCGACAGGATTATACGCATCAGATCGCAAAAGCGACGTTAGCATCAAGCATCAAGGAGATGAGTCTGAAGAAGATGGCGACCGCTGCCGGGACGAGTGACCGGATGCTGATGCATTATTTCAAGGATAAACAAGACATCGAGACCTCAGTGTTGACTGCGATCAGTCAAGAACTGATTGATTTACTGCAGCAACCAGATTTAAAACTCGAGTTCACGGCATTCGTCCGCTTTCTACGTCAAGCAATCGATGAGCCACGAATCAAGCCATATTTGAATCTTTGGTTCGAGATCACCCACCTCGCAACGAGTCAGGGGGAACCGTATACGTCCATCACGCGGACAATCGGGGAGTCGTTCGACGATTGGATTAAACAAATATACGTGCCAACAGAGGGGGAAGATGTCGATCAGCAGACTGCGTTGCTCTTTGTCTTTACTGAGGGGCTCGTCGTCTTGAATAAAATTGGCTTACAAGAGCGGATGGATGCAGCGGTTGAAGCGATGGTCACACTGTACGATTCGCGACAATGAGTCGTGTGAGTGAAGCAACATCTGTATTTGATGAAATGAAACAGGCTCTCTATCGACACGAACAATTGCGTCGATAGAGAGCCTGTTTATATAGCAGCATCTTTTCTAGTCAGACATTACGATCGAGTTGGATGTTACCCCATTTTGCTAACTCTTGAACGGCAATCGAAAGTCCCATTCCATTCTCCGTCAACGAATATTCGACGCGAGGAGGGATGACATTATACTGAACACGGTTGATGACCAAATCCCGTTCCAGTTCTTTTAGAGACTGGGAAAGCATCATGTCCGTAATGCCAGGGATTTCACGTTTTAGTTCGTTGTACCGGACGACTCCGTTTAAAAATAGGGTTCTAATAATGTATGGCTTCCATTTTCCACCGATGATGTCCAAGCTCGTTTTGACTGGACAAATCTTTAATTCTTTTAATGGTTCATTCGTTGGCATGACGACGTTTTTCACTCCTTACTCAGTTTTTTCTAAGTGACTCATAAAAAACTGCATTCTTGTCGACGTTCTTTTTCGGTACTAGGATTATAGCATACACCGACGCCAATCGAAGATTACCGGTGATCGAAAAGGAGGCAACACCATGAACGCTATGGACGCAATCATAAAAAGAAAAAGCATACGTCATTTTACGACCGAGCAAATCAAAGAAGAAGAATTGAAGCAATTGATTCATGCAGCAAATGCAGCACCAATCAGTGGAGGAGGGCTGTCGGATTCGGATTCAGCCCGGCATATCACAGTCATTCAAAATCCAGCATTACTGGATACCTTATCAACCGCTGTTTCGAGCATAATACCCGTTCCGCAGCCGTTCTATGGAGCACCCACCTTGTTGATTGTCTCGGCACCGCAAAACAAATACCAAGCAGAGCAATTGGACGCAGCATTAGCACTTCAAAACATGTCGATTGCTGCGACGAGTATAGGACTGAACTCCGTCACGATGAACGGTGTCATCTACGCCTTGAATGCGACAGCATCTCTACGACAAGACCTTGATATCCCTGAAAATTATTCACCATTCATTGCCCTGGCGGTTGGATACACGGATGACCCATCTGTCAAAGAACGACATTTCCATGACGACAATGTGAGTTACCTTTAATTAATCAAATCTAACAAAAAAGGGGACGAAAAATATGCCACTCATTACAATCGAAATCGGACCGGTCACGAAAGAACAAAAAGCAGCGTTAGTCAAAGAACTTGTTACGAAAGCGAGTGAAATCACGAAAGCACCGGAGGAGAGCTTCTTGACCTTCATCAAGGAAAATCCATTCGATAATGTCGGAAACGGAACTCGATTACTTTCGGAAATCATGAACGAACGAAACTAAACACCGAATCATCCACGAGGATGCTTTTAGAGTGTATGAAAAGGACCGCGATTTCTTTCACTAAGAAATCGCGGTCCTTTTAGCGGATATCTCGATTAAAAGATCGTGATGGCTGAATACAAAATCAACGTACACATGATGACGCGAAACGCGACATCGTACTTTTGAAATAACGAACGAAACAGAGAGCCACTTCCTGCCCAAAGCAATAAGGCAATCCAACCGAGAATGATGGCATACGAAGTGTATTGAACGATTTCTATAGTAGACGTGCTATGCGGCAGAATGAACGTCGATAAAGCAGTTAAGAAAAAGAGGATACTCTTGACGTTGATGAGTTGGAACAACAGACCGGATAAAAATGTCGCTGGCACGGTATCGACCTGACTTGCTGTCTGTTTTGGGAAACCAATCTTATAGGCAAGGTAGACGAGGTATGCGGCACCGAGCCACTGAAGAATCGGTTCGATCATAGGTAAGGCCGCTTGTAATACTGTCGTCCCTAATGCGCTGATCAACCCGAGTATCATGAACCCCAGTAAGATTCCGGTATTAAATCGCCAAGCACCACGAAAACCGAAGTGGCTCGATTCATGCATGACTAACAGATTACTTGGTCCAGGTGTAATGGACGTAATGATGACATAAGATAAAAGAGCAACAATATTCATAAGAAAACTCCTTTTCTTGAAGATCATTGAGACAGGGAGTTATACGGCAGCTGCGAGTGAACTTGGCTACACGCAATCGACAATCACGTCCCATATGCAATTGCTCGAGCAAGAAGTAGGCGGTGCTTTGTTTTTCTATGCCAATCGTACACTTCAGCTTACACCTTTAGGTCAGGAAATCATCCCGTTAGCTGAAGACTTACTAGCGACACATGAGAAAATTAAGTCGATTCAACAACAGGATTCCTTTGAAGGCGTCTTGAAAATCGCTGCGCCAGAGTCACTGACGATCTCTCGTCTTGGTTCCGTCTTACAGACGTTCATGACAGCATATCCGAATATCAACATCATCTTATCGAATGGAACTTGTAAGGAAAATCAAGACGAACTCTTACATGGACGGGTCGATGTCGCCTTGATGCTGTATCCAATGTTTTCCGCTGAACGTTGTACGCATGATGTTTTGACAGAAGAGAAGATCGTCATCATTGGTCATCCGACGATGCCGGATCATTTTGACGCGATTCGATCTTCCGCGGACACATACGTCTATCTGACGAATGAAGACGGATGCAGTTACCGAATGATGTTTGAGGCGTGCGTCAGCAACCAAGACATCTCGTTTCAGACACAGGAATTGTGGAGTATCGGGGCAATCAAGAAGATGGTGATGAACGGTCTGGGTTTTGCTGTGTTACCGTATGTGACGGTAGCAGATGAAGTGGAAGCAGGTGCGATAAAAATCATTCAACATGATGAGACGTTTGAACCGATGTATGCCCATCTGCTTACGAAACAGTCGAAGTGGGGCTCACCCGTGACACGCGCGTTTCAGGAAATCGTCCTCGACCAATTCATGAAGTCAAAATGAATCGAGTATCTCGACCCAAACTTGATAATAGATTTCTTCATCGAGGTGAACCGTTGCCGACCGTACACGATAGTCTGGGTTTTCCGCTAAATAAAAAGCAAGAATCGTCGCGACTTTAAAGTCAGGGGTGCAATATCCGGTGATTGAACGACCATGAATCTCATTCGTGATCGAGTCCGCCCAAACTTCGGCTTCACGAAATGTCTCGAACTGAATCATCTCTTCCTTCCAACGAATCGCCATCTGCATGTCCTCCTCTACTGTAGTTAATGTTAGTATATGGAAGAAATAGTGTGTTACTCAAGGGGGAACGTCAGACATGAGTCGTTTTGGAATACATCAGGAAGTAATCAATCCGCCGCTCGGTGCCGCCTTCATCGGTTATCACCGAGAAGAAGGTGTCGCGAGCATACACGATCCGCTATATGTCACAGCGAGCATCTTTGAGAGCGAGCAGACGACATCGGTTTTCGTCAGCATCGATAACATCGGGTTGCTCGTCGCAGATACCAATATCATCCGTGAAGGCATCGCGGACCGGCTAGACGTGTCGAAGGAACAGGTCACGGTCGTCTACACGCATACGCATTCGGGACCAGCGACAGCGGGAACTGAACCGTTGACCGTCGCCTATAAAACGATCTTGACGCAACAAGTGATCGTTTCTGCCGTCAAAGCAAGCGAAGCGATGCAACCGGTCGAGATGGGTTGGGGTGTGACGTCCGGAAAACTCGGCGTCAACCGACGAGAGAAAAGGAATGGTCACGCGGTGATGGGGACGGATCCGCTTGGGATGACGGATGACCGAATCGGCACACTGTTGGTTCGCCGTGCCGATGATGCGAGTCTCGTCGGAGCCTTCGTTTTCTGTACAGCGCATCCGAACGTCTTGAAATCAGACAGTATCGTCTTATCCGGTGATTACCCGGGCGTCGCTCGAACGATCCTCGAACAGGCACTCGGTTGTCCAGTCGTGATCATCCAAGGGGCGACGGGAAACGTCAATGCGAAATATCGCGGTGACCTAGCAAGTCTACAGAAGATGGCGTTTGCTTTAAGTGGATACGTCTTGACGACGATTCCAGACGTATCGTTTCAACCGTTAACGCAACACCGGATTCAGTCTGTGATTTATCCGATGCGCTTAACCAAAGTACCGGTTGCGGACGTATTGCAAGACATGGCGACTTACGCTGAACAGACATGGGGCGTCAGCGCAGCACGCTGGTTGGCGTACGTTCAAGAGCAATCGGGAACAAGACTCACCATCCCTGTCGAAGTTCAATTGTTTGAACTAAATGAGGGTTCGTTCTCAGGCATCCCGATGGAGCCGTTCTGTGAGACAGCGCTACAGATTCAACAGATGCGTCAAACGGAACTCGCATTCTTCGGAGGATATACGAACGGTTACATCGGTTACTTGCCGACTGCGGAAGAACACCCGTATGGTGGGTACGAGGTGGCAATCAATCCCGTCGTCTACGGTCCTGTGACGGGTCTATGGATGCCACCTGTACCGGAAACGGCAAACGGCATCGTGAGTCACATCCGACAACTCTATGAAACGAACAACAACCCGGCTTCTCTCGTCTGAGAGACCGGGTTGTTATGATTACGATTTGATTTTTCTGATGATCCAGAATAAAGCGAAAGCGATTCCGCATGTTAGGAAGATGAATAAAAAGAGCAGAATGAGTAAGTTAGACATTTGTAACATCAAAAACCTCCGTGAATAGGTATAACATTATTTTCGAACGAGTCGAATGATATTAGGGTAACATACCATTTATGGAAAAAACGGCTTACAAAAACGGTTTTGCAGATTTTTCTAAAAAATGGGTATGTTCGAAAGACCTATGAGCGATTTAGATGGAACTCTGACCGAACCGTTTGAAGTGCATGCTGATAGAGTTCCGTTAACGAACAGTCGAGATGACGACGCACCAATCGCTCCATCATCAAGGTGCCACCGTCGCGTAATAGCGCAGGTAATACCGATTCCGTCACTGACTTGGAATCGATCGACTGGATGCCAAGGGCGAGGAGATATCCGAACGTATACGGAAAATTATAGAATGGTAAATCGGTCACGTAATAATGCGGAGTCCATATCCAGGCGCTACGCGGATGGTGCAACTGGAGTCCACCGAATACTTCATCATAGGTATTCACCATCAAAAGAGAGAAATCGATGTCCTGTTGTTTTTGGTGCGCCTCATATAGCTGCTGCTCAAATAAATAACGGACATCAAGAATCAAAACGTTCATCATGCTGCGGCGAATCCGTTGGTTGCGAACATCTTCTTGCAAAGCAGCGTCCCCAATCTGATCGAGATGATCAAGGACAAGTAACTCGGCGAACGTCGATGCTGTCTCAGCGATTGACATCGGATAACTACGCAAGAGGGATGGAGCACCGTGCAACACTTGATTGTGATAGGCGTGTCCTAGTTCATGGGCGAGCGCAAGTAACGAAACGAGACTCTCGTCATAGGCGATCAAGATGCGAGATGCTTTGGAAGTTGGAAACGAAGCGCAAAAGGAAACACCATGTTCTTGATCTGGAATGACTTGGATCCATTGTTTCTCGAAGCACGATGTCGCGAATGAAGCCATCTCGATACTCGTAGAAGCAAAACTATCGATGATAAGACGACAAGCGGTTTCCCATGAAAACCGTTCTGTACTCTTTTGATGCCACACATCATAACTGTTCCAGGATGTCGCTTGCGTCAGCTGTTGCATGGCAGAGTGAAGTGACTGACGTTCTTGTCGTACAGTCGTCCACATTTCTTGTAAATCCTCGACCTGTAGATGATTCGCTGTTGCTGCGACATGCAGCAATCCCTCCGTCGTCGGTGCGAGCTGTTGAAATCGGATCGAAGCGATTTCACGATAGAGTTTTTCGAATTCATCTTGCTGAAGTCGACATGCTTCCTCCAATCCGTCAAATCCAGCTCGACGAATCACCGGATCAGCATGACTTCTCAATTGAATTGCCTCTGATAGCGACAGTGGTTCCTCGCGTTCTTCAATATGTACTTTTAATCGTTGTGTTGCAGCTGCGTATCGTTGTCGCAGTGGTAAAAGATCTGCGACAACTTCAAGCGGTGGTATGTTTCGCCAAAAGTGAAACAGTTCGCTTAAAGAAGCATCTGTCACATCAAGTAGGATCTTGTCGAAGACATCGATGGAAGCTTCGTGTAAGTAGCGGTGAAACGCATCTTTAGCTTTCATAAAACGTTTTTTATAGTCATGAAGTTTCTGTAAGGGCCATTCTACCGAAGGAGAATCGACACATGTGATGTACGAATCGAGTTCAGAGCAGAGAGCGAGTCCATCTCCTACTAATGTACAGCGAAGAAGCGGATATTGATGAAGTTCAAATGTATCAAGTCGATACAGCATTTCGTCCATCTGTTCGAACTCATCGTTAAATCCATTTGAAGGGGTGACAGGCGTTAAATCCCAAGTGAGGGGAAGTGACATGTGCAATGCATTCCTTTCTAAACAAATTGACGTATCCAAATCAGTTTTTTTCCTTATAATGGTAGTATAACCTAGTGCTGAAAAGTATGAAAACGAATCCTACAAAGCATGAATAACCAGTGATGAGTGAGGTAGAGGCGAATGAAGAAACTGATCGGAACAATCGTGACGGTGTATCTCCTGTTGAGTGTACCCTCGCTGTTAGGAATCGGACGCGTCATTGATTGGGTACCTGAAGCAACAATATTGTAGATCATTCATATGACGGTCGTGGAAGCTTTAACAGAGGACTTCTTCCTGAAAAGTATGATCTCAATCACGATTAGTCTCTTTATCCGAACCTTTTTAATCAAGCGAACATACACATGATGCCATCATCTTTACCTTGTCACATGGCGTTATTCGTTCGTATACTTAGTTCAACTACATATCAATTGGTTTTCTAGGGTTCCGTAGCTATCAGCTGGACTGGTCCGAGAGAAAACGTATGATTTTCGAATCATATACACGGAAGGAGAAAAGCCTGGGAGATGTCTTCACGACGTCCCTCGGGCTTTTCTCATGAAGAGGAGGAATAAAACATGAAAGTTTATGAACAAGGAGCAGTAACCATTTACCAGAGCGCACTTTGGAAAACGACGAGCACGATCTACGAGGGTGAACAATTCATTCTGCTTGTCGATCCGACATGGTTGCCACAAGAGGTCGAGGAGATTCGAAGCCATGTCGAGCGAATCCGCCGAGAACGGCCATTGTATCTTTTATTCACTCACGGCGACTTTGATCATATCATCGGCTACGGTGCTTTTCCGGATGCTCAGGTCATTGGAAGTGAGAAGATGCAGCATCATCCGAAAAAAGACTATAAGTTAGGGTTGATTGCTGACTTCGATCGCGAATATTATATCGATCGCTCGTATCCGATCACGTTTCCGACGATTGATCATGTCATTTCAAGGAATGGTCAACAGTTGATGATCGGAGAGACGACATTAACGTTCTACTTGGCGCCTGGGCACACCCCAGACGGGCTCTTTACTGTCATTGAACCAGCAGGTGTCTGGATTACAGGTGATTATCTATCGGATTTTGAACTACCCTATTTATTTGATAGTGCCAAAGCGTATCTGAAGACACTGGACCAAGCAGAGGAAATCGTTGATCGTCATGGCATCACTTTACTGATTCCCGGTCATGGTGCCTGGACGACGAATCTGAATGAGATGAGAGAACGGACACAGCAAGGGCGCGCTTATCTAACGCGATTAATCGAAGCCGTACGGATCGACGATGCCTTGATGATGGAGCAAATCGGGCAAGAAATGGACTATCCGTCATCCTTTACAAGAGAATGTCATCAAGAAAATATCGCAATCATTAAGAAGGAACTAGCATTCCTGTAAGATAGGGGGAAATTTCCATTGAAATGTGAAACTTTTAAAAAATGATTACGTTTATTAGGTATAATTGGTCTACTAAAAGGAGAAGGTATGATGAGAACGGGAACGGGGACAATTGCTCTAGTGAGCGGCATGTTGATACTCGGAGGTTGCGGAACAGCGGCAACACAAACCGATGTATTTGATCAACAAGGTACATATTTAGGAGATAACAGTAACGTACGAGACATCGTCCAACAGCTACCTCATGGCGATCAGTTAAAGAAAATGGAACTGTCGACGAAGGATAAACCGTATCAACTCACGTTACGTTATGCTGGATACGAAGAAGGACAGGTCGAACAAAAAAGTAATCGTACGGCAATCTACAATGCAACAGCACTGTTCACATTGATTCCGAATGTCGACCACGTCAACATGACGATCGAGGATGCTTCGTATCACTTTACGAAACAACAGCTGCGCGATTGGTATGGAAAAGACTTTACGGCGTACGATAATGAGAAAACACTTAAGGCGTTCACGAAGCCTTTTATCGAAGATTCAAAGAAAGTAAACGACTTATTGAACTAAACCGACTGGGCACGCTCTTAAACAGGAGCGTGCTTTTTGTTGATTCATTCCCATAAGTTGTAAAAAGTACTTTGCATTACAGAGTAATTCAGTTTATCGTTAAGGTGCTGATACATCCAGAATAAGGAAGGGGTTGGACGGGATCGAGATTGATAAAGAGTTATTAAAGGGGCATGTCGACACGATCATCTTGTCGTTGCTGAACGAACAAGACCGATACGGGTATGAAATTGCGAAGACGATCCGGCAAACGTCAGACGAGCAGTTCGAACTGAAAGAGGCGACACTCTATTTGTCACTCAAGCGACTCGAGAAAAAAGGGTTCGTCACATCCTATTGGAGTGACGAAGCAGCGGGCGGCGGACGGCGTAAATATTATACGCTGACGCCTGAAGGAAAAATCCTTCTTGCGAAAAAGCGACGCGAATGGCGTTTTCTGAAGCAACTACTCCCGAAGTTTCTTGAAGAGGGAGACGGTGCGCTTGAATAAACTCGATCATTTCGTCCGTGACTTGTATCAAGATGCGGATGTGACGGATCCGGAAATCATCGACGTCATGGAAGAGGCGCGAAGCCATCTCGAACAATCGATGCGAGACTTGATGATTCAAGGTTACTCAGAAGAAGAAGCGACGAAGCTTGCCATGTATCGCTACGGTAGCAAGGAACATGTCGATCAGCTCTTGACGTGGGTCTATCGAAAAGAGCGGACGTTCGCTTCGTGGTTGCTCCGCATCGGAATCAGCATCGCCGCTGCGACGATATTGTTCTTTATCGGCACGATGATATTGAGCCAGCATCAGTCGCTCGCCTATGCGGATGCCTTTTATGGCAATGAACGCTCAATCGAAGCGTATGAACGTCTTCTAGAAGATCATCTGTTGCTGGTATCGATTTCCGGACAAGACGCGGCGTCATCACGTGATTTCACCATTCATAAATCGATATGGTTACCGGAGTTGTTCATTTCACACGGCATGTATCTGATTGACGAACAGCACCTGACGACGACAGAAAGCTTTGACGTCACGAAATTCGGTGCCGTGCTCGCGCTGATCGGCATGACGATCTATCTCGTGACATCGGTCATTTGGAGCATCATCAAGCTCCATCATGCAGGACGATTGCATCTATTAAGTATCGTCTCAGTCGTATTCTTTAACGTCCTGGGTTATTGGTTTTGGGCATTACGAAAATAGGAGGGGTCATATGTTGCAGCAAATCAAGCTCATTTGGTCGCAAGCATTCACGGTGAAACGATGCGTGTTATATCTTCTGATCATTCTCGGGTTACCGGTGCTTCAATTCAGTTTCATTTATGAAGGCTATCAGTTCTTCTTACCGATCGAAGTGTTCGAGGAGACGCTATCAGGAACGATCCCGATGCTGTTTCCGGTACTAGCGGTCTTAATTTTCTTGCCAATCTTCATCGCTGAATACAAGGATAACTATCTGACATATGTCCGAACGCGTGCGAGTCTAAAGGATTATCTTCTTGCGGTCGGTTTCGTCAATGCGATGCTGACAGGAATCGTATTCTTTTTAATGACAATCGTGACGTTCGTTCTCATTCATTATGTCGAACCAATCATCGGTCTCGTTGACTATTGGTCTCTCAGCGAAAAGACGTATGAGACCTCAAATGCATTTTCGTTCTTGGCGGACATTCATCCGTTACTCTATGCCGTCCTCTATGCTGCTTGGATTGGACTCAACGGAGCCGCGTATGCGACGCTTGCTTATCTGTTGATTTTGGCGCTCGAACAAGTCTATCTCGCAATTTCGTTACCGTTCGTCGCTTATCATATCTTTAATTTCGTTGCGGGTATCATGCAAGCACCACAGTTCTCGCCCATCAGTACGGTCTTTCCGTTCAATATCACGGAACAACCGCTTTGGACGGTGTTCGTGCCGTTTGCTATTTTGATCGTCGTTAACATCACGCTCTATCTAACGATGATTCGACCGAAACCGGAGTGGATCTTCCAATCATGAAGAGGACACGAAACATTTCGATTGTACTTAACAGTCTATTCCTCCTCGTGATCAGCTACGTCGCATGGTATAGACGACAAGAAGTTCTGTCTGAGGCACAAGAATTCGGCAAAGACGTCAACGCGTGGGACATCACATTTGCGATTCAAAATGATATGTACCTAATCCTCTTTTTCCTGATGCCGTTACTGCTGTTCCTCTCGTTTCGAACGATTGAACAGCAGTATGAACCGACGATTTTGATTCGGGTTGGCTCATTTCGGAACTGGGTGTACTACTCGACAAAACGGTATGTACGCGCTGTTCTGACACTGTTCGGATTCGTCTTGTTGCTGAGTCTTCTTAGTGCTAGCGATCAACCGTTTACGTTGCAGTGGAGTCCATACAGTCAACTCGCAACAAGTGGTAACATCAGTCATTATCTCATTACGACTTTCCATTCGCCCCTGTCAGTGATTTTATTACAACCGATTTTGTGGTTGCTTACGAGCATTGTCCTACATGGATTGATGTGTCTTATGTTTCTGTTGCACGAAAAGCGTAATGGCTTGTTGCTACAGGCGGCAGGAGTAGTGATTTGGTGTATCATCGGTTTCAAATCATCGTTTGGAATCGGGATGTTCTTGTCACCCGCCACGTACTTCTCTGTCGGGGCTATATCCTTCAGGATGCAACCCTGGGTGGCACTCGTTGGTCTCAGTCTTGCGATCGCACTGATCTATCTACTGGCACAATGGATTCAATCGCTCCGTCAACTATTGACTTTGCGAAAGGAGTTATTACCGTATCTCGTCTATGCGATGCTTGCTAGTCTGTACATCTTCCTCAGTAGTAGTCGAGCGTCAACTGAGCTGCAAACGATTGGTGATTTGTTCGTCGTCGTGTTTTACGGTGTCAGTGCGGAGGACAGTTCGTTTCTCCAACTCGTGTCGCATCTGATCCTTTTCTTCGGACTCGCTTACTTAAGTCAATTGCGTCTGCAGGATCAAATGACGGCAATCGGACCATACACGTGGATGCGTTACCAACGCCTCGAGAAATGGGCACTGCATGTCTTCGTAAGGGAAGGGCGTTTTTATCTACTTGCTCTCTCACTTCTGATCCTCGGAACGATTGTAATCGGAATGCTGCAAGGCGTATCGCTATCGCTTTCGACTAGCCTTTTATCGATTTCAACGATGCAATTGTTGCTGCAACTGATTGGCATCTCGATGTTACAATTAATGCTTTATTCTCTTTTCAGCTTCATCTTGCTGTGGCAATTCCCAGATGGATACGCGATGCTCGGTTTGTTCGGCGTCTTATCGGTTTTCTTACTGCCCAATTTCAATCAGTATGGCATCTTTCCGTCCGGATTGAATGGATTCGCCCAGTTGCAGTCGTTTAGTCTGACACATCTCTTGATCGTTTTGTTGATCTATGTTGGGCTTTCACTTGTCTGGTTATATGTTCTGTTTCAAAAAAGCATACGAATATAAGGAGGACGTATCATGGAAATGATCAAGCTCGAGCAGGTCACGAAAGGGTATCAAGGTAATCTGCTATTCGCAGACGTCGATTTGACGATTCAAAAAGGAGACATCGTCGGCATCACGGGACCGAACGGTTCAGGAAAATCCGTCTTATTCAAGATGATTTGCGGCTTTATCCATCCGGACGCGGGAACGATCACCGTCCGGAATGAACAGCTCGGTCCGACACGACGCTTTCCGGAAAACGTCGGCGTCATCATTGATCGTCCGGGTTATATCGCCCATAAATCAGGGTTTGAGAACTTAAAGCAACTCGCAGCGATCCGAAAAGTGATCACAGATGCTGACATCGAACAAGCGATGCGGACCGTCGGCTTACAGCCTGGCAATCGTCAGAAGGTCAAACAATATTCGCTCGGAATGAAACAAAAGCTCGCAATCGCGCAAGCCATCATGGAACAGCAGGACATTTTGATCTTGGATGAGGCATTCAATGCACTCGATCACGATAGTGTCTTGCGTCTGCGGGAACTTTTGTTGTCGTTCAAAAAAGAAGGGAAGACGATCATCTTGACGAGTCACAATCAACAGGACATCGATGTACTTTGTGACTCTGTCTACCGGATCAATCAAGGTCGGCTCGAACAGGTCGGCTAACACAAACAGGGAGTGGATCAACGGATCCACTCCCTGTTGCATTACGATTGATTATTTTCCTGGCTTCGTCTTGTAGAAGCTGTAGAAGACGCTGATCAAGATGACGAGGACGATCGTACCGAGTGACATCCAGATCGGCATTTTGTAGACATCACCGAGAATCATCTTCGCTCCGATAAAGACGAGCATGAAGCTAAGACCGTGTTTCAAATAGTAGAAACGATCGATCAAGTTCGCGAGGACGAAGTAGAGACTACGGAGTCCGAGGATCGCCATGATGTTCGCATAGAAGATGATGAACGGATCACGCGAGTACGCGAAGCTTGCTGCAACGGAGTCGACGGCGAAGACGATATCCGATACTTCAATGAAGAGTAGAGCAATCAAGAGCGGCGTGAAGAACAGTTTCCCATCAATTCGTTTTGCGAACTTACCAGACGAGATGTCTTGCGTGATCGGTAAACGTTTCTCTAGCCAACGAATCGTTTTGTTTTCTTCGAGCGACGTCTCTTGACCGATGTTTTTATACATCATCCAACCCGTGTAGACGAGGAACGCTCCGAAGATGTAGTAGACCCAAGCGAAGTTCTCAAGCAACGAAACACCAGCGACGATGAAGATGACGCGGAAGAAGATTGCACCAAGAATACCCCAGAATAAGACTTTGTGCTGGTACTTCAATGGAATCGCGAAGTATGCGAAGACGAGTGAGAAGACGAAGACGTTATCAATCGCGAGAGCCTTCTCGATGAAATAAACGCTCGTATATTCGATCGCAGCGGAACTTCCTTGATCGAAGTAGAGCCAGCCACCGAAGGCGACGGCAATCGCGATCCAGACGAACGTCCACGTCCAGGCCTCCCGAAGCGAAACTTCATGTGCCTTACGATGGAAGACTCCAAGGTCAAGGGCGAGCATGATGAAAACGATGGCTAGAAAAGCAATGAGTAGTGTCAACAGCGCTTCCTCCTTTAAGGTAATTGTTATCTTGAATTTATTATAAGGTCATAAGAACTCAAAAGTAAAGAGATAAATGTTCGGAATGTGCAATTGGTTAAAAAACAATCCCCGAAAGTGGACGAATGTATTCGACGTGATGTGCAAAGAAACGACATGAAACCCAGTTCCGAAAAGGGACTGGGTTTCATGTATATTACTTTTAATTATAAAGTGATTTTTAAGGCATCATGATAAGGGAGGAAAATGCGGCAAGACGTACGTTCCGAGTTCATCGATGACATCTTCCGCTGATCGCTCACCGTCGAATAGGGCGAAGAACAGATGATTGACGCCAAGCTCACGATACAATTCCAGCAACTCGATCAGTCGATGGCGTCCGATCCGAAAACCGAGTCGAATCGGTGTCGCTTCTTCATTTGGATCCGCGGATAAATCAAGATGCATCGGCATCGAAAACGGACGAAACGTTGTATTACCGGCTGCTTGACTCGCTGCACGCCATTGTTCGATGGCACGTGCTTGTTCGAACGGTCCTTGCGGATAATACATCCAGCCGTCGCCGTTTTTTGCGAGCCAGTCCATATCCTGCTGTGCGAAACCCGTGATCATCGTCGGGATTTTTTTCTTTGGTCGTGGCACGAGTGTCGCGCCACGGACTTCCCCATACGTCGAATCGATTTGCGGATAATCTTCATATAAAGCTTGCTCCATCACTTGCAGTGCTTCCTTGAACTGAGCACCACGGCTCGGATGATCGACACCGAGTCCATGGAAGTCGGCTTGCCGGTCACCGGACGAGACACCGAGAATCAAACGTTCCGGGAACAACGCATCAATCGTCGCGACTTCCTTCGCAGAGCGTAACGGATGACGGAGCGGCAGGACGAGTGCTGACGTTCCGAGGGCGATCTGTTTCGTTTGGCTGAGGAGATGCGTCCCGTATATCAGCATGTCATGAATCTGTCCGACAGCCGGATCAAGAAAATAAGGATCCTTTAATAAAACGTCGCGTAACCAGAGGGTCGTAAAACCATAGTTCTCTGCTTTTTGTGCGAGCTCGACTTGATTGGCAAGCGTCGGTGTTCGCATCTTGAAATTCTCGAGCGGGACGTGGAGACCGAGCGTGAGCTCGCCCTCCCGGTACATCCGCTGATAACTTTTATGATCGTAAAACATAGTAGTCCTCCTTATTGATGTTCGAGACGACGCGAGACACCTGTCAAGATGACGGCAAGAATGACCATGATCCCGCCGACCCATGGCGTGTGGACGAGACCGATCGTATCGGTGACGAGACCACCAATCGTTGCTCCGAGTGCGATCCCGATGTTGAAGGCTGCGATATTCAAGGCAGATGCCACATCGACTGCTGCTGGGACATATTTTTCAGCCAACTGAACGATATAGAGCTGGAGTCCAGGGACGTTCATGAACGCAAGGAGTCCCATTAAGATGATACCGATGATACCGGCGACCTTGAACGGAATCATGAACGAGAGGGCGATCATGACGATGGCATGGATGATGAACATATAGAACAACGCTTTGATCGGATTACCGTTCGCGAGTTTCCCACCGACCGTGTTCCCGATTGCGACCGCAATTCCGTAGACGAGCAGAATGATACTGATCAAGCTCGGACTGATTTTCGTGACGTCCTGCATGATCGGTGTCAAGTACGTAAAGGCGACGAACGTTCCACCGTAACCGAGGGCAGTGATCAAGAAGCCAAGCATCAAGCGTCCGTTCGTCAACAATTTGAACATGTCGGAGAACTTAGCAGGTGGTGATTCTTTCAAGTCTTTTGGAATCAAGAAGAAGCTTGCGATGATCGCAATGATACCGAGTGCAGCAACCGCGAAGAACGTCGCGCGCCAGCCGAATGATTGACCGATGAATGTTCCGAGTGGTACACCTGTGACCGTTGCGACTGTCAGACCCGTGAACATCAAGGCGATGGCACTCGCTTTTTTATGCTCCGGTACGAGCTGGACGGCAATCGTCGCACCGATTGAGAAGAAAACACCGTGCGAGAAGGCGGTGATGAAACGAGCGACGATCAACAATTCAAACGTCGGTGAAATCGCGGACACGAGGTTACCAGCGATGAAGACGACCATCAATGCCATCAGTAACGTTTTCCGATTCATCCGGTTCGTTAGTGCTGTCAAAATCGGAGCACCGACGGCGACACCGATCGCGTAACCAGAGATGATGAGACCAGCGAGTGTGATACCGATATTTAAGTCACCAGCGATTGCTGCGAGCAGTCCGACGGGAACGAATTCCGTCGTACCGATACCAAATGCGCTGATTGCTAAGGCAAGTAGGGCAAGTCCGCCGTTTCTTGGGACCTGTTCCTCCTGGATCTGTGAGTTTAATTGATTCATGGGGATTCCTCCTAAAGATGATTTCAGTGGGGATCGTGTCCGGTGGGCCCGACCAAACATGATCCGATTGACATGAACCCAGCATAACCGGGGTGTTTTATTTCGGGAAGTACGTACTTTAAAGTGCGATAGGCACTAAAAAGTACCCTACTCCTTTATTTAGATACAAGGTCTAAAAGGAGGTTGTACTTTCCGTTGACAATTGCTATCATATAGCCAGCTAATCTGTTTGGGAAGTACGCACTTTCAAGTACGATAGGCACTAAAAAGTACCTATGCCCTTAACGGAATCACGAAAGGATGGAACATATATGCCATACAATATCCCGGTCGAAGCAACACTTGAAGTCATCGGTGGAAAGTGGAAGGTCGTCATCATGTGTCATTTGATCAAAGGCGAGCGTCGGACGAGTGAGCTCCGCAAGCTGATGCCGACAATCACTCAAAAAATGCTGACGCAACAATTGCGCGAGTTAGAAGAAGACGGCGTCATCATCCGGACGGTCTTTGAACAAGTCCCACCGAAAGTCGTCTATTCGTTATCCGAGTACGGCTGGTCGCTGAAGCCGATTCTTGACGCGATGTGCGCATGGGGAGAAGGACATATCGATTTGACGGGTGGAGAAGTCGTCTCGTCATGACGAACAAAAGTGAGTCTCGCTCGAGGCTCACTTTTTTGAATACATATACAAGGTGGGGAAAAAAGATGGAGCAATCAATCGTTCAGTTCGATTCGATTACAGTCAGTTTTGAGGATAAAGCCGGCAGGCGCCAGTCAATCGAGGAGTTTGCACAAGGATTCGAGCATGGCATCTTATTTTTCGGTCATCCGCCGGAAACCAATAATATCAAAGTCGTCCTTGATTTGAAGACGAACTTTGGTGAACGGACGTTTCGATTTAACTTTTGCCGGATGGACCGGGCAATCGGCCATTATCTAATCGATGGGTTGGTCTGGAAATGGGTCATCTTGTGGGAATGGTATTACCAGGAGAGTTATCAAACGGGTGAGTCCTACCATATCAATCGTCCAAAGGAAGGACTTCGTGATTTTTATCGACAAATCGATGTACAAAATGAGACCTGTTCGAATGATTATTTAGAGTCAGGCATTCACGAGGAGGACGTATCGTGTACGGATAGTTATACAAATTTTGAGAACCTAGATTGGGTCACCGAAGGAGATCCGATTAATACATTAGAACGGATGCGGAACCAAGGTGTCTTTTTCGAGTATTATTTTAAAACCTGGATTGATTTAGAGCATTCATTGCCCGCGATTCGACGCGTCATGGATGAATTGTATGCACATACACCTGAATAATGCTTAATCAAATAAGCACCGCTCCCTCTGTCATTGACAGAAGGAGCGGTGTTTTGGTTAGAACGCTTTACGTTGACCTTTTAGAATCGTCTGTTGCAGAGGACCAAAGTCTCCTGGAACCGTCCGTTCCATGAACAGGTACGGTTTACCATCGACGATAAATTTTCGATCTCCAAGATACTCGAAGTGGCGACCGTCATCCTTTAATCTTCGCTTAACAGCTTGAATATGGTCTTCATGATGGATGAACCGCTCGTTAAACGTCATGACGATATTTCCTTTTTTGAATCCGAGTAAGAAGACATAGTAGAACCAATATCCAACGAGACAAATACCAACGGCCAATAACAAATCAAACATGTGTGTCGAGCTCCTTTCGTGTATACAGATTTTTACGAAACACTCTGTAAAAAGATTCAATCAATTTCAATTAAAAGTAAAAAAGTATTCATCCGAAGATGAATACTCGTTATTTTTGAGCGATATATCTCTTTTGATCGAAATCATATTTAAATTCAACGATCATCCAATCATCACCCGTTGGATTTCGATACGAGTAAAAGAGTGATGTCTGTTTTTCTGGATATTCGACTGTATTGTCATCATAGGCTTTTCCGATCTTAGAGTAATCTTCTGTGCGGTGAGCCGTCATGACACCGAGCCCTTTACCTGAAAGAATATGATCGAATTCAGCTATCGTCATGCCTGGTTTAAATTTCTTTCCTGGCAAGAGTCGTTTTTTCGAAGGCGTTTTAGGGGTGTATTCCTTTTGCACAAGATATAACGTGTGACCTTTTTGTTTCGTTTTGAAGATCAGATGCATGCGCTGTAAAGACCAATGATCATTTTTTTTATCGTAAGGATAAAATGAGAAAGCGTATAAAGCATAGTCGTCTTTGATTTCACTCAATACTACATCATGATTGAGTGTCGTGACGCCATGTTCTTTCTTTATGTATTTCTTATATGATTTTCCGTAGAGCGATTTTGCGACGTCTGTCGCGGTCATGCCGAGTTTTAGCTTTTTGTAAGATGTATACTCCTTAGTCACTGCATCGACAGAATGAGGTGCGAAAACAGCACCAATCATCGAGAGCGTGATCAGAAGCGCGAAGAGTACCTTCTGAATAAGGTGTAATTTTTTCGTACGTGCCATCATGATTGTGTCTCCTTTGACAAACTTATTAAAAACCGTGCGATTCTTTTCGTTTGAGATACCAGAGTAGTCCTAGGGTAATACAAAAACCAATCGCACCTATAATTCCGATGAAAAACAAACCGGTGATTTCATCACCATAACTTCTTTGAAAAAAATAGGATGAACCGAAGATGAGGCTCATGCTCATGAAAATATTGCGTAGATGGCGGAGTATTGGAACAATCATGGATAATCCCTCTTTCTTATTTTTTCGTTCGACGGATCTCGGTTGCGACAATCGAGTCCTTTGCAAACGTCACTTGAATCGTATCACCCGTTTGAATGGCAGACGTGTTATCCGTTTTGCCATAGACGATCGTGTCCGTTGTGACGCGAATCTCTGTCAATGCATACTGCTCGTCCGGATGTTGTTCACTTGGAGCAACGAATAACGTATCCCCTGTAACTTTCTCGACGATACGTGCATCATTCTCGTGTGTACAGGCACTAAGCGGTATACAAAGGAATAGAATAAAAGCAAAAAGCCAACGACATGTCGGCATGAACCAGGCACCTGCTTTCGTCTGTTAATAGGGTTAGATGAAATCGTATTATTATATAAATTTTACCAGTTTCAAAACCGATTGATGTAAAACAAAAAAATCTTTCTTACTCCAAAATAACAGGAATTCAGATTGAAATCAGCGTATGATTAAAGGAAAACCATCATCTCGATCAGAGGAGGAAATACGATGAAGGCAGCCATCTGTACCCGCTACGGACCCCCTGACGTCTTGCACATCACAGAGGTACCACGCCCGGTTCCAAAATCAAACGATCTACTCATTAAAGTACATGCATCTGCCGTCCATTCCGGAGATCGTCGCATGCGTTCGCTCGATGTTCCACTGTTGGGGAAGCTTCCAATGCGTCTGGCTGTCGGCTTCAAGCGACCGAGACAACCGATCCTTGGCGTCGTTCTTGCCGGTGAAGTCGTCGAAGTCGGTCAGGACGTCAAGCAGTTTCAAGTCGGAGACCGCATTCATGCCTTGACCGGATTTGGCTTCGGTGGATACGCCGAATATGCGTGCGTGTCTGAGAAACGTTGCATTGCAAAAATACCGCAGCACGCATCGTACACGGAAGCGGTCTGTCTCCCGTTCGGTGGTACGACGTCGCTTCATTTCTTCCGGAAACTCCAAATCGATCAGATGAAGACAATCTTGATTTACGGTGCGTCGGGCGCTGTCGGGACGGCTGCCGTTCAGATCGCCAAAGCAAAAGGGTTGCAGGTGACGGCTGTCTGTAGTGGACGAAACGCGGAGCGGGTCAAAGCGCTCGGTGCCGATCACGTCATCGATTATACAAAGGACGGCTACGATGGATTGTTGCTGAAGTACGATGCCGTCTTCGATGCGTCCGGAAAGATCAATAAGACGCAAGCGAAACGGCACGTCAAACAAAACGGTGCCTTTGCATCCGTCGCAGGGCAGGGTGTAGCGAGGGAACGGAAAGAGGATCTACACTATTTAAATGAACAGTTTGAAGCGGGACGGTTTAAAGCCGTCATCGACCATATCTATTCGCTTGATGAGATCGTCGAAGCCCATCGTTACGTTGACTCCGGACAAAAATTCGGTAACGTCGTCGTGTTAATAGCAAACGAATGATTCATCGAACCACCTGGGTCAGGTGGTTTTTTGTGTTTATCCAATATATGTTAAAATAAAATAGGCTATTTTAAGGATGGGGGATATAGCGATGATGAAACAGATTCATGCGTTTGAGACAAAAACGGACTATGATAAATACGAGGCGGTCACGCATCGCTTTCAAGCACGGTTAGACGAGTATCAAACGATCTTACAAGAGACGTATCAACTGATCGACGTGCCGAAAGGAATTGTTTGGACGTCAGCGGAACTCGCGACGACCGTCTTCTCGGACATTCCGATTCCAGCATTTACGAATAAGGACTTGATTTACATATCACCAGACGTTGCAGAATGGCGAACGTTATTTTTGTCTCAACTCGACGGAAAGGACGTACCGCATATTCGAGCATTCTACGAAACGCTTGCGGAAGATCACGTCTTGACGATTGCTGGTCATGAACTGACGCATCACTTGGATTTGTTCGTTGATGAATTCGACGATGAGAGAGCAGACGGGATCTGGTTCGAAGAGGGAATGTGTGAGTATCTACCCCGAAAGCATTTGTTGTCGGACGAAGCATTCAAGCGAATTACGACAATTGAGACAGAATTGGTCGAGCTCTTTCAGGAGGAGTATGGAGCGCGCTCGATTGATCAATTTGGGAGTGCCTCCTATGCCGGTAGTCTGTCGAGTATCATGTTTGATTATTGGCGGAGCTTTCTCGCAATCCACCATCTTATCGAGGAACGGTATGACGGGGACGTCTTACGTGTTTTTGAAGCATATCGGAACTGGCATGAACAGGGGCGAATCGTGCCACTATCGGAATACTTTAATCTTCAGACGGTAAGACGCTAAGCTGTGTTTGTAGTGGAGGAGGGCTTATGAATCGTTACAGTATTCTTTCGTTATCTGCATTCATCTGTTTTTGTTTCTTATTTTTCCTGATGAAGAGCGGAGTCAGTCTGAAAGGGTTTGGAACTGTCTATATCCTGCTTCTGTTTATCGTTCCGTTAGTCGGCGTATACACAGGGTACAAAACGAAGCATCGAATACTCAAGTGGGGATTCGTCGGCATCCATCTTATTACGTTGTGCATGATGTCCTATTTACTGTTACTGGCTTACAGTATTTCTGAGCCTTAAAAAGGTTAAACGAAAAGGTCAGTTGATTCCGAGTAAAAAAGAATCTTCTGACCTTTCGTGATATGTAGTGTGAAATTAGAAAGCATCACGTGATTTAGTTTCGCTTGGGCAAACTGGTCGTCGTGCCCATCTCGACGACGTGATCATCTTGAAGACGATACAAGAAATATTCCTCTTTTTGAAGTCCTTGCCCCTGTACTTTTACGGCAATCTTATAGCGTTTCTCTTTATCGCGGTGTTTGTCGTCATAAGCAGAGTGGAGTGAGACGACATGAGCTGGACCGTATTTTTTCGCGACATAGGTTTCGACTTTTGTGCTGACGTGCTGCTCGAATCGTTCATCGTATCGGACGTCTAAGTAAAACAGCAGTCCTCCTAATAGGAGTAAGGCAACCAAAACGTTCATTCCGACTTTTTTCAATTCATCACTTCCGATCGTTCCATAGCATTAAACCTAGAAAAGCTGTTACAGATGATCGGAAGACGATACATCATAACAGCGATTGAATCATTGATTTGAAAATCTACATCATTTGATTGATTGCTTTAGAGATCGACTCCAACTAATTTAAGAATGATGACGATTGTGATAGCTGAGAGCGCAAAAGAACTGGCAAAAGCAAGCTGTTTTTTCAAAAGTATCTCCTCCTCATGAAAAGGTTACCATTATTATGCCATTAAGTAAGATGTCTGTAAAATTAATTCCAATTAGAACCTTGGATTTTCATCATAAAATTTTAGGAATAGATGACAACATCCCCACTCCTCGTTTTGTCAAGAGAGCAGGGATTTTTCATATTTCCTACATTCTACTTTATTAATAGTCGATGAATCGCCCTTGCCTCAGCATATGTCGATTCCTGTCCGAACCAACGATAAGTGAGAGTTGATAATGGCGAAGTTCCAGTGTCATTCAATAAAGCGATGGATAAATTATTCTTCCGATCAACGATTAAAAACTGTCCGCCTGATCCCACTCCCCATAACAGAGGATTTTTAGCATTTGATTCTAACCACCAAAGATATCCATATCCTGAAAAACGATCGACGTCCGAAATCTTAGAGTAAGCCATTGTACTCTCCTCAACCCACTTGATTGGAATAACGGATCGTCCTTTCCACTTACCATCTTGGGCATAAAGCGCACCAAATCGGGCAAGGTTTTCGGCAGACATATAAAATCGATACATCGGAATGGATGTTTCTTCATTCTTTTCATAAGTGACATGAGAAGGGCTAAATGTTTTCATGCCAACAGGCTTGGCGATCCATTGTTCAAAAGCATCTCCGATTTTCATTTTCGTCTCTTTCTCAAGAATAAGACCCAACATGTTAAAATCCCAATTGTTATAGTAATAAAAACTTCCTGGAGTATGACTTTCACGTTTTGGACGTAAATCTTTCATTCGTTGTGATTCACCCAATGCGTTTAAGTAGATACCTGATCGTGCTTGTAATAAGTCCCGAATTGTTGCGGATTTCTCTTGTTTCGTTAAGGGTTGCTTAGAATCATCGACAGAGAGTTGTCCCAATGTCATATCCAAGTCTACTAACCTTTTTTCCTCTGCAATCCCAAATAGTGCACTGATGATGCTTTTACGAATAGAAGCAACATTATACAATTCGTTCGAAGAGCCGATGGATGCCACTTGTTGGGTATCCTGAATTGCATATAATGCGTCCGACTCATTGTGTTTCATCTGCTGTTGAAGACTTATCTTCAACTGTTCAGTATCTGTTTTACTTTGAAGTGAAATATTTTCATTATCTGTTTCGTTTTGTACGAAAGGGCGGGTAAGATAGACGAAAAGACTCCCAGTTACTATTAGAGATAAAAATAAAAGAGTACGTTTCCTTCTTGACTTCATAGTTCAGTTCTCCTTCAATCAATGTTGTGATGACACTGATTGATTATCAACCTTCAAGTAACTTTAAGGTCAAGCTTTCTATAAAATATAGTTTAAAAGGAGAGATAACTTGAGTTTATTTAAAATTGGAGAGGCTGCAAAACAAAGTGGGATACCTGCATCGACACTACGATATTATGATCAGATTGGTCTGATCCGTTCGCGTCAAATCGATCCACATAGTAAGTATCGATATTACACACAACACGACATCACACATATGAAAATCGTCCAGCATCTGCGCAGGATGAATTTTTCTCTTGAAGAAGTTCAACTTTTTTTAAACGAAAGAGATATGAATCTTCAACTTGGATTGTTAGATAAGAAGAAACAAGAAATTAAGTTAAAGCGGTTGGCACTTCTTCAGACTGAGAAGGAAGTGCATCGCCGAATCGAATCTATAGAAAAGGAATTAATTTCGTCAACAATCACGAAAAAGGATAGTTGGGAAATAGTAGTGAAACATTTTGATGAACGACCTATTCTATCGAAGCGAAAGATTTTCGACAGAGGGGGAATTGATATCTATCAAGACGCCTTTATACAGTTACTCAAAGAAAATTCGTTTGAGGATGTACCCGTTACATCGCTCGTGTTACAGCATCATCATATTCAGCTAAATAAAGAATTTTCTCACTTCGAAAGACATCTTCCAGAAATCGATTTAGAGGTAGGCATGCTTCTTCCTTCCATGACATCCCCGTTTCAGAATGCGACTTTGCCTAGTGGTAGTTATGCTTGTATTGTGAGTAGAGGTATGGCGGGGAAGGAACGATTTCGTAAATTATATTCATTTCTACAAGAATGGCTTCAAGAAAATAACTATAAAGTCGAAGGACCATTAATTGACATCGTCTTAACAGACCTCACTCAGTTAACTGCGATTGATTATTCGGAAGATATACTTTCTGAAACTCAATTTCGTATTACACCAAATAATGCGTAGTGTGAAAGCAGCGTTCATCATGTAGTTAAATTATATATTTGTAAAATTAATTCTAAAATTAATTCTAAAATTAATTCTAAAATAAATCGCAATTTCTTATCGCAACGTTTCATAAAGAAAATGACAACATCCCTACTCCTTGGTTTGTCAAGGCAGTAGGGATGTTATTTTCATGTCCACCAATCCGGTGGAGTATATCTCGTTAAAAGATCTTTCTCGACGAGTCGCTGATTCACATAAGACGTGACGCTTGGAAGTAACGCATCCATGTTGGCAGGGTGCACCATGACCTCAACGGATGAACCTGGTGTGATTGAATCAAGTGTCGCAAACGAAACGCCCTCTCCATAAAACCGCTCATCGAAGCGATTCGTCAGCCAGAGATCCCGGTGCTTCTTGTTCCCCGCAGCACGGAACGTCGTTTGATATTCGTTAGCGAGCTCGACGATGACGGAGTCGATCGCGGACCAGCTGTGGATATGATGGTGACTGTCTAAGTGGTGCAACGACAGCCCGGTAGCAAGAAAAGCTTCAATCTGGGCTTTCCATTCCAAGTAGACGCCTTCAGGATCCGGTGGTTCTTCTTTCAAAAAGCGACTCGTGAAACGAAACGTTCCGTCCGCCTTCGTTAACGACTGACTTGTCGACGCAAGGGGTTTTCCCCAAGAGAGCACGAGATGTACGCCGACATGCAGGTCCGGATGTTGCTGAGAAAGTCGAACAGCTTCTTCAACCGCATGTCCGTTCATCATCAGTGTCGTCGAATTGACGGGACCGAAAAGATGACTCTCGATGATCCCTTGGTTAATACCCGTCGTCAAACCGAAATCATCAGCATTGACGATCACACGTGTTTTACGCATGCGCCGTTCCAGTCAGCGAGAGTGCCTGATCAAGCACTTGATCGCCCTTCATCAATCCGTATGCCATGTTGTCGATCACAGCAACCGGCACGTTAACTGCTGAACGAATCTTGTTCTCGAGGTAGCGGACTTGCGGACCAATCAAGATGACGTCCATCGTCGTATGTTCCTTTAGTCGTGATTCGGGTACTGCTTCGATCGTTGCGTCAAGCCCTCGCGCTATGGCTTCCGTCCGCATTTTTTCTAGTAGGATTGAAGTGGACATGCCTGCTGAGCAGACGAGTAAGATGTTCATTTCGTTTCCTCCAGTCGATTGATTTTCGTGATCAGGTCGATCATCTCGGTCGCCAGTTCCTTGACCGTCATCGCCGTCATCAGATGATCTTGAGCATGGACAAGTAGGACACTCATCTCGTTGCTCGTTCCTCGTGCTTCTTCTTGCAAAAGTTCCGTTTGAAGTTTGTGTGCCTCAAGAAACGAAGTCTCTGCTTCCTCGAGTTTCGCTTGGACAAGTGCTTCGTCACTGCGTTTGGCAGCAGCAAGCGCCTCAAAAGCACTCGAGCGTGCATTTCCGGCATGTAAGATAATCATGAACGATAGTTGTTGGATCGATTCTGTCTTCAACTGATTTTCTCTCCTTCGTGGATACTGTCTTTGTTTCGATTGATTTCGGCAGTCATGGCGCGTGCTCCTGCTACGACGAACGGGATGTAAATCAGCGTCGCGAGCGTCAAGTTGAACACCTGAAGCAGGACACCGCGGATGCTACCACCGGTGACAAGGTAACCGCTGATGATTGGTGGTGTCGTCCATGGTACGATGGCGACCGTCTTTGGAACCATTCCGGTTGATAGTGCAACATATGAGACGACCGTCAAGACGACCGGTGCGAGGATGAACGGGATCAGCATGACCGGATTCAGAACGATCGGCATGCCGAAGATGACCGGTTCGTTGATGTTGAATAGACCAGCGGGTGCTGATAGCTTAGCGACTTGATGATAAGGATGATTGCGTTGTTTCCGGACGACGATGAAGATCGCAAGTAGGAGTGACAATGTCGTACCGGAGCCACCCATGAAGACGAACGCATCGAGGAACGGTTTCGTTACCGTATATGGCACGTCATAGGCGGAAGCACCAGCTTGGAAGGCAGCTAAGTTCTGTTCAATCAGCGGTAAGTAGATCGGCTCGATGACCGACCCGATGATGTTCGTGCCGTGTAGACCGAAGAACCAGAGGACATGGTTCAACAGGGCGATGATCAGGCCAGCAGCGAGCGAATCACCGAAGCCTTGAAGCGGTTGCTGGATTGCCTTGAAGATGACCTCAAAGATACTGAGCTCGAGTTTCACTTGGATGAACAACTGGATCGCAGCAACGACTGTCAAGATGATCATCGAAGGAATCAACGCTTGGAACGATCGGGTGACACCACCGGGCACACCCTCCGGCATCCGGATCGTCAGCTTCGTATGGATGAGAAGGCGGAATGCTTCCGTCACGAGGAGCGAGACAATGATGGCAACGAATAACCCTTGGGCACCGAGCCAAGCGAAGCTAAGTCCCCAGTCTTTCGTGACTGGAACAAGCATGACGTAAGACGCAATTGACAGGATACCAGCGGCGAGACCATCGATATCGTAGGACCGTGCCAAGTTATAGGCAATCGAGAAAGCGACCAATAAACCGAGAATCGCGAAGGAGGCATTCCAAATGTTGCCGCCAAGCCGTTGCCAACTGCCTTCACCAAAAGCATTGTTCATCGAGCCGACGAAATCGAGTGACCAGTTACCGAGCTGGATGGCAGGAAAGTTATTGATTAGAATCGCGAGTGAACCGACGATGATGAGCGGCATGACGGAGACGAAGCCGTCACGGATGGCGACAAGATGGCGCTGGGAACCGATCCGTCCGGCAATTTCAATGAACTTATTCATGAGAGAACCTCCTTAAGCTGGAATTGGGGTAAGTATGCCTGATGCGCGCGGAACAGTTCTTCAAGTAAGGAATCGATCCGTTTTTCGTCTTGGATCAATGGATTCATCAGGGCAGCGAGATAAGCGCCCTCGTAATTCCCAGATACGGCTGCTTGAATCGTCAGTTCCTCGAACGTCTTCAAGTTCGTGATCAGTCCACGGACGGGGAATGGTAAGCTACCGATCGATAGCGGACGAGGTCCGGCTTTTGTGATGACGGCGTTGACCTCGATGACGACATCTTCAGGTAAGTCACGAATCGTTCCTTGATTCAGCGTATTGACGGTCTGGATATCACCACGGTCGTTATAGAGCGAGTCCATTAAGTTACACGCCGCATCCGAATAATAGGCTCCACCGCGTTGTTCGAGCTCTTTCGGTTTCACGTCGAGTGACACGTCTCGGTACTGCTCAAATAGTCGGCGTTCGACTTCTTGAACGACTTCAGCGCGTGTCCCGTTCTCTTCGTAAGCTTGTCGATCTTTTGCGAGCACGTCACGCGTTTGGAAATAATATTGATGGTACGGGTTCGGCAACATCTTGATCGAATTCAGAAACGACTCGGACCAACCAAGTCCGACGATATTCGCTGGTGAGTAGTCGTTCCCTTGACTCAATGCGGAAAGAACGTCTTCTGTGCGGTCGACACCATTCACCGTGACTTGTCGACCAAAGATGAAGTGATTCAACCCGATAAATTCGATCGAGACGTGCTCGACGGGGGCATGTAGGATTTCAGCGACGGAGTTCCGCATGTTGAACGGGATGTTACAGACACCAATCACCTTCTGATGCTTGGAATGTTTTAGAAGTGCCTCGGTCACGATCCCTGCAGGATTGGTGAAATTAATTAACCAGGCGTCGGGACAGAGTTCCGCCATCTCGTCAGCGAGCTCAAGTAAGACGGGAATCGTCCGAAACGCCTTGAACATACCGCCAGCACCATTCGTCTCTTGACCGATGAAGCCGTGCTTCAGTGGGATGCGCTCATCAAGCGCACGGGCCGCAAGACCACCGACCCGAATTTGCGTCGAAACGAAGTCGGCTCCACGGAGCGCTTCTCTTCGATCGAGTGTCCAACGAAGTGCGATCTTCACGTTAGACTTGTCAATCATCCGTTGTGCGAGTTTGCCAACGGTTTCGAGCTTTTCTTTTCCGTCTTCGATATCGACAAGCACGACCTCGTCGACCGGAAAGGAATGGTGACGCAAGATGAAGCCTTCGATGATTTCCGGTGTATAGCTGGAGCCTCCACCGATGATGACGACCTTGAGTGGCATGTTGTGAATTCCTCCTCATGAAAGCGATTTCTTTTTGTTGTAACAAATGTAACAAATAATACAACTTAGAGCAATATAAAAATACAAATAAAACAAATTATGATTTGTATTTGCATTTGTATGATGTCTGTATCACAATAAAGGCACAAAGGATTAGAGGAAGAGGTGGGGGTATGTCGCAATCGACGTTACAGACGGCAATCAAGGAAGAGTTACTGTCGCGAATCAAGAGAGGTTATTACGAAGAAGGGAAGAAGTTCCCGACGGAGTATGTACTTTGTGAAGAGTTCGATGTCAGTCGGACGACCGTTCGAGGTGCGTTGAACCAGTTGACGCTTGAAGGGTATCTGATTCGACAGCAAGGACGTGGGACGTTCGTCGCCGGTAAAAAAGTTCGGCAGACATTGTCGCATACACCGAACAACTACGCCGCTCAGTTAGCGGTGCAGGGAAAGCGGGGCGAGGTGTCGTTGATACAATTATCCGTCGTCTCAGCGACCGACGTCCTAACGGAAGTCTTTCCTGTAGAAGAGCAAGCGCCCATCCAGAAGATTGAACGGATTCGTCATGCAGATGGTGAACCGACACAATATGAAATCTCATTCATCCCCTGGTCGATTGCTCCAGGGATTACGAAGGAACAAGCGGAGCATTCGTTGTTCGATACATTAGCAAAAGTTTTCGACATTCAGGTAGCGAAAACGACAGAGTCACTCGAAATCGTCCTAGCGGATGAAGTGATCAGTAGTCATCTGAAATGTCCAGTCAATGCGCCATGTTTCTACATCGAAACAGTAACGGAGGATCAGGAAGGTCGAATCATCGAGTATTCACGATCCTACTTCCGCGGGGATAAGACAAACTTCGTGATTGAACGTTCGTATCGTTAAATGGAATAGCGCTGTTGTTGAGAAGCGCGAAAAGAGGTTGAATCCATTCAGATATCGGAATGGATTCAACCTCTTTTGACGTCATCATTTTGTTTCAACTTACATCATGCTAAGTAATAGTTGAGGCTGTTGGGAGAGTAAATAATCGTTTTCGACGTAGCGATGATAGGACAATGATGAATCGTTCATATGAAAGAGCGTCAACTGTCGACTCTCGAAGTCGACTTCTTCTATGTAGACAAGTTCTGTAATGCCACAGGAATGATGGGGAGGAAGCAGTTTTAAGGATAATCTCTCCCGTAAAGCGATGAATAATATGACTTCCATTTTATAAGCCGTAGAAACGGAAGAATCAATAATGGATGAATCGATGGAGAGGCAAATAAGCGGATTCATAGTGGATAACGACAACGAATGAGTCATTTCTTTTTGAAGGTGCTGCATGATGGACCTCCTCATAATAAGAACGTATGTTCATATTATGAGGGATGAATCCATTTTTTGCAATCCTATTTAACGTCAAGAGTCTCAGGATGTTTCTTCTACAATCGTTCGAGCTCTACTGCGAGATAGCGAAATATACTTTTCGAAAAGAATGCTGAAATTCTTATATGTCTTGGGATAATCGAATCATATCCGTGCAACGGATTCCGTTTTCGATGATCTCCTCTTCATAGTGTCTCAAGAAGAAGTTCATATCAACTCCAACAATTCTGAATCCACATTTTTGGTAAAGTGCTAGCTGTCCAATGCTTGAATTGCCCGTTCCGATTTCAATGGTCGTATACCCCAGTACTTTCGCTGTACAAATCGCATGTCGTAAAAGATCTTTTCCGATACCTTGTTTTTGATGCGACTCATCTACTGAGATATTTACGATTTCAATCGTTTGGGGTCTTGTCGGGAGAAGTACATATACACCAATCCACTTGTCATTCCTTTCAGCGACGAAACAATAACTTCTTTTTATATAGCTTTCGACTAACTTTTGAGACGGGTCTGCTGATAGCAAAAGCTCCATCGGTGGATCTTCATGGACGGACAATTGTCGGATGTTCATATTCATTCTCCTCACGGATCGATTGAGATACGTTTGTCTTAGACTTTAGTTTCACTCTGCTGCCTCAATAGCTGATGTAGAAGCGTTATGAAAGAACTTGTTAGTCTCTGTTCTTCTTAAGAATACAAAAGAGCATTTAAGAAAGAAAGTCGTCATCCGTACAGAGTACCGGAAAACGACTTTCTTTCGTTAGATTAAGATCACGATCATGATCGTTTAATTAGACGGGAGAAGCTTTACGACATGCAACGCAGATTTTTTTCCGTTCGTGATGGAGTAAGTGAGTTTTCCATCTTGCAGTAGAGGAGGGGATACCAACTCTTCAAAGTCCGTTAAAGGAGCGACGGTCTTCGCTTTTAAGTCCGCATACATCAACTGATGGATGCCTTCGCGGAAGACGACTTGTGTGTTTGAGAGGAACTGAATGCCGTCGACCGTCGTCTGGACACTCGAAGCGGAATAGTTTAGCGTCCTTTCGTCCGATCTGATCGGCTGGAACATGGCGTCGCCTTCTGTTCCAAGAGCGAGATAAGTACCGCTGCGACTGAAATCAATCAATCCGGATATTTCTTTTTTGTAGGTACCGTCCAAGGTCTCAAGCACACGGACGTTCTTTCCGTTGTTAAAGTGAGACGTGAATAAGGTTACGCCGTCATCGCTATCGCGGTGCTCGTATGTGAATAGACCGTCTCGTACCTTTCCTGTTTTTAAGATGAAGGACTGGAGTGGTGTGATCTTTCCGGTTTTTAAGGAATACGTTTTTATCGTGGAGACCGTTTTTTGTGCAGTCGCTTCTTGCGTGATCCAGGACGCACGAGTTGACGTGACATCGATTTGCGGAGGGGATGTATCAAAGCGACTTTCGCCAGTATCCAGCGTCGTCACCTGATTCGTCGTAATGTTTAGTTGACGAATCGACCATTTGACTCCGGATTTTGTCGGCTGTTCCGTTTCGACCCATAGTAAAAACGCACCTGTACCTGTGATCATCGGGATTGCATGCTTCGTCGCATGGACGATTTTGTTGTGCTGTCGTTTCGTATCGTATGTATAAATGGTGGTCTTATTTTCTTGTAGGTCAAAGTAGAAGATCTGGTTTTGATAGAAATACTGCGGATCAATCGAGATACGGTGTTTGCTTAATAAGGAAGAAAGGTCGTACGTTTTCGTTTGACCTAACGTGACGCGCTCCGTTTGCTTCTCTAATTCGATTGCTTGTTGATTCTTGGAGTCGGTCGTTGCTTTCTTCAAGGAAGTATTTACTTGTTCAGGTGACGCGACATTTTTTTGTGCTACACGCGGTGTTGCTTGTTCTTCCATCATGGTACAACCCGCTGTTGTCCAAACGATGGTCGAAAGACAAAAAACGGCTGCGAATCGCTGTACTTTCATATCAGGTAGCTCCTTCAAAGGTTTTCGGAAATGTAATTCTTTGCTGTACCTCATGTGAAGAGGGACTCGGACGACGGGTATGAAGAAAGACGAGATACCACCACTTTAATGTGTAGGCGAATAAGAAGACACACATCCATGCCCACGGTCGCAGTGTCGTCAATCCTTCGTAAAAATGTCTAAATTCTGTAATGTCAAGACGGTACAAAGAGTTCCAAATGAATAATGCATACAGGAAAAGCATCGCTACCACCGCTCGGATCGACGCTTTTCTCAAGGCTGGATGCTTGAACGCGACGAAGATTGCACTGATCAGCGTGATGAAAAAGAATGCGTAGAATAATACCCACACCCACATGTCATTGGTTGGACCCACTTCGTTAACCTCCTTCTAACTTGTCAGCGAATTTTGCAATCAATAAGCATAACAAGATTAGTTGATAAAACTACTAGCATATTTTTCCACAAGAAACAATGGAGTTCCTTCTTCTGGTGGATGTAGTTTCATAGAGTTTTCATATTATTGACTCATGATTCAAAACGTCAAAAAAGGACAGAAGTTCAGAGAGACCTGATCTTCTATCCTTTATGTCAATATGAATAGTGGATTCAAAGTGTAATATCATTTAGTGACGTAGTGCATGATCGAAATCATCGTAAAGTCGGTCGTAAAGATCAACATATGTTTCCTTGAGCGACTTAATCGAAGTCGCATCGCCAATAACATCCACTACATCCGTCGACACATACAAAAGGAAAACCGAGTCATGGAAGACGATGTAAGCTGATGTGTACCCTCGATAGACATTTGTGCAATAGGAAATGATTTCATTGAGCTCAATATCTTTCACATGAGCATAGATGACACCTTTATGAGCTCCTTCATCTTCCACGATATACTCTTTCCAGTTTCGAATCGTAATCGACGATCCTACTCGTGCCTTTGCTGAATAACGACGAAAACGATGAATGTACGCAGCGACGAATAGAAGATGGATCGGTCTGTCTTTTTGAAAAATCGTCTGAAGAATTTCTTTCAACTGCGAGGCAGTTAGATCTTCCATTAAAAAGCGGATACGACGTTCTGGTGTTGACTGAAAATAGGGTGTTGGCTTCCTGATATCAAGCTCGATCTGGAACTGAGATAAATCAAGCATATAGAAGTCTCCTCATTCTATTAGCGTTTTGGTGACGAATAGGGAATGTGACGGATGAAGGCATCCAGCTGAATGTCGAAGTACGCTTCAAGATCGAATCGCAGTTGCCTTTCTAAATCAGACAAGCACGGCACTAAGATGTCGAGAGGAAAAACAGTGTTCATCCGTTCATCGCCCCAAATCGATTGAATCCTTCCTTGATCAGCAGAAGGGACCATCGATACGATTGCTCCTTCCTCATCATGATCAAACTCCACCGAATAATAATAAAAGACAGGAATACATGAAGGCTTCACCAGTCTTTTCCACCGATACAACGATTTATAAAACTCGAAGATGGCTAACGATGTTTCAAGATATAGTGCATGATTAATGATGATTTTGACATTTGCTTCAATCGACAGAATGGTGGGGATATCCCTTGCTGAAGCATTTGAAATAGCGTTCGGTGAATTTAAAAAATCATATGTACATCTGATTCGAGACATATTTATCACTCCGGTTCATGAATTGACATTAGCTGAATACTTTATTTCGTTGCCGAGACGGACGAATCCCTAGAGCAATCGAAGCCCCGATACAACTAAATAGACACCCGACGATTAAAGGAAGAGACAGCGTCGATTCACCGATCAATACGGAAGCAACACCGCCAATTAGCGGAAATAGTGCCACCATATAGCCGCTCTTCGCACCACCGATCCGTTCGACGAGTTTCAAATAAAACAGCCACGCAAGTAATGATGCGATCACGGTTAAATAGAGTAAGGCAGAAAGATAGGTGACGGTTGTCGGGACCGTAAGTGGTGTTCCTTGGAACCAGACGATGGCGCCCATCAGTAGACTCGCGACAGTGAATCCAATCGCGTTGGCATGAACCGGGTTGATTCGTTGCTTGGCGTTCCGCGCTGAACTGGCGTCACCTACTGACGTCAATAGCGTGCCGACTAGAGCAATCAAGACACCTTTTAAATCGGTCAGTCCATGGATGCTGCTTAGACTCGGAACGATCAGGACACCGACGCCGATGATACCAAAACATCCCCCAATCCAAACGCGCGCATGGAGGGTCTCTTTTAAAAACAAGCGCAGAGCGATCGGTGTCAGAATGACCTTGAGTGAGAAAATCAACGTCACGATGGCGGCAGAGCTTAACATCGTCGCGTAATAGAGGCATAAATAACTCAGAGCGAAGTTACAGATACCGAATACGACGATGAAAGGCATGTCCGACGCGGTAGGTTTGTTCGTTCGTTTAACGAATAACGCGAATAGAATGAAAAGAACAGCGGTCATCGCTAATCGATAGGTCAGTGATACTTCCAAGGCGACAGGTGTTCCTTGGATTTTGACAGCAATGAAGTTCAGTCCCCAGACGATCAAACAAAATAGATACATGAAATAAGTCATGGTTCGACTCCGTTCTAAATATGTCGTAATGTAACTTCCATGATTCAGTGTATCAGAGAAGTGTGGTATTCGGATTGCTGAAGTGACGTTCGTAATAATGAAATGGGACTGATTCAAAAGTCAGTCTCTACAAATATAAGGGTTGCAGAATGATGATCTGCTACCTTATCTCATGACAAAAAAATGACGCGTCACACGCCACCCCTACAGGAAAAACGCATTTATGCGTTGTCAGAGACGAACAAGACCCGCTTTCCTGCTCAAATGAAGCAGGAAAACTGGCTTGTGTCTCGCCTGAGGAAAGGACGTGAAAAGACGCGTCGTTCTTTTTTGAGTCAGCCTCTTGCGTAGAAAACAGGTTTAATTCGTTCGCTTCTGTAGATCGATTTTAACGGTGATTTTTTTACCAACTGCAGCCCCGTCCGCTAACAGTACATAGGTCGCTTTTTTGTCTGGCACGCGATAGACCAAATCTACTTGAGAGCGATACGGAGGATAATACTGAAAAGCATTGACCCATGCTTTTTCATTGTGATTGACGTAATCGATGGGCTCATAAGCATGTCCCTTCGCATCTTGAAGCGTGAAAGTGTTCGGTCTGTAGACCGCATAGCCGATGTCGCTCTCTCCTTTTTCATGTAGGATGACTGGCACCGTCACATAACGTTCATTCTTGAGTGTCGGTAAATCGAGCGACGCGGGTGGTGTCTGAATTAACCGATCCACATGGAAAGTACTCTGTTTATGGAGCGGATCACCTGGATAGGTTTGAACTAAGCCTTGTTTCATCAGCTTGTCGATGGTCGTCGCAGTTGACTTAGACGGTGCTTTTTCAGTTGGCTTTGAATCATTTTTCATATCGCGTAACTTACTTCCTGTCGTTTGGACAATCGGTACTTTTGACGTGACCGGAGTCGTCGATGTATCAGTATCCTCAGACGACGCGAAGAAGAAGAGGGTGACGACAGCAGCGAGTAAGACGCCACCCGTCGTTCCAAGGGCGATTTTAAAGCGACGCTCTGTCGCTTTCGAGTTGATGACCACACTCCCAATAGCAGCATTTGGTGTAATTCGTACGGCGCGTTGTGCAGGAAGCAATGCACCGAGGATACCAGTTAACATCGGGATCAATAACATCATACTTAAGAAGCCGAGTTCGCTGACCGGGAACTGATTGTAGACAAAGCCAATCATCCCTAGAGCGACGAGTAGACCGAGTATGCCGGCAAAGAGTCCGGTCATCATCCCTTCAATCAGGACGAGCGAGCGGATGTACCCATCTCGCCAACCGGTGGCTTTTAAGACGGCAAGTTGTGTTTTTCGTTCATTGACGTTCTGCCACATGATTTCTGTCGTTGTTAGAATGGCAATCATGAGTGCGACGCCCATCGCGACATAATGCATCGTTCCAACTTCAAGGGCGACGAATTCACCGAGCCACGTCGCATATAAGACACCTTTTAAGCGGAACGTGACGAACAGGAAGAAGATGAACAGGCTTGTAGGTAAGGCAATCGCGATGATCGACAGGAGCGTCCGTTGCCAATAGGTCGCGAGCTGGTTGATGCTCATGCCGACGATACCCCGAGCACGGACAATCCGGTGTCCTTTTGAAACTTCCCCCGACTTCATGCTCTCATAAGGACGAATTTTCCGAATGAGTGCCATCGGAACAAGTGTGCCGCCCCAGTAGATGAGAAGACCCACGAGACCAATCAGGATGATACGTCCGACTGAAGTCGCATGGTTCGTCGTCAACCAGAATGAGCCGAGAATCGCCCAAGAAATCAAGGTGACGAAACTTCCTAAAAGGGTTGCTTCAAAAAATAATAACTTCGAGAGTTGACGCGGGCGCCAACCGAGCGACAGTAAAATCGCGAATTCCTTTTTCCGAGCAAACAATAAAATGATGTTCGAACTAAAGACATACACTAAAGCAACCGCGATGACGCTTAAGATGACCCCGCTCATTCCGACCTTGGCTTCTTGGAAAATGGCCATCGAGGAGCCGAGCTTGATCCACGGCTGTTGCACCCAGCCGAGTGCCGATTCTCCTTTTAGACCAGGTAAGTAGGTTAAAGCGAGTTGCGGCGAGGAACCGAGCGTCACGTCTGTGATTAGTCCTGTCTTATCTTCGATTTCTTGCGCGACCGCGTGGAGTTTCTTTTCGCTCTCTGCATTCATCGTCTCGACACCTTTGACATTGACGCGAATGACAGAGATTGCTTTTTTGCCTCGTAACTTGAAGGCGGCATCCAGTGTTGTCAGCATCGAAGGCGGTTTTGTCAGGAAGTCATAGGCATCGTTCGTCGGTTTGACATCACGTGGTGGATTAACTGGACGATCCTTCTTATCCATGACCCACTGAGCCTTCGCTGGGAAGTAGGTCTCCATTGGTAGTTCCGTTAACGGATCTTTTGAAATGTCTAGCTTTTTCGGATCAAAGACGCCAATGTAATTAAAACGCATTTTAGGCATGTTATTAATGTCTGTTCCAAATAGACGTGCTTCACGGTACATCGTCCGTTTGGCGAGTAGGCTATCGTTTGTGACTTCATGTGGTTTGACCTGGTAACTGAACGGCCACCGGGACGGATAGGGACTAGCGACGCTTTGATAGGAAATCGGTGATGGTTTGAGTGCTAGCCAATTAAAGCTTCCGGGTGGCTCTTCTGGAACCGTATTTTTTAGAATGTCATTCACTAATGTCTTCTGCGTATCCGAAGTCGTGACTTTATATGTTTTTTTATCCGATAAAGGTAACGTGTTCAGGTACTTGTAGCCACCTTTTTGAATAACTTGCTCCATCGTCGTATTGATCGAATCGTTCTGTAAGGGGAGATCAACTTTTTCATATTTATATGTCCGGAAGGCATCAACGTACTCGCGCTGATTTAATAAGATCGGGATTTGATAGACGTCACTCCCCATGTCAACGGGACTGTCATCCGTTTTAAAATAGCGGCTGTATGTAGCGGATTTAGTCGATTGATCCAGTCCGACCATTTTCGCCTCGGCTTCCGGATCAATTCCAGCGAGCATCGTCGCACTACCATAAGCGAATAATGGTTGTTCTCCGAGTTCTAATAAAGACACGCCTTTCACACGTGTCCCGCTTGGAGGCTCCCAACCGGCAGCGAGGAAGGAAGTCGTCGTATCTTTTTCCATCTTCAGACCGGTATTTTGGGAGTCGGTGATCGTCAGTTTATAGATGCCGGGATCGGTGATCGTGTGGGTACCGACGTTCGCATCGATATAACTATTTCCGATCATCGCAATCGGGGCAGCGACTTCGACGTCCGTAATTTTTTTGATTGTCTCATATTGTTTACGCGTGATGCCGCCGTCAAGACCACTTGTATAGTTTGGTTCAAGCAACTTCAAATCTTCCGTCACACTTCGGCTGTCTTTCGGACGAACGACAATATCGTAGGACGATCCCCAACGTTTTTGAAGTTCGTCGACGACTGTTCCATTATTGGCTTGTGTCGTCCCAATCAGATAACTCAGTCCGGTACTGACGATCAGGACACCGACGAGAAGGAGAATGAATCGTTCTTTGTTCCGCCACCAAGAGTTCCAGATGAATCTAAGCATTGATGATGACCTCCTTTTTTAAGTCGAGTTGGTATGTAAGACGATCGTGCGGTTTACTCTTCATGAATTCATACTTTAGGTGTAAGAAAGATCAGATTGTTTATCAGAATCTGCTCTTAAGTGAAATCTGACCAAACAACCATATATTTCATTATAAATCCAATACTTTACTATTGAAACCTTTAATAAATCCTTGGAGTTCAAATAATTAAGTATGAGTCATTTGTATATCCTGTAGTTGTAAAGCAAAAAATAAGCCCATCATCTAGCTTGATGATGGACCGAGATAGCAAAAGGTCATAATTTGATTTTAACGGTGTAGAGAAAACCGGTGAAGCCTGTTTTTACGTTCATGACGAAGGTGTTTTCTGTCTTTGGTACCACATAGATGACATCAATTTTAGAGTGTAAGGGAGCGTAGTAACCTAAGCTTTCTGAATAGGCTTTTTTGTTTAGGTTAATCGTCTCTTCTGGCGTGTAGCTTTTCTTGTGACGATCAATCAATGGGAAAGAAGATGGTTTATAGTCAATATAAGAGTCAGCCGAATCTTCACCCTTTACCTGCATCTCAAGTCTGACGGATACGGCTTGTTTATCTTTCGGAAGATCCTTAAGTGAAACACGTTTCGCCGAACTGACCATGAATCCACGTTCTTTCATTAACTTTTTATCGCCAGTATAAGTCTGAAGACGACCTTTATTCATCAGTTCTTCGATGGCGTCTGTATTTGTTTTCTTCGACTGTTTCTTTTGAATCGGTTCACTTGCTTGATCTTGTAACTTTTGTCCGGTTGTCACGACAGTTGGTTCAGCTTTCGGTTGAACGGTCGTCGTAGTCGTCTCTTCTGCCGCAAAGAAGAACAAACTCGCTACACCTGCGACTAATACGGTACCGATTGAACCGAGGGCGATCTTAAATTGACGCTCAGTCGCTTTTTGGTTCGAGACGACACTACCGATTGCAGCGTTCGGGGTGATTCGAACAGCCCGTTGAGCCGGTAAGAGGGCACCGAGAACACCCGTCACCATCGGAATCAGTAACATGATGCTTAAAAAACCAAGTTCACCTGTTGGGAACTGATTGTAGACAAAACCAATCATCGCAAGGGCAATCAGTAAGCCGATGATTCCGGCGAACAGTCCCGTCATCAATCCTTCACTTAAGACGAGCGTCCGGATTTGACCATTGCGCCACCCGGTTGCTTTTAAGACAGCGAGCTGACTTTTTCGTTCGTTGACATTTTGCCACATGATCTCCGTCGTCGTTAGGATAGCGATGAGTAAAGCAACGCCCATCGCAACGTAATGCATCGTGCCGACTTCAAGGGCAACGTATTCACCGAGCCACGTCGCATACAAGACGCCTTTCAAGCGGAAGGTGATGAACAAGAAAAAGATGAACAAACTCGTCGGTAAGGCAATCGCGATCGTCGAAAGGATCGTCCGTTGCCAGTAGGTTGCGAGCTGATTGATGCTCATCCCAAGGACACTTTGTGCCCGGACGAACCGCCGTCCTTTGGAGACTTCACCAGAGCGCATGCTCTCAAACGGTTGAATCCGTCGGATGAGTGTCATCGGAACGAGCGTACCGCCCCAATAAATCAACAGACCAGCGAGTCCAATCAAGATGATTCGTGATAAGGCAATCGGGTGATCCGCCGTCAGCCAGAACGAACCGAGGATTGTCCAAGAAATCAAGGCAACGAGGGTGCCGAGTAGTGTCGCTTCAAGGAACAGTAATTTTGAGAGCTGACGTGGTCGCCAACCGAGCGAGAGTAAAATCGCAAATTCCTTCTTGCGGGCATAGAGTAAGATGATGTTTGAACTAAAAACATAGACGAGCGCAACAGCAATGACACTTGCGATGATACCGCTCATCCCGACTTTTGCTTCTTGGAAGATCGCCATCGACGAACCGAGTTTGATCCAAGGTTGTTGGACCCATCCGAGTGCCGATTCGCCCTTTAATCCAGGCAAGTAGGTTAAGGCGAGCTGCGGCGAGGAGCCGAGTGTGACATCCGTGATCAGACCGGTCTTATCCTCGATCTCTTGAGCGACAGCTTTCAACTTTTTCTCACTTGTCGCGTTCATCGTTTCGACACCTTTGACGTTGACACGGATAGCGGAGATGGCTTTGTCACCACGTAACTTAAAGGCGGCATCAAGCGTCGTCAGAATCGATGGTGGTTTCGTCAAGAAGTCATACGGGTCGTTCGTCGGTTTGACGTCGCGAACCGGATTGACTGGCTTTTCATTCTTATCCATGACCCATTGGGCTTTTGCTGGGAAATAGGTCTCCATCGGCAGTTCCGTCAACGGATCCTTCGAGATGTTTAATTTTTTCGGATCGAAGACACCGATGAAGTTCAAACGCATCTTGGGAACGGCATCCATGTTGATGGAGGTATCACCAAAGGATCGTACTTTTCGATACATCGATCGTTTTGAGATCAGGACGTTCTCCGAGATCTCTTGAGGTGTTACTTGATAAGTAAATGGCCAGCGTTTCGCGAAAGGACTAGCAATCGTTTGATACTCGACAGATGATGGCTTTAGAGATAACCATTCAAAGCTTCCCGGGGGTCTCTCCGGAAATTTATCTTGCAAAATATTCTCCACGAGTTGCTTATTAGCTTGTTGAGTCGACACTCGATATTCCTTCGAATCATCTACTGGTAGTGTCTTGAGATAGGATTCACCACCTTTTTTCATGATTCCTCGTACCGTATCGACCATCGAGTCATTGATGATTGGGAGATCAACTTTCTCGTAGCGATAGGTCCGCGTCGCATTGACATACTCCTTACTGTTCAAAATCAATGGGATACCCCATACGTCATCTCCATAATCGTCCACGACATCATCCTTCGTGAAATAGCGGCTATGCGTTTCCTTTAGTGTCGCCTTATCAAGTCCGACAAGCTTTGCTTCTGCTTCCGGATCGATTCCGGCAAGCATCGTCGAACTGCCGTAACCGATGATAGGATGTTCTCCTAACGCTTGTGGACTGATATCACGGTTCAATCCATCACTTTCTGGAGGGAACCAGCCTGCACCGACAAAAGAAGTTGTTGTCTCTTTTTCTTTCTTTAAACCGGTATCTTGCGTGTCTTGAATCGTAATCTTATAGATGCCTTGATCTTTGAAATTGTACGTCTCTGATTCAGCATAGGTATTATAATTGCCAATCATCGCGATAGGGGCGGCGACTTCGACGTCAGCAATCTGCTTGATTGTCTCGTATTGTTTGCGGGTGATCCCACCGTCGAGTCCACTCATGTAGTTCGGCTCGAGTAGGTTCAAGTTTTCCGTCACACTCCGACTGCCTTGCGGTCGAACGACGATATCGTACGATGAGCCCCAGCGTTTTTGCAGTTCATCGACGACCGTTCCATTATTGGCCTGTGTCGTCCCGATCAAATAACTGAGTCCGGTACTGACGATCAGGACGCCGACGAGGAGCAGGATAAAGCGTTCCTTGTTGCGCCACCAGGAATTCCAGATGAAAGAGAGCATATGTACCTCCTTTGTTGATTTCTTATGATGAAGTAAAAGTCATTAAAGTGGAAAACAACCGGCAATAGGACTTTAACGCCGGTTGTTTTATGACATTGCTAAGCTGTTCGATCGATTATTAATTCTTAGCATCGACTTCGATTTTGACGGTCGTCGGTTTGGCGATTGCTTCGCTTGTCGCGAAGAGGACGTACGTGTTTTTATCACGCGGTACACGGAATACAAGGTCGACACGAGAAACGGAAGGAGCAAAGTAGCGATAGCCATCCTTCCAAACATCTGGATTCCGGTTCTCATAATCGACAGCTTCGTATACTTTCCCGTTCGAATCTTCTAGGGTAAATGTGTTCGGTCTATAGACAGCAGGTCCACCTTCTACGTTACTATCCCTGTAGTTTTCTAAAATAACCGGTACAGTGACATATTGTTCGTCATCGAGAGTTGGCAATTTCAACTCTTTTGGTGGTGATAGGAGAAGTTTATCAACGCGGAAAATATTTCTCTTCGCTTTCGGGTCTCCTGGATAGGTTTGAACGACTCCACGCTCCATTAGTTGATCGAGCTTGCTCGAATTGACTTTCTTCGGAGAGGAAGACTTCTTTTTTGTCTCCTTTATATCTGCGAGTTTCGTACCTGTCGTCTTGATTGTCGGTACGGCAGTCTGTGCTGATTTTGTTGGTGTCGGTCCTTCCTCTGTCGTAGCAAAGAAGAACAGGGAAGCGACACCAACGACAAGGGCACCACCAACTGCGGACAATGCGAGTCGGAAGCGTCGTTCCGTCGCTTTCGTATTCGTTGCGACACTTCCAATCGCAGCATTCGGCGTAATACTGACAGCGCGTTGTGCCGGTAAAAGGGCACCAAGAACACCTGTCACCATCGGAATCAACAGCATGACACTCAAGAAACCAAGCTCACCTGTTGGGAACTGGTTATAGACGAAGCCGATCATCGCAAGGGCAATGAGCAAACCGATGATTCCGGCGAAGAGTCCCGTCATCAATCCTTCACTTAAGACGAGCGTCCGGATTTGACCATTCCGCCAGCCGGTTGCTTTTAAGACAGCGAGCTGACTCTTCCGCTCGTTGACGTTTTGCCACATGATCTCCGTCGTCGTCAAGATGGCGATGAGTAAAGCGACACCCATCGCAACATAATGCATCGTACCGACTTCAAGGGCAACGTATTCACCGAGCCATGTCGCATACAGGACACCTTTCAAGCGGAACGTAATGAACAGGAAGAAGATGAACAGACTCGTCGGTAAGGCAATCGCGATCGTCGAGAGGAGCGTCCGTTGCCAATACGTTGCAAGTTGGTTGATGCTCATCCCAAGGACACTTTGTGCCCGGACGAAGCGACGACCTTTTGAGACTTCACCAGAACGCATACTTTCGAATGGTTGTATCCGGCGGATGAGCGTCATCGGGACGAGCGTACCGCCCCAGTAAATCAACAGTCCGGCGAGTCCGATCAAAAGGATGCGCGTAAGCGCGATCGGGTGATCCGTCGTTAGCCAGAACGAACCAAGGATCGTCCAAGAAATCAAGGCGACGAGTGTACCGAGTAGTGTCGCTTCTAGAAACAGTAATTTCGAGAGCTGACGCGGACGCCAACCGAGCGAGAGTAAGATCGCGAATTCTTTCTTGCGGGCATAGAGTAAGATGATATTTGAACTAAAGACATAAACGAGTGCAACGGCAATGACGCTTAAAATAATACCGCTCATGCCGACCTTTGCTTCCTGGAAAATTGCCATTGATGAACCGAGTTTGATCCAAGGTTGCTGGATCCAGCCGAGTGCTGATTCTCCTTTTAATCCAGGGAGGTATGTCAGCGCAAGTTGTGGCGAGGAACCAAGCGTGACGTCGGTGATGAGGCCGGTCTTATCCTCGATCTCTTGAGCGACAGTTTTCAACTTTTTCTCGCTTTTCGCGTTCATCGTTTCAACACCTTTGACGTTGACACGGATGACAGAAATCGCTTTATCACCACGTAACTTAAAGGCGGCGTCAAGCGTCGTCAGCATCGACGGTGGTTTCGTCAGGAAGTCATACGGATCATTTGCCGGTTTAACTTCCTGCGCTGGATTCACGGGGCGATCGTTCTTATCCATTACCCATTGAGCTTTCGCTGGAAAATAAGTTTCCATCGGTAGTTCCGTCAACGGATCCTTCGAGATGTTCAATTTTTTCGGATCAAAGACACCGATATAGTTTAAGCGCATCTTTGGTCTATCCTTCATTTCTGCTCCGAATTCTCGAGCCTTTCGATACATGGAACGTGTACCGAGTAGGGATTCCTCCGCTACTTTTTGGGGTTCCACCTGATAACTGAACGGCCAACGAGTCGGATAAGGACTGGCAAGTGTCTTATAAGAGACAGCTGACGGCTTCAAGTAGATCCAAGTGAAACTACCAGGAGGACCTGTCGGAACCGTATTGCTCAAAATTTGTTTGACCAGTTTGTCCGTGGCTTGTCCTGTCGTGAAGCGATAGTCTGTAGGATCTGAGACTGGAAGGGTCTTCAGATAAGATTCACCGCCCTTTTTCATGATCTGTTTCACCGTCGCATCCATCGAGTCGTCAACGACAGGGAAATCAACTTTTTCATAACGAAGGGTTTGATAGGCATCAACATATTCGCGGTTGCTGAGGAGAATCGGAATTTCGCTGACATCGTCTCCTAAGTCAACAACCTTATCGTCATTCGTAAAATAGCGACTGTGCTTCGCTTGTTTCGTGGACTGATCGAGACCCACGAGTTTTGCTTCTGCTTCCGGATCGATTCCGGCAAGCATCGTCGCGCTTCCATACTCAGGGAGTGGCTGCTCGCCTAACGGTTGAAGAGAAATGTCACGGTTCATGCCATCGTTTCCTGATGGGTTCCATCCTGCTGCTAAAAACTGTGAATATGAATCCTTTTCAAGTTGCAAACCCATATCTTGAAAGTCTGTGATCGTCAACTTATATACGCCTTGTTCTTTAAAATTATAAGTACCTACTTGAGTGTCTGTATAATGATTCCCAATCATCGCGATAGGTGCTGCGACTTCGACGTCAGCAATCTGCTTGATCGTCTCGTACTGCTTACGGGTGATCCCACCGTCGAGCCCACTCATGTAGTTCGGCTCAAGCAGATTCAAGTCTTCCGTCACGCTCCGACTGCCTTGCGGACGGACGACGATATCGTACGACGATCCCCAGCGTTTTTGTAGTTCATCAACGACGGTTCCGTTGTTGGCTTGTGTCGTCCCGATCAAGTAACTGAGTCCGGTACTGACGATCAGGACACCGACGAGCAGCAGGATGAACCGCTCCTTGTTGCGCCACCAGGAATTCCAGATGAAAGAAAGCATTGATGAAGACCTCCTTTGTTAAGCCGAGTAGTTATGTATAAAGATCGTACGATTTTCTCTGTATGAATCTAGGTGTAAGAAAGCTAACATCATTCGTCGGAATCTGAATTAAGAACTATTTATTTCGTTAAAAATGCAATTGTTTTTCTATAAAACTCTCGTGAGTTCTTAAAAACTCAAGTAAGACATGAGTCATTTGATAATTCGGTAGTCGTGAAGTAAGAAATTGACCCATCATCTAGATTGTTGATGGGTCAATTTATCAAAAGGTCATAATGTGATTTTAACGGTGTAGATATAACCGGTAAATCCGCCGTATGCGTTCATCACGAAGGTGCTCTCAGTTTTTGGAACGATGTAGAGGACATCGATTTTTGAGTGCAAAGGAGCGTGGTACCCTAAGTTGTCTGAGTAGGCTTTTTTATTGTGATTGATTGTTTTTTCAGGGGTATAACTTTTCTTCCGACTATCTATCAATGGGAACGTAAATGGTTTGTAGTCGATGTAAGAATCGGCTGTAGCTTCACCTTCTACTTGTAATTCAAGCGTGACAGAAACGGCTTGTTTAGATGATGGTAAATCAGGAAGTTGAACTCGTTTAGCAGAACTAACCTTGAATCCATGGTACTTCATTACATTAGGATCACCTGGATAAGTTTGCTTCCCACCTTCAGCCATCAATTTTTCGATGACATCTGTATTCGTTTTTTTTGATTGCTTCTTTTGTCCGGTCTTTGCGGTAGTTGATGCAGCATTCACAGCATCGACTTCGATTTTGACGGTCGTTGGTTTGGCAATGGCCTCGCTTGTCGCAAAGAGGACATACGTATTTTTGTCACGCGGAACACGGAACACGAGGTCAACCCTTGAAGCTAAAGGTGCAAAGTAGCGATAACCATCCTTCCAAGCGTCTGGGTTACGGTTCTCGTAATCAACCACCTCGTATTTTTTTCCATTCGTATCTTCTAGGGTGAAAAGATTCGGTTTATACGAAGCGTAGCCTACTCCAGATTGGTCCTTGTAGTTCTCTAAAAGGACTGGCACCGTGACATATTGTTCGTCATCGAGAGTTGGTAATTTCAATTCTTTTGGAGGAGTCGGAAGTAGTTTTCCAACCTTGAACACCTGTTTCTTAACATTTGGATCTCCTGGATAGGTTTGAACGACTCCACGGTCCATTAGTTGATTGAGCTTGCTCGAATTGACTTTCTTCGAAGTGGTCGCTTTCTTTTTCGTGTCTTTTACATCTGCCAATTTCGTTCCTGTCGTCTTGACTGTTGGTGTTGCTGTTTGTATAGGTTTCGTAGACGCAGGTCCTTCTTCTGTCGTAGCAAAGAAGAACAGGGAAGCGACACCAACGACAAGGGCACCACCAACTGCGGATAGGGCGAGTCGGAAACGTCGTTCCGTCGCTTTCGTATTCGTTGCGACACTTCCGATCGCAGCATTTGGCGTAATACTGACGGCCCGTTGTGCCGGTAAAAGGGCACCAAGAACACCTGTCACCATCGGAATCAACAACATGACACTCAAGAAACCAAGCTCACCTGTTGGGAACTGGTTATAGACGAAGCCGATCATCGCAAGTGCGATCAGTAAACCGATGATTCCAGCGAACAGTCCCGTCATCAATCCTTCACTTAAGACAAGCGTCCGGATTTGTCCGTTCCGCCAGCCGGTTGCTTTTAAGACAGCGAGCTGACTTTTTCGTTCGTTGACGTTTTGCCACATGATCTCCGTCGTCGTCAGGATGGCGATGAGTAAAGCAACGCCCATCGCAACGTAATGCATCGTACCGACTTCAAGGGCAACGTATTCACCGAGCCATGTCGCGTACAGGACACCTTTCAAGCGGAAGGTGATGAACAGGAAGAAGATGAACAGACTTGTCGGCAAGGCGATTGCGATCGTCGAGAGGATCGTCCGTTGCCAATACGTCGCGAGCTGGTTGATGCTCATCCCAAGGACACTTTGTGCCCGAACGAAGCGACGACCTTTGGAGACTTCGCCGGAACGCATACTTTCGAATGGTTGAATCCGGCGGATAAGCGTCATCGGGACGAGCGTACCGCCCCAGTAAATCAACAGTCCGGCAAGTCCAATCAAGATGATCCGTGATAAGGCAATCGGATGATCCGTCGTTAGCCAGAACGAACCGAGGATCGTCCAAGAGATCAAGGCGACGAGTGTGCCGAGTAGTGTCGCTTCCAGGAACAGAAGCTTCGAGAGCTGACGTGGACGCCAACCGAGCGACAGTAAGATCGCGAATTCCTTCTTGCGGGCATAGAGTAAGATGATGTTTGAACTAAAGACATAGACGAGCGCAACAGCGATGACACTGGCAATGATACCGCTCATTCCGACCTTCGCTTCCTGGAAGATGGCCATCGACGAACCGAGTTTGATCCACGGTTGCTGGATCCAACCGAGTGCCGATTCACCTTTTAATCCAGGGAGGTATGTCAGCGCGAGCTGTGGCGAGGAGCCGAGCGTGACGTCGGTGATTAAACCGGTCTTGTCCTCGATCTCTTGAGCAACAGCTTTTAACTTCTTCTCACTCGTCGCGTTCATCGTCTCGACACCTTTAACATTGACACGAATGGCGGAGATGGCTTTCTCACCACGTAACTTAAAGGCGGCGTCAAGCGTCGTCAGCATCGATGGTGGTTTCGTCAAGAAGTCATATGGATCGTTCGTCGGTTTGACGTCGCGAACTGGATTGACCGGTTTTTCGTTCTTATCCATGACCCATTGGGCTTTCGCCGGGAAGTAGGTCTCCATCGGTAGTTCCGTCAATGGGTCCTTCGAGATGTTCAATTTTTTCGGATCAAAGACACCAATATAGTTCAAATGCATTTTCGGTACTTTGTCTAGGTTACCCGTACCGTCACCGAAAATACGCGCTTTTCGGTACATCGATCGTTTCGAAATCAAAACTTCTTTTGCGACCTCTTGAGGTGTTACTTGATAGGTGAACGGCCAACGTTTGGCAAAGGGACTAGCAATCGTTTGATACTCGACAGATGATGGTTTTAAATACATCCAGTCAAAGCCACCATCTGCATTTTCTGGGACCTTATCTTCGAGAATATTCTTAATAAGTTGTTTTGATGCTTGCTCTGTCGAAATATAGTATTCTTTCGTATCTTTGAGAGGGAGTGTCTTGAGATAAGATTCGCCACCTTTTTTCATGATACTGCGCACCGTTTCAACCATTGAATCTTTGACGAGTGGGATATCGACTTTCTCGTAGCGATAGGTCCGCGAAGCATTGACGTACTCTTGACTGTTCATGATTAATGGGATGTCCCAGACACCGTCACCATAATCGTTGACGATATCTTCTTTCGTAAAATATCGACTATGCGTAGCCTTTTTGGTTGCTTGATCGAGTCCAACGAGTTGTGCTTCTGCTTCCGGATCAATCCCGGCAAGCATCACTGCGCTCCCGTAACCGATGATGGGAAACTCGCCTAGTTCTTGCGGTGAAATATCTCGATTCAATCCGTCACTCTCAGGAGGGGACCATCCTGCTCCGGCAAAGAACGACATAGATTCTGTTTCTTTTTTTAGTCCAGTATCTTGCATATCTTTATATGAAATCTTATAAATGCCTGGTTCCTTGAAGTTGTAGGTATCCTTCACAGCATCCGTATAATAGTTCCCGATCATCGCAATTGGTGCTGCGACTTCGACGTCGGCAATCTGCTTGATCGTCTCATATTGTTTGCGGGTGATCCCGCCGTCGAGCCCACTCATGTAGTTCGGTTCGAGCAGGTTCAAGTCTTCTGTCACGCTCCGGCTGCCTTCCGGACGAACGACGATATCGTACGATGAGCCCCAGCGTTTTTGCAGTTCATCGACGACCGTTCCGTTGTTGGCTTGTGTCGTACCGATCAAGTAACTTAGTCCGGTACTGACGATCAGGACGCCGACGAGGAGCAAGATGAACCGCTCCTTGTTGCGCCACCAGGAATTCCAAATGAATTTAAGCATTGACAAGACCTCGATTCCTTTCAATGATTGGACGATCCATGTCAAGTTCCTCCTAGTGTTTAAATTATTGTTTCGTCAGATCGATTTTGACGGTCGTTGGTTTGGGAAAGGCTGGATCAGAAGCGAACAGAACGAATCGCTTCTGATCGATTGGTACTTGATAAACCAACTCCACTCGTGACTTGTACGGTGCGAAATATTGAAACCCGTTTTTCCAGGCTTTCTCATTGCGATTCACATAATCGACCGGTTCATAATCGGTTCCTTGCAAGTCTGTCAAGGCATACCGACTGGGACGATAAGTGATGAATCCTCCCATATCATCCCCTGTATCTTGCGTGACACCAAGCCTCATCAATGTTTTTAATTGTCGGGGTCGTCTTTTGAGAGGGAAGTAGCGGATGTATTCGCTTTTTTGATATCGGCTAGCGTGATCTTAACGGTCGTCGTTTTTTCAACGGCCTCATCTTTTGCAAGCAAGACGAACACCTTTTGGTCAACCGGTACTTGGTAAACAAGATCGACCCATGATTTTTTCGAATTGATGTATTGGAATGCATTTACCCAAGCCGTTTTATCGTGATTGACATAATCGACGGGAGTGAACTCTTTTCCGTCAAGAGCAATCAAAGAGAAGGTTTGTGGTCGATATGACGAAAACGAATCTGCAGCTAATTCATCCCGGTTATGAAGGAAAACTGGAATCGTCACGAAACGATATCCTGACTTCTCCTTGAGCTTTAACTCTTTTGGTGTTGAAACGAGCTTTTTAACAGAGAAGTCATAATTCTTCGCCGCCGGGTCACCCGGATACGTCTGAATAGCGCCTGCGTTCATCAATTGCTCCAGTGCCGTGTTGTCTGCGGCAGTATGTTTCTTATCGTCAGGATCTTGAGCGAGATTTTTTAATTTTTGTCCGGTCGTTTGTACTTTTGGTGTCGTTATTTCTTTTTGAGCCGTTCTCGTTTCAGGTGCAGCGAGGAGGAATAAACTCGTCGTCCCGATGACGAGCGTAGCAGCCATGCTACCGAGTGCCCATTTGAAGCGACGTTCGGTCAATTGTTGATTATCGTTTACGCCACCGATGGCTGCATTCGGTGTGATCCGCACAGCACGCTGGGCAGGAAGCAAGGCACCAAACACACCAGTCGTTACCGGAATCAGGAGCATAAGACTTAAGAAACCGAGTTCACTGGTTGGGAACTGATTATAGACGAAGCCAATCATTCCTAAGGCAACTAGTAGACCGACGATTCCAGCGAAGAGTCCGGTCATCACACCCTCGCTTAAGACGAGAAGTCGGATTTGACCGTTGCGCCAGCCTGTCGCTTTAAGGACAGCGAGTTGATTCTTTCGTTCATTGACGTTTTGCCACATGATCTCGGTCGTCGTCAGGATGGCGATGAGTAAGGCGACGCCCATTGCGACATAATGCATCGTACCGACTTCGAGCGCGACGTATTCACCGAGCCAGGTTGCATATAAGACGCCTTTCAATCGGAACGTGATGAACAAGAAGAAGATGAACAAGCTTGTCGGTAAGGCAATTGCGATGATGGACAGAAGCGTGCGTTGCCAGTAAGTCGCGAGTTGGTTGATGCTCATTCCAATAACACTTTGTGCCCGGACGAAACGACGTCCTTTTGAGACTTCGCCAGAGCGCATGCTTTCAAATGGTTGAATGCGTCTGATGAGTAACGTCGGAACAATCGTACCGCCCCAGTAGATCAAAAGCCCGGACAATCCGATCAAGATGATGCGTCCGAGGGAAATCGGGTGATCCGCTGTTATCCAAAATGATCCGAGAATCACCCAGGCGATGAGTGCGACCAGCGTTCCAAGAAGTGTCGCTTCTAGGAAGAGGAGTCTCGATAGCTGCCGTGGACGCCATCCGAGCGCGAGTAAAATCGCGAATTCTTTTTTTCGAGCATAGAGCAAGATGATGTTCGAACTGAAGACGTAGACGAGCGCGACAGCGATGACGCTCGCGATGATGCCACTCATTCCGACTTTCGCCTCTTGGAAAATTGCGATCGATGACCCGAGTTTGATCCACGGCTGCTGGACCCAACCGAGTGCCGATTCTCCTTTTAGACCAGGTAAATACGTCAAGGCGAGTTGCGGGGAAGAACCGAGTGTGACGTCCGTGATTAAACCGGTCTTATCCTCGATTTCTTGTGCGACAGCTTGCAATTTTTTCTCACTTGTTGCGTTCATCGTCTCGACCCCTTTGACGTTGACGCGAATCGCAGAAATTGCTTTATCCCCGCGTAACTTAAAGGCAGCATCGAGTGTCGTCAGCATCGATGGTGGTTTCGTCAGGAAGTCATAGGAGTCGTTGGCGGGCTTGACGTCACGGACTGGATTGACCGGACGATCGTTTTGATCCATGACCCACTGCGCTTTTGCCGGGAAGTAGGTCTCCATCGGAAGTTCAGTCAACGGATCCTTTGAAACATCGAGCTTCCGTGGGTTAAAGACACCGATATAGTTGAGATGGACTTGTTTCCATCCTTTAAAGCCACCTTCGAATTCACGTGCTTCGCGATACATGCTTCGTTTGAAGAGCAAGGATTCCTTGGCGACTTCTTTTGGTTGGACTTGGTAGGTAAAGGGCCAACGGGAACCATACGGACTTTTAATCGTTTTGTATTCAACGGGTGAAGGTTTCAAAGTAATGGAAGACAGTGAATCACTATTGTTCGCCTCGCCTGTTGACAAGGTGTTTTTAAGGATACCGTCCACCAACTTTTTTTGGACGTCTTGAGTCGTGATCGAATAAGAGGTAGGCTCTCCTACTGGTAGTTTACTCAGGTATGCTTTCCCACCTTTTTGTTCAATCTTTTGGACCATGTCTGCAACGCCTGTTGCAGTGAACGGAAGCTCTACCTTTTCATATGTATAGGTGCGCATCGCATCGACGTATTCGCGAGAGTTCAATAGAATCGGAATCTGCGTCGCTTGATCACCGTACGAAGCGGGAAGATCCGTTTCGCTGAAGAAACGGCTATACGTTCCGGTAGTGGTCGCTTTTTTCAAACCGACGAGCTGGTCTTCAGCAGCAGGATCGATTCCGGCAATCATGACTTCTGAGCCGTAGTCATAGAGGGGTTGTTCACCAAGTTTTAAAGGGGAGACGCCTGTGCGCGTTGCATCACCCATTGGTTCCCAGCCAGCAGCAAGAAACGTTGTCATGGTATAAGATTCGTTTTTGAGTCCCGTATTTTGAGAATCCTTGATTTTCAAGCGGTAAATTCCTTCTTCTTGAATCGTATGGGTACCGACGCTACTCGATGTCGATGTATAACCAATCATCGCGATTGGTGCTGCGACCTCGACATCAGCAATCTGCTTGATCGTCTCGTACTGCTTGCGGGTGATCCCGCCGTCGAGTCCACTCATATAGTTCGGTTCGAGCAGGTTCAAGTCTTCCGTCACACTCCGGCTGCCTTCCGGACGGACGACGATATCATACGATGAGCCCCAGCGTTTTTGCAGTTCATCAACGACCGTTCCGTTGTTAGCTTGCGTCGTACCGATCAAGTAACTCAGTCCGGTACTGACGATCAGGACGCCGACGAGGAGCAAGATGAACCGCTCCTTGTTACGCCACCAGGAATTCCAGATGAATCTCAGCATGTACTATCCCTCGCTTTCGTTTGATTTGAAGAAAATGGTGTAATGTGACCTCCTTATCACTTATGTACATATCCATATATTTCTTTTTATTTTTCCATTATATACAAATAATAGTGAATTGACTAAAAAATCTGTTAATTAGGTATGTTCGTTTTTAATCGATTAGAAAAAGCACCTCACGAAGGAGGTGCTACATCAGCAGTGATTCTTTTAAGCATAGAATGGGCTACATTTACGCATGATGATTTCGTCGAACGAACGCCCTTCATAGAATACAGCATCAGGAATCGTTTCTACGATGTCAAAGCCAACTTTTTTATACGAAGCGACGGCTCGCTCATTATGCGAAAACACTTCAAGTTCAAGGTGATGAAGTCGAAGTTCCTCGAAACAAAACCGGATGATACACGCGATCGCTTCTGTCCCGTATCCTTGACCGGTCCAGGGGAGGGCACGCATCGAAATACGAAAGCCCGCTTGTTTCAACTCTGCCTCAATGTCTAAAATGGAACACTCACCAATCATTTCACCAGAATTCAAACAGATAGCGAAATCGAAGCGCGATGGATCAGCTTGAATCGATAGAATATGCTGTTCAATCTGTTCGAGCGAAAACGTTGCCGACGTACCAGTCAAATAACGTAATGTCTCATCCTGGGTTTGTTCGAATAAGACGTGTGCATCGGTCACGTCAAGCGGACGGAGGAAAATTCGTTTTGCGGTCAGGTTCATGAATACCTTCCTTTCTCATGACGAAAGCTTGATCGTTTCGTCCGTTTCCGTCGTAAAATGATGACGCTTCGTTCGATCCTGGACGATCCAAACGATCCATCCACCGATGAACAGAAAGCTGACTGCAGCGACGGTATACGTCAAGCGGATTGAGGTCTCAGCATAGAAACCAATTAACGCCGTCAAAAGAATGACACCAGCTGACTGGACGACGTGGATACTACTAAGGAATCGTCCCATCGTCTCGACCGGAATGTGCGTTTGAGCGAACGTCATGAAGCCGGTGTTCGCAAACGCAAGGGCGAACGTCAGCAAGAAAAAGCCGATTGCTGCCGTCAGGAACGATGTCGCTGTGGCAAAGATCACATAACCGATCGGTGTCATCAGTGCTCCGAATTGAATCAAGAAGCGGAGCGACAAGCGATGCGTGAAGATCGCATTGACGGCAGAACCACAGATGGTGCCGATTCCAGCGATACTGACGAGAAATCCATACGTGCTCTCATCCAGTTGCAGAACGATCGTCGCAAACGAGGCTTCGAGCGAATCGAGTCCGCTCATCAGGACGATCATCAGCGCATAGAAGGCGTAGACGAGGGTGACGTAGCGCCGCGTCCTTGCAAACTGAAGCGTCTCTTTCCAGTCCGCAAGAATCACTTGGAGTGAGAAGGACGTCGCTGGAGTCTCTGCCTGACGGACGTCGGGCAAGACGGACAGTAAGGCAGCAGAACACAACAACGCTCCCGCATTCAGGATGATCGCTGTTTCTGGGGAACCAATCAAAAATAAGAATCCAGCAATCGACGGTCCGAGAATAAAGCCGGCTGATTGAATAAAGTTCTTCAACGCATTGAACCGTTGACGACTCGTCTCCGGGACGAGCTTCGTCATGTAGATCAATGACGATGTCTCAAACAGTGTGTTGCCAATGTTCAGGATAAAGACGAGTGCGTAAAGGACAAACAAAGAGTCAATCAGTGTCAGTGAAAAGACGAGCGCGGCACGCCCGACGTCAAGCATGACGAGCAAGCGACGTTGATTGATCCGATCGACGACACTACCGGACCAGAGACTCGTCAACAGCGCGGAGATCGGCAATAAAATATAGAGAACGGAGACGGCGAACGCTGATCCCGTTCGTTCGAGGACAATTAAATTCAAGGCGATGAAGTAGACCCAAGCGCCGATGTTCGAGACACCGACACCAAGTAATAGCAATCCAGGGTATTTCCAATTCGACATCCGACACACTCCTTTTTATTGTTTTTTAAGCCAACAAAAAAATCCCACCTCCAAGACGTTGGTCTTGGGGACGAGACTATGCGTGTCGTGGTGCCACCCCTGTTCGCGAAACCGTCACCGGTACCGCCTTCATCGGTACGACCGTTCAAGAACGGCAAATACCTGAGCTCGATAACGGGAGCACCCGTCACGATATCCCCGATTCGGTTCCACCGTGCTGCTCAGAGGCTTGGTTCGGTCAATGGCTGATGCTCCTTTCCACCAATCGGAGCTCTCTAGGAAAAGCCGAGATGACGTACTGTTCTCTTCGACGCGTTTAGATCATGTAATTTTTACCATCCTATCATGAGTTTCCTGAACCTGTAAATAAGAATATGAAATGAATCAGTTGACAACGGAAAGAAAAGGATTGTAAATTAGGAGCATGAATTTAAATGTTTAAACGTTTAAACGGAGGCGCTATGAGAAAAAACGAACAGGATGTACAAGCTCTAGACGCAGCAGTAGGGTATTTTCAAGATGCAATTCCGATCTTTCAAGTCTTATCGGATGTCAATCGTCAAGCGATCATCATTGAATTGGCACGGTACGATCGTTTGAACGTCAGTCAATTGGATGAAAAAATTTCGTTATCTCGACCAGCGATTTCGCATCACCTGAAAGTATTGCGGGCAGCAGGAATCGTCGCTTCTGAGAAAGTCGGTACGGAGAACTACTATTATCTGACTTTACAAGAAGCGGTCAACGTCTTGAAAACATTGACGGCAGCCATTGAAGAAGATTGTATCCTACGCTGAACGAGGCTCTTTTCTCACACATGAGAAGAGAGTTTGATTTTACACTAAATGTTTAAATGTTTAAACGAAAGAACATAATGAAAGTGAGCGATGAATGATGCAACATCCAACCATGGTTTTACAAGATCAAGCCGTAACCGAAGAAGTTTATAGTGGGAAACGTGCATTCTTTGATGCAGGGAAAACGAAGACGATCGATTTCCGGCTACGTCAGCTCGAACGGCTGGAACAGTTAGTCCGATCGAACGAAGAACGGATTCTCGTAGCATTAGCAAAGGATTTAGGAAAACCGACATTTGAAGCCTACACGTCAGAAATCGGCGTGCTCTATCAAGAGCTGCGTGAAGCGAAAAAACAATTGGCTCGCTGGATGGAGCCGAAGCGAGTCGCAACACCACTCGTCCTGCAGCCGTCAAAGAGCTTCATCCGACACGATCCGCTCGGTGTCGTCTTGATCATCGGACCATGGAATTACCCGTTCCAGCTGTTGCTTGCACCCGTCATCGGCGCAATCGCAGCCGGAAATTGCATCGTCTTGAAACCGTCGGATTTGACACCGCATACGTCGGGCTTGATTGCAGAGCTCATCGCAGCGACTTTCGATCCAGACTATATCAGTGTCGTCCTCGGTGATGGGGCAGTCGTTGGTGACCAATTACTCGACCGATTCCGCTTCGACCATGTCTTCTTTACGGGAAGCCCCGGTGTCGGACGACATATCGCCGTGAAGACGGCTGAGAAATTGGTTCCGACGACACTTGAGCTTGGCGGGAAGAGTCCTGTCATCGTCGATAAGAGTGCCAATCTCCAAGTAACAGCGAAACGGATCGTCTGGTCGAAATTCTTCAATGCCGGTCAAACGTGTGTCTGTCCGGATTATCTGCTCGTTGAAGAGACAGTCAAGGAGGCGTTGATCCAGTTGCTAAAAACAGAAATCAGACGTGCTTTTGGAGCGGATCCACAATTGAGTGAAAGTTATGGACGCATCATCAATGAGCGCCGCGTACACGCTCTGCAACGTCTGATGCAACAAGGCACGATCGTTCACGGAGGACGAATCGATTTAGCGGATCGCTACGTGGAGCCAACGTTGCTTGACGCTGTATCGCTTGAGGACGACATCATGCATGAAGAAATCTTCGGTCCGTTACTTCCGATCGTATCGTTCAGCTCACCGGAACAAGCTGTCTCGATCATTCGTCGCAATCGTTATCCACTCGCCTTATATCTCTATACGGAATCATCGGAGATGGAATCCTACTTCTTGGAGCACGTCGAGTTCGGAGGAGGATGTATCAACAATGGCATGGTGCATCTGATGAACGCTGAACTGCCGTTTGGTGGAGTCGGTGGTAGCGGGATGGGGGCGTATCACGGCAGACACACCTTTGAGACGTTCTCGCATGCGAAGAGCATCGTCAAAACGTCGACGAAACTAGATCCATCGTTACGCTACGCGCCGTACACGTCGAAAAAAATGACCATCGCAAAACGTTATTTTGCACGCTAAGTCAAACTACAAAGGAGAATTCACAATGAAACAAAAGAAAACGATCGTCATCACAGGAGCATCTAGCGGAATCGGTCGGGCAACCGTCGAACGGTTCAGTCAGGAAGGATGGCATGTCGCAGCGACGATGCGAAAGCCGGAGACGTCAAGCGACCTCGCCTCGTTACCAGGCGTTCGCTTGTATGCACTGGATGTCACGGACGAGAGGAGCATTCGTCTAGCCTTTGAAGCCATCACGAACGATTTCGGTACGATCGACGTCCTTTTGAACAATGCAGGGTACGGTGCGGTCGGGATCTTCGAGGAGGCGACAGCGGAGCAAATCAAACGTCAATTCGATACGAACGTCTTCGGCGTCATGAACGTGACGCGTCAGGCATTGCCACTCTTTCGAAAACAACGAAAGGGGAAGATCGTGACTGTGACATCCGTCGGGGGACAAGTCACGTTTCCGATCTATAGCCTGTACCACAGCTCGAAATGGGCTGTCGAAGGATTCATGGAATCGTTGCATTATGAGCTTGCTCCGCTCGGGATCGCCGTCAAACTGATCGAACCAGGACCGATCAAGACCGACTTCTACGGACGGTCGCAAGATCTCGTGCAAACGAATATCGTGGATTATGCCGACTATATGAAAACGGCGCTCAAAAATTCGAACGCAGCAGGAGAAGAAGCTGAAGGACCGGAAGTCGTCGCCGATGCGATTCACCGTGCTGTGATGGATGACTCGAAAAAGATGCGATATCCCGTCGGCAAGAATGCAGCGAACTTAATTCGATTGAAACGATTCTTGCCGCACACGGTCTTTTTCCGAATCGTCCGTCGTGTCATCGAAAAAGCATGATTAGTCGAGACTGACGCAAAAAGAATGCGGTAAGGGTGGCAGATCATCATTCTGCCATCCTTATTTTTATAGAGACTAACTTTTGAATCAGCCTCGTTAACCGATTGATCCGTTGACAAGCGATCGGTCGCTTCATATAGTTTAGTTAACTTAACTATAAGGGAAGGGAGTCTGATTCATGGCAGTGCTGAGGAATCAACGCTTTGTCTTCATGTGGTTGTCCGGTATGACATTAACGCTCGGTTTTGCAATCTTCTTCTTGAGTGTGTCGTGGTTGACGATTGATGTCTTGCGACAGCCTGCCTTGCTTGGTCTGATATTAACAGCCGTGTCGTTGCCCCGGGTCATCATGATGGTGTTTGGTGGCGTGTTCGCCGATCGATTCCAGAAGAGCCGTCTTCTCTTTTGGACGAATCTTGGACAGGCGTTCTTGATGCTTGGTGTCGTGCTCTTACATTACGCTGATGCGTACTCGGTTGGGACACTCTTGTTGATTTCTGTCGTGTTTGGCATTTTGGATGGCATGTCTTATCCTGCTTTATCGTCCTTGTTGCCGTCTCTCGTTCCTGCGTCGCAATTACAGCGGGCGAATTCCTTATTTCAAGGATCACTCGAATTGATGTTCGTCATCGGTCCGTTTCTCGCAGGACTCTTGCTGACGCAAGGGGGATTTGGACTGAGCTTCGGGACAGCGATGATCTTAATCTTTATTGCAGCCGTACTGGTCTTACCGCGGCTGATTCGCGATCCTATTCCGGATACCTCCGTCCTCTCGATTCGTCAGGTCTTACACGACTTACGCGAAGGAATTCGGTATGTCAAAGAGACGCCAGTCTTACGTGCTGGTACGTTGTCGATTGCCATCGTCAATCTATTCGTCATGGGACCGTTGATCATGAGCATCCCGATTCTCGTCGGCGCAGCGAAAGGGTCAGCGGCGGATCTCAGTCTCATCGAAGGTGGCCTTGCTGTCGGGACATTTGTTGCCAGTGTCGTCGTGTTGTTTCTAAGGTCGATTCATCGCGGTCGGTTCGTCTTTCGTACGCTGTTTTTGACGTTAGGTGCTTTCTTGCTGTACACCCAGGTGACATCGATTCCGTTACTTGCTTTCACGGCGGCGATGAGTGGATTTTTGTTGATGCTCGTTTATCTGCCGACCGTGACGATTTTACAGGAGCGGAGTGATCCGGATAAGATCGGACGCGTCATGAGCATCATGGCGCTTGCCGCTTCCGGTCTAGAACCGATTGCGTTCGCGGTCTTATCGCTGTTAGTCGCGATCGAAATTCCAATTCAGTTTCTGCTGATTGCGTTCGCTGTGATTGGTGTCATCTGTGGTCTGTTACTCTATCGCAGAAGTCGAGATTTTCGGAACATTTCATGACAGGAGGAAAACAATGGAAGGATCTAAAAAACAGGACATCTTGACGATGTATCGGCGTATCGATGAACTAGATCTTCAGCTGGCGAAGTTTTTCGCAGCGTTGAATCCGTTTGCTTTGAGTCAACAACAGGAACAGCTACTGCTATTGTTCAAACGAAAAGACTCCTGGACGTCGACGGAAATCGCACGAACGATGGGAATCTCGAAGAGTGCGGTCAGTCAAGTACTGAAGATCTTGGAAGAACGTACATTCGTCAAGCGTCAGAAGAATCCAGCAAACTTAAGGGAAAGTTTCATCCATCTCGATACAAATGGGGTAGCCTACTTGCGAACGATGGATGAGATCGAAGAGCAATTGGCGGAGGAGATGACGACATTGCTCGACGAAGTGGAACTAGATATCATCAATCGTTCCCTTGTGCGCATGATTGATCGATTTCAGGAACTCGATCGATCGTAAGTAAACGGATTTTCATAATCAGAACGAATCAAATGGGAAAATCCTGGAACGACTCGTATGATACGCTAAGTAAATAAGTGATTCAGAAACACCTTTTATATTGATTCACTGAAAGGAGAATGACAGTGAAATTCTTTATACTTAGCGTATTGCCACTACTTGTCGTACTCAGCACGCCACTCTTCTCGATGACGGAGCAAATCTCACAAACGCTTTACTTTTTGGTAGTGTTCTTATTGACATGTCTGTCGGCGATGATGCTCGTTGAGCGACAACGTTTTTTCAAGCGTCTGAATACAGTACGACCGCTATACGGGATCGTGATCGGAATTCTTGGGCTTGCTAGTTTTGTTGGGATACTGATTTGGCTCTCGCCAGTCTTGTTGCAGACTGGTCTTGGAGGTCGTATCCTGACGTTCATATTGATGTATCTTGGAATCTTGATTCTTGGTTTCATCACCGGTTGTTTCTTCGAAGGCATCACGCGCCAGCCGAAGGATCAATTGATTCGCCCAGTCTTTCTGTTCATTGGGACAGGGTATGCTATCTTGACTGTCTTTGGCATTTTGCAACTTTATCACCAAGCAGGATGAAATAACCCCCTTGACGTCATCGTACGTCAAGGGGGTTATTGTTTTACTGCACTTTCAATAAGAATCCGAATTGTCCGTCTCCTTGTTCCCAGCGCGAGTTTAGTTCGTACGCATAGAGGCCAGGTTCTGTCGGGGCGTTGAACTGATCTTTTTTCAAAGCGATAGGGGATTCCTGTTTTTGATCGTCCCACTGTGATAGTTTTACGCTTTTAAGATCACCGGATAATTCGACACGGACGGGAGCTCCAGCAGAGACGGTAACTGGCGTTTTCCCTTTTGCTAGGTCAAGACCGTCACGGTACGTCTTATCGACACATTGACTACGGAGCAAGCTATCCCAGCAATAAGACCCCTGGACGGTCGGAACATCCTTTCCTTTTGCCTCGATTTCGGGATTCGGTGGCGCACCACGGAACGGTTCGAAAACGATGACGCAAACGACGAGGATCAGTAGGACGGCTAATGTTAGACCACGTTTCATGAGACACCCCCGATGGATTTTCTTTATTTTACCAAAATAAATCGAGATAAGCTGAGGTGTCTTTGAAAAAAAGGATATTCATTTCTTGAATTTCGAAATACTTCCGTTCCCCATTAATTTTTAGAAAACAGCTGCAATCGTTTGTTCAACAACTCCGCGACATAAATCGTTCCATCCGAACCGACCGCGATGTCGTGTGCAATCCGGAGTTGTCCCGCTTCTTTGCCCCACGCACCGAATCGTTTCTCAATCTTTCCTTGTTTGTTCAAGATGACGATTTGGCTTTGCGCGTTCTTTTTTTGTCCATTAAGATAGTTTCCACCATCAGCGACGTAGACTTTACCGTTCGCACCGACTTCGATCCCGTACGGTCGACCGAGTTCTTTTGACGACCACGTATCGATGTGTTTGCCATTTCGATTAAAGACTTGAACCCGGGCGTTTTCCCGGTCCGCCACATAGAGATTCATCTCATCGTCACTACTGATCCCATGCGGCAGATTGAACTGTCCGTCTTGTTTGCCGAGTTCATTGACTTCCCATTTGACTGTTCCTTTTGGATCAAACATGACGATGCGACTATTCCGGTAGCCGTCAGATACGGCGAACGAGCCATCCTTGAAAACGGTGACGTCTGTCGGACGAGCGAACGTCTTTTCATCCAGCTGTAGCGGGATGCTTGGCAAGACGTTTCGGATGCGCAGACCGACTTCCGTGAACGGACCATATGCGTTTCCAAACGTTTGCAAGACTTTACCGGACGCATCGAGCTTGAAGACTTGGTTCAAACTGATGTCGGTAATCCAGATATTGTTTTGATCATCGACTTCGAGACCGTGCGGTGACTTGAACAGCCCTGCGCCTAACCGCTTCTTCACCTGCATCGTCTTTCCGTCGAGCACGATCAATGTCGGTTCTGTGATGTAGGTGTCATCGCCGTATGAATTACTACCCCGGTGTAAATAGTAGACGTCACCGTTCGGAGCAACAGCGACGCCGCTCGCTTCCCCGGCAATCGAACGATCGCGCGTTTCTAGTGGCCAAGCAACCTGACCGCGATACGTCGTATCCTTTGGGATGGGTGAATAGTTGTCTTTCACGACGGGATCTGCGCCACCTCTTGACCAGGAAATACCCAGTACCGTGATGGTTGCTAATGTCCCTATAAAGATTAATCGTTTTTTCATACATTGTTCCTCCAGACGTGAATTCGTCTCCATATTATATCTAGATATTAAACGAGGACGAATCGTTCTATAGAAGGAGACAGCGGGTTACGGAAGCAGGATATTAAAATCAGGATGAAGGGGTAAAGAAGAGAGATATCATATGAGGGAAAGAAAGTGAGGCAAAAACATGAAGGCAGTCACCGTAACGGGGCATGGCGGGCTTGAGCAGCTCGCCTATATCGATCAAGAGACACCACAACCGAAACAAGGCGAGGTACTGATTGAAATCAAAGCTTGTGCCTTGAACAATACAGAAATTTGGATGCGGGAAGGCGCCTATGGTGCAGAGAGTGAATCCGGCTGGAAAGCAGAAGGGGTGCAGTTCCCCCGGATTCCCGGTTCAGACATCAGCGGACGAATCGTCGCGGTCGGAGACGGTGTCGCCGAGACGGAAATCGGACGCGACGTCGTCTTGTTCCCGTTCACGGCGAGTGGAGAAATTGCTGACGAACAAAGTGCCGAGGACTTATCATTCATCGGTTCCGAGTATGACGGCGGATACGCGGAGTATGTCTGCTGGCCGCTCGAACTCTGTTACGACATGCCGCTTGCTTCCTATACGGACAGTGCGGTCTTCTCGGTCAGTGGATTGACGGCGTGGCACATGGTCGAACAACTCGACTTACAACAAGGACAGACGGTTCTCGTAACAGGTGCCAGTGGCGGTGTCGGTTCACTCAACGTCCAGATTGCGAAACGTGTCTTCGGTGCCCGTGTCGTCGCACTCGTCGGTGATTTGAAGCTGACGGATCAATTGCAAAAACTCGGGGCGGACTTGGTCGTTTCCTACCGTGAGCCGGACTGGGATCAGCAGGTCATGCAAGAAGTCGGTCCGGTCGATGCGATTCTCGACGTCGTCGGCGATGCGGTGGTCAAACAAGGACTGGATCTGCTGAAGCGCGGCGGAACGTACTGTATTTCCGGATCGTCCGGGGGGCAGGTGACGTCGCTTGATTTTCGGACGCTTTATTTAAAACATATCCGTCTACAAGGATCCGTCCTTGGCAATCGCCATGATTATGAGAAATTACTCGAGGCGGTTCGGACGCAGACGATTCAGCCGGTCATCGACCGGACGTTCCCGCTCGCTGAAGCGCGACAAGCCCAAGCGTACTTCAAACAAGCTGGCAAATTCGGCAAGGTCATCTTGCTACCATAAGTGAAACCGAACAAAACGAGCTATCCTCTTCCTGTGATGGAAAGGGTAGCTCGTTGTCGTATCGTTAACGGTTAGGCAAGATGTAAAAAAAGGTGACGGTCGAGCTGACAGGTGTCTCTTCCGTATAATCAACCAATTCCTCCTGAGATTGATGAATCGTATACCGGTTGCCCGGAAAGAGTTCCGTTACCCAGGTCGGAACGTGTGAAGCGAGAGGGAACGACTGAATCCGCTCAAGTGGGAATGGGGTTCCGTCTGGATTCGTCGTGTGGACATGTAGTGCGTCTTGTGAAGCATCCTCAAGAACAATCGTTATGTAAAGCTGATGTTCAATCTGTTTTTCCGTTAGTTTTTGTTGCATGTCCTGCATAGCGCTCAACGCGATCCGAAGATGTGCTTTACGAATGCGCAGACTCGCGTTGCCATGTCCGGAAAAGTCAGGGTGCTCGTGCCAGTCGTTAAACCAAACGTCTGGATCAATATAGGCTGGAGAAGAAAAACTGTTGAATTCCAGTTCGAGATTTTTAAAATAACGGCGTTTACCGCGGAATTTTTTCATGAGCGATATACCTTTCGTTAAAGGGATTTTTTTATTTTTCATACGGGAAATAAGACGAAGACACTAAAAATGGGTAAATAAAAACCAATGACTTGAATGGCATGACACGTTTTTAAGTGACGAACTGATCGCGCGGACGTTCCCGGTGTCGTAATCGCCACCGCCTTGTTGACACTGGTCTATACGATCGATTACGCCATTATGAATCAGAACATGACCTACGCGCTCGGTGCAGATATCTGTTTCTGATCAACTGTAGTTTTATTTTGATCGCGACGTTGCTCGGTGTCAAATAGCTCCTACGGACGGATTAAAGTTTACAGATCCAGTCATCAATACGAATCGATTATTTCCTGATCTCTGACTTGAATCAACTTGATCCTGACCAACTAGAGAAATTGTTCAATGAACGTGTGCCGTGATGACGGAACTGAGGAGGAGAGAGCATGCTGGCGTTCTTTATCTTGATCCGAAATTTTTTTCATGTCATTCGTATCTTATTCAAGCAAGAAGAACAGAAGGCATTGATGATCATGGTTGGGGCACTTTTCTTGATTGGGACTGTCTTTTATCACAATGTCGAACAGTTCAGTATTCTGGACGCCTTTTATTTCTCCGTCATGACGCTCGCGACGGTCGGATACGGGGATCTCGTCCCACAGACAGCGTTCGGTAAATTGTTTTCGATCGTGTACGTCATGCTTGGCGTCGGTGTTCTCAGTGCCGTCATCGTGAACGTCAATATGGCATTAAAACAATATCACCGGGAGAAGAAAAAGAAAGAAGAGCAGAAATGAAATCAGATTTGACGCTTTTCTTGCAATGATCCGCGGAGCAATCGTCGGGTTCTGTATAGAGGAACTTCTAACGAAACATTTTGGAAATCCTCTCTCATTATCCGATAAATAAATTTATGACTTACTAAATTATTCGTTATTTGTCTTATGGATTGAATGAATCTATACTTTTTAAGAAGACCCAGCAAAAGGAGAAACTATATGATTGATTTTGAATGGTATCGCAGTTTCATTCACGTTTACCAACAGCGTTCCGTCTCGGCAGCGGCAAGAATTCGTTTTTTGACGCAACCGGCGGTCAGCCAGCATATCGCGGCACTAGAAGCAGAACTAGAGACGTCCTTGTTCATCCGTGCGCCACGGCAAATGATTTCGACGGACGCGGGAACAGCCCTCTATACACAAGTCGTCGGATTGATTGATCGGCTCGAGGAGTTATCGCTTGAGATGAAGTACGAAGCAGGGGAACAACCTCGTCCGGTCTTGAAGTTCGGGGGACCGACGGAATTCGTCACGCATGGGATCGTACCGAAGCTACCGCTCGACGTCGCACAGTTCACGGTAGTCTTTGATTTGACGGTTCCCTTGTTGCAACGCTTGCTTGCGAATGAGCTCGACTTCATCATCGCAACGAAGCGGATCGATGAACCGGGTGTCCAGTACGTCCCGATCGCTGACGAACGCTTTCATTTGATCGCCCCGATCAGCTACGAAGTTCCGGAAGCGGATCTAAAGGAATGGATGGACCGTCAGCGTTGGATCAGTTACGGACTCGAGCTGCCGATCATTCGTCGGTACTATCAGACGCAGTTCGGAGAACGACCTGGGATCCGTCCGGAAATGATCTTACCGAACGTCGATGCGATACTAAAAGCGATCGAAGCAGGACACGGGATCAGCGTCTTGCCCGATTATCTCGTCGAGGCAGCGGTCAGTGCTGGACGGGTACAACGGATTGCGCCGGAACGATTCGCGACGAATCAGTTATACGTCGCCTATCGAACGGACTCGCGTCATGATCCGGTTTTGCAACAGGTGATTAAGGCGTTAGGTTGAATTAAGTTAAAAAAGTCCAATCCACAAGCAAATTCTTGAGGATTGGACTTTTTTGTATGAAATATACATTACTTCGATACGTCACTTAAGAACGTCAATGCACGATCAGCGACGAGATGGACACTGTCTGCTCGATAGGCTTGATAGTGCGGTGAGGCGACATGCTGATCGAAGGCGTCTTGGTCACGCCATTGTTCATAAAAGTAGAAGACGTTCGGAGCATCGATAGCGCGATGTGCCTGATACGTCAGACACCCTGCTTCTGCACGCGAAGGGGCGATCACACCTTCGATGATGGAAGCGAGCTGTTCGCCTTGATTCGGATGCGCTTCGATCCGGGCAATCAGTTGAATCATCGATAGAACCTCCTATGAAAAGAGATCCTTCATCCAAAGGATCCCTTGTTTCGATTAGTTAAGTGTATTGATGACGGCTTTTGCGACCGCAATCGTAGATTGTGGATTTTGACCCGTGACAAGGTTTCCGTCGACTTGGACGTTTTCCGTGAAGTTGTCAGCCGTGATGATGTTCGCACCAAGTTCACGAAGACGTGTCTCAAGCAAGAATGGCATGTAGACGTCAAGGCCTGTCGCGCGTTCTTCTTCATCCGTGAACGTTGCGATCGTCTTTCCAGCGACGAGTGGTGTTCCGTCTGAGAGTGTCGCACTGACGAGTCCAGCGGGTCCGTGGCAGACCGCAGCGACCGTCTTGTTCGCTTCAAACAATGTCCGAAGGGCGTTGTTCAAAGCATCACTTTGTGGCAAGTCGAACATCGTACCGTGTCCACCTGGCATGAAGATTGCATCGAATGCCGAGAAATCCTGGATTGCTTTTAAATCAAGTGTCTCTTTCAAGAGTGGAGCTGTCGCTTGAATCTCAGCTGGGACTTCGTCTTCAAGGCTTCGTGCGTCGATTGGTGATTCGCCGCCGTTCGGGCTTGCGACCGTTACCGTATATCCTGCGTTCTTGAATTCGATGTAAGCTTCCGCAAACTCAGACAACCAAAGTCCTGTTGCGTGACCTTCCTTCATTTCTTTCGCGTTCGTGACGACCATTAAGATGTGTTTACTCATGATGTGTTCCTCCTTTTTCGTTTGCCGATTGGCTACGTGATTAGAATACGCCCGCTTGAATCAAAAAACAAATTAATAAAAATGAGCTTATCGATAAATAAATTTATACGTAAAATAACCAGATGATTAGCACCATCTGGTTGATCATGTTTCGGACGAGGGACGTAAAAGTGTCGTCCAATAATAGATCCCCTGAAAGAGAATTAAAAGTAAGGATAGGAGCACCACGAGTAGCAACAAGAAGGGAGAGAAAATGAAGAAACTACCTACGAGTAAAAATGTCAGCAAGAGACGGAGTTGGAGAAAACGTCTCGTCATTCGAACAGACACGGTATCTTTTTGCCCGGTCAATCCGATACCACCGGTCGTCCAAATAAACAGCAGGGTCGCACTGAAAAAGAGCAGAACAGCATCCGGATCAGTTGCGATATAACCTGAAAAAGCGCTACGGACGAGCAATAAAGATATCACGATACCAAGGTTCCACATGCCCCACCAATAGACGTGCCAGGCGGTCGGATGATACAGCCGGTAGATGACTTGATCGTAGTAGATCCAAAAACAGCAGACGAGATAGAGGAAGAGTAAGAACGGGTACAATAAACCTTCTCCTGTTGCCAGCAAGTCGATCACGCCAAGGACACCTTCTCCGAGGACAAGCATCGTGAACAAGCCGAACCGTTCAGGCAAGTGATTGCGTGTCAACTCGGGAAGTTGTTCGTGAGCACGTAACGTCCACAGCGTCTGAAATAACTCAATGAGTAAAGCAAGCAGGACGAGCGGTAAAAATGCAACCCAATAACTGAATGTGACGAGGAGCATCGCGGTGCCATGTCCGAGCAACAAAATACGGAAGGTTCTTCTTTGTGCCTCTTCCGTCATTCGGACAGTACCCCACATGAATAAGAGCCAAAGACGAGAGAGGATAAAGCTTAGGACGAACCAGCCGACATGTCCTTCGACGACATGGTGAACAGAGTAAGCGAACAAGCCAATCGGTATCATCAAGGCGATCAAGAGAAGACGATGGCGGCTTGTATTTTCCTCATAGCGATCGGAATAGAACGTCGTACTCCGCCAGACGATCCAAGGTGCGATGAAAAATACCAAGAAGAGTAGAAGCGTCGACATGATGCCTTCGGATAGATGCGCTTCAACGAAATGAATCGCTTCGACGAGAGAAGCGATGAAAACGAGATCAAAGAACAGTTCAATCCACGACGCCTGTCGGTGCCCAGTCGTCGTATGAATCGTTGGTCGTGACCATTCGTGCATGTTCAGACCTCCTTATGCTTCAAGCAATTCGATGACACGCATTGCGACTTCCTGTCCCGATTCTTGCTGTTGCCCGGTGATGAGATGTCCATCGACGACTGAAAACGATGTCCACGGGGAGGCGGAGACGAACACCGCACCAAGACGCTTCGCTTCCTCCTCGATGCGAAACGGCATGACACGCATGCCTGCTGCTTGATCAGCTAAATCTTCTTCCGCGTTCGTAAAGCCGGTCATGCGTTTGTTTTCGACGAACGGGCGCGCGCCATCATTTAGATAAAGTAATAGACTCGTACCGTGACATAGTGCCGCTGATGGTTTTCCTGCACCATAAAAGGCGAGAAAGGCTTCATGGAGCGAAGTGGCTTGTTCAAACGTAAACATCGGGGCTTGACCACCAGCGACGAGAATGGCATCAAATCCTGTGAGGTCCAGATCATCGATGCGCGGTGTCGCTGACAGGCGTGTCAAAAATTCAAGGTTATCCCGATACGACAGTGAGAGCTGATCATGAGCAGAGTATCCGCTTGGATCAGTAGGATCACTGAGTGCATCCCAATCAACTTTACCGCCATCTGGACTGGCAATCGTCACGTGATACCCGTGTTTTTGAAACATTTCCAGCGGATGGGTCAACTCTGATAACCAAAACCCGACCGGCCATTGTGTTGTCGATGAGACGGTTGGATTCGAAACGACGATTAAGATCGTTTTCATGAAAAAATCCTCCTGTTCGTGGTGTGATGGATGACTTAATGTCATCGTATCAAACACGTTCAGAAGGACAAGTACGCACATTAAGGTGAGTGGGATGCTTTATACTGCATCCCCCATTGTTGTAAGGCACGTAGAATCGGCTCGAGGTCACGTCCCTGATCCGTCAGACCGTATTCGACGTGCGGTGGGTTTTCCTGAAAGTCATGACGGAAGATGAATCGTTCTTCTTCAAGCACTTTTAATGTATCCGATAAAACTTTATGGCTGATGCCGGGAACGAGACGTTTCAATTCACCATACCGACGATTTTTTAAGAACAGTTGCCATAAGACTAACACTTTCCACTTGCCCATCAAGACGTTCATGCTGAGCTGGACCGGACAGTCGAATTCACGCGTCTGATAGAGAAAACGTGCCATAAGTGACCTCACTTTCGTGTTGGAACAAGAAGTGTCCGGTCAATGAGTGATGTGGTTGCCTCTGCTAATGCTTCATCGGATAAGGTGCGGACGCCGGACAAAATGTACGGGGGTAAAAACGTCATCCCCGTCAAATTCGCCATCGCTTGAAACGGTGTCGTCAATTGATCAAACGTGAAGCGATTTAAACCCGACGGCTGGTAAGCTTCCGCTGGACCGCCCGTTGAAAAAGCGAGTAACAGTTCCTTCCCATGCAATCGTGTACCAGCTTGACCATAAGCCCAGCCGTAAGCAAGTACCTCGTCTTGCCATAGTTTCAGTAAAGCGGGGCTGCTATACCAAAAGAACGGAAACTGGAGTACGATCCGGTCGTGTGCCATCAATAACTCCTGTTCCCGTTTTACATCAATCTTAAAATCGGGATAGGCGGCGTACAAATCATGAACCATCACGTTTTCTTGCTGTTGAAACGCGTGCATCCACGTTCGATTGATACGAGAATTTGTTAGATCCGGATGGGCGACGATAACGAGTGTCTTCATTGTTGTTCCTCCTTGTAAATGCGTTCGATAGCTCGCTCTTGACGAAGCTCATGTAAGGCTTGCGCGATATGCTGTGGTGCAAAGTAGGTTCCTTCTTTGACGAAACCGGCGATCGTCAACGTTCCGACATGGATCGATTGTTCCTTCAACTCGTCATGCAAGCTATACGCTAGATTTCGGAGTGCCGCTTTACCGAGCGATAAAGAAGCGACGTCGGCAACAGGTGAGAGCGCAAGTCCACCACCTGTCAGCAGGATCGATGCGTCAGGTGATAAGTACGGGAGTGCTGCATTGACGCTGTTGAGTGCACCGATGACATTGACTTCGAAGTCCGCGCGTAGATTTTCTGCGCGCAACACTGTTGGGCGACCTGGCGTGTTAGCTAGCGCATTATATAGCAGGACATCAATCGAGCCATGAATCCGTTTAATGACTTTAAATTGCGCCGCAAGCGAGACAGTAGTTCGTACATCCGCGACATGAGCGGTCGCATCGTATCCTTGATCTGTCAGGCGAGTGACGAGTGATTGAAGACGTTGTTCATCCCGCGCCATCAGTGCGACGTGATAGCCGTCCTGTGCGAAACGAAGTGCCGTATGATATCCGATTCCGGGACCGGCGCCAATGATTACTATGGTTTGTTGTGTAGTCATGAAAACACTCCTTGATAGTTGTATATACAAACGTTAGGGCAAAAAAACTCAAGCACGCTCAAGTTTTTCATTTGCATCCCGAAGCGATTTGCTCAGTTGTTTACTCTCGTCCTTGCCAAGAATCGCCGCATAATCAGCGAATAACTGCTTCAACGATTGACGAAACGAGCCGTAAACTTCTTCCCCCTCTGTCGTCAAGCGGACGTGAGATTGTTTCCCGCGTGATTCACGATGAATCCAACCGAGTGCTTCCAGTTTATCTAAGAACCGTGTGCTTGTTGAGGGAGCGAGTGATAAGCGCTGACTTAATTCCTTTTGTGTGATGTCCGGATGGAAATGGACGACGAGCATCATGTAGTAATAGGAGGGTGCGAGCTCACCGTCGATAGCTTGATCAGCCAATTTGGCGATATTACGGGCAAAGCGGCTCGACGTGAAATAGAGACAATACGTCAATAAATCCTCCTCTTCCTGAATCAATGACATGAATCATGCTCCTTCCTTAACGTTTGTATATACAACTTAAAACGATAAAAGCAGGATGTCAAGAGAGACATCCTGCTCAGGTAGTCGATTCACTTTAAGACAGGTTGGAACGTCGTACTCCGCGTAGCGACGATCACACTAGCAAGACTTGCGACTGTTCCAAGGACAGCGACAATGATCGTCGAGGATCCGTTCGGAATCAAGAAGCCGACGGGAATCAGTCCGACGAAACTGAAGACGATTAAGGATTGATAGACGACATTGATGATCTTCAGGACAGGATGTTCGAAAAATGATAGGACGAGCGGTGGTAAGAATAAGAAGATGATTAGTCCGATCGCGAGGTAAACCGATAACGGCTCTTCAAACGAAATGGTGTTTCCAGTTGAGTGGCGTGCAGCGACAAGGGTAGCGACGATCGCGACGCATAAGGTCACACAAACGAACGTTAACCGTTTTAACATATGAACCCCTCCTTTTTACTCTAATTCCATAATAAACCATTTTTCAAATGGAAAACAATCTTTTTCCGGACGTCCAGTAGTGACGAATCGCTTCGATGATGACGTCAGGGCGATCCCAGTGTAATAGATGTCCTGTCTCCGGGACGAAATGGACCGTCGCTTGCGTCATCTCATGTAATCGGTTCGTCGCCTGCTGACGGATGGGTGCTTGATCCGTCGGTAACGTTGCGACGTACAACTGAATGTCCGCTGGTGGAACGTCCGGGAGGAAATCAAGAACATCCTCGTGGTGCAGCGCACGTACGATCGCAGCAGCCGTCTCTCCTCGAGCATGCCAGTGGAATCGTCCTTCCTCCATCCGAAGAAGATCGACTCCGGCTTGATCAAGGGAGGGGGAGCGACGGGCGTTTGGGGCATAAACGGCAATGTCCAAAAATTCGTCCCATGTTGAAACGGAATCCTCGAAATCTTGTTCATAAAAGGCGACTTCTTCCTCTACAGAACGACCGTAAAGTCGTTTACTATGATAGCCGCCGTCAATCAGGATCGTGCCGAGCACACGATCCGCATGTTCAATCAAATAATAGAGCGAGAGTACACTGCCCCACGAGTGCGACAAGGCATAGAACCGCTTGATATCAAGGATGTGTAAGACTTCATCGATCCAGTCCGTAAAGGGTTTCATGCGATAGTGTAGAGGGTCTGAGAAAGCTGGTGTTTTGCCGTGACCGGGTAAATCCATCGCAATCAGACGGAATTCGTCCGCGAGCGCTTCAGCGATTTCGATGAAGCTGAGACTCGTACTGCCGAGTCCATGGAAGCAGACGATCGTCGGAAGCTGTTCGTTTCCCCATTCCGTAATATGAACGGATTGTTGCTGACAGGTGATTGTATAACGTTTCATTTGCCGTCTCCTTTTTTTCTTTTACTGTACCATGAGGAGAATGTTGGGAATTGAAAAATAAGGAAACTTTTTGTAAGGAGTAGCGTAGAGTAAGATGACACGTCATTTACATAGAGGAGAATTCATATGGAAACCATCATCACGATGCTCTTAACAGCCGTTACCTTATATGGACTCGGTGTCCTTGTCACGAAAGTAAAAGAACGCTTGCGTTAATCAAAAATATGTCCGAAGGAGTCCGTCATGTTTCCAATCGTAAAACAAGAATTCACGAGCAGCTTCAAAAGCATCAAAGCGATTCTATTGATTCTTTTTCTGACGATCACGTCCGTCTTCACAGCATCGTATTTGACGAGGCATCCGGAACTGCTTGCTGGCGTTAATCAACCGTCTGCCTATACTTCAAGCATTAAGTTCTTCATCCTGTTCTTCGGTTTTCTGTTCGTGGCTGCGTTATCACATGACATCATCAATCGTGAAATCGAGACGCGGACGATTCGTTTACTGGTCACGAAGACGTCGCGTCTGCGAATCGTTTTGGAGAAGTTTCTCGGATCATTGTTATTCTGGTGCGCGACGCTTACGATCAATTTCCTGATTGTCTCGCTCTACGCGCAGCAATGGTTCTGGATCGATTATCTGACGGTTCTGATCGTCATCCTATACATCACCAGTTTCAACATCTTTTTATCTACAATGATTGCGAAGCCTGGTTTGACGATGTTTCTCGGTATATTTCTCGGGATTGTCGTCCCGATCATCGGTCTCTGGTCAGCGTTCTCGGAAAAATGGTATCTGGTACCGTTTCAATACATCTTGCCGTACCACGCTGTCATCATGTCTGGAACATTATTACTGTTACCTGTTTTATGGAGTGGATTGTTTTTGACGATCTCCTATCTCACGTTAAAGCGAAAGGATTTGTAACATGAAAGCGATTGAAGTAAAAGGGTTGAAGAAATCGTTCGGTGCGAAGGAAGTCTTACGAGAGGTGAATTTGACGGTCGAACGAGGAGAAATCTTTGGTTTTTTAGGTCGTAATGGTGCTGGGAAATCGACGTTCATTCAAATTATGACCGGGATCACACAAGCGACAGGCGGAACTGTCGCACTTCTCGGTGAACCCGCTGATCGACTGGATGCCATCAAACAACGGATCGGAGTCATGCCGGATACATCGAATCTGTATCATGATATGACGGCACGTGCGTTTCTTAACTACATGGCAGGATTATCAGGAGTTCGCATCACGAAGCGAGAAATTGGACGATTGCTTGAACAAGTCGGATTAAGCGGAACGGAGCGACAAAAGATCGGGAGCTTCTCGTTCGGGATGAAGAAAAAAATCAGTATCGCACAAGCGCTCACCGGAAATCCGGAATTACTTTTTTTAGATGAACCGACGTCCGGTCTTGATCCAGAATCGGCGATTGAGATCCAGCGATTGTTGCTTGCATTAAAAGTGGACGAAAAAACGATCTTCTTGACCTCGCATAACTTGAATGAGATCGAAAAGATGTGTGATCGTGTCGCCATTATGACGGAGGGAAGAATCGTCCGCTGTGGAACCGTTGCGTCCTTACAAGAAGCAATGAGGCAGGAGATTCAAATCCGTATTCGGACTGTTCCGCGATTAGAGCCATCGCATCTGCCAGCATACGCTCGACTTTTGTCGCAAACCGATGATTGTACACGGCTTGATTTATCAACGGAAGAGGATATTCCAGAGTTACTCGTCATGCTTGCGAAACAAGACGTCAAAGTCTACGAGGTGCAGATCGAACGTCAATCATTAGAAGAGATTTTCTTAGCGGTCTGACCGACTATCCTCTGATTCCGTCTCCGGAACATCTTCGAGTAAAAGACGACCCCCGTCATTCCACTGACCGTACATCTGATTCCGTTTCGTTTTTTCAATCAACGTCTGCAGACGTTTTTCATAGAGAACGGGATCCTTGCGTACACTTTGAATCGTATCGATCCGGATGCGTCGATAGAGCTCCGGGAAGTCATTAAACTGTTCATAGACGACCGGGTCTTCTTGTAGACGTGTCTGGATGGCGTCATCAATGACGAACGCATCAGCGCGCATGTCTGGTAGAACCTGTCGTCCGGACGGTTGCATCAAGCCGAGACGTTCCAAGCGACGGACTCGTTCCTTGTTCAGTTCGGTCCAGTTGCTGTTCTTTCGACGTGGGGTGAACCGTTGCGCCAGTTCACCGTCTTCGGTCTTCTTTGCAATGCCATCAATCCAGCCGAAGCAAAGTGCCTCTTCGACGGCATCGAGATAAAGTAACCCATCTCCGGCTTGTTTTCGACTGAGAATCACCCAGCAGAAGGTCGCGTGATCTGCGTGGTTCGTCAGCCACTGTCGAAAGCCATCGCGATCGGTAAAGCGTAAGACATTCGTGATTTCCACGTTCGTTCCTCCATTTCAGATAGCAGTGCCCCCTTCACGTCACGCGAGGGGGGCACTTTTTTCTTTAACGTAACGGGTCATGATGAAAGACACAATTCCGACCACTCTTCTTCGCTTGATAGAGGGCAGCGTCTGCCTGCTGGATCGTCTGCAGAAAATTATGGGTCTCAGACGGTTGATGCGTTTGGCGGGACACCCCAATCGATAACGTCACTTGCAGCGGTTCCGTCGCTGATAACTCATACGTCCGTTTGGCACTGGCTTCACAGATTTGTTCCGCGAGTCGACGCGTCTCCGGCAACGAATGCTCCGGCAACAGCATCATGAACTCTTCACCGCCGAATCGTCCGAGCACACAAGTTGGGGGACAATATGATGCAAGCAAAGAGCTGATTTGCCGTAAAATATGATCGCCGCGGTCATGACCGTAAGTATCATTGACCTGTTTGAAATGGTCGACATCGATGATCATGATTGAAAAGTCTGTCTGTTGGGATTTGTACCGTTGGACGGTCTCTTCTAGACGACGTCGATTATCAAGCCCTGTCAATGTATCCGTCAAAGCAAGACGCCGATGCATCCGGACTTGATTGAAGTGCCAGCGGACTTGATGCAAGATGCTGTGCAAGAGGAAACCGGCGCAACCATTCCCGATGAGAAAGATCGTCATCGCTGTCACGTCATTCGGTTGAACATGTTGAACGTATGGTAAACAGAGAATGAGTGCAATCGTGAAGATGACCGGAAACGAGATGAATCGATCCGGTGCTTCATTTTGTAAGTACAAGACAACGATGCTGACGATCAGATACGTACCGATCAGCCAATAGGCATGAGCGGAATCAAAAACGAACGTTTGAAGAGAAGCGAAGACGAGGGTCGTGATGAAGCCGCTACTGATGCCTCCATAAATGAAAGCGATGACGATTAAGGTAATCGACAAATCGAAACGGAATCCCTCATAGGTGATGGCGTTATGGATGACCCAGTAGCCGGCACCTGTCGCAAGAATCAGTACTAACAGATTTTTCTTCAGCCAGCTGTCGAGCGTGTTTCGAAACTGAAATCGCTTAAAAAAGAACAGGGAGATGAGCACGAAGAAAAAGGTCAGAGCGACGTTGAGGATAAGATGGTTCAGCGTATTCCACATGTTCGTGTTCCTCTCAAATGAGTTCTGAAAAATAACTACAACAAAATGTTTCATTCAGTGAATATTTATTCTATACAACCAACGATACCCTAAAGATGTATAAAAGTATCATGATTTCCGTATCTTTTAAAAAAGAAGAACTTCTCATCTAGTTCAATAATACTCTGAGATTTTCTCACGTGACGACTCGACTAGGTAGTCAAGCGAGACGAAATTGCGAATGTACGCATACGAGCCGATTTCTTCGAGGGGTAACCCTAATTTTTTTGCATGATGACTGCGTTCATCCTCTTCCGATTGGAGCATCTCAAATCCAGCTGCTTGCATCCGCTCCCCATCGAATTCGAGCGTAACGACATCTCCATCCTGCCAATCATTTTTTAATTGATGAAAGTGCGTTTGATACGCTGCGCTTGGAGGATCGACTTCAAAGGCGATCCATCCTGTTGGTGCATCGATTTGGAATGTCGGTGACAATCCACCGCGTGTCACGATTGATTTCATGTGATGCCGATGTGTCATATGGCGTAATAGCATGGTCAGACCACTCCTTTTTTTCTATTATTACGCGACCGCGTCAGAATATCGAGAAAAATTTTCAAAAGAGATGGAAGAATCTTGGATTTTTCTGGTATACTACGTTTTCAGAAAGCGTTTGCACAAAAAGGGGGAGAATACATGCAACCATATGCCATTGAGGCAACAGGACTGACGAAACATTATCAAATCCTCCAACGGGAACCGGGACTGCGCGGGGCGATCAAAGCACTCTTTCGCAGGACATACCGGATGAAAGAGGCGGTCAAAGCGATTGATTTGACGATTGAAGCTGGAGAACGTGTCGGCTACATCGGTTTCAACGGTGCCGGGAAATCAACGACGATCAAGATGCTCGCTGGAGTCTTACGTCCGGACGCGGGGAACGTCCGGGTATTCGGACTTGATCCACATGCCGACCGCGTCAAGAACGCGTCACAAATCGGAGCCGTCTTCGGTCAGCGGACACAACTGTTCTGGGACATTCCGGTCCAAGAATCGTTTGAGCTGTTGAAGGAAATCTATCAAGTGCCGACGTCCGAGTTTGCCGAGACGCTCGCGTGGTTTCGGGAGAAGCTCGATCTCGCACCGCTCCTAGACGTACCAGTCCGGCAACTGTCGCTCGGACAAAAGATGCGCTGCGAACTAGCCGCAGCCTTCCTGCATCGACCAAAAGTCGTCTATCTCGACGAACCAACGATTGGGCTTGATATCGAGATCAAGGAGACGATCCGTCACTTCATCCGCGAGATGAGTGATCGCTGGGGAACGACCGTCATCTTGACGACGCACGACATGCAGGACATCGAGGAAGTCTGTGACCGGGTGATCGTCCTCGACGACGGCAAAATCATCTATGACGATACGATCGATCAGTTGAAGGCATCGTTCAGTCACGAGCGGACACTTCGAATCACGCTCGAAGAACCGGTGCCGTTCGTTTTACCGACGGCGTTGATCAATCGTGTGATCGTGTTTGAGACGAATGAACAAACGTATGAGCTCGCCTTCGACGACCGAGAACTGTCAAGCGGTCAAGTCATCAAGGAAATCGTTTCGCTGTACGCCGTTCGGGACGTCTCCGTGTCCGTCCCGAAGATGGAGACGTTAATCCGCAAGCTCTACCGAGCGGGGATCAGTGCATGAGAATCCGTAAATATACCGCGTTGATGCGGTCCCAAATCAAGGTTGATCTCGCCTACACGGCCTGGTACTGGGCAAGCATGTTCAGCGTGACGATGCGCTTGTTCATTCTCTATTTCTTCTGGCAAGCCGTGTATGCCAATAAGACCGATGTCTCCGGTATCTCACTGTCGACGATGCTGACGTATGCGGTGCTTGCGACGATGATCGATCAGTTCCGCGGGGGTGCCGGACGCGATCTCGCCCGGATGATCAAACAAGGGGCGATCGCAATCGAGTTGCTCCGTCCGTATCACTTGCTCGATAAGTTACTCGCCCAAGACATCGGCTCAAAAGTCTCGGTCTTGTTCCGCTCGATCCTGCCACTCGTCCTCGTCTCGATCTTGTTCATCGGCGTGGATCGACCACAGTCATGGCTGGCTGGCATTGCCTTCGTCGGTAGTGTCCTTTGTGCCGTGTTGCTTGCGACATTGATTGATCTGCTCGTCGGCATCTTCGCGTTCTATACCGTCAATATTTGGGGACTATCCGTCTTACAAGACGCCGTCATCACGATCATGTCCGGTGCAATCGTCCCGTTGACGCTGTTCCCGGACTGGTTTCAGACGATCAGTCTGTACTTACCGTTCGCTTCACTCGTCTACGTCCCGGTTGCGATCTATACGGGAGAGATTGGCGCAAGCGGCATCTTGCAAGCGTTACTGATTCAAATCGGATGGTTGATCGGATTCTTCGTCATCTTGCGAATCACGTTCGCGCTCGCGATCCGGAAAGTGACGGTGTTCGGCGGATGAAACGATACATAAAACTCTACTGGCTATATGCCAAAAGTCATTTTAAGGTCATGATGGAATACCGAATTGATTTCCTGATCGGTGTCTTGTCGGTCTTCGGTCAACAGTTCGCCTCACTCTTTTTCCTGTCGGTCGTCTTTCAGCATATCGAGATGCTAAACGGTTGGGACTTTTACGAGATTCTATTCATTTACGGGATCGCCTTTTTAGGACGAGCCTTACATCATATCTTCTTTGATAACCTTTGGACGATCGGCTGGCAGTACATCCGGACCGGGAATCTGGATCGGTTGTTGATGCGCCCCGTCAATCCGTTGTTTCAAATCATCGCTGAGCGCGTCCAACAAGACGGATTCTGTCAACTGTTGATTGGTGGTGGGGTGCTCTATGTTGCTTCCAATCACCTCGACATGATCTGGAGCTTCGGTGATGTCTTGATGCTGATCGTACTTGTTCTTTCGAGCGGATTGCTCTATATCGCGATCAATCTGTTTTTTGCGACGTTCTCGTTTTGGATGGTCGACAGTTTACCGATCGTCTCAGCAGTTTTCAGTTTGAGTGATTTTGCTCGTTATCCGATGACGATCTACTCGAAGGTGTTGATGTTCGTCTTGACTTACATCATCCCCTTCGGCTTTACTGCCTTCTACCCGGCGATGTATTTCTTTGACGGAAGAGGCTATAGCGTAATGGCTGTTGCGACACCGCTTGTCGCGATCATCGCCTGTTTGATCGCTTATCGTTTCTGGTTGTTCGGACTGAAGGCATTTGCGAGTACGGGATCATGAAATAAGAAGAACCTTGAAGTGTTGCGACGCTTCAAGGTTCTTTTTGGATGTTTTTATCAGCTCGTTCGTAAAGATTTTGCATAGTTGAAAGATCAGCGATGTCAACTGTGTACAGCAATGGATGATGGTTAAAAATCAGGTTAAGAAAAATAATCCGTTCCCTTGATTCCTGAAAAAGGAAATTTTAAGTATCTCGATTTTGTATAATGAAGAGGGAAGACGGAAGGAATATAAACATTATTCAAAGGAGGAGTGTAGTGAGATGAGAGTCGTAAGAGTAGACCGATTGGTAGTGGCATTGAGCATCTTTAGTGGACTTCTCGTATCCTTGGGTCGCTCGACGCAAGTGTATCCGCAATCAAGCAGCGGCAATGGTAATCTAGGGCTTATACCGCTCCTGCTACTCCTATTGATTTTTCCATTTGGCATCAGTCTCGTGGTGCAATGGATTAGAGCAGCGCGGTTACGTTTTTTATCCCTAATCGGTTTATCGATCTGTACGATGATCTATCTTGTGTGTGGCATCTTCTATCAAGTCGAGCAATTCAGCCAGTATCAAGTTTTCGTTAAACAACAAGTTAGGGCGGAGAATGGAACGATCGATGAAAGTTACTTAACAAGTATTACGTCGGTACCTTCGCCCTATATGAACAGTCAGTTCTTTAACAGCAATACTTTCTTGATTTACTGGGCAAGCATCTTATTAGTGGCAAGCTTGATTGCATGGTGGACTCGAAATAAATCGTTATTGCCGGATTCAGATAAAAGGAATACGTTCCCATTTGAACAATGAAAGAGTCCTTCTCTCTACTGTGCTTTCAGAAGAGAGAAGGACTCTTTTGTTATAACGATTATGCGCATTTAAAAGTGATCGCTTTGCATCTTATGGAGCAATTGGTCGAACGTCTCGTGGTCCTTTGATGTAAAGGCACGGAAATAACGATCATCAATCTCTTCGATTTCGGGAGCTGATGTTTGAATCAGCGCTGCACCATCTTCCGTCAAGAGAATCCGTTTTTCCCGGTTGATTCGTTTTCGGATGACGAGGTGTTCCGCGAGCAACTTCTTGACCGTTTGCGAAATGGCACCGCTTGAGAGTTCGAGCGTGCGTTCAAGTGATTTTTGTGTCGCACTCTCTTGATGATACAGGGTCATCAATAAATCGAATTGGGATTTTGAGAGCCCTTTTGGTTTCAGTACATCGTTGACTTCTTTCGAATAACGAGAATGGATTCGCTGAATGGCGTTCCAGTGTTGCATTGAAGTTTCGAATGTGAAGGTCATGATTTTTCCTCCTCTTCTGTCACGCAGGATTGAGCTTATCGAAGAAACGGATTAATTCTTCCTGTTGTCGAGCCGTCAAAGCAGCGAATTGTTCTTGTTGAAAACGTTCGTAGGCGGGCAACACTTCTTGCAGAATGGCTGCTCCTTTTTCCGTCAATAGCAGATAGTTCGTCTTCCATTTGCGTTTTCGGGTGATGAGTTGCCGATCAAATAAACGTTTGATTCCGTGTGAAATCGTGCCATCGGTCACTTGGATCCGTTCCGCGATTTCCTTCTGGCTCGTGCATGAGGTCGTTTGTAGGCAACGCAATACTTCAAGATTCGTATGGGAGAGATCCCATTGTTTCAAGAAAGCATTGACGCGCTTGATTTGTTGATTATGATACGTCGAAATCGTATGCCAGCATGTCATGGGATATGTCTCTGTCATTGTTGTCATGGGGAACCTCTTAAATGTAGAATGTACTGCTGATGAATTACTTTTACCATACCATATTAAAAATATGTAGTGCTACTAGTTTGAACGCAAACCCATCACTTCCCATCATTGCCTAAGAACTATACAAAAAAAGACCTGAACGTGTCAGGTCGTTTCAGGAAGGAATCCCATTTGAGAGCGTGAGATAGGAATCCGTTAACTGGAATCCATATTTCGTAAAACATTGATCGGAGACGCGTCCTTGTAAGGTGATCTTCGAATAATCGCCACGAATCGCGTAATGGGTATACTTTTTTTCGATGTCATGAATCAACGACTCAAGTAACAGACCACGCTCGCCGAGTCCTTCTTCCCGAACGTTGATTTCAAGTAAACAGAATGTACCGTATTCGGTGAGGGACGTGCGCTCCGTTCGTTCATGAAGCACAGTTAAGAACGAACGTTTTGAGATGAGGGATCGACTATTGGGTGGTTCAAGAATCGTGACGTAATAACTGAGTGCCGGGGGACGCACGTTACGCGTGACTTCAACGACTTGACGTTGATTGTTGTACGCGAGACCAACGAATTGTTCCTGCGGATGATGCGGCAGGGTCAGTCCTTCTTGCTCACAAACGGTTTGCCACTCGGCTTCTGGAATCCAGACAGCCTCTTCGGTTTTCGCTAAAGCTTTAAAGAACTTCACGTTGAACGGATGACCTCCTATAGGTATGTAAAATGACTATCCCCATCATGCATGATGGCTAGACAAAAAACGAGTTACAATCTGACGACAAATGGTCTTCCTTTGCTATAAGTATACCGTGAAATTTCGTTTTGAAACAGACTACAGCTGAATCAATCGACTGTCTATACTGAATGTATCCAGTCAGGAGGCGAGCGTATGAAACCAGTCGAAGGTCCGTTTTTCCATGGCACGAAAGCCACGTTGCGAATCGGTGACGAATTGAAACCAGGGCACGCGTCGAATTTTCGTGAACGACCGCTCCAGCACGTCTATTTCACGGCAACACTTGATGCAGCGAAGTGGGGCGCGGAGCTCGCGCAATCTGACGCTGCGGAGCATATCTACCTCGTCGAACCACTCGGAGCGTATGAGGATGATCCGAACTTGACGAACAAACGGTTCCCAGGTAATCCGACTCGGTCGTATCGTTCGACGGAGCCCGTGAAGATCATCGCTGAACTCGGAACGTGGGAACGGCATACGGATGAAGAGATTGAGACGATGAAAGCATCCCTGCAGCGGTTACGCGCAGAAGGGAAGGATACGATCATCGACTAAACGAACGGGGGAGAAGACTTGCCTGTATATGATTTTAAATCGATCCAACCGACGAACGTGAACGTCATTGATCAATTATTGGTCAATCACTTACATGCCATCCGCCTGAATCAACAGGATGAGCGATGGATCAAAATCCTCGAAGATCCGTTCGTTCCACCCATTGAAACGATCGTTGGCGTCTATTGTATTTACCGAAAATCAATTCTTTATCTGTTGCAAGGTAGGATAGCCTCCATCGAATCGTATGACTTTCAGAATGCATCTGTGAAAGACAAACTCCTGACAGCAGAAAGCGTCGAAGGAGTGCTTGATATGGCGACATTCGTCGTCATCGCATCAGAAGACGACACCTATATGTCTCACTACTTCATCGGTGGTGATGCAGAGAAACTCAATTCGATCTTAAACGTATGCTTCGGTCATCCGAATTTAATTGACGATCGATCGACGGAACGTTTCATCAAACGCTTCGAGCAGGATGTTTTGATCTTTGAAAAGATGGGATTCATGAAATTACTTCGAAATGAATAGAGAAACGAATTGAATTGAATGTAAGATAAGCACTACCACGGATTCTTTTTGACAGAATGTACTGCAAGGTGAAGATAGAATGGTACAATATGTAAAAAGGGGGTCGTTTATATGTCTCGCTTCAAACAAGAAAAGAAACAAGCACTCGATCATCTCCGCGATGGTGTCGATCAAGGTCTCGGTAGTGCCGTGCCACGTGGGCAAAACGACGGGATGCGTGGTCTTGAGATGCTCGCGGTGCTTGTCGTCCTCGGTGGAGGATATCTACTGTATCAATGGTTTTTCTAAAGCAAGAAGCATCGCTCCTCATGAGGACGATGCTTCTTTTTGTTCGATTTCACTGACGATATCATCCAGTGTGACGTGAGCGAGTACCTTCTCAAGCGCAGATTGCGCAAGCTCGAAGATGGGTGTGACCGTCGATTGTATGTTTCGTCCGACCGGACAATCTGGATTCGGTGCAGCATGGACGCCGAACAGTTCCTTATCCGGCACGACAGCAACGGCGTGATAGACGTCAAGCAGCGTAATCTTAGACAACGGGCGGGCGAGTCGCGCACCGGCGACACCCGGACGGACCTCGATCAAATCAGCTTTTTTCAACATGCTCATGATTTTACGGATGACGACCGGATTCGTATTGACGCTGCCAGCAATCAAGTCGGATGTCATCTTCTCGTCGGTTGCGATCAACGAGAGAATATGGATGCCGACGGAAAAACGAGTACTGATGGCCAACGGATGACCCTCCTTCTTAAAAACATTGTTCTCTCATTATACGCTGTATCGTTCATTTGGCAAGAAACGGGGAATAGGAACAACACTGTTGACAAACAAAGATATTGTAACTATATTGGTTACATGTAATCATTTTAGTTACATATAAAAAGGAGGAATCATCATGAACATCGGAATCATTGGCGCAACAGGAAAAGCAGGGCAGTTGATTTTACAAGAAGCAATCAAACGTGGACATGACGTCAAGGCAATCGTCCGTAACGCGGCAAAAGTGACGGCAGACGTCACGATTCTCGAGCGCGATGTACTCGCACTGACAAAAGACGATCTGAACGGATTTGACGCCATCATCAACGCGTTTAATGCAGCACCGGGTGAGGAGACGAAGCATATCGAAGTCGGGCGTCATTTAATCAACGTGTTAGCAGGAAGTAAGACACGACTATTCGTTGTCGGTGGTGCGGGAAGCCTATTCGTTGATGCCGAGCATACAGTACGCGTCATGGAAACACCGGATTTCCCAAAAGCGTATTATCCGACAGCCTCGAACATGGGAAAAAACTTGATCGAACTGCAAGGGCAACACGACGTGACGTGGACGTATCTCAGCCCCGCTGGATTCTTTGATCCAAGCGGTCAACGCACAGGAACGTATACAGTCGGCGGCGAGCAGATGATCCTAAACGCAAAAGGGGAAAGCTACATCAGTTACGCGGATTACGCCATCGCGGTAGTCGATGAGCTAGAAAACGCGCAATATCTCAACGAGCGGTTCTCGGTCGTTGGCGAACAAGGGTGATGGTGTCAGACCGACTTACGTAGTCGGTCTTTTTTAGTGGGCGGAGTGAGAGATACGGCGGAGGACGGATGGCATAATAGCATGGTTTGTTTAATATGAGAATAGAAACGACTAAAGGAGTATAAAATCATGATGCGACGAGTTTTTAGTATCATCAGTCTGTTAGCTGTCTTGATCGTCTGTACGACATCGACGCAACCGTCTCGGTTCGAACGTTCGAAACCGGTCGCGACGATCGAGGATCATTACGAGGGACAAATCAATTGGCCGAGTGAAAGTGATCCGTTGCTGGAGCTTAACGCTAAACCGTAATCTACATATTGCCGACCAAAGCCCGTCTCCTTGAAGAAGACGGGCTTTTTGGTAACGTTAAATGACAGTCATTGCGTTCAAGAAGACGAACAAGAACGTAATGCCGCTCGTCAAAATCAAAAAGGGGAGGACGATCAGTAATTCAAGATGCGGACGAACGCCATGGTAGAACAGAAAGAACAGTGACAAACAGGCGGTCGTGATCGTCAGCGCAAGTGAGGCAATCAATTCATGAAGGGGTTCAACGAACGGAATGAGGGACGATCCCGTGATCGTGTCGAAGGCGAAACCGAAGGACAAAAAAATGAGTAAGTACAAAAGTGATTTTTGACGAAACATGCGGCATGTCTCCTTTTCTGAACGATACATTCAGTATAATGCCTAGCTTGTCATTCTTACCTAACAAAAATGTAAGAATGTGGCTGAATTTAAACAACCTGGTCTTCTTTATATAATAACGTCAAACGTGTCATCATAAAGTAGAGGAAAGCGGCGCTACTCGCGATTGTCTGAAAATAGAGCGGTTGAAACAAAGCATTGAAAACGATTAATAAGATGCCACCAATAAGTAAGGCGATGCCTTGATTCAGGAAGAGATGTGATGCAAAAGAAAGTGGACGCGTTCGGAAGCCGAAGTAACGAATCGCGTCAGTCAGGATGCCGCCGACTGTGATGACAATCATAAACGACAGCAATGTCTCAAAAACACCTGAATAATACCCAGCGTCCGTCTCGAGCATAAGGCGAGGTGACGATGGGAGATGTTGATACAGCATTAAAAAAATCCAGTTAGTCATCAGTAGTCGAAATGACAGACGGATCATGGTGTTCCTCCTTCCCGGTTTTCATGACGATGAATAGGCGGGTGACCATCAAATATAAAAAGGCAGCGACTACGTTTCCGGTGAAAAATACCGCAGGAAGCGAAGTGAACAAAATGAACGCGCCAGCAAACACGAAGACCGTGCCTTGATGAACGAGGAGATGTGTCGTCCACGGTAGCGAACGCTTCGTGAAACGGACAGCTAACAGCATGTCAGCCATCGCGATGCTGCTGAAGAACAGAAGCATGACAGCGTCTAACTGTTCATTGACCAACTGCTCCGCATAAGACAGAAACGGAATCATCATCGTCATCGATCCAAACAAATGGAGAAACAAAAAGAAGCTGAGGACGGTCCGACCGAGCCACCCGAACAGATAGGGGAGGAATGACGGATACTTCCGTGCCGACTCGGAGACGATAAGATACATCAACGCTACACCAGAACAGAATACGATCGGAACGAGCGAAAACGAATGCGGCTGCACAAGTAGATAGAGGACGATGCTTGCGAACAACGCGACGACTTGATTGAGAATGAACCGTTGTGTGAGTGAAATAGTCGAACGGAATAACAGGCGTGGAAGCCCTTCTGTTAAGAGTGCACCAATCAGGATGAGAGGACCGGCAAACAGTAGACCAATCAGGAAGAAGTCGGTGAAGGACGTGCCGTAGATTGCTGGATCCCCCATCTCAAGCCCAGCAATCAGTGCGTACAAGAAAGCAAACAATATCGCAGAAACGAAACTGCTCTTTACGATAGACAACATGAGATAAGTCCTTTCCAGCTGACGTTCAAAATAGTTTGTACCAATAAAGTGTCAGATTGATGTGTGGATTGGCGAATTGTTTTAGGCTATCGACACCGCCAAGCACGAAGCCTTCTCGCGCGTAAAACCGGCAAGCTATCAGATTATCGTCCTGTGCTTCAAGGGACAGACCAACCAACTCACGTTGCTGTGCCCACTTCTTCGCAGCGGCAAGCAGTTGGTGTCCGACGCCTAGTTTACGAAACGTTTGTTTAACGGCGATGTTCTCGATGTAAGCGAAACGGTTCCAATCACGTACGAGACGGATCTGTCCAATACAAGAAGTGCCGGAGAAGGCGAGTAGGACGATACGATCTTTATGATCAATATAAGTAGACCAATCGAGACGGTCGTCCGGGAAATGGGTCTCGGTAGCTGTTTCATAAAGTTCTTCCGTGTAGGACCAAGTGGTACCGGAGAACTGCGGAACAATACGTCCGATGATTGGGAACGGTTCGTTGGCATCATTAACGAATGGAATACTTTCGGTCGAGAGCGGGCAAATCGTCAGCTGTTTTGTCTCTTTCATCGTCATCCTCCTTCTATCCTTAAAAATATACTTCACTCTCTTCATCATCTCCTAAATGCTGAGAACTGTCACGAGGAGAGATAAGAGAACAGGTCAATTTTAGCTAAAAACGGGTTTTAATTTTTCTAAAAAAGGAATTGCATGAACAGGAACGAATACATAGTCAGAAGACGATGAAACAGTACAGAGAGACAGCAGTAGAGGACGTGACAACATGAACATGGATACGGTCAACCAGTATCTCGATGCCTATGGATATGGCGTTATTTTCATCTTTTTATTTTTTGGCATCGTCGGGATTCCGGCACCGGAAGAATCACTACTCGTCCTGATTGGAATCTTAAGTGGTCAGAACGAAGAACGTTTGATTTATTCGATCTTAACGGCATACGCTGGGACGTTCGTCGGTATGTTGACGGCATATGGCGCGGGCCGCTTCTTTGGACCGACTGTCTTACGATACGGTCGGTTCATCGGATTGACGAGGGAGCGCTGGGAGCGGGTGTCGAACGGCTACATGGGACGGATTAATCGGACGATTATCGCCGGTCTTTATATCCCGGGCGTGCGGCAAATCAATCCGTATTTTGCGGGGATGAAGCGGATTCCGTTCGGTCGGTATTTCTGGGTGTCGGCACTTGGTTCTGCGCTATGGGTCGTTCCTTTCGTCTTACTCGGTCACTTTGCCGGAAAGACGTTTCATATCAAGCCGGAAGTCGTACCGTATTTCGGACTTGCCTTACTCGTATTGTTCCTGCTTGGAGTACTCGTCAAATGGCTCAAGCGTAAACGGCTCGAAAAACGCGTCGTTTCAGGGAAAAACCAAGCGGGAAAAGAAGACTAAGCGATACTTCTTTTTAAAGGATTTTTGCGGATAGTTTGAAGGAGTGGACATACGATGCAAAAAATAGTGATCTTTCCTTTTTTAAGGATGCGATCCGGTCATCATCTCGTCGCGGAAGCCATCGCTGAACGATTGCAGGGACCAGATGTTGAAGTCAAGGAAGTAGAGTTACTCAGTACGATCAGCCCGTTCGCAGAATGGGTGACATCGAAATTTTATCTGAACTGGATCCGACATTTCTCAAACGGTTATAGTCGTTTTTACCATCGGCATATTGCCGGGCGTTCGAGTAACGCGCGTTCGACCGGATGGACGTCGCATTATTTCCAACAGCAGATGTTACGAATCATCCGAACGGAACAACCGGATGTCATCATCTGTACGCATGCGTTTCCGTCCTATCTCTTGAATCAATTGAAGGAACGAAACCTTTGTGATGTACCCGTCATCAATGCCTATACCGATCTATTCGTCAGTCGCGTCTGGGGAAAGACGCATATCGAGTACCACTTGTTACCGAATCGTGAGGCGAGGCGGGAATTACACGCGCACCATGCTGTACCAGAAGAGCGGTTGTTCGTGACGGGAATTCCTGTCCATCCAGCCATTTCTGGTGGTTCGATCATTCGTTCGACGCAGTCGCGCAAACAAATTCTGGTTGCTGGCGGAAACGGTGGACTCGGTCAACTCGAGACGTTGCTGACGCAAATCGAACAGTGTGAGGAAGCCGATTTTCATGTCTTGTGCGGGAACAATCAGACGCTTTATAAACGGTTAGCCACTCGACGTCATCCACATATCCATCCACTCGCCTATATCGATTCAAGAGATGAGATGAATCAATTGTACGAACGGATGGATGCGATCGTCACGAAGCCGGGTGGCGTGACGGTTAGCGAAGCGTTCGAAAAACGTGTACCGCTGTTCATTCAACACGTCCTACCGGGGCAAGAAGAGATCAATCGCACATATTTGATGGAGAAAGGGCTTGCGTTCTCCTTTAATCAAACGGATTCACTCGCGGACGTCATCCGTCGGACGCTTGAGAACCCGGACGTCATGCATGCTTGGCAACAAGCGGTCATGCAGTATCAAAATGATCGTGTCATGGCCGATCAGCGATTTTTCGCAGAACGAATTGCGGGTTGCCTGCAAGATCGTCGTCAAAAAGCAAATGGATAATAAGGGAGTTAGTTTACATGCGTTCACGTCTTGTCACAGCGGGAGTTCTCGCGACACTTGCCTATACGGTCGTTCCGTATATGGCGTCACGCGTCTTTGGATGGCGCGTTACGAAATCACTGGACTCACGATTCGTCGCCTTGACGTTCGATGACGGTCCAGATCCTGTCTATACGGCAGAACTACTGGATCTCTTACAACAAGAAGGCATTCACGCGACGTTTTTCGTCGTAGGTCATAAAGCAGAAGCACATCCGGACCTCATTCGCCGGATCCACGAAGAAGGACATCAACTCGGGATTCACAATTATATCCATCGTCCGAACTGGTCGATGCGACCGTCGACAGTCCGTTCAGGCATCGAGCGGACGGCTACAATCATTGAACGGATCACGGGCGAACGTCCGACGGTCTATCGTCCACCGTGGGGCGCACTCAATGCTGGGGATGTCCTCTGTCCTCCTTCTTACAACATGATTCTCTGGTCGAAGATGGCAGAGGACTGGAAGTTAGAGGGCGGAAAGGCGAAAATCAAACGGCTGCTATCAAATGTGTCAGAAGGAGACATCATCTTGCTCCACGATAACGGGGATACGTTCGGTGCAGATCCACAAGCACCCGTGCAGACGATCGCGGCGCTGAAAGAACTCTTGCCGGAGTGGAAAGCACGTGGTTTACAGTTTCGTCGAATCGATCAAGCGTAAAGAAAGAGGACTTACCGGTTTCATGGTAAGTCCTCTTTTGCATGGATGAAGCATTGCGTGATATGTCGTCCTCCGATGATAGGGGATCTGTTTTTGCATCACCCAGCGCAGTCTACTCAATAATCGAATGGGTATGATAAAGATTAAGAACGGACCGGTTCGCGGTCTTGCGTCGTCATCGCTGCCTCAGCATCGACCTCGTACAGAATGACACGGTTCCGCCCTTGTTCCTTAGCGGCATATAACGCTTCGTCGGCAAGAATATTCATCCGCTGAGCAGCGACGTGTTTCCCATGGGCGATGCCAACGGACGCTGTGATCGAGATGGCGGGAAAGCCGTCGAGCTGAAAGCGCGTGTTCGCGATCCGCTCCCGGATTCGGTTGGCGACCTTCGCGACTTTCGACGGCGTCAAATCATAGACGAGGACCATGAATTCCTCTCCCCCGATGCGCGCCGTGATATCATGCGGACGCGTTTCTTCCTGTAAGATCCGTGCGAACTGTTGTAAGACGAGATCCCCGTTCGCATGCCCGTATGTATCGTTGACATGCTTGAAGTGGTCGATGTCGAGTGCGAGCACATTGTAGACCCGTCCTTCTTCTTCGAGCAACGCCGTCCGATCGTCCCAAACACGGCGATTGTACAGTCCCGTCAAGTGATCGAGTTCCGCTGATTGTTTATAGCGCTGTACTTGTTCGTTGAGCAACTGAAAATCAATCGTCAACAGACTCGATAACAGCCCGACCGCCAGTCCGATCGTCCATGTCGAAGCGAGCAAACGAAGAGCGGCGTCACTAAAGCCGAGATTGATCGAGACGGCAATCGAGATCATGAACAACGCCCAGACGTTCATGATGAGATTTTGCAGGAATGGTCGGTGGAGCAACCGTTTATGGATGAAGTACATCCCGGAGCTGATGCCAAGGACTGCAAGAAACGCGACGACCGCTTGTGGTGTCCAGCCGAAATAGAACCGGGAGCAGCCGATGATTAGCGTTGCGATGATCAGGGGCGAGCGGACGCCATAAAAAGCGAGCAGGACGAGCGGTAAATGACGCAAATCCATCCGTAACGACTCGTTGACGGCGATCCCCTTGAACATCAATAGCACCCCGAGCAGCCCGGTCGCGAGACCGACGATGAGGGATTTCAAGCTACTTGACGCAAGACGCTGACTATAGATGATTTTGGCGATCAAATAAAAGCCGGTGAAGGCGATGCAAGCATTCAATAACAACTCGGCAATGAACATCGGTTCCACATCCTTGAGTATGATACTTTCACGATAGCAGTTTGTTAAAGGATGTCAACGAGAGAGTCTCAAAATTTTAAAGATTCAGGTAAAGACTTGCTCAAACAAATTTATTTGGTAAAATTAGAGAGCTTTAGGGAAGGAGTGGGATGAGAATGGAACTGAAGCATGTCACGATAGAAGCGCGAAAATTTGATGGACGTCCGCACTATTCATGGGACGGCTATGTCCTTGAACAGACGGAAAACTATCTGCTCGTCGCGAATACGCCCGGGCGGACTCTTTTACATCATCGTCGCGAAGCGGTTTATACATACGACAATTATAGTCTCGAATTCTATCCGCTTGATGCGGATTTTACGGTCGGTCTCGATTTAGAGCGGACGGGAGAGGTGACGTACTACTGTAACATTTGCTTACCGCCGGTTCTTCAAGGAAATAGCTTATCGTTCATTGATCTGGATCTCGATCTCGTTCATCGTGACGGCGTGTGGACGGTCGTCGACGAGGACGAATTTTTAGAGAACCAACAATTGTACGACTATCCGCCTGATGTGATTGAACGAGCCCGTGCATCGTTACTGAATCTACAAGAACGAATCGCGCAGCAACAGTTTCCGTTTGACGGCTTTTTGGATCCATTCATCCCGACCGTCCTGCAGATGAAGAGAAGGGGGAATGACACATGAAGACGATTCGTTGCCACCGGGCATTTGGTGTCTATGGATTATTGATGAAGGAGGATGCCTTACTCGTCATCGACAAGAATGGTGGACCGTATATCAATCGCTATGACTTACCAGGGGGAAGCCTCGAAGAAGGAGAGACGCTCGCTACGGCGATGCGCCGGGAATTCACGGAAGAGACAGGGCTCGAAGTGGCACTCGAACGACAGATCGGCGTCGCGGACTTCAAGCTTCCGTGGGATTGGCGCGAGTTCGACGAAGTCCATCACATCGCCGTCTTTTATCTCGTCCGACAGACGGGTGGAACGCTGAGTATCCCCGAACAATTCGTCGGACAAGACTCACTCGGTGCGCGCTGGGTCAAGGCGAGTGACGTCTCGATTGATAACGCGTCTCCGCTCGTACTCGAAGCGTTTCGCTGGATCGAGGAACAGCAACTCGATCTCGAGGCACGACACTTTTCGAATTGGGACGTCTTAAAATGAACAGGAGCGCTCTTCGTTAATGGAGAGCGCTTTTTTATGTCTGCAATGTCATAAAGACGAATCGTCAGGAGTGTTGGTCAAACCAAGCAGCATCATCTGATTGGTTCGCATGTATTTTTTTCGAACAATCCTCGACCTCTTCCTGTCATATTTCCTAGAAAGGAGGAATCACCATGCAAGTCCCATATCTCCCGGTTCCCCATACGCTCTTAAGGAGCGGGACGGCATTTGCGTCCGTCCATGAAAAGATGATCTATCTGATCCTTGAAAGCTTCAGTGGTCAGGATGGTCAAGCATTCCCGTCCTATCAGACGATCGCCGACGCTGTTCCGTGCAGTAAATCGACGGTTAAGTCATGTATCCAGTCCTTGATCGCAAGCGGTCGGATCGAGAAAGTCGAACGGTTCACGAAACACGGAGGACAGACCTCGAATGCTTACCGTGTCCTGCCCCGTGTCGACACACCGTCCCCGTCGAGTCAGGAGGCGACTGCTCCCAAGGTTTCTGCTGCCTCCGAAGAAGAAGTCTTGAAGAATACGACTTTAAAAAAGGAGCTGGTGCAGCAGTACGAAACGAATCTCGGCAAGGCGACACCACGAATCGAGCAGGAATTGCTACAGCTGGCAACAGACCATCCGATCGAGCACATTCGGTATGCGATCGAAGAAGCGGCGCGAGCGAACAGTCGTCATTTTGGTTACATCGAGCAAGTCGTCAAGCGTCTTGCGACTGGATTACCAGTTGAACGGCGGAAACGAATAATCAAACGTTCAAGAAGAGACACTTCATTATTTCAATTACCGAATTGGATAGAACAAGAAAAAGCAGCGCAACGAGCGTATGAAGCACACCAGAAGAAGAAACAGAGCATACCTGACGACGCCGAAATTGCTGAACTATTACAAGCACTGACAAGGGAGGGAGCCTGATGCAACTGGAAGAATTACTCCGACGTGCCAATCAAAAACTATCCGTTCCTGGCATGCATCCGTCTGTCGTCGGGATCACGCGTGACGTGATACGAGAGCTTTATCCGCATGGGATCAAGCTCGGTATAGCGCAAAGCTTTCGGAGCATCGCGGAACAGGATGCGTTGTATGCAAAAGGACGGACGACGCCAGGACCCATCGTGACGCAAGCCCGCGGCGGACAATCAAACCATAACTTCGGTGTCGCAATCGACGTCTTTCTCTATCAGGATGGGGCGTTGTTCCTTTCTCCGCCAGATGCGCGACTCCGACGAATCGTTCGCGCGATGAAACGACGCGGAATGGACTGGGGAGGCGATTGGTCTCGTTTTCCAGACTACCCACACTTTGAACTGTACGATCATGTCAGTCTAGCGCGCCATCACGTGCCAAAACAAGGTCACTATCTCCGGGAAAAAATCCAAGCACCGGAACTCGTCCGAGCCCTTGAAAAACGCTTGGGTCTTGTGGTGACAGGAATCTTTGATGCCCGATTGACGCACGCCGTTCGAACGTTCCAACAGACATGTCGTCTAGTCGCTGACGGAATCGTTGGTCCGCAAACATGGCGTCGTCTCTTTCCGGTGTCACCATGATTCGATTTCAGGCGTGGATCCGTCTCTTGATTCCGCTCTATGTTTTTCTTGAGTTACTCTTACCGACGCTCGGTTTTACAGCATTGCCAGTGTCGGCAAGTGACGTCGAGCGATTCGTGACGGGTCTAGTCGGACTAGTTGGTCTACTCGTCGCTTGGTGGAAGAACAATGACGTGACTGAGCGGGCACTGAGACGAAGGCAGGCACAGGAACAGTTGGAAAACACATCCTTGACCGATTAAGAAAGCTGGAAGCGTTTGGAATGTGTCGGCAACGGGCATTATTTCATACAAACGACTAACAGTTTGATTTCAAGACACCGATAGAAGGGATAGACTTTAGTCAATTAGAAAGAGAAAGAAAGGTCGGTCTTTTTGTGAAATGGTCAACGTTGCAGCGCTATTTGTTTTTGGCACTCTGTGCGCTATTGTTTACAAGCGTTTGGAGCTATCAAGCTTTCCTGAAAATCGAACGAGAGAATGCACGCATCTTAAACGAGGCGATTCCGATCTCGACGGAAGCAGCGGAGTTGTTTCCGGCGTTACTAAATCTTGAACTGGTCGTTCGCAGTTACATCCTCTCACCGAACGAGGCGGATCTAGCCCAGTATGATCGGACGATTGATCGGCTTGATCAAACGGTCAAGCGACTCAATCAACTCGATGAGAATCATCCGATCATGCGAAAGCTCGTCCGAACGGAAGCGATTCCCCGGATCGAGACAGCTATCCGATTTTATGATGCCCAACTGGCACTCGTTCGAAACGGGGATCAAGCAGCCGCTGAGGCAAAGCGTTATCAAGGAATGCAATATATCGAGACATTTCGTCCGATCGATGCCCGTCTACGGACGGACGTCAACCGAATCATCGCCGAAGCAACGAATCGTTCCGAGCAAGCATCGAGTGCTGCGAAATGGGTCATCGTCGTTGTCGCAAGCATTGCCGTTCTTGTCTTAATTGCCTTCATCCAGACGTTTCGGATGGAACGCAGTAAACAAGCCTTGATTCATCGTTCGCTTCACGACGCCTTGACCGGCATCCCGAATCGACGGGCGTTCGATGAACGATTGGAGCAACTTCTCGAAGAAGCCAAACAACACCAGACACCACTCTCCCTGATTTTGATCGATGTCGATGCCTTTAAGTCGTATAATGATACGTATGGTCATTTAAAAGGGGATGAATGTTTAAAAGAAGTCGCCCGCGTCTTGAAGCGTCAAGCACGGCATGGACAAGTCGCACGGTACGGTGGAGAGGAATTCACAGTCTTGTTGCCGCGTGGAGCAGAAGAAACCCGGCGCATTGCAGAACGCATCCGACAGGACATTCTCGATTTGAATATCGTACATGAACGCTATGAACCACTTTGCCGGGTCAGTGTCAGTCTTGGCTTGACGTCGCTTGTACCCGGAGCAGAAACGACAGAAAAAGAGGTGATCGACCAAGCCGATCAAGCGTTATATCGGGCGAAAGAGAATGGTCGGAACCAAATCGGTGACATGGCAGGGTAATGCATAATCAGATGGGAATGAAGAATGCTGATACAGGTAGGATTTGTTTTTGAAAAAACGCAAGATATGGAACACGCTGCTCGAACGGTCTTGGATGCATTTCATTCAGACATAAGATGTCTCGGATACAGTTACGCGACGGATATTGATGGATCACACTGGGGCGAGGAAAAGGGTCTTCCGAAAGACTGGCGTCCATTACTGAATCATCATTACGGGAATGCCTCGCTCGTCTTCTTAGCGTATCATGGTTTAATAACAGTACCGGTTCGAATGACGATTGAAAAAGAGCCTGACTGTTTTGGTTTTCGATTCGGTTTTCAAGAAGAGAAGTTAATTCCGTTGACGACCGACCAGCAAGAATTGATGTTCATGGAGGACATGCAAAGGATTGCTGACAGGTCAAGCGCTCTGTATGCCTTTTGTGATTTTGATGCGGAAATCGAGCATGCGATAACAGAACGGGAACACATCAATCGAGAATATGCGATCGTCTACTGGTCCAAGGAGCAAACTTATTTAAAGAATGCATGGAAAATCGATGGTTTTACAGACCGATGAATACAAAAATACCCCGCGTGAGAATTTGCTTCTCATACGGGGTATTTTAAAATTCATTGTAAGATGACGCAATACGAACGATCGGAAATGAGAGGTGCCGATATGATGTAGACCGTTTTGACGGGAACACCCCCGACACGTGCATCAAGTTGTTTAAGCTGGGACCGAATCTTGCGGCTTAAGCCATAGCGTGTTTCAGTACTGAGTTCATCGACATCTTCTTGGACGTGCAAGAGAAGTTGGAACGGTTCAAGTGAAAAGATTGAAAAATCACAGGAAATCCGCGGATCCTCGAATTTTTCATTCAATTCCTTCTTGATGTAATAGGCTTCTTGTGCACTGATCATCTTCTCTCACCTCACTCTCCTGGTTGAACGACTTTTTCTCTACTATAGTCTATATTACCCAGTTTTCTGGCAACTAATCGTCTGATTTTGAAAAATAGTCAATCCAAATCTTAAAAACACTTGAAACCTTCTTTCAAGACGTTATCCTTACTGATTTCAATAAAAAAACCGCCAAGCTTCATTGAGCAGGGCGGAAGAATTCAAGAGATCGATGACTGGACTTGGCATTTTCGAAGGTACTGCTCCATCGCTTGAACGAAGAAGGTCAATTGATGCGTCGAGATGACAGGCACCTTCCCGTATCGCACTTCGAAGTAGAGCGGATCAACAGGAGAAGGGAACGCAATTCGGTCGAACCATTCCGTTACCGTCTCGTGGGTCCGGCGTTGTAAGGACAGCGGCAATTGTGCATTAAAGTGAGCGAGTTGTTTTCGAATCGAGTCAGCAGGCAGGTCTTTTGTCTCATAAATAAAAATCGGGAAGCGTGGCGGAAGCACATACCCTGATGGATCGATACGAGGTCGACGCAACCACTGGAGATAATGCCAGAAAAACCAGCTACAAAACAGGAGAATGAGACATAGTATGAGAAGATAAGGAGGTGTCGTCACCGAAGAATCGAACCCTGTCCGGAACCATGGAGCTGGTGGATCGGCTTCGCTCATCGTGACCGTGCTCTCGCCATAAGACGTTCCTTCTTCGATCGTATCGAAGATCGATTCCTTTGGACCGCAACGGTCGACGCAATAGGTATTCGTTGCTGGATCGATTTGTCCAAGCAGTGACGTATAGAGCGACGGGACAAATTGTTGCACGGTAAGTAGTAGTAGACAGACAAGTGGAATAAGAAGCAATAAGCGAGTGCGAAGCGTTTGCACGATAGGGACACCTCCTTTGACGAGTACGTTTAACAGACTTTCGCTACACAGTATAGCAAAAGTGGAGAGGGAATATTTTGATTTTTTCAAAAAATAGTCATTGATTTAGAAGGGAATGAACGATATGGATTTACGATCGAGTTACCAAGAAACGACGAAACGTTTAGATGGACATGGGAATCGGACGGTCGGCGTGTTACAAGAAGCGCTCCAAACTGTATCGGCTGATCAACCAAGTGATATTTATGGTAACGGCGAGTTAATCAAGACGTTCGAGCGCAAGATGATAGACTTACTCGGGCACGACGATGCAGTCTTTTTCCCGAGTGGCACGATGGCGCAACAGATTGCGTTACGTATCTGGTCGGATGAACAGAACAATCGTAAGGTCGCTTATCACCCGCTCTGTCATCTCGAAATCCACGAACAGGACGGTTTAAAAAAATTGCACGAGATCGAACCAGTACTAGTCGGAGAAGCCGATCGATTGATGACGATAGACGACGTCAAAGCTTTACCGGACGTCAGTTGTTTGTTACTCGAACTACCACAACGCGAACTCGGCGGATTGCTTCCGTCGCGTGAAGAACTCGAAATGATCTGTGCGTATGCCCGTGATCGAGGAATCCGTCTTCACTTGGACGGTGCCCGTTTACTTGAGGTCTTACCGTATTATGAGGCAGAAGCAAAGGACATCGCGCAACTGTTTGACAGTGTCTATATCTCTTTTTATAAGGGACTCGGCGGCGTCGCAGGAGCAATCTTAGCTGGACCAGAACCGTTTTGCCAAGAGGCACGAATCTGGAAACGTCGCTACGGCGGTGACTTGATCAGTCTATATCCGTATATTCTGTCTGCCGATTTTTATTATGAACAACGAAAAGACCGCATGGCAGAATACCATGCAGCCGCGAAGGAGCTTGCGAGCAGATTGAATGCGATCTCAGGCATCTCGACTCGTCCCAAAGAGCCAGTCTCGAACATGTTTCATCTCTACTTCAAGGCAGAAAAAGCAGTCGTCGAAGAAAAATTGATTGAAATCCAGTCGCACGGAAAAGTTGGTATCGCTGGTTATCTCGTTGAGAAAGATAGTGGCTGCGCGATGGAAGTCAACATCGGCGATAGTTTTCTTACGTTGACGCCTGACGAACGTGAAACGGTCTACCGTCAATTGACGGAGGCGTTCTTAGAGGATTGAACAACATCAGGAGCGGGAATCGTAGGATGAAGGCGACGATAAGTGTCGACTTTTTCTGCGATCATTCGCTCCGTTTCTTGTAATGCTGCTAGTTGTGCTAAGACGTTCGCATGGTGGGCTTCAAGCAATGCGAGCCGTTCTTGCGTCGTATCCTGCTCGCCGTGAGCAAGAAACAGCGTCACGTAAGAACGGATTTGCTCGATCGGCATATGCGTTTCGCGCAAGCGAAGAACGAACCGAAGCCACGTCACATCTTGGTCGTCGTATCGACGTTGACCGTTCTGACGCTTCGGAAACAGTAGCCCTTCTTTCTCGTAATAGCGAATCGTATGGGCACTCGTATCGGTCAATCGACTGATTTCAGAAATCGTATACATACATCTCACCTTTCTGCTTGACTTAGAGTTCACTCTAAGGATTAGACTCTCACTATACCAAATCGAAAAGGGGATATGCTACATGAAGTACACGGTCATTACAGGAGCAAGTTCAGGAATTGGATATGAGACGGCAAAACTACTCGCAGGAAAAGGGAAATCACTCGTTCTCGTCGCGCGACGGACGTCAGAACTCGAAAAACTTCGGGATGAAGTCAAACAAATCTCATCAGATAGTGATGTCATCCTCAAGTCGGTCGATCTCGCAGATAACCAAAATGTCCATGATTTATATGAGGGACTAAAGGAACTCGACATCGAGACGTGGATCAACAATGCCGGATTCGGCGATTTTGATCTCGTCCAGGACATTGAGCTCGGGAAAATCGAGAAAATGCTTCGCTTGAACATCGAGGCGCTGACGATTCTATCGAGTCTGTTCGTCCGCGATCATCATGACGTTGAAGGAACGACACTCGTCAATATCTCGTCAGCAGGTGGCTACCGGATCGTTCCGAACGCGGTCACGTATTGCGCGACGAAGTTCTATGTCAGTGCCTATACGGAAGGGCTAGCGCAAGAACTGCAAAAAGGCGGGGCAAAACTCCGGGCGAAAGTGCTCGCACCAGCTGCGACTGAGACAGAGTTTGCGGATCGTTCGCGCGGCGAAGCAGGATTCGACTACAGCAAGAACGTTAAAAAATACCATACGGCAGCTGAGATGGCAGGCTTCCTGCATCAGTTGATCGAAAGTGACGCGATCGTCGGCATCGTCGACGGTGAGACGTATAAGTTTGAATTGCGTGGTCCGTTGTTCAACTACGCAGGATAAAATAGAACAAGGTCCCTTTTTCGAATGAGAAAGGGACCTTGCTTATGTAATCATGATCGATACGAATTTCAAGAATGAATCAAAAAAGGACATCCATCATTTATTTTTTAAAGAGTTTTTTTGCTAATTTCCATACGACATAGACGACTGCGCCAATGATCAGAAGATTCATCAAGGCACCAAAAATCATGAATTGTCCCACGAGTTAACCACCTTTACATACTTATTTTGGAGCGATGAGCATCCTATTTACGTTTTCGTTTGAAGAACCTCAAACTGATAAAAAATAACGCCATCAGCACGATAGCGATGTTCACGGCTAACGTTAATCGCTCATTTTCAATCACTCGACCATTCAAGAGATTCAAGATGATAACAAGCAACATAAATGACAATAAAAAGTATTTTATGGATTTTTTTATCATGAATGACTTCCTTTTTTTGTGTTATTGTATTAGTTTAAACATATCTAGTTTTTAAAACAAGGGGAATGGAATCTGGAAATACGATATTTTTCTTACTTCTACTCGGGAGTGATGATATGAAACGAATTTATGTATGGATTACGATAGTGATGATTCTAGGAGTGGGCATCATCGGTGCTTCAGCCTTTAAGGTGTTTTATTATGATGAAAAACAAGAGGTCACTCAGGAAATCGATCATTATTTGAAGCAACAGAAGTATATGACATATGTGAAGAACAAGGAAATTCGATACGATACGAGCACGGGTGAATTCATTGCACGGGTCGTGTTCCAAGATGAACCGGAAAATGAATATGAGATTTATCGATCGGGATCTCATCGCTTTAAAGTCACGGGATTCAAACACGGCGAACAAATTACGAACAAACAAGAAGGACGGTATATTTCAGAGTATTGACAAAAAGTAGTCAAGAATGGAAGTGAGGTGACAAAATGAAAAACATGATCTTTTTAGGAAGCGTCGTTGCGCTACTCATGGTACTCTTTTCACTTCATTACGGATTTCACGTAATCAGTGATACAACGCTTAAAATATCTTTATTGGCTTCTCTGATCGTTGTATTGATCGCGCGGAACAAATGGAAGATTTCGTTTTAATGGGAGATTGAATCGGATGACAAAAGATTGTTTGGAGGAAAAGATAAGTGAACGTCAGTGAATTTTTTGACTGGAAAATCAACTTAGATGATGAACTGTATGCTGTCATTGATGAGAAGGCGAGAAAAATGGTAGTGATGGGGGACTTCATCGAACTGACTGCGGTCTTGTGGTTGGATCGAAATGATGTCCTTCAGTTAAAGCCGACATGGGATTGTGTCATATCCATCGATGATGCTACAAAACAAATTACGATTCGCTCGGCAGAATCACTGAACATGAAAGAAGAATGTTAAGAGGTACATAAATCGAGTCCATTCGTGCGATCGCTGAATGGGCTCGATTGTTATTTAAAGTACGATGTCTACTTCAATTCATGTTGAACGGAGCCAGTCACTTCAACATGATGCTGGTCGTATACAGTCGTCAGTACATGATCTTCGACGATTTCATAGTTGTATGTATAGTCTGGTTCATTCGTGTATTTGATTTCCAGCACGTATCTTCCGGTCTTCGACTCAAAGACCGTTTCCTTCTTTGAAATATCTTGGTCGTATCCTGATTCAACTAACATTCGTTCAATCTTGATTTCGGTCATCGTTTTAGAAACGAAGAGGTAAGTCGGATAGGCAGCTATCAAGATGACGAGAACGATAAGTGTATAGATGAGTGGACGTACTTCTTTTTTCATACAATCACATCCGTTCCGATGAAATGAATAGAGAAGCTAGGTATTCTATATTGAAGATGAGGAGAGATATGTAATGGGAAAAAACAAAGACGAGATACCGTACTATATGAGGAACGTTCCGTTCTTCTTCCTAACGGCACTCCTCGCACCCGTCGCGGTACTACTTGTACTGCTCAATTGGGATAAGCTCTCTACACAAATGAGAAATAACCATCTAACGTTTTCAATCCTAATGACCCTGTTATACATCTCAAAAATACTGCCTGACGGCCTATTTAAAATCATATTCGCAGTGTTTACGTGGACGTTGATTCTTTTCGTGACATACATCTACTTCGGTGGCGGTAGAAAAGGAGGGAAATCATGAGTAAGTATCATTTATCGAGCATTCGGTTAGTTCTCATTGTCGTCATCACATCGTCAATCTTGTATTTTGGATTCGATTGGGAACTCGGGTATGGCATCATTTTCTTAATAGTAACAGTAGGGTATACCATATATCTCAACTTCAAATCAGCCCAAAGCGAAAAGGCTGAAGCAGAGACGAAGAACGATTGATTTCATTTGAAGTCCATCGTTCTGTTTAAATATGACCCCACCGAACTAAATCTTCAAGGTAATCACAATACGATTCCGATTATTATCTTTTTCACCGCCACACTGGAATTCACCTGCTTTTACACAAATAGACCGTTGGACGAGTGACGAGTCCAATGGTCTATTTGTGTTATTTGTCGTCCTGTAGAACACATTTCATCGCCTTAGAACATTTTATATCCCATTCGTCTCGCCTCGATGAAAGCAGCAGCAAGAAAGGCGAAGACCCCCCAAAGAATCCATGCTGCACCACGTCCGACGAATAAAGGATCTGTTCCATACAGCGATGTGCCCCACGTTAGAACGATTCCGTCTAAGAACGTCGCCACTAACAGTCCGAGACTGACACCCGGCACTATCTGTTCAGCACTTAAACGAGCAACTTTTTTTATGATGATGACGGAAATCCACGAGACTGGTAAACCGATCAGGAAGGCAATCACGTTTCCAGCGTTTTCGAACATACCGATTCCAGATCCAAATCTGACTGACAGGGCACCGACGAACCAGAATGCTACACCGAGTACGACCAAGATGATAACTTGTCCTTTCGAAAATAGAGGGGGCTTATCATGTGTCATTTATATTTCCTCCTTAAATATGTAGTGTTTACTACATAAATAAATGTAGCATCTACTACGCTTTTTGACAATGTCATGATGTAACGTTTTTAACTGTCACAAAATTTTTATAGAAGTGATTTCGTTTTCGCGAAAATCAACTTGGATAATCGCCATTTCAGCTATAAAAAAGGTCAATCGATGACGATAGATAGGTACAGATTGTTCTTGTATAAAACTGTCATAGAACATGAATGATACATAGAAGGAGTTAATGACAATATGAATGAAACCTTACCGAGACCATTACGCTCTCCAGCAATTTTGTCGAGCCTGGAAGCAAACGTCGCGATGATCTATTTTGATCGCCAACGACGTGTCGTCGACGTCAATGACTTGTTTGCGAAAACGATGAAGTATAAACGGGACGAGATGATTGGCTTACAGCACCATACGTTTTGTACACCAGAATTCGCGAACAGCCGTGAGTATCAAGACTTTTGGACACGCCTGTTTTCGGGCTTCAGTACAGCGGATAAAATCAAACGAGTCGATGCCCGGGGCGACATCTTGTGGCTTGAAGCAACCTACATGCCGATCTTTGAGGGAGAAGAAGTCGTCGGCGTCGTCAAGATCGCGAGTAACATCACGGACCGGATTGACCGGGTACAAGGATATGCAAAAAGCTTCCAGACGCTTGCTGAGGGATTGAATTTGCAATCGGTTCATGGATCGAAAGAGGGCAACCAGCTTCAAGAGACGATGACTACGATCGCGAGTGAAACGGCAGAAAACCAACAGACGTTCGAAACGCTGTATGACCAAGCCATCGAGATCACAAAGATTGCTGATACGATCAAGGAGATTGCTGCCCGGACGAACCTGTTGTCACTGAACGCGGCAATCGAAGCGGCACGGGCTGGAGAACACGGTAAAGGCTTCACCGTCGTTGCCAGTGAAGTCAAAAACTTATCGGATTTAGTCGGCAGTGCAGTTGTCGAAGTACGCACGAATACGGAAACGATGAACCGTCAAATCATGGCGATGATGAAAAAGATTGAAGCGTCCCATCTCGAAGTTGCGTCGAGCCTTGCGACGGTAAAAGAAACGATGCAACGCTTTACCGCAATCGAAGAGGTCGCACGACAACTCGAGCAGCAAACCGAGGATTTTCGGTCGTTTATTTAAAAAAAGATATGGAAAAAGCGATGGCAGTGGGTCATCGTTTTTTTTGTTTAGTCAGATGAGTCGTTTTGGAAGAGTAAAGGCGTGGGATATAACAGATGAGCCCGTTGACCACAGAACGGAGGCACGTTATAATTCAAATAGACGTTTGAATGTAAGGTAAAAGGAGGCAACGTCATGGCACATGATCATCATCACCACCATCATCATACCGACAATAAAAAGGTACTAGGCCTGTCGTTCCTAATCATCACCGCGTTCATGATCGTCGAGGTCATCGGCGGAATTTGGACGAACAGTCTCGCGTTGTTATCGGACGCTGGGCACATGTTAAGTGATTCGATTTCACTTGCGATCGCCCTGTTAGCCTTTCAGTTCTCGAGTCAAGCACCGGATGCGAATAAGACGTTCGGTTCAAAACGCTTTGAAATCTTAGCCGCCATCATAAATGGTGTGACGCTGATCGTCATCGCTCTCTATATTTTCATTGAAGCCATCCAGCGCTTCATCAATCCACCCGCTGTCGCAACGACCGGGATGCTGATCATCAGTGTCCTCGGGTTGCTCGTCAACATTCTCGTTGCTTGGATCATGACACGCGGCGGAGGGCATGAGCACAACCTCAACATGCGTGGTGCCTATCTGCACGTCTTAAGCGATATGCTTGGATCGGTCGGTGCGATTGCAGCTGCTCTTCTCATCATGTTCTTCGGTTGGGGATGGGCGGATCCCTTGGCGAGTATCATCGTCGCGATCCTCGTCTTACGGAGCGGCTATTACGTGACGAAGGCATCCGTTCACGTCCTGATGGAAGGAACGCCGAGTGACGTCGACATCGATGAGATCGTTTCTACCATTCAGACAAACGAAGCCGTCCTCGGGCTGCATGATCTACACATCTGGTCGATCACGAGTGGGTATAACGCATTATCGTGTCACGTCGTCGTCAAGGACGACATGACTGTCCGGGAGTCAGAGTCGATTCGCGAACAAATTGATCACGATTTGAAACACGTCGGGATTAACCATGCAACGATCCAGGTCGAGACGGATCAGCATGCTCACGGAAATACGTTGTATTGTGACGGCAAACACGAATCGCATACGCATTAAAAAAAACGAGCACGCGTCCCAGTCGGACGGGTGCTCGTTTGCTTATGCTCAAATGATCGGCACCGTTGGTAGAAACAGCGTCGCGAACAGACTGATACTCAAGAACATCGAGTATCCGAAAAAGGTCGTTTTGGCATTTCCAGCCGCTCGGTTACCTAAGTACATGAATAAGACGATGGATAAGAACGTCAAACCCGTCAATACGGACGAGTGGTGTTGATCCGGCGAAGGAGCAAGCGACTGGACAAGATGCGCGAGACCAAGCGGCAGGACGATCAAAAGAAAGTAGTAGCCTAGACGTGCCTCGGATGGGACGTCGACCTGTTCCTGTTCGGTTTCATAGTCATAACGCGTTTGCGTTTTCATGGATCTTCACCTCCCTATGCGTTTTAGTATAGCGAATGAACATGTCGGCTCTGTTACAGACGGGTAAGAATGCCTTAACAGACGATGACGATGTGATGACGAAAAAAGAATGGGCAGCAATTGAGAAAAATTGTAAGATGAACAAGAAGTCGTTTTAGGAAAGGGATAAAACATCATGTCACGTGCGTTTCGTTTTATGTATGTCTCGGATTTGTTATCGACCATCGGGACGAGTTTCGTCTATATCGCGATCTACTGGGTAAGTGCGGAACAGATCAGTGCTTCCGGTGTCGCCTTGCTTGCGACCGGTGTCTTTTTGATTCGTTTTCTCGTCTCAACGTTCGTCGGACCGTGGATCGACCGGTTCGTCAGTGCATCGTTGTATCAAACATCATTACTCATTCGCTTGCTGGCGCTTGGGATCACGTTAGCGGGAATCGGACTGACGGACATCGTCTTGCCATGGTTACTCGGCTTACTCGTCGTGCAGACGATTCTGCAAATCATTGGTGGCAATGCCGTCTTCACATGGGTCGTTGATTTAGTCGAAGATGACCAATTGCCGCAAGCGAATGCGTATCTTGCTACGATTGAGCGGATCGGTACGCTGAGCGGATTTTTACTCGGTGGGATGATGATCGCCCATTTCTCGATCGCGAGCATCTTATGGCTTGATCTTGGTCTACATCTCGTCTCCTGGTTACTCGTTCGACATATGTCAGGGCAAGTTGCAGAAGGTGTACGTCAAGGGTCGTACCGCGAAGCGTTGCTCGAAGGGATTGGTCACGTCGTGCGTGACGGTCGCTTAAAATGGATCCTTGGTTGTGCAATCCTTGCAAACTGGATGATCACACCGATGAATACCTTACTTGCGCCATATGCCAAGGATGTCTTGTTGGGAAATGCCCAGACATTTTCTGCACTCGAGCTGGCGACGGTGATCGGGGGAATCGCGATGTCGCTCCTTTACGGAAAATGGGTCGCCTCCGTACGACAGGATAAGCTGTTTCGTTTTGCCGTCGTCTTGCAAGGTCTCGCGATTGCGATCGTCGCCTATGTCTCATCCGTCCCAGTGGCTGTTGGTGGTTTCGTCTTGCTCGGGATGGCGCTGACGTTATTCGGGATTCCATTTGCGACTTTGTTGCAGCGCTCGACGCCTGCGCATTTGCTCGGCCGGGTCCGGACGGCGATGGTCGCAGCATCAACGGCGTGTTCCGCGCTCTGTTACGGTCTGTCGTCGTACTTGACGTCGTTCTTCAGTATCTCATTCGTTTTCCTGTTCTTTGCCTTAAGTGGACTTGTGATGACCAGTATCTGGTTGCTCCTTCATCGTACCGTTTCCTTTGCTGAAGAACGACAGGACAAGGTCGGATGAAATATCCGCCTTGAGGTGGAGGTAAGCGGTTTCGCACTCTTATACACTAGAGATAGAAATGAACGATGAGGAGTGGAGTCGATGGAGAGTTTATGGGTCACAGCGTTATTGTTTTTGATTCCGATCAGTGGGATGACGGTCTTTTTGAATGTACTATGGCGTCGAATGGCAACGGAAGGCGTTTCGGAGTAAGGATGAACAAATAGAACGCGTCTGCTCACCGATGTTAGATCGGACAGCGGACGTTTTTTATTGAGGCATAAATGGTCGTAGAAGAATGACCTCAGATTCGTTAAATCAATACTTCCTGTGTAAACTGAAGTAGCAAGCGGTTTTATGATGTTGAGATTGAATATAAGGGGGAAGCATCAACATGAAAGCAATCATTACAGGTATGAACGGTACGGTAGCACCCGTCGTTGCGGATGTCTTAGCAAAGCACGACATCGAGACAGTTGCCTGGGACCGAACGAAAGTCTCGACGACTGACGAATCGGCGATGCGCACGTTTTTAGAAACGGAACGACCAGATTATTTCTTACATATCGGGATGGGGTCCGTCAGTTGGACGGAAGCGCTCGTCCGCTTGTGCCAAGAATATGCGATTCCGTTCTTCTTCACGAGTACGGTGTCTGTCTTCTCAGACGACGTGCCGGCACCAATCGACAAGGACGCTGTTCCAGACGCAACCGACGAGTATGGTGCCTATAAGATTGCTTGCGAACAAGCGATTCAAGCACTCGATCCACAAGCGAAGATCGTCCGGATCGGCTGGCAAATCGGGACGGAAGCTGGTTCGAACAACATGGTCGATTTCTTTACGAACGAGATGAAACAGCACGGCGTCATTCGAGCGAGTCAAAACTGGTATCCGTCGAGTTCGGTGCTTGAAGATACGGCAGAAGCGCTCGTTACGATTTTACTTGAACAGGAAGCAGGTCTCTATCAGTTGAACGGCAACGAGCGTTATTCGATGTACGACTTAGCGCGTGCCTTGAATACGCTTCACGCAAAAAACTGGACGATCGAACCGGTCGATGAACCACGCCGCGATAACCGAATGGCGACGGACATCGTCTTGGTCCGTCCATTGTCGGAACGATTGCCCCTCTAATCAAACATCCCGCTCTCCTTGACACGTGTCAAAGAGAGCGGGATGTTTTTTATTGTGCAACTGGAGTTTCTGCTGCAAAAGCAAGCGTTGGTCCAAAGATTTCGTAATGCAGTTTGTCGGGTGACGCAGTGAAGTGTTCGATCACATATTGAATCATTGCTTCCGGACCACAGACGTATGTCGAATCCGTGATACCTGCGATAACGTCTTTCGGCAGGCGACCCGCTTGATCCATTGCCTGGTGTTCTGCGTAACGAATGACGCGTGCGCCACGTTGCTCAAGCAAGGCAAGTTGCTCGTTAAATGGACGATGGCGTTCGTCTTGGACAGCGTGATGTAACGTGACCTGTCGACCAGCAGCTAACGCTTTGTCAGCCATCGCAAGCATCGGTGTGATCCCGATCCCACCGGCAATCAGCACGACGGGTTCGTCTGACGCATCGAGTGTAAAAGCACCCGCCGGCGCACTAATGAACACCGTGTCACCGACTTGCGCTGCATGTAAATAGTCCGAGACGATGCCTTCTCGTTTGACACCAATCGTATATGTTTCCATGTTCGATGCCGTCGTCAGACTGTATTGACGATTGTGCCATAAGCCATCTTTGTCTTGAATCCGCACCGTGATGTATTGCCCGGCTCGATAAGCGGGGAGTGGACCGTCCGTGCGGAAGGTCAAGGCGCGAATCCCATCTGCTTGTTCCTCGACATCCGAAATCTCGACTGTCTGATATCCGGAAAAACCTTTCGCTTGTTCATCCTGTGCGTAAAGTTCGGCTTCAAGCGTGATGAACAGATTGGCAATCTCTCCGTATGCTTCTCCCCACGCGTGCAAGATGTCTGGCGTTGCGGCTTCTCCTAAGACATCTTGCATCGCTCCAAGCAATTCGTGCCCGACGATGGGATACATCTCCGGTTTAATTTGTAGACTGCGGTGCTTATGGAGCACGGGTAATAAGACCGGTTTTAACGTCTCGAGTCGATCGATGTGAGCAGCAGCGGCATACACGGCGGTTGCGAGTGCTTGCGATTGGCGGTCGCTCCGTTGATTCGATTGATTGAAGACGTGTTTCAGTTCCGGATGAGCTTGAAACAAGCGCTGATAAAAAACTTTCGTGATCGCGGCACCGTGCGACGCAAGGACGGGAACAGTCGATTGAACGATTTGAATGGTAGAGGTTGATAACATAAGACCACTTCCTTTTCACTAAGTAATAAAGACAGTCTTAGTATTTCGCAGCCTCACTTTTAATACAACATTTAAAATACTAGATTAAAGAATATCGTGCGTTTTGTCACAAGCAGGTCAAGATTTCGTCAACGATTCGTCACGATTGGTTGGAAATCCAGAGCTTCGAGAAATCAAAGTAACCGAAAGAGTCGATCGTGATGTTTTGCAATTCGATCGGATACGGAATCAGTCGTGTATCGTGATAGAACGGGATGAAATACGATTCGTCGATCAAGTAACGCTCGATCGATTGGTGGATCGGAAGCCAGTCTTCGAACGGTGTCGCATCATATTGTTCGATCAATTTCAACATCTCTGGCATCTGCTGAAACAGTCGGATCGGTGGTGAGAACGTGTTCGTCATGAACTGATAAAAGGCGTACTGGATATTTCGCTCGAACACTTCGGCATGGATGGCGAGATCAATCGTATCGTAAGCGTGAAAATCCGTGATGCTCTCTTCAAAGCCGACCTCGACGAACTCGTACGGAATCCCGTCTTGATCAAATCGCTGACAGAGCCAGCGTGTCACCTTGTCCGTAAAATCAGTCAGCTTGATTCGGATCGGTTGCGTGAACAAAACGGCAGGACCATCCGGGACAGTATACGGTTGACTATAGGACTCAAGAAAACCACAGTCGTTCGGTTGTGCCCGTTCATGGAAGTCGTGAATGCCACCACGAACTTCCGCGACGAGCCGGTGGATATAATGTCGCGCGGCTTTTGATTCAAACGGACCACCGGCGCGTGGATGGAGCAAAACGAGACCAAACCCGGATTGCGTTGCGATCGTATCAATCGGACTGGAGTCAGATGCCGATGTCCGGTAGACCGGGTCATATTGCTCCGGCATCTGGATGAACTCAATCCGGTCGAGCAGGGCACGGATGCCAAAGTAATTCGGGAACGCTGTCAGAACGGTTTTCTTGTCGTCATGTTGCGTCAGTTGGAACGGTCCTGTCCCAATGCCATCCTTGATGATGCTCGTATGTATCGAGGCAAGTTGCGGCAAAATTGAACTCCGGCGCTGATCGAGTGTGAGATCGACCCGGTACGGACCGTTCGAGACGATTTGTTTCACGTGCCGGTAGGAATAGGCGTAAGCCGGATATTTGATCAAAGCACGCAGACTCTTCGTCACTTCCTTACTCGTCAGGAGCGAGCCGTCATGAAAGCGGACGTCCTTCCGTAAGAAGAGGCTGAGCGTCGTTCCGTTCCAAATATAATGATGGGCGAGTTCACCTTGGATGTTGCCGTCGACATCGATCGTAAACAGCCGGTTGAAGACGTTCTGGACGAGGTGGGCACTATGGATATCCGCTGCTTCTAACGGGTGGGTCGTTAAGAAATTCCGTTTTCGCGGAATCAATAACGCATCAGACGTTGTCTGTGTATAGCCGAATTTTCGTTCGAGTTGCCGCATGAAGCGTCCTGCTTGCGCTGGCGACCAGTCCCATGTCAGTTCCTCCGTCACCGATTCGATCGAGTCACGGTCGATCCGCTCGAGCATACGTTTCGCATATTCCCGTTCAACGTGACGCAACCAGACGAGTTCACTTAAGTTGCCTCGTCCGCGACCACTCGTGTAACCAATCCAACCGTCTTCCTGCCATTTATTGAGATATCGTTTCGTTTGTTTAGGACTGAGATGGATGGCGTCGGCAAGCGTCGCAATCGAGTAGTGTCCATTTCGGCAAGTCTTCCATAACATAAAAAGATAAGCATCCATCGTCCTTCTCCTCCTTAAAAGGGGACATCTTTTTTTAATGACGTCCATTTTTCCTCTGTCTTGTCTTGTTTATGATACAGGTAGAGAATGGAAGGTGACAATATGAAATGGAAAGAAATACCGAAACCAATTAAAGTACGTCTCATCACATCGTTTTTCAACCGGGCTGTCTCGTTCTCCATCATGCCGTTCATGGCCCTCTTGTTTGTCCGGGCATTCAACGAAGTCATCGCCGGTGCATTTTTGATCGCGATGGTCTTCGTCAGCTTCATCACGAATCTACTCGGCGGATATCTTGCCGACCGCTTTTCCCGCAAACGTCTGCTCGTCACGACTTCTGCGCTCACAGCGCTGACGTTCATCACGATGACGATCTCATTGACACTCGACTGGATGTTGTTGTTCATGGTCATCTACGCTGTCTTCTCGGTGACGAGTAATCTTGGTCGGCCGGCAATGAGCGCAATCATCATCGATGCAACGACGAAAGAGAACCGCCAAGCGGTTTATGCGCTCGACTACTGGTTGATCAATCTCTCGATCG